>NZ_JACFQO010000002.1:0-743504 GCF_016101375.1 Bifidobacterium sp. W8110
TCCGAACCCGGAAGCTAAGACCCAGCACGGCAATGGTACTGCACCCGGAAGAGTGTGGGAGAGTAGCACACCGCCGCCACTACACCTACATAGGGAGGTCTCTTCAGGAGGATAAACCTGAAGAGACCTCCCTTTTTCCATATCTTCTCAGACTCAGGTCCGGTAATGTTGCATCCGTGCGCAAAGCCTCACGGGAAATAAGCGGCCACGATCAGGCTGAGCAAGAGAGGCTGCCCCTCACCAGCAGTCTGCAATCGAAGATTTGCAGGCACGGGCGCGGAAGCTCAGGCCGGTTTTACCGCCTGTCGTTTATGCCCACAAGATCTAGAATGAGAAGCAGCCGAATCATATACGCAAACACATATGCGAAGAAAGCGGATGAGCATGGGCAAACGAATCATTCTTGTAGGAGCCACAGGCCGAGTGGGCGCATCGACCTGCGAGGACTTGGTAAAAGCCGGCCACGAGGTGGTCGCCTGCGCTCGGGGAGCCTCGAAGATTCCAGCAGGCCGGCAGGTGGAGCCCATGACCCTGGACCTGCATGACCCGCTCTCCCAAGTCACCGACGCATTCCGCAAGTCGAATGCGGACGTCGTCGTCTTCACCGCAGGCTCACGTGGCAAGGACATCAATCAGATCGATGCCCTGGGAGCCATGAAGACCATAGAGGCCGCTAAAGCGGTCGGCATCACCAGGTACATCATGCTGGGGGCCATGTATGCAGCGGACTGGCTGCGCTGGGAGCAGCCACAGGTCAAACCAGCCATCGACGCCTTAGCCGACTACTACGTGACTAAGAACATGGCTGACCAGTACCTGATCAGCTCAGGTTTGGACTACACCATCATCGAGCCAGGCAGCCTCACCGAGCAGGAAGGCACAGGAACAATCCAGGTGGAGCCAGACGGACCCGGGCCCATACCGATTCCCGACGTGGCACAATGCCTGGCCGACTGCGTCGATCTCCCCCAGACCGCGAACAGGATTTACAACATCGTCGGTGGCAGCACACCCATCAGGCAGGCCCTCACTGCAAAGCAGTGAATGAAACCCAACCGAGTTCCTCAGAAGAGCCTCCCGTTGACAGACTATGGCGTGTCTGCACAGCATGGGGGATGGTACCTTGGTTGCAATGCTTGTTGCTGTTGATTGCGCGCTGGCATACTGAGTTCCCGTGTCCCTTCTGAAGGCAGGGTTTGCTTGGAGGCAGGGCGGATCTCGAGGAGGTCATTGATGAATATCACCAATTTTCGTGATCTGGGAGGCACCCGGACCATCCACGGCCGTCAGGTCCGTCCCTACAAGTTCATCAGGTCAGGACAGCTGGTCGGCCTGGACGAGGAGACCAAACAAGAGCTCGTCAACCGTTATCAGGTGACCCAGGTCGTGGACTTCCGCAGGCCCTTCGAAATACAGGAAAGCCCGGATGATCGGATTGACGGAGTAACCTTCACCAACATCGATTTGTTGGAGCAAAGCGGCACCAACAGTGCCAGTTTGGACGATTTCGCATCGTTGGGTTCGGCGGATCAGGTCAACGGCCACATGCTGAATGTCTACCATGACCTGGTCATGAATCCTGCGGCCCAGCAGGGGTATGGGCGCTTCCTGCGCATCGTCGTGGGCAACACCCAGGGTGCCACGCTCTTCCACTGCTTCGCCGGCAAGGATCGAACCGGATTCGCCGCGGCTTTGGTCCTCTGGCTGCTGGAGGTAGACGACGACCAGGTGTTTGCGGACTATCTGAAGACCAACGTGGAGCGGGTCGAGGCTAACAATCAATTGCTGGATCTATTCCGCGCCAAGGGCTTCGACCAGGATTCACTGGATGCACTACAGATTGCGCTCTGTGTCAAGAAAGAATACCTGGCCCATGCCCAACAGACCATGCTCGAGGCTTACGGGGACGTCTTCACCTATGCCCAGAAGGCTCTAGGGTTCGGGGCAGACCAGGTAGATGCCCTGCGCAGCAACTTGCTGGAATAAACTTATAAGGCTGGATAAGTGGAGACTTCACCATAGTCCCCACTTTGTATATCTGAATAGACTGCCTTCCAAACATGTTGTTCCCATTCTGCGGACTGTCACCGTCTTACATCTGCAACAAAACTCTGTCCTCCTTCCTTGTTTATTGAGTTCGTACTTGGGGAATGGTGAATGGTTCCTAGGCACTGGTCTTATCCTCGTTACGTGCAACTACCAACTGCAACAGATTGAAAGTTATCTGTTCTGAAGTGTGAGGCATCATACTATATATGAGGTAGTGCGGTAATCAAAGTTGAAACCGCATTGTGCTAGTGACAGGGGCCAACCGGTTCATAACGAAGCTCAGAGGTGAACAGATATGAACGTAAGCGGGAATAATCATAGAAATGCAGCAGAGCAAGCTTATTTGTCTGTCATAGGTGAGTCATTGCGACGGAGAATCCGAATATTGCCTGCGATCTTGGCGGCATTGGCCACCTTAGCTGCGCTGGTGCTGACCGGGTTGATGGGGCCGGTTCAGGCTATGGCGGCGGAGCCGTCCAGTGCTGCTGGAAGATCCTCAGTCGGCGATGCGCGACCCTTTACTTCTGTAGGTGTGTCAAAGACCGGTAAAACCTATTACGTTGATTCAAGTTATGGCAATGATGCCAATGATGGATTGGATTCGACGCGGGCCTGGAAGTCTTTGGACAAGATATCAGCCACGACCTTCGCCCCAGGCGACCATATCCTTCTTGAGTCCGGGTCTACCTGGCAGGGGCAGATACGCCCGAAAGGGGATGGTAGCGACACAGGAAAGATCGTTCTGGATTTCTATACCCGCCAGACAGATGGGTCTGCCTCGTATGAGGCGGCACGACGACCTGTCATCAACGGCGGCGGGACCTATGGCTCGGGCTCCTTTAAAAGGTATGTGTCAGGAGCGGTACAGCTGACCAACCAGGAATACTGGACAATTAGGAACCTTGAAGTCACCAATTCACCGGAACAGAAAGACCTTGAGGGCTATAAAAAGCACAGTGACGCCCAGAGGGTCGGAATACTCCTGCTGGGGTTCGGGTTGGACAGAATGCTTGAATCCGATACGGTCGAGAACTGCTATGTCCATGATGTTCAATCAGAGTACTATCTGCAGGCCAGACGAGAAGGTAAGCCGCAGACCCTGAAGGCCGTTGGAGGAATCATCGCTCTGGGACACTGGGTTGATCCGGACGGGCGGACCTTAGACGACGGAGTGACCAATACAGGCTTCCATAACCTGACCATACAGAACAATATCGTTCGGCGTGTCGGCCTTGAAGGCATACGAACCAAGGCGGACAGTTCCAATGACTCATCCCCTGGGCTCTTTGAGAAGGTCACCATCAGGAACAACTACCTGGAAGATATTGCAGGCGATGCCATCGTCATCTCAGAGAACAAGGCGCAGGGGCTGGTTGAGGGCAATACCGTGGTGCGGGCCTGCAACGCGGACTATGGAACCGAGAACTACGCGGCCATCTGGGCCATGGCCAGCAAGGACGTCCTCCTACAGTTCAACGAGGTCTACGGCAATACCCATGGGTATAACGACGGCGAGGCCTTCGACATCGATATGGGCTGCGACCGAATCACCTACCAATACAACTACAGCCACAACAACGGTGGCGGCTTCATGCTCCTCATGAGCAACCAGACCAACTCTGTCATCCGCTACAACATCTCGGTGAACGACGGGGCGGGGAACTCGGGCACGAATGCAGCCGGACCTGGTCACGGCTCCTATGATTACAAGGAGCAGAGTCTTTTCCATTACTGGATATCCGATCCTGGTGCCAGCATGCCGCAGATATACAACAATACCTTCTACGTGGGTGACGGGGTCTCGACATCCCTCTTCGGGGAGGGCAACTCCGGCGACAACTCCGGCACCATCGCTTACTTCACCAATAACATCCTCTACAAGACAGGTTCGGGGAGTCTGAAGTTCCTGGCAGCCTATCCGCCGGACGGCAGTCAGCCCATAGAGCACAGCCTGCACAATAATGCGGGCGACTTCATCAAGCACAACCTGATCTGGCCCGATACTGTTCCGACCGCTGCAAGTGGCGCTACTGTCGATGAGTTGAAAGCAGCAGGAAACGTTTTCCAAGCTCCGAAGCTGGATATCGACAAGAACACGGACGCAGCTAAGATTATCCGGGATCAGCTTGCTACAATCCTCTCCAACCCTGAGACTTCCCTTCCCTGGTCCAATCAGGTCGATCGGATGCGCGAACGGGCTTCTCTCTTCAAAATTCAGACAGAGAGCCCTGCAGTCGCTGCTGGTATCAGAATGGAGGGTGCGCCTAGTCAGGATATGTTCGGAGGCAGTACCAAGGACCGCGGCATCGATATTGGAGCCAATCAGATATCAAACAATGAGATTACGACCAGATACGAGATTCCGGAGACCAGGGTCAGCACTTTTGCTGGAGTTTATCCCGCATTGCCGGAGACCTTGAATGTCACTGTCAAGGAGTCATCTGGCGGATCCAACACCGAGAAAGTGACCAGCATGCCGGCCACCTGGGACCAGCTCAGCCTCAAGCAGTTCAGTCAGGAGGGTGAGTTTACCGTTACGGGCAGGATCCAGGGGATTCCCGATCTGGCCAAGGCCACTGTGACTGTAACAGGGCAGATGGGTTCGGGCAAGCTCAGGGATATCAGGTCCTTGGCTGATCAAGCGGCCACGGTCGAGCGGGGCTCAAGCGAAGCACTGGGCGCCAAGCCTGGAACCTCATCCAAGGCCAATGGCGACAAATACCCATTCGGTGTCTCCTATTCAAACAAGCTTGCTCTGAAGCTGAAGAATTCGTCTTCGGCCTCATACAACCGCCGTTTCTATGTCAAGGTCGATCCCTCTGCCTATCCCGGCCAGACCGACCAGATCAAGAAGGCCAAACTGCGGGTCTACCTGTTCAGGTTCGACATCAACACCAGTGCGGGGAGCAGCGACGCGGAACGTTTGAACAATACCGCTTTCAGCATTGACGTATACAGGACCGATCCGGGATGGGATCAGAGCACCCTTACCTGGGCCAACGGTCCTCTCAATAGCGAGGTGACCGAGGCCAACCATCAGCCGCTGGGGACCGGCGAAAATATCCCCGACTATGTCCAACTCCGGCCCGGCGCCCACCAGGTCTTCACCAACAAGGAGATCATTGACAATGGGTATGCCGTCGACATTGATGTGACCTCGATCCTTCGGAGTATGGGTGGTTCTCATTTGACGGGGCCGATTAGTTTACTTGTCGACATCCCGATGAGCGATACCCCCAACTTCAATCGTGACAATGGCGGATTTGATGCTTTCTCGGTGGAGGGGGCCAAGCAGGCCTATGCCGACTTCCAAAGCGGCCTGTTGACCGTGCCCGCCGATGTGAGCAAACCTACCGATGAACACAGTCTGGCGCCGCAGCTGCTTATTTCCGATACCTATATCACTTCGGTGCAGGACGTTTCGGTTACCGTTAAGCCCGGGCAAGTCCCGGATTTGCCTGAAAACGTCTTGGTCGGTTATTCCGATGGGAAGTTCATTCGGAAGGCTGTGAATTGGAAGGTCGACCCGGCCTTGTTGACTCACGACGGCGTGTATACAGTGCAGGGAAGGCTACAGGACGATACCACCATGGTAAAAGCCCAGGTCAAAGTTGAGTCCGATCCGATTGTGTCCTTCGAATCCCTGCCCGCCATGGATAAGCCTGTTGGACTGGCGCGCCAGGAGCTGGGAATGCCCACGACGGTCAAGGCCAGCCTGGCATCAGGGAAGCAGGTGGATTTGACCGTGACTGGTTGGGATGACGATCCCTCCAACTACACGGAGAATAGTGACCCTGGCACCTATCACTTCCCTGGCGGTGTCAGCCTGCCCATGGGTGTCAGCAACCCCTCGAATCTGAAACCCATTCAGGAGGTCCGTACCCACCCTAGGCCTGAATCGATTGAGCTGAAGATGAAGCGGCCCGAGGTAATTCAGGGCAGGAATGCACAAATTTACTTCAAGGTCCACACAGCAGCCCCCTTCACTGAACCGGATGACTGGGGCAAGGAGATCAGATGGACTGTTGCCCCGGGAGCTTCTAGTCGGCAGTTGCGGCAGAACCTCCCCGTTGTCGACCAAAGCGGGCAGGTCCGAACCAATCAGGACACGCCTCTTGGGACATACAGGATTACAGCAACCAGCATCCGGAATGCGGCGGTTGCGGCATCTGTCGAGATTCATGTGGTGTCCCCGGCTGATACCGCTTCTCTGACGCAGAAGGTGAATCAGGCTAAAGCCGTCAAGCCTTCTGCAGGCCACCAGTTCACGGTTGCCAGCGCAGCTGCGTTGAGGACGGCCCTGGCTGATGCAGAACGGATCATCAACGATCCTGATGCTTTGCAGGCCGAGGTTAATGAGGCTCTTGCCAACCTGAACGCAGGACTTCTGGGGTTGCGGGAGGAACCTTTGGGCACGGATGGTGGCACGGATGGTGACACGGTTGGCGGCGTGGATGGCGGCGCAGATGGTGACACGGTTGGCGGCGTGGATGGTGGCACGGATGGTGACACGGTTGGCGGCGTGGATGGTGGCACGGTTGGCGGCGTGGATGGTGGCACGGTTGGCGGCGTGGATGGTGGCACGGTTGGCGGCGTGGATGGTGGCACGGATGGTGACACGGTTGGCGGCGCAGATGGCGATGAAGACCATACCTCCGATGCCACTCATCAGCTTTCTAGTCCAGACCATTCCTCCGATGCCACCCATCAGCCTTCTGGTCCAGACCATGGTCGGAAAAGTTCCACCAGTTCTTCATCAGACACCGGGAATACGGTCCTCAGCGCGACTGGTGCTTCAGTTCGCCCTGCCATCCTGATGATCCTGGCACTGTTTGTCTCCTCCCTAGCAACCCTGGTTACGGCTATCTCCTGGCGTGAACACAACACTGATGAGCGCGAATCGTAGGGGCGCGACGATAGGATTGCATCAGTTGAATTTCTAAGGAAGAAACATGAAATATATGAATATTGGGGTCTCGGGTGTAAAAGCCTCCCGGGTGGCCCTGGGAGCCATGCGGATTAATACCAAGTCGCCCGAAGAAGCCGCCAAGATTGTGCAGACGGCACTGGATGCGGGAATCGACTATTTCGATACGGCCGATTGCTACCATAACGGCGAGAGCAGCAGGGTGCTAGGTCGGGCCCTGAAGGATCTCGGCGTCGACAGGTCTAGTATTGGCATCCAGACCAAGGTCGGCATCTTCCGTAATCCTGACAACGATGAAATCACACGGTATGACTTTTCTGCCAAGCACCTGATTGCGGCTGTTGACCAGGAGCTCGAGAACCTCCATACGGACTACGTTGATTACCTGCTCCTGCACAGACCGGATACCTTGGTCGAGCTGGACCACCTGGCAGAGGCCTTCAACACTATGCAGACTTCGGGGAAGGTTCGCCACTTCGGTGTCAGCAATGTCAATCCCATGCAGGTCGAGCTCCTTCAGAGCGGAGTCAGCCAGAGGCTGGATGTCAACCAGATTCAGTTCGGGCTGGGCCATACCGGCATGATTCAGCAGGAATTCCATGTCAATATGATTGACGGGCCCAGCCTGGACCATGACGGTGGGTTGATTGCCTACTCCCGACTGAGGCAGATGACCATCCAGGCATGGAGCCCCTTCCAGACTGGGTTCTTCGAGGGGGTCTTCATTGACAATCCCAAGTTCCCGGAGCTGAATGAATGTCTGGAGAAGGTGGCCGGGAAGTACGGCGTCAGCAAGAGTGCCATCGCTGTGGCTTGGATTCTTCGTCATCCCGCCGGCATGCAGGTTTTGCTTGGGTCTATGACCCCTTCCCGTATTGCCGAGATGGCCGCCGGGGCCGATGTGGAACTTACCGCCCAGGAGTGGTACGACCTCTATCTGTCCACCGGGAATGACCTCCCTTAAGGCGATTTCGGCGGGTCAAGAGGTTCAGTATCAAGGTATTCCATGCATTATTTCACTCCCAAACGATGTTCCAGCACCTCGAAAATCATGTATCACGACAAGGCGAAGGCGTTGCGAGCTGCTGATCAAAGTCTGATGGAGCGGGGTGCCCGGCTCTGGGTGTACCGATGCCAGTATTGCGGTGCATGGCATCTGACCAGCCATGAGCCGGGTTCCTATGCCCGGGTGCCCTTCAACCAGCAGTTGAAACCGCACTCGCGGAAGAAAGGGTATAAGCCCAGGCATGTGAAATGAGGGGACTTCTGGCCGCAATGGCGCTAGCAGGTCATCGACTCATATCGAAGCCTTGTGCCTGGATGGAGGGGAGCATGGGTTCATGGCCCTCTTTGGGGCTGCAGGATTTGTCGGCCATGATCTGACTAAAGGCCTTGCGAGGAGCGTCCATATGGCGCAGGTCCCGGTAGTAGAGCTTGACCGTTTCGTCGAAGTCCTTAAGGGCCCGGGCGGCCTCACCAGGCCTGTCGGACTGGCCATAGGAGTCGATGAATATCTGCGCGGGCCGGGGCATGCGGGGCTTCATGGGCGGATCCTGGTCAGGATGGCCAATGGCCAGACCCAGCACCGGGTAGACTAGGCGGGGCAGGTCAAGCAGGTCGATCAGTCCGTCTACGTCGTTGACGACGCTGCCCAGGATGACGGCTCCCAGGCCCAGCGAGTTGGCGGCTGTCTCCATGGCATGCAGAGCAAGAACGGCGTCGTTCTGGGATTGCAGGAAGGCATACCCTGTATTGAGTATAAACGAGTCCGTATCAATATCGACGCCTTCCTGTCGGGCCAGGTCAGCATTCCGGCGCTGGTCTGCGAGGAAGATGTATAGGAGGGGTGCCTGGGACACGTAACCTTGGTGCGCCATGTCGGCAATGGTCCGGGCTTTGTCGGAATCGGTGATGCGGATGGCGGACCATTCATTGAAGTACCGACTAGTGGCGGCATGCTGGGCCGCCTCCTCCAGAATGGCTATCGTGTCAGGGTCTATTGCCTCATTGGTGAAGGCCCGGATGGTCCGGCGGTTAAGCAGGGTGCTGATGGTCTGGTTGGGGACGGTTCTCTCGGATTTGGCGGATTGATCGCTCTTCCCGGCATCAGCGGGGGTCTGAATTGAAGTAGTCATGATGTCATTGTGACCATCGTAGGCAGGGAGACACAAGAACTGAGAAGATAATCTTGCTCTGAGAATAGTGACATATATCCAATCGGGCAGAAGTATTCCAGGTGGATCTGCTCAGATTGGAGAGGTGATATGCCGAATTGTGGAAGCCAGTCCATGCGCTGCCTTCGTAAATACTCGGCGGGCAGGTTTGCGGCAGCTTGGTTGGAGTTGCCTACTTATGGCGCTTGTCGATCAGAGTCTGGGATCCGCGTTCGATCAGCCCTGAAGCCAGGGTTGTCACGGCCGCCGAAAGTACCGCAAAGAGCAACCCGGCCGTTGCGCTTTCTTGATCGCCCTCCTCGGTGTCCATGTCACCATTGCGCTTGCGTACCAGACTGCTCCAGAACGCTTGGAAGAGCTTGCCGGCCAGCAACCCTGCGATGCTGGGAAGAGCGAACTTCAGCAACTTGTCCATAAGAGTCTCCTGATCAGATTCGGCTAAAGAACGCATCTGGCCCACCTTTTCATCTATACGGCTGAATGCGCCGACCAGTTGATCGGCCTGATTGTTCGGTTCTCGTTTTGCCATGTCCATATGGCCATTATTCCACGCTTCCGGGCCTTAATACCGCTCACTCGTGCATGATAAAATCATGGCCATGGTACTTGCAGCGTTTGCATCAGGCAAGGATGCCCTTGACAATGGATATGCCGTACTTCTGCGCCACGGGCAGACCGCATGGAGCGAAACGGGTCAGTACACCGGCAGGACGAATCTACCCCTGACAGCTGAAGGCAGGAACCAAGCAAAGGCAGCAGGCGAGCGTTTGGCAAGTGCTTTTCCAGAAGGATTCGATCCTGGATTTATTTTTTCCAGTCCCTTGCAGAGAGCCCGGGAAACCGCTCAGCTGGCTGGATTTAATCGGCTTACTGATATGCCTGAAATTATGGAGTGGGATTATGGCCGCGCTGAAGGGTGCCGACCAGCGCAGGTAAGTACTGAAATGAGGAAGGACTGGCGTCTTTGGGTCGACGGCCCCCAGGCCTTGCGTCGCTTCCCGGTCAAAGACTGGGAGACTGAACTGCCCTCTGGCGAGCGTATCAAAGTCCATGTCACGGAGGGGGAAACCCTCAATCAAGTGGCCCGACGCACACGCAAGGTTGTTGATCGGATCGAACCTGTTATCCGTGCCGGTGGGCACGTTCTTCTGGTCGCCCATGCACATGTTTTGCGCATTCTGGTTACCCAGTGGCTGGATCTGGAACCGAACAAGGCCCAGCTTTTGCGCATGGATACAGCTCACTATGGTGTTCTAAGCATCTACCAGAATCAGCGTGTCCTCAAGCAATGGAATGTCTGAGTCGAATGTTCAAGAGCTACTTGCTGCACTTGAATCCTCTTTGGTGCATGAACTGATATGGCTCGGCACCTCTTGGGGGAGCTATTTTGGTGTATCAATCGCTGGCACTGTTGCTTGAATCTTAAGCGTCTTGGTGATGCAAGAAGTTCACTGTAACTTCCGTATTTGCTTCTCAATCGCAAATACCAGCATCTGATTCATATGACCTACAGTCTGCTGTATTTGCAAACGTTATACTATAATTGCTATTTTATATCCGGCATCGGGTCAACTTTCTAATTAATAAGCGGATTTACAAAATGCCATCGTTTGCTTTTTCGGTATTTTCATGCATAATTAAATTGATGATGCGAAAGAGTGCCAGACAGGTTCAGACACCTGTTTAGCTGCTCCAAAAAAAGAAAGGTCTGATATGTAGGTAGTCGGATTCACGGATTATAGGATTCTGGCGGATGCGTATGTTCATTGGAATATTCTGGTCCAGGCTGCCGGTTTTCGTATCCAGATGACAATATCAGTATCGAAGAAGTATTGAAAATTGTGTGCACGGGGGTTCACGCGACTTTTGATTCTTGCTAATCACCCTGTGCTGTCTTTGAAGATATATTCCCTGGCAGTTGGGATTTGTTGGCTTCAGTCAGCAGTACTTGGGCGATTTAGAGACGCTGATTCATATCTCAATGAGGAGTATGGCTAAGAATGATTTCAATGGCCGGGAAAGCAGTCAAGAGGTGGTGGGCGTTATTCGCCTTGCCGACTTTTATAGCTTTCATCATAGGTTTTATAGTTCCATTCCTGATGGGAGTGTATTTAAGCTTTACCAGGTTCAGCACCGTAACCGATTCCCAGTGGGTGGGTCTGAGCAACTATGCAGCAGTCTTCAGTGACCCTGACTTTATTCATGCGCTTTGGTATACGGTGCTTTTTACCATTGTCACAACGGTTGTCGTGAATATCGCTTCTTTTGCGATTGCCTATATGCTGACGCGCGGAATTAAAGGATCCAACCTGTTCAGGTCGGTTTTTTTCATGCCTAATCTGATTGGTGGCATCGTTCTGGGCTACATTTGGCTTCTCTTGCTTAACGGAGTTCTGCAGACGTGGGGGAAGTCGATCACCTTCTCCGGAACATATGGATTCTGGGGGATGGTGCTTCTTGTTTGCTGGCAGCAAATCGGCTATATGATGATTATCTACATTGCCGGCATACAGGCTTTGCCTGGCGATTTAATCGAGGCGGCCGCCGTTGATGGCGCCAACAGATGGCAGACCCTTTCCAAGGTCGTTATCCCCTTGATGATGCCGTCCATTACCGTTTGCACTTTTTTGACAGTCACCAATGGTTTCAAGATGTTCGATCAGAATCTGGCACTGACTAATGGCGCCCCATCAAATAGTTCTGAGTTGCTTGCGTTGAACATTTACAGGACCTTCTATGGCCGTGCAGGCTTTGAAGGTATCGGGCAGGCAAAGGCAGTGGTCTTCTTCGTGATTGTGGCAGTCATTGCATTGGTGCAAAACAAGATCACGACCAGCCGGGAGGTAGAGGCATGAACGCACAGAGAAAGCATAATTTGTTATGGACCCTCCTGTTTGCCGCCATTTCGTTGGTCTGGATCTTCCCCATTGTTCTTGTGTTTATCAATTCCTTTAAGCAAAAAGCCTATATCTCTAGGAATGCTTTTTCCATACCCAAGGGCAAAGCTTTTGTCGGTTTGGAGAATTATCGTACAGGAATTGAGCAGACCAACTTATTTGTGAGTTTCGGCTGGACCATTGTGGTCACTGTGGGTGCTGTCTTACTGATTCTTGTTTGTACCTCAATGTGTGCCTGGTGGATTGTCCGAGTGAACAACTGGACAGCTAAAACGCTGTATACCCTGTTTCTGCTGAACATGATCGTACCGTTCCAAATGGTGATGTTCACACTCTCCAAACTGGCTGACATGCTCGGGTTCAATACGCCTTGGGGATTGTGGTTCATATATTTGGGATTTGGCGCAGGCTTGGCTGTCTTCATGTTTACGGGAGTGGTAAAAGGGATTCCCAAGGAGCTTGAAGAGTCGGCCATGATCGATGGGGCCAGCGTTCCGAGGATATTCTTCAGTATCGTTGTCCCGATAATGAGACCATCCATAATTTCGGTTGCCATCCTTGAGGCCATGTGGATTTGGAATGATTTCCTTCTTCCGTATCTGACTCTTGACATAAGCAAATACAAGACGATGAGTATTGCCATCCAATACCTCAGAGGCGGCTATGGCAGTGTGGACATGGGCGCTATGATGGCCTGCCTGGTCTTGGCCATCATTCCAATCCTTCTCTTCTATTTGCTCTGTCAGAAGTACATCATCAAGGGCGTTTTAGCTGGTGCAGTAAAGGGCTGACTCCTCAGAAAGCCAGTCTTTGCTTCACTGTTGTATCTGCAGGGCTGGCTTGGTCGCAGTTCTCCGATCGGGGGAAGAGTACCGCGAAGACCCTTATATTCCTGCGTGCTGCTGAAACTGTAACGAAAACCAAGTCGTACCAGCGACTGAAAAAGAAAAAGATAGGAAAGAAAATGCAAAAAGTTCGGCAAATCATCATCACTGCCGTCGCCGCATCCTTATGCGTAGGAATGACGACCGCATGCGGCTCCGGCGGTGGAACATCAGATAAAAATGCAGATGGCAAGGTCTATTACCTGAATAAGAAACCGGAACATGCCAAGTACTGGGAGAAACTTGCCAAGCAGTTCCAGAAGGAAACAGGCATCGAGACGAAAATTACGACGAGCCCCAATTACGATGAGACGCTTCGATCAGAGATAGCCAAGAGTGATGCCCCGACTATGTTCCAGGTGGACGGCCCGCCCAATCTTGAACAGTGGAAAAAGTACGGTACCGACCTTTCCGACACCCAGGGGTACAAAGAGCTTACTGATAGCAAGTTGGCTCTGAAAGCTGATGACAAGCCAGTGGCACTTCCCTTTGCCATCGATGCCTATGGCCTGATTTACAATAAGGCAATCCTGAACAAGTACTTCAAGTCATCGTGGGCGAGCGTAAAGTCTCTGTCCAAACTTAACAATTTTGAAGCGCTGAAGACCGTCGCCGACGAGGTCCAGGAGCATAAGGATGACCTTGGCGTCAAGGGAGCCTTTACTTCAGCAGGCATGGACGATACATCGGGATACAGATTTAATTATCAACTGCCCAGTGGTCCTCTTTTCTATGAGTACAAAGACAACAACTGGGATATGAACACGACCGTTCCTGCGGTGAAAGGAACCTACGTGCCGAATATGAAGAAGATCTGGGATCTGTACATTCATGATTCGACCGTTCCCGTGTCGGCCATTTCGGGTAAATCCATGTCAGACGCCACTTCTGAGTTTGCTCTTGGAGAGGCATTATTCCTTCAGAGTGGCACCTGGTCCTATACCGACATCTCTGGCCAGAGCGTCGAGGATTCAGATATCGGTGTTTTGCCTATCTATCTTGATGTTAAAGGAGAAGAAGATCAGGGTCTGAATACTGTTACCAGCAATTATTGGGTTGTGAACTCCAAGGCTCCCAAAGCCAACCAAAAAGCAACTAAGAAATTCATTGATTGGCTGATTACCTCTGATGCCGCCAGGACTTCCATTTCGCAGGACATGGGCTTCCTCACGCCTTTCAAGACGTTCTCTGGCAAGAAGTACGCTCCCAAGAACCCGATTTATACCGAATATACGAAGCTGAAAAAGGAAGGAAAATACGACGTGTATGGTGTCTGTGCAGTGACGCCTTCCCATCAATGGCAGAAGGATCTGGGAAACGCGATGCTGAACTATGCACAAGGAACAGGTGACTGGGATGCCGTTCAAAAGGTGTTCAGCGACAATTGGGCCAAGGAATATAACCTGGTTTACAAGCAGTAAGGCATGAAAAAAGACGGTGCTGCGTAAAACCTTACCGGGCTGCGTAGCACCATTGAGCCTGTCTGTGCCCCCCCCCCCCTCCCCCTAGTTTTCTTCAGTGGCATGGTCGGCTGCGAATTATGGCTGGTCGTTCAGTTCGGCTAGTGCGTGGTTAAAATCTGACAGGCGAGGATTTAAAACGGTGCCTGCCCAATCAGTTTGGGCAGGCACCGTTCGTTTATATAGGTTTGGATGATGATTACCTGGCCCGGGTCAACACCTCGGTAAGGGCGCTGAGCACGGCTTGCGGTATCACCGGGCTGGCTCCAGTTTCTTGGTCGCGCCCCGAGGCCTTGTCGACTTCGCCTACCGACATGAGCGAGGCTATGGAACCGCCCTTTTCGGCTTTGATGATGGAGTAGGCTTCCTCTAAGGTGGTGTATGCGATTTGGGCATCACGCAGTACGGCGAATGACTCGCTCACCACCGATTTGGAGGCTATGATGATGGGCCTGTCCTTGGAGGGAAGAATGCGTATGGTTGATGATGCAGGAATCTTCTTCACAGAGATGGACAGTGTCTCGGTTGCCTCATCGTAGTCGATTGTAGCTGCGCGGTCATTTCCGTCAACTATCACCCTGCATGTGCCTTTGGTGACGCCCCTGAATCTGATGGTCCAGTTGCGTTCAGTCGGCAACGCTGCAAGATTGCCCTTGGCGCCTGCTATTCTCAGCTCTGTCAATTTGCCGTCTTCATTCGACCATAACGTAGTAATTGATGTAGATGCGGCATCGGATGCTTGAGGACTTTCACATCCAGAATCTTCAAGGATGGTTAAGTGGTTACTGGCACCCGGAAAGACCAGGATATCTAGATCAACCGGATTGTCGGTGTCGTTGATGTTGCCGGAGCCTGTCTGCAGTTTTTGCATAGGGATGATAGCCCCCGCTTTAGCAAAGACCGGTATGCGGTCCAGCCCGCGCCAAACCTGCATATATCGGCCTTGCGCCGATTTGGCCTCATACCTTGAACCATCAAAGAAATCAAACCATATTCCTTGGGGGAACCAGACATCAGTGTGGGCTTTCTGCACATCATGGCTCTGTGGCTCAGTGATGGGTGAGACCATGAGTTCGCTGCCGAACATATACTGATTCCTGACCTTGTAAGCGGCGGAGGTTTCTGGATTATCCCAATACATTGGCTCCACGATGGGCAGCCCTTCAATCGCAGCCCTCCAATTCATGGTGTACAGATAAGGAATCAGACGGTGCCTAAGCCGCAAGGCCCGTACCATCGACTGCATGATCTCAGGGTGGTAATTCCAAGGCTCCTTGCTGTTGAAACTGGAATCGGTTGAATGAAGCCGGTTGATGGGGCTGAATACCCCAAGCTGATACCAACGAGCTTCTAGTTCCTCATCACGGTAACCGAACATGTGCCCGCCGATATCGTGGCTCCACCATCCATATCCGATGTTGCTGGCCGTTGCAGTGAAGTATGGCTGGAAATTGAGCGATTTCCACGAAATGACCGTGTCGCCAGAGAAACCGATCGGATATCTGTGCGAACCGGGCCCCGCATATCTTGAAAAGGTCAGAGCTCTGGTTCCTCTGCGTGAAGAGTCAAGGTAATGCAGATAATTGAGAATCCATAGAGGATCCAAACCTTTCTGTCTGGTTACCCCGCCCTGTTGCCAATCAAGCCACCAAAAATCGACGCCCTCATCTTCGAGGTCATGATGCAAAGCCAGATAAGCATGGACGAAATCAGGATTGGTCAAGTCGAAATCAATGGTCTTCTCGTTCTTGGGATCCAGCCCCATCGACTTGGCTGCCTTGGCGTAACCCTGCTCGAAAGGCCTGATGCCATCCCTTGGGTGTACGTTCAAGGTTGTCCGAATGTTTCGTTTATGGAGCTCTTTCAGGAAATCTGCATGGTCGGGGAAGAGCTCTTGATTCCATGTGTACCCGGTCCAACCGGATCCGTACTTGGTATCAATATCCGTCAGGTGCCAGTCCATGTCGAGCACTCCGACTGCGAGCGGGATGCCCTCGGCGTTAAACCGATCCATAAGTCTGAGGTATTCATCCGCCGAGTATGGATAATATCTACTCCACCAATTGCCAAGAGTGAAACGCGGTATTAGTGGTGTTGGGCCGCATAGCCGGTAGAAATCCTGGACGGCCTCCTTGTATCTATGCCCATATCCGAATATGTACAGGTCGACATTGGAGTTGGCCCTTGGACGGATTGTGCCGAATGGGTTCGTTGTGGATTGCGATGAGTGCGTACTCGGAATAACTTCATTGCTCCTGGAATCGTCGAGTATGGCCCATCCGTCGAAGGACGCGACTCCTGGATCGAGCGGCGCCTCGCCATTGACTCCATCAAGTGTTCGTCTAGTGCCGAGTAGGTTGCCTTCCTGAATGTCCTGATAATGCCAGGTGTTGTTGTGCGTGATAGGAACATTTTTGACAGTTACGCTCAGTCCCTCCTTGCTGAAAGGCTTTTTGTCATAAACCAGATGCATCTTGGCGGTATCCACAATCAGCCTATCGCCCTCGACGGTGGAGGTGTAATGAGGCTTGGCATCCCAATTGCGGTTTACTACTATTTGTGTCATCTCATCTTCGAAGTTACCGGAATCAGACCATTCAAGTCGTAGCAGGGAATCAGTAATGATGCCTATCCGCCAATGCTGTCCGGTGATAGTCGAGTCGGGATCCATCAAGGGATGGAAGGACGAACGACGAGACATGCAATGCTCCTTTGCTCAGCAGTTTCTTTATATCTGTCATTTTCCAGCATACTATGCAAACATATTCATACACCAATAAAGCTATAAATATGCTTAATTAGTTAATATAATGCTAACGTTTGCTATTTGGTGTGTATTTCTTTATCCTGAGTGGACGTTGATTGTCATGTGCGCTTTTTACAGACTGCTGTCGTTTCACGAAGTAAGAGGCGAACGGGCGGTTTTTCGTACGGTTCTTCCAATGGATCACCTTCAATCAGCGCCATCGTCTTTTTGGCCGCAGACTGTCCGTTGATGAAAGGGTCTTGGTGCAGTGTCGATAGGCCGATCTCGTCGGCGTAAAGACTGTCATCGAAACCAAGTATGGAAAAATCATCGGGAACCTTGATGCCATATTGTCTTAGACGGAAGAGCACCGGTATGGCAGATCGGTCACTTTCGAAGAAAGCCGCTGTGCACGACCTAGCATCAGAGGTGAGACGGCCCAGAATAGTACTGGTCAGATCCTGCCCGGGGTCGACCTCAAGCACGTAGGGGTTGATTGATTCGCTACTGGATTTGCAGGATCTGAGGAAGGCCTTTTTCCTGGCTTCAGAGCTGAAATGTAGGTTCTTTGACTCGTTAAGTACTGTGACGTAGGCGATGTGACGATGGCCGAGGGATATAAGGTGCTCTACACCTGCTTTTACCGCTTTGGCATCATCAATGGAAACAGTTGCGTTAAACCCCTGCTCGGGTGGCGTATTGATGCCGATGACAGGAACATTCATCTCGCTCAGTTTGGCCACTTCTTCTCCGACAATGTTGAAAGAGCAGACGATGACGGCATCGACATTGCGCCGCATGGGGAGTTCCTCGAAGAAAGCCTTGCGGGATTCCCCGCTGTTGATCCGGTAAATGGATATGTCATAGCCGGCGGTATGGAATACGGAATCCAGACCAGCAAGAATTTGCGAATTGAACCACTCGGTTGTCGGATCATTGGTGAGCACGGCGATTCTTAGGGATTGTCCTGATTTCAGGGCTGTTGCGGACCGTGATATGCGAAAATTCAAGGCGTGGGCAGCTTGCATGACTTTGGCCTTGGTGCCCTTGGCAACCAGATCTGGTCTTGCAAACGTTCTAGAAACAGTGGATACGGAGACCCCTGCTGCATCTGCCACATTCTGTATTTTGACAGTCATATTGTGCCCCATTTTGTGCGCCTGCAAAAATTGATACAAGTAAATGTTAGTTCACGACCTGCGTGGTAGAGCAACGATCCATGGAAAAGGGTCGTTTATCGGGTTGCTGCCATGGGGCTCGACGGATTGAATGTTGCTACAAACGAGGATGTAATATGAAAACGTTGCATATCCTGATATCTGCATTGAGTATGACCAGGCAAGGAGTGGGATGGAGTTCCTGTCACCTGATTCAAAATTGATGCGAGGTCTGTCTGATCTGGTCGATGCCATATGGATCAATGTCCTGATGCTGATAACCTGTATTCCAATAATCACCATTGGTGCAGCTTTGACTGCGGCTCATGTTGCCTCACGACGCTCGTTGCAAGGCCAGGGAAAGGTTACGGTCAATTACTTCAGAGCTTTCAAGGAGAATTTTTTTCAATCCACCCTTTTATGGTTCGTTTTCGGCCCGCTTCTGGCGGTTCTGGTTGCATCTTGGATATTTCTGCAGATCACACCCCTGCTCATTCCCAAATTCGGATTAAGTATCGTATGGCTTGTCGCCTTTGATTGGGTCTGGCCCTTGCAGGCGAGGTTCACTAATTCTGTGGGGCGTACCCTGCTTAATTCCTTGGTTTTCGGGTTTGCCTATCTAGGTGAGACCGTAGCCATGGTGTTGATTGATGTTGTTTATTTCGGTCTCGTGGCAGCTTCCTGGTTCTTCATGCCCCAAGGTTTGATCCTGCTCCTGATCCTGGGATTTGGTGTAATCACGATGCTTCATGTCCCGCTTACCGAGAAGGTGTTCGTCAAGTATGTGCAGGCTTAGCCGGCCGGGGCGCTTCAGCCTTACCAGAGGGTGCGTGGAGAGCGACAAGACCGATATGCAGAGCAAGATACCAGCATAAAATGCTGGAGGTTCTTGAAAATGAGGGCAACCTTGTCGAAGCGATGTGCCGCCACTCAGATGAATTCCGGTCAATTGGTGGCGGCTCTTCTCTCAATATAGGGGTCTCGCTTAGGCTTTAACTAGCCAAACACAGGTATCGGTTGGAATTTTACCTCCGGCAAGCGGTTCCGAGGAGATGACAACGCGACCTTCAGGGGCGTCCACAGGTTGATGTGTAAAATTGGTGATGCAGACCAGATGACCAGGCTTGTTGTCAAGAAGGGCCGAGCGCGTATAGGTCAATACCCCGTGGTTTTGATTAATGGATTCTATGGTCTTGTTGCCTGTGGCCGTCAGAAGCTGAGCCCTCAGTATGATTGCCGTACGGTATAGATTGAGCATTGAGCTCTTATCGTGACATTCGACATCAACCGCGAATTTCTTGAACCATAGAGGCTGTGGAAGATGAGGATCGTCGGCAATGGTGCCATCAGCCTTGGTTTTGGGAGAAAAGCCGAATGAGGCACCCTGCCCAAAGTTCCTGTTCCAATCAGCTGGCTCCGGTGTATCCTCGGAATTCCAAGGCAGGGGGACCCTGCATCCATCTCGTCCTTTTTCAGTAAATTCCCTACTTGATCTGAAGGCGGTTGGATCCTCCAGACGGTCCCATGGGATGTCAGCAACTTCAAAGAGGCCAAGCTCCTCTCCCTGATAAATGTAAAGGGATCCTGGCAGAGCCGCCTCCATAAGGAAACCTGCGCGTGCGCGACGATTACCGACAGCGCGGTTTTCCTTATAAGTCTGACCGTTTCGGAGCAGCCAGTCCTTTCCCAGTTGCTGGGTATCCAGATCCTCCGCTTGAGGAAGCGCATACCGTGTGGCGGAACGGATAATGTCGTGGTTGTTCATGACCCATGTAGTCGTGGATCCGGATTCCTTGGCCTCCTGCAGGCCCTCTTTGATTGCCGCTGAAAACGCCTGGCAATTCCAATCGGCCTTGGCGAATTCAAAGTTGAAGACCTGTCCCAATTCGTCCTCAGAGGCATAAAGGTGCTGGTGCTCCGGCACAACCCAGGCTTCTCCAACGGCGAAGCGATGAGGTTCGTACTCGTTGAACACCTGCCGCCATTCTTTATATATGTCATGCACTTCAGGCCTGTCCCAGAGCGGGTGCTCGTAATTGTGACTGGCTGATTGCTGCTGCACAGGCCAAGCGTCGAGTTCGGACAGAGGTTTACTGTCGAGGTCCTTGGCCAGCCCATGCGCAACATCGATACGGAATCCGTCGGCGCCATGGTCGGACCAGAAGCGGAAGATATCCTTGAACTCCTCGTGAACATCGCGGTTCTTCCAATTGAGATCAGGCTGCTCCTTGGCGAAGAGGTGCAGGTACCATTCCCCGTCTTCAACCTGCTCCCAGGCGGGGCCGCCAAAAATGGACATCCAGTTGTTGGGAGGGAGCTCCCCGTTTTTGCCTCGTCCTTTGCGGAATATATACCGATCGCGCTCAGCTGATCCAGGGCGGGCTTTTAGTGCCTGCCGGAACCACTTATGTTTGTTGGAAGTGTGGTTTGGCACGATATCCACGATGATTTTGAGGCCGGCCTGGTGTGCCGCTTCAACCATGGCATCGAAATCCTCCAAGGTTCCCAGCCTCGGATCGACGTTTTCATAATCAATGACATCATAGCCGCCGTCGGCCAGATCCGACGGGTAGAAAGGTGAGAGCCAGATGGCATCGATACCCAGCTCCTGCAGGTAGCCAATTTTTTCAGTCACACCACTGATGTTTCCGATTCCGTCCCCGTCAACGTCCTTGAAACTACGAGGGTAAACCTGGTACACAACCGCTTGCTTCCACCAGTCCTCGCTCAAGTTGTTCGTTGTCATGATGGGCATCCTTCCTGAAGATATTCACCAACCCAGTCAGCAATTAACTGATAATGATAACGATAGCAAATAGGTCAATACAAGCTGAAAATAGAATATCCCTTGTATGATAAGCAATATCTACCCAAGATTCTCTTTTTCTTAAGCAAAATATTGTGAGATATATTGATTATTTGCATACGTTTGCAAATCAGTTTAGAATTTAGCGCCTATTGCAAAATCGACCTGTCTGAGTGGGAATAATATTTGCCAGAAGAAGTTGAGTGATGTAGGCTCAAGTTTCGGAGTGGTCATGATGGCTGCTTGCCCGGGTCGACGGAAGCCGGCCATCGGGACCACGAACGAAGCGCGAGCGGAGAACGTGAACGTCGAGGTGCGGGGTCAGACCCTACGCCCCATTTCATCAGGAGGTAACGAGTATGGCACGTGCAGTTGGCATCGATCTGGGAACCACCAATTCCTGCATTGCAACCCTGGAGGGCGGCGAGCCCACGGTAATCGTCAACGCTGAGGGCGCGCGTACCACGCCATCGGTGGTGGCATTCAGCAAGTCCGGCGAGATTCTGGTCGGTGAAGTGGCCAAGCGTCAGGCCGTCACCAATGTGGACCGGACCATCAGCTCGGTCAAGCGCCACATGGGCACCGACTGGTCCGTCGAGATCGACGGCAAGAAGTGGACCCCGCAGGAGATTTCGGCCCAGATCCTCATGAAGCTCAAGAGGGATGCCGAGTCCTATCTGGGCGAACCCGTCACTGACGCGGTCATCACCTGCCCTGCATACTTCAACGACGCTCAGCGCCAGGCCACCAAGGATGCCGGCAAGATCGCCGGTCTGAACGTCCTGCGTATCATCAACGAGCCCACCGCTGCGGCCCTGGCCTACGGTCTGGAGAAGGGCAAGGAGGATGAGCGTATCCTGGTCTTCGATCTGGGCGGCGGCACCTTCGATGTCTCCCTGCTGGAGATCGGCAAGGATGACGACGGCTTCTCCACCATCCAGGTCCAGGCCACCAACGGCGACAACAAGCTGGGCGGCGACGACTGGGATCAGAAGATCATCGACTGGCTGGTCAGCGAGGTCAAGAACAAGTACAACGTGGATCTGTCCAAGGACAAGATCGCCCTGCAACGGCTCAAGGAGGCCGCCGAGCAGGCCAAGAAGGAGCTGAGCTCCTCCTCGTCCACCAGCATCTCCATGCAGTACCTGGCCATGACCCCTGACGGGACCCCAGTCCACTTGGACGAGACCCTGACCCGCGCGCACTTCGAAGAGATGACCTCCGACCTGCTGGGCCGCTGCCGCACGCCTTTCAACAACGTGCTGCACGATGCCGGCATTTCGGTTCAGGACATCGACCATGTGGTGCTGGTCGGCGGTTCCACACGTATGCCCGCCGTCAAGGACCTGGTCAAGGAACTGACCGGTGGCAAGGAAGCCAACCAGACCGTCAACCCTGATGAGGTTGTGGCCGTCGGCGCTGCCGTGCAGTCCGGCGTCATCAAGGGCGACCGCAAGGACGTCCTGCTGATTGACGTGACCCCGCTCTCCCTGGGCATCGAGACCAAGGGCGGCATCATGACCAAGCTGATCGACCGCAACACCGCCATCCCCACCAAGCGGTCCGAGGTCTTCTCGACCGCCGAGGACAACCAGCCCTCCGTGCTGATCCAGGTCTACCAGGGCGAGCGTGAGTTCGCCCGCGACAACAAGCCTCTGGGGACCTTTGAGCTGACCGGCATCGCTCCGGCCCCGCGTGGCGTTCCTCAGATCGAGGTCACCTTCGACATCGACGCCAACGGCATTGTGCACGTCTCCGCCAAGGACAAGGGCACCGGCAAGGAGCAGTCCATGACCATTACCGGTGGCTCCGCCCTGCCCAAGGACGAGATCGACCGCATGGTCAAGGAGGCCGAGGCCCACGAGGCCGAGGACAAGCAGCGTCGTGAGGATGCCGACACCCGCAACGCCGCCGAGTCCGCTGCCTACCAGACCGAGAAGCTGGTCAACGACAACAAGGACAAGATCTCCGACGAGGTGGCCAAGGAGGTCACCGACAAGGTCAACGCTCTGAAAGAGGCTCTGAAGGGCGAGGATATGGACAAGATCAAGAACGCCCAGAGCGAGCTGATGACCTCTGCCCAGAAGATCGGCCAGGCCCTCTACGCCCAGCAGGGCTCCGCTGACGGTGCAGGCGCTCAGGGCGCTGCAGGTGCCGCCGGTGCTGCCTCGGGTGCAGGCTCTTCCTCGTCCGCCGATGACGACGTGGTGGATGCCGAGGTCGTGGACGACGACGACAAGAAGAAGGACGGCGAGTGACATGTCGGCCTTCGACAAGGATGATGCCGGGCCACTGAAGGGTGACCCGGCCGCCGCCGGCGGACCGGACGGGAACGAGGCCAAGGCCTCTGACGCCGCCTCGACGCCCGACCAGGAAGCGGCTCGCGGACGTCACGCCGACAAGGGCGCAGCAGACGGGAGCCAGGCGGCCGGACAGACCACGTCGGATTCCTCCGCCAAGGATGCGTCGTCAGCGGATGCTCAGGCTGATGACAAGACTGATGCCGACTCGGCCAAGGAGGAGAGCACCGACAAGGGATCAGACGGGCTGACTCCTCTGGGCCAGGCCAAGAAGGAGGCCGCCGATTATCTGGAGGCCCTCCAGCGCGAGCGGGCCGAGTTCGTCAACTTCCGCAACCGTGCCAAGAAGGAGCAGGACATCTTCCGCCAGCATGGCATCGTGGATGTACTGACCGCCCTTCTTCCGGCCCTTGATGACATTGACCGGATCAAGGAGCACGGGCAGATGGACGACTCCTTCCAGGCCGTGGCCAAGAAGATCGACAAGACCTTCGAGAAGTTCGGTGTTGAGAAGTTCGGTGAAAAAGGCGAGGACTTCGACCCCACCAAGCATGAGGCCATCCTGCACAAGCCGGACCCCGATGCCAAGAAAGAGACCGTTGACACAGTGGTCGAGGCAGGCTATCGGATCGGCGACAGGGTGATCCGGGCCGCAAGGGTAGTGGTGACCTCGCCCGGTCAGTAGCAGGGACGGTGATTGCGGACCTTCCGCAGGCTGAATCGGCGCCTTCGCATGCGGCGGCTGGTGGGTATGGTCCTGCCCGCCGCCGCACGCGAAAGGGCGGATTCCAATTCGATATATTCGTAGCTTATGAGGAAAGGAGACATGGATGGCTGAGAATGAATGGCTGAGCAAGGACTATTACAAGGTCCTTGGTGTCTCCAAGGACGCCAGCGAAGCGGAGATCACCAAGGCCTACCGCAAGCTTGCCCGCAAATACCATCCCGATCTCAATAAGACCAAGGAGGCCGAGGAGAAGTTCAAGGACATCTCCGAGGCCTACGACGTGCTCAGCAACAAGGAGCAGCGTCAGAAGTACGATGCCATCCGCCAGTTCGGCATGGGGGGAGCCCGGTTCGCCGGAGGCTCAGGCCAGGGTGGCTTCAACACCGATGCATTCTCGGACATCTTCGGCTCCATATTCGGCGGGGCCGGGGCGCCGGGAGGCACCCGCATCCGTTTCGGCGATGGTTCGGGACAACCCGACTTTGCTGACATCTTCTCCTCCTTCGGTGGGGGTGCCGGCGGTGGCGGTCGGACCGCTTACCAGGAGGCCAGGCCCAGGCCCGTCAAGGGCGAGGATCGCAATTCGAAAATCGGCCTGTCCTTCCGTCAGGCGGTCAAGGGGGCTACGGTCTCCCTGAGCGTGGGTGGCAAGCGTTTCAAGACGCATATCCCCGCTGGGGTTCGCAACGGCCAGCGGATCAGGTTGGCCGGCAAGGGTCGGCCCGGCAGGGACGGGGGCGCCAATGGCGACCTCTACCTGCAGATCAGCGTCCAGCCCAGCCAGCGGTTCACCATGAAGGATAGGGATCTGGTCATGACCCTGCCGGTGACGGTCTCCGAGGCTGCCCTGGGGGCCAAGGTCCAGGCCCGGGACATCGACGACCAGGTCGTCACCTTCAGGATTCCGGCCGGCTCCTCCAGCGGCGACGAGATTCGTATCGCCGGCAAGGGGGTTCAGGACAGGCGCGGCAAGGGCGACCTGGTGGGGCGGCTTGAGATTCGCATGCCCGGTCGGCTGGGTATGGCCCAGAAGAAGGCCATGCGCGACTTTGCCAAGTCCAGTGGCGACTTCGACGAACAGATCGCCGGAGAGCGCATGAAGATATGACGATCCGGATGCCGGATCAAGTCGGAGCGAAGAGCGGAGAGGAGTGATGATCATGGTCAGGGTGGATTCCGAGACCAGGCGGATCTATCTGGCCTGCGCTCGCGGCCTGGTGGCCGGGCACATCAGCCTGGATGCTGCCGACGATGCCGGTTTGGACATCGAGCTGCCGGTCTTCAGCGTCGGCCAGGTCGGGCAGTTGGCCAACATCCATCCGCAGACCCTGCGCCAATACGACCGGCTGGGTCTGATTGTGCCGGAACGCACCGAGGGGGGTGCGCGCCGTTACTCCCTGCGGGATCTGGACCGGCTGGGCCAGGCCCAGCATCTGAGCCAGGACGAGTCCATCAACCTGGCAGGTGTGACGAGGATCCTGGCCCTGGCCGAGGAGAATCGTCAGCTGAGGCGCCAGCTGCGCCGCTCCCATCAGTCACAGGGATCCAGTATGTTTGCCGCTGCCACCGATGGCCGGGTCGTCGAGGTCAGGCGGTCCAGCAGGGCCAGGCTCTGGCGGCAGGACACGACGCATGACGAGGCCGATCCGACTGATTCCAAATCGTTGATCGTCTGGAGCGTACGCTCCTGAAATGGGTGCGGGGCCTGTGCTATGGTGTACAGGTTGGCCGCTCGCCCAAGAGCGACGGCTGATTGTCGCCTGAATGCTTTGAGTACGGGGAAACCGCTTGCGCGAAATTCGTCATTCTCTGCTTTGCACGCGGCCTGCGAACTGTCGACCGACAGTACCGTTTTCCCTGTTGTGAAAGGTCATTGTGACTGCTTCATCCATGCCCGATTCCAATTCGTCCAATTCCGGCCAGTCTGCCGTAGAACCTATGACTTTTGACCAGCTGGGGGTGCCTGAGCCCTTGGTTCGCGTCCTGCGCAAGGACGGCAAGACCAGGGCCTTCCCCATCCAGCAGGATACCCTGCCTGATGCCCTGGCTGGCCGTGACATTCTGGGACGGGGCCGGACCGGTTCCGGCAAGACCCTGGCTTTCAGCATCCCTCTGGTGGCTCGACTGGCTGCCTGCGAAGGAGGACGGACCCGCCATGGCCGCGGTGGTGCCGCCGGTTCAGACAGTCTGCCCCGCCCACGCGGTCTTGTCCTGGCTCCCACCCGCGAGCTGGCCAATCAGATCGACGAGGTTCTCAACCCCCTGGCTCAGGCCTACGGCATGCGGACCTGCACCGTCTACGGCGGGGTGGGCCAGGGTCGTCAGGTCGATGCCCTGCGGCGCGGGGCCAAGATAGTGGTGGCCTGCCCGGGCCGTCTGGAGGATCTGCTCCGCCAGCGCAAGCTCAGTCTGGGGGAAGTGGAGATCGCCGTGTTGGACGAGGCCGACGAGATGGCCGACATGGGCTTCTTGCCAGCTGTGGAGCGGATTCTGGCCCAGGCTCGTCCGGGTGGTCAGCGCATGCTCTTCTCGGCCACCCTGGATCACGGTGTGGATGCCGTGGTCAAGCGTTTCCTCAAGGACCCCAAGATTCACGAGGTGGATTCCGCTACCCAGCATGTGGATCTGATGACCCACCACATCTTCCGCACCACCCAGGCAGCCAAGCACGATCTGGTGCGCAGGCTGGCCTCGGGTACAGGACGGCGCATCCTCTTCACCCGGACCAAGTTCCAGGCCAAGAAGCTGGCCAAGAACCTGATCGACAACGGCATTCCGGCTGCACAGCTGCACGGCAACCTTTCCCAAAACCAGCGCGATCGCAACCTGGAGGCTTTTTCCCGGGGTGAGGTGAAAGTCCTGGTGGCTACCGACGTGGCCGCCCGCGGTATGGATATCAGCGACGTAGACCTTGTGGTCCAAGTGGATCCACCGGCCGATCCCAAGTCCTTCCTTCACCGGTCAGGGCGCACGGCTCGGGCCGGTCGTTCCGGGGACGTGGTCACCCTGGTTCTTCCCGACCAGTGGCGTGACACCAGACGGATGCTGCGCATGGCCCATATCGATGCCAAGCCGGTTCAGGTGACTGCCGATTCGTCCGAGGTTACCGAGCTCGTAGGACCCGTGGCCAAGCCGGTACACGGCTGGTCCTTGCAGACCGAGCAGCCGCAGGCTTCCGCTGGTCGCCCTGCTCGTAGCGGGCGTGGCGGCCGCAGCGGACATCGGGGCCGTTCCCGCGCAAACAGGCGCTTTGATCGCGGCGGCCAGGCCCGGGCTGCAGGTCGAGATCGGGATCGCCGGCCTTCCCGTTCCAGGCGGTCAGATGACCGATCGGCATTCAATCGTGAGGATGGTCCCTTGGATGGCCGGACCAGAGGCCATCGTCATGCCGACAGTAGCGGGCGTGTCCATGGTCATGATAATGGACACGGCAACGGTCGCGCCGGCTCCCGTTTTGATGCAGACCGTCGGGGATTCCGCCGCGGTCATCGCCACCATCGCCGTGACGATAATCCTTTCCGCTCTGCTTCCCGGCGCTGATCCGTTTAGCGGCAATCATGATTCCCAAGCCTCGGTTGGCATAAAATCGGTATTGACGGCGTGCCTGGTCTCCAGCAGGGAAAAGAGGAGGATCCGATGTCAGTAAGTAAGCGCACGTTGGCCTACGATTACCTGCGCGATCAGATCGTCTTCTGCAAGATGAAACCTGGTGATCTGATTGACGAAAAGGCTGTGTCGGCCCAACTGGGATTCAGCCGCACACCTGTACGCGAGGCTATCAATAAGCTGGCTGAGGAGGGTCTGGTCCAGGTTTTTCCGCGCAAGGGGATCATCGTCAGCCAGCTTTCTCTTAAAGACCTCAATGACATGCTCGATAGCAGGATGCTGGTCGAGCCTTATCTCATGCATCAAGCTTTCGCTCATCTGGATGCCCAGACCCTGCGGAGCTACCGTGCGGCCGCCAATACCAGGCTGGAGCGTGGATCAGTCAAGCCGGTCTCCATTCAGGATGACTTCGATTACACTTTTCACATGTATTTCGCCAGGCAGGCAGGGAACAAGTACCTGCTTGCCTTCATGAGCACCCTGCTGGCATTGAGCCAGCGCACCCGTGTTTTCCTGCCTTATCAGGAGGGGAGGGACGAGGCTTCCTGCCAAGAGCATATAGCCATCATCGATGCAGCGCTCAATGGTGACGAGGAAGGCGCGGTGGAGGCCATCCGCGCCCATCTGAACAATTCGCGAATCAGCTATCTACAGGCCAGCAGGGTTCATGCCGATTACTTCCGCTGATAGCATCTTCTTCCGCACCGTCCGACCTTAAGCAGGGACGCGTGTGCTGCATCCACTACATGGTCAGCGGTGATGCCGTAGTCTATGAGATTGCTTTCGCCGTCTCCCTGAAGTCCGAAGTCCTCGACTGAAACAGCCTTGCCTGCGTCTCCCAGATACTGTTGCCAGGACAGGGCGAGTCCGGCTTCGACGCTTACTCGTGCTCGTATCTCCTCCGGCATGACCCAGCTGCGGTAATCCTGGTCCTGTTGCTCGAACCATTCCATGCAAGGCACGGAGACAACGCGGGCGCCGATGCCTTCGATCGCCAGGCGGTTGGCTGCCTCCAGAGCCAGCTGCACCTCAGATCCTGATGCCATGATCAGCATGTCCAAACGGTTCTCGGGCTCTTGGAGGATATATGCTCCACGGGATACACCTTGGCGGGCTCGAGCTGCGGTTGCAGCCAAGTTGGGCAACGGTTGTCTGCTGAGCACTATGGCCGTGGGATGCGTGTCGCTTTTTTCGAAGATGTGTCGATAGGCTTCTGCCGTTTCGAATTCATCGGCAGGGCGGACAACAGCCAGACGGGGGATGGCCCTCATGGCAGCAAGATGCTCGACTGGCTGGTGTGTCGGGCCATCCTGTCCAAGGGCGATTGAATCGTGGGTCCAGATGTAGATATTGGGAATGTCCATCAGAGCGGCCAACCGGACCGCCGGCCGCTCATAGTCGGCAAATTGGAAGAAGGTGCTGCCAAAGGGCCTGGTGTCCGAGTCCAACAGGATGCCGTTGGTAATGGCCCCCATGGCGAATTCTCGGACGCCGAAGTGGATCTGTCTGCCATAAGGATTGGCCTTTGGGAACTGGCGAGTGGCCCGACCGGCGGGAGCGAAGGAGTCCGCTCCTTCCAGATCAGTCATGCAGGCGCTGCCCAGGTCAGCGGATCCGCCCCAGAGTTCAGGCATGATCGGGGCGATGGCGTTGAGCACGCGCCCTGAAGCCTGTCGCGCCGGCACGGAATCTCCCACATGCAACTCGTTTTCAAGTTCATCGATGGCGCTGTCGAGCTCCTTAGGCGACTCGTGCCTACGGATGCGGTCGTAGAGAGCGGCCCGCTTGGGATTGTCCTTTCGCCACTGTCTATAGCGTTGATCCCAATCAGCGTGGGCTCGAACCCCGCGTTGCGCAGCCTGTCGGGCGTGCGCCAGAGCCTCCTCGTCAATGGGGAAGTCCTCATTGGGATCAAATCCAAGAAGGCTCTTCAGGTCAGCCAGAGCCTTTGCGCCCAAAGGCGAGCCGTGGGTGGAGGCATCATTGGTCAAACCTGGGGTCGGCCAAGCAATCAGGGTGTTGACCTTGATGAACTTGGGGCGATCGGTGATCTCGCCTGCTTGATCCAGGGCGCGGGACAGCGCAGACAGGTCTTCTTTGTAGCTACCGTCCGGCTGGACAAAATCGATGGAGTCGGTGTACCAGCCGTAGGCGCGCATACGTGCGCATACATCTTCGCCTAGGACCATGCTGGTGTCGCCTTCAATCTGGATATGGTTGGCGTCATAGATGACGGTCAGATTGTCCAAGGACTGATCTCCGGCTAATGAGCAGGCCTCTGCGCTCACGCCCTCCTCCAGATCGCCTTCTCCGCATATGGCCCAGATTCGATGATCAAAGGGAGAGGAACCCCTGGGGGCATCAGGATCCAGCAGGCCGCGCTGATAGCGCTGGCCATATGCGAAGCCTACGGCCGAAGCCAACCCCTGTCCCAGCGGACCGGTGGTCATCTCCAGACCAGGGGTGACACCCAGCTCGGGGTGGCCTGGAGTCCGTGTGTGGGCGCCGGACCGGTAGTTTCTCAAATCATCCAGCGTCAGGCCGTAGCCGGCCAGGAAGAGCTGAGTGTATTGAGCCAGGGATGCATGGCCGCCGGAGAGGATGAACCGGTCGCGGCCGGGCCAATGGGGGTCGGTCGGGTCATGCGTCAAATACCGCTGATAGAGGGCGTAGACGATTGGGGCCAAGGATATGGCCGAACCCGGATGTCCATTGCCGGCCCTCTCCACCGCATCAGCCGTCAGCACCTTGGCCATGTTGATGGCTCGTCGATCCAAATCATCCCAAGGCTTTTGCATGATTCTTTATCCGCCTTTCCAGGTGTGTTCGTGCACCGTTGGTCGTCTTCTGTGGTCAGCTTTCGCCAAGCCTCTTGGACGGCCCAAATTGACACCGCTGTCTTTCGCCTTTAATATATCAGTAATATATCAGTTACGCAATGAAGCACTGATTCTGGCATCGGGCAGGAGAACAGTCAATGGGCTCAGACCGAGCGCCGGAGCGAACAAAGGAGTCCAATGACGGATTTATCAATTTACCAGACCCTTGACAGGGCCAAGGCCATTCTGGACAGACAGGAGGCCAAGCACTCCTCGAGGGCCGGTTGGCTCATGGTGACGGCTCTGTTGATCGAATCCTGGGATATCTACTCGATGTCGTTCATCATGACCCACCTCAAGGATGTCTTCCACCCCAGCAGCTTTCTGCTTGGATTCGCGGCAGCCGGCACCCAGCTCGGTGCCATCGTCGGTTCCATCCTGGGCGGCTGGCTGACCGACCGGTTTGGGCGTCGCAACATCTTCTTGGCTTCCATGAGCATGTTTGCGGTCTGTGCCGTTCTTCAGGCGCTTTCGCCCAACATGTGGGTTCTGGCAATCATCCGCTGCTTTGCCGGCCTGCCTGTAGGGGCCGATGTGGCCAATGGCTTTACCTATATGATGGAGATCCTGCCCAAAGGCAAGCGCGAGATCATGGGCAACCGATGGCAGTTCATGTTCTCCCTGGGGATTTTATGCGCCATTCTGCTGGTCACCGCCTTTGAGCTGAGCAAGATGCCGGCCAACCTGACCTGGCGGTTCATCCTGGCTGTGCCCGCCATCCCTGCCGGCCTGCTTCTGCTGGTCAGGTCCGGCCTGCCCGAGACCCCCGTCTGGCTTGTGGAGCATGGTGATTTCGTCAAGGCCCGGAAGGTGGCCAACGAATACTATGGCAAGGATGTTTTGGCTGGCGTTTTGCCTGATCATGATATGCATATTCCCCAGCCCTCCTGGCGTGAGGCCATCTCGGACCTTTTCAGCGACAGCTTCAGTCGCAGGAGCACCATATTCGCCTGGATATCCTGCTTCGTCCAGGCGTTCGAGAACTATTCGTTCTCCTTCTATCTGCCTACCATCCTGGCCGGCCTGGGCATAGCGACCCTCGTTCAAAACAATATGGCCATGTTCGCCGTTTACCTGCTGGCCTCCATCTCCGCTTTCGTAGGACCTCTTACCCTGCCCAAACTGGGGCATAAGGGACTGAGCGAATGGGGCTTCGGCCTGGTGACCATCGGCATTCTGGTCATGGTCTTCGGCATCACCCGGACCAGTATGGCCATCATCATCACCGGATCGGGCATCATGCTCTGGGGCCATTACTGGTCTTCGGAGAGTGGAATGACCATCGCCTCGTTGGTGGCCAAGCCGGCCTATAGAGGAGCCGCTTCAGGTATTGCCTATGTCTTCGTCAAGCTGGCCTCCTTCCTGACCCTCTGGGTGTTCCCGACCCTTTATGACCGGCTGGGCGTGCCTAAAGCCACCCTGCTGATCGCTATCGGTCCTGTGGTGGCCTTCCTGGCCGCGGTCTTCATTCTGCCCGAGACCTTCGGTCACGCGGTCAATGCGGAGACCATACAGTCGGCAGAAGCCAAGGCGACCGGATCTAAAGACTGATTCGCTGATTGGAACGCTTTGTCTGTAAAGGATGGGCGCGTTTGGATCAACATGCGATGTGACGCTATGAAAAGGCGTCGATAAGAAAGGAATTATCACCATGTTCCAAGTACCGAAAATCAAGAAAATAGAACTGACGACCGCCCGGGTTCCGTTGCCGGAAGGCCCATGGGGCGACCAGATCCACCATGTCGAGAACATAGAGGTCGTCGTTGCTGATGTCACGGCAGACAATGGGATCACCGGCACGGGGTTCAGCCATACCTCCGGCTGGTGCGGGGCCACCATCGCCGCTCTGGTGAGGGAGATGATCCCCGATGTGATTGGCCTGCCCGTATCCCCTCGCGCGCTTTGGCTGCGCTCGTGGAAGTACATTCACGATGTAGGTGGGGCCGGTGTAACCACCCACGCCCTGTCCGCTTTGGATATCGCCTATTGGGATCTGCTCGCCAAGTCCCTTGACGTCTCTCTGTATGATCTGCTGGGCAAGGTGCGCGATCGTGTCCCGCTCTATGGGTCCGGCATCAATCTGAATCTATCGGCGGATGAGATTGTGGATCAGGTCAAGCGTTGGAAGGCCAAGGGATTCATCGCCGCCAAGGTCAAGGTGGGCAAACCCGACATCGAAGAGGATGTAGAGCGCCTGAAGGCCATCCAGGAGGCTGTGCCAGGCTTCCCCCTGGCGGTGGATGCCAACCAAGGATGGGATTTGCCGGCCGCCTTGCGTGCCTTCAAAAAGTTCGATGATCTGGATTTGCTTTGGATCGAGGAGCCATTGCCTTCAGACGATATTCTGGGGCATAGGATTCTACGTGAAAGGGTCAATACCCCGCTGGCCATGGGCGAGAACATATACAACCTCAATCAGTTCAATCAGTATTTTGAGCAAGGTTCCTGCGACTATGTTCAGGCGGATCTGGGCCGCGTGGGCGGTATCACCGGCTACCTGGATATTGCTGCAGCGGCCAGGGCCCACAATCTGCCCATGACGCCGCATTTCGTCTTCGAGCTCAGTGCCAGCCTCCTGTCGACCATTCCTAACATCTATGCTTCCGAGGTCACGGATGGCGGCACTTGGACGGATCTGCGGATCTTCAAATCCTCGGGGCATGTGGATGAGGATGGCTTCTGGGTGCCTCCCACTGGTCCTGGACATGGCATTCAGTTGGACAGGGACTATCTGGAGGATCATCGCTTCTGACGGCATCGTATGTTCTGTGCCAAGATAACGGGGATTCGCCCACGATGACCGAGCGTCATCTTGGGCGAATCCCCGATGTCCTGCCCAGTGACTTAATAGAACCATTCACGCTTTTCTTGTATGCAGACCCCGCGTGCCTGTGCTTAGGGGAAGCCGGCGGATTTATGCCAAGGTCTGACAAATAGCGAAAGAAGGCCCGAAGGCTGATGGGGATAGCCGTAAGCCTGATTTTTAGGCGTGAGGAGCCTGGCGACAGAATCTCACGTGAGTGCAAGCGCCGGTCGCTTGCACCTGAGCCAGCTTCATTCAGCCGATTCGCGCTTTGACAAGTATTCTCGTTCATTGGCCGGATCTGGCCCGATCTCCTGCGGTGAAGATACAGACAAAGCGGAAAGTTGAAGGACTCAACGGCGATTTCGTCTGCGGCCTGAGCCGCTGTGGCCTCAAGGGTATCCCTATGAAGGAACGTCGGTGGTTGGTGATTTGCCGTCTCTCGTCGGCCTGGCGAAGGATATCATCTCAAGTAAGCGGTCGGACCAACTTTCGCCTGGCCCTGAATCCTGTGTTGACGATGACTGTGCTCGAGAATGTTCTTATTTCTGCCCAGTTTGCTGGTTTGGGCATTGATGTGAGGCGAGCCGGATTTATTTTGCAGCTGCCGGGCCTTGCTAATTACTTGCTGATTGTATTCATGACTTTGTTCTGAATTTGTCTGGAAGGCAACAACTGAGAGCCGCTGTAGTGCATGTGACTCTACCTCCAGCCCAGGATTGTCTTCGCGGACGAGCCGATTGGAACTCTTGATTCGGCAAACGTTCCACTCGTCATTGGGCAACCGCGATTTCTGGCCAAGCGTGTTTCTGTTGCAATAATCGTGACACGCAGTTTGGATGCCGTAAGCGCATTTGACCCCCCCCCACCCTTGGTGGTTCATGAGGTCGTTTGACTCATCAGATTATGCAGCCCAGGGAGTATGAGCTTGGCTTTGCGTCGGCACATCGTCGTCCTTGCAATCTGTATGCCTAGCAGGGCAGAAAATGCACGCCTTTCAATAAGGGAGTCGGTTTGATGTGAATTAGGCAAGCACCTGCTGCAGGAACTGCCCAGACTCAAGGTCAATGCATGTGGAAAGCAGATTTACTACAGCGGAATCTCTTGCGAGAGTGGAGCTGAGGGTAGTCGAAACCCCGACCTCTTCGATGCGAACGAAGCGCTCTACCAACTGAGCTACAGCCCCATTCGTTGCCCGACCGTAGCCGAACAACAGAAACTCACTTTAGCGTGTGCCCTGGCCAAACGCAAAATATCACAGGTCAGACATCAGTCCGCCGTGGAGCTGGTTTTTCTGAGGGAGCTTTATGACCGAACCTGGCCTTGAGCAGACCGATGACCGTGGGCAGGACCGAAATGACCAGAATCAGGATGATGACCAGCTCGAAGTGCTGCTGGACTGCGGGGATGCCGCCGAAGAAATAGCCCAGGAGGGTGAAGAGGGTGGACCATATCAGGCCGCCCAGGATGCTGAATGGGGTGAAGCGCCTCCAGCGCATTCCGGAAATGCCCGATATGAAGGGCATGAAGGTCCTGATGAAGGGAAGGAAGCGTCCCAGGACCACGGCCAGGGGTCCCCACTTGTCGATCAGCCCCTCGGTCTTGGCGATTCGTTCGGGGGTCAGTGACTTCACGCGGCCGGAACGGACGATGGCCCGGCCGAAGAAGTGTCCGATGAAGTAGTTGCTCTGGTCGCCCAGGATGGGGGCCAGCCAGACGACGGGAAGGAGCACATCCAGGGCCATCCCGCTGGACGGGTCATGGGCGAAGACACCGGCGGCGAAGAGTAGGGAGTCTCCTGGCAGGAAGGGCATGAAAACCACGCCGGTCTCGATGAAGATGATCAGGAAGATGAACGCATATGTGGGTACCAGTCCCATGGCAATCCACCCCGCGATGGCGCTGCGCGGATCTTTGAGCAGGTTGATGAGCCAGTGTATGAATCCCATTTGTCAAAGACCGTCCTGTTGTATTGAAACGCAAACCGTTCCAATACTGTAGCAAGACTGCTCCACGGCAGGTAGGTCTCCAGTAGACCCTTGCGAGGAAGACACAACTGTGGCCCATAACGGCTGATGCGCAGACAATCCATATGAAGTGTGCCTTTGACATCAAGAGGGCCGGTGGCAGGGTGATGGCACCGTCCTGGCCGTGCCCTGCACATATTCCGTGTGGAAAGGGGGAGGCCAGCCATATACCTATTTCCTCACAGCCTTACAGGGAACCTTTCTTGTAAGTAGTTTTGGCGTCGCCCCTGGTTCCGCGCTCGAAACGGTCGAAGGCCTGCAGATAGATCAGTGATTTGACTAATGCCAGTCGGGAAAAGCCGAAGATGATGGCCGGGACCTGCAGGAAGGACGCGGAGTAGATGAGGAAAGCGAAGACCACGTAGATGGCCAGGAGGCAGATGGCGTAGAACGGGGTACCTATGGGAATCTCGACACAGAGTTTGAAAACCCAGTCTGTATTGGTGTAGCGGGATTGTAGGGGGTAGAAGAACTTGTATGAAAGGACTAGGAGCGCGATCCTGATGATCAGGATGATGAGGGCAAGGTAGGTCACTACCCCCCCCCCCCCCACCCAGCGTCGCGTGGATGATGAATGCGATGATGGACTGTCTGACCACCCGGACGAGGAGTTGCGGGTACTGCCTGCAGAGGAGGATGTCCTTGTGGTTCTCATCGCAAGACCGCGCCGTAGAGGGCGCTGCGGGCGAGGCCTATCGAGACCAGGGGTAATGCAGGTGAGGACGAAGAACAGGTTCAGGGTTGTGAATCTGAGTAGGGTGTTCAAGGAGAGTCAGAAGGGGCTTTCGAGGTTGAAGTGCATGATCCGCCTTTCCTCCCTGCAGGGTTGGCGACGTGCAGGCAGGCGAATGGGCCCGGCCATCCCGTGTAGCGCTGTCTCCTGCTCGGTCGGCTATAGGACCGTCTGCTGGACATGCCTGTCAGGAGGATAATCGTCTCTGACCAACCCTGGACAATCTGTCTGATTAATGGGCTGACGGTCCAATCCTGCCTCGTGTAGTGACATGCTTGGCAGCGGGCTGCGGTTTGACGGCTTTGTCAAATCGACGTACCAATCTATTTACAAATGTATAAATAAGACAACTATGATCTGCGCGGTGCCGAGACGTGGTAGAAATATGAGGTGCTGGCTGGTAATGCAAGGGAGCGGGCTTATGGGAAAAGACAGAAGGGTAGTATGTCAACTGTCGACATTCATTGAAAGCCACCCGGCGGCGTAAGACTAAACACCAAGGGACATAAGCGGCAGGAAGAAACACAGCATCAACCTTTTCCTCTTGACCGTCCCCTTTCTGATACTGTTCGTCCTCTTCAGTTACTATCCCCTGCTCGGCTGGGTATATGCCTTCTATGACTATCAGCCACCCATCCCACTGTCGGAGAGCGAGTTCGTCGGCTTCCAATGGTTCAAGATGATTGTCCAGAACCCTGCCCAGTTGCACGCGGTCGTCCAGGTCCTGACCAACTCTGCCTAACTTCATCAGCCGGGTCCTGGTCCACGCCGTGGCATTCGCCATGTTTTCCTCCGTTGGCATGGTCAATGAGCTCTTGCAGAACATCCGCCCGATTTCATAGCCTATCCATTTCCTGGATTCCGACAGCGGGGCCTACATCAAGATGCTCCTGTGGAGCCTGTGGAAGGGTCTGGGCTGGGGCTCATATCCGGCATCGACCCCGAGCTCTACGAGGCCGCCAGGCGGATGGAGCCAGCCGCTTCCAGCAGATCATCTATGTTACGGTCCTGTAGCTCATACCCACCTACCCAGTAATGCCGATGCTGAGCGTCTCCAACTTCCTCAGCAACGGGATGGACCAGTACTTCGTCTTTCCGCAACACCTTCAACCTCAAGCACATCCAGGTGCTTGGCCTCTACGTCTACAACACGGCATGGGCGAGAACAGCCTCTCTCTGGCTGCAGCCAAATCCATGCTGAAATTCTTGGTCAGTGTGGTCCTCCTGTTCCTGGTCAATTGGACCTCGAAGCGGAACCGTGGCGAGTCAATCATCTGGGTGTGAGGGGAAAACAACCATGAGAGACAGCATGACAATCGAATCGGAGGGCATCTCTCCTCTCCTGCGGCGGACCAGGGATAAGAAGATGTTCAATGTCTTCAACATCGCCTTCTTCATCCTCTTAGTCTTCATCTGCGTCCACCCGTTCTACTACCTGATCATCAACAGCATCTCCGACAACACCCTGAGTGCCGCCGGCAAGATAGCCGTCCTGCCCAAGGGAATCAACTGGAGTAACTATGCGGAGGTCTTCAAACAGGAGTGCCTGGGCACAGCCGCCATGGTCTCCCTGGGACGTACCGTGATCGGTGCCGCCCTGACCGTACTGGCCAGTGCCTTCCTGGGCTTCCTTTTCACCCAGGCGAGCATGTGGCACCGTAAGTTCTGGTATCGCTTCATCATCATGACCATGTACTTCAATGCTGGTCTGATCCCCCTGTTCATCGTGATGAAGAACCTGGGTCTGACCAACAACTTCTGGGTGTACATTCTGCCGACCATCGTGCACCTTTCAACATCATCCTGGTGAAGACCTGCATCGAGTCCATCCCCTCCTCCTTCCCGGAGGCGGCCGAAGTGGACGGCGCCGGCACTCTGACGGTCTTCTTCAAAATCGTCTTGCCCATCTGCACGCCGATTCTGACCACGGTGGCCATCTTCTCGGCCGTGGGGCAGCGAAACTCCTTCCAGGACACTTTGATATACATGACTGATTCAAAGCCTTACTTCCTGTAGTACTTGCTCTATCAGTACATCAACCAGGCAAGCTCTCTGGACACCCTGCAGACCCCGTCGTCGATCAGGATGACTGTCTCGGTCATCGTGGTCCTACCCATCCTCTTTATCTATCCGCTCTTCCAGCGTTACTTCGTCAAGGAGTGATCGAGAGGAGGTGCAATCCCGCCACCGTACGGGTCTGATTCCACGCGGTGGCCAGGAAGTGTTCATGTCGATTCATCAAGGAGGACAAATCGATGAGAGATGCAAGGCCGACAGTGGTCCCTTCAGTCCGCAGAAAATCAACCACTGGGTTGACCATCACCGCTGCCGAAGTCGTCGGCGGTGGCAGATTATCCGACCGCAAGTCGGCGGGCAGGGCCTGGAGGCCGGAAGCGTGGACCAGGAGGATCACGCAGGCCGTTGAGACAATCATATGAGCCATAAGGACGTAAGCGGAAGTCGGTACCATCCCGATGATCTGCGGTCCGCCGGCCTGCAGAAAGTGACAGGACGGGCCCGGGAGCCGGACAGTGTCTGGAAAGGGGAAACAATGCGAGCCAAGAAGCTGGCGGCGGTGGCTGCCGCTGTCTTAACCATGTCCATGGCCTTGGCGGGCCGTGGCGTCCGAGACAATTCTGCCAACGAGAAGGACGACGGGTCGCTCATGCAGGTGGAAGTCTTCGATGGGCTGGCAAACTACCAGGGCATCCAGAAAGGCTGGTTCGCCAAGATGGTCAAGGACATAAGTTCAACCCCAAGTTGAACATTGTGGCCCCCAATGTGGCGGACGGGGGCAACTCCCTCTTCAATACCCGTTCAACAGCCGGGAACCTGGACGACATCATCATCGCCGGCTCTGGCCAGGCGCCAAGCCGGTCAAGGTCCACCTGATTGAGGACATGACGCCGTACCTGAAGAATGCCAAGAAAATCAAGAAGTATAAGTCCGTCACCGATGCCCTCAACAAGGCGGCCGGGCAGACCGGCGGGGTCTGGAGCCTGCCCGGGTCGGTCACTTCTCTGCCGCCCCACGGAGACCTCCGAGGGGCTGGAGCCCACTTTCGGCCCTTATGCGCGGTCTGACATCCACAAGGAAATAGGCTATACCAGGATTGCCGACCTGGATGACCTGGTCAAGGCCCTCTAGTTCCTTTAGCAAGGCCAACCAGATGGGCCTGGCCGACCCCCAGTCCTCCACCCAGCGCTACGACTCCAGCATGTGGAAGTCCACCATCGACCGGTTCAGTAACTCCGCCCTGGACAAGGATCGGTCCGAGCATATGGACAGGGCCAAGACCTCCATGCAGTGTCTGGAGAAAGCGATCAAGCTCATGATCGCCCCAGGCTCCAGCTTCACCCAGTCCGATGAGTCTTCTCAGATCTCCACCTTGCGCGGTCAGGTGAAGACCGAAATCATCAACACCTCCTGGAAGGCAGTCTTCGCCAAGGAAGACAACGAGTTCAACGGTCTTATGGATGAAATACGCTCCAAGGTCGACGGACTGGGCTTCAAGCAAGTCCTGAATGTGGACATGAAGAACGCCAAGGATCAGAACACGGCCCATGTCAACGTCAAGAAACGGCTCACCAACTGCAGGCGTCGGAAAGCAGCTGATTCCACGCCAGACGGTAGGGCAGGGCAGCCTTGGCGACCCCTGCCCGCCGTCATGCATGTACTTCTGGGGAGCGTGTAGCCGGGCGGTGATCAACCACCTTCCGTCGCGCTCCCTTGCCATGCCGGTGGCACGACGGTTGGTTCCCCGGTCACCGCTTATGAATGCTGCCTCGGTCCCGATTAGGAGCCATGCCGCGGATGGCGGAGAAAAAATAGAGAAGGGAAACGGGGTGCGAGAGCGGCATGCTCCCATTTGGATAGAATTCGAGGATCGTCTTCTGCGGGGACTCGGTCACCGATGACAACCGTGGTTGCAAGGCCGTCCCCGTCAGCTGGGATTCCTTCGGCGGCGGCTATGCCAACCCGGTCCACGCCCTTCTTGCTACTGCCTACCACGACAGGGAACTTATGATTTTGAACGACGAGGTCAGCGGGGATGACATCGAGTTGATGGCAGCCCGATGGGACATGGACGTGCTCGACATGAAGCCCAACAGGAATGATTCGATGAGGGCCATGGTCGACCGGTATGCCGAGGTGGCCAGGCAGGTGGCTGACAACCACGGGGACACCTACGTGGACGACCAGGCCGCCATGGACAACTTTCTTGAGAAACTGAGTAGCTATATACTTTAGCGTGGATTGTTGCAACCTCAGAATCGAGGGGCATATGCTGGTGGCCAGGATTTCGCTCCAGGCCGTCGGCTTCGACTGGGAGAGGACCACATTCGATGACGAAAAGTGAACAGGAGCCCCGTCCCCTGCGTGAAGACGTGGTTGGGGCCGACGACCTTTCGCGGGTGGATGACGAGATTAGCCGTGGCGCTTTCAAGGCCGATTGGGCCTCTTTGTGCGCCATGGAGCCCCCCACTTGGTTTACCGATGCCAAGTTCGGCATTTTCACCCACTGGGGCCTGTACAGCATTCCCGCCTATCATAACGAGTGGTACTCGCGCAACATGTACATCAAGGGATACCCGGAGTTCGACCACCATGTGAAGACCTACGGACCCCAGAAAGAGTTCGGCTACAAGGACTTCATCCCTATGTTCAAGGTGGAACGTTTCGATTCCGACCAGTGGCTGGATCTTTTTCGCCGGGCTGGCGCCCGCTACTACATGCCCGTGGCTGAGCATCACGATGGATTCCAGATGTACCGCAGCGACCTGTCAGAATGGAACGCCTACGACAAGGGGCCACACCGCGACCTGATCGGTGAACTGCGACGGGCCACTCTGGATCAGGGCCTTCACTTCGCCCTGTCCGACCACCGGGCTGAGCACTGGTGGTTCATGGGCCACGGGCAGGAGTTTGATAGCGACGTGTGTCAGCCAATGAAGAAGGGCGACTTCTACTGGCCCGCCATGCCCGAGCCTGACGACCAGGATCTCTTTAGCAAGCCCTATCCCAGCAAGGAGTACCTGGACGACTGGCTCCTGCGGGTCTGCGAGGTGATCGACGCTTATCGGCCCGAACTCCTCTACTTCGATTGGTGGGTTCAGCACGAGGCGTTCAAGCCCTATTTGCAGCGCTTGGCCGCATACTATTACGACCGGTCCGTCGAGTGGGGTGTTCCGACCGCTATCTGTTACAAGATGGATAGCATGGCCTGGGGTTCAGGCATTGTGGATGTGGAACGCGGCGGCTTCGCCAACCCCACCCCCTTCGTCTGGCAGACGGACACTGCCATCGCCCGTAACTCCTGGTGCCATACGACCACCCTGGACCACAAGTCGGTGGCTGAAATCCTGGCCGCGCTCCTCGACGCGGTCAGCAAGAACGGCAATCTCATGCTCAACGTGGGTCCTTGCGCCGACGGATCCATCGATCCTGAGGAGGCGAGGATGTTGGAGTCCATCGGTCGGTGGATGGATGTCAACGGGGAGGGGATCTACGGGTCCCGCCCCTGGTGGGTCGCCCAGGAGGGCCCTACCCACCCGGCAGCGGGATCCTTCGCGGATCAGACTGAGGCCGTCTTCACTCCCGAGGATTTCCGGTTCACCTCGGCGTCAGGTGCCATCTACGCCTACCAGCTCAAGCCGTCCGCAGATGGACGGGCCCTGATTAAGGCTTTCGCCCCACGGGGAGAGGAGGGACCGATATTTCAGGGGATTGTCCGACAGGTCAGCCAGTTGGGTGCAGGACCGGTCAGTTATGAGCTGACAGACCGGGGGCTGGAGGTTCAGGGCCTCAAGGACCCCGCTGGGACCATGGCCACCGGCCTGCCCCTGGGCATCCGGATCGATGTGGAGTGAAATCCCTAGAGGGTTTCCGTCACCGGCCCGAGGACATAGTGACCGACAATAACAAGGAAAGATAGGAAAACAAGAAGTTCCTCAAGGGGGGAATGGCTGGTGCGCGACGGTTTCGACATCAAAATATGCGGCTAATATTTACCGTGCAGACGTCGAAGAGAAGAGGCTGATTCTCTACCCCCCCCCCCCCGGGGGACAATCAGGGACCCCGGCTTGATTGAGGTCGGCGAAGGTCTGGTCGACTTGGTCGTCCCTCTTGAAGCGCTCAAGGAGGGCGTGTGCGGGTTTCTTATTGATGATTCCCGCCTTGGCGGGGTTATCTGGGTCCTCCCACTTGTCTTCCTTATATCGACTCCGAGAACGACCTGCTCAGGGATGGTCATGGAGCAGGCCTACGACTCCTCTGAGGCCAACCAGTTCATCTATACGACCTGTACGGGGACGGATGCGGACGGGCACAACCTCCTCTTCTTTCCCTGATTCTGCGCCAACAATGTCATTTTTAATGCCCGCAGGCCGGAGATGGTCAAGCTCTTCTCTATCCTGAACGGAGAGGCTCTCAGCCTTTCGCACCCAGCCCACCGCTATTTCATAGGTCGCAACCAGAAGTTCTGGCAGACCATCAAGTCACTGAACTGGTGCCTGCCCAGAGGGTACGACCTGGGCCGCTCCCACCCATGTGGATGCTGTGCGTGTCGGCCATGGATGGCTTGCAGTACCGCTGGCTAGCCGACGGGTCAGCCGATCCGGTGGTCGAGTGGCTTGCCTTCTCCGACGAGCTCTTCTCCCCGGAGAAGTGGCATGGGTTTATGGACCCCAAAGACATCGACCCGGACTCAGAAGAATGCCTGGCCTCCTTCAGCCTTATCACGGGTGGGGGGGGGCAGTCGGTTCAGGACCGGCGGCTTCGACCAGACGACCCCTGCGGTGGAACAGCGGTCACCGAGGATGTCCACCGGCCGGAGGGAAGCAAATGGCCGCAGGCGAGAAAAGCGCCATGAATATGAAAGAAATGAAAGAGAGCATCAGCATGGGTCAAGAGGGCAAGTTCACCTTCCCGTCCGATTTCATCTAGGGAACGGCCACGGCCGCCTTTCAGGTGGAAGGGGCAGCACATGGGTATGGTAGGACGGATTCCATCTGGGGCGCATGAGGACCTCGCCGCCAAGAAGAGGGCCGACCTCTTCACCGACGAGGTCTTTCTGGCCCATGCCGGAAGGTTCCTTATCCGGAAAATGCCAGTCAGGCGGGGGGGGGGGCACTGACCGGTGCTTCGTGCAGGATGGTGACCTGGAGGCCATCCATCCGGTCTGCGGTCGGCAACGGCTCCGTGTAATCTGTGGGCCGCCCGCCGACCCTGACCATTTAATCAGGTCGGCAGGAGGGTGACTCTTCCCGTCGGCCTGATTGATGTGTTTGCTTTCCGGATTTCTGGATCCCTCATATCTGGCTTGGCGGTCACGTGTCAATTTGTCAGAACCCGTAAGGGACCTGAAAGGTCATCCATAGGGACAAGAAGAGGAGGGAGGCCAGCACGATGAGGCCTGGGATGATCGCCTACCAGCATCGATAGGTGGTCCATCTTGCAATCCGCACGAGCCAGTCGGCCTTGTAGCAGATGGCCGGCACCATCCAAGGAAGGATGACCCGCCTAAGTGGAGATGCTCCTGGTGGTGACCGGGTTCGTCGCTTTCCGCAGACGGACGCTTTCCATGTACACCTACAGGCGTCAAGGATTGAATTGACTTTTTTTACAACGTTAGATAAACTAACTTTGTCATGACGGCACAGTTGCCGAATGTGGATTCCTTCAGGTTCAAGGATTGAGCCGGATGGGAGCAATACTAGTCATAGAAGGGCTGAGCATGAACGGAACCGATGCAGAAGTCGACCGTCAGGCCAAGACTTCCGGTAAAACCGCGCGTCTCGCCTCCTCCAAACCCGCCAAGGCACATAAGACTCTTTCTCGCGGGGGGGGGGGGTATAAATCTTCCCTGAAGCGCTGTTGGCCCTTATGGGTCATGGTGCTTCCAGCCATGCTGTTCGTGGCCGTATTCAACTACGGCCCTATGTACGGCATTCAACTGGCGTTCAGGAAGTATGATTTTACCAAGGGCCTCACCGGAGGCGACTGGGTGGGCTTCCAGTATTTCAAGCAGTTCTTCGCCTCACCCATGTTCAAGCCCCTCATGGTCAACACGATCAGGATCAGTCTGTGGACTCTGGTCATGGGCTTCATCGCCCCCATCATCCTGGCTCTCCTGATTAACCAGATTCATTCCACCAAGGTCAAGAGCTTCGTACAGACCATCACCTACATGCCGCACTTCATATCTACGGTGGTGATTGTGGCCATGATCAACCTCTTCCTGACCCCCTCCACAGGTCTGCTCACCCGTTTCCTCTCCTTCCTCCACGTCGACAACGCCAACTTCATGGGCAGTCCCAGCACCTTTACGCCCATCTACTGGATCAGCGAGGTCTGGCAGCATATGGGCTGGAACTCGATTATCTACCTGGCCGCCCTCAGTTCGGTCGACGTGGCCCTCTATGAGGCAGCCAAGATGGACGGGGCAGGCCGTTTTCAGCTTATTCGTTACATCGATATACCCGCAATTTTGCCCACGGCCGGCGTCCTCCTGATCCTGAACATGGGCGGTGTGCTCAACGTAGGCTTCGAAAAGGTCTTCCTCATGCAGAACACCCTGAACCTGCCAGCCTCCGAGGTCATATCGACCTACACCTACAAGATCGGCATCCTGCAGAATCAATTCTCGTATTCCACAGCCATCGGCCTGTTCAACATGCTCATCAACTTCGTCTTTCTGGTCATCGCCAATCAGATCTCCAGGAGGGTGTCTCACACCGGCATCTTCTGAGGGGAAGGAAGACAACAATATGGAAAACACGCAAGACATGGCACGCTCCGGGGCCCGCAGGGTCAGACGGCTTATCGGGGGGAAGACGCTGGGAGACTGGCTGGCTGACCTGGTCATCGTCCTCATCCTGCTGCTGATAGTGGCCTCCATCCTCTACCCAATCTGGTTCATCATCATCGCTTCGGTCTCGGATCAGACCCTGGTCAACACAGGCCAGGTCACCTGGATTCCCAAGGGCATTTCGGCCTACGGCTTCCAGCAGATTCTCGGGGATGACAGGATCTGGAACGGCTACCGGAATACGTTGATCTACACTGTGGCAGGCACCGTCTTGAACCTGGTGGTCACCATGCCGGCGGCCTTCGCCCTCTCCCGGCCCGAGTTCAAGTGGCGCCGCCTGATCATGCTCTTCTTCACGATTACCATGTTCGTCAACGGCGGTCTGATCCCCACCTACCTCCTCTACAAACAGCTTGGTCTCCTGGACTCCTGGGCGGTCTTCGTCATTCCCCAGGCCCTGAATGTCTACAACCTGATCATCGCCCGGTCCTTCTTCGAGAGCTCCATCCCCGAGGACCTCCACGATGCCGCTCAGATCGACGGGGTGGGGTACTTCCGCTACTTTACGCGGATCGTCATCCCCCTGAGCTCCGCCATCATCGCCGTCATCGGCCTGTATTACCTGGTGCAGCACTGGAATGACTTCTTCACCGGCTTGGTCTACATACGCACCTACGACAAGCAACCCCTGCAGATCGTCCTGCGTGACATCCTCCTGTCCAACCAGGCTTTCCAGGGGGGGTCGGGCTCGACGGCCGGTGCCGGATATGGGCAGGAGTTCGCTGACCAGATCAAATACGGGGTGATCATCGTCTCCACCCTCCCTCTCCTGGTCATCTACCCCTTCATACAGAAGTACTTCAACAAGGGGGTCATGATTGGGGCGATCAAGGGCTGACCGCACCGGACCGTCCTACTGACGGGGAGCAAAGACAAGACGGATATGGGCCGGACAGCCATGGCTGTACCCGGGAAAGGAGGAAGCATGCAAAGATTCGCCCTCGGATACGAGCAGGCGGCCCGTTTGGTCCTGGTGGCCTTCATCACCAACCTGGCCCTGCTGGCACACACCATCATGGGGCTTGTCCTACTAGGCTTCTTCCCCTCCCTGGCCGCAACCTGCGGGGTTTTCAGAAGGTGGCTGACAGATGAGGACAGGGAGTGGGGGATCGCTCAGACCTGGCGGACCTTCCATCGTCTGTGGAAGAGGGAGCTCAGGGGGGCCAACATTTTCGGCTGGGCACAGGCGGCCATCTGGGCCCTCCTGCTGGGGGATTATTGGATCGTCAACTTTCACCGGACAGGCAGGGTCGGGGTTTTCGTCTCCGGCATCCTCTTCTGCCTCATGGTCTTCATGATTCTGGCCACTGCCCTGTCCTGGGTCCTATTCGCCCTCTACGACCAGGGGGTCGGTTGGATTCTGGTCAGGTCGGTCCAGATGGTTCTGGCGCGTCCCTGGATGAGTGTGGTCCTGGCTTTCGGTCTGGCCCTTATGGCCTTTGCCTGCTGGTCCTGGCCCGGCCTGGCCGTAGTCTTCGGGCCTGCCCTACCCTGCCTCCTGTCGTCGTCGGCGGTCTGGTTCTACGGCAGGCTCGACGGTTTTTCCGTCCGGATGCGCCGGGGCGCACAGGGCGAGATGGCAACGAAAGGAGAGTGACGGATCCGTCATTAAGTACACCGCCTGGACCGGTGCGATCGGCGCATGGGCCCGGGGTAAGCAGAGAAGTTCAATGTCGAACAAGGAGAAGCGAATCATGAGTTCGTTCGGGAAACACAGGTTCAGGAACCGTCTGGTGGCCATAGGGGCCATGACGATGGCCATGTCGATGATGCTGGCCGGTTGCGGCGGTTCCAAGGAGCCCACCACCAATGCCCAGGGCCAGCCGATCATCACGATAGCCGTAGCCAAGCACCCTCTGACCAAGAAGATATCCGAGATGAAGTGGCCCAAGCAGCTGGAGAAGGAGTGTGGCTGCGAAATCCATTGGCAGGAGGCGAGCTCGGACTGGGACCAGAAGAAGCAGGCCATGCTGGCGGCCGGCGATGTGCCCGACCTCATTCTCAAGGGGATCAACCTGGCGGACATAGCCACTTATAGCACGCTCTTCGAGGATCTGAGCCAGGACCTGGACAAGATGCCGAATGTCAAGAAGATGTTCAATACCGACCCCACGGCCAAGCAGGTGGTCTCCATGCCGGACGGGAAGATCTACATCCTGCCCGCCGTCAAGAAGGGTATCTGGCCCAAGGCCGTCAGCCACATGTACATCAACAAGCAGTGGCTGGACACGCTGGGCCTGAAGGTGCCGACCACCTGGGATGAGCTTGAGGAGGTGCTCAAGGCCTTCAAGACCAAGGACCCCAATGGGAACGGGCAGGCCGACGAGATCCCCTTTGACTTCCAGTCTCCCGGTACCGGGGGTTTCGGTGACTATCAGCCGACCCTCCTGCTGGGGAGCCTTGGCATCGTGACCTCGGTAGGTGGCGGCCAGGGCTACTATGCCGACAAGGGCAAGGTCAAGTCCTTCCTGACCGATGACCGTTACAAGGAGCTGATTCAGTACCTCAACAGGCTCTGGGGGGAGGGGTTGATCGCCAAGGACGCTTTCACCCACGACTACTCCAAGTCCCAGTCCACCGCGCGAGGACAGGGCGACAAGGCCAAGATCGGTTTCACCTGGGGGTGGACGGCCTCCGATCGCTTTGGTGACAAGTTGGCCAGTCAGTATGTGGCCATGCCCCAGCTGAAGGCCAAGGCCGACCAGAACCCGGATGAGCTGGTCTACGACACCCAGGGGGACCGGTTGGACTACAGCGAGTTCGCACTGGTGGTCTCGGCCAAGAGCAAGAACAAGGAGACCGCCATCAAGGTGGCTAATGCCTTCTACGGGCAGGACATGTCCCTGCAGATGCTCTGGGGTGATCTGGGCACGGATGTGCAGAAGACAGGGCCGGACTCCTATAAGGTCCTGCCGCCTGCTGACTCCACCAAGGACCCCTCCACCTGGAAGTGGACGGAGACCCTGGCTGATGACTCTCCCTACTGGATACGTCCGAATCTCAAGATCGAGCTGCCGGCGGATCTCGAGGAGGTCAAGGGCCAGGAGCAGCCTCTTGAGCCGGCTCTGGCCCATGTGGATCCCAAGTTGGATGTCATTCCGGGTGCCCTCAAGTATTCCTCCGAGGACCAGACCACCATGCAGAACAACAACACAACCCTGATGAACACCGCTATGACCAAGTTCGCCCAGTGGGTGACCAAGGGTGGTGTGGACCAGGATTGGGACAACTATGTGCAGACCCTGAAAAAGGCCAATTTGGATCAGAACATCAAGTTGGTGCAGAAGGCCTACGACCAGTATTACTCCAAGAACTGACGGATGCAGGCGTACCCTGGAGTCCTCCAGTTATCCAAGGAGAGTCTCCAGGGTCCGTCGGAACCCCGGGGCCACCAACTACACGATATGGTCCCCGGGAGGGCCGATGAGGCGGCCGGGTTGGCGACAAACCGCCGTCTGAGTTCAGGGCCGCCTCAGGCCATCCGTCAAAGCTCGGCTGTTTCTGTACACGGGTCTATGGCCGTCAATAGTCCGGATTCTCCGGTTCTTCTCTGGTTCCCCTCCGGTTGGACACTACCTATCCGATGCAGACTGAGGGCATGCATGGCATCCCCCCCCCCCCCCCCCCCAGAGGCTGTCGGATTCACGGAACAGGGGGGGCTGCCCGCCGGGCTCTGCCTTCTCCCGGTGGGTTGCCCTCTTGCGCCATTGGCCGACTGCCAGCGTTTTTGCTGGAGTGATCATGACCGGCAATCTTGGGAAGGTGATCCAGGAGCTCTTCCGCCAGTACCGGGGCCAACCTGGCTTTGCTGAAGACCCGCAGCGCCTGGCGCAGCAATGTGCTCAACTTCTCCCTGGGGCTGTTCAAGGAGGTCAAGCCGCGGGTCATCACGCGCGACATCGACTGGGGCATTCCCGTACCCGTGGACGGCTGGGTCGATGCTGTCATCGGCTATTTGTCGGCATCCATCGAATGGGCTCTGGTCTGAACTAAACGCTTTGGGCTGATCAGACGACTATGAAACCCAGGAGCGGATCTGGAAGGATTGCGGTCCGGGGTACGCGCAAATCATCAGCGATCGAGCTGTCTGAGTATGACGGTATCCAAACGCTGTTGCAAGGCGGGTCGGGCATCCTTGTCCGACCCGCCTTGCCTTTGTCTTAGATCCAGCTGGACAGCCACATGTGCATGCGCCAGAAGTCATAGGGGATGGGCATGGCGGTCCATAGCGGGTAGAAGAAGGCTGAGGTCAGGCCCAGCAGGGTTAGGCCCATGATCATGGTCTGCCGGTAGAGGACGCTGTCCGAGTTCTGCCGTAGCCAGTTGGCCACATAGCAGATTGCCAGGATCATCCAGGGCAGGATGACGATGGAGTAGAAGGTGAAGGTGGTCCGGTTCATGTATTGCATCCAGGGTAGCCAGCCGGCCAGCAAGCCTGCCAACACCCCCCAGATGCGCCAATCACCGTGCTTGACCACAACGGCGATGAAGATGGCCAGAATCACGCAGATGCTGCCCAGCCACCAGGTCAGGGGATTGCCCAGGGAGGTGACGGCGGCTACGCAGGGGGAGTCCTTGGCCAGTCCGCACAGGCCGGGGAAGCCCGTGATCTTCTGCCAGTAGAAGCTGGTGGGCCTGATCTGCAGGGGCCAGGTCAGGGGGTTGGCCATGTATGGGTGGCGGGTATGCAGGGTGGTGTGGAAGTGCCACATCTGCCGGTGGTATTCAGCCAGGGACCGTAGCCCCTCAGGCAACCAGGTCAGACCCTGGCCAGGGTGCTGGGCCGCCCAATTGTGCATGAAGGAATCGCCGTGCAGGAACCATCCCGTCCAGGAGGCCAGATAGGTTCCCGCCCAGACGGGGATCATAAGCAAGGCCGCCGGCAGCCCGTCCCTGAACACTGCACTCTGCAGCCAGGATCCATACCCTGCCTGATGGCGCTCCCATCCGTCCCAGAGCACTGAAATCAGGGCGAAGACGGCGAAGAAGTAGGCCCCTGACCACTTGGTGCCGGTGGCCAGCCCCAGCAGCAGGGCGGCGCCGGTACGCCACCAGGACCAGGCGATGAAGGGGCCGGTAGTGGCCACGGGCAATTCGACACGGCTTTCCTGCCCTGGATGCCCCTGTGACTGAATGACCTTCACCCGGTAGTGCAGACGGAAGTCTGCCTGATCCTTGGCCCAGGATTGTCGCAGCCTGGCCCGAGCCCAATCCCGATGGCCCATCAGGCACAGCCAGGCTCCCAGGACGAAGATCATGATGAAGTTGTCCAGCAGACCGGTACGGCTCATGACGATGCCCAGACCGTCGATGGCCATGAGGAAGCCGGCTGTCAGGGCGATGGGCAGGTTGTGGAAGAGGCGCAGGGCGACACGGCATAGCAGCAGGATGGCGATGGTGCCGGCCAAGGCAGTGGCCACTCGCCAGGCGAAAGGATTGCCGGCTCCACCGAAGAGCTTGAGACCAAGGGCGATGCACCACTTGCCTACCGGTGGGTGGACCACGTATCCGGCCTGGGGCAGCCAGCCGCTGGTGTGTCCCTGGGCGAAGATCTGGTCTATGGGAAGATCAAGCGGGCCGGCTGTTTTCGGCCAGTTGCGTGGCTCGCCGGTCATCAGCATGGTCCAGGCGTCTTTGACGTAATATGTCTCGTCGAAGACAATGGCGCGAGGACTGCCCAGCCGCACAAACCGCAGAAGCCCGCCCAGAAGCGCCATAAGTATGCAGGCCAGCCAGCCGCTTTCCCGATGGGAGAGCCGGGGAATCCAGTTGATCCCTCTCTTGGTATGCTGACCTTTGGGCCCGCTGAAGATGGACAGCATGGCAGGGCGACCGGACCGGTGGGCGGCGTGCCTACCGTGTCTGGAGGAGCGATGCTGCGAAGAAAGCCCTACCAAAGATGTCATCACCCCTAGATTAGGCCATACTAAAGGCATGAGCAGCATGAATGGCCGGAGCGATGGACATACACCGGGCGGAGAAAGTCATGAGGAGACGATTTCGTCCGGTGTTTCACGTGGAACAGTGGTGCTGGCGGCCACGCCAATAGGCAATGTTGGCGATGCCTCGACACGCTTGGTGGAGCTCCTGCAGTCGGCGGACCTGGTGGCTGCGGAGGACACGCGGCGGCTCTATGATCTGGCCAACCGGTTGGGGGTGCGCGTAGGCGGCAGGGTGTTGGCTTATCACGATCACAACGAGCGGCGAATGGCTGATCCCATCCTGGACCAGGTTCGCGACGGAGCCTGTGCGCTGGTGGTTTCGGATGCTGGCATGCCCACCATCAACGATCCGGGCATGGCCATCGTCAGGCGGGCCATCGAACGAGGCATACCGGTCACCTGTGCGCCCGGCCCCAGCGCCGTGCTGGATGCCCTGGCCCTCTCCGGTCTGCCCACTGACCGCTTCTGTTACGAGGGGTTTCTTCCCCGCCGACACCAGGAACGGCTGCGGCATCTGCGCACCCTGCGCAGCGAGGAGCGGACCATGGTCTTCTACGAAACGCCCCACCGCATTGATCAGGCTATGCAGGACCTTCAGGAGGTCTTCGGCCCCGACCGGCTCATGGCCCTCTGCCGGGAGTTGACCAAGGAGCATGAGCAGATCCGGCGGGGCACCATCGGCGACATTGTGCACTCCCTTCAGGAGGATCCTCCCAGGGGCGAGATGGTCCTGGTCGTGGCCGGCGCTTCCGCCCTGGAAGCCAGACGCAACGATCCGGATGCCATGGATGACCGGCAGCTGGCAGTCCTGGCTCGTGACCTGGCCCGATCCGAGGGCCTGCGGCTCAAGGAGGCCATCGCCAGGATAGCTGTCGAGCATCCCTTGGCCGATGGCAGCCTGCCCGATCGCAAAAGGATTTATGCCTTGGCCGTTGAAGAGGATAAAGAGGACTGATCCCCTTTCCCCTCTTCCAGCAGTACCTCCAGTGCCCTGCGTACACCAGGCCCGCCCAGCTGGGAGACGGCCTCCAGCAAGGCTGGCGAGGCGGCGGGATTGGCTACCAGCCATCGACGCAGCCGGGGCTCTTCCCGGGCGATGGCCCAGAGGATGCTCGGATCGGTCTCGGGGTCTGTGGCCATCAAGGCCGTTGGCACCAGGGGAGGCTCTGGCGGTGGGGTGTGCACCTGGGCCATTGGTTCCAGGCTATAAGGCTCGTCTTGGCTCAAATTGTCTTCTGCCGCGAGGTGCGACCGGTTACTGAGGGCGGTCATGAGTTGGGCCATGCGTTCAGCGGCGGAGAATCCACGACGGCCCCGATTCCGTTCCCGGTGTCGAAGATGGCCATGCCAGCGTCGGTCACCCCTCATCTCCTGATTCATAGAATCGCCCTGAGTCGTCTTATGGTCTCCAGTCCTTGGGCGTGGCCAGGCCAGCGCGGATTGGAGGATAGAAGTTCCTCGCAGGATCCACAGCTGACCTGATACCGCTCCATGAGCTCATGCAAAACCGCCATGGTCTCCTCCCCGTTGCATTGGCCCGAAGAATCGCAGGCCAGATCACAGGCCGTCCAGAGCGGCGAAGTCACCCAGAGCTTCCCAAGCTTCATCAGGTAACGGGCATCCAGCTGGCGCTGGTGGGGCCGCAGAGGCCTGCCGTGAACCGGAGTGCGGAAGTGGGAGTTGGAGATGATGTCCAGCGTATCGGGGAATTGGCCGTTGATCCATATCCAGAGCGCCAGCCCGCCGCATGCCGCTGCACCGTATGGGACCATGGGCGTGACGATGGAGGCGCGACCGTAGAGTCCCTCCGCCTGTTCGTTCAGGTAGCAGCATGATTGGTCCAGACAGGTCACGATTCCTTCATTCACCAGCAGCCTAAGACTGAGCGGACCGGGCAGATCCTCCGTTCGGATCAGACTGGGCAGCGGTTCGGGTTCAGGGGCTGGGGCCGCCAATTCGGGAGTAGTCGGACGGCCGCGGGTGTGTGTCGGCGCTGCCCCGGCTTGTAGTGGTCGACTTGGCGGCTTGGTAGTAGCTCTAGGGGGGCGGCTGGCGCCAAGGGCACTGGTAGGCGTCCACGTCGCTCCCCCGAGCGCGTGTTCTCGATTCATGGTTCGACTGTAAATGGTTGTGCCCGGGTTTGCCTGAGGGAGGGCCAAAATTTGTGTACTTGTGGATAATTTCCTTGCTCGGCTGCAGCCCTGTGGACGAGCAGGGGGATTGTAGGCCTGAGTCGATAATCTTGCTGGTATGAGTCATATCCTTGTTTCCGTCGCCTGGCCCTACGCGAATGGGCCCCGTCACATCGGCCACGTCGCTGGGTTCGGCGTCCCCTCGGACGTCTATGCACGCTACGAACGCATGAAGGGCAATGATGTCCTTATGGTTTCGGGGACTGATGAGCACGGCACTCCCATTCTTGTGGAGGCCGATGCCGAAGGAGTGGGCCCCCAGGAGATCGCCGATCGCTACAACCGGGTCATTGTCAAGGATTTGTGTGATCTGGGGCTCAGCTATGACCTTTTCACCAGGACCACGACCGGCAATCATGAGAAGGTGGTCCAGGAGCTCTTCCGCCAGTGCCGGGCCAATGGTTACATCTATGAGGGCCAGCAGAAGGTGGCTATCTCGCCTTCCACCGGCCGAACCCTGCCGGACCGCTATATCGAGGGGACCTGCCCCATCTGTGGCGCCGATGGCGCTCGCGGCGACCAGTGTGACAACTGCGGCAACGAGCTGGATCCGGACGAGCTGATCAACCCTGTGTCCAAGATCAATGGGGAGACGCCACGGTTTGAGGAGTCCAAGCACTTCTTCCTGGATCTTCCCGCTCTGGCCGAGGCCAACCTGGCTTGGCTGAAGACCCGCAGGGGCTGGCGCAGCAACGTGCTCAACTTCTCCTTGGGGCTGTTCAAGGAGGTCAAGCCCAGGGCCATCACGCGCGACATCGACTGGGGCATTCCCGTGCCTGTGGACGGCTGGGTCGACGACCCCAACAAGAAGCTCTATGTCTGGTTCGATGCCGTCATCGGCTACCTGTCGGCATCCATCGAATGGGCCCGCCGTCAGGGCGATCCCGAGGCCTGGCGCAAGTGGTGGAACGACCCCAAAGCCCTGGGCTACTACTTCATGGGCAAGGACAACATCACCTTCCACTCGCAGATCTGGCCCTCGGAGATTCTTGCATACAACGGCCAGGGCTCCAAGGGCGGGCAGCCGGGAGCCTACGGCGAGCTCAACCTGCCTGAGCAGGTGGTGGCCAGCGAGTTCATGACCATGGAGGGCAAGAAGTTCAGCTCCTCCAGGGGCATCGTCATCTATGTCAAGGACATCCTGGCACGCTATCCGGTCGATGCAGTCCGCTACTACATTTCCATCGCCGGACCGGAGACCTCGGACTCGGACTTCACCTGGGCGGAGTTCGTCCGGCACAACAACGAGGAGCTGGCCGCCTCCTGGGGCAACCTGGTCAATCGCGTGGCCAACCTGCTCAACAAGGACTTCGGCAGTATCCCCGCCGTCGAGCAATCCTGGCTGACCGAGGAGGATGGTGCCCTGCTGGATCGCAGTCTGCAGGCCTTCGATACTGTAGGATCCTTGATCGAGCACCATCGTCAGAAGGCCGCCCTTGTCGAGGCCATGGCTCTGGTGGGTGACATCAACAAGTACATCTCTGCCCAGGAGCCCTGGAAAATTAAGGATGACCAGAATCGACTGGCTGCCGTTCTGCATACTGCCGCCCAGGCCGTACTGGATGCCAACACGATGTTGGCCCCCTTCCTGCCCCATGCCTCTCAGCAGGTCTGGGAGACCATGGGCGGCAAGGGCACTTTCTCGCCCCTGCCCCGTGTCGAGGAGGTTGACGACCTGGATCGGTCCGACTTCCACTATCCCATCATCACCGGCGACTACCGGCTGGGGGAGACGGTCCATCCTTGGGCGCGCGAGCCCCTCAGGGACGGCACGCCGATCGATCGACCCACACCTATCTTCCCCCGCATTCCCAAGGAGGCCGTGCAGGAAGAGCTGGATCGCTTCCAGGAGCAGCTTGACCGCCGCAAAGCCAAGGAGCGCGCCCGGTTCGAGGCTGAGCAGGCTAAGCTGGGCGATCAGGGTAAGTAACAGTCGACACGCCTGGGACGGTATCCGTGATTCACAGAAAACTTTGAGGTTTTCGGGCACTTCCTCCAAGGTAGCGCTGGTTATATTTGTTCTGTCGGTTGAGGTACTGGCCGATGGGGGTCATGCGGCCCCGATAACTGAACCCCTTCTTCTCTCTCTTCTCGCCCGGCGGTTCTCAGAACCGCCGGGTTCTTTCGTCATGGAAGACTCATAGGATGAGAAACCATGAAAGTTGCCCAATTCGCCTGTGTGCTTTTCGACTTGGACGGGGTGCTGGTGCCCACGACCATCCTGCACAAGGCCGCCTGGAAGGCATTGTTCGATCAGGTCCTGCCCGGGAACGTCCCGGCCTATACGGAGCAGGACTACTACGCTTACGTGGATGGCCGGCCCCGCTATGACGGTGTCGACGCCCTGCTGCGCAGCAGGGGTATCGAATTGGACTGGGGCAGCCCCAATGACGATCCGCAGCTCGACACCGTCTGCGGATACGGCAATCGCAAGAACGTGACCTTTGAGCGGATGCTGAAGCAGAAGGGCATCGATCCCTACCCGGACACAGTGGATCTGCTTCGGCACCTGCGCGCTGACAAGAAACGTCTGGCTGTGGTATCCAGTTCGCGCAACACGGCCGAAGTCCTCCAGGCTGCTGGAATCGCCGGATACTTCGACACTGTGGTGGACGGCAATCTCAAGGACGAGATGGGTCTTCAGGGCAAGCCTGCCCCGGATACATACGCCTATGCGGCCAAGGTGCTGGGCCTGCGCAATGAGGATGCCGTTGTGGTCGAGGACGCCCTCTCTGGCGTGGCCGCGGGTCACGCGGGCAGGTTCGGACTGGTCGTGGGCGTAAACAGGGGCGCCGGCCGCGAGCAGCTGCTCAAGGCGGGTGCGGACCTGGTGGTGGATCAGTTGATCGAGCTGATCGACGACGATGCCAGCGAGCGTGGGCAGGGGGAAGACCCCAGTCTGGATGAGAATCGCTTCCCTGTGGAGGAGTGGGGGCTCAGCGAGGTCGGTCGGCCTGATGCGGTCAGTGCCACAGTCTTCTCGGTCACCAACGGCTCCGTCGGTGTCAGGGGCGAAGGCGGCGGGGAGCGGTGCCTGGGCAACGGCACCTTCCTAAGCGGTTTCCATGACACCTTCCGGATAGCCCATCCCGAAAGCGCCTACGGATATGCCAAGGTTGGCCAGCTGATTCAGGGAGTGCCCGACGCTTCGGATTTCACCCTCAAGGTGGAGGGGTTGCCCTTGGGTCGACCGGAGAAGACCACTCAGCGTCTGGACTTCCGAACCGGAATCGCGACCACCGCCAATCTGTATGATCTGGGCCATGGCATCCATCTGAAGACCGTGCTCACCCGCATGGTCTGCCTCTATGACCGCAGCCTGACCGTTTGCACGCTGACTGTTGAGTCACCCGACCGGGACATGGCTGTGGTGGTCGAGGGGCCGGTCAACGCCGACAACCCCCGACATGTCAATTCCAGCGACCCCCGCAAGTCGACCTTTGTGGACGGCTGTGGAATTCACGAGGTGCTGGACAATGCGGTCTACGGTGAGCTGAGTGCGGATTGCAGGGTCTTTCGCTGTAATAATTCACGGCTCAGTCTGGCCCTGGGCGTCCGGCAGTTCAGGGACGGCCGACCTGTCGAGGGATCCGGCTGGCGTATGGATGTGCCCAAGGGCGGTTCCACCCGTCTGGTCCGTTACGCTGTCTACCGCAGCCACCCCATTCTTCCGGCTGGTACCAGCGGCAACGGTCTGGTCGTGCAGACCCGGGGCGAGGGGACCAGGAATCTGGTCGAGGACTGCCGTGATCGGTTGGAGGAGGTCAGCACCCTCTCTCTGGATGAGCTGGAGCATCGCCAACGGGAATGGCTGGATCGGTTCTGGGAGCGGCAGGATATCCGCATCCAGGCCGATGATGGCGGTCGTACCCAGCAAATGGTGCGCTGGGAACTTTTCCAGTTGGCCCAGTCAACGGCCCAGATCGAGAACGGTGTGGGCGCCAAGGGTCTGAGCGGATCCGGCTACAGCGGCCACTACTTCTGGGACACCGAGATCTACATCCTCCCCTTCCTGATCTATTCGGCGCCTGCTCGGGCAAGAGCCGTCCTCCACTACCGCTACCTGATGCTGCCAGCCGCCAGGCGCAGGGCCTGCGCGCTCAACCTGAACGGCGCCCTCTTCCCATGGAGGACCATCGATGGCGAGGAGGCCTCCGCCTACTTCCCTACGGGCACGGCCCAATACCATATCGATGCCGACATCGCCTACGCGGTGGCCCAGTATGTGCAGGTCACCGGCGATGAAGACTTCCTGCAGGCCGAGGGCATCGACATCCTGGTTGAGACGGCCCGTCTCTGGATGAGTCTGGGGCGTTACAAGGAGGACGGCCGTTTTCACATCCACTGTGTGACTGGCCCTGACGAATACACGGTCCTGGTCGACGACAATCTCTACACCAATCAGATGGCCCGGTTCAACCTTCTGGCTGCTTACAAGGCCTACCGGCACCTGCTCGAGAAGCACTCCGACCTGATTGGCGCCATCCGTGAAAGGTTGCACTTCGACGACGCTGAGACCGACAAGTGGTCTCGTGCGGCCGAGGCCATGTTCGTCCCCTTCGACGATCAGGAGGGTGTCCATGCCCAGGATGCCCAGTTCATGCAACGCCCCCGCTGGCACTTCGGCCAGTTCACGGCCAGGCCCCTGCTGCTGCACTACCATCCGCTGGTCATTTACCGGCACAAGGTGCTCAAGCAGACCGACGTGGTCATGGCCCTCTACCTGCTCAGCTCCTGGTTCACCCCGGAGCAGAAGCTGGCTGACTTCGACTACTACGATCCGCTGACCACCGGGGATTCGACCCTGTCTGCAGCCTCCCAGTCCATCCTCGCCGCCGAGGTGGGGCATGATCAGCTGGCCATGCAGTACTTCCGTCGGTCCTTGTTTACGGACGTGGACGACCTGCATGCCAATACGACCGATGGCATCCACCTGGCCGCCTGCGGAGGCGTCTGGTCCAGTCTGGTCTGTGGTTTTGGAGGCCTGCGCGACACCGGTGGGACCGCGCTGAGCATTAATCCCCGCCTGCCTTCTTCTTGGCGCTCGCTGACCTACGAGCTGGAGGTGCGGGGCACCAGGTTCCAGGTTGCTGTAACGACAGACGGTGTCGATCTGAAGCGCTTGTCGGGACCGGAGCTGGACCTTCTGGTTCAGGGGCATCCCCGCCATATATGACCTACGGATTCCGGGCCTAGACACGCCCGGAATCCGGGGTTGCATCTGCTCCGGGCTCCAATAAAATAGGCAACGCTTGACGAATCCAGGGCGGACATGCGCGGCGTTGCAGAGGCGGGGAACATAGCCGGGCGTCATCATCGGTCAGTCACTCTCCCGGACGGTCACGGCAATGAGAAGAGACCAGATCAGCGAAGTTCAACAGGGAACGTGAGGGTGTCCTCCAATGTATGTCGATTCTGCGAAGAATCAGCACAGCAACAACCTTCGATGGATCCTCCCCTACTGCAGGCCGGACGCCGGTAGAATAGCCGCCGCCCTCCTGCTCTTTGCGGGGGATAAGGTCCTGGTCATGCTTATGCCCATTTTGGCGGGCATGATCGTGGATCAGGTCATCGGCCAGGGGCACGAGGACCGGCTGCCCAGGCTTTGTTTCGCCATGATAGCCGTCACCCTCGGGCGCAGCGTCTGCCGCTACGGCTATCAGATGTTCATGGAGCGTTTCGGTCAGAACACCATCTATCGACTGGTCAGCGACGAGTACGAGAAGCTCCACGACATGGACTTCACCTACTTCAATCACACCCGCAATGGCGACATCATGAGCCGGATGACCTCGGACACCGATGCCATCCGCCACTTCGTCTCCTGGGTCTCCTACAACATCCTGGATGCCGTCTGCCTCTTCGCCGGCTCCTTGGCCGTCATGTTCACCATCGAATGGCGGCTGGCCCTGGCCCTGCTGGCCGTGACGCCGTTCCTCTTCTACTTCACCTGGCAGCTTTCCAAGCACGCCCACCCGCTCTTCTATGCCATCCGCAACTCCCTGGCATCCCTTAATTCCATGGTCGAAGAGAACATCGAGGGCAACCGGGTGGTCAAGGCCTTCGTCCGCGAGCCCTATGAGACCGAGAAGTTCGATCGGCATAACGATGACTATATGCAGCGCAACATGGACTCCGCCCGCAACAGCCGCACCTATATGCCCTGGCTGGACGGCTGCTCCTACATGCTCCAGCTGATTACCCTGATTCTGGGTGGCTGGTTGGTCATCCGTCAGCAGATGACCCTGGGTGCCCTGGTCTCCTTCAACAGCTTCCTGTGGATGATTGACGGCCCGGTGCGCCAGTCCGGCTGGCTTATCAACGATGTGGAGCGTTTCAACGCCTCCTGTGTCAAGATCCGTCGGCTGCTGACGGCCGAGCCCAGGATCGTCGAGCGCAAGAACGCCCAGGCCGGTGTGGTCCAGGCGGCCAAGGTCCGCGCCAAGGTCAACGGCGAGCAGACCGGTGACCCGGTCAGGATTCGCGGGGACATCCGTTTCGACCATGTCAGCTTCGCCTTCCCTGACGACCCGGAGACCCCCATCCTCAAGGACATCGACTTCCACGTGGCGGCCGGCACCCGGCTGGGCATACTGGGGGAGACCGGATCGGGCAAGTCCACCCTGGTCAGCCTGGTGGCCCGCTTCTACGACCCAACCGTGGGCCATGTGCTCATCGATGGAATCGACGCCAGGCAGTGGCCTTTGGACCTGCTGCGGCGGCAGGTCAACATCGTGGCACAGGACACCTTCCTCTTCTCGGACACCATCGGCGACAACATCGCCTTCGGAGCTCACCGCGACGACGAGCAGTACGTCAGGACCATGGCCTCCATGGCCGGCGCTGACTCATTCATCAACCGGATGCCCGAGGGCTATGACACCGTGGTGGGCGAGCGCGGGGTTGGCCTGTCGGGTGGACAGAAGCAACGGCTCAGCCTGGCACGGGCCCTGGCTGACGACCCGGCCATCCTGATCATGGACGACACCACATCGGCCGTCGACATGGAGACCGAGGCCACCATCCAGCGGCATCTGCAGGAGATGGAGGGCACCAGGACCATGGTCACCATCGCCCACAGGATCTCCTCCATCAAGGATTCCGACCTGATCCTGGTCCTGGACCACGGCAGGATCGTGGAACGCGGGTCCCATGAGGATCTGGTCCACGCCCACGGCCGCTACTACCGGATATACCGCAAGCAGTTGGGGCTGCAATCCGGACAGTCGGCAGGATTCTGACACATCAGCAGGTTTGACAAGGTGAGACGATGAAGCAGCAAGAGCAACGTTCAGCTGGCACCGCTCGCAGGAACACCTTCCGCGAGGACGAGGACCTGGAAGAGCAGATCGACTTCGGTGACATCAAGCGCATAGGGGCCTATCTGAAGCCCTACCTGAGCCAGGGGGTGATCATCCTGGCGGCGGTCCTGTCCATGAGTGCCATCGCCGTGGCCATTCCCTACATGACCAAGACCATGATCGACACGGTCATCCCTTCCAAGGATCCGGTCCGGCTCTTTGCCTTGGGCGCGGTCTTCCTGCTGGCAATCGTTGTCTACGAGCTTCTCCTGCGCTACCGGACCGTGGCCATCACCCAGGTGGGCCAGCTCATGCTCAAGGACATGCGTAGGGACCTCTTCACCCACATCCAGACCCTGCCCTTCTCCTACTTCGACTCCCGGCCCCACGGCAAGATCCTGATCCGGGTGGTCAACTATGTCAACACCCTCTCGGATACCCTGAGCTCGGGTCTGATCAACGTCATTGCGGACATCTTCACCTTCCTGCTGACCCTGGTGGTCATGTTCGTCATCGACTGGAGGCTGACCCTCTGGTCCCTGGTCCTCATGCCCCTGCTGGTGCTCTACGTGCTGGTCCTCCAGCGCTTCCAGCGGCGGGCCTTCCAGCGTCTGTCCAACAAGCAGAGCAATCTGAACGCCTACATCCATGAGTCCATCGCGGGGGTCAAGACCACGCAGACCTTCGTCAGGGAGCGCGAGCAGTTCCGCACTTTCCAGGAGCAGCAGGGCCAGGTTCGCAGCGCCTGGATGCGGGCCGTGCACATCCAGTACCTGATGTGGCCAGGAGTGCAGAACATCTCCACCATCACCATCGCACTGATCTACTATCTGGGGGTCACCGGCCTGGGTGGTGTGCAGGTGACCACGGGCATGCTGATCGCTTTCGTCGGCTATGCCAACAACTTCTGGAACCCCATCATCAACATCGGCAACTTCTACAACCAGCTGATCACCTGCTCGGCCTACCTGGAGCGCATCTTCGAGACCTTGGACGTCCACCCGGAGATCGAGGACCGCCCCGGGGCCAGAGAGCTGCCACCGATCAAGGGCAGGGTGGACTTCAACGACGTGGTCTTCAAGTACGAGCCCGGAGGCCGCAACATCCTCAACCTGGTGGACTTCCATGTGCCGGCAGGCAGCACGGTCGCCCTGGTAGGGCCCACGGGCGCCGGCAAGACCACCATCGTCAACCTTCTCTCGCGCTTCTACGACGTGACCGAGGGCAGCGTCTGCGTGGACGGGCATGACGTGCGCGACGTGACCCTGGCATCCCTGCGCCGGCAGATGGGGGTCATGCTTCAGGACACCTTCATCTTCACCGGCAACGTGCGCGAGAACATCCGTTACGGCCGCCTGGATGCGACCGACCAGCAAATCGAGGAGGCCGCCAAGGCCGTCCATGCCCACGAGTTCATCATGGAGCTGCCCGACGGCTACGATACCAAGGTCGAGGAGCGCGGATCCACCCTCTCCGCCGGTCAGCGGCAGTTGATCGCCTTTGCCAGGGTCCTGCTGGCCGACCCCCGCATCCTGATCCTGGACGAGGCGACCAGCAGCATCGACACCCGCACGGAGGAGGCCCTCCAGGCCGGACTGGCCCATCTGCTCAAGGGGCGGACCTCCTTCGTCATCGCCCACCGGCTGTCCACCATCGAGAATGCGGACCAGATCTTCTATATCGATCACGGGCAGATTGTGGAGCACGGCACCCATCAGGAGCTCCTGGACAAGAGGGGCGCCTACTATCGGCTGCACGAGTCCCAGTACGCCATGATCCGCACAGCCAACGGCGATCAGGCGCAATCGGCACAGCCTGGCGATGATGCAGGACAGGATAACCAGGTTCGACAGGATTCGGCTGCCTCTGCTCAATAGCAGGCTGACCTATGTGTTGGTTCTGGTCTCTAGCTAGCAGAATTACATCGTTATAAAATCAGTAGCGACAAGTCAAAGCCGACAGGATCGGCAGCCAGGGCAAAGGAGCAGACCTTGAGCAATACGGTTCATAAGGACGTCGAAGGAGCCGACCCCTACGGGTATCTGATGGTGCACTTCATCGAAGACCCCCAGGGGTATGCCGAGCGCCTCTACTTCGACCTGTCCCGGGGTGACGACCCTCTGAAGTGGGATCCGCTGTACGGGGGCAGGCCGCTGCTGACCTCGAACCTGGGCACCACCGGTCTGCGGGATCCCTACATGGTGCGTGATCCGCGCAACGGCCGGATCTATGTCATGGCCACCGATCTGCGGGTGTTCGGCGGCGATCAGTCGCAGGGTAGCGGTTGGGAGCACTGGTCCCGCCATGGCAGCACCAAGCTGATGATCTGGTCCACTGACGACCTGATCCATTGGTCAGGTCCCTGGCCCTTGGATGTGTCCTTGCAGCAGGACGGCAGCAGGGTCCCGCTGGGCATGGCCTGGGCGCCGGAGTGCCTATGGGTGCCCGATTATGAGGGACCGGGACAGGGGGCCTTCGTCCTCTACTGGTCATCCAAGCTCTTTGACCAGGATGATCCTGACCATGCCGACCCCTCGGTCTACGACCGGGTGCTCTGGGGCTCGACCACCGACTTCAGCCAGGAGCATTTCCGCTATGGGGGAGTCCTTATCGATACCGGTCGTAATGCCATCGACACCACCATGGTCCAGTGCCCTCTGCCTGGGGGCGGCCTGCGCACCTACCGGGCCACCAAGGACAACGGCTTTGGCAGGGGCATCTGGCTGGACAGCACCGACGATCCTCGATGGTGGCTGCCACAGGCCCGGTGGACCACCATCCAGGAGCGAATCGGCGCCGGCTGGTGCGCCGATGGCAACCCCTCGGGTGTAGAGGGTCCGGCCCTCTATGCCGACCATGCCCGTAACCGTTGGTATCTGCTGGTGGATGTGATTCCTTCAGTGGGCTACAGGCCCATGGTCAGCGACGATCCGGACACCGGGTTCGACTATGCCCGGGAGCAGGACTTTCATCTGCGCCCCCATACCAAGCACGGCGGAGTCCTGTCCCTGACCCGGCAGGAATACGAACGTCTGCGCCCTCTGGCGCAGCAGAACTGAAGCAAAAGAACTGGGAAAGGAGCAAGATATGGACAAGGCCTGGAGACCACCTATGGGGTGGAATAGCTGGGACAGCTACGGGACCACCGTCACTGAGCAGGAGGTGCTGGACAACGCACAGGTCATGCGCGATAGGTTGCTTCCGGTGGGCTGGGATACGGTTGTCATAGACATCGCCTGGTACGACCCGACCGCCAGGGCCCATGGCTACAATGCCAAGGCGCCTCTGGTCCTGGACGACTACGGCCGGCAGCTGCCGGATCCGGTCCGGTTCCCATCGGCGGCCGAGGGTCAGGGGTTTGCCCCTCTGGCCGCTCGAATCCACGATCTGGGGTTGCGCTTCGGCATCCACGTCATGCGGGGCATACCCAGGCTGGCGGTCGAGCGGAACCTGCCCGTCCTCGGAACCTCTTATACAGCCGCCCAGGTGGCTGACACCACCCACGTCTGTGCCTGGAACCCCGACAATTACGGCCTGGACCAGTCCCATCCGGGAGCCCAGGCCTGGTACGACGCCCAGGTTGACCAGTTTGCCCGTTGGGGAGTGGACTACCTGAAAGTGGACGATATGCAGGCCCCCTTCATGGACCGTGAGATCGACGCCTATGCCCGGGCCATCCGCAATGCCGAGCAGGCCCATGGGCATTCCATGACCCTCTCCCTGTCCCCGGGTACCCGGGTGCCCACCACCCACCTTGGTTTCCTCCAGGATCATGCTCAGCTCTGGCGGATCTCGGACGATCTCTGGGATCGTTGGCAGGATCTTTATGCCCAGTTCGCCCGTCTGGCCCGCTGGGCTCCGCTGCAGAGCACAGGTCACTGGGCCGATGCGGACATGCTGCCCCTGGGGCATATCGGCCTGCGGGCCGAGCGGGGCGGGGACCGGTCCAGCCTTCTGACAGCCGACGAGCAGCGCACCATGCTGACCTTATGGGCCATGGGGCGTTCGCCGCTGATGGTGGGCGGCGACCTTCCCAGCAGCGATGAGGCCACCCTGTCCTTGCTGGACAACCCGGTCCTGCAGGAGGTTACCGCCGGCTCGGCCGACAACGGTGAGATCATCCGGGAGCCGGTCGAGGGCGGGGACGGCCAAGACAAGAAGGTCTTAGGCGAGGAGATCGTCTGGAGGGCTCTGGCCAGCGACTGGGCTGACGGAACCCCCTCGGCCCATGCCGACGGGGTCTATGCGGCTGTCTTCTGGACCGGGGATCGCCCCCGGCGGATCAGGACGGCCCTGTCCTCCCTGGTGGGACTGGATAAGGCGGACGGAGCCTGGACCCCGGTCGATTTGTGGCGGGACCGAACCACCGAGCCTGCCCAGATCAGCCTGGAAGGACAGGGTGTCGATCGGGAGCTGGTGGCTCTTGTGCCCGCACACGGCGTGGTCTGGGTGGCGCTGGATCCCCGCTGAGACTGCTCAGCGCTTGGAACCCCAGATGCAGACGTTGTCGCCCAGGGCGCTGAAGGTCATGACCGTCCGGTGATCCTTGTCCCTGGGTAGCCGGGCGAAGACCCCCTGGTAGGTCACGGTCCCGTCCTCCTCCTTGAGGTCCATGGACAGCCGTCCCTGGTCGTCGACCTGCCAGTGGCCCTGTCGCGCTCCGGTCACCTGGCCGCCGGGCTCCAGTCGGATGTCCACGGCCTTGACCACGCCCCGGTATCGGGTGCTGTGAGTGTCGGTCACCTTGCGCGGCCCCTTGAAGAAGATGGTCGGATCATGCTCCACCAGCTCATAGGTGCCGGCCTCGTCCTTGGCGCTGTATGGGCCGCCGGCCTTGGTGCCCATATACTCATAGGGGGCAGCCACCAGCCACCCGTCCGCTGTGGACATCAGCTGCCGGACCCGGATCTGATGCTCCTCCTTGCGGTCGGAGAATCTGGTGTGGTAGACCACGTAGTCCCGGCCGTCCTTGTCATGCAGGGCCGTGTTCCCGCCCTGCGAGACCTCGATGTCGCTCTTCTTGTCCCCGCTCCACTGGTAGGAACCCATCAGGCGGATGCCTGTCTTGCTGGTCCAGTTGTCGGCCTCGCCGCTGGTGGCGATGGCCGGGTTGCCCTGCTGATCCATGTAGGGGCCGGTAATGGAGTCCGAGCGGAACATCCGCATCTGGTAGCCGCCGGTCTGCACCAGCTTGCCATAGGAGAGGAAGAGGTACCAGTGGCCGTTGGTGTGCAGCAGCGCCGATCCTTCGCCTGAGTTGCCGAAGCCTCCGGCGAGTTTGTGCCCGTAGTAGGCGTCGGACTGGTTGGCCTGGGTGGGGTAGGTGGTGGAGTAGTCGCGCAGCCCGGTCTTGGGGTCCAGGCGGATCATCCAGATGCCGCCGAACCAGGAGCCGAAGCTCATCCACAGGCCACCCTGCCCGTCATCCTTGACACAGGCGTCAATCGCATTGATGCCGGTATCCGTGTAGGACTGGTAGCGGTCCAGCTTTGGGTCAGGGCCCAGCACCTTGGGAACGTCGGTGCTCATGTAATTGGCCCGGGTGAAGCCGGAGTAGACCACTGGTCCCACATAAGTCCAATCGCCGTCCACCCGGTCGGCGGTCAGCAGGACGATGACCGAACGATGCTCTGCCCCGTTCAGGCTCAGGTACATGCACCACTTCTTCATGGTGGCGTTGTAATAGACGTCGGGCGCCCACATGTTGCCGGTCACATCCGGATTGGAGGACTGCTTGGGCCAGTCCTTCCATATCTGTGCAAAGATCTTCTTGTAATCGCGGCTCAGATTGTTGGTGAAGGGGGTCCAGTTGACCAGGTCGGTGCTGCGGGCATAGGCCCGATGCGAGCCGAAGACGTAGTAGTTCTTGCCTGAGCGAACCACGGAGGGGTCGTGGACCGAGACGCGCTTGGGCTCCTGGGTGGCGGCATTTGTGCCGCTGGCCGATGGCTGCTGGTTAGAGCAGGCGCCCAGCGCTCCTGTCAGCAGCACCGCCAGACCCGCCGTCAGGGCAGTCAGGGCCTTCATGGCCCGTCCGGTGCGTTTGGGTCTTCTCATGGTTCCTCGCTTTCCGTGGAGGCAGTCCGATCGACATCGATGACGACCCGCGGCGTATGGCCGACCTTGCGGCTCGGTTCGAATGAGCGAACAACCCGGCCTCATCCATGCGGGCGTCGGGCGTCGGGGACTGATCTCCATGTATAATTTCTATCGTTAGAAACGATAGTCGTCGGCGTTGAAGCCGGCAAGCCGGATGGAAGGAATCGTCATGGGTGAGGATGCTCTGGACGGTGGACGAGATTTCGGGGATGGGGTTGCACTCATGTGTTACACCCGGCATCCCACTGATCGGCAGGAGGCCAACAACGAGGATATCGCCCTGAGCATGCACCTGGCGCTGCGCTCGCAGGCGAATGGCCATTGGGAACCCCTGAACGGCGACTATGGCATCTTCTTCGCTGCGGCTGTACCCACCAAGGCAGTGCCGGATAGTGCCCGCGGGGCCTGCACGGCCGGGGCCGCCCTGCCAGGCGAGGAGGCACCGCAAGAGGGCGAACACAATCCTGGACTGGACGCTCACCAGGCATCGCAGGCGGCCCAGGAACTTGCGGTGGTACCAGGGCAGGATCTGATCCTCAAGAGTCTGATCGACCCCTTCCTGCTGCCGCTGAAGGACGGCACCTTCGTAATTTTGGCCACTAGAGTGGCCAGGGGCGGTCAGCCGGACGGCTCCCAGGCTGACTCCTTCCTGATGGCTCTTTCGCCGGATCTGTTGACCTATAGACGACTGCCGCAGGTCCATATCCTGGGCGCTCATGGTGTCCACCGGCCCAGGGCGCGGCTTCTGGACGATGGCCAGGGCTGCCGGCTCTACTGGGACGACGACCGCGGACGGCTATGCACGGCCACGGCGGACGACCCGACGCGGATGGGCACAGTGACCGGCGTGAAGGTTCTGGAGGATGACGATCCCCTGGCCCAGGGCGACCCCCTGCCCCTGGATCGGCGGCGCGCCCTGGAGGAGGACTGCGGCATGAAGGGCATTCTGGCTGGCAACGTCGTGTCGGTCAACGCCGATTGCGAGCGTGGCCTGCTGGAACGCTTCGGCCGCATCTACAACACCGGCGTGAAGGTGGATCCGGTTCAGGTCCGTCGGGGCGACGGCCTGGAGTCGGTCCGGCAGGCCCGGGCGCGGCTCCTCTACAGCGACGGGTCCACCGCCTTGCGCGGGGTGGACTGGGACCAGGGCCAGTTGGATCGTCTGGCCGGTGACCTGGCCCAGGGTCGTCTGAATCCTGGAGCGACCAGGCTGATCGGCGGACGGGTCCGGCAGACGGCCTACCCTGTACCCTTCGCCCGGCAGCGTGCCGATCCCTCCATTTTCCGCTGGTCCTGGAGGGGCGAGCGCCTGTTCATGTTCATCGCCACTGAGGATGCGGATGGCAATTGTGTCGACCCCTTGAACGGGCACACGCACATGCCTCTGCGGGTTGCTGACACAATCGAGGGTCTGAGCGATCAGGCCGGGGGCCATGAAAAGGAAGTGGACCTGCTGCGCAGGGGCGATCGCAACAGCGAGGGCCGGGTCATGACCGGCTGCTTCTGGGCTCCGGAGATTCACCTGATTGGCGGCAGGCTCTCCATCCTCTTCATGCCTTGCTTCGATGGTCCGCAGACCAACCCGGACGGGACTGCCAACGATCGGGCCGGAAAACCGGACATGTGGACGGGCTGCTGCCACATCATGCAGTTGCGCCGCGACGACCAGGGCCGGGATCTGGACCCTCGCCGGCCTGAGAACTGGGACAGGCCCCGACCCATCCTGCGGGCTGAAGGCACCCCTCTCAACCCCATCCAGCGCATCAGCCTGGACATGACGGTCCTGCATGATACCGGCCGCTGGTATTACGCCTGGCAGCAGCTGGGTTCGGTCTGGATCGCCGCCTTCGACCCGGCCCGCCCCGACCGTCTGACCAGCACGCCGCGCCAGATCATCGTCCCCGAGTTCGCCTGGGATAACATGATTGCCGAAGGGCCCAACGCCGTGGTTCATGACGGCCGGATCTTCCTGATCTATTCCGGCTCCCTGGTGGGCATCGACTACACCACTGGACTGGTAACTGCACCGGCCGGAGTCGGCGCCGATCTATGCGATCCCGGTGTGTGGAAGAAGCTGGACTACCCATTGCAGAAGTCCGGGAAGTACAATGGTCACTGGCAGCTGGGCACCGGCCACGGCATGTGGTCCCAGGACGAGGACGGCACCATGATCTACGTCTTCCATAATGCCGAGCATGACCAGGACCGCTACCTTGGCCGCGACAGTCAGGTACGGCGGGTACATTGGTCTACTGAGGGGATGCCCGTATTGGATATGCAAACGGATGAGGAGCTCGACCCCACCCGCGCCACGGTAACCTTGGAGGTCAGGGTCTTATGAGTTTAGCCGCTTCCCCCGGCACCGGACGTGGTTCCACCCCGACCATGAAGGATGTGGCCCAGGCTGCAGGAGTGTCGGTCAAAACCGTTTCCAACGTGGTCAATGATTACGAATTCGTCTCCGAGGCCACCAGGGGCAAGGTCAATAAGGCCATAGAGGAGCTGGGCTACCGGGTCAACGTACCGGCCAGAAATCTGAGGCTGGGCTACACGGGAATGATCTCCCTGGCCATACCTGATCTGACCATGCCCTACTTCGCTCAGCTCTCTTCCCTGGTCATCGAGGAGGCCAAGAAACTGGGCATGAGGGTGCTGGTGGAGCCCACCCTCTACTCACGTGAGGGTGAAATTGAGTCCCTGCACGGCTCCCAGCGGTCCATGATCGACGGCCTCATCTACAGCCCACTGGAGCTGGGCATGGAAGACCTGGACCAGCTGCGGGTGGACTACCCCTTGGTGGTCGTGGGGGAGCGGATCTTCAGCGATCAATTTGATCATGTGGCCACGGAGAATGTGGAGGGTGCCAAGCACGCCACCGCCTATCTGATCAATACCGGCTGCCGTCGTGTGGCGGTCATCGGCACCCACCCCGGCGAAAAGCTGGGGTCGGCCGCTCTTCGCCTGGAGGGGTACAGGCAGGGTCTGGAGGAGGCAGGCCTGGACTACGATCCCCGGTTGGTAGCCCCATCGCGCATGTGGCACCGTATCGACGGGGTCAATGCCATGAACTCCTTGCTGGACCAAGGCATCGTCCCCGACGGGGTGGTGGCCCTGAATGACATGCTGGCGGCAGGGGTTCTGCATTCCATACAAATGCACGGTATGTCGGTGCCGGACGACATCTCGGTCATCGGCTTCGACAATTCGGACGATTCCCAGTATCTGTCGCCTTCGCTGACCAGCATCTCGCCCGGGCTCAAGGCCGTGGCAAGGCTCTCCGTCCGGGTCCTCAAGGACAGAATCAATGGGGTGCGTCCGCTGAACACCAAGGAAGGCCAGCACGTCTTCCGGAAGGTGTCCTCCTCGCTGGTGGTCCGTAAATCAACCCGTGCCTTGCCCGGAAACGAAATCGCCGTCTGAGTGCTGACGCTCTTTTGCGGGTTCTCTGGGTTTCTTGATTTCTAACGTTGTAATATACTGAAGAAGATCTCGAATAATTTGAGGCAGCATCGGCGGACCATGGAGGCCTGCCGGTCGGAGCGCGGTCGCTTCGATGCCGATATGGAAAGGTGTGAGCATGCGTCATCAATCGTCATCAGACGCGGGACGACGAAGCCGAGGAGGGGTTGCAGCGGCGGCCCTCGTGGGCATGGGCATGATACTGGCGGGCGGTACAGTTGCATCTCCAGCCTGGGCGGATCAGTCCCAAGCCGGCGGCGGAGCCACAGCCACGATGCCGACCAGTCAGCCGCAGCCCCTGCTTGGCTATGATTTTTCAGCTCTTGCCCCAGAAGCCAGGGAGGCAAAAAATACCGTCTCAGGCTCATCCTTTGGCCCGGCCCGCATCCTGGACGCCGATGGTCGGCCGGCCGGGGCGGTCAAGGCCGACGATGCGCTCCTGCTCGATGGATCCACCTATGTCAAGCTTCCTGATGGCATACTGAGCGGACACGCCAGCGCCACGGTGTCCATCCGCGTGCGCAACGACCGATTCAATGCCTCAGGCCCCTGGACTTATCTCTGGTCACTAGGGGGGACCGGCCAGCGGGCTGTCGGCTCCTGGACCGCCTCCACCCACACCTCCCTGTACACCTCCATCACTTCCAAGGCCAACGGCCAGGGTGAGACCTATCTGCCGGCATCCAAGAACCTGCCCGACAACCGCTTCTCCACGCTGACGGCCACCATCGATGGCAAGGACAACATGGTCCGGCTCTATATCAACGGTCTGCAGGTGGCTGAGGGCAAGGCCACGGTCAATCCAGCCGCCTTCGGCGACCACCATCACAACGTAATCGGCCAGTCCCGATACCCTGGCATAGGCGACGCGCTCTTCCATGGCGCAGTACAGTCATTCGCCGTCTACCCGCAGGCCCTGGATGCCGATCAGATCGCTGCCACGCTGCCCTCGGAGGACCTGGGCGAGCTGATTGACCAGCAGGCCACATCGCTGGCGGTCCCAGCCGCTGTGGACGGTGATTTCAACCTGCCGGTCTCAACTACTGTTGCCTCAGTGGTGTGGACCTCGTCGGCTCCCGGAACAGTCAGTGTCGATGCAGCCACCGGCAGGGCCCATGTGGTCCGCGGCAAGTGGGATGTCCCCGTTACGCTGACGGCCCGGCTGCAGGCGAGCAAGGCCTCGGGGCCCTCCCTGGACGCTGAGGCCATCCAGCAGGACTATCGGCTTATTGTCAGGGGCACCTCCAAGGACGGTCAGAATGCCTACTCGCGCGTCTCCGTGCATGACCCTTCCGTGGTCAAGGCCGGTGGGCGCTACTACATCTTCGGCTCCCACCGGGCCTGGGCCCGCAGCACCGACCTTAAGCATTGGGAGCCCTTCACCAACAATCTGAGCCGGGATTACCAGCGCATTCTGGATCCCATCTGGAAGGCATGGCCCAAGCAGTCCTCCAATCCGGATGTGACCGGCAACATGTGGGCGCCCGAGGTCTACTACAACGCCACCATGAAGAAGTGGTGCATGTACCTGAGCCTGAACGGGGGAGGATTCCCCTTCCAGAAGTCGGTCATCGTCCTGCTGACCGCCGACGACATCGAGGGGGACTGGAGGCTGGTGGGCCCGGTGGTCTACTCCGGTTTCCAGAAGTCCAACGTGGCGGCGACCGACGTTCCCAAGGTGCTGGGCCCCAATGCCGATCTGTCGCGATATGCCAGCCTCACGGATACGGGTATCAATGCGATTGACGCCTGTGTCAAGGATGACAGGCAGGGGGGCCTGTGGATGAGCTTCGGCTCCTGGTTCGGCGGCATCTGGATGATCCGCCTGGATCCCAAGACCGGGCTGCGCGACTACTCCACCACCTACCCCACCCAGGCCAACCAGTCCGACGCCTACTACGGGCACAAACTCGCCGGCGGCTTCGGCAACTCAGGCGAAGGAACCGCCCTGGTCCATCAGGGCGACTGGTGGTATCTGATGCTTTCTTACGGCGGACTGGGGCAGACCGGGGGCTATCAGATGCGGGAATTCCGATCCCGTTCCATCACCGGCCCCTACCTGGATCAGAATGGCAAAACGGCCGTCTACGAGCGTGAAATGAATGATCTGGATGCCAACCGGGGTCTGCGGATCGACTCCTCCCTCGCCCAGCCCGGACAGGAACAGGTGCTGACCTCCCAGGGGGGCAACGCACTTTTGATTGACGAAGATCGCGTCTTCAACGTCTACCACACTCGCTTCGTGCGCGCTGAGGGCAATCTTGAAGAGCACCAGGTCCGGGTCAAGCAGATGGTGCAGACCCCTGACGGCTGGTTGGTCATGACGCCCTTCGAATACCGGGATTCGGTGGGCAGGGTCTCCTCCAGCCAGGTGGTCGGCGACTACCAGGTGGTGGTTCATGACCCAGTCCATTACTATGCGGGATCTGGCTTGTCCAGTCCGGCCATCTACCGGTCGGTGTCAGTGAGTCTGCTGGCCGACGGTCGGCTGGGCGGCCAGGTGCAGGGCTCCTGGACGGCGACCGGCGGCGATCTGACCATCAAGGTGGACTCGGCGGATCCGGGCACTCTGTTGCATGGTCTCTATCGGGCCAGACTGGGCCGACAGCTTGATGAGCAAGGCCATCCGGTCGTCTTCTTCTCAGGGCTGGGCGGCGATGTCTTCACCGATGCCGGTGCCGATGTCTCCAAGACGGCAGGCGCCGCGGCCATCTGGGGTTCGCGTCCCCTGACCGATGCCAAGGTTCAGGAGGAAGTCGACAGTGGCAACGGTCATGCGACTGTTCCCGCCTCGAAGTCCACTCGTAAACCCGCAGGCTGGTCCGGCAAGGAAGGCAAGGCCGGTCGCCTGCCCTCGACTGGATCGGCCCTGTCGGCTCCCGTCGCGGCCGCATCTGCGGCCCTTGTATTGGGTCTGGGAGCACTGGTCTTCACTGCAATTCGCCGAGCCCGGGGCTGAACCCGAACGGGCGCTGCCGAAGCCGTCCTCCGCCTTCGCCTTCGATCGCCCCGGCGGAGGGTGAGCCGTCCAATAATATTCAACGTTGTATATTGGTCGTACAGACCAGTACCTTCGTCTTCGTGATAGGAACACATGATGAGCGCATACCACAATCCCCTGGTACTCCAGAGGGCCGATCCTTGGGTCATCAGGCACAAGGGCCTCTACTATTTCACCGCCTCCTACCCGGCCTATGACAGGATCATCCTGCGTGCCGCCGCCAGGCTGAACGACCTGCAGGCCGCACCTGAGCGCACCATCTGGCGCAAGCACGAGTCCGGCCCCATGAGCAAGTACATCTGGGCACCTGAACTCCACCGGATCAACGGGGCCTGGTACATCTACTTCGCGGCAGCCGAGCAGGACTTCGGTTCTGCTGATCTGCCCACCCACCGCATGTACGTACTGGAGAATACCGGCGAAGATCCCATGGATGGCGAGTGGACCGAGAAGGGGCAGATCCACACCCCGATCGATTCCTTCTCCCTGGATGCCACTACAGCGGTGATCGGGGGCAGCCAGTACCTGATTTGGGCCCAAAAGGATCCGGCCATCGAGGGCAATTCCAATCTCTACATCGCCCGCATGGCCAACCCCTGGACCCTGGCCACCGATCCCGTCCTGCTCTCCAAGCCCGAATACGACTGGGAATGCATTGATTTCAAGGTCAACGAGGGGCCGGCTGTCCTGCTTCACCAGGGTATGATCTACCTGACCTACTCGGCATCGGGCACCGGGGTCCCTTATGCGGTGGGCATGCTGACCGCCCGTGAGGAGGCCGACCTGCTGGATCCGGCCTCCTGGACCAAGAGTGACCATCCCGTCTTCAAAACGGCAGAGGAGAACCATCAGTACGGGCCCGGCCACAACTGCTTCACAGTCAGCGAGGACGGCCGCCGGGATCTGATTGTCTATCATGCCCGCAACTACACCCAGATCGAGGGGGACCCCCTCTTTGATCCCAACCGCCATGCCAGGGTGGGGCTGGTCACTTGGACCGACCATGGCCCGGACTTCGGGCGGCCTTTGCCTGACGACCGATGGACCCCGACAAGTCGTCAGATTCTGCCTCCCGACGGTAGTCATTGAGCGGCATTGCCGGGCCATGCCCGACACGCTTGTACATCGTTGGAGAAGCGAGTATTATATAATTTGCAACGTTAGAAAGATGTCGGTTTACAAAGGCGTGGGCTACGTTCACGTATCTGGGAGCGTGACCAAGCGATGCAAGCCATTGGACCAGATGGGCAGGACATGGCTGTTCAGGCCGCCATCGGTTCCTTTGTAACCGTTGCTTGATGTCGAAAGGACAGAGACAATGAAGGCAATCAGAAAGGCTGCGGTAGCCGCAATCGCGCTCGCCACGCTCAGCACCGTAGGGCTCTCGGCCTGCGGTTCCGGCAGTGGAGGCAAGGATGCCAAGGGCAAGGACGGCGTCACCAACATCGTCATGTGGCACGGATTCTCCGAGGCTGATGGCAAGACTTTGAAGAAGATCGTCGAGAACTTCAACAAGTCCCAGAAGCAGTACCACATCGATGCCCAGCTTCAGCCCTGGAGCACCATCGGCGAGACCATGGTCACCAAGGTCACCTCGGGTGACGGCCCCGACTTCGTCACCACCGGTGCCGACAACGGCCAGGGCTGGTCCATCGACGGCACCTTCCAGTGCGTGCAGGACTTCTATGACGATCCCTCCAACGAGACCAAGAACTACCTGCCCAACGTCACCAAGCAGACCGAGTTCACCATTGACGGCAAGAAGCAGCAGTGCGCGGTCCCCATGGGCTACGCGCCCTCCACCGTCTGGTACAACACCGATATGTGGAAGGCCGCTGGCCTGACCGAGCAGGACTATCCCAAGACCTGGGACCAGCTCCTGGATGTGGCCAAGAAGCTGACCAAGGGTGACGGTTCCCAGTACGGTATGGCCCTGTCCGACTCCGGATGGGCGGCCTTCATGAAGGGCAACGGCACTGGTCTATACGACACCAAGGGCAAGGTCACCATCAACTCCGAGCAGAACAAGGCCTTCCTGCAGAAGATGCGCGAGTTCTACAAGGGTGGTTATTCCAAGACCGGCATGGATGACACCGCTGCACGCGAATCCTTTGAGTCCGGCCAGTCGGCCATGGTCATCGTCGGCCCCTGGGAGGACCAGGCAGCCACTGACAAGGGCATCAAGCATGATCTGTTCCCCGTGCCCAACGGGGACGGCACCTATGTCTACCCCGACGGCAGGAAGGGCTCCAACACCGGTTCCACCGGCCTGTATTGGTGGGTCACCTCGCAGGTCAAGGACGAGGCCAAGAAGAAGGGTATCTACGCTTTCTTCAAGTACTACAACAACCATGATAACCAGGTCATGTGGTCCCTGGGCTCCGCCTATCCGCCGAACAACAAGACCGTGACCACCGAAGAGCTCTCCAAGCGCCCCCTGATCGCCAAGGTCTCCGAGAACACGGACAACTCCTACATCGGCATCGCCGGCCTCAAGGGCGGCTTCGGGGATATCTCGGCCACCCTGGATTCGGTGACCCAGAACACCGCTCGTACCAACGATGACATTTCCGCCTCGCTGTCCAAAGCCTCCAACAAGATCCAGAAGTATCTGGACGAGTACAAGGCTGAGGACTGATTGACCATCCACCCCTGAGGAACCGGTTTGGCGGCCAGTAGTGCCGCCGGCCGGTCCTCTCATGGCTGACCGTCGCCCGGGCCCGGCGTCCGGGCGGCACTTTGGAGTACTTATGTCCACTACCACTGGGATCCCACCCGCGCAGGGCGCCGACGCGGTCATCAAGGACAACAAGAAAACCCTTTCAAGGCGCAATATCCGAATCGGGCTGAGCTTCATAGCCCCGGCCCTGATCGTCCTGTCGGTCTTCGTTTTTTACCCGACCATCAAGACCTTCTTCACCTCGCTGACTACAGACCGCATCAACCGCAAGGGCATCTTTGTCGGTCTGCACAACTACGCCGAGCTTTTCACCAACGCGGACTTCTGGACCGACTTCCGCAACACGGTCGTCTACGCGGTCGTCTACGCGCCGCTGGTGGTCATCGTGGCCCTGGCCTTCGCCCTATTGCTCAATCGCAAGGACATCAAGGGGGTCGGCTTCTTCCGCACCTGCCTGTTCATGCCCTACATCATTTCGCTGACTGTGGCGTCCATCGCCTGGAGCTTCCTCCTCTCGCCCTCCCTGGGTCTGATACCCTACTGGGGCAAGGTGCTCTTCGGCATCCAGCACATGGATCTGCTGGGAACCAAGTCCACGGCCCTGGCCACCATCATCTTCATCACCGTATGGAAGAACTTCGGCTATTTCATGGTCATCTTCCTGGCCGGTCTGCAGGGGATCAACCCGGACCTGTACGAGGCGGCCTCGCTGGATGGGGCCAACGCCTGGCAGCGTTTCCTGCACATCACACTGCCCGGGTTGATGCCCACATTCAACTATGTGGTCATCTTCGGACTGATCGGATCCTTCCAGGTCTTCGACCAGGTCTTCATTCTGACCTCCGGAGGCCCCGACCGCGCCACGGAGACCATCGTCTATCGCATCTACACCGAGGCCTTCGGCAACGGCAAGATGGGCTACGCATCGGCCCTGTCCTATGTCCTGCTGATCATGACGCTGATCATCGGCATTATCCAGCTGGTCTGGAACAACAAGCATGAGAAGGAGGAAATCGGATGAGCCAGTCGACTCCTACCGCAATCGAGCACGATAAGTTGCTCAAGAGGGCCCATGCCCGACACATGGTGGCAAGGGTTCTGACCTACTTCCTGCTGATCCTGATGACGGTGATCATCATCTTCCCGCTGTTGATCGTGCTCATCACCTCCTTCACGCCCAACAAGCTGACCCAGACCTGGCCGCCCAAGGTGATTCCTTCCTCATTCACCCTGGACAACTACACCTCGCTCTTCCAGCGGATGCCTATCGGCAGGCAGCTGATGAACACGGTGATCTTCGCCGGAGCCGTGACGGTCTTCTCGGTCTTCTTCGACTCCCTGGCCGCCTATGGGCTCTCCAGGATCGACTTCAAGGGGCGCGGGTTCCTGCTGGGAATCCTGATCGCCACCATGATGATCCCTGGCATGGCCCTGCTGATCCCGGTTTACAAGTTGCTGGCAAGCATGGGGCTGGTCAACTCCTACTGGGGCATCATCATCCCCAGGCTGGCTGATGTGGGCGGCATCTTCCTGATGCGTCAGTTCTTCATCTCCCTGCCCAAGGATCTGGACAACGCGGCCCGCATCGACGGTGCCGGCGAGTTCCGCATCTTCTGGCAGATCATCCTGCCCAACGCCAAGTCCTCGGTGCTGGTGGTGACCATGTTCAACTTCATGGGCAACTGGAATGATCTGCTCTGGCCGTTGATCATGACCAGCCGCCCGGAGACCAGGACCATCACCGCCGGGCTGGCCATGCTGACCGGCCATGGCTCCTCGGTCACACCTTACGGCGTGGTCATGGCGGGCGCCCTGATCTCGGCGCTGCCCCTGCTGATCATCTTCTTCTTCATTCAGAAGAGCTTCGTGCAAGGCATCGCCATGACGGGCATCAAGTGACCGACGAGGCCGTCATCATCGGCACCAGGTACAGGGTTCCTTGAGGATGGACCTCTCTGTCTGGCGTCCAAGGGGCCGACGGGGGATAAGCAACCTCCGTCGGCCCCTTGTTCGTTCTGGATTTAGACTGGGCTGGTGAACGTCGCGGACGGGGAGGTCAGGCATGGATGAGCGTCAGGACGATCAATATGGGCTGAGCTCCGAGCAGGAGGATGCCCTAGGGGTTCTGGCATCGGCGGATCCTCACGCCGGACAGTCCAAATGGTCCATCCTCAGGCAATTGCCGCCGGATAAGCGTTGGCCCTACTTCGCCCAGCACTTCCTTCCTGGTATTCTCGCCGCTGTTCTGGTGCTGGCCCTTGTGGTCAGCCTGGTCGTCACCAGACTGACCAGGCCGCCGGACCCGCTTATTTCAGTGCAAGGCTTCAATATGAGCGCCCATGAGGAGGGGTTCGACCGTCTCAAACAGGGATTCATGCGCGACCGGGGAATCAAGGATGGTCGGCTGGTGGACATGGAGGCGACCATGACGCTGAACGGCCAAGGCTACGACGATTCGGCCAAGGCCCTGACCCGGGTCAGCGCAGGCCAGATCAACATGGTGATCGCCCCCGTGGGCATCTTTCCGACTCTATGCAAGCGCGGGCTGGTGGCCAAGCCCTCGCAAGGATTGAAGGGCGACGATCTGCGTCGGTTGGCTGGCCAGGGTGTTCTGGTGGATTCCAATGGCCGACAGGTATCGAATCCGTCCCATGCCATGGGTCTGGATCTCTCCCGCTCATCGCGCTGGCGGCAGGTGCCTGGTCTGCCCGATCATGCCATCCTAGGGCTGAGCAAGGTAGCCGACACCATAACCTACGTCCGGGCCTTCGTTGACTATATGGATTTCGACTGAGTTCCCGGATCCCTTTGAAGCGTGTTTGTGGTATGAATTCCCAGGGCGGATTCCCGCGCTAGCAGGTGGTAGCCCACGATCACTGCGCGAGGGGTTCGGCCCGAATCTTCCTGTCTTTCCTGCTGACGGACATGATCCAGCATCATGAAGATGGCCATCCGCACCATCTCAGCGAAAAGTGAAATCCAAGGCCACGATGGTCAGGGTGGGGAGGGAGTGGGCTCCGGTTCAATCCCGTCTCCGCAGGCAGCCAATTCGGGTGAATCTGCTGCTACGCCACCGAGGCTTCGTCCACTGGCGTGACCTGGGCTGTGCCCTGCCAGTGGGGGCGCCGGGAGGAATGACCTCTCCGGAGCGGATTGTGGACAGACACCGGGTGCTGCGCTGCCGGACATCGGACTCCATGACATGCAGAGGCATATAGATGGGGAGGAGGATTGCCTTTACCCTCATGTGGGCAAGGCTGACTGGTATGGAGCTGTATATGTACGAACCTGCAAAGAAGCGAGTCAGCGGGTCAGAGTCCGCTTCAGAATCCGATACTCGCTCTCGGTGATGGGCATAATGGAGCCGTGGCGCTTGGTCAGTCGGCCGAAGTTCATGTCGTTGACCAAGGTCCAGTCCTGCTGCCGTCGGGATGACAAATCCGCCGAGCGGAAGGGCAGGTAGCCCCGGCCCTCGGCGAACTGGTCGCAGATCAGGCCGAAGGGCATGGTCCGACCGTCGGGTACGGCGGCATCCGTATCGTTGTAGAGGAAGAGCTCGGGTCCCTCCAGATAATGCGAGGAGTAGCGTCCTTGGCCGAAGATGTCGGTCAGATTGGATAAGTAGGACCAGGCCTGGTCGTCGTCCGTACGCACCAGCTCATGGGTTACCGCATAGGGGTTACGGGTGCGTTCCAGGGTGATCTGGTCATCCTTGGAGGCCCGGTACCACCAGCCGTCGGGCGCCTTGAGCATGGTTGTGTCGATGATTCCGTTGCTGCGGTCGATCCACTTGACTGGACGTGAGAAGGTGATCAGGCCAGCGCTGGTGGCGTAATACATGTTGATGCCGTCGCCCAGCTCGTTGACCAGGTCGGCCGCGGCCGGATCCTCGGTGCTGTCGGCGGCAGCCGTGGCCCAGAAGACTATCCATCGCTTCCTGTCGGCATCCCAGCAGGCCTCCGGCGCCCAGGCCATGCCGGCCTTGGGAATGGCCGAGGCCACATCAACCAGGCGGGGTCTGCCCCAGTGGGCCAGGTCAGGCGAATCCCAGATGACCAGGCCGGTGGATCCGTCCACGGTGGCCCGGCCCTCCTGCCAGCCGCCCCTGTGGTAGACGGACAGGTCGGTGGCGATGATGTGGAAGAGACCGTCTGGTCCCCGGACGACATAGGGATCACGCACGCCGCCCTCGCCTTCGCTCCAGGTCAGCACCGGGTCTCCCTGGGCCCGCAGGTCATGCCAGTGCAGGCCATCGCGGCTGAGGGCGAAGTAGAGCTGCTCGTCCGTCTCGGCCTGTTCATGACCGGTGAAGTGGACGAAGAGGTAGGCGCTGGTAGCTTCGAACGAAGGTTGCCAATCCGTAGACATATTCCACCTTTCCTGCTTACGGCAACGGTACCGCGGCGGCGGGGGACTGGCGGACGGACGGCGGATGCTTCTTCGCTCTTCCGTTCCTGCCGTTCGAGGGCCGCCATGGGTGATTTTAGCTGCCGGCGTTCCCTTTGTCGGCGCCACCCACCCGGGCGGGTCGTGGTTTGGGTCGCACGGGACTCTAGACTGTGGACCATGAGCAGGCATCATCGCGACCGCAGCTGGGCTCCCGACCCGGAGCCCCTGCCCGAAGGCATTGGAGTCATCGACGATCACACCCACATGGCCTCTGTTGTTCCTTTCGCCCAGGAGATGGACCGGCAGGCCAGGGAGCGCGGGCAGGATCCGGTCCCCGTCCGCACGGTCGACCAGCAGCTGGAAAGGGCTAGGGCCGTGGGCGTGGTCGGGACCATCGACGTGGGCTGCGAGCTGCCTAACCTGCAGACGGCTGTGGACCTGGCCCTGGCCCATCCCGGGGTGGTTCACGCAGCTCTGGCCATTCATCCCAATGAGGCCGTTCTGCATGGTCATCGAGGGGTGCCGGGACCGGACGGACTGCCACTGAAATATCAGCCCTGGCATGAGGTTTCTTTCGAGCAGGCGCTTGAAGAGGTCGCCCGCCTGGCTCGCGCATATCCTGACCAGGTGGTGGCCATCGGGGAGACGGGCATGGACCTCTACCGGACCGGTCAGGGGGCCGAAGAGATCCAGCGGCAGGCCTTCCGCGACCACATCGCCCTGGCCAAGGAGCTGGGTCTGCCCATGCAGATCCACGACCGCGATGCCCATCGGCAGGTCATCGAGACCCTGTTGGAGGACGGCGCTCCCGAGTGCACGATCTTCCACTCCTATTCGGGGGATGCGCAGATGGCCCAGGTGGCCGCCGAACACGGTTGGTATCTGAGCTTTTCGGGAACGGTTTCCTACAAGGGCAACGAGGGAATCCGCCAGGCCCTGTCCGTGGTCGGCATGGACCACATCATGGTGGAGACTGATGCACCCTACCTGAGTCCTATGCCCTACCGGGGACGCACCAACTCCCCATACATGATTCCTTATACCCTCCGAGCCATGGCCGATGCTTTGGGTTGCCCCCTGGCCCAAGTGGCCAAAGCGACGGCGGCCACCACGCGCCGGGTTTATGGCTTGTGAGGGATGTCCGACGGACGCTGCCAGGCGGTATTAAGCTAATGGTGTGTCGCGGTCTGAATCGCCCCTGCCGAGTGTGGGGGGAGAGTGCTACGGTTGTCGTCGCACGTGTGCGCGAACAGCAACATACGGCACCCGGAAGTAGATGAGTGAAGGCATTGGCCGATGGAGGGCTCTATGGCGGATGAGCGGCATGAGTTGGCGGCTCAGGATGATGGCAGGGGCGCTGACGAACCACCCCGGTTATCCAGCGAAAAAGCGGCGAAGCCGACGGCGGCCTCCCGTAAGGGTCGGCTGACGAAGGAGTCGATACTTCCCCCGGAGAGCTTTACCAAGGCCCCAAAGATCTCGGCCAAATCCCGCACGCGCGAGGAGGAGAACGAGCTCAAGCGGGTCCGGCGCGAGGCCCAGCGTGCGGCCCAGCGTCGCCGCACCCCGCCAAAGGGCCCTCTGGGCCGCTGGTGGCGACGGGTGCAGTCCTCGCCTGACAGGATCAGCCTGGGCATGTGCATCGTGGCCCTGGGTGTGGTCTACGGCGACATCGGCACCTCGCCCCTGTACACCATGCAGGCCTTCGTGGCCGGGCAGGGCGGCATGGCCCGTGTGGACAGGGCTGCAGTGCTGGGCATGCTCTCCCTGGTCTTCTGGTCCATCACGCTGATCACCACGGTCAAATACGTTCTGGTGGCCATGCGCATCGACAACAAGGGCGAGGGCGGCATCTTCGCCCTGTATACCCTGGTCCGGCACTACGGCAAATGGCTGGCCATTCCTGCCATGGTCGGTGGCGCAGCCTTCCTGGCTGACTCGGTGCTGACTCCGGCGGTCTCCATATCCTCGGCAGTCGAAGGCCTGAAGACCATCCCCGTCCTGACTCCGATCTTCCGCGAAAACGGAAACCTGACCATGGTCATCACCTTAGTGATCATCCTGATTCTGTTTGCGGTCCAGTCGCGCGGAACGGAGCGGATCGGCAAGGTCTTCGGAAGCGTGGTCATGGTCTGGTTCGCATTCCTGGCCCTGATCGGCATCTACTGCATAGGCAACGACTGGTCCATCTTCGAGGCCCTGAATCCGGTCTACGGGATTCGCTTCCTCTTCAGCCCGCAGAACCCGGTGGGTCTGACCATCATGGGCACGGTCTTCCTGTCCACCACGGGAGCCGAGGCTCTCTATTCCGACATGGGTCACGTGGGTCGGGGCAACATCTATGCCACATGGCCCTTTATCAACGTCGCCCTGGTCTTCAACTACTTCGGCCAGGGGGCCTGGATCCTGCGCAACAGCGACAATAAGGCCCTGCAGGGTGTGGACGGGCTCAACCCCTTCTTCCAGATGATGCCCACCACCGTGCGTTACGTGGCTGTCCTCCTGTCGGTGACGGCCGGCGTCATCGCCTCGCAGGCCCTGATAACGGGTGCATTCACCATGGTCTCGGAGGCCACCGGCCTCAACTGGATGCCGCACCTGCAGGTGCGCTACCCGGCGCGGACCCGTGGCCAGCTCTATATCCCAACCATCAACTGGGTCCTGTGCGCGGCCACGCTGACGGTGCTGGCCATCTTCAAGGATTCCGAGCACATTTCTGCCGCCTACGGATTGGCCCTGACAGTGACCATGATCACCACCACCGTTCTGCTGGCCGACTATATCTGGCACGACGGCAAGCGGGCGCTCTCCCTGCTCTTCGCTGCTGTCTTCCTGGCCATCCAGATCCTCTTCTTCATGGCCTCCATGGCAAAGTTCATGCACGGCGGCTGGTTCACCATGCTGCTGACCGCGGCCATCCTCTACATCATGTACACCTGGGATGTGGGCACCAAGGTGGAGCGCTCACAGCGTCGGCATATGACGGCAAAGGAGTGTCTGCCCGCCCTGGAGATGCTCCACAACGACTTCCGCGTCCCCTATTACGCGGACAATCTGGTCTATCTGACCTCGGACGCGGAGATGCGGCGGCTGGACACCGATATCTTCTTCTCCATCTTCGCCAACCGGCCCAAACGGGCTCGCGCCTGGTGGGCGGTCTCGGTCCAGACCACGGATGCTCCCTACACCCGCAAGTATTCGGTGGAGAATTTCGGCACCAACTACCTCTTCCGTGTGCGCATGAGGCTGGGCTTCAAGGTTGACCAGAATGTGGCCACCTACCTGCACCAGATCATGCATGAGCTGATCGACAGCGGCGAACTGCCCAAGCAGCCATCCATCTACCCCAAGGTGGACGAGGATCCGCAGATCGGCACAGTCACCTACGTGCTGGTCCACAAGGCTCTGATGCCCGAGTCCAAGATCGACTCCCGCGGTGCCTTCTCGCTGAAGGTCAAGTACGCCATCCGTAAGGTGGCGGGCTCGCCGATCAAGTGGTTCGGTCTGGCTCCCTACAACCCCATCGTGGAGGTGCAGCCCCTGTTCGTTTCCACCAGGGCGGTTCCCAAGCTGACGCGAGTGGTTCTGCCTTCCCGCAAAATCAAGGGCGGCAAGCATCACAAGGACTGAGTGAGTGGAATCTCACCCTATGGATCCTGGCCCAAATCGGGTCCGGGCCATAGAATTGACGGCATGGAACCTGGTGCCCGGCCTTTCCGGGCTACCGTCGAAAGGTGATGTGATGACACAAGCTCAAGCCAATATCGGAGTCGTGGGTCTGGCCGCCATGGGCGCCAGCCTGTCCAGGAACCTGGCACGGCACGGCAATACCGTAGCGGTTTACAACCGTCACTATTCGCGCACCGAGACCCTGATCAATGATCATGGCCAGGAGGGGCGGTTTGTCCCGGCCAAGACGTTGCAGGAGTTCGTGGCCTCGTTGACCAAACCCCGCACCGCCATCATCATGGTCAAGGCCGGTGATCCCACCGACCAGATGATCAACGACCTGGCCGACCTGATGGAGCCGGGGGACATCATCGTCGACGCCGGCAATGCCTACTTCAAGGACACCATCCGCCGGGAGAAGGCCATCCGCGCCCGTGGATTGCACTTTGTTGGCTGCGGTGTCTCCGGCGGCGAGCAGGGCGCACTCCTGGGGCCCTCCATGATGCCCGGTGGAACCGATGAGTCCTGGAAGACCCTGGGACCCATCCTGGAGTCCATCGCCGCCAAGGTCGACGGCGAACCCTGCGTCACCCATATCGGCACAGACGGTGCGGGTCACTTCGTCAAGATGGTCCACAACGGCATCGAGTACTCCGATATGCAGGTGATCGCCGAGTCCTATGACCTGATGCGTCGCGGTCTGGGCATGGAACCCGAGGCCATCGCCCAGGTCTTCGAGGAGTGGAACAAGGGGGATCTGAACTCCTACCTGGTGCAGATCACCGCCGAGGTACTCCATCACACCGATGCCGCCACCGGCAAGCCCTTCATCGACATCGTCACCGATCAGGCCGGCATGAAGGGCACCGGTACCTGGACTGTGCAGACCGCACTGGATCTTGCCGTGCCCGTGACCGGCATTGGTGAGGCCGTCTTCGCCCGGGGACTTTCCTCTTCGCCTGAGCTGCGCAGCCAGGCTGCACAGGAGGGACTGAAGGGTCCGCAGCCCAAGGCCGTCATGGCCGATCTGGCTGCCGACCCCGAGGCCCGCAAGTCCTTCATTGAGGACATTCGCCAGGCCCTCTATGCTTCCAAGATCGTGGCCTACGCCCAGGGATTCAACGAGATGCAGGAGGGAGCCCGGGTCTATGGCTGGAAGCTGGACATGGGCGCCATCGCCCGCATCTGGCGCGGCGGCTGCATCATCCGGGCCAAGTTCCTGAACCGGATCTCTGATGCCTACGCCTCTGGCCGTGAACCGGGCTCCCTGCTCTTCGACCCCTTCTTCAAGCAGGCGGTCGAGCAGGCCCAGGATTCATGGCGGCGTGTCGTGGCCGGCGCCACCCAGGCCGGCATCCCCATCCCCGTCTTCGCCAGCTCCCTGTCCTACTACGACGGACTGCGTTCCGATCGGCTCCCCGCCGCCCTGATCCAGGGGCAGCGCGACCTCTTCGGCGCCCACACCTATGGGCGCGTGGATCAGCCGGGTGTCTTCCACACCCTCTGGGCCGAGGACAAGTCAGAAATCAAGCAGGAATGAGTAGCAGAATGTCGGCATTTCCTGTGGATTGATCCCGTCATGAGCGATTGCCAATCATAGGTCAGGGCCTCGGCTCAGGCAGCGCTCTGGTTTCGGATGCTCCCCTGGCTCTCTTCGGAGAACCAGGGGAGCATCCGTGTTGCGATGGATATGCGTGGAGTGTGTGCTTTTCGGACTCTTACCGGCCAAGCATGGTGGATTCGCGCACTTCCAGGTTGAACTTGGCTGTTTCTCTCCTGGGTTTGGATTGTCTGTCGGGATGGTTGAGATCATGTAGCAGAATGGAGACCGCCTTGCGGGCCAGATCCTCTCGATCCGTGCTGATTGTCGTTAAGGAAGGAATATAGGAAGCGCCTTCGTTGATGCCATCGAAGCCAATGACTGCCACATCTCTCGGAACGGAGATTCCGCAATCATACAGTCCCCGAATCATGCCCAGAGCCATCGAATCCGTCAAGCAGAACACCCCATCGAAGGGGAAGTCGCCCTGATCGGCCAGGTTATGGGCCAAGGATCTGGAGGCATTTTCGTCCCAGGGACTTAATCCTATGAATGCATCCGGAGACAGCATCCTGCCACTAGCTTCAAAGGCTTCCTGACAACCGATCAATCTTCTGGCTGCAACGGAGTTTTTCATGGAGGGTTTTCCGAGAACGGAAATGTCTGCTCCTACCACTCCAATGCGTCGGCATCCCTGGGCGAGCAGATGGGTTATGGCCGTCCTTGCGCCTTCCCGGCCGGCGGTCTCGACACTATCGAAGATGGGATGGGCCGAGTGATCATCAAGCAAGACTATCGGCTTGCCGTGGATCAAGGCTTTCATCTCCTCGTTTGAGACATTGCCTGGACTGAATATGGTTCCATCGCAGAGTTGGCTGGTGACCCGCTGCAGAATAGAAACCTCGTCCTCTCTGGAGTTAGTGGTCTGTTGGATGATGGCTTGCATTCCGTGTGCGTTGATTTCCTTGGAGATTGCGGCACTCATCTGGGAGGGGTAGGACTTGTCCAGTTCGAATATCGCAACCCCGACAACCCCGTTTCTTCCGGACCGAAGGCTTCTGGCTGAAAGATTGGCAGAATAATTGAGTTTCTTCGCGGCGGCTATGACCTTCGACCTGGTTTTTTTCGTGATACGGCTATCGCCTCTGAGGGCATATGAGGCAGTGGCTCGCGACACATCGGCCTCCCTGGCCACGTCACTCATTGTTACCATGTTGCGCACCATTCCAGTATTTCCGGTTTCACATTTGTTTCAACGCATAAAAGTGAACCGTGTTATGCCATATAGCAATGGTAGTACATTCATGATTTGACACGATTCAATTCAAATGATATATCTTTTTGTAGCGGAATTGAATCGTGTCAAAAATGCTGGTTTCGGAGTTGAATACCACAAGGATTGCAGAAGATTGATTACAAGGAGGAATCATGAAGCTGAGCAAAGCACTGAAGCAATTGACAGTTGCGGCCCTGACCGGTGCCATGGTGGCGGCGATGGGAGCCTGTGGTGGAGGAGGTGAATCCAATGCCGGCAAGACCAAGCTGTCTTTCCTGTCATGGAGCAATGAGCAGACTATGAGACCGTATATTGACGAGTTCGAGAAAGAGAATCCTGATATCAAGGTTGATTTCAGCTATTCGCCGCCGACCCCGGAGTATATTCAGACCCTGCAGACCAGACTTGTGGGTAATCAGGCTCCTGACGTGTTCATTATCACTTCCGAGAACAAAGCTGATCTGATCAAGAACGGGTATGTACGTGACCTGACAGATGAGCCTTTCATGAAAAACATATCGCAGGCCAACAAGGATTTCGTCAGCCACGACAAGAAAGTCTACGGCATGTCCCTTTCCTCCTGGGCGTCGGGCATCATCTACAACAAGGAGCTCCTGGCCAAAGTCGGCGCTAAGAGTGTTCCCGACAACTGGGATGATTTCCTCAAGCTCTGCGAAAAGCTCAAGAAAGCCCAGATCACCCCATTCTTGGAGACCATCGCTGATGGTCCCAGCCGAATCCCTGATGCTTTTCTGGGCTCCGAATTTGCTCAAAACAACGTTGATGTCACTTCACTGATCGACAAGCGTCCTCAAACCCCGGGCGCAGACCAGAAGGAGGCTGTCAAGGCGTGGATGAAACTCTACGATGAAGACTTGGTCACCAGAGATACTGTGGGCATCAGCGGGGATGACATGAAGACACAGTTCGTCAATGGACAGGTGGCAATGATCTGCACCGGTCCATGGGATATTCCTTCTTTTTCTGAATCTGACATCAAGTGGGGCATGGCCCCAATGCCCATGCTTGTCAAGGGGCAGATAAACTACGCGCAAGGATCTCCCTCGCCTGCCTTTGCCATCTACTCCAAGCTGTCAGCTAGCAAACTCAAGGCAGCTCGTAAGTTCTTGACTTTCCTGGAAGGGGACTGGGCGCTCAAGGAAAGGGCAAAAAACGGTGATGCCGTTACTGTCGAGGGTTTCAAGTCAACGGTTAAAAAGGAATACCAGACCGTGTACGAGAAGAACGTCAAGACAGGTCGCTACTTCTTGGTCATGAATTTCTATGCCAAGCCCGATGTGCTGACTACGGTCCGGCAGTCGGAGACGCAGCAGCTGGTGCAGGGTTCTATTTCAGTGGATCAGTGGGCCAAGGCCATCGACGACAAAATGGCTTCAGTGAAATGAAATCCGAGTTGGTGAAAGTTGAAACAGTTGGTCCGAAATGGGTGACTTATGGTCCTTGATGATGAAATGCCAGTGGTGCGTGCCACGGCTGATAGTTTGAGTATGGATGATCGGCGGGAACGTGAATATGCTCATCGCAAGCGTATCCAAGGGCTGCGGGAAGATCTCACATCGTTTTGGTTCCTCCTGCCCATCCTGGCCGTTTTCATTATTCTCTTTGCAGTGCCCTTGGTGCAGACCATCATCTACTCGATGACCGACTTCAACGGCTACAGCATGAACATGCATTATGTGGGTTGGGAGAACTACCGTAGCGTGTTCACTGATTCCTCGACCATACAAGGCCTGGTGTTCACCATTCTGTACGCTGTGGCCCAGACGGTCCTGGTGACCATCTTCGCCATCCCCTTGGCCGTCACCCTGAACCGGAAGTTCTGGGGCCGCAACTTCGCACGCTCACTGTTCTTCTTCTTCAGCGTGCCATCGTTGGCAATCATGGGCATGGTCTGGAAGTACATTTTTTCGCCTATGAAGTCAGGTGTCATCAACACCATCCTGGGCGTCTTCGGCCTGGGGCCGGTGCCCTGGCTGTCCAACTCGACCCTGGCCCGGTGCTGCGTCATCTTCATCGCCGTCTGGGCACAGATCGGCTGGCATGCCACCCTCTACCTGGCTTTCCTGCAGTCCATTCCCGGAGACCTCTATGAGCAGGCCACAGTGGACGGGGCCAGCAGCCGCCAGCAGTTCGTCCACATCACCCTGCCCCAGCTGATTCCGGGCATCGTCACCTCAAGTTTCCTCCTCATGTCAGGTGGCCTCAAGGTTTACGATCTGCCCTACACCATGACCAAGGGCGGCCCCGGGTACTCCACCTATACGGTGACCCAGTCCATCATCCAGCAGGGCATCGGCCAGTCCCAGTACGGGTTGGGCTCGGCCCTGGCGGTTTTGTTCACCTTGGCTACGGCCCTCGTGGTCTTCGCTCAGATGGGTGCCGCCAGCCTGATTTCGAGGAGGTTCCAATGAGCAGCAGCAAGAGCTCGACTCTGACACTGAGCCAGCGGGAGCGGCGGCGTTCGGTGGTCAGGAGCGTGGTGGTGCTGATCATCGCCCTGATCTGTGCTGTGCCCCTCTGGTACATCCTGATCAACACCTTCAAGACCGTCCCCGACATGGCCACCAATCCCCTGGGCCTGCCCAAGCAGTGGACGTTGCGCAACTACACGCGGGCCTTCGCCACGGTGCCCATCGTCCGCAGCCTGGTCAACACCCTGATCGTCACCTTTTTCGGAGTCCTCTTCCAGGTGCTGATCGGAGCTTTGGCTGCCTACGGGATGATCCTGCGCAAGTCGATCTTCACCTCGGTCATCGGGGTGATCCTCATGATTGCCTTCGTCATTCCCGCCCAGTCCACTCTGATTCCCCTCTACCGGATGGAGTCCAGCGTGGGGCTTGTCAACACGCTCCTGGGTCTGATCGTCATGTACCTGGGCGGGGCGGTCTTCTGCTACTTCCTGATCGTGGGCTACATGCAGTCCCTGCCCTTCGAGCTCATCGAGGCCGCCAGGATCGACGGTGCCGGCCCCTTGAGGATCTTCTGGAGCATCGTGCTGCCACTGATCAGGCCCATCCTGACTACGGTGGTGGTCTTCCAGACCATGTCGACCTGGAACGACTTCATGACGGCCAACGTTTTCATCAGCAGCTCCAACCTGCGCACCATCGTCCTGCAGGTCTACAACGCAGTCGGCCAGTTCACAACTGATTGGCCCAGCTTCATGACCATTACGGTCCTGGCCCTGATTCCGGTCTTCATCTTCTTCATCTTCTGCCAGAAGTGGATCGTTTCCGGGCTGGTTGCCGGAGCGGTCAAGGGGTAAGGCGCCCAGTCGAAAGGTCGTAGTCAATGGCGGCGGTCGGAGGTTCCGGCCGCCGCACTCATGAAGGATCGGAGTCATAGTCCATGGAGGAATTCGCAAGCGCACATCAAGGATCGAAGGGGACGGGATTGGCGAGCAACCCTTTGCATCGCTACTGCGCGGACCCGGATCTGGTCATGATCGGGGACCGCTGGTACCTCTATTGTACCGAGGACGGTCTAGCTGGTTGGTCCTCGCACGCCTTCTACGTCTATGAATCCGGAGATCTGTGCCACTGGACTCGCCGAAAGATCTTGGACCTGGACCAGGTCCCCTGGTGGCATGGGAGGCAAGGTGCCTGGGCTCCCTGTCTGCTGGTGCGCCAGGAGCGCTGCATCCTGTATTTTGTGGCAGACGGGCAAATCGGCCAAGCTGTCGCTCCCGGCCCAACCGGCCCCTTCCGGGTGGCCCAGGAGCCATTCATCGCCCGAGGGGACTATGACTGCGTGCCCATTGATCCCTCGGTCTTTGTGGATGACGACGATATACCCTACCTGCTCTGGGGCAATGGCCGTGCCTACATGGCGCGGCTGAGCTCGGACGGCATGTGCCTGGAAGATGGCTCGGTGCGCTCCGCAGTACCCGACAATTTCCGCGAAGCCATCACTGTTTGCCGACGGGGAGACACCTACTATGCCTCCTGGTCGGAGAACGACACCAGGGATCCGAACTACCGGATCCGCTGGTCCAACGCGCCATCGCTGGATGGGCCCTGGACCGCACCCCAGATCCTGGTCAAGGCTGATTATGACAAGGGGATTCTAGCCACGGGGCACCACTGCATCACCCGTGTGCCGGGCCGGGATGATTGGATCGTGGCCTACCACAGGTTCGCCAGGGACGGCCAGGGCGACGGCTGTCATCGCGAAATCGTCTTTGCCCCCTTGGATTTCGCTGATGACGGTGCCATGGTCCAGGTCCGTCCGCAGGTGGGATCCTACTGGTACCCGGCCCGGGACCAGGTCACTCCCTGACGATGGGGTGGCCGCCGAAGGCGCTGCGCAGAGCGGAGACCACCTTCATGGTCATGGGATCCTCAATCTTGGAGGACTGACGGGCGTAGAGGGCCGAGGTGATGGCCGGTGTGGGCACCCCCAGCTCCAGGGCGTCCGCAATCATCCACTTGGTCTCACCGGTCTCATCGGCCTCGCCGGCGATCCCGCTCAGGTGCGGATCCTCCTTCAGGGCCTGGGCCAGCAGGTCCAGCAGCCAGGACTGGATGACCGAGCCCTTGCGCCAGGACTCCACCACTTCGCCTGGCTCCTTGATCAGGTCGGAGGCCTCCAGGACCGCATACCCCTCGGCCAGGGCCTGCATCATCCCGTACTCGATGCCGTTGTGGACCATCTTGGCATAGTGGCCCGCGCCGGTTCCTCCAGCGTGGACCAGGCCGTAGTCGCCCTCGGGCTTCAGGGTGTCAAGAATGGGCTGGATCCGGGCCACGTCCTGGTCAGATCCGCCGACCATCAGGGCGTACCCCTTCTCCTTGCCCCAGATGCCGTTGGAGGTGCCCACGTCCACCAGGCCTATACCCTTGGCGGACAGGGCTTGGGCGTGCTCCTGGTCCTGGGTGAAGCGGGTGTTGCCGCCATCCACGACCAGGTCGCCACGTTCCATCACCTCGCCCAGCTGATTGAGAGTGGACTCGATGGGCTTGCCGGCCGGGACCATGACCCAGATCACCCTGGGGGCCTCCAGCGCCTGGATCAGGGCCCCAAGGCTGCCGACATCCCTGCCCGAGTTCGGAGCGATGTCGTAGCCGATCACCTGGTGGCCGCCGGTACGTAGGCGGTCTGCCATGTTCTTGCCCATGCGTCCCAGGCCAATCATGCCAATCTTCATAGTGTCAGTTCCTCTCCTTGACTGCAACAGTGTGAAGTTGACCGCGGCGGTTGGTTCTCGGCCGCGGTCGGGCCGAATCGTCGGTGCTACTGGCGGGCTGCCTGCCGGGCACGCTCGGCCTGAACCTGGGCGGTGTGCGCCTTGACGTAGCTCTGAAGGCCTAGGGTGTCGATGACCTCTTCGGCCTCGATCTCAGGAGACATGCGCAGACCCACGTCGATGGTCAGGTGGACTTCGTCCGGTCCCAGGGGTTCCAGGTCATCGAACTGGGAGCGGAGCATCTGCGGCTTCATGAAGTGGCCCTTCCGCTTGGAGAGCCGTTCCATGATGGAGTCGTAGTCCCCGCTCAGGTGAATGAAGACTACCCCCGGCATCCGCAACCGTTCACGATAGATCCGCTTCAGGGCCGAACAAGTGACCATTCCGGGCACTCCTCGCCGCATGTGGTCCTCGATCCAATCATGGATACTGTCCAGCCAGGGCCATCGGTCCTCGTCGTTCAGGGGGATGCCGCGAGCCATCTTGTCGATGTTGGCCTGGGGGTGGAAGTCGTCGGCCTCGGCCATGTCCCAGCCCAGCTTGTTGCCCAGGTGCTCGTTCATGGTGGTCTTGCCGCAGCCGGCGACCCCCATGATGACCAGAATGGGGGTGCGGCCTTGGAAGTAGTCCGGGGAAACCGTGTTGTCCACTGCTGAGGGCACCTGCGGCTCAGGGTGTTCTTCTGCGCTCAGCGCGTCGGAGTTCTTCAACGTTGTGTCGACCATGTGTAACCTTTCTGAAAAGTGATTTGACAATGACGCTCAGGCAGTGATGGGCACAAAGATGCTGGCGACCATGACCAGGACCAGGACCACTACCGACAGCAGGCATTCAAGAACCGACCAGGTCTTCAGGGTCTCGCCGACACTCAGGCCGAAGTACTCCTTGATCAGCCAGAAGCCCGCGTCATTGAGGTGGGAGAGGAAGATGGACCCAGCGCCGATGACGATGACCAGGAGGGTAGTGGCCATGGAGCCTGCATGCATCATGGTCATGGCGTTGCTGAGGATGCCGGCCGTGGTCAGGATGGAGACGGTGGCCGAGCCTGTGGCGATGCGCACGAAGACGGCGATGACCCAACCCAGAAGGAAAATGGAGATGTTGGAGTTCTCTACAAAGGTACCGATGATTTTGCCGATGCCGGTGGAGACCAGAACGCCCTTGAAGCCGCCGCCTGCGCCCACAATCAGCAGGATGCCTGCCACGGCGGGAAGCGAGGCTCCCAGGGAGTCATTGACGGTCTTCCAGGAGATGCCCGAGGCTGCCTTGAGGACCAGCATGGAGACAATCAGCGCTATGGCCAGGGCCATGACCGGGTTGCCGATGAAGTTGATGGTCTGTGCCAGGCCGTCCGTGCGGTCCATGAACCCGGGAATGGCAATCTCGAAGATGGAGGTCAGCAGCATGAGGACTGCTGGCAGTAGGATGCAGCAGACCGAGAGACCGAAGGAGGGCAGCCGGGTCTCTTCCTTGCCCGCCTGTTCGCTCTTGGCCACGAAGTCAGCCGGGGCTTCGATGGGCACCCAGCGGGAGGCCAGTCGGGAGAAGGCCGGGCCCACGACGACCAGGGTGATCAGGGCGAAGGGGATGCCGAACATCATGGTCAGGCCTACGTTGCCGGTCTGCTTGAACTGGCTCAGGGCGGCCAGGGGACCAGGGTGAGGAGGCACACAGGCGTGCATGATGGACAGGCCTGCCAGGGTGGGGATGGCCACACGCATCAGTGGAAGCTTGGTGCGGCGGGCCACCAGAATGATGACCGGGACCAGAATGACCAGGCCAACCTCGAAGAACATGGGCAGGCCGATCAGGGCGCCGATCAGGGCCATGATCCAGGGGATGGTTGCGGGCTTGGACTTGGCGACCAGGGTGTTGACCACCTGGTCAGTGGCTCCAGTGTCCATGAGGACCTTGCCGATCATTGCTCCCAGGCCGATCAGAATGCCCACCGAGCCCATGGTGGAGCCGAACTCGCCAGTGAAGCTGGCCAGGGTGGCCACGGGACCGTAGCCGGAACCGATGCCGACCACCAGGGCGGCACCCAGCAGGGAGACAAAGGGATGGAGTTTGACGACAGTGACCAGGAAAATGAGCACCACCAGGCTGAGCACCAAGCTGATGCCCAATTGGGTGGTGTTCAGGGAAACGGCCTGACTCGCCGCCAGGGTTAGGTACCCGTCGGCTGTCGGCTGCGACGCTAAAAGCATGGCTACCTCTTCTCTGAGGGTGCGAACCATTCGGCATTATCAGCTTTCCGGCTCTTTTTTTGCATTACTTAATATCGACAGCGTGATATTAAGTATGCCTTAACAAACAATATCCTACACGAATCTGGGACGGATTGGAAGATGGCATGCTGAAAGCAGGGTTGAGCCTCTACTTGTTTGCTGAATCGTCTGATCGTTCTGAATACGGGACCGATTGCTAGAGTGGAATCCGTGGAAAGCGCGAGTAAGCCTGATGACGAAACGGCTACAGAAGGCACCCTGCATGACCGGCTGCTGGACCAGTGGGGGGCGGCCATCGTCGATGGCACTATCGCACCGGGCGACAGGCTGCCCTCACCGGATCTGGATAGCCAGAGGCCTTCGCGCACAGTGACTCGGGAGGTTACCAGTGTTCTTGAGGCCATGGGTCTGGTCACTGTCAAGCGCAAGGTCGGTGCCACAGTCAATCCTTGTCAACACTGGAATATTTATGATCCACAGGTGATCGAGTGGAGGCTGCGCGGACCCGACCGGGGGCGGGCCCTGCATGAGCTGTCCGAGCTCAGGGCATGCGTGGAGCCCATGGCTGCCCAGCTGGCGGCCGGCCATGCTGATCAGGATCAATGGGCGAAGCTGACGCGGGCCGCTATTGATATGGTGGCCAACGCTGACCGGGCCGACGGGCCGGACTATCTTCGGGCTGACGAAACCTTCCATCGAACCCTGCTTGAGGCATCGGGCAACGCTATGTTCGCGGCGCTGGGCGATGTGATTGCCTCAGTGCTGTCCGGGCGGACCCGGCATGAGCTTATGCCCAGGAAGGCCGATGAGAAGGCTCTTCGGCTGCACGGCGACGTGGCTGCGCTGATACGTCGGGGCGATGCAGAGGGGGCACGGCATGCCATGGAGTGGATCGTCGACGAATCCGACCGGGCTGTCGAGCAAATGACGAGAAAGGACTCCGAAGATTCCGTCCGTGCTGCGGGTAAGGAATCTTCGGAGTCCTGAGATCCGTGGAGGCTCTTGGTGCAGAAGGCTCAGTTCAGTTTCGAGGCGGCATCAGCGTCCAGGAGCCAGAGGGTCTCTCGGGTGCCCCTGGCATAAGAGGAGGGGACATGGGGATCGTCTGTGGTTCCCAGGGCGGCAGCGACGGCCGAAGCCTTCTCGGCAGTTGAGGTGAACAGCCAGACCTTGGGGGTCCGGTGGATGAATGGCGTGGTCATGGTGACCCTGAGCGGGGGCAGCTTGGGGGAGTTGTTGATGCCCGTCACCAGCAGATCGTCGTCCTGCAGCCTGACCTCGGGGCGGTCGGGGAAGAGGGAGGCATAGTGGCCGTCGGGGCCTACACCGAAGACGGCCAGATCCATCCGGCCCTCAGGGCCCAGTTGGTCGATGATCTCCTGCTGATACGTGGCTGCTGCCTGGGTCAGAGCCCGTTCGTTCTCCTCCTGGTCGGCGGCTTCAACCTGAGCTGGGCTGCGAGTGTCCACGGGCATGGAATGCACGTTGGCCTGCGGCAGCAGCCCCTGGTTGATCAGCGAGCCATACCAGGCCCGCCGTGCCTGTTCGTCGTTGCGGTCCGGGTCTTCCAGGCCCACGAACCGCTCATCGCTCCACCAGAGGTGGACCCGGCTCCAATCCACACTCCGGCTCAGGGGATCAGCGCCCATCAAGGCATAGACATCCGCAGCATCTCGTCCGCCGGTCAGCGCCAGGTCGGCCCTGTCCTGACGGGCCAGGAGGTCTCCCAGCTCCAGCAGGATGCGGGCTGCTGTAGCTTGGTTGAGCAGCTTGGTTGTGGCATAGGTAACGATTCGACGCTCGGTCATCTGATCCTCCTCGCATGCAGGTGATGCTTGCCTCAGCCTACACCCCTGCGTTTGCATATGAATTGAGTCGCTGCTGGGGTCTACTGGTGGTCGACCATTCCCCAGCCGGTGTGGATGACCTCCTGATAGACCTCATCAGGGTCCAAACGACCCAGTTCCTCGCTCATGCAGTCCACAGCGGTGCGCAGGGGCATGGAGATGGTCTGTGGGGCTTGGTCAGGCTGGTTGATTCGGGCCTGATCGTCATTGTGGCGCTCCATGCTCATGACTCCGTCAGGACGTTCGAAGTAGACACCGGTGACGGCCCGGGCCTGCGGGTCACGCTCAACGGTGACCGGCACCTTAAGTTTCAGTGCCAGCCAGGAGGCCAAAAGCTCCAATGGCAGGTAGTGGGCCTGGCCGGTCACCCTGACCGAACGGATGGGCAGATGGGGCGGCTGCTGCACCATGGATGTCAGCTGTGCCCGCCAGATGGTGATCCTGGTCCAGGACAGGTCCACGTCCTGATCGCGCGAATGGGCCAGCAGTCCAGCGAAGGCAGCCTGGCGATCGTCGGCTTCCATGGCATCGGTGATTCTGCTTGCGGCCATGGTCCCGATGGAATCCTGCGAGGGATCCAGGGGCGGATTGGTTGGCCACCAAACCACCAGAGGGGCATCAGGCACCAGGAGGGGGATGACCAGAGCATCGGAATGGTCCAGCAAAGCCCCCACTGGTCGCAAAACCACCACCTCGCCGGCGCCGGCATCCGAACCGAAGCGGATTTCGGCATCCAGTGTGCGCTCGCCGTCATGGTCGGTGTTCTTGTAGGAGACGCAATCTTCAGAGGACTGCGCTGCAGCGAACCTCTGGTCCGCTTCCTGCTCGGCCTGATGGTCTTCGGCGTCGGTCACCATGGCGATGACCCGGCAGGGGTGTTCACGGCTTGCTGCGTTCACGGTTTCCAGGGCCGTCTCCAGATGGGCCTGCTCGGTGACGATGACCAGGGTCAGCACTCTTCCCTGGGCGGCCTCTCCCCGCTCCACGTGGAGCTCGTCAATCTCCCGGGCGATGGCGGAGGTAGTGGTGTTGTTCAGTCTGACGATCATGGCATCCTCCAGTGGTATCCGTCGCGGGCCAGCATCAGATCTGCCTCCCGCGGACCCCATGTGCCGGCGCGGTAGGGCTGGGGCTGGCCCTGTCCGGCCCAGAACTCCTCGATCGGGTCCAGGATCTTCCAGGACAGATTGACCTCCTCGGTGGTGGGGAAGAGGGGCGGGTCTCCCAGGAGCACGTCCAGGATCAGCCGCTCGTAGGCCTCCGGGGAGGCCTCGGTGAAGGAACGCCCGTAGGAGAAGTCCATGTTGACGTCGCGAACCTCCATGGCCGAGCCAGGGGTCTTGGCCCCGAAACGCAGGGTCACGCCTTCATCGGGCTGTACGCGGATAACCACGGCGTTGGCGCCCAGTTCCCGGGTGGCCGTGGCCTCGAAGGGCAGGTGGGGGGCACGCTTGAAGACGATGGCGATCTCGCTGACCCGCTTGCCCAGGCGCTTGCCTGTGCGCAGGTAGAAGGGGACGCCGGCCCAGCGTCGGGTGTCTACATCCAGTCTGATGGCCGCATAGGTTTCGGTGGTGGAGGAGGGATCGATCCCGTCCTCGTCCAAGTAGCCGACCACGTGCTGGGAGCCCTGCCAGCCGGCCGTGTACTGGCCTCGGGCGGTGTGGGCCGCCAGATCCTTGGGAAGATGGACAGCGGAAAGAATCTTCGTTTTTTCAGCCGTCAGATCTGAAGCCGAGAAGGAGACCGGCTCCTCCATGGCCGTCAGGGCCATCAGCTGGAGGAGGTGGTTCTGGATCACATCCCGGGCTGCTCCGATTCCGTCGTAGTAGCCGGCCCTGCCGCCGATGCCCATGTCCTCGGCCATGGTGATCTGCACGTGGGAGACGTAGTTGGAGTTCCAGACCGGCTCGAACATCATGTTGGCAAAGCGCAGGGCCAGGATGTTCTGCACGGTCTCCTTGCCCAGGTAGTGGTCGATGCGGAAGACCGAATCCGGCTCGAAGACCTCGGAGACCACGCGGTCGAGCTCCTTGGCCGAGGCCAGGTCGTGGCCGAAGGGCTTCTCGATGATGACGCGGCGCCAGGCCCCCTGGGTTGAGTGGGAGAGCCCCGACTCGGCCAGCTGACGGGCCACCTGGGGGAAGGCCTTGGGTGGCACCGACATGTAGAAGGCATGGTTGCCACGGGTGCCCCGGACCCGGTCCAGCTCCGAGACGGTGGCCGACAGGTTGCGGAAGGCCTCGGCATCGTCGAAGCTGCCCTTGACGAAGCGCATGCCCTGGCTCAGATGTCGCCAGGTGGACTCGTTGAAGGGGGTGCGGCAGTGGGCGCGGACGTTCTCCTCCGCAAAGGCGACGAACTGTTGGTCGCTCCAGTCGCGCCGTCCGAAGCCGATCAGTCCGAAGCTGGCCGGCAACAGCCCCCGGTTGGCCAGGTCATAGACGGCCGGCAATAGCTTTTTCTTGGCCAAATCGCCGGTGACGCCGAAAATGACCAGTGAGCTGGGTCCTGCGATGCGCGGCATGCGCAGATCGCGCGGGTCCAGCAGGGGATTGTGCCAAGGCGCCTGTCGGCCGCCGCCCTCGTCGGGGGGAGTGGGCTGGTCGGCGGAGCGCGCAAGTGGTGAAGTGTCCATAGTGCTCCTCGTGAAATACCGTGGCTCCCAGTCTACTGTCGGCAGTAGAAGGGCAGGGCTGAATATCCGCTGAAGTGTGCATAAGCGTCGCAAAGGTCACATTTACGGATGGAATCCCTAGAATGGTCCGTATGATTCCCAATGTTCCCATGGCCGAGGCCCTGCACCGTCAGTACGCGCCCTCCCAAGCCGCCTATGAACTGATACACACCCACTGCCAGATCGTCGCCGCCCTAGCGGTGCGTATGGTCGATCAGGTCAACGAACACCTGTTGCGTGATGATGACCCTGAAAGGGTTCTGCCCGAGCGGCCCCTGGATCGTGATCTGGTACGCATAGGCGCCCTGTTGCACGACATCGGCACCTATCGGATCCTCAAGGATGACGGCTCCCAGGGTCGGCCCCTGACCTTCCAGGGCGATCGGTACATCGAGCACGGGTTGGAGGGCTACCGCCTGCTGCTGGGTGCTGGCGTGGACGAGTCGGTGGCCCAGTTCGCCCGCAACCATACCGGGGTGGGGCTGACCCGTCGCCAGGTGGAGGAGGAGCATCTGAACCTGCCCCCGGACGACTACCTGCCGGTCAATCCTGAGCAGGAGGTGGTCATGTATGCGGACAAGTTCCACAGCAAGCACCAGCCGCCTATCTTTGTCTCCGAGCCCACTGCCGCCAAGCGCACGGCCAAGTATGGTCCCGACAATCTGGCCCGGTGGAGGCAACTGGTGGCCCGGTATGGGGTGCCGGACCTGCAACCCCTGGCCAATCACTATGGCATGACCATCGTCTGATCCGGCTGTACCGGACCCCAGGAACTGCGGAAGCGACCGCCGAATTCCCGCAGCATCCACGGGTCTGGTTGATAAGGGTCGACTGGATTGGTCCGGCATGCCGCAACGGCTTTCAGGAAAGAGATCATCCCCTGCGATCCGTAAGCGTAAGGGGCTGCGCACCAGACCGGGTTTCCTTCCAGAACGAGAGGTCGATCCGATCCACGGAGGAAGGCCAGATCCACGCTGATCGGAGCAGGAGATTGACCCTCGGTTGCCTGGAGGGCGCAGTCCTCGGCGATTCTTCGATGCCTGGGGTTGAAGACGGCACCGTCAAAGACCGTGGTGATGGTCCGAGAATTTTCACCCTCATGCAGACAGTATCCGCTGGAGGCCGCAATCCGGTCCTTGTCGATGATGACCCGCCACTCCTCATGAATATCCGACAAGTGGGTCTGGATGCGAATCAGCGATTGCGCAGGTGCTGTTCGTAGGTCATGCTGCAGGTCTGCAAGGGTTCGTCGGGCTGCAGGAAGGCCCGATACCCGTCCGGCAGCCAGTTGCGACCAGGGGCGCTGTCCCAAGCCCGATGGCAGTCGGCGCCAGGTCAGGATGGTTTCGGCCGTCACGGTCAGAATCCTGCGTCCGGTCAGGGATTGATCCAGCTCATCCAGCCACAAGGTCGGTGGGGATGACAGGACCCAGGAAGGACGGCCATGCGAGGCCAGCCAGACGTTCTGGGCGATCAGCAGCCCTGGGGTGATCCATATGGCTTCCTTGACGCCGACTTCCTGAATGGGTCCGAATCCATGGTGATGATGCAGAATGACCCCTTGTTGCGGGCGTGGGCCCTTGCTGCACAAATTGATTTGCTCGGCCACGACCCGGGGTATCCACTCCTCATGGGTGATGACGGAACAAATCAGTGCAGTGCCGTCCGTCCCCGGCCCGGAAGGTTGGGGCTCAATCGACGATGAACCGGTCGTCGTAGGTGCCCTCGTCTACAGTGTCCGAACCGCCCGAGGTCAGGATGATCACGGTGCAGTCATGACGGCGGGAGACCCGTTTCAGGGTGGCCAGCAGGGTGTCCCAGTCACCCGGCTCAAGCCCCTCGGTGGGTTCGTCGGCGATGAGCACATCGCACTCGCAGCACAGGGCACGGGCCACGGAGGCCAGACGGAAGTCCAGGTGGCCCAGATCAGCGGTCGTCTTGTCCTGCAGACGCTCCGGGAAGCCCACCTCGTCCAGCAGGTGACGGGCCAGATTGTCCTTGGGTCCCAGGAAGGTGCGCCCGCTGGCATCCATGGTGTAGACAAGGTTCTGCACGGCGGTCAGGTCGTGCCTCAAGGCATCGGTGTCAAAAATGGCCCCGATCTGGTGGCCGCGATAGTCGGAGGCCAGCAACTGGCGCAGGTCCGTGCCTCGGAAGAGCACGCTGCCCTGCGTGGGGGCTCGCAGACCGGTTATCAGAGCCATCAGTGCGGCCCGTCCGGAAGGCGAGGTGGTCTCCACTGAGTAGATGCGGCGGCGCTGGAAATCCAGATTGACATCGTCCAGAATCTGTTCGGGGCGACCCTGGACCTTGCGCGTGTAATCCACGTGCTTCAGGGAAAGCACCGGGTAGCCGCCAGGAACCAGCACCCGTTGGTCACCGGTCTTCAACAGCGGGTCCTCTTCCTGGTCGCCATCAGGATCTTCGGCATCTTCATGCTCGATGACCACTTTGAAGGCAGCCAGCGAGACATCTTCTTCCGAAGAATCACCCTCCTCGGACTTTTCGTCTGTCAGGGTGGCTGCTTCTTGCTCGGATTCGGGCAGAGGTTCGGCGCCGGTGTTCTCGTCGGCTTTTTGATTGGTTTCGGCCCTTGTCTGAGCAGCTTGCTTCTGATCGGCCTGCTTCCGATCAGTCTTTGCCTGGTCAGCGGTCATGGTCGCAGCCTTTTCCTGGGACTCTTTGTTAGGTTGCTGGTTCGATGTCTTTTCGCTCATGCCTCGTCCTCCAGGTCGTTGGTGTATAGCTGGGCGGTTCTGAAGGCCGCTACCCGGGCGGCTGCGGCCAGAGCGAGAACCAGGCAGACGGCCAGGCCGATCAGGATCATCTTCCAGATCAGACCAGCATCAGGCATGCTGGCCAGGTTCCCCAGCCGGAAGAGCGACCGGCCCAGCGGCCGACTGATCAGGGTGCCCAGAGCCAGGCCCAGTGCCAGTCCGGGCAGGGTGAGCAAGAAGGTCTCCAGGGCGAACTGCCAGCCCAGCCGGGCTTTGTGGACTCCGATGGTGACAGCCATGCCGATTTCGTTGGCACGGCCGCGCAGCATGAGGATCAGGCAGCCCAGCAGAATCAGCCCGCCCAGCAGGCAGACCAGGATGATGGTGGTTCGCGCCTGGTCGGCAGCCTGGTGGACCGGCTCCATCCGCCGCTGGTAGTCCTTCAGGCCGGGGGAGTCGATGTCGTACTGCGAGGCTTTGAGCCCGTCCTTGCGCAGCTCCTTGATGAACTTTTGGTAGGTGCTCGGCGAATCCAGGACGAAGGCCACCAGCAGCTCATGGCCAGGATCACCGGGTTTGCTGGCCGTATCCAACCCCAGCATGGCAAAAGTGGGATAGGCCGTGTAGATGGCACGGTTGGCTGCCTGGTCGGCGGCCTTGCGGTAATGATAGATGCCCGAGACGGTCAGTTTGACCTGTTGATCCTGCTGGCGGGGATCCTTGATGGTCAAGGGATCGCCCACCTTGAGCTTGTTGGACTGTGCCATCTGCTTGGAGATAAGCACGGTCTGGGTGCCCGAGGCATTCTGTGAAGCGTAATCCAGCCCCTTGCCCTGGTCCAGTACGAAGGGGCCGTGAGGCAGGGTGGGCTCGGCCTGCTTGTCGGAAACACCCACCAGGGAGTAAGTGCCTGACTGGGGCAGTCCCTCCGGGCTGATGTCGGCGGTCTCATGGAAGTAGGCCTTGTACTGCATGCCATCCATCTGCAGGCGCTGGGCATACTTGGAATACTCGTTCCAGCCCAGGGGAGAGGCCTTGGTTCCCTTGCGCGGGCTGATAACGGCATCCACCTGTTGGGATTCGTAGTCTGTGGTACGTGCCCTGGTGTCAGCCTGGAGCACGGTGGCCGCCGTCGTGGCCGATGCCGCCACGACCAGGCAGACCAGAACCATGACCAGGCTCCGCGCCGCATGCCGCCTGATGGTGAACCAGGCGTTCTTGAGAACGAACATGACACCCTTCCTGATAGCGTTCCAGGGATGACCGGGCGGCCCGCGCTGACGGGCCTTGAGTCCGGTCGCCGTCCTCCAGTCTAACCAAGGACGTTCCCAAGCTAGCGGTGCGAACTTGGAGCTTGCTGAATGTCCTGTTCGGTCTCTGCCAGGTCGGCATGGGAGAAGTTGCGCACCTTCAGGGAGACGGCCAGAGCAGCCAGAATCAGCACCAGGGTGAAGATCAATCCGTAGTGGGTGCCCCTGGTGAAGGCCTGTGCTTTATCAGCTCCGGATGCCTGCCCCTCACCCATGGCCAGCAGGGAGGTGGTGATGGCCGTGGCCACGGCTCCTACGATCTGTTGCATGGTGTTGATGATGGTGCTTCCATCGCCGGACTGCGGGCCGCTCAGAGAGTTGAGCGCGTAGGTCTGGGCTGGTGACATGGCCAGGGGGCAGCCGATCATGAGGATGATGTGGGCTGCCACCACCAGGGCTACAGGGGTGTGGGGGCCGGTGAACAGTAGGATGACGGTTCCAAGCAGAGCGACGATGAATCCGCAACGGACGGGCATCCGGGCTCCAAAGCCGTCATAGAGCCGGCCGGCGAAGGCTGAGACCAGGGCGTTGATGGCGCCGCCGGGCAGCATGAGGATGCCGGTCATGGCTACGGGCAGGAGCAGTCCCCGCTGCAGGAACTGGGGCAGCAGATACATGGAGGAGAGGATGACTGCGAAGTCCAGCATGACCAGGGTGGCGCCGTAGCGGAAGGCTGGGATGGAGAAGATGCGCAGGTTGAGCACCGGGTGCTCCAGGTCCAGCTGACGACGAATATAGAGGACCAGGGCAGCCAGGGCCACAACCAGAATGATCAGGGTGACCGGGGAAAGCCAGCCGTACCTGCTGGCCAGGCTGACGCCTGCCACCAGTCCGCCGAAACCGACAATGGATTCCAGAATCGAGGCCAGGTCGGGCCGTTGGTGGGTGATGGTCCCTACATTCTTCAGGAAGCAGACGGCGAAGATCAGGGCTACAACCAGGAAGGGGGTGAAGAACCAGAAGATCCAGTGCCAGGTCAGCTTGCCCAGGATGATTCCGGTCAGGGTCGGGCCGATGGCGGGAGCGAACATGATGACCAGGGCGCACATGCCCATGACCGTGCCCAAACGGGCCGGCGGGAAGATCAGCATGGCCACGGTGAACATGAGCGGCAGGATCAGGCCGGTGCCGATGCCTTGAATCAGCCGTCCTGTCAGAAGGACGGGGAAGGTGGGGGCCATGGCCGAGATCACCGAGCCCGCCAGGAAAGCGACCAGACCGAAGATCACGGTCTGCCTGGTGGTGAACCACTTGGAGATCAGGCTGGAGAAGGGCAGGACGATGCCGATGACCAGCATGTACCCCGTCACCAGCCATTGCACGGTGGCAGCGGGGATTTGGAAACTCTCCATCAGGTTGGGCAGGGCGATATTGAGCGAGGTTTCACTCAGCATGCCCACGAAGGCCCCGATCATCAGCGCGGCGATGGCCGGCCAGGGGTGGGGGACGGCCGGGCGTGACCGGTGAATGGAGGCAGAGGTGGACGTGTTTTGCACGATAATGATCTCCTTCTTCAGACAAACAGCACGCCATCTTAGGGAGGCGGCACTTTTTTCGTAAGCCGGCATGTCTACTCGCTTCGCCGAAGGCGTGCCGCCTCGGGACGGAAAAGGTTATGCTCGGGAATGGTCGTCAGAGACCATAAGGAGGGTGCGTGTGGATTGGCATGCAACGGTCTACGGGTCAAGAGCCGGCGGTTCGGGAGGCCATGGTTTCTATGATCCGGGCGACGAGGAGGAGGGACGGATCTTCGGCGACCCGGACACCATCTCTGACGCCGCTCTGCGTCGATTGGGCGGCAAGGCCTACTTTCGTGCCCATCAACTGCTGGATGACCGCCGCTTTACAGACCTGCGCCTGCGGCACCTGGGGGCTTTGACCGTCCTCAAGGGACGTGTGCCCGCCACCTATCAGCCGGATGGCGACTGCATGGTTCAGGCTCGGCTGGACGAGCAGGCCCATCGGGTCATCGACTCCTCCTGCACCTGCCGGTCCTTCGGGCGCCAGGGTCCTGCATGCAAGCACGTAGTCGCCTTGATCATGGCCTACAACGAGTCCAGCCAGGCCTTTGCGGGATCGGATGACTGGGCCGGTGACCAGGGTCGATCGCGGTCCGCCCGGTCGACTTCGGGACCCCTGGCGGCTTATATGCACCGGCAGGAGGGTCGGCGGCGGCAGGCCTTTCGTGACCGCCAGCTGAGCCTGCTCAAGCAGGAGAACGGTCCGGTCGGCGGTCGTCACCTGCCCATCGGTTCGGTTGGGCTGATCCCTGATCTGACCAGTGAACGCGGCGGGTGGCAGGTCCGTCTGCACATCACCCTGTCCTCCCACGGTGTCGCCTACCTGGTCAAGGACCTGCCGGCCCTGTTGCGTGCCGTGGACCAGGGCGAATTCATGTCTTACGGACGGCGGCTGGCCTTCATCCATTCTCGTGACACCTTTGATGACCGGGCCCAGGCTCTGCTGACCATTCTGGAAAGGGCCGGCGCCATCCGACGCAGCCTGGCCGAACAGGAGGGGGGCATGCGCCGCCGTCTTACACGTGCAGGATTGGCGGGGATTCGGCTCAGCGACGACGAGGTGGCGCAGATTCTCGATCTGTTCGTGGATTCCGGGCTCACCCTGGACTACACGCCTCCCGAGGACTCCTTCCTGCAGACCATGCCTGCCCCCGTGGTCGACGGAGACCCAGACCCCGGCATCGCGGTCCGCAAGGAGGCGGATGGCTACCGAATTACCCATGCCCTGGCCGTGGAGCGCTTCATCGTAGGTCAGGCCTCTTCCTTCGTGATTGTGCGCCCTTCGCAGCCCGGCTTAGGGCTGGATCCGGGGCCGGTCATCCACCGTTGCAGCGCGCGTTTCATGCGGCATCGGGACCTGTTGGAGACCCTCTGCCGCCCTGGCGAGGATCGGGATCTGCATCTGGATGCCGACGACCTGGATCTTTTTGCCCGGACCGTACTGCCCGACCTGGATCAGGGTGCCCAGGAAGGATCCGGGCTCTCCGCCAGTCTGCCCGAGGAGTTGGATGCCCGGCGGCGGCCGCCCTGTAGGATCGAGCTTTACCTGGACAGGGATCGGCAGGGGGTCAGCTGCGATCTCAAGGCCCGTTATGGGGACCGTCTTCTGTCTGTAGGCACCGACCCTGCCTCGGAGGATGAACCCGGCAGGGATCGGGAGAGCGAGTCTTTGGCCCGGCAGACGGTCCGCCACTATTTCCCTCTGATGGAGGAGGGACTGGCGCGCATACCAGAGGAGAACGAGGAGGCCATCCATACCCTGCTGACCCGGGGCCTGCCAGTGCTCAAGGGTCTGGGACGGGTCTTCTCCACCCCGGCCTTCGACGGACTGAGCGTCGTCTCTCATCCACAGATCCGCGTGGGCGTGCGGGTGCGATCCGGACTGGTCGAGATCTCGCCCATCGCCGATGAGGTACGGCCTGAGGAGGCTGCCGCCATTCTGGCTGACCATCGCCGTCGTCGGCGCTTCCATCGTCTGCGCAATGGGGCCTTCGTCGAGTTGGCTGATCTGGATACCGAGGCAGTGGACACCCTGGCCCAGGATCTGGGCATCGACCCGGCTGATCTGGCCAAGGGGCCGGTCCGGGTGCCTGACTTCCAGCTCGGCTACCTGGATGCGCTGGTGCCCGAGCAGGACCGCGATTCCAGCTTCCGCGACTACCTGAAGGAGCGCAGGCCTGACCCTCAGGGGTTCAGGGTCCCCGACGGGCTGCGTGGGCAGCTCAGACCCTACCAGGTCGAAGGGCTGCGTTGGCTGTGTACCCTGAGCGATCGCGGATTCGGCGGCATCCTGGCCGACGAGATGGGCCTGGGCAAGACCATACAGATGCTGGCCTACCTGCTCTCCCGTCGGGATCAGGTCAGAGATCGGGGACCCTCGCTGATCGTCTGTCCGGCCTCCCTGGTCTACAACTGGGAGGCCGAGTGCCGCCGCTTTACGCCGGATCTGCGGGTGGCGGTCCTGGCCGGAGGGCGCAGCCAGCGTCAGACTCTGCTGGATCAGGCCAGATCCTACGATCTGCTGATAACTTCATATGATCTGCTCAGGCGGGACCTGGACCGGTATCGGCGGCTGCCCTGGTATGCCTTGGTCTTGGACGAGGCCCAGTACATCAAGAACCATGCCACCAAGGCGGCCCGGGCCGTACGCGCTCTGGACAGCCTGCACCGGTTCGCCCTGACCGGTACGCCCATTGAGAACCGGCTGTCTGAGCTTTGGAGCATCTTCGACTTCCTGATGCCGGGGATGCTGGGCCCCTACTCCCGGTTCCGGGACCGCTTCGAAATGCCCATACTCAGCGGCGCTCAGGATGCCCAGTCCCGGCTCCAGGCCCTGGTTGGACCATTCATTCTGCGCCGGCTCAAGTCACAGGTGCTGACGGATCTGCCCGAGAAGATTGAAAACGTGATCAGCGTGCCCCTGCAGGGTCGTCAGCGCAAGCTCTATGCGGCTCTGGAGCAGGAGCTGAGGGCCACGCTCAACAAGGAAAGGGATCAGGAGTACGAGGTCGGTAAAATCCAGGTGCTGGCCCAGCTGACCAGGCTGCGGGAGGTTTGCTGCGATCCGCGTCTGGTCTACCAGGATCAGGGTCGGGACCGGCGCGGCGAGTCGGCCAAACTGGATGCCATCGAGGATCTGGTGGTCTCCTGCCAGGATGCCGGGCGTAAGATGCTGATCTTCTCCCAGTTCACCTCCTACCTGGACCTGATAGCACAACGGCTCCGTCGGCTGGACGTGCCTTACGACCTGATCACCGGCGCCACATCCAAGAAGAGGCGGCTGGAGCTGGTGGAACAGTTCAACAGGGATGCCACGCCGGTTTTTCTGATCTCCCTGAAGGCCGGCAATACCGGGCTCAACCTGACCGGAGCCTGTGTAGTCGTCCATGCGGACCCCTGGTGGAACGCCGCAGCCCAGGAGCAGGCCAACGACCGCGCCCACCGGATTGGTCAGACCCAGGACGTCAACGTCTACCAGATCGTGGCCAAGGACACCATCGAGGAACGCATCCTCAACCTGCAGCACAGTAAGAGCGACCTGGCATCGCGCTTTGTCGATTCGGCCGCCTCCACCGGCGCTTCCAGCGTGGCAAGACTGAGCAGAAAAGACCTCCTGGCACTGCTGGGCTGAGCGGCTTGGACTGGGTGTTGGTAATCTTGAAATTGTATATGGCTTCATACTCTGTGCCGTTGATGGTGAGGTTGATGGATACCAAATACAGGTGCAGGAAAGATGACTTTCATACGATGAGGTGTTCTCCATGCGTTTGTCGTCGGTGTTCAGCAATGGAATGGTGCTGCAGCGTGATGTTCCCTCTGTGATTTGGGGATGGTCCAGACCTGGAACCCGAGTGGATGCATCCATTGCGCATTCCAAGGGGAGCGCTCTGTCTGACCGCTCCGGTCTCTGGCGGATTGTTCTGCCTGCGCATGCTGCTGGAGGCCCATATGCGCTCCATGTGACCTCAAGAACACAGTCCGGGGTTAGTGAAGAGAAGATCGTCATCGATGATGTCCTCTTTGGGGATGTCTGGATTCTGGCTGGCCAGTCGAATATGCAGCTCTGGATGGGACGATTAAAAACCAAATATCACGATGAAATCGATATGGCCAATGACGATGGCATACGGTTCTTTCTGGTTGGCGAATCTGCATCGCCCTGTGAGCCCTCCATCGATTTGCCTGGGGGGCGCTGGCAGGTCGTCGGTTTGGACGATATCACCAATTTGTCCGGCGTAGGCTACTTCTTCGCCCGGAGGATCAGGAAAAGCCAGGATGTGCCTCTCGGCTTGATTCAGATAGCCATTGGCGGTACGCCCATCGAGTCCTGGATGAGCGCTTGTCGGTTGAAGAACCTGGGGTATCTTCAGGCGGATCCCATGGATTTTCCTTCCAAAGACGGCCTTACGGCCTTTCAACAATCAGAGCATGACGCTGTTCAAAAATATCGGCGTAGCCTGGATCAGGCCGATCGCGGTCTGGCTGGCAATTGGTACGAGCGGGACTATGATGACTCGGACTGGAAGCCTCTTGCACTCAGCCAGGCATGGTACCTGCATGATGCCTTCGCGGGTCCAGGAGTTGTATGGATGCGGTGCAAGGTGGAGGTTCCGCCCTTGTATCAAGGACATCCCGCTGTGCTGGATCTGGGTACTCTGGTCGATTCGGACCAGTGCTATGTTGATGGGCAATTAGTGGGTGAGACTGGATATCGATATCCTCCTCGGTTGTATCCCGTCGGACACTTGGGCGCTCAAATGCAGATAACGGTACGGCTTCGCATTGACACCGATCAGGGGGGTGGGTGGACGCCGGGCAAGCGCCATTGCCTGAGAATCGTCGATATGGATCAGGCGCAGATTGATTTGGATGCTTCTGGGTCGTGGCGCTGTCGGAGGGGTCTATGGGCGCCGCCGGCTCCAATCGAGCACTATCCTACGCGGATGCCGGCTGCGTGTTTCAATGCCATGGTGGCGCCACTGGCTGGTTTGCAAATGTCAGGCGTTCTGTGGTATCAGGGCGAATCAAATGCTTCTCGTTCGTCAGAGGGGTATGGCAGAAAATTAATTGGTTTGATCCAGGATTGGCGACGCCTTTTCCATCGGCCGGATCTTCCATTTATATATGTGCAGTTGCCGAACCTGAAAATCGAAGGTCAGCAATGGCCTCGTCTGCGTGATGAACAGCGCAAGGCATTGGTCCTTGACCATACTGCAATGGTGGTCTCCTGCGGCTTAGGCGAGGATAACGATCTGCATCCGCTGAACAAAAAAGCTGTGGGGGAGCGATTGGCCTATGCGGCACAGTCCATTGTCTATGGTGCCGACCATCCGGCAATGGGCCCGCGGATCAGTCACGCGGAGCGCAGGGAGGAGGGCATCGTCCTCCATTTCGCTGAAGCCGGGTCCGGTCTGGTTGCAAACGGCCCGCTGAAGTTTGACCTGGTCGATTCTTCATCTGGCGGAGTACCTGAATCCTTACGCGGAATCATCGCTTCTTCTGACACGATTCTCGTTCCTTTGGATTCGGACCGGGCTCTGGGCAATCCGGTCTTTGTGCGATACGCCTGGGCGCACTCGCCTCGTCTGCCTCTGGCCGGCGAGGATGGTCTGCCGGTTTCCCCCTTTGAAGTCCCGCTGGATCAAATTCTCCCCTCCCGGTGAATTTCGGGGCGGCGTATGCCAGTCTTTGCCTGATGGACCTGTTTGGTAATGGATCTCTCATCAGATTGCGAAAACTAGTCGAAATTGTCGTTCATTCGAGCGAGAAACATACTATCAATCTCTTCTGATGCTTGCTGAAGTGAAGATTGCAGGTGACACAAAACCGTGAAAAATGCGAATGCTTCCTTAGACGGATTGTGACCTGTCCCGATATCGCTATCTTATAGACTTTCTATCTTTGAGAAGCGTACATATGAGCCTTTAGGCAGGTATTTATTAGGTGGGGAATATCCGATCAGGTAGTACGAAAATTTAGATATAAATAATGAAAAGATTAGGTTTTTCCCTTAAAAACTGATACACTGTCTTTGGTTGCTGAGCAACAAAGAACCTGACGGAGTTGTCGAACGACCATGATCGGTCTTCGTTCAGTTCTCACTCTTTCCAGGAAAGGACGGCAAGGGATGATGGTAGGTCTTCGCGCTGGAGGTGGGTTGAAAGAAATTCGACAACACATGTATTCAGTGAAAGGGGATGAACGGCTGTGAGCTATGCCGCTGAGTTCGCTTCATTGGTGAAGGACAGGGAAAGGGAGAAGCGGAAGCATCCTGACAATAAGGCAGCATGTGCTTTTATGGCCCCATGGGTCATCGGGGCTGTCTTTTTGTCGCTTATACCGATGATCGCTTCCGTTGTCTTATCGTTCACCAAATACAACATGCTGACCAGTCCAAAATTTGTGGGCCTGCAGAATTTTGCCACCCTGTTCAAGGATATAAGATTTCAGCATTCGCTACGAGTCACCTTCACCTATGTCATTGTGTCTGTGCCGCTACAGCTTTTGGCTGCGCTGGCACTCGCAGTGATCTTGGATCGCGGAATGAAGGGGTTGACATTTTATCGCTCCGCCTTCTATTTGCCTTCAATGCTCGGCGGTTCCGTGGCCATAGCAGTCCTATGGAAGATGGTGTTTGGTTCGGAAGGACTATTTAACAATTTCCTGAATATGTTCGGCCTTCACGTGACTCAGTCCTGGATAGGAAATCCCGCCACTGCAAATTGGACCTTGGTGGCTTTGCATGTCTGGCAATTCGGTTCCGCCATGGTGATCTTCCTGGCGGGATTACGGCAGATTCCCCGGGAGCTCTACGAGGCCGCGAGTGTCGATGGGGCGGGAAAGTGGAGGCAGTTCCGGTCAATTACCATGCCGATGCTGTCGCCCATAGTCTTCTTCAACTTGGTCATGAGCATCATCAATAGTTTTCAGACCTTCACCCAAGCATTCGTGGTCTCCGGAGGCACGGGTGGACCATCCGACTCCACGCTGTTCTACACCCTGTATCTCTACCAACAGGGTTTTGGCCAGCTGAAGATGGGTTATGCTTCCGCAATGGCTTGGATCCTGGTGCTCATCGTGGCTGTATTTACACTGATCAATTTCGCTCTTTCAAAGTACTGGGTGTATTACGATGACTGATTCGCACAAAAATCTGAAAACAGGCTCTCCGTCCGCTGCTCTTCCCGTTTTTGGTCATCGGAGCGCGGATATATTCAAGCAGCTTATCAAGCAGATTCTCCTGTTTGTCTTTGCCCTTGTCATGCTTTATCCAATCTTGTGGATGATAGCTTCAAGTCTGCGCGGGCAAAATGAGATTTTCAAGAATATGGGGCTCTTGGTAACCCACCCAATCTGGTCGAACTATGTCAAAGGCTGGAATGCGCTAAGCTACCCGTTCAGCAAGTATTTCATCAATTCATTCATCATTGTGATCTTTGCCATCATTGGCAACATCATCACCTGTTCGCTGACCGCCTATGCTTTTGCACGATTGGATTTCAGCTTCAGGAATATCATGTTTGGCTTTATGCTGCTCATGCTGATGGTCCCAATCCATGTCATTGTGATTCCGCAGTACATCATTTGGAATTCCCTGGGCATGATCAACACGATCGTGCCGCTGGTCCTTCCCAAGTTCCTGGCCATGGATGGGTTCTTCGTCTTTCTGTTTTATCAATTCATACGAGGCATACCCCGGGATTTGGATGAAGCGGCGAAGATCGATGGAGCCGGTCATCTGCGGATATTCTTCCAAGTGCTTCTGCCATTGATGAAACCGGCCATCGGGACAACTGCCGTATTCACCTTCATGTGGACCTGGAATGATTTCTTCAGTCAGCTCATCTATCTGACCAAACCACAGTATTATACGGTCCCCATTGCTCTCCGTACTTTCATCGATGCCCAATCACAGTCATCCTATGGCCCCATGTTTGCCATGAGCGTCCTGTCGATTGTCCCGCTCTTCCTGGTCTTCTGCTTCGGACAAAGATATCTGGTCGAGGGCATTGCAACAACCGGCGGCAAGTAGCGATATCCGTGTCGAGCGTGGAGGAATGCGGTCTGCCCGGAGGGCAGGGAGGTAGACGTGAGCATGTTGCGGTACCAAGATGCATCACAGTGGCGAGGCGGTAAACGCTCAGATGCCCAGCCGTTGACAGGTATAAGACAGCTGGTGCATGTAATGGCAACAAGGCCGTGGCAGCTTATCCAGGCGAGCCTGGTCTTCACCCTCGCCTGTCTGCCAATAATCACCATACCCTTGGCCTGTTCAGCCCTGTGCCGGATTTGCGATATGCTCATGCAACGCCGGATCTGCAACCCCTGGCATGATTTTCCAAGGGCCATGATTCAAGATTGGAAGCGCGTCATGTGCGCAGGATGGACGCTGCTGGCATTTCAGGTGGTTGCTTTCACGGGGATTGTCTTCTGCGCCCGGGCTGGAGGCCCTGGCGGCGACATAGCCATGATGGGATTCATCCTTATATTCGTCTTGTTCTGCATGGCTGCCACTTATGTTTTTCCACTCATATGGGCGACTGATTTGCATTACCGTAATCTGGTCCGCGATTCCCTGTTATTGACCATGGTCAGGCTGCCCCGGAACATGTTGGTTCTCCTAGCGGGGCCTTGCCTGATCGTGATCACGGCCCTTCTCGTTCCGGATCTGCTCTGCATCCTGCTTCTGCTTGCCTGGGGTCCGTTGGCTCTTGTCCATGTATGGAACGCATCTGAAGGCATCAGGCAGTATGTCATCGTTGGACGAACTTCCGCATGAAAGGAGGTGGAGTTCAATTGACGATGCCTCAGCCCAGTGGTCATAGCCCAGGATTTGCTGCTGGAGAAGGCATCGTCCGGAATACGCGCTTCGAGCTGGTTTTTATGAAGACGGGTGTGAAACCCTGTCTGCTTTTCAAGGAGGAATGGCAATGAAATACAAAAGTACGCTGATCGCAGCCGTCGCTGCCGCTTCTGCTGTGGTTATGGCTCTGTCGGGCTGTGGTAGTTCAGTCAGCGCCAGTGGTGGCGGCGATGACCCGATTTTGGCCCCCAAAGGGGAGAAGGTCTCTATCACGCTGAACTGGTGGGGCTCCGACGCTCGCGTTAAGCTGACCGAATCCGCAGTGAAGCGATTCGAACAGGCCAATCCCAACATTCACGTAGATATGCAATACTCCGATTGGGGTGGATATTGGGACAAGCTGGCAACCTCGGTGGCTGGGGATAACGCTCCTGACGTGATGCAAATGGATGAAAGTTATTTTTCCTCCTATGCCTCGCAAGGATCGCTCTATGACCTTTCCAAGGTTTCGAAATACCTGGATCTGGGAAACATGGCTGTGGAAAACAAGAAAGCCGGACAAATCGATGGAAAGCAGTATGCAGCCGAAACAAGCGTCACTTTGATTGGCGTAATCGTCAATATGGACATACTGGAGAAATTGGGCATCACCCTTCCTGACACCTCGAAGTGGACCTGGAAGGAGTATGAAGATGTCTGTCAGCAGGTGGTCGATAAGTCAAATGGTCAGTATGTGGGCACCCAGCCTACCTTCGGCGGCTATGACTTCCAGCTTTGGCAGCGCCAACATGGCAAGAGAACAATGTTCACTGGCAACAAGGTCACCATCGATAAGAAACTGATGTCAGACTACATGCAGAAAGCCTATGACTGGACCCATGGCAAGAACCCCATTGCCGGCAGTCCCGACAGGTGGAGTGAACAGTTCTCTGCAGTAAACGGAACCCTCCAGGATTCGGATATGGCCAAGGGCAAGCAGGCTTTCTCGTTCGGATCAGGCGGCCTCTCATCCCAGCTGGCTCAGTATGCAAAGGCACTGGGAACTGAAAACTTCAAGATAGTTCCCATGCCTGCTGACAAGTCGGCGAGTAAGAAGTACTATTACATGAAGCCGGGGATGTACTGGTCGATGTCGGCGAAGACCAAGCACCCCGCAGAATCTGCCAAGCTGATCGACTTTCTGATCAACGATGATGAAACCGGCAAGGAGTTTGGCACGGACCGTGGCATCCCCTCTAACAAGAAAATTCGCAAGGAACTGGACAGCGTTGCGAATCCGCTTGATAAGCAGCTGTTCGCGTTTGTGGATCAGATGAGCAAGATCTCTGGTCCCAATCCAGACCCGACCCCTAACGGAGCCAGTGGGTTTACCAACGCCTTCCTACGCAAGCTTCAGGATGTCGTCTTTGATAAGTCCAAGCCTGATAAGGCTGCAGATGAATTGATCAGCGAAATTCAGAATTCGGTGGATACCGCATCCTGATAAAAACCGCTGGAATTCAAGGGTGGGAGCAGCAGAGCGGTATGCCGCGATGTTGCTTCACCCCTTGTTTTCACATGCTGGCGCCGTGCTGTTCCTGACAATAAGTTTGGTGGGAAACACGTTTTCGTTCTCCACCTTTTGCCCATCCTTCATTTGCAGAATGAGTTTAACGGCATGACGGGCCATCTCGGAAATCGGCTGTTCAACCGTGGTCAAGGCTGGACCCAGGTATTCCGAGGTTCGGATGTTGTCGAATCCGACTACGGACAAATCGCCTGGAATGCTGATGTCCAACTGTCGGGCCGCTTCATAGATGCCCATGGCCTGAAGGTCATCACCAGCAAAGATGGCTGTTGGCCTATTGTCCATGGAGAGCAGGGACAGGGCCTGTGCGCGACCGTCGCTTTCGGTGAATTGACCTGAACGCTTCAAGGCGGGATCCACAGGAATGCCCGCCTTGGCCATGGCTGAGCAGTATCCGTCATAACGTGCCATGGAACAGGTCATGTCTTTCGGACCAGTGATGATTCCGATCCGGGTGTGCCCCAGGGAGATTAGATGTCTGGTTCCCAAAAGTCCACCAGTCCAATTGTCCGCCCTGAGCGTGATGGAGTCCTGTGCGACTTCGCCTCGTGCATCCACTGTGACGAAAGGAATATTGCGGGATGTGAGCAGGCGTCTTTCCTTCTTGTTGCCTTCCAGGAGCACAAAGATAACCCCAATTGGACGCCGTCCCAGAGTCCCGTAGACCCAGGAATGATTGTCGCTCTCGTCACCGGTCTTGGCCATCGTCAGAGTGACGCTCAGGTCGTTTTCCTGAGCCATTTCGCTCACCCCTTGGAGGATCTCCAAGGACCATACGGTATCGATTCGTTCGAGAATGACTTCAATCGAATTGCTGTTGGCGGTCTTGGTCAGCGATTTCTTGTATCCTGCCGAGTCTAGCAGCTTCTCGATATGGTCGCGTGTGGTCTTGGCTACATCGGATCGTCCATTGACGACCTTGGAGACAGTGGCAGTGGAGACTCCGGCCTCTTTTGCAATGTCAGCGAGTTTCACAACTTTCCTCATGATTCGGGAGCCTTTCCGAGTAAGTGTGCGATTGAATTCATCGAAACTTTCTAAGTAATTACTAGATTACTGCTCACCTGTGTCTAATAGAAAGGTAGTGGACTCTTTTGTGTCGTCTAGGAAACTGTCTGGGAATCATTGTACAAGGTACGTATATAATAAAATTACGAAGTTAGTAACGAAATTTACGTTATCAACTATGCCAAGTCTGCAGCGAAGAAGGAATGAGCATGTTTGAGCCCATGTGGCTATCGCCAAAAGTCATAAGACCCATAGTCGGCACCCGCAGGTTCTATATTGAGGGTCTTGATTTTCAAGATCCTGTCGCGACGCGCATATATAGAGAACTGCTTGATTTCTTCGGGGCTAGCCAAGCGGCTGACCGGCAGTGCGCGGATTTGGTCTTCATAATGAATTCCGCTGCATTACCCGCGGAACAGGACGGGGCCTATCGCATCCACACAGAGGGGGATTGTGTCTGCATCGAAGGCAATACGGCCACGGCCCTCCTCTATGGCCTCTACGGATGGGTGCGCAGAAAGGCATGCGGGCAGCAGATCGATGACTTTGAGTCAGTGCCGAATCAAGCATTGAGAATGATCGACCACTGGGATCAGACGGATGGTTCGGTTGAGCGCGGGTACGCAGGCGAATCCATCTTTTTCGGCGTTCTGGGTTCTAATAGCCGTGCTGATTTCCGCAATTTTCCTGATCGGCACCAGGACGATCCCTTCCGAGGTGATCTGGCAAGGGTGACCGCCTATGCCCGTCTTCTGGCATCAATCGGTATCAATGCCATAGCTTTGAACAATGTGAATGTGCGAGGCCAGGCCAAGAAACTGATTGTCGAACCATACCTCGACCGGGTTGCAGTGCTCGCGGGCATCTTCGGGCAATTCGGCATTCGGGTCTTCCTGTCGGTGAACTTCGCTTCGCCCATCGATGTCGGAGGTCTGTCCACGGCGGACCCCCTTGATGATGAGGTGTCGGCTTGGTGGGAAAAGACAGTCGATGATATATATGAGCGCATTCCCGCCTTTGGCGGTTTCCTGGTCAAAGCGGATGCTGAAGGAGAGCCGGGCCCCATGCGGTACGGGCGCACCCACGTCGATGGGGCCAATATGCTGGCTCGACCCCTGTCCAGGCACGGTGGCCTTGTCATATGGAGGGCCTTTGTCTACGACTGCAATCAGGACTGGAGGGATAGGAGCCTGGATAGGGCCAAATCCGCATACGACAACTTCATTGGTCTTGATGGGCTGTTTGCCGAAAATGTCGTTCTCCAGGTCAAATTCGGCCCCATCGATTTCCAGGTCAGCGAGCCTGTCAACCCCTTGATAGGTCGCATGACCCGTACGAATCTTATGATCGAGTTCCAAATCACCGCTGAATACCTAGGTCAGCAGATTGACGTCAACTATGTTCTGCCGCAGTGGCTGGCAATGACCAATTGGGATACCTGTGCCCCACAGACTGATGCACGTGTCAAGGCCGTGGTGCCGAAGCTGTGCCTGGTTTCCGCTCATACGGGTTTCGCAGGAGTCAGCAATGTGGGCATGGATGACAACTGGACAGGAAACACCCTGGCTCAGGCTAACCTTTACGGGTTCGGTCGTATGTGCTGGGATCCCGATGCCACGGCTGGCTCCATTCTGGATGAATGGATGACGCTCACCTTTCCTGATTTGCGCGGCCCGGCAAGGGAGGCCGTCAGTGAGATCATGCTCACTTCGAACAAAACCTTCAAGAACTACACCGCTCCTCTGGGTGTAGGGTTCATGGTCAAGCCCGGTTTGCACTATGGCGTGGACGTGAACGGATATGAATACGACCGGTGGGGCACGTATCATTTTGCTGACCGAGACGGAATCGGCGTGGACCGAACGAAATCAACCGGGACAGGCTTTACGGCCCAGTATCATAAGGCTCTTGAGGAGCGGTTCGAACATGCGGAGACAACCCCGGACGATCTGCTGCTCTTCTTTCACCATCTGCCTTATGACCATGTGCTTCATGATGGGCAGACGCTCATCCAGCACATCTACAGCTCCCATTTCGAAGGCGTAAAGGAAGTTGAGCGATATATAACGCTTTGGAAGAAAGTCAAGGGCTCGATTCCCCAGGCTGACTGGGAGAACGTGGCCGACAGACTCCAGGCGCAGAAAGCCGACGCAGTCGAATGGCGCGATCAGATAAACACATACTTCCATCGCATGAGCGGAGTGCCCGACAGGCTCGGCCGCAAGATTTACGCATAAGGGGGAAATACAGATGATCATTGACAATCCGGTGTTAAAGGGCTTCCATCCTGATCCATCCATGATTCGTGTTGGGGACACCTACTATATAGCCACTTCCACATTCGAGTGGTTTCCCGGCGTGCGCGTCCATTCTTCACGTGACATGGTCCATTGGCAATATGTGACCAGCATCCTGAATTCCGAGAGAATGGTCAATCTGCGTGGCGACCCCTCCTCGGGCGGCGTCTGGGCTCCTGACCTCTCCTATTCCGATGGACGGTTTTGGCTGGTCTTCTCGGATATCAAGACCGTCACGGGCACCTTCAAGGATGGCACCAACTATCTGACCAGCGCCGAGCGCATAGAAGGACCCTGGACCGATCCAGTGCCCATCAACTACGTGGGATTCGACGCATCCCTCTTCCACGACGATGACGGCAGAAAGTATCTGATTCAGCAGACCTGGGATCATCGTGAGTATCATCATCACTTCGACGGAATAACACTGACTGAATTCGACACATCCACCATGCGGCTGTTGCCTGAGACATCCAGAACCATATGGAGGGGAACGGATGTCAGGTTGTCTGAAGGCCCTCATCTTTACAAGATCAATGGGTGGTACTACCTGTTCGCGGCCGAGGGGGGCACGACTTTCTCTCATCAGGAGACCGTCTCTCGTTCGCGGACGCTTCAGGATGACTCTTTCGAAACCATGCCGGGCGATGAACCCTTCCTGAGCAATTTCGATACCCCCCGGTCCTACCTGCAGAAGCAGGGGCATGGATCGCTGGTGGACACCCCCACGGGAGAGTGGTATTACGCATCGTTGTGCGCTCGTCCCTGGCACCGACCCCAGGAGTCGGTCGTGGATCCTCGAGGGTGGTGCACCTTAGGTCGCGAGACATCCATCCAGAAGGTGGAGTGGGACGAGGACGGATGGCCGCACATCAAGGGAGGCCACGGAGGCAGTCGGTATGTGGAGGCTCCCAGAGATGCCCCAGTGTCTTCGCAAGAGCAGAAGGAGGGCCATCAGCATGATGATTTCGAATCGGATACGCTTGGTCCGGATTGGTGTACATTACGGGTGCCCTTCAATGAAAAAATGGGCTCAGTGGGTGCAGGCTCCCTCCGCTTGAGGGGCCAGGGGTCGCTGCATAATCTTTTTGACTTGTCTCTGGTGGCCAGACGCTGGCAGGCCTTCGACTTCGACGCTCAGGTGCGGATGGATTTTGAACCGAGGTCCTATCAGGCTATGGCGGGGTTGACCAACTATTACAGCGACGCAAATTTCAGTTGGATATTTGTCACCTGGGATGAAAGGCGTAGCACGCGGGTGATTGAGGTCGCCCAATCTGATGGAAATCGTTACGTCTCATACCTCAAGGATGAAGCAATTCCTGTGCCTACGGGCGCTCATGTCTGGTTCAAAACCAAAGTCCGCACTTCGTCCTACTCCTATCAATACTCGTTCGATGGTCGTCACTGGGCCACGGTTCCGGTTATCCTGGATGCGGCAGTCCTTTCGGACGACCATGTGTATAAGCAGATTGACGGTTACTTCACCGGTGGTTTTGTCGGCTTGGCAGCGGTTGATTATTCGGGTTATGGGAGCCTGGCCACTTTCAGCTCCTTTGATTACAGGGAGCTAAAGGAGAGAGCATGATCAGCGGTGTGCAGATGTTCTGCTCGGAGTTCATGGGCACCGCCCTTATGATGGCCATCGCGGTCATGGTTGCCGCCAGTAGGTCGCTCCCCAAGACAGGGGCCTATCGAGCCGACTGGATCAACGCGTCGTTGGGCTGGGGTCTTGCTGTCTATGTAGGCGTATATGCGGGGTGGAGAACGGGCGGCCATCTGAATCCGGCGGTGACCCTGGCCAGGGTGGTCGGTCACTGGATTGACCCACAAGCAACCCTGAACGGCTTGGCAATGGGCAAGGGTGGCATTCCGGTCACCATGGCCAATGTGGCCATCTTCATTTCCGCCCAGTTCCTTGGGGCTTTCTTAGGTTCCTGTCTGGGCTACCTGGGCACTCGCAAGCATTTCGAACTTTCGACCGATACAGATACCAAACTCATGATTTTCTGCACCAAGCCGGCCATACGTTCGAATTTCTGGAATCTGACATCGGAGGCCATCGGCACGGCCATCCTGGTTTCCTGGGTTTTCCTCAATGGTGGAACTCCTACACAGGTCGGGCCGCTGGGCGTGGCCCTGGTCATCACGGTTCTGGTTATGGCCCTGGGAGGGGTTTCTGGTGCGGCCATGAATCCTGCACGTGACTTTTCCGCCCGATTGGCTTACTGCCTTCTGCCCATGTCCGGCAAGAAGGATGCGGACTGGAGCTACGCCTGGATACCCTTTGTCGGGCCGATCGTCGGAGCCTGCATCGGTGTGCTAGCTCCTGCCTGGATGGGGCTTCTGCCTTGATCGACGACATGGAAAAGCCCCTGGCCCTGTCAGGGGGTTATTACGACAGAACCGGGGGTCGAGTTAGTTAGGTAGCTCGAGCTCAGTAGCTGGCTGAGGTGGGCTCCTGGAAGCGGACTGTCAGCCCGCGGCCGTGGTGAAGGAACATCTCTGCACCGTGGCGGTCGACGTCGCGATGGGTGAAGAGCATGCGGATGGCGAAGGCTGTCTGGGCATCATCAGGCAGGTCCAGGAAGGCCTTATGCGCATCCCAGCCATCAGCTGCGACAGCCTTGTTGGGTACGTAGGCATATCCATAGCCGTCCTCGTCCACGTAGCCCAGGAAAGGCAGGTCCCATGCCTGGTGGTAGCTCAACTGATTCTTGTAATCCTCGACCTTCTTGAGGGCCTCGTCGCTGATACCGTACTTGCGGGCGACCTCGTTGGCCTTGGCGGTCTTCGCGGCGGCATCTTTTCCGAACATGGAAGTATCAACAACAATGACTGTATCGTCTACCATGACTGACCTTTCTGTGTGACGGCCTGCACGTGTGACAATCGACGTCATGACCGTGCAGGGCCATGACCGTTCAGGTGACCGTCCATCGTCGACGGTGACCTCTGGATGCAAGATTCCTTCCACTTGCAAGAATACCAAATTTCGTCTGCAGATAGGGGCAGGGAACCGTGAGGTTCGCCATAGGCGCCTGTCATCAGTGAAGAAGAGGCCCAGCTGTGTTCTCATGCAGGGAACGATCAGCCCAGGTCAGTATCCTGATCCCTGCGATGCCGCAACAGGCACATCAGTGCCAGGCCTAGTACGGCAGTGCCGACAGTCAGTGCTACAGGCATGACTATGTCTGCGCCGGAGGCGGCTAGGGCCTGGGAATTCGTAGAAGATTTCGCTTGGTCACTAGAAGACTGGTTTCCTGGTGCCGGTTTTTGGCTATTGGAACTAGTTTGATCTGTTTTGTTGGGCGCATTATTAGATTCGCCCGGCTTGCTCGGTTCTACCGGTTGATTCGGCTTGTCGTGTCCTCCAGAGTTGTCAGGGTTATCGGGGTTATCTGGCTTATCAGGCTTGGCCCGGTAGGTGTTGGTGAAGGTGGTGTCCTTGCTGGTGACGGCGGCTTGGAGCTGGCCGTTGAGGCCGTCGGTGACGTGGATGTCGACCGTGGCCGCGTGCTGGTCGTAGGTGATGCCGGGCAGGCTGCCCTGGTCCTCGCGGATGGTGTAGTGGTAGTCGCCGGGCTGGTCCAGGGCCAGGTTGGTGAAGGCGATCCCGCCCCGGGCGTCGTTGGATGCCGAGCCCGCTTCATGGCCGCTCTTCCCGTCGTACAGGTGGAAGGTGAACTCCCCGGCCTCCAGGTCCCGGCCTTCCAGGTGCTTGAAGGCGGTGAGCCTGACCGTGGCCGGCTTGGCCCGGTAGGTGTTGGTGAAGACCGCCGTGTCTATCTTGCTGCCCTCGTTGTCAGTCCACTGCGCAGTGGCGATACGGTGCAATTGAGCTGCATCGGTTGTCAAAGTGATGGTCAGGGTTGCAGTGCTCTGATCATACGCCAGACCAGGAATGGAGCCGGTTTCCTGGTGTATATGATACTCGTAGCTGCCATCGTCGGGCAGAGCAGACACGTTGACAGGCACCTGGGTATTTTGGTTGTCGGCGTCTATGGTGATTTGACTGGGCAACGCTGCGGACGGTGCGCCACGCAGGGGGTCGACAGCCAGTGTGAAGGAGTCTGAGTTGAGCCAGTTCCTGCCTTGGATCTGTACTTTGACTCCGGCAGACACTTCATTGGTGTCCATTGTTCCTGCCAGGCCGCAGTTGTTGAAATCCAAGGATTGGCTGGCCGTGTCCACCATATCCTCGGCCTTCTGGAACTCAATATCGTTGATGACGGCACCTTTCATGGTTCCGACTTCCAGTATGTCGCTGGCTGAGGAGTTTTCGCTCGGGCTGGCTCCGCTGGCCTTTTGGATTGTTGTAGTCAGGTGGGTCCAGTTCGTGTTCGGAGCGGGGTCGAAGCGCAGGTGGAATTTCCCTGCCGGTATATTGGTCAGTTCGTACTTGCCCTGGGAATCAGATTTTGTGCTCAGATCATCATGTGGGGTGACGACCGACTTGGCGGGCTTGTTGTCAATATCGTCGAGCAGGGTCACTTTGACATCTTTAAGCAGAATATCGTCCGAAGAGCGGGTGCTGTCCCCATTGATGTCGTACCATACGATACCACTGATGGAACGTTGAACAACCATGGCCTGGGCAGGCATTTGGTTCAGTGCATTGCCCCAGCGATTCCGATAGAGGTCGCCGGAGGAGTTGTTTCCGGGATTTATATGGAAAGTAATGTCATAGCGGAATTGGTTGGGCTGCCCATCGATGATGAAAACCCAGGCGACCACGTTTTCAGGCATTTTCGCTTCGCCACTTGTTGTGTTGAAGTCAGCCTCGTTCCAAGAGAGGTAATCCTGGGATTGTATGGAACTCGTGTCATTCACCCGCCATCGAGAATCTGTGGTGTAGCGGATGGTGATTCCGCTCAGACTAGCCCCCGCCGAAGCTTTTACGTTCATATCGGCAAAAGTAGGCTCCCCGTGGAAGTCGGGTTTGCCACTTGTCTGTTTGTACGGCATGATGTCGATGGCATAGTGATGCTGCTTGCCACTGCCCGAGGTGCTGCTCAGCATGTTGGTGAAGCCGATTGGTGCACCGGCTTCATTAGTATCCTGTACGGCCGAGGTGGAAAGGCTGGTTGTGTTGGTTCGCCAGGCGTGGATGGTGAAGGAATCGGCAGTCTTCAAGTATGTGTTGGGCTGGGACATATTCTGTTTTGACTGAACTGTGGCAGAGGTCGTCAGATCTTCGTTGGAACCGATGTCTTTGCTGGGGTCAGTCAGGTCACCCAGGGAGGTGGAGAAGTGGATGACGCGGTTGTTGCCGGCCACAGGGATGTTGGTCAGTGTCCAGGACAGAGTGGTGATTCCGGTTACGGGGTCCGTGCTCACTGATGGCTCACAGGCGGTTCCGCCCTCTATGTGGCCCATCTCAGGCGTGGCTTCCGTATATGTGCCGCCCAATCGGGCGCTGCCGGGGATGTAGTGGAGCTTTGCCGGTAGTTTGTCGGTGATGTAGAGTTCGGTTTTGGCGCCCTTGTTGGCTTGCGAAGCTGAAGTGCCGGTGTTGATGGTTAGCCGCCAGTCAACGAACCGTTGATCGCTGTCTATGTCAAAGTATTCTTTGGGTTTGGAATTGGTGCTTGTTTGTGCTACGGCGTTGGAGATGGTGTTGGTTTCGCCGGCTACATAGAGGCTGTCCCCGTGTTCATTGCCGCCGGTGTCTCCGCCCAGGTAACCGTTTATTTGGTCATAGCTGGCCTTGGTATAGCCTCCGGCGGATGTGGCTAAGACGGGAGATTTGATTTTGGCCAGCTCGTAGGGGTTCTGTTGCTTGGCCCAGTCCTCCCATTCCTGATCGCTGGAGTTCTCGGGGCTCAGCCCGGCCATAGCTGCTAATTGGCTGCGGGTGAAGGTGCGCGAAACTGAAGTCAGCTGGGCTACAGAACCTACTTTGGCGTCGGGGAGGACGTTAATCACAAATCCGCCGAAGCCGAATCGGGAATTCACTTCGGCAAAGCTGGTGGGCGCGGCAGTGCGCCCGCCCAGCAGCATGCCTACAACCGTGCCATGCTTCTTTGCGTCCTTCTGCGTGCTATAAAAGTTCAGATCCTCTATGTCGGCATTGGCTTGCTCAGTGTCGTTTTTCTAGTCCTTTCCGTCGGGTTTGGTGGCGTACATGACCAGTTCCTGTGACGGGTTTTGATCGCTCGTTGACTCGTATTTATCGTATTTGCCGTTCTGCCAGATGCCATTGACCCAGGGAATATCCAGACTTGCGGGGTCCGGCAGTCTAACGACCTTTGGGTCGATCTTGACCAAGGACATTCCCAAAAGAGGCAGATCGGCCTTGCTGGTTTTGAAGTTAAAACCGGCCGTTACCCGCACTTTGGTCCCTGCGACTGCTGAGTCGGTCCCCCGTAGGTTGTCAGGAGCAGTCCACCACCCGCAGTCCACGCCGTTATCAAAAAAGTTGGAAGCCGTCATGCAACTGTACTGAATGATGTTGCTGATGCCTGCCTTTGATGTGCTGGAGCCTAGCGCGAAGATAGCGTTGTGCCACATATCATCGGACTGGTCGGCTTGGTTTGACGTGTCCGTGGGGCCGGTGGCAGAGGGTAAAGACTGGTTTGATAGCGATTTCGCACTCAGGTTGCCGTCGTCGACCTTGCTCTGCAAGCTGAGACCGGTCTGTCCATAGTAGTTGGCCACGTCCTTGTCGCCGATAGTGGAGGGGTTGAAGACATATAGGTAACCAGTGGAGATTTCGGCCACTTCCTGTCGCGTGCAGTCAGTCGAGGCCAGGGCAGTCGTGCACTTGGCGTCTGGTGCGTAGGTGTGTCCCAGATAGGGGAAGGGGTCGTTGGTTTCATAGTCCTTCAAAGTAGGTCCAGCCTGAGGCCCTGGCTGTTGCGCTGTTCAGCCACGGTGTAATGACCATTGCCTTGGACTCGGTCCTTCCCAGCCGTGCCACCCGTGGATCGGGCATAGCCATAATTGCTGAGAGTGGGTCTCCAGCCCTGATTGCCGGTGTTGCGCCCGCTGTTGTTGAAGTCGCCGTCGATGGTGCCGATGTCCCAGAAGTAGGGTTGCAGATCCTCTATCTTCGGATAGGCATCTCCTCCAGCGGTCTGCCACAAATTGCTCAGCGATAGGGAAAAGGTTATGGGGCCAATGGGAACCTCCAGACCCTTGAGACCCTTGGTTCGATCGGGTCAACGCATGTCAACGGCCCAGTTGAACTTGCTGATGATCCCCTTGCGTTTACCCAGCTCATGGTTGGGGTAATTGCTGGCGGCTGGGGTGTTGAAGTCGAAGGTTTGGTTGCCGGAGCCTTCATTGGTTCCGCCAGTGATTCGCAGGTTCAGATTGAGCTTGGCCGATACGGTGACAGGCTCGGACGTGGCCGAAGCAGGATCGGTCTTGGTGGTGGCATCCGGAGCGCCCCAGGCTTGGACCTCGGGGGCGAATTTGCTGCCATTGGGCATGCTTCGGACCCGAAGGACCAGAGTGACGCTGGAGGATCCCGGAATAACGGTAGGCAAATTCTGTGGGGCGGTGAGTAGCCTGTAAACGGTGAGCACCTGTGTCGGATGACCGTCGATGGTCTCTGTAGTTTGCCTTGGCAGGTATCCCTGCGTATTGTCCACCCAGCCCATGGAATCCACATCAAAGGTGACCTGGTCCTCAGGCTGGCTCAGTTTGAATTGGAAGCCTATTCGGCCTCGGCGATAACTGGTTGTCTCGCTGCGGGTATTTACGGCAAAAGAGTAGGTGTAGGACACCTTATCGAAAGTGCGCACTATGTCATTGTCTGCATCGTGGTCGTCGCCGGGGCTGTTGTCGTTGTCGAAAGGAGCCGTGCCGGTGGAGCGGGATGCCTGGGATAGTGTGGTGACCACGGCGTCGTCGGTGTCCAGCATCTCCTTGATTGCCGATTTGGAGGTCGGCCTTCTGCTGGGTTGTATGGGCGCGGCTTGGTTCGGGGGGGTCGACTTCGACTTCTGAGTGGTTTGGGCTGCCCCGGACGCGGCAGTGTCTGACTGTGGAGTCGAGGTTTGGGTCGACGTGGATGACACATGGTTTGTCCCAGTCGCCTGTTGTGCATGTGTCGTTGTAGATGTTGATGTGGAGGTGGTGGTCTGGGCATTAGCTGTCTGCCCACCATCGGCTATGGCCATGGTGGGTATCAACATGGCCATAGCCATCAGGCCGGCCAGGACTTTTCCGCTCAAATTACCCTTTGCCACGTTTCTCCTTTTGAGCGCCGACGACCGACTGGGGCGTCGGGCCGAGGCATCCCCTTCAAGTCATCCGGTCGACTGTCTACGATGGTTCTCGAGTCATTAGATACTAGTTTTATAGAACAGTATAAAAAGTCATTGATTATAATTCCGCTATTGATATGCGCCTCCGGAGTAAAGGGCCAACTATGGACATAACAGGGAGGTCTGCATGAGTGAACGGGATCATCATGAGCTATCGGTTGCCGATTTTCCGGGTCACGGAATGCGGGAGCGGTTGGCTGTCTACGGGTTCTTCATCATCATGAGCATCGGTACTTCGGCCTGGATTTCTCGACTGCCAACAGTCAAGGCCAGCCTCGGTCTGCAGCCTTCGGGCCTGGCTCTGATGACCATCCTGGGCGGCTGCGGCGCTCTGGTCGGCATGCTGGTCTCAGGAGTGTTGACTGATCGGCTGGGCGTGCGGCGGGCCATGCTGCTGGCGGCCTCCACCTGGTGCCTGGGCATGGTAATCGCGGCCTTGGCTGTCACTCTGCGATCAGTGCCTGGGGTGGTTTTGGGTTTGCTCTTTAACTCGGCTGGGATTAGCCTCTGGGGAACGGTCAACACGGTCGAGGCCGGGGCGGTGGAGCGCTTCTCCTCTCGGTCGATAATGCCGCGCTTCCATGCTTCGTACAGTCTGGGCATGTTTCTTGCCCTGGGGCTGGGCTCGCTACTGTCTCATCGGGGTGTGGCCATAGGCGTGCACCTGGCTGTCAATGCTTTGATCAGCCTGGCTCTGGTGGTCGCCTGCGTCCTGCTCTGCCCGGCTCAGCCTCTAGGGGATTACAAGGGCGGCGCTGACGACGAACGTTCGGATCAGCAGGCGGGGTCGGAGCAATCATCCTCCTTGGGCAAGCAGTTGGCTGCTTGGGGCGATGCACTGGTTCTCATGCTTGCCCTGATCAACGTGGCCTTGGAGGCCAGTGAGGGTGCCGTCAATGACTGGAGCGGAATCGGCCTGGTCGATGCCTTCGGTGTCCCTGAGTCTCAAGCCGGTCTTGCTCCCATGATCTTCGCTGCAACCATGATTGTCTCAAGGTTGCTGGGTACGCATCTGATTGAACGACTGGGGAATATGCGCTCGTTGGTCCTGACCCTCCTGGTCTCGGCTCTGGGCATCCTGGTCTATGCTCTTTCGCCCTCTTTTGTGTTTAGTCTTGTGGGCACTGGGATCTGGGGTGTCGGAGCCGCTCTGGGCGTGCCCATTGTCACCACTTTGGCAACCAGGGATCCAGCCGTGGCGGCCCAGCGTGCTTCGGTAATCTCCACTGCCTACTACGGGGTCTCCTGGATCATTCCTCCGGCTATCGGATTTTTGGCCGACCATACCGGTGTCAGGCCTGCTCTGCTGCCCTTGGCGTTCTTGCTGGCGGCGGTTACCCTCTTGGTGCCCACGGTGTCCAGGCTCACTCGGGAATGACGCCCTTCGGTTTGCAAAACTCCGCCAACCGGTCGTCGGGCGAATACAAGAGATGGAGACCGGCAGCATGGTCTTTGGGCAGATACTCGGATTCAAACAACCGTTCCCAAATATTGCCGTACACGTCAGTGAATTTTATGGCTACTGCATTCAGCCGGCACCGGTCCTGAGGATCGTTTTTGTCTAAAAAGCGGGGGGATTCAAAGATGTTCCCAGGGCAGATGGTAGGCAGGCTCCAGGTAAATCGTGAATCTGGATCCATCGAGATTATCCAATCCGCTGTTGGCAATGTCCGCCATGCGTGATGATGGCCGAATCCAGGGACCCTGTAATAGTTGATCGTATTGTTTTTAAGTTTGATGGGCCGTAAATGGGAATTCTTCAGCAAATCCCAGTGAACCAGGATCGAAACCTGGCGTATGGTGCCCTCGCTGTGGTTGGTGATGATCAGGTGCTCGTCGCTCCCTTCTTTCTGTTTATCTTTCCAAGATGTCTTGGACTCCCAGACATCAACGCGGGAGGCCTGTTTGAGCATGGTCTGGTAGAGGTCATAGCTGCGACGTTCATCGTCCTTGGCGAATGTTCTTCTCGTCTGCCGGGCGGAGTACACGATGGTCGCAGGAATAGCCACAACTGTGGCTATGGCTGTAGTGGAGTTAATGATGAGATTGATAATGTCGATAATGGGCATGGACACTCCCCTGAATATCTGCAACATAGTCCCAAGCATGATCGTACATCTTTGCCATAAGTGATCCTATACCTTCTAGAGGTGACCATCAGATGGTCAGATGGATGCCTTTCCCTGCCAGATTCTCCAAGCACTCCTGCAGATAGGATGCATCATGCTCGGGGTAGATGGGGTCCGTCAACGGCTCTACAACCAGATCCTCATAGGGAGGGCAATGTCTGCCACGGTAGAGCGGGTCATACCAGGCGGGATCAGGATGATAGCCGCGCTCGCGCATCGTTGCCATGACCAGAAGATGAAATTGAAAGAGCTTGTATGGGCAGTGGTGGAAGACGTAGTCAACGGTGGCATGCCGTCGACCCCACCCCAGGCCCCGCAGTGCAGTGATCTCCCGATGCTGGCCCAGCAGCTGCTGTCTGGGAAGCAACGGGATCAGATCCTGATGCCACAATCGCATGACGACCCCCTCGTTGGGGTCATAGATGAACCCCTCCTTCAGCCTAGCCGCTTGCATCACTGTAAGCGGACTGGCAGAGGGAGGGGTTCCGGCAATTCCTTACTGGAATTCCTTACTGGGCGATGAATCCACCGTCCACAACAAATTCGGCACCCAGCGCGAACTTGGATTCGTCGCTGGCCAGATAGACGCAGATTTCTCCGATGTCCTGGGGCTCTCCGATATGGCCCAGAGGCGTCAACTTGCTCATCCTGTCCTCAAGGCTCTGGCTGATCAGAGGGGTCTTGATGAATCCGGGATGGACCGAGTTGATGCGAACACCGTAATTGTTGTTGGCGGAATCCAGGGCGGCGGACTTGGTCAGTAGCCTGGTACCGCCCTTGCTGGCGTTATAAGCTCCGGCTCCGCTCAGGCCTACGAAGCCCTCGATGGAGGAGATGTTGATAACGGATCCACCGCGACCCTTCATGACCCGCATGCCATGCTTGGTGCCAAGGAAGGTTCCGTTGAGATTGATGGCGATGACCTTTTTCCAGTCCTCGTAGCTCTCCTGGTCCATGGTGGCCCCGCTGCCGCCTATGCCGGCATTGTTGACCACGGTGGTCAGTTGGCCCAGCTCCTTTTCAACGGTGTCGATGGTGGAGACCCACTGGTCCTCGTCCGTCACGTCCAAGGTGTGGAAAACGACCTGCCCGGGGTGCTCCTGCATGAAGCTGCGTGAAGCATCGCTCTCCTTAATGTCGGTAAGGGCCACCTTGGCTCCCTCGCGGACGAAGCATTCGGCTATACCCACGCCCATGCCGCCGGTTCCTCCGGTGATAATGGCTACCTTACCTTGTAGTCGATCAGTCATGTCCACTCCTTTATAGAGATGTGCTGTCGTATTCCATCCTATGGGATGGCATGCCCACGCTGATGACCGACGTATGGATGACTCTGGTCCCGCCAACGTTTCGAAGTTGTCCATGAGGTGCCGACGGTTCCGCGGGGGTCACAATATATTCCCCGCTGAAGCAGCGTGCCTGTTCTGCTGACTGTGTTGCGCTTAGACGTCGAGCAGATGACGGTAGAGTTCATGATCCACAGGTCGGTCAAGACCGAGGTTGGTGATGGTGACAGGTACTCGGCCCTTGCCGTCCGGCCCTGGTTTCTCCGCGGCTCGCGATGGCCCCATCGCGCTGACATGACCAAGATAGTAGTAGCGAAGGTATTCCGCCTCCTAACGACGCATGACGGAAAGCGGAGTGGTTGTGAAGGCTGTCAGTTGCAGGGCCAGCTCAGGCGATCTGATCGGTCAACTTGCGCGTACCTTTCAGGGGGATAATGCCTAGGAACAAGGCCACAACCATGATCAGGATGCTCAGACCGAACATGATGATGTAGCCGTGGGGCTGGTCAGCGATGGCGCCCCAGAAGAGAGCTGCGAAGGCCGAGGCTAGGGACCCAACCATCTGGATACGTGCATAGATGTTGGTGTAGTCGCGCGAGCCGAAGACCGCTGTAACCAGGATTGGTGTCTGCACAGTAGTGCAGGCGTAGACCAGGCCGAAGGCAAAGGCTCCCAGCAGGAGGAGCACGGGCAATCCGGGGAAGGCGACCATGAGGCAGACGCCGAGGATGCCGCCGCCGATGCCCAGACAGAGACCGCCCACGATGCTGCCGTCGTTGACCATGCCCAGGATGATCTTGCCGATGGCCTGGCCGGCCATGCAGGAGGAGGCGATCAGTCCCGTGTAGGCTGCCATGGATGGCAGGGATGCCGCGTAGGAGGGCAGGAACTGGTAGATGGTCTGATTCATGGTGATCAGACCGCAGAAGAGCGCCAGTGCCCAGAAGGCAGGGGAGCGCAAGGCCTGGGAGACGGTCATGCCTACGGTTGACGCTGCAGGCTCAGGACTCTTTTGGTCTTTGCTCTCGGTGTCTGCACTATTGGTGGCCGTCTCAGCTGCATCAGGCTCCTGGTCGGCGCCGTAGGGATGCAGACCCATCTGTTCGGGTGTGCTGCGAATGACGAAAATGGTGAAGGGCAGGGTGACCACCAGGATGAGAATAGCGAAAACCAGATATCCCCGCCTCCATCCATCAGGGGCGGATCTGATGATCACGGTGCCTATCTGGTTGAAGATCACGCCGCCTATGCCGGTGAAGGCCATGCACAGGCCGATGAAGAACCCGACCCGCTTGCGGAACCAGGCGTTGATGAGTGTTGGTACTGACAGATAGAGGATGGCCGGCATGCCGATTCCCAGAACCACTCCGCATAGATAGAACTGCCACATGGCGGATGATCGGGACATACCCAGGCAGCCCAGTCCAGCCAGGACGGTGCTTGCCGTCAGTACGATGCGCAGATCGTAGCGGTGCATCAGCCATCCGGCCACCGGCAGGAAGATGACCATGGTGATGCTGAATATGCTGAAATATCCGGTGAATGCGGCCTTGGGAACATGGAAGTAGCTGCTGACAGGCGTGAAGAAGATACCTGCGCAACTGCAGACCAGCGACACCGGGATGGCCGTGAAGACGATGCCCGACAGCACGATCAAGTACGGGTAAACAGCCTGTTTTCGTGATGATGGCTGTGTCGGTGTGGTCGACATGACTGCGACCTTCCTCTCGCGGAATCGGGACTGGCCAACTGCTGCTTGGTTTGTATGCTCCCATTGTTCTGTGGTTTGTCTGCTTTGAATGTCCACTATGGGGAATTTAAGAACTAATTGTAGTTCAATATTTGACCCTCACCTATCGTTACAATGCAGACTATGAGGTTTTTTGTCGTCGCTGTTGTTGTCTCCTACAACCGCTCCAAACTCCTTCAGGAGTGCCTGGATGGCATAAGCGGCCAGTCCCGCAAGCCTGATCAAGTCCTTGTCGTAGACAATGCCAGCGAGGACGGACCGGTGGATGTGGTTTTGTCGCACCCCTCGAAACCTGACTTGGTCCGTTTGCATCACAATATGGGCGGTGCGGGGGGATTCGTAGCTGGCATGGCAGCGGCCCTGGCGAATATTCCTCCCCGGTGTGAAGCTTACCTGTGGCTGATGGATGACGATGTGGTGCCGCAGCCTGATGCTCTGTCTGGTTTGCTGGATGCTGCTTCCGAGGCTCATACCGACAATGGCTCTTGGCCGGCCCTTTTGGGCTCTGAGGCTGTCTGGGTCGACGGCCGGGTGCATGGGATGAACAAGCCCCGTCGACGTCTGCCGATCAGGAACGGCAGGCCACAGTTGCAGGTCAGCGCTCATGCTTACCAGGTGCGCTCCTTGTCTTTCGTCTCCTGCCTGGTGAATGTCAGGGCCATCCAAGCTGCAGGAACTCTGCCGCGTGCCGCCTTCTTCCTTTGGAATGATGACTTCGAATATACTTCCAGACTGCTAAAAACGGGTATCGGCTATTACGTTCCTGCCAGTCGGGTATGGCATAAAACCAAGGTCTTCGGCTCCAGCGATGCCGACCCGGGTTCTCGCTTCTTCTATGAGGTGCGCAACAAGATATGGATGTTCCGATTCAGCAGGGGCAATTTCACAACGATTGAATTTCTGGCACTGCTCGTTGCTACTGGCAGACGGTGGCTTCTTACCTTTGTCAGGGCGCATGATCGGCGGCAGATCTTGCATTGCTTGTCTCGTGGATTTAAAGCCGGCCTGGCTACACGCCCTAGCAGCAACCATGATCTGTTTGCCCGGGAACCCGAGGTTCAGGCACTGATCGACCGTGCCGATCAGGGACGGCAGGCGGTGATCCGGTAGAGCTTCGCCCGGCCTTGGCTGTCAACCAGTTGAAGGGCTTGCGGAACGGGTTGGAGTCCATTGAAGATCTGATGCTGGGGATCGTTGGCAACGTATGGTCCGCCCATATCCGCATACCAGTCAATGTGATGAGCGGTCAGGATCCTGCACACCTGCGGGTCTGAGTCTATGTGTTCGAAGTTTGTGGCCAGGTAGGCATGGTCATGGTCCCAATTCATGTACAAGTGGGCGTAGAAGGGTGTGGTGCCGCCAATAGCCAGCATGTATCCGCTGCCATTCCATGGATCGGACAGGACTTGCTCGCGATCTGATACATGGCGGCCCATTCTCTTCATCAGCAGGAATTCGTCAGTTGACAGCATCGGAGCATCGGCATTGTTGGCTGCGAAAGTATATGTTGAGCCTAAAGTCTTCTCCATGGAGTCCAACTGCGGATTCACGGTGCAAATCAGCACGGCTACCGTGGCTGCCAACATCATAATTGGCATCGATATCATCTTCTCGGCCTGCGGCGTATACCTTTTCAAGGCCTCGATGCCATGTTCCAAGGCCATGCCCATGATGGGTATGGCTACTACAGGCCAGGCGGAGAAGAGGCGGCGTTGATCCTTGTACCACAAGGCTGTAAGGATCTTGGCCCAATCGGCATGGGTGCCCGCGCAGGCGACGAAGACCAGGCCCAGCAGCAGGAAGGATGACACTAGGAGCATGTCCTTTCTGCTGTGGTGCAGACAAAGCACAATCAGGGCCAGGATCAGGGCCAGAGCCAGGGGCCAGTATACCGGTAGTCGACGGTTGCCTGAATCGATGGGCTGTCCCAACAGGAAGCGCACTATGGCGGATGGCAGGTCTTCCGTAGGCTGTGCCGGGCCGCCGTTGAGATGATCCGATATTTTCCGGGCAGGACCCTGCAGGTACAGATTATGGAAGATCTTCAGGCCTATAGCCAGCAGGACCAGGAAGCCTGCAGTCAATACACCGGCGGCCACATGGAAACGATGCTTGTTGGTTTGGGCCAGCTGCCTCCCTGCCCTGATCAGCCAAGACAGAATCACTGGCAGCACAAGAAGAGCACCGGTCATCATGACTCTGAAATGGCAGAAGGAAACGGCGACGACGCTGAGGAGAATCCAGACAAGGCCGACTACGGATTGGCGGCTTTCCCGCCACCCGTCTATACACCAGGACCAGGTAAGCGCGACGAAGACGGGCAGTATGACCTGGCCGGCGAACATGGAATATAAGGTGCCCCAATCCAGCAGGAGGAAGGGGAAGCCCGCGCAGCATGAGGCGAGTACCGGTGTGAGCAGATCGCTCCAGGCATGTCTACCCAGCAGGGTTCTGACCAGAAAGAGCATGGAGACCGGCCAGATCAGAGCGGCGAAGACCAGCCAGGTGCAGGTGACTGCGCTGACTGCTGTGGCGGGCCTATGGGCCATTGCTCCCATGGCAGCGAATTCCTGAAAAGCGATGGGGTATATTTCCCTGATGGGCGGAAGAGCGTGCAGGGATGAAGCCTGACCGGTGAGCACAATTCGTGCCACAATGTTGTAGTGGAAGACCGAGTCGTAATTTTGCGTGACCTGATCCGGCGAAGGCGCGGCATGCATCAGCCTGATGCCGATGTTGCAGGCGGCTATTGCTGTGCCGATGACTGCGGGAAGGAAGAGCTTCAATCGAAGTTTGGTTTTTCCGTCATTGCTTGCCAGTGTCGAGGATTCTCGGCCAGCTCCATCAGGATTACGAAAATGATTGAAGAGCTTACGCGCCAGAAGAATGATGGCAATGAGTGCCATGGCCGAAAGCCCGTAAGATCGCCAGTTCCAGGATATGCCGAAGAGCTGGAAGAGCACGCCATCGATGCCCGCGAGTGCGATGGAGACCACAGGGCCAAGTGCCGTCACGAAGATGGGTTTGCGGCTGCCCAGTGCTGTCACCAGCAGGCAGCCAGGCAGATACAGGGCTGCGATGATGAACAGCAACAGTGGCCAGGATTGTTGCCAGGTCATCAGGGTTGATTGCATGAGTCACTTCTTTCGGCTGTCATTCACCGACTTCCCATGGAACCGGTTGAGCAGGGTGGTCATGATGGCGTACAGACAGCTGCGGACTTGGTCGGGCAGCAGACGGTAGCAGGCGCGGATGAGGATGTTTCTGACATATTGTATAGGGCTGATGAAGCCGTCATGCAGAAAATCCTTTTGTAGACGCAGCTCGTCACGAAACATGCGCATGCCGCCTCTGCGGTGATACATAGCCGTATCAGATCGATAGAGGACCAGGGGTTTCTTGATATTTCCGATATGCTCGCCGGCGACCAGCATGGTTTCCCAAAGACGGTAATCCTCAAAGCGCCCGGATCCCTCCGGATAACCGCCAACCCTGCACACGCTGGTCTTGCGAAAGGCCACACTAGGGTGATGCAGTGGGGAATGCAGGGTGGCGTATGTTCGAAGCTCGGATCCTCCGCTCGGCAGATAGCGGATCCGGCCGGGGGTGTGCTCGTCGTTTGAAAACTCCTGGATGGCGCTACCCAAGGCGTCTAGACCCGATGAGGCCAGCAGGGGGATGAGAACGCTGAATCTTGATGGCCGGGAGATGTCGTCGCTGTCCGCCCGGGCCACCAGTTCGTACTTGCAGGCCTTCAACCCGAAATTCAGTGCGTGGGCAAGGCCTTTGTTGGTCGGCAGCCGCACGATCGTGAACTCGGGCATTTCCTCGGCTCTATTGGCATGGAGCAACTGTGCCTTCAGCTGAGCCGGATATTGATCAATCAGCTGAGCCAGTTCTCTGCTCAATGGACCGTCGCGCACAATGACGACCTGATTGGGCATGAGGGTTTGTTCGATGGTGTCGGATTTCAATGCGCGGGCAACGAAGGAGGGCGTGTCCCCGGCATAGACAGCCATCAGGAGGGAAAACGGAGTGTGACTCTGGCTCCTTGCGCTCATGGCAGTGCCGCCGCCTTTCTTCATGGATTACTGCGTCGATTCTACATGTGCCCATGCTGGCGTGGTCCGGTCTGATCTTTCCTTGTCAAAAGGCTCAGCCCCTACCTCGTATTTGATCATGGTTGTGGATGTGGGTCTGGTTGTAGTGAAGACTTGCACCTCCAGCGACTCGAGGTTGTACCATCGGGCCGACCGAAGATCGGGGAAAGGTGGAACTATGACAGTTGCTAATAAGACAGTTCTGATCACCGGAGCTTCGTCCGGCATCGGGGAGGCCACGGCGAGGCTCTTGGCGCAGCGAGGGGCCAGGTTGGTGCTGGGCGCTCGCCGCAAGGATCGGCTGGATACAATCGTCAACGACATCGTCCAGGCGGGTGGCCAGGCAGTCTCCATGGCTTTGGATGTGACGAATCGACAGGCCAATGAGGACTTCGTGGCTTTCGCCAAGAAGCAGTTCGGCGGTGTGGACGTGGTATTCCTCAACGCTGGCCTCATGCCTAACTCGCCTCTGTCGGCTCTGCATGTGGACGAGTGGGATCGAACCATTGATGTCAACCTGAAAGGCGCACTATACGGCATTGCTGCGGCCCTTCCGGAGTTCACCGGGCAGCGACACGGACAGTTCATCGCCACCTCTTCGGTGGCTGGACTCAAAGCCTATCCGGGTGGAGCGGTCTATGGGGCAACCAAGTGGGGTCTGCGCGACCTGATGGAGGTGCTCAGGATGGAGTCCGCCCAAGAGGGGACCCATATTCGCACCTCTACCATTTACCCGGCGGCCATTCGAACCGAGTTGCTGGACACCATCACGGACAAACAGACCCTGGCCGGTATGAATAAGACCTACGACAGCTACCAGATCGATCCCGAACGGGTGGCCCAGGTGGTGGCCTTTGCCATCGATCAGCCTGAGGATACCAATGTATCGGAATTCACCGTAGGCCCTACCATTCAGCCCTGGTGAATTCCTCTGCCACTGCCTTAGTCGCCCTTGGAGGAAAGAAGATGAATGCCTGCTTGGGCCATGGCCTTTCGAGCCTCGACGCCCTGATCCTCACTGACAGGGACGGTCAGATCCTCGAAGACCGTGACCTGGTAGCCAATTTTTGCAGCATCCAAGGCCGTCTCCTTGACGCAGTGGGATTCGGCGATGCCGACTACGTCCACCTGGTCGACGCCAGCTTGCGCCAGGGCGTCGGCCAGGGTGACGCCTGATGATTTGGCCGCAGCGAACTCCTCCCTGCTCTGGATCCGATCAGTGTTGTCCTCGATGCCCTCAAATCCGGAGTAAGCGGCTGAATACTGGCCTTTTTTGAAGTGGTGGACGATGTCCAGCTCCCGAATCCTGGGATGAAGCTCCGCACCAGGTGAGCCAGCCACGCCGTGCTTGGGCCAGGTGTCCACAAAATCAGGATGGTCGGACCAATGAGATCCAGGTTCGATGTGCCAATCCTGGGTGGTGGCCATGTAGGCGTAGTCCCCGGCATGGTCGTGGACATAGTCAGCGATTTTGCTGGCTGTGGCATTGCCTCCCTCGACTCCCAGCTCACCTCCTTCGCAGAAGGTCGGTTGAACATCCACGACAATCAAAGCCTTGGACATGATGATCACTTCCTTGGTCGATGCTGACGGTAGGCAGAGGGAATACCGGTTGAAGCTCGGCGAGCATTCCTCTTATGCATCAGTCTAATTCTCGCGGAGCCGTCAGTTCTTCGGCTTCTGCCCATGTGGATAAATATGCCTGAGAATCTGCATCGTGTGCTCAGGATGACCAGGAAGGCAGCAAAGAGGATTGAATGTGGCCGTTTGTGGTTGTACCTATGCGGATTTCCAGGGTGTTTGCTTGGTATCCTGAATGCAAGGATTATGTGCAGTTATGACAGGTGATTCTTTTGTCCTGTCTCTTTACAACGAAGGCGGAGCCAAGCATCATCCCAGAGGAGGAGATGCGGATATGAGAATCAATGAGTTCGAACAGCCCATCGGTGATGTGGTCTCGTTCGCGGGGGCTATGATGCCGGAGCCTGCCAAGTTGATAGGCAGGACGGTTCTGGTGACGCCCTTGGATGCGAACCAAGGCGATGCCTTCTACGAGCGGATTTTTGGCCCGGATTGCGACGAGTCCATCATGACCTACAGTAGCCATGACCTCTATCTTGATAGGGCCTCGTTCGACTTGGGTTTTGCTTCCATGACGGCAAGCCGGGATCCACTCTTCTTTGCTATTCTGCGTAAGCCGTCCGCATCCGATCTTTGTGTTGGCCAGCCTGCGCGTGGGAAGAATTCGGATTTACAGGAGCCGGTGAAGCTTCATGATTCGTCGGATCTGTTGGGCATGTATGCTTTGATGCGGATTCGGGCGGATATGGGAAGCGTCGAGATGGGACACGTTATCTATACCCGAGAGTTGCAAAGAAGCAGGCAGGCTACCGAGGCCCAGTATCTGATGGCTCGGCATGTCTTCGAGGACTTGGGCTATCGCCGATATGAGTGGAAGTGCGACAGCCTCAATGCGCCCTCCCGGGCGGCTGCGCTGAGGCTGGGATTCAAGGCTGAAGGCCGGTTCAGAAACGATATGGTCTACAAGGGCCGCACTCGGGATACGGATTGGTTTTCCATATTGGATAGTGAATGGCCGGCCGTAAAAGAGCGTTTGGAGACCTGGCTGGACGATGACAATTTCGACCAGGATGGCAGGCAGAAGCGCCGTCTGCAAGATTGCTGAACTCTTGCTGATCTGAATGCAGCAGCCTATGGTTGCACCGCGGCTTCCTTGATAAAGCCGAAATAGGTATTCATGGCTTGGGCCGTAGGAGTGTCATTGCGGCACATCAGTGCAAGCGGAGTTCCTTCAAACAAGACCTTGCCACCCGCGCTTCCGGCTCCTGGGCCCATATCGATCACCCAGTCGGCCTGACCGATGAAGCGCAGGTTATGCTCTATGGCGACAACAGTCAGATTTTTATTGGTGATGAGTTTGCGCAAGAGGGCAATCTGCTGCAGGATGTTGGATTCATGCAGGCCGCTGGTAGGCTCATCCAAAATCAGGGTCTCATGAATTCCGTCTTTGAGCAGCTTGGCCAGCTTGAGACGTTGCAACTCACCGCCCGAGAGTGTATCGAGAGCCTGCCCAAGGGATAGATAAGACAGCCCGACATCTTCCAGGGCTATCATGGCTGGGCCCAGCACCTCACGATATCGATTCACGGCCTCGCTGGCAGTCAATTTCAGCGCCTGAGCGATGCTGAGGCCGCGATATCTGGCAGACAGAGCCTGTGTTGAATACCTGGTTCCGCGGCAGCTTTCGCAGACAGTGCTGGTGTCGCACAAGTAGGCAATATCCAGGGTGACAACCCCCTTGCCCTTGCAGACCGGACAGGCTCCGGCGGCGTTGAACGAGAAGAGCGAAGCGGACTTGCCCGTGGCCTTGGCAAAGGCCTTGCGAAGCGGGTCGAAGACACCCAAGTAAGTCAACAGGTTGGAGCGTCCGCTGGCCTTGATCGGCTTCTGATCCAGGAGTATGGCATCATGCTGAGCCATGAAGCCTTCCCTGATCAGCGTGCACTTACCTGAGCCGGCCACTCCGGTCACCACAGTAAGCATTTGCAGGGGTATCTTGGCGTGGGCTTCTCTGACGTTGTGGGCAGTGACCTTGTCTATTGCATAGAAGCCATGCGAAGGCGCCGATGGTTCGTTTACCACGCCTGGATCTGACAGGGCTCTGCCAGTCGCTGTGCCGCTTCTCAGTAGAGACTGATAGTTCCCCTCAAAGATGATCCGTCCGCCTTCACTGCCTGCCCCTGGCCCCATGTCGACGATATGGTCCGCAATGGCGATGAGCTCGGGGTCATGATCCACGATCACCACCGTATTGCCCTTGTCCCGCAAGCCCTCAAAGATTTTCTTGATCCCGGTCAGGTCACGTGGGTGCAGTCCAATGCTTGGTTCGTCGAAGATGTAGAGAACGTCATTCAAAGGGCTGTTCAGGCAGTTGGCGATTTTCAGACGTTGCCCCTCTCCTCCGGAAAGCGTAGAGGTGCCACGCTGTAGGCTCAGGTAGCCCAGACCAACCGTTATCAGGTTGGCTATCTTGCGCATTAGGTCCTGCAGAATGGTCTCAGCTTGATCGTCATGAATCTTCCCGAGCCATTCCTGCAGGTCTGCCACGCTCATAGCGGAGCAGTCAGCTATGTTCAGTCCGTCGATTCTGGCTGAGCGCACCTTGGCGTTGACCCTGGCCCCCTGGCAGTCGGGACACTGGGTGATTCGCGTAACCTCCTCCAGCTCATGCTGGTACTTGTCGTTGCTCTGATTCATGAAGGTCTTGGTGATCCGGGGCACCAATCCTTCATATCTGGCCGTCTTATGCCAGGCGGGGCCAGGGTGTGCCGGTTTTTGCTGCTTGCCGTGGAGCAGAAAGTCGAGGTCGCCGCTGGTCCACTCCCGTAAGGGCATATCGTTGTCAAAATAGCCTGAATCCGTATACCTGGTCAGCCTCCAGCCGCCCGGCTGAAAGGTGGGAAAGTTGATGGCTCCCTGATTCAGCGAGAGATTCACGTTGAGCAGGCGATCAAGCACCAGACTGCGTACAGTACCCAGGCCCTGGCAGGTCGGACACATCCCCCAGGATTGTTGAAAGAATACGTCATGGAGTACCCGATGAAGGGCTGGGCCATGCGGGAGAACAGCAGACGCAGGGCGGTGTAGATGTCGGTATAGGTGCCCACGGTCGAGCGGGCGTTGCCCGAGAGCTGTTTCTGGGTGACGACAATGGAGAAGCGCAGGTTGTCGATACGCGCAACTTCCGCAGGTTCATACTTGGGCAGGAGTTGCTGAATGTAGGTGCTATAGCTGCGGTTGATCATGCGCTGTGATTCGGCAGCCAGAGTGGAAAACACGAGAGACGACTTTCCCGAACCCGACAGGCCGGTGACCACAGTGATGGCCCGTTTGGGTATGGACAACGAAATCTGCTTGAGGTTGTGCGTGGAAGCTCGATCAATAAGAATGCACTCGGTCCTCATTGGGCGACTCGCTCCTGGCGCAGCTTGGCGATAAGCCTGTTGGCAAGAGCTGTGAACTCTTCCTGCTCGTCTTCGGACCAGACCTGTCGGGCATCCTCCTCGAGCGTCTTGTGCTGTTGATCGATGATGCCGAGCATGTCCCGGCCATCCGGGGTCAGGCTGGTTTCCAGCTCGCGCCGGTCATGAGTATCGGGCGTTTGTTTGATATATCCGAGGTCGCGCAGCGTGCTCAGGTTCTTGGAGATCTTGGATCGGCTCATGCCGAGCCGTTGGCCAATCTGTGAGGGCGTGGACGCTCCTGTGCGCAGAATGGTGAGGATGTCGAACTGTTGCCAGGTAATGTTCCCCGGATTGACCCTGTTGCGTTCTGCTACGAATTCGCACTGCAGATACATGAGCGCAGCGTAGAGGGAGGACGGCTTATTTGATTTCATTATAGAAACTATATCATGTTGGAAACTATTTATCTCCCAGATAGGCAGCTACGCTCTGGCTTCGGTATTGTCTGACTGTATCGGACCGATGAAGTCGGGTCTCAGGAGGTTCGATATTCGCTGTGTTTTGTTGAAATAGCGCAGGATATTTCATGGAACGCTTAATCGGACCTTTCTGTGCAAAGGACGCTCTTCCATGCCTCCATTGCTGCTCGAAAGAGCTTCTTGCATGAGAGTAGGCGTGTGTTTGCCGGGTGGATCCCTTGAGGCGGGTTAGCGGTTCTTTGTATCGGTCGCTCCAAGGCAAAGAGGGGCTGTGGGACTCAAGGCTCGTGATTTGTTGACAGGGGGTGGTGGGACGGAGTGTCAACTTATCGCCCTATCAGTTTTGCTTAGTCGGTCGGTTATGCAGAACGATGATACTGACACCTCAATGCCAGGTAAGCCAGCATGTCCACCGGTCGGAGAGGCTGAGCTATGGCTCTTCTTTGGCTCGAGCATCCCCTCGTCTCCTGTATTGCGAACGTTGTTGGATAGGTTTTGTAGTTCCTTGATTTGACAGCCAGGCTTTCTTTGTTAATAATGTAGCACGCTACATTTTAGGGAGGCGGTAACTTTTGGAACTCTCGGAGAAGCGGCCAGAGGGACTGGTCAAAATAGCCAACACTCTGCTGGAAAAGCACATGAATGAGTGTGTGCGGAGCATCTTTCCCAATCTGACTGGTCCCCAATTTGTCATGGTTTATTACCTGTTTGAGCATGAGGGCCTGGAGGTGACGCAGAAGACTGTGGGCGACAGGTTCCGTTTGAGCCATCCCACGGTTCGGGGAGTTGTCAAACGGCTGGTCAAGGCAGGATGGCTGACGGCAAAGCCGCAGAGTGATGACCGACGTCAGATGGTTCTTGAGCTCACCGGGCAGGCGCGGAAGGAGCTGAACGCCCACCAGGTCGAGATCCGGCATGTATTAGAGACCACGGGCGAGCTTGCCTTGAAAGGGTTCGATGAGCAGGAGAGCAGACAGCTGGTCGGCTACCTGGAACGAATCATTAGAAACATGGAATCCTGATCTGCTTTTAGTCGGATCACGCAAGCTTTGGCCCGAGCCGGTGAAGGACGGAGAGGATGCGATATGAATAAGGATGGCGCCAAGGGGGAAGGCAGCCAAAAAGGGGCTGAGGGAAGTCGCACTGCGATGATGGGCACGCTTTTGGCAGGGGCTTTCCTGGCCTTGATGGCGGAGACTTTCCTTAACAATGCTCTGCCCACCATCATGGCGGAATTCCATGTGTCCCAATCCACTGCTCAGTGGCTGAGCACCTCCTACCTGTTGGTGGTGGGGCTGATGATACCCGTATCGGCTTGGGTGTTTTCCAACTTCCGATCCAAGCACACCTTCATGGTCATGATGGCTATTTTTCTGACCGGCTCCCTGGTCTGTGTCCTCTCCGAAGGGCATTTCGCGCTGTTGTTGGCGGGCAGGATCATCCAGGCTGTGGCCGCTGGATCGTTGATGCCTTTCATTCAGAATGTGGTGCTGCTGCTTTTCCCGCCGGATAGGCGCGGTGTGGCCTTGGGCATGGTGGGCCTGGTGGTGGCCTTAGGTCCTACGGTTGGCCCCACGCTCTCAGGGTTTGTTTTGGAGCACTGGTCCTGGAGGGCTTTGTTTGTGCTGCTTGCTGCCTTGAGCGCTGCGATTCTGGTGGCCTCGTTCTTCTTGGTCTACACGGTCAACCGCCAGGTGAGAACCCGGCTGGACACGCCTTCCGTGGTTTACTCCTGTCTGGGTTTCGGGCTCATTCTGTACGCCTTGTCCGACATTGGGGAGGCGGGCGGTGCCTCAGTGCTTGACCTCGGATTGCTTCTGGCCGGCTTGCTGGTGGTGGCCCTGTTCTGTCGGCGTCAGCTGCTTCTGGAGTCTCCGCTGGTGAATTTGCGTGTCTTCACGAACTTCACCTTCAATCTGACCAGCCTGCTGAGCACCCTGAGCAACATCGCCATGGTCGGGGTGGAGCTGGTCCTTCCTCTTTACTTGCAGAATACGCGCGGGTCAAGCGCGCTCATCTCTGGTCTGGTCATGTTGCCGGGAGCCATTGTCATGGGCATATTCAACCCTCTCTCCGGGATGATCTACCAAAGAATCGGGGCGAGGAAGATTTCCCTTTTGGGATATGCGGTGCTGTTGGCCGGAACCTTGCCGATGATATGGTTCGGCACCGCTACCAGTCTTATCGTTATCGCCTCCTGTTATGCTCTGCGCCTGGCAGGAGTGGCACTGGTCATGATGACTACTTTCACCGAGGGCATCAACGCTCTGCCGACGGAACTTACGGCTCATGGCAACGCGGCTGCCTCGACTGTCCGTCAGGTGGGCGGTTCGCTCGGTACGGCCGCCGCTATGATGATCGTAACCATCGGTGCCCAGCGTGGCAGTCTCAGTGGAGCCACGACAGCCCAGGCTCTCGACCAGGGCTACCAATGGGCCTTCATCTTCCTTGCAGTCATAGCCCTGATCGGCCTATGCGGCTCGCTCTTCCTTAAACCGAATAGAACTGCGACTGAGTAAGAAAGGTGTCTTTTCGCTTTCAAAGTAGGGACCGTTTCTGACATCGATTGGCTCATGATGCCAACGAGCAGGGATACAGGCATCGGTCATAATTTGATACTTAAAAAGGTATGACGCTTATATAGATGTTCGAAATGGAAATTGATATGATGCCGATCATTACATTTGCAGATCGTATAACCTTCAGTCTGCTGTGGACGCACTCAGCGCTCAGACCAGAAGAGGCGCCTATCAGCCTGTCCAGGAAACGACCGGTGATTCGCTTAAGTAAGATCACCCGTCGCAAAGATCTATGGGTGCCAACTTGTAGCTGGTGACGGGGCTGAGCGTATCCTCTCTCACATTTGCCGTAAGTCTTCAACGGCATGGCCTTGAACTTTCTTTGTCTCGCTCTGCTCGCAGCGTCTTGTCGCCTCCAGACATCCCTGTCTTGCCAAGTACTTAGGTGATCAGGCGCCTTATCGTAACAAGACCGCCTAGCTCACTATAGTAAACGACCTGCTAAGACCAGACATAGTGGAAAGGAACAGGATAGACAGCGCAAAGGATGGTGATGCCGATATTGCGCATACAAAAAGAGTCTTGGGTCACTGTCCAAGACTCTGCTGGCGGAGGATACGAGATTCGAACTCGTGAGGGCGTGAACCCAACACGCTTTCCAAGCGTGCGCCATAGACCACTAGGCGAATCCTCCAGGTGCTGCAAAAACCATTGGCTTTCGTAGCGGCACAACAGAAAACTATAGCATAGGCGGCGGATCTTACCGCTCCTGGCGTGTGGGGTCATTGGAGCCCGATTAGCCTGGGCTCCAATGACCCATGTTCACAACAGATACGGCAGCAGCAGGCCGGTAATCCGGCGCCCGAGCCGTTGGTAACCCTCCTGGCTGTAGTGCAGGCCGTCAGGCATGAAGCGTTCATGTCCCTCTATGAAGGGGCTGATGCCGCTCTGTGCAAACAGATCGACGACCGGGATGCAGTAGCTGGCGCATATCTCCTTCATCCTCTGTACATAGTCCTCCTGCAAAAGATTGCAGGCGTTGTGTTGACGGGTGTTGGGGTAGTTCTTGGTCGGGTGGACGAAGTTGTTCTGCGTGGCCGTAATGATGACCAGGTTCTGTGTGGGATACATCTTCAGCAGACCAGTCAGCATGACATTCAAGGCACCTGAGAATGTATGGCTGTCCGTGCTGTTTTCCTCGCCCAGCGGTACATCATGTTGGAAGTCATTGACTCCGCCGAAGACTACAACATCGTCCGCCTCAGTGTCCATCTGCTCGAACCGTTCGATGAAGGAATCGTCCCTGTCCTCGCAGACGGCGATGCGCGACCCGCAGACACCGTAGTTCCTCACCTTCTTGAAAGGTATGAGCCGCTGGAGGGTCTGGGTCCAGGAGATGCTTTGCCCTCCTGAATCCAGACCGTTATCGCCCCAGGTCGTCGAATCTCCGAAGCAGTTGATGATCTTGTCCTTGAAGTAATCCTCAGACAGCATCATGTCTTGTCTTATTCCCTTTCTTTTTCTTTCCTTGCCTGATCGGGTTTACTTCTGGAATTCGGCCTGGATTTCCTCCAGGGTCTTGCCGTTGGTCTCGGGCAGGACGTTCCTGGCGAACCATGCCATGACAAGGCAGAAGAGGGCGAAGATGATGAAGGTCCATGTGGCTCCGATTCCATTGAGCATGATCGGGAAGCCCTGTCCAACGAAGAAGGAGGCCAAGAACATGGTCAGGGAGCAGAGGGACTGCGCGCGGCCACGAATGCGGGTCGGGAATACCTCAGACATGATGACCCAGGCGCCGCCGCCCCAGGACAGCTCATAGAAAGCGGTGTGGGCGAGAATCCCGATGACGATCAGGATGTTCATGAGCGTGTTGAACTTGCCGATGGAGAAGAAGAGTGCCAGGGCCAGAAGGGCGCCGGCCATGGCCACTGCGCCCCAGGTCAGCAGCTTCTTGCGGCCCAGCTTGTCAATGTAGACCATGAAGATGGCCACAAAGATGATCTTGACCACGCCGATGCCGATGGTTTCGATCAGGGAGGCGTTGGCGCCGATGCCGGTCTTCTGGAAGATGATGGGAGCGTAATACCCGACGGCTATGGTGCCAGTGAGCTGCTGGAAGGCGGCTGCCAGGAGGGCGATGAGCAGGGCGAAGCGGATGCCGGGCTTAAAGAGTTCGCTGAAGAGGCCCTTCTGCTCGGTCTGGACCGTCTTGCTGATCAGGTCTACCTCGTCCTTAGCGGATTTGGCGCCGTTCATGCGAGTCAGGACCTTCATGGCCGTCTCGGTGCGGCCCTTTTCGATCAGGTAGCGCGGGCTCTCGGGAATGATAGGCGTCAGGACGAAGAAGATGATTGCGGGAACCATGCCTGAGCCGAACATGAACCGCCAGCCCCAGGCGTTGTTCCAGTCAGGCGGGTTCAGGTTGGCAATGGTGGCATTGACTATGTAGACCACGGTCATGCCGATGGCGAAGGCCAGCTGGTTGGCGCTGACCAGAGTTCCGCGGATCCTGGCTGGTGCAACCTCGGAAATGTAGAGCGGGACGATGGTCGAGGCCATGCCGATGGCGATGCCGGATAGGATGCGGCCGATGATCAGTACCGTCACCGTCGGCGAGACGGCCATGGTCAGGCTGGAGAGTGTGAAGAGCAGGCCCGCAACGATCATGACGGGTTTACGGCCTACATGGTCGCTCATCCAGCCGGCGATCAGGCATCCGGCCATGGCTCCCAGAGCCAGCACGGCCGATACGAATCCCACCTGGGCCTGGGACAGTTTGAAATGTACCGAGAAGAAACTGATGGCACCGGATATAACACCCTGGTCGTATCCGAAAAGCGAACCGCCAATGGCTGCTATCAGTACGACGAATATGACATATTTGGAACCGCTGGTTTCCTTTTGCTCTGAGTATCCTGTGCTCACGCTGACTCCTTTATCAGGCATACACTTTCATACACTAAATGTGATATATCTGACATTTTTTAATCTCAGTAGTTGTTGCCAGACTTTGCACTCATAAAGGAGTCAGCGTGAACAGGGATTGAAGAACCTACTTGATCTGATCCATGGAAAGGCCAAGGGCCTCAGCCACCCGCTGGCCATAGTCAGGGTCGGCCTGGTAGAACTGCCTGGTCTCAAGGATCTGGATTTCCTGGTCATCAACGGATCCCAGGGTGTTCTTGATGGTCTGGATCAGGCGGTCCTTCTCCTCCGGGCTCATCAGCCTGTATAGACGGCCGGCCGCGGAGTAGTAGTCCTTGTCATAGGGGCGGGAATATTCGGTTTGCCCCTGGACGGCATCGCCGTGCATACGGGCATCGTTATCCTCCACGGGGCCGCCCTTGCTGTTGGGCTCGTAGTTGACTGATCCGTCCTGCCCCTGGGACATGAACCCATCCCGCTCGTAGTTGTGGACCTCGTTGACCGGTCGGTTGATGGGCAGCTGTTCGTAGTTGGCGCCCAGACGGTAACGCTCTGCATCCTTGTATCCGAACAGGCGGCCCTGCAGCAGCTTGTCGGGCGAGGGCTCGATGCCGGGAACGAAGTTGGCGGGGGAGAAGGCCGCCTCCTCCACATCATCAAAATAGTTGGTCGGGTTGGTGTCCAGCACGAACTCGCCTATTTCAATGCGCGGATAGTCCTTCTTGGAGACCACCTTGGTCACGTCGAAGATATCGTCCTTATAGTCCAGGCCCTCCTGATAGGGCAGGATCTGTACGCAGACCTTCCACTTGGGGTAGTCGCCCCGGTCGATGGCATCGTAGAGATCATGCAGGAGGAAGTCCGTGTCCTCGGAGGCGACCTTGGCGGCGGTCTCGTCGGTCATGTTCTTCACGCCCTGCTCGCTCAGGAAGTGGTACTTGACCCAGAACTGCTCGCCCTTGGCATTGACCCACTTGAAGGTGTGGCTTCCGTAGCCGTTCATGTTCCGATAGCTGGCCGGGTTGCCCCTGTCGCCCATCAGGTAGGTCACCTGATGCACAGACTCTGGTGAGTGCGACCAGAAGTCCCACTGCATCTCCTGGCTGCGCAGGTGGGTGGCCGGGTCGCGCTTCTGCGAGTGGATGAAGTCGGGGAACTTCAGGGGGTCGTTGACGAAGAATACTGGGGTGTTGTTGCCCACTACGTCATAGTTGCCCTCCTGCGTGTAGAAGCGCAGGGCGAAGCCGCGGACGTCGCGCAGGGTGTCGGGATAGCCGGATTCACCGGCCACCTGGGAGAAGCGCAACAGGATGGGCGTGGTCTTGCCGGCTCCGTTGAATACGTCGGCCTTGGTGTAGGCGCTCATGTCCTTGGTCAAGGTGAAGCTTCCCTTGGCTCCGGCCCCCTTGGCGTGTACTACGCGCTCTGGGATGCGCTCGCGGTTGAAGTGGGCCAGCTTTTCGAGGAGCTGGTAGTCCTGCATGAGGATGGGCCCGCGGGTCCCCGCCGTCTGGCTATGGTTGTTGTCTGCCCAGGGCTGCCCTTCGTTGGTGGTGAGTTTGTCGTTCATGTCTGCTCGATTCATCTGACATCTTTGATTTTTGCGATTGACGGTCCCATGCGAGCCAGGTCTGCGACCTTACTCCTGGTTAACCGCTCGATCGCTGATAGCAAGACCCTTGATAAAATCCTGCTATCATCCACCGTATCTGACAGGCAACGGAGTTGGTGGATATGCGCGCTGAGCGAGAGTCAGATATCTCACTAATCAAGCCAGTGCTTTATGAACCCTAAGGGTGATGGGTCTGATGCAGAAAGAATTATAGGAAAGCCGCCGGCACTGCCTCATTCATTCGGCAAACGGCGGCGGCTCTCATCAGGGCATTGGCGCTCAGAGCATCTGTATCAGTTCGCCCACATCCTGGATGACCAGTTGGAGGTTGAGCCCGGTCAGGACGGCTACGACAATCCAGGCCAGGAAGACCATCCATCGAGGGTTGGCGTACTTGCCCATGATCTTCTTGGAGGAGGTGAACCAGACCAAGGGGATCATGGATATGGGCAGGGCCACGCACAGGAAGACCTGGGAGTAAACCAGCAGGCTATCCAGGGCGGACTCCTTGCCGCCGAAGGCTATGGTGCAGATAAGCACGGGGATGATGGAGATTACACGGGTGACCAGCCTGCGCAGCCAGAGAGGAATCCTCATGCGGATGAAGCCCTCCATGACGATCTGCCCGGTCAGGGTGCCGGTGATGGTCGAGTTCTGACCTGAGGCCAGCAGGGCTACGGCGAAGAGGGTGGAGAGCAGCCCGGAGGCGACCGGCCCGGCGATGGTCTTGTCGCCAAGGGCGTTGTAGAGGGCCGTGAAGGTATCCAGCCCCTCGCCATGTCCGAAGAACATGGCCGCACCCAGCACCAGCAGCAGGCAGTTGACTACGAAGGCGGCGGACAGCTGGATGTTGGAATCCCAGGTGGCGAAGCGGACCGCGTTGGCAACCTGACGGTCATCGCTTCGGTCGAAGTCGCGGGTCTGGACGATGGATGAGTGCAGGTAGAGGTTGTGTGGCATGACTGTGGCGCCCACGATGCCCAGAGCCATGGTCAGCTGGCCGTTGCCCAAAATGGCCTTGTCGGGGATGAAGCCGCGGAAGACTGCAGGCATATCGGGCTTGGCCAGGAAAACCTCGTAAAGGAAGACCGCCATGATGACCAGGATCAGGGTGGCCACGATGGCCTCGATGCGTCGGAAGCCGATCTTGGTCAGCAGCAGGAGGATGAGCACATCCAGGACGGTCAGCGTCACGCCCAGGATCAGCGGAATGCCGAAGAGCAGCTTCAGGGCGATGGCCCCGCCGATCACCTCGGCGATGTCGGTGGCCATCACAGCCAGCTCCGTACAGATCCAGAGGGCGAAGCTGAGCCGACGGCTGGTGTGCTGGCGGGTGGCCTGCGCCAGATCCAGACCGGTCACGATTCCCAGCTTGGCCGACATGTACTGCAGCATCATGGCGATCAGGCTGGAGATGAGGATGACGCTCATGAGCAGGTAGCCGTACTGGGCGCCGCCGCCGATGGAGGTGATCCAGTTGCCGGGGTCCATGTAGCCGACTGCCACCAGAGCGCCCGGGCCGGAGAAGGCTGCCAGGTTCTTCCAGAAGGAGCTGGTCGAGTTGGGCACGGAGACCGTGGCGTTGATCTCCTCCAGGGAGCGTCCGTTGGCCGTTTCGATGATGGGATGGGATTGGTGCTGCCGACCGGATGGCGGATTCCTGACTTCGGATCCGGCTGGACTGGCGGACCCTGAAGCGGGTCGGGTCTTAGTGTTCGGCATGTCACCTTCCTTGTTTCTGGACCTTGGCGGTCGTACGGCTGGCTATAGACTTCGACCCTTCGAAGTCTAATGGCGCTTGACGAAGAATACCAGAGGTGATCTGTGACAATGTCGAAATATGCCTGCTGGGTTACCTGCGGGTCGTGCCATGGAGCTGTGCTATAGACTGTGGAACATGGGAATTGCCGAACTGTCCTCCAGCGCCCAGGATTATCTCAAGGTCATCTGGGATCTTCAGGAATGGGACAAGGGGCCTGTCCAGCCCACTGCGGTGGCCGACAGGACGGGCATGAAACAGTCGACGGTATCAGGCGCGCTGGGCCGTCTGGTCGATGCCGGTCTGGTCACCCACAGGCCTTACGGCAAGGTCGAGCTGACCGAGACCGGTCGTCGCTACGCGGTCACCATGGTCCGGCGCCACAGACTGCTGGAGACCTTTCTGGTGCAGGTCCTCGGTTACGGCTGGGATGAGGTGCATGAGGAGGCTGACAGCCTTGAGCACGCCGTCTCCGATAAAATGATCGACCGCATTGACGACTATCTGGGACACCCCACAGCTGATCCACATGGTGATCTCATACCCTCGGCCGCAGGGAATCTCCCCCCTATGCCCACAGCTACAAGGCCCCTTTCAGAAGTATCCTCCGGTTCGAAGGTACGTGTGCAACGAGTCAGCGATGAGGATCCACGAATACTGCGCACGCTCGGCAATTACCATATCGGACCTGGCTGTCTGGTGTGGGTGGAAAGTCGGCAGGCTGATGATGAATTAGCCATAAGTCGGACGGATATGCCTTCCACAACCAGCTCCACTTCGGGGGACTTCCTAGTGCTGTCCAAAAAGGAGGCCGCACTGATTCAGGTCAGTCTTGACTGAGCAAAGAACCACTCGGTGATTTGTCGTACTGAACAGCGTTACTGTTCACTGTGGTCGGCCTCGTGTTGTCTGTGCGCTATGCGAGTAAATAGCCATCGGGTTATTGCTGGAGATATTTCAGGGGTTCTTCGTGAGTTGGATCCGTCTGTAATTGTCTGCGATACAGCATGATGAGTGCATGACTGTAGCGACTTTATTGGATAAATAACATATAGCGAAGTGTGGTGTGAGTATTTCTTGGGATTATGAAACTTATGGGTAATAGCGAGTTACATATCAGAACTGCGTACCACGCTCAAGTTACTATTAACCACATGCAGAAGCTATTTGAAACCGGACCTGATATCTGGAAGCAACTTAATGGCTTGAGCAAACGGCAGTGTCGTTTGATTATTTCCGCAGTCAACTACCATTCATTGATGCAGCCCAACCGAGAACTCCTCTATCGGATCTACATGGGTGAGGACTGGCAGTATCCCCGCTTAACCGATACCTCGACCCTGAATGGTTCGCTGACCAAGGATGCTGGTCTTAAACCAATGATCGAGTTCAAAGCCAGGTCCGTATCCAAACCCAAGACGGCCTTCACGCCTCATTACTTTGACCTGCATCATCAGATAGTCGACTGGAATGAGCGCTACATACTTTTGACTCCGGACGATGCTACGGATATGACGGTCAAGAGCCGGCATCTATCATCCCGACTGCCTATGCGAAACCAGATTTACAATTACTGTGAGTTCCATTTCCCTCTGCTGTTCGATCAAATACGTGAACTGCTCAGGAAGATTCGTGAAAAGGCGAGCTATAAAGATATTAGGGTATATCATCCTGAATCAATTAACGAGTTGTTCGCTCATAAGGCCATACATCACCCCTATCAGCCTGTTGAACCAAGCCAACCGGATTCTTCGGCTCCCAAAGCTGTAATCATAGCCATGCATTGGCTACAGCCCGGAGGAGCTGAGCGTTGGGCCATGGAAACAGTGGCTCTTGCCCGTAAGGCAGGGTTCTTGCCCATCGTCATTACCAATAATGACAGTCATCAACCTTGGATTGTAAGTAAGGACTTGGATGATGCCCTCGTCATTAATCTAACCTTTCCGGCACAAGAAAGTATTGGCGACGTACCGCTGCTCAGGGCATTGTTTGAGCAATACAATATTCGCGGAGTTATGATTCATCACAATCAGTGGATGTACGACCGTCTCTGGTGGATTAAGCGGTATTATCCGAGTACGTTCATTGTTGATTCTCTGCATATTCTTGAATACCACGATCGGGGTGGGTACCCGAACCAAAGCGTGAGCCGCGACCCATATATTGATTTGCACCATGTCATTTCACCCCAGTTGCAAAATTGGTTGGTAAATCGTCATGGAATAGCAGAGGAAAAAGTGGTCATGGCACCTTTGGTCGGTCTAACCGCCGACCAAATGCATCCGAGGTATAAGGATCGGGTGCAGCGGGATGTCTTCCACGTGGCCTTCGTAGGGAGAATGACCAGGCAGAAGCGACCTGAGGCTTTTATCAACGTTGCCAGAACACTAGAACGTCATCATCCCGGCTGTTTCCGATTCATCATGCATGGCAGTGGCGATATGGATTCGGAAGTGTCCAAGCTTCTCAAGAAGTACGGCCTGGATAATGCCGTAGAGCGCCGTGATGTCTCTCGGCCGGTTTCCGAAACTTATGATTGGGCAGATGCCCTGCTCGTTACTTCGATTAACGAAGGCATTACCCTTACGACCATTGAGGCCATCAGTCGGGGTATGCCTGTGTTGAGCGCCGATGTCGGCTCACAGTCGACCTTGGTTCCATCTCAGGGGCTGTTGCCACGACAATCGCTGGAGCTGGTCAGGCAGGCTGATCGATCCTTGCGACGGATGGATGATAGTGAAGAGGACCGCAGGCGGTTGTGGGAGGTTGAGCTGGAAAGGCTCCAGGAGTTTTCGAGGAAGGAATCAGCTGACTCCTTCTTCACGCGAATGTTGGGAGAATGGGCAAAGTGATAAATACTCCAGTTAACCAGCAGAATGTGGCCGCCGTTGTTGTCACTTTCAACCGTCTTGCGAAATTGAAGAAGGTACTTGCCTCCTTGGAGGCGCAGACCCTTCTGCCCAAGGCCCTGATCATCGTAGACAATGCTTCGACGGACGGGACAGCGGATTACTTGGATGAATATAAGAATTCATTTCCGCTAGAGGGCAGGACAGAACTTCGTATTGTCACTCTGGCGGAAAATGTCGGTGGGGCTGGTGGTTTCTCTGCGGGCATGCGCGAGGGATACCGAATGGGTGCGGATTACGTCTGGATTTTCGATGACGATGGCTATCCCGCCCCGGACGCCTTGGAGAAATTGCTTCAGGGATATGAGCGTGCCGCTACGGCCTTCAGCCCAGATATTCCCTTTGCGTGCTCCTTGATCAAATATATTGACGGAACCATCTCGGAAATGAACAATCCTGAGCCAACCTGGGATTGGGGCAGGCTCCGCGCTATGGGGCTTAGGGATCTTGTGCTGATCAATCAGGCATCTTTTGTATCGGTACTCATACCACGTTGGGTCATGGAGGCTTACGGTCTGCCCTACAAGGAGTACTTCATCTGGTTTGACGATGCCGAATATACACGGCGCATCAGTGGAGACTGCCCCGGAGTTCAGGTTCTCGATAGCGTAGTGGTGCACGATATGGGCGAGAACAAGGGAGTCAATTTCTCGATGATCAACGAGAAGAATGCCTGGAAATTCGCCTATGGTATTCGCAATCAGGGATCTTATAGATTGCATCACAAGAGTCTGGTGCATTATTTGCTCTTCTGCGCCCAGGTTAGGTATGCCATGCGCTTTGGGGGAGTTGATAAGAAGTTGCGTTGTCAAATGTACAAGAAGATGGTCGAAGCAATACGGTTCAACCCTTCGATTGATTATCCGCAACTATAAGCGGTCCAGAGGGAATTTACATGGCTTTGGTGGAGGATAGAGCGCGATTCGGCAAAACGCGATGTCTTTTGTCTGTGGGCATTGGAATCCTTGCGGCCCAATCCCTGACGTTTAGGAACGTGGATTCTTCGGCTTTCGATAATTTCGGCAATCTGGCGGCACTGGGCTTAGACTCCATTGCCCAGGTTGGCCAGGTGGGTTCTGCCGCACTTGCCGTGGGAATAGGGTTTTTATTTTACAAACTTTATCCTGAATTTGAAAAAGCAGAAAGGCGGAATCGTCTAACGGCTTCCATCGTTGCCTGCTTTTTGGCTTTCACTGTTGTTCTCCCTCGGCTAATGAAGCAGGCAATCACGCCTTTTAACTCCTATCCAAACTATTTGGGCGGTGTACCTCGATGGCAAGAACCTATTTTTTGGTTGGTGGCACTTGTTCAAGTGTTGTCTATAGGTTCCGCACTTGCTGTCGGCATTTGTTGGTTAATGCACAAGGCGGCTGATTTAGGTGAATCCGGAAAACCCGAGGATGGGGATGCCATTACTACTCCAGGGCACGACAGTATCTGGGGAAGAGGGGCCCGACTATTTGATGGTGCATCTGGTCATTTGGTTTTAGCCACTGTTGCCATGGTCCTTTGTTGGACACCAATGCTAATAATCCAGGGGCCCGCGAAACTTGGCCTTGACACTATGGTCCAATTGATCCAGTTTCGTACCGATCATGTCTGGGATCCCATAATGATGGTTGAATTGCCAGGGTATGCGGGACAGGATCATCATCCTTTTGCGGATACCTACTTGTATGGGTTTTTTGATGAGCTTGGATTGTGGCTTGGCCATGAGATTCTCGGCTTTTGCTTTCTGATTGTGCTGCAAAGTATTGCAACCGCATTTGCTCTTGTGGTGTCTTTCATCTGGCTTAGAAAGCGCACTAATCTTCCGGACTCCTGTGTCTGCATCTGCTGGTGTCTAGCGGCTTTTTTGCCGGCCTTCCCCATGTATATGAGTACGATAGTCAAGGACTCGACCTGGATTCCAATCTTTTTGTTGTGGCTTGTCGCTTTTTTTGAAGCTCTCTATCGATGCGGCAATCATCAAGCAATCGGTTGGAAATTGGTGACGTGCCTGATAGTGCTGGGCGTGCTTTCTGGACTAACTAAAAAAACTGGTATTTACGTCACAACCCTGTCGCTCTTGCTGCTAATTATTTTTCTAAGAAAACAAATCATTTCCTTGTTTCTGTCTATGTTAGTTCCAGCTGTGCTGGTGATGGGATTTGTGCCGATGGTGGTCCTTCCTGCCTTGGACATCGCACCTGGAGGGCCTCAGGAGGCTCTTTCTGTTCCTATTCAGCAGCTGTCGAAAGTAGCAATGGTCCATAAAGATGAATTGTCCGAATCTGACCGACAGGCAATCGATAAAGTTGTGGACATTAAGCGTATGGAGCCGCAATGGAGGGACAGCTCAGCCGATTACGCCAAGCATTATGGGTACAAGATAAATTCGAGCTCTGAAGACAGGATACAATTCATCAAGACTTGGGTCCGGCTTTTCTTCCATTACCCCAAGGATTACATTGCCGCAGTACCGTACTTGGTAGATTCATTTGTTTTTGGTGATACCTATTATTACAGCGGCCCTGTGCGTTGTGGTTGGTGGGAAGCCGGTGGCTATAAGATACTTCCGGGGTACTCTGAATGCAAGCCCAGTTATACGCAGGAAAAGATCGGCATTCCTTTAAATGATGCTTTGAATAAGCTACCCCCATTCTCCTTCCTGGGCAGTGAAGCTTTATATACGGTATGGCTGCCTCTGATGGCTATGGCGCTTATTGTGGCGAACAAACGGTACCGAAACATGCTGTATCTAATTCCCAGCGTTGTGAACTGGTGCAGTCTGCTGTTATTGGCTGCGAGTAGTTCCAGATATTCGCTCTGCTTCCTTTTCATGTTTGCGCTGACGATTGCAGTGCCATTCGTCAAAGTGGAACGTCATGAGTTGCATCTTGAGCATGCAACACCAGCTAAAAAATGACCTATCAGCTCTTATGGTCAGGTCCTTGAATTCGTTGAACCTTGCCAATGATGAGATTCCGCAAAGGGTAGGCAAGCATTCGGTCAATGAGCATGGCTATTGCATCAAGAACTGCAAAGGTCAACAGGCCAGTGATTATGAAAATCAGGATTTGGCTGATTTTGCCTGATATGTTTGGTAGCCAAGAGGCGACGACACCCCAGATGAATCGGAAACCGAATGTGTTCTCATGCAGGAGGTAGACACCGAAGGTCCCTGCTGAAACCTGCAGTAGGAAAGTGCTCCATCTGTGCGGGAGGCGGAGCTGCGGAAGCCGACAGGCTGCCGCAAAAAGGCAAAATGCGATGCAGACAGGCAGTATTTGCAGGCCCTCATGGATTTGTGCCGTCCAGGTCAGTCTCTGTGCCCAGTAGGATTCCGACAAGACAAAATGATTGAACCCCAGCATGAGTGCTGTGCATAAGACCGTGCAGATGGCCAGCGCACCATTTGATATGGCGTGCAACGAATCTCGGTAGGTCTGGATATAAGCGCCGATGATGTATCCCAGAACGGCATATACTACGTTGTTCCAGTGATTGGCTCTGCCGAAAAACAGGGGCCATGTACCGATGAACATGAGAAGAGCGATCAGCGCAAGAATCTGCTTCCGGGACATGTGCGCATATACAGTATTGATGAATGGGCTAAGAAGCAGCATGAGAATATATGCATCTATAAACCAGTAGCTGTTGTACAAAAATGGGAATAAACTCCATAGGACTGTATCCAGGGTCTGGGAACCAGATAGCAGCTCATTGGTGCCAAAGGGCAGGGGTCGGAATTGCTTGGCAATAATTGCAATTACCAGGCATAGAGCTGCATAGAGAAACATCTGGAACCAGGTCGAGAAAATTCGCCGCCATGAAAACTGCTTCTTGACAAGGAAATATCCTGAGATCATAAAGAAGATTGAAACGCCAACCTGACCGTACTGTACGATGGTGAAGCTGATCGCGGATTTCCATCCTGGAAACATGGGTAACACGATGCGTGAGGTGCCGTTGGTGAAATCAACGTGGATGATCATATGACAATAGACGACCAGCAGCATTGCCAATATGCGCAGGAGTTCGATATTGAGGTTGCGGGCTGATCGGCCTGTTACCTTATCCGGTTGAGACATCACTATGATCTCCCGTCGAGCTGACATGAATATGTCACAGGATAATGCTTGGTGCCTACCTGAAGCAGTGACTGAAAAGTGTCAACAAGCCGTTGTTATTTGTGAGGATGCAGAGATGGAAGGATATCTTTCACGGCTGTTTGGTAGTCTGTACGTTTGTGAGAAGCATCGTAGATAGATTACGCCAGCGATACCACTATTCGTTGGTTATCCTGCGTGAACTTGTCAAGACCGATTTCAAGCTCAGGTATCAGGGATCCTTCCTTGGCGTGGCCTGGTCGGTCCTGCAGCCCTTGATGCTCTTCGTGGTCATGTATCTGGTCTTCGCCAAATTCCTCAGGATGACCGATGGCACGCCGACCTATCCCGTCGTGCTGCTTCTGGGCATAAGCTCCTGGCAGTTCTTCAACGAGTCAACTTCCATAGGCCTGCGTTCTATTGTGGATCGTGGCGACCTCCTGCGTAAGGTGCATTTCCCCAATTACATTGTGGTCGTGTCGGCCACCATGGGGGCGCTGATCAGTTACGGCATCAACCTGATCGTGGTTCTCATCTTTGCCATCTTCTGCCGGGTGCATTTCACTTGGAGGGTTCTGTTGCTGCCCATTAGCGTATTCCAGCTGTATATTCTGGCTTTGGGCTTCACGCTGATCATGGCTACCATGTACGTCTACTTCCGTGATGTGTCGCATATCTGGGACGTTTTGCAACAGGTGATCTTCTATTCCATTCCTGTCATCTATCCTCTGACAGCGGTGTCGGGAATCCACCATTGGTGGGGCCCCGTCGTAGCCAAGCTGCTCCTGCTCAACCCCATTGCGCAATCCATCCAGGATATCCGGCATTCGTTCATCGCTCCGGAAACCACTCCGACTGTGTGGAATCAGGTCGGCAATCCATACATAACCATGATCCCCATCCTGCTCACCGTGATCATGGTGGTGCTGGGTGTATGCGTATTCCGTAAGTACAATCACAAATTCGCCGAGGTGATGTGATGAGCAAGGCTGGGGAAGCAATCCGTCAGAAAAAAGACGATCGGCCCGTGGTCCTGTCAGTGGAGCATGTGGACAAGGTCTTCCGGCTGCCTACCGAACAAGCCACAGGACTCAAACAGGCCTTTATCAACTGGACCCGAGGAATCAAGGGATACAAGGAGCAGCAGGTGCTGCAGGACGTGTCCTTCCAGGTGCGCCGGGGCGACTTTTTCGGAATTGTCGGACGCAATGGCAGCGGCAAGTCAACCCTGCTCAAGCTGATTTCGGGCATCTACTATCCTGAGCGCGGCCATATCTCTTATACAGGCAAACTGGTGCCCTTTATCGAATTGGGCGTGGGCTTCAACCCGGAGCTGACTGGTCGCGAGAACGTCTACTTGAACGGAGCGCTGCTGGGATTCACCCGCAGCGAGGTCGATGACATGTACGATGACATCGTGGATTTCGCTGAGCTGGGCGAGTTCATGGATCAGAAACTGAAGAACTACTCCAGCGGCATGCAGGTGCGCCTGGCTTTTTCCGTGGCCATCAAGGCCCAAGGCGACATACTGATCCTGGACGAGGTCCTGGCGGTCGGCGATGAGGCCTTCCAGCGTAAATGCGATGATTACTTCACCGAAGTCAAGAAGGATCCCAGCAAGACGGTCATCCTCGTCACCCATGACATGGGCGCCGTGAAGAAGTACTGCGACAGGGCAATCCTGATCAAAGATGGCCATGTGGTGATCAATGGCGACAAGGATGATGTAGCCAATCGATACACCTTGGAGAATCTTAAGAATACGGACCAACAGTCCGATACTGATAAGTTGGGTGAGAACGAGTATCCAACTGGTCTTAGCGCCCAGGTCCCCACCCTGCGTTCCTACCCGGTATCATCGTCGGTCTGCAAGAGTTCAGATATCCTCCGCTTCGATGTGGAATACGAATGTGCACAATATGACCATCTCTATATGGCTATTGCCATGCACGACACCCGACGCGGCGGTATTGCCTATGACACAGGTTCCATTCCTTTGAAAGGTTGTGGTCATCGAATAGTGCATTGCTCGATGCCATTGAACATTTTCAACAATGGCGAGTTCCGTCTTGTCGTTTCCTTGCGCGTCAATGATTCCGGACAGACGGATAAAGATGCTCCGACGCAGATGATCGCATTTACTAGCGATGAAAATTCGTGTGTCTTTGCCATTCGTGACAAGCGGAATAGGGACTATGCGATGCTGAGCGATCGCGGTCTGCAAATCAAAGTGCTGGGCGGGGAATCCCTATAGCTGATTGTCATGTGTGCCTCTTTCTCAAAAGTCAGGAATTTATAGGCTGATATGGGCCGAGCAAGCATGGATACTTCTGATAAGGTCTGCTCTCTAATCCTGATTGCCGACGTATAGGGTTGCGTACATTGTCTGATTGCTTATGGTTCCTGCTGACCTCTATACCTTTGGCCTCTATGCCAGAGCTTCAGTGAGAATGCCGTCATTATGGTTCCATGGTGTGGATGTGCAAGGTTCCATGAATGTGTGAAGGATTTATCAGTGGGCACGAGCTGACCCAGGTCTGGTTTGGCATGTCTGGCAGTGTCATCGGCTTCGAACTCGCTCATTGCCGACCTCTACACTGAGACGAGCAGTACGAATTTGAAAAATATTGGAAAATATTTGTTTTATTCATAAGGTTCCCATGTGCAGTGAGCCGAATGTATGATCGATCTCGGTAGGATTAATGCAGAGAATAATGGTAATTCCGTCACCGTAGCACGTGAGAGTTCCTGTGACTTGGCAGTATAGGCCACAGATTGATACATCTATGCGTTGCTCTCAGACGAGTGGGAACGGGTACTTGGTGATGAGCGAGGGTAAGAAGTTTGAACGTCATGCGGACAGAGTCGGCGGCTGTGAATCAAGCGGTCCCTCATGCCTGATGGTGACGGGGGGTGCCGGATTCATCGGCACGAATTTTGTGCGCTATGTGCTGGCCCGGCATCCCGACACGCACATCGTGGTGTACGATCTGCTCACCTATGCAGCCAAGATGGACAACCTCCATGGCCTTATTCCCGATCGGATCGACATGGTCCATGCCGATATCTGCGATGCCGAATCCGTGGATCGTGCCATCCGCCGGTTTCGTGTTGATGCCATCGTTAATTTCGCAGCCGAATCGCACAATGACAATTCCATCCAGGATCCGGCGCCCTTTATCAGGACCAATCTCTATGGCACCTATGTTCTGCTGGAGGCGGCCCGTCGCCACGACCTGCGCTTCCATCAGGTGTCCACTGACGAGGTTTTCGGCGATCTCGACTTCGATGATCCGGACCGCTTCACTGAGACCAGCCCCTACCGGCCATCGAGCCCATATTCGGCCACCAAGGCTGGGGCTGACCATCTGGCGCGAGCTTGGTGTCGCACCTATGGGACCCGGGTCACCATCTCCAACTGCTCCAATAACTACGGCCCCTATCAGCACATCGAGAAGTTCATTCCACGGCAGATCACCAACATCCTGTCAGGAATCCGTCCGCGGATTTATGGGCATGGTCGAGCGATCCGGGATTGGATTCACGTGGAGGATGATTGCCGGGCCATTTGGAGCATCCTGGTCCATGGAGCGCCCGGATCGACCTACCTTATCGGCGCAGATGGCGAGTTGAGCAACATGGAGGTGCTCAGGATGATTCTGCGCCTCATGGGGCGCCGGCCCGACGAATTCGATTTGGTGGCAGACCGCCCTGGAGGTGATCGTAGGTATGCCATCGATGCCGGAAAGATACGGTGGGAGCTCGATTGGCAGCCTCTGCACCGAGATTTCGAGCAGGGTCTGGCAGAGACAATCGACTGGTATCGTCGTCACCGCAGGTGGTGGGCGGATGACAAGCAGGCGGTCGAGGCCCGCTATCGGGAACAGGGACACTGATATTTGTGGCTGTACCACCCCTGGATGTAAACTAGCCGCGTTACCGTCGTGGTCAGAGGATTGTTCTGCCACTGGTGGCGTGCAATACACCCTCCTGTCACGGAAGGTCCGTGACCTGTAAGTCCAAAGGAGGTGGGTGATGTCTGCGCATAAGTATGAATTGATGTTCATTGCCGATCCGGCCATGGATGAGCGCTCGCTGAAGAAGCTGACCGACCAGTATCTCGAGGTGGTCACCAAGGAAGGCGGCTCCGTCGACAACATCGACGTCTGGGGCCGTCGCAAGCTGGCCTATGAGATTGACAAGCACAAGGAAGGCAACTACGTGGTGGTCGAGTACACCTGCGAGCCTTCCGCCAGCGCTGAGCTTGATCGTGTGCTCAACCTGAACGAGTCCGTCATCCGCACCAAGATTCTTCGCAAGGATGACAAGTAAGCAAATAACAAAAGGACGTCGAAGCGTCGGCTGACATTCACGCCCCGCGTCGAAGGTCCAAGGGTGCGGGATTCGCCCCAGCAGGCCCATTCCCAAGTCCTCATTCCGAGGAAAGGTCGTGACATGGCGGGAGATACATACATCACCGTGGTGGGTAATCTCACTGCGGATCCGGAGGTGCGTACGACCTCCAACGGAGGCACGGTGGCCAACCTGACCATCGCGTCCACGCCCAGGCAGTTCAACAGGAACTCGGGGCAGTGGGAGGACGGCGACTCGCTCTTCATGCGTTGCTCGGCCTGGGACTCCACATACAGTCCCATGGCCTCCAACATTCAGGCCAGCCTGACCAAGGGCATGAGGGTGATTGCCCAGGGTCGTCTGGTGCAGCGCTCCTATCAGGATCGTGAGGGCAACAACCGCACGGTCGTGGAGCTGCGTTTGGACGAGATTGGACCCGCACTGACACGGAATACTGCCCAGGTCACCAGGAACGCCAACACTGGTGGCGGTGGATCCCGTGGAGGCTTCGCCGGCTCCAACAACGGCGGCTACCAGGGTGGGGCATCCTACCAGGGTGGCGCCGGCGCGGCATCGGCCCCCATGGGTCGTCAGCAGCCGGCGCAGAACCAACAGGCTCCCGCTCAGGATCCATGGTCATCGACCGGATCCGGCGATTCCTTCGGATCCTTCGGGTCCACCGGCGAGTTCGGTGGTTCCGGGGACGAACCCGAATTCTGAAGTTTCATAGCGTCATCATTCATTTAAGGAGTACCAATGTCACGTAAAAGGCCGCAACCGCCGGTCAAGCCCTTCAAGAAGAAGCCAAATCCTCTGAGGGCCGCCAAGATTCATACCATCGATTACAAGGACGTGGCTCTGCTGCGCAAGTTCATCTCCGACCGTGGCAAGATTCGTTCCCGCCGTATCACTGGCGTCACCGTCCAGGAGCAGCGTGAGATTTCCAAGGCGATCAAGAACGCCCGCGAGATGGCCCTGCTGCCTTACGCCACCAACGGTCGCTGAGGGAGGTCCGGATTATGGCAAAGGAAACCAAGGTTATTCTGACCGATACCGTGACCGATCTGGGCCACAAGGGCGACGTTGTCGCCGTCAAGCCTGGTTATGCGCGCAACTTTCTGATTCCTCAGGGCCTGGCTTTCGCCTGGTCCAAGGGCGCTGCTGCGCAGATCGAGTCCCTGCAGCGGGCCCGTCGCGCTAAGTCCATGGCCACCCGTGAGGATGCCGTGGCTGCTAAGGCCGCCATTGATGGGCAGACCGTCGAGATTGCTGCCAAGGTGTCCGATTCGGGCAAGCTCTTCGGCGGCATTTCCAACGATGCCATCGCCCAGGCTCTTCGCCCCCTGGCCGACGTGAATCCCCGCGCCATCTCCGTGGAGACCATCAAGGCCACCGGCGAGTTCCCGGCCACCGTAGCCCTGCATCCTGAGATTTCGGCCGCTTTCACGGTCAAGGTCGTCGCAGAGTAGCAAACCTGGGGTCGGTGTTGGTTTCCAACTCGCCGACCCCGATCATCCCCATAGCGATTCTTTTGAAATAGGGACCAGGGCTTAAGCAGAAGGCCTTCCCGCAGCAGATCATGCGCGGGAAGGCCTTCTTATGTATTACAGCGGATTATTCAATTTAGAAATTGCCGCCGTTCCAGCCCCAGTCAGTAGTGGCCGTGTAACGGATGTAGGTGCGGTCCTTAGGAATGGACAGTTCCGATTCCAGCGTGTCCATGATGGTCTTGGTCAGGCTTTCCCAGGCGGTCTTGGGCACGTCGCTGCCGAAGACGTTGACCTCCACATATGCTGCGGGCTTGCTGTCGTCACCACCGAAGTAGATGGGCATGTCCGACTCGAAGGGACACATGAGCCAGCCTTCGGACTTGCCGGGGACGGCGGTGATGGCCTTGCCATAGGCGGTCTTGATCCGCTCGCGCTGTTCGGCGGTGATGGGTGTGCTCACATGAGTGTGGATAACGGGCATGATGCTTCCTTTCCTGTCCGTCAGGCATGATTAATCAGAATGATTCGATCCGCCTGACGGATGGCTGACTATTCCCGTCCCATAGTAGCCTCGACCGGGTGGAACGAGCTCAGCGCCAGCCGAAGGGACGATGACGCAGGGACCAGGCTCCTAGACGATGGGCCACCGAACGCTTGTTGACAGGTTTGTCGGGCGCGGGTGCGTCCAGCAGCCACTTGCGGATCAGGAAGTTCCAGATGGCCACTACCACGGTGGCCGTGATTTTGGCGATATTTGAGTAGAGCAGATAGCGGGCGTGCATGGTGGTGATGGCATCCGATGGCAGCATGGCGGTACCCAACCATAGGATCACCTCGTTGATTCCCAGACCGATGACCGAGGAGACCAGGAAGACCGTCATCTCCATCCACCGGGCCATGTCCTCCCGATGTTTGAAGACGTAACGCATGCTGGCCAGATAGTTGAAGACCAGAGAGATCAGGAAGGAGATGGCTCCTGCCAGGACATTGTTCAGGTGTGGCCCCATGATCAGCAGGTTCATGATGCCGATGTCAATCAGAAAGGCGATGACGCCCACGATGCCGAACTTGAGCAGCTGTCCGATTAATCTACGCACGGTAGCCCATTCAATCATTCCTCCTGTGCTGTCAGGGTACCAGGAGCCGCTTGTGTGCAAAAGCCTTACGTTACGCCCTCAGGCGGGCAGCTCGGTCAGAATGGGCTCCTCGGTGCTGTTGCGGATCTGACGGAAGCCTACAAAAGCGATGGCCAGCGAGGCCAGAGCCAGGGTAGTGACTACACCGAATCCGCCCTGGGATCCGTAGCGGTCGATGAACTGCCCGGCCACAGCCGAACCGGCCGAAGACCCGATTGAATTCATGGCGCTCAGCCAGGCCATGCCTTCGGTGAAGCGGATGGGTGGCACCAGGTGGAGCATGAGCTGGTTGCCGTTGATCCAGGTTGGTGCCTGGCAGACCCCGATGATCAGATAGATGACCATGATGGTCCACAGATTCCTGGCGAACATGAAGGTTCCGATGCCCAGGTTGACCACCAGCAGGCAGAAGTAGAAACGCTTCCAGAGGGGGATGGTCCAGTTTTTGGCCCCGTACAGCAGGGCACCGACCAGGGAGCTGAAGGAGAAGCAGGCGAAGACGAACCCGGTCATCTGCTTCATCCCCTGCTCGGTGGCGAAGGCGATGATGGAGATGGATGCTGCGCTCTGGAAGGCTCCCAGACCGAACCAGGTGGCGCAGACGGCAATCATGCCGGCGCTCCAGAAGGCGCTGCTGCGGTCGTTCCTGCCCTCCTGTGCCCGCAGATGAGACACCTGCTGAGCCTGCCGCTCCCGGTACTCCTTGCGGGTGATCCCTTGGGCGCGGGCCATGTCCGTCTGCGAGGGCGGCTCGGTTTCCCGGCAGGAGAGAAACATAAAGGCTCCGACCAGCACGCAGATCCCGGTGAAGGAGAAAGCCAACACGCCTGAAATGACCGCCAGTATGGAAGCCAGTGGATTACCGATCACCCACATGGCCTCGTCGAAGACGCCTGAGAGGGACAGGGCCTGGTTGGTGGCCCGGTGGTCGCCTCGCAGCAGATGTGTCCACCGGCTGCGGCTCATGGCGCCCCAGGGCGGAATGGCTGCCATGAAGGGGGTGACCAAATAGAGCACCCAGGTGGGAGCGTGGGCGGTGATGGCTGTGATCAGGACCGTGGCGGCCACAACCCAGACCAGAACCGTGGGGATGGAGACCTGTCGCTGGCCGAACTTGTCAACCAACTTGCCCAGCATGGGGCTGACCAGGGCCAGGGCCACGGCTTGGATGGCGGTCAGTGCTCCGGCCAGGGAATAACTGCCGTAGTAATGCTGCACCGAGATGGTGATGGTCATGCCCACCATGGGGAAGGGCATGGAGGCAATGACCGATCCGACTGCGAACCGCGCCGTATGAGGCAGTCGCAGAAGCGCTGAGTATCCTCCGAAGACTCTGTGACCGGCTTCGACCAGAGCCGCCTTCAGTTGCCGTGGCATGGGCTGTTCGTCTCGCTTTCCCTGGGTGTTTTCACGGTCCCGAAGCATGTTTTCCACAAGACCTTCTAGACGCACGAAAAGGAAGTGGGGATGCTGGGGGGACTGCTACAGTGGTAACCATATTGGCGCCTGATCGGTGCCATTCGGATAGTGATAATTCTACCCCCCGCCATGGTCACTTAAGGGGCCCGTCGGGGAGCTTGGGAGGTGGGTCGTGCCTGCGACGACCATTCATTTCGTCCGTCATGGCCAGGTTGATAATCCCGATCATATTCTCTATGAGCGATTGCCGGGATTCCATCTGTCTGACAGAGGCAGGGCCATGGTCGATGCGACAGCCCGCTTTATGGCCGAGGCTCCCGGCATGCGCAATCTGGAAGCCGTCTATTCCTCACCACTGGACAGGACCAGGGAGACCACGGACATCCTGCTTGAGCAGATCAATCCCGCTCGTGTCCGGCACGGATTGAAACCGTTGGAGCCTATCTACGACCGTCGTCTGATCGAGGCTGGCAATGAATTCCGCGGCAAGCGCGTCGGGCACGGGCAGGGGGCCCTCTGGAGACCCTCCAACCTGCGGCTGATTCTGGATCTGCGCCGTCCCAGCTGGGGGGAGTCCTATCGGCAGATCGCCCGGCGAGTGGGGGATTTCGTCCGGCAGGTGGTCCGCAGCCATCCTGACGCACAGGTTCTCGCCGTCTCGCACGAATCGCCTATCTGGTCGTATCGTCATCTTTTGGAGACCGGCCATCCCGAGCACAATATGCTCCTTAGAGCCACTGCCTTGGCTTCGGTGACCTCCATTACCCTGGACTGTGAAACCGGCAAATTGCTGGGAATCGCCTACGCGAACCCGGCGGCAGGCGTGTAAAGACCGCTTGAGCGGCCTAGGATAGCTGGGGATACTGTCGTGGATGACTGTCCGAGAACCCGATGAAGGAGTGTGATGATCATGGTGGATGTACAGGCGGGCGCGGATGCAATAGCCGGACGGCCCACTGTGGCCGAGGCGGCTGAACAGGGGGCCAGGCTGGTCGACCTCTGGCCCTTGACGAGTGCCGAGCATCTGGCCAACGACGCCAAATACGCGGAGGACCTGCAGGTGCGCATCAGCATGGTGCTGGCACAGCTGATGACGGGTGAGGATGTGACCATCCCCGACGCTGAATATGTCTATGAGGGCGCTGAGGATATCCCCGGTCGTCCCCAGGATTTAGTGGATGCGCTCATGGCGGCCAACGATGCCATCGAGGCGGCTTCACAGGCGCAGGACGACCAGTCCCGGATGCTTGCGGATTTGGCCGAAACCTTGGGCAGCGGCTGGGACCAGGCTCGGCGGCAGGATGTGGTTGCGGGTGCGGCCAAGGCTGAGCAGTCCCTGGACGATCGGAACAAATCTCCCGAATCCCCTCAGAACAAGGAGGGGGTGGCCCAGGCCCTGGCTATGGGTCTGGAGATATGCCGGGACTTGCTTCAACGCGCAGGCGCTGACCCTGACCATGCTGCAGCCGCCGCGCCGGTCCTGGTCTATGTCAATGAGCTCAACGAGCGACTGGGCATTCCCCGGGCCTTCCTGTCTGACGAGGATGTAGTCCGTGCCTTGAAGGTGCTGGATGATCCCCAGGCTTTCGCCGACCTGCTGGCCCCTCTCGTGGGCGCTGAGTGGGACCATCATCGTCAGGAGGTGCTCTGGGACCCCGAGGAGGCCAAGCGCAAGGCCAAGGAGGACGACGAGCGTAAGAGCCGTGAAGCCCTGCAGGCCAAGTTCGCCCATGTGCCCGAGGATCCCAACAAGCCTCCTGTGGAGCTTTAAGACCTCCTGCCCTTCGCCTTGGCATCGGTCAAGGCGAAGGGCAGGGTGGATTCAGCGATCGAAACGGGCTCCTCGTGGATCGCTGGGTCGGGCCAGCAGAATGATCCCGGCGACTGCTCCGGCGATCATGATCAATGCGCCCAAGCCAAGCAGGGAGAGCGAGGACCCTGGATGTCCGTCGATGATAGCCACGATGGCGAAGACCAGAGGGATGCCACCCACCAGCTCGCTTATGAAGGGCAGGAGTATCCAGAATCCGGACATGTTGGTGTCGTGAAGTCGCCGTATGCCTACGGCCAAATTCGGTATGAAAAGTCCAAGGGCGACCAGGAAGGATAGGATCCGTCCCACAAAGACGGATCCTGAGGTGATGATCGAAATCGCAAAGTCGATGAGGAAGATCATTAGAAAAACCCACCAGAATTCCCCGCGGGAGGCCCTCCCGGAGAAGACGGAATATTTGACGAAGAAACGCTTGCAGGCGTTTACGAAGTCAATGCCGTACCAGGGTGCGTTCAGCGGAGGCTCGCCGTTGAAACCGGCATCCGCATAGGGATAGGCCGGATACTGAGGGACCTGAGGTCCGGGATGGTACCCTGCCTGATATCCCGATTGGTAGCCTGCCTGCGACCAACCTTCAGGCGATTGATAAGAGTTGTCCGATGCATAGCCAGACGGCGGGGTCGTACCATTGGGCTGGCCATTGGCCTGGCCGGGATTCGGAACTTGACCGTAGGGTGCCTGCTGCTGTCCGTAGTACTGCTGTTCATTGGACTGTTGACCATAGGGTTGTTGCTGGTTGTAGCCTGACTGTTGAGCCTGTGGCTGTTGACCGTATGGCTGCCCTTGATATGGCTGTTCCCGGCGGTAATCGTCGGCAGGTCTTTGCGTTTCCTCGATCGGATGGTAGATGTTGCTCTGATCCGAGGCTGCCGGCGCATAGCCGGATTGTCCTGGTTGGGGCTGGTTCGGGTAGGCTGTGGGTCCTGAGCCGGATCCGTCTGCGGGATTGTTCCGGGGCCAGCCGTAGCCCGGACCCTGATCAGCTGAACCCTGGTCATTGGGGGCCTGGTTCACACTGTTCGTATCGTCTGTATGGCTCATGGTATCGTCCCTCTCATCTTCCGTTAATTATTCCGGATCTGACTTCTTCGTATATCCCTATTATGGCAGGCCTGCTCTTCTGCTTGCCGGTCATGGATAGCTCAGGGGATCGGGAACTCGTCACATTTACTCGGACCGGTCTGTCGGATTCGGTATGTGATTGCTGTTGCAAGACTCTTCACTCGTCGTCCGGATTGACCATATGGTCGTCGCCGGCATCGCCCAGAAGTAGCCGCTCGGTCAAGGTGATCAGGCCCAGCAGGAGGGCGGTCAGCAGGATGATGACCAGGGTGGCCGAGAAGATCAGCGGGGTTCTGAAGGAGTTGAAGGCTGACTGTAGCCATATGCCCAGGCCGTTCCTGGCGCCCAGATACTCCGAGGTGGCCGCGGTGGCGAAGACATAGGCGGCGCTGATGCGCAGACCGCCGAAGATCTGCCCAGCGGCAACCCTCAGCTTGACGTGCCAGAGGGTCCAGGTCCGGGTTGCCCCGCAGTTCAGCGCCACGTCCTGATAGAAGCGGGGCACGGACTTGAGTCCCCGGTAGGTTTGGACCACTACGGGAAAGAGGGCGAAGACGGCCACGATGACCACCTTGCCCAGGGGTTCGAACCCGAACCAGATCACAAACAGGGGAGCGATGGTGATGAGAGGGATCATCTGGGCGCCGGCGATCAGTGGGTAGAGGGCATCGTGCAGGGTTCGCCAGCTATAGAGGGCCAGGCCGACCACTATTCCCAGGACTGAGGCCAGGAGGAAGCCCAGCAGGCCCTCAAGGGCGGTGATGGCGGTAGCGGGCAGCAGGTCCTCACGGGACTGCGCCGTTGCAACCAGGATTCGACTGGGCGCTGGAAGAACCTGTTCGCTGACTCCGCCCAGGCGGGCGGCAAGTTCCCAGATGATCAACAGCGTCAAGAGGGTGAGAGTCGGAGGCAGCGCCCGGGTTCTGCTCTGCTTCCGCACACTCATCGACCGGCTGCTTCCCGAACGTAGCGATCGGTCCACAAGTCCGTGGCCTGAGGAGCCTTGTTGGGGTCGCCCTTCTTGGCGTCCCGATAGGTGCCCGCTTTGAACTGGAAGTCCAGATAGTCCTGGGCATCCTTGACGTTGATCAGTCCGGTAATGCTTCTTTGATCTGCACTGTCAACCCAGTATCCCTCCTTGACGATGCTCTCCATGGAGCGCTTGGCCAGGGTCGGGTCGATGGCCGATCCCTTGGTCTCCTTGACCAGGATGTCCGCCGCCTGGTCGGGATGGCTCAGGGCGTAGTTGTATCCCTTCAGGCAGGCCTTGACGAATGCCGTCAGGGCGCGACGGTGGCCGGCCTGCTGCAGCCAGGAATTCTTGACCACGAAGCCCAGCTGGTCGGGGTTGCCGGGAACTCCCCAGTCGGCCTGGGTGAAGCAGTGCAGTGCCGGACCCTTGAGTTCGCTCTCCACGCCCTCCCAGTTGGCGTAGAAACCGGCGAAGTCGCCCTTGCCGCTGGTCAGGGTGGCGAAGGTGTTGGTGCCGCTGGTCACCCGCTTGAAGTCACCCTTGCCGCCTGCATAGCGGATCATTTGCTTGACCACAGCCGTCTGCTCGGCCGAGCCGAAGCTGACGAAGGTCTTGCCGTCGAAGTCCTTGGGTGTTTGGATGTCGGTGCGCGAGGCCAACGAGCACCAGCGCGCCACGGAATGCTGGCCTATGTTGAAGACCTGCCGCAGGTCAGATCCCTGGGAGTTGAAGGTGGCCAGGTTGCTCAGCTTGGAGAAGCCGACGTCGGCGACCCCGTTCTGAACGGAGGTCTCTGCCCCTGCCTGAGCCGTCGGCAGGATGGTAAGCTTCAGGCCGGCCTTGTCGAAGTAACCCAGGTGCCGGGCCACGTAGATGCCCACATGATTGGTGTTGGGCGTCCAGTCCAGCATGAAGGAGAGCTTGGAGCCATCATCGGCCTTGTCGTCTGCCCCCCTGGTCCCGCAGGCTGCGCTCGTAGCTGCCATACAGAACGCTGCTGTCAGGGCGAGCGCCCGTACAATCAGTTTGTGGCCGGGAATTCTCCTGAAGCCGCTGTTCTCCGACATGCTCATCACTGTCACCTTGCCTCTCCGGCACCCCTGGTGCCCATCCGCATCGGGGCCGCTACGGGAAGGTGAGGAGCCCGCGCGACGATCCGGTACGGTCTTGACCGATGGAATTCTGCGATGTGTGCTACGGCTGCTGCCACCAGCCGCGCGAACAAGACCACTCTAGTCCAACCCAGCCGGTCCTGCCTGCCGTGATGAAAGGTTGCATCATTTGCCCTTATACTGGAGACTCACGAGAGGTCCGTGCGGGCCGACCGCTGTCGGTCTCGTCCGGAGCAAGACGACCGATTTCGGTAGGGTTCGACGGAGGGTTCCCATGTCGGTGACCATCAGTGATGTGGCCAAGCAGGCGGGCATGTCCGTATCCACGGTCTCCCAGGCGCTCAACGACAAGGGGCGCATCTCCCCGCCCACCAAGGACAGAGTCCGCAGGGCGGCCATGGAGCTGGGATATATCCCCGACAGCCGAGCCCGTTCCATGCGATCCTCGCGCTCGCATGCCGTAGGCCTGCTGGTCCCCGACATCCGCAACCCCTATTTTTCCGAGCTCGTCTACGCCGTCCAGGACCAGCTCTATTCGGCAGGCTATGCGCCCCTGATCGGCGTGTCCTCTTGCCGGGCCAGCAGGCAGGAGGACTATTACCGCACCCTTCTGTCCCGGCATATGGACGGTGTCCTGGTTGTTCCTGACGGGCCAACGTCGCCCATGCTGCGCACCATGCTGGCAAGGGAATTCCCTGTGGTCTTCGTGGACCGTCCCGACCGGACCCTGCCCGGTGTCCCTCTGGTGGATTCCGACCCTGTGCCCGGCCTGGAGGCGGCCTTGGACGCTCTGGCAGCCAGGGGATGCAGGCGAGTGGCCTTTGTTCCGGGCCCGGAGAGCCGCTCCTATACTTTCCGCGAGCGTGAGCAGGCTTTTCTGTCCGGCGTGGATGCCCGTCAGGGGCTGACGGGGTTGGTGGTCCGCCAAGGATTCGAGGACCGTCCCCGGGCGGCCGCGACCATGCGCCGCCTGCTCGGTCAAGGGGTGGACGCGGCCATCTTCGGCTACTCGGCCGATGCCATCAAGGCCGTCGCTATGGAGTGGGACAGCGACCAGCGTTCGCGTGTGCCTCTGGTCTCCTTCGATGACCTGGAGGTCTTTCAGCTGGTCAGTCCCCAGGTTTCGGTCATCTCCCAGCAGGTGGATCGCATGGGCCGGCAGGGCGTTGACATGCTCCTGTCCATGATTGAGCCGGGGCGGCAGGCTCCGGAGGGCATGAGCGTGGATCGCCGGCTGCGCACTCAAACCCTTTTCGTGCCACGGGGTCTGCTGGCTTAGGCCGGTTCCCGCCTGATGCAGGGGTCGGGTCTCGACAAAATATGTGCGTGTCGGCTGGTTGCCTCCTTCCTGTAAATGACCTCTACCGGCCTTTCGGCCATTTGCCGCCCTTGTCCAGACCCCGCTCTTTGTGACTCAGGTCACAAAACCTGGGAATTACTAGATGTGGGAAACGAATCATTCTCGGGCACTACATATGGTGGTCACGACGTGATAGAGTGAGTCTTGTCATTAAGAATGACATCCATGTGATTCGCCGTTCCCAGTACGGAATTTGGGAACGCCAAAGTAACCGCACATGAGTAACCGCATGAACCGTATGAGGAGTGACGATGGATACTGAGGTCATGACCGATAGCGTGAAGGAGCGTGGCATTTCGGATCGCGATGCTGTCGATGGCATTCTGGTCGAGAAGCGCGACGGCCGGATCGTCGATTTTGATCCCGTCAACATCATGAATGCCATCGAAGCCGCCTTCAAGGATGTCAAACACGAGGTCAGCCCCGAGGATCGTCAGCAGATCCGGGGTATGGCCCTGACCGTTCAGTCCGAGATCACCGATCGCTACACCAACCCGGTCAAGATCGAGGACATCCAGACATTGGTCGAGCATGCCCTGGTCAATGCCCATCTTTATGAGATTGCGCGCGCCTATACCTCATACCGTTTAGACCGTGACATTCAGCGGGCCAAGGCCACCGATGTCAACGAGGCCGTTCACCGCCTGACCAGCAAGGACGAGACTCTGGTGCGCGAGAACGCCAACAAGGACGCCAACGTATACGCAACTCAGCGCGACCTGCTGGCTGGCGCGGTCTCAAAGGCCTCGGCCTTCGCCATGCTGCCCAAGGATGTCTCCAACGCTCATATGAAGGGCGACATCCACTTCCACGACGCGGACTACTCGCCCTTTACGGCCGAGACCAACTGCTCCCTGCCCGACTTCGGCGATATGCTGGCCCACGGTTTTGAGCTGGGCAATGCCATGATGGACTCGCCCAAGTCCATCGGTACGGCCGCCACGCAGATCACCCAGATCATCAAGGACATCGCCGGATCCCAGTACGGTGGCCAGACCGTCAATCGTTGCGACGAGATGCTGGACAGGTACGCGCGTCTGGACTACAAGAAGAACTATTCCATGGCTGAGGCCGTCCTACCGGACGAGGAGCCCATTGACGTGGCCAAGGATGTCGTCCGCGGCCTCAAGGCCCGGGAGGCCGACTGGCTCCACCTGGATGATCGTGCCCCTATCGGCGAGGACGCCCCCTTCGATCTGGACGCTCCGCAGATTGTCCGGTTGCGTCAGGTCTATGCCAAGATCCTGACCCGCAAGAACATCTACGATGCCATGCAGACCATGGAGTACCAGATCAACTCCAACCGTGTCTCCAACGGGCAGACCCCCTTCGTCACCGTGGGATTCGGCCTGGGCACATCCTGGTTCGCCCGTGAGATTCAGCGGGCCATCTTCCTGATTCGTATCCGCGGACTGGGCAAGGACCGTCACACCGCCATCTTCCCCAAGCTGGTCTTCACCATCAAGCATGGCCTCAACGCGGACGAGGGCGATCCCAACTACGACATGAAGCAGCTGGCTCTGGAGTGCTCGACCAAGCGCATGTACCCTGACGTGGTCTTCTACGAGAACCTGGTCAAGATCACCGGTTCTTTCAAGGCCCCCATGGGCTGCCGCTCCTTCCTGCAGGCCTGGACCAACCCTGAGACGGGCGAGGATGAAGAGGACGGCCGCATGAACCTGGGTGTCGTCACCGTCAACATCCCCCGCATTGCTCTGGAGTCCCGAGGCGACAAGGATCGCTTCTGGAAGATCTTCGACCAGCGCATGGAGGTGGCCCACCACGCCCTGCAGTTCCGCATCATGCGCTGCAAGCAGGCTACGCCCATCAACGCACCCACCCTCTACCAGTACGGCGCCTTCGGCAGGTTGAAGCCGACCGACAGTGTGGACACCCTCTTCCGCAACAGCCGCTCCACCGTTTCGCTGGGCTACATCGGCCTTTACGAGGCCACCAGCGTCTTCTACGGCAAGGACTGGATGAAGGACCACTCCTGGGATCCGGATGGTAAGGAGTTCGCCCTGAGCATCGTTCGCCGGATGAATCAGCTCTGCAAGCAGTGGGAGAAGGCTGAGGGATACCACTATTCGGTCTACTCCACTCCGGCTGAGTCGCTGACTGACCGCTTCGCCCGGATGGACAAGGAGAAGTTCGGCGTAGTCGACGGAGTCACCGACCACGACTTCTACACCAACAGCTTCCACTACCCGGTCTGGCTGCGACCCACGCCCATGGAGAAGCTCAGCTACGAGCGGGACTTCCCCTACCTGGCCTCCGGCGGGTTCATCAACTACTGCGAGTTCCCCTCCATGCAGCAGAATCCCAAGGCCCTGGAGGCGGTCTGGGATTACGCCTACGACATCGGCATCGGATACTTGGGCACCAACACCCCCATCGACCACTGTTTCGTCTGCGGCTACGAGGGTGACTTCGAGCCCACCGAGGAGGGTTTCAAGTGCCCCGAGTGCGGCAACGACGATCCTGATAAGTGCAACGTGACCAAGCGCACCTGCGGTTATCTTGGCAACCCCGTCCAGCGGCCCATGGTCCACGGCAGGCACGAGGAGATTGCCCACCGCGTCAAGCATATGGAGGGCGAGACCGGCCACGTGGTCCTCAAGGATGGATCCACCAAGGAGTGGTTCGACGACAAGGCCGAATAGGCTCTGACAAGGCGCAGTTAATGGCGGGCCGGGTAGTTTGCGGCCCGCCATTGTCATGAGGAGGATCAGATGACGGACAAACAGGGAGCCATGAGAAAGACAGGCGGCCACCGTGACTTCGCCGCTGATGAGCAGGGGCGCGGTCCAGGGGTTCCCTCCGCGCTGACCAACAATCCCAAGGCCGGCCAGTGGGACGGTCGTCGGCTCAGTCGGGGAATCGTGGCGGACTACAAGCGTCTGGTCATGACCGACGGCGAGGGGATCCGCTGCTCCCTCTACGTCAGCGGCTGCCCCTTCCGCTGCCAGGGGTGCTACAACGCATCCATCTGGGACTTCGGCGCCGGACACCCCTATACCCAGCAGCTTGAGGACCGCATCGTCAAGGATCTGTCGCTGTCCTATGTGCAGGGCATTACCTACCTGGGTGGTGAGCCTCTGCTCAACACTCCCTTGCTGCTCGGCCTTTCTGAGCGGATCAGGCGTGAGTTCGGCCATGAGAAGGATATCTGGTGCTGGACCGGCTACACCTGGGAGGAGCTGAACCGGCCGGGGGAGACCCCGGACAAGGCTCAGCTGATCTCCTACCTTGATGTGCTGGTGGACGGACGCTACTTGGAGAATCGGAAGAACAGCCTGCTCCAGTTCCGGGGCTCGGACAACCAGCGGATCATAGACGTGCCGCGTTCCTTGGAGCAGGGCCGGGTGGTCATCTGGCCCAAGCTGCATGACCAGACCAGGTTCATTCCGGAGACCTACAGCAAGGACCGGCAGCAGGAGCAGCAGCGGGGCTGATACCAGTTCCGGCTCTGTATTGTCCTACGTCGCCTTGCCGGGGCACAATGGGTGTCATGACTGATGAGCATGATCACGACGCCAAACCCGACCTGCCTAAGGATCTTAGGGTCCGCTTCTGCCCTTCGCCGACTGGCACCCCGCATGTAGGCATGGTTCGAACAGCACTCTTCAACTGGGCCCAGGCCCGGCACTCGCATGGCACCTTCGTCTTCCGCATCGAAGACACCGATGCCCAGCGCGACAGCGAGGAGAGCTACAAGCAGATCCTGGAGGCCCTCAAGTGGCTGGGGTTGGACTGGGATGAGGGCGTGGAGGTCGGCGGCCCGGATGGCCCCTATCGACAGTCCGAGCGTGGCGACATTTACCGCGATGTGGCCCGGCAGCTGCTTGATGCCGGTTATGCCTATGAGTCCTACTCCACCGCTGAGGAGATCAAGGAGCGCAACCTGGCTGCCGGTCGCCCGGCCGCTTTTGGCTATGACGGCTACGATCGCGACCTGAGCGACGAGCAGCGTCAGGCCTTCCGCGATCGGGGCCGCAGTCCCGCCCTGCGTATTCGCATGCCCGACGAAGACATCGCCTTCGACGACCTGATTCGCGGGCATATCGAGTTCAAGGCCGGGTCCGTGCCCGACTACGTGATTGTGCGCCCCAACGGCGATCCCCTTTATACTCTGACCAACCCGGTCGATGATGCCCTGATGCACATCAATGTGGTCCTGCGCGGCGAGGATCTGCTCAGCTCCACCCCCCGGCAGATCGTCCTCTACCGGTACCTGATGAAGCTGGGCATAGCTCGGGCTATGCCTCTGTTCGGACACCTGCCCTATGTCATGGGCCAGGGCAAGAAGAAACTGTCCAAGCGCGACCCTGAGTCCAACCTCTTCCTGCACCGGGAGCACGGCTTCATTCCTGAAGGCCTGCTCAACTATCTGGCTCTTCTGGGCTGGTCCATCGGCCCAGACCGGGATGTCTTCTCCATGGAGGAGATGGTTGAGCACTTCGACATCCGCGACGTCAAAGCCAATCCGGCGCACTTCGACATCGACAAGGCCGTGGCCATCAACGCCGAGCACATCCGCATGCTGGAGCCACAGGACTTCTTGAACCGGTCCCTGCCCTACCTCAAGCGTGACGGGCTGGTGAGTGCCGTGCGCTGGCAGGACCTGAGCGATCGGGAGCAGCGGATTCTGAGTGCTGCCGCCCCCCTGGTCCAGCCTCGCGTACGTCTGCTGGAGGAGGTGTCCGGGATGGTAGGCAGTCTGCTCAGCCAGGAGGAGTACCTCGAGCCTGAACCGGATGCCCGTAAACAGCTCAAGGATTCGGCCGGACAGGTTCTGGATTTGGCCACTGCCGCCCTGCAGAATGTGTCCGAGCAGGATTGGAAGGCCGATCACCTGCACGACCTTCTCACTCAAGCGCTGGTGGATGAGGGCGGCTATAAGCCCCGTCTGGCCTTCGGCCCAATCAGGGTGGCGGTCTCGGGAAGGCGGGTATCGCCGCCCCTGTTTGAGTCCCTGGAGATCCTAGGCAAGAGCACAACACTCCGAAGGTTGGCCAACTTGCGCCAAAACCTATGAGCGGGTATATTTCTTTTTTGTTGTGCTACTGACCTGTTGAACCGGGTTCGTACGCGGCGAAAAGTGAAGCCCCCGTCGTCTAGCGGTCTAGGACTACGCCCTCTCACGGCGCCAACACCGGTCCAAATCCGGTCGGGGGTACGACATGTGGCAACCGTCCAAGCGATTGTCGCACAGCCAATTGGGGTATGGTGTAATTGGCAACACAGGTGATTCTGGTTCATCCATTCTTGGTTCGAGTCCAGGTACCCCAGCAGTAGAGACATAGAGTCCCAGGGAGCGGAGCACCGACACGGTGTTCCGCTCTTCTTATTTAAGCATTACCATGGATTCTAGGAATGCCTCTGGTTTGCAAAGCGGCGGCCAGTGGTATCCACGAGAGTTACTCACGGTGTGAGCAAGCAAACAAAAAGAGGAGGCCTGGCAAACTGCTATGTCAGAGTTTCCGATGATGGAATCTGATACTTTGAGCATAGAAGCTTGAGTGATGAACCCAATCATCGGCTGATCGGGCAACATCACCCGGTATATGAATCATTGTACGATTTTTTCGGTAAAGGTGTGTGATTATGACGACAATCATGGTGTTGGGAGCTGGTTATGCGGGTCTTCGCGTGGTCAAGAAGTTGGCTCATGCAAAGACTGATGCCCATATAGTCCTGGTCAATCAGAACGAGTACCACTACGAGTCCACCCAGCTGCATCAGGTGGCGGCTGGGACCAAGGAGCCGGCGGACGTGGTCTTCGACCTGCGCAAGGCCCTGCCTGATTCGGTGGAGCTGATTGTCGACAAGGTGGTCGGCATCGATCAGGATAACCGGCGTGTCAGCCTGGAACATCATGACCCTCTGTCCTACGACTACCTGGTCAACGCCCTGGGCTTTGAGTCCGAGACCTTTGGCATCAAGGGGGCCGATGAATATGGATGGCCCCTTGTCGACGTGGACACTGCCTTGGCGGCCCGTAAGAAATTGGAGCAGACGCTGGCTCGCTATCAGACCAGCCATGATCCGCTGGATTTGAGCATCGTGGTCTGTGGCGCGGGCTTCACCAGCATCGAGTATCTGGGCGAGCTGGTCTACCGGCTGCCTCAGCTCTCGAAGCGCCTGGGCTTCCCCATGGATCAGGTCAAGGTGGACTGCATAGAGGCATCGCCCAAGATTCTGCCCATGTTCAGCCAGGATCTGGTCGACTGGGCTGTGGATTACCTGCGCAAGCGGGGGGTCAACTTCCACACCTCGACTCCCATCACCGAGGTCAAGCAGGATGCCGTGGTCTCCAATGACCAGGAGTTCAAGGCCCATACGATCATTTGGACAACGGGTGTGCGTGGGAGCCACGTTATTGCCGATTCCGGGTATAATCAGAAGCGTAACCGTGTAGTGGTCAGGGATGACCTGTCGGTGGAGCAGCATCCAGAGGAGTTCCTGGTGGGTGATGTCAGTGCCGTTCCCGACCCCCAATCGGGTCGGCTCTACCCAACCACTGCACAGATTTCGATGGCCCAGGCTGATACCGCGGCCGCGAATGTCCTCGCCAGAATGCGGGGGCAGGAGCCCCAACGGTTCACCTTCCGAAGCCTGGGGACCGTGTGCTCTCTCGGTCCTCACGCCGGGGTTGCCGAAATCGACCGTATGGGCACGCTGAAGCTCAAGGGCAAGGTGGTCTCGGTCCTGAAGTGGATCGTGAATGAGCGGTCGGTCCTGGAATTGGCCGACGTGCGTACCATGTTGGAGAGCAACTGAACCAGCGTCTCAAGGACGCAAGGGGCTAGACGATGAGGAAGAGGAGGACGAACATGATTCAGGTCATGAGGATGTGGAGCATGTTCGTCCATTTCCAGCCTCGGATTGGATCGTTGTGGGCGACGATGGCCATCGGCCCTGTGTTCGTCGACATCATTGACTACCTCCTGCTCCTCCTCATTCCGACGGAAACAGCGGCTCATTGTCGCTTCCGTCCGGATGGCGGAGATTCCCGTGCCAGTACGCGGATCGGCAGGAGCGAGAGGAGAGTGGCATTAGCATGAGTTTTCTACAAGGTTTATGGTTCTTTGTCATCGGCCTGCTTTTTGCGGGATTCCTTCTGCTTGAAGGGTTCGACTTCGGCGTTGGCATGGCCACCAGGTTCGTGGCCCGTGACGGTGATGAGCGCGCCACCTTCATGAGGGCTATCGGCCCCCACTGGGATGGCAACGAGGTCTGGCTGATTACAGCCGGCGGTGCGATGTTTGCTGCTTTCCCGCTCTGGTACGCCTCCCTTTTCTCGGGGTATTACCTCTTGCTCTTCCTGGTGCTGGTCTCCCTGATTCTGCGTGGCGTCTCATTCGAGTTCGCCTCCCATGCGCTGACCAGCCGCGAGCGTGGTGTCTGGCAGTGGGCCAACTTCATCGGTTCGCTTTTCGCGCCATTCTTCCTGGGTATGATGCTGACCAGCCTGATCCAGGGCATCCCTATGGATAAGAACGGCGATGCCTGGCCCGGGTTCTTCGACGTGTTCAACTGGCTCTCTGTAGTCGGCGGTATTGCTGTAGTCTTCTTCAGCTTTGTTCATGGCCTGCACTTCCTGAGCCTGAAGTTGGGTGCCATGGATTCCCGCCGGATGCTCAACGTCAGCGAGAAGGCCTACTGGATTGCCTATCCGGCCCTGGTCGTCTTCGTGCTCCTGGCCATCTTCAACACCGACTTCTACAAGGCACGTCCCCTGTCCACCTGGCTGATCACCGTCATCATCCTGGCATCAGTGATCGGAGGCCACGTTGCCGTCTTCAAGAAGCACGGCGGCTACGCCTTCACCTGCTCGGGCATAACCCTTATGGCCATCATCGCCTTTATCTTCAACGGGCTCTTCCCGCGGGTGATGATTGCTGACGATCCGGCACACAACCTGCTGATCCAGGATGCCTCGGCCTCGCCGCTGACCATGAAGATCATGACTGTTGTGCTTTGCATCTTCCTGCCTATCATGCTGGCCTACTTCATCTGGAGCTACTTCATCCAGCGCAAGCGGCTGGACACCGATGGAGCTCATCTGACCTCACCCGTGGCTCCTTCGGCCACCGTGGCTGAGACCGTCTGAGAGCCAAAGGAGGCAGGGGGGCAGTGCTGGCAGGACCGGAGCGCATCCGGAGGGTAATGCATTGATTGACAAAAATCTCTTCCGTTTCGACGGAGTCCGGTCCACCTTGGGCCTGCTGGCTGCCCTGTCCCTGGTTCAGGGAATAGGTGTGGTGGTTCAGGCCTATGGGTTGACTTTGGCTCTGGTGCGCATTTGGCACCTTCAGAACCTCAAGCTGCTGGTGGTGCCGGTGCTGATTTTTTTGGCAGCCTACACCTGTCGACAGCTCTGCGACGTGGCCAAGGATCGTATCGCCACCGACCGTGCAGATGCCATCGTAGCCGAGCTGCGGCCCCGTATTCAGGACAAGGTCTTCTCGCTGGGGCCCTCGGCACTGGCCCGGCGTGGCACGGGCTCGGCCGTCACCATGCTGGTGGATGGGCTCGATCAGGTGCGCACTTACGTGCTGACGGTCCTGCCAAAGATGATGGATCTCATCTTTATTCCCCTGATTGTCCTGGTTGTGGTCTGGATCCAGGATGCAGGTTCCGGGCTCATCCTCATGCTTATGCTGCCCCTGCTCATCTTCTTCATGGTCATCCTGGGTCTGGCCGCCAGGGATCGCTCCAGTCGGCAGTATGCTCAATTCCGCAAGCTCAACACCAGGTTCATGGATACGGTCCTGGGTCTGCCGACCCTGAAAATGTTGGGCATAGACAAGGAGTACGAGGACGAGATCTATTCGGTCTCGGATCGTTTCCGCAAGAGGACCATGAGCGTTATCCGGGTCGCCATGACCTCCACCTTTGCTTTGGACTTCTTTGCCACCTTGGCAATCGCCATCATGGCCGTTTTCTTGGGCAACAATCTGATCAATGCCAAGGTGGAGCTCTTTCCAGCCCTTTTGGCCCTGATTCTGGCCCCTGAGTACTTCATGCCCATCCGCCAGTTCGGAGATGATTTCCACGCCACGCTGAACGGCAAGAACGCCTTGGATGACATCGCGGATATGCTGGACCAACCGGAGCCCAAGCGCTTGGAGGAACTGGACTGGTCCGGGTGGAAGGAAGACAGCCACCTGCGTCTGGAGGGAATCGACTTCTCCTATCCTGGTCCCAAGCCGGTAGAGAGCAATGCTTCAGCCGGGGCGCAGATGGATGCCATGGCAAAGTCCGAGAGTCAAAAGCCCAGCAAGAAGAGACGCAAACCCAAGGCATCCAAGATTCATGACGGTGATGGGACGTCGGCTTCGGTGGGGCTCGGTTCCACGGTATCGAAGGGAACCGGAGTCGAAGCTGCTGCGGATTCACAGGTCAGCTGGTTTGACGGGGGCTCGGAAGAGCAGCCCCTTGCCCTGAATGGACTGGACTTCGACCTGCACGGCTTTTCCAAGGTGGCTGTTGTCGGCCGCTCCGGTGCCGGCAAGTCTACGCTGATGGATCTGCTGGCCGGATTTGACCAGCCCAAGGCAGGCACCATCGACCTGGATGGTCATCAGCTGGAGCATTGCAACGTCGCTGCCTGGCAGCGACACATCAGTTACATTCCGCAGAACCCCTTCATCTTCCACGGCACAGTGGCCGACAATATTCGCTTCTACAATCAGGAAGCAGACGATGCCGAAGTAGCCCGTGCAGCCGATCGGGCTGGACTGACCGACTGGCTGAAAACATTGCCTGACGGTCTGCACACCCAAATCGGAGAGGGCAACCGCGGCATCAGCGGCGGCCAGGCCCAGCGGATCGCCCTGGCCAGGGGCATCCTGGATCCCTCGCGCGAAATCCTGTTCTTTGACGAGCCCACAGCCCACCTGGACATCGAGACCGAATACGATCTGAAACAGACCCTGCTGCCCATCATGGACGGGCACCTGGTCGTCCTTGCCACCCACCGGCTGCACTGGCTGGCCAACATGGACTGGGTGATCATGCTGGAGCATGGACGAATTGTGGCCCAGGGCGATCCGCATGAGCTGATTGGACAAGGCGGACCCTTGGACGCGCTGATCGATGAGATGGGAGGGAACCAGATTGCCGACTACCAGCAGGACTGAAACCGCCGGAAGAGACGGCATGGGATCGCCTAAGGCCTCCCGCCGCGGCCGCGGACTGTCGGGCTACATGCATATCTGGCACCGGGACCATTGGTTCTGGCCCTACCTGCGTCAGAACAAGGGGCTGCTTGCCCTGATCTTCTTCCTGGGAACCATCACCTTCGTATGCGCAGCCGGGCTGATGTTCACCTCAGGCTTCCTGATCAGCAGGTCTGCCCGTCATCCCTTCAACATCTTTGCCGTGTATGTGCCGGTGGTCCTGACCAGGGCCTTTGGCATTGGACGGCCTACATTCAAGTACCTGGAGCGCATCAAGAGCCATGACTGGGTGCTCCGAGTGGTTTCCAAGCTACGGGTTCAGCTTTACCGCACCCTTTCGAAGGACGCAGCTTTCCTGAACGAGCATGAGCGTACAGGCACGGTACTTGGCATGCTCTCGGACGATCTGGACCACTTGGAGAACTTCTATCTGCGCACCATCTTCCCCACGGTAGTGGCCTACATGATGTGGGTGGTGGTCACCATAGCTGTAGGCGTCTTCTCCTGGCTGACCTCGCTCCTACTCTTCCTGCTTTTCGCTCTGATCCTGATCCTGATCCCGCTGGTCTCGCTGGCTTATTCAGACGGGCGTTATGACATGGAGAAAGCGCGGCGGCAGGACCAGTACACTGCAGTGACCGAGAGCTACATGGGCCTGGGGGACTGGGTGATCACTCGCCGTCGTCGGCGTTTTGTGGATACGGCGTCCGGCGACTTCAACGATATCGCCACCGGCCGCAGAGAGCAGAAGCGATTTGAACGCTGGCGCAACTGTGGTATCCAGATGATTTTCGCCCTTATGGTGGTGGCCCTGATTGTGGGGGCAGATCTGCGTATGACCAGCTCCACTTCCATAGCTGACTTCGCGGCAGCCGTGGTCCTGGCGGTTTTCCCCTTGGTCGACTGCTTCATCGTGGTCTCGCAGGCAGTGGCTGAGGTTCCCCTCTACACAGATTCGCTGGACCACCTGAATGATCTGACCGAGCGGGTCGAGTCCCGGCAAATTGCGCCAAGTCCCCAGACCAAGCTGGAGGGGCCGATCAAGTCAATCGTCTTCGATCATGTCAGCTTCTCCTACGGACCTGATGACCCCCTGTTGCTGGACGACTTCAGCCTGCGGATTGAAGGTGGGCAGCGGGTGGCTCTGCTCGGTCCCAGCGGAGAGGGCAAGACAACGGTTCTTCAGCTGCTTTTAGGCGATCTGCGCCCCACCAGTGGCCGCATCCTCATCAACGACATACCAGTCGACGCACTGCAGGATCAGCGTCCTGAGCTCTTCGGCTACCTGAACCAGCAGGCATTCCTCTTCAACACCACTATCGCCTCTAACGTGCGTCTGGGGGCCCCACAGGCTGATGATGACCAGGTTCGTCAAGCCTTGAAGGCTGTACAGCTGGATCAGGTTGTTGCTGACATGCCGCAGGGAATCGACACGCCGGTTGATGAAGCTGGCGGTCGTCTTTCAGGCGGGCAGCGCCAGCGTCTGGCCCTGGCCAGGATAGTGCTCAAGCGTACTCCAATCATCCTTTTGGACGAGCCCACCATCGGTTTGGATCCCATAACCGAGCGCAGGCTCATGGCCATGATCTTCAAGGTCAGCCAGGATCGTACCCTTCTTTGGGTGACCCACCACCTGCAGGGGCTGGAGGAGGCCGACCAGGTCATCTTTATGCAGGACGGGCACATCGCCATGCAGGGTCGGCCTATCGACCTGTACCGGGAGAACGCCCGTTTCCGTGAACTTTATCGCATGGACGTCTCGGACGTGGACAAGGGTGCCGGTCAAGGGATATACTTAAAGAAGCAGTCAGATTCAGATGGACGGAACCCTGTTGAATGACCATCAGGCTGTTTCCCGAGCAATGAATTTTGCACGGTTGTCGGGTCGCCGATCTTGGCGGATGGCTTCTCGACCGGTCACCGTGCGCCGTCGGTTCATGGACTGGACGGTATGGAAACCGGAGCCCGTGGAAGCGACCAGGTCGCGAAGTCGGGGAGAGCTGAAAGGTTCTCGTGGGCATAAGCCTGGTCATATCTGAATCCGTCCGGATTCGACCCGTGTACCCGCGCCCGACGAACCCTGCAGAGATTGGGAGGAACGATGTTCACTGTATTGGGATTGTCTAGATTCCAGTTCGCCATGACGACGATATTCCACTTCTTCTATGTTCCTATGACCATCGGTCTGGCCCTGGCGGTCGCCATCATGGAGACCGTCTATGTGGTGACCAAGAAGGATGTCTACAAGAAGATGACCATGTTCTGGTCCAAGATCTTCCTGCTCTCCTTTGCGGTGGGTGTGGTAACCGGCATCATCCAGGAGTTCCAGTTCGGCATGAACTGGTCCAATTACTCCAGGTTCATGGGTGACATATTCGGCGCTCCACTGGCCATTGAGGCCTTGGTGGCCTTCTTCCTGGAATCAACTTTCATTGGCGTATGGATGTTCACCTGGAACCGTTTCAAGCCGGCCGTGCATGCGGTCTTCATCTGGCTGACCTTCCTGGGTTCCTCCATGTCGGCCATCTGGATTCTGGCTGCCAACAGCTTCATGCAGCACCCGGTTGGATTTGAGATCAACCAGGCCACCGGCCATGTGCGGCTGCGCAGTTTCGGTGACGTCGTATCCAATCCCCAGCTGTGGATTGAGTTCCCCCACGTCTTCTTTGCCGCTGTCTGCACAGGGGCCTTTGTGGTCATGGGTTGCAGTGCTTTCAGCCTGCTGAGGATGCATATGGGAAACAAGGACAAGGCCGTGGCCGCTGTCGAGGCCGACTCCGAGAAGCAGGCCAAGGTCAACTTGTTCACCAAGTCAATCCGTCTGGCCGCTCTGCTCGGACTTATCGGTTCCATCTGCGTGATCACCTACGGTGATTTACAGGGCAAGTACATCGTGACCGATCAGCCTATGAAGCTGGCTGCCACCGAGGCCATCTATGAAGACACCGGTGATCCCGCCCCCTGGAATGCTGTGGCTCTGATCAATGAGAAGGACCATAAGATCGAGGGGTCCGTCGAGATTCCCGGAGCCATGTCGCAGCTGGCTTACGGCAAGAAGACAGGTGCCGTCAAGGGCATGAACACCGTCAACAAGGAGCTGCACGAGAAGTATGACGCCAAGTTTGGCAAGGACATGAACTACTACGTGCCGGTTACCACCCTATTCTGGGTCTTCCGTCTGATGGTCGGAATCGGGTTTGCCTTTGCCCTGATATCCGCATTGGTGCTCTGGTTCACACGTAAGAAGAAGAACACACTGTTCACCTCGCGTTGGAAGCTCTGGATTATGGGTATTTTTACCTTTGCTCCCTTCGCTGCGACAACCAGTGGCTGGCTGGTGACTGAGCTTGGTCGCTATCCCTGGCTGGTTTACGGTTATCAGACCATTGCCGATGGAGTTTCGCCCACCAGCACGGTGCCGAACCTGCTCTTCACCTGCATCGTCTACTTCCTGCTCTTCCTGGTTCTGGGCGGAGTTATGGTCTTCTACACCAGGAGAACCCTGCACCAGGGACCCTTCTATAAGCCGGATGACGGCAATGGGCCGCAGCCTGCCAAGGTGCATGGAGCACCGGCTCGAGTAGCCTTGGCCTGATGGTCGTCTGACCTCAAACCTTTCCTTCCCCTTCGGCAAATCCCCCGCTTCGGACCGTATGGTTCGGAACGGGGGATTTGCTGTCTTAAAGGTTTGCCATCAGTGGCGAGCGGCTGTGAGATTCAGATCAGAACAGAGAGCAATGGCGAACATGATGCGACAGAGGTTATGTATGTTCGGCATAGAGCTGATACCAGGCTGGCTTCACTCATTTTGGTTTTGTTGCTTTGGTTCTGTTGCACCGATTCGTTCAGACCTGGGCGGTCAGCTTGGCTGTAATCCTCTGCAACAAGTCTCGCACCCCTTTGTCCATTGGGGAACCCTCAAGGTTGTACGCAGCCTGTTGCAGATAGTCCCTGGCGGTTTGCCGACTGCTCTCCATCAGTTGGGGATGGGATCTGAAGTAGTCGACCACCTGGTCGGGATCGTCCTGCTGGACTAGGGTTCTGAAGTTCTCATCCTTTTGGAACCCCAGCAGGACCGGCAGAGTGTAGATTCCGTCGCGAATATCCTCCAGCTTGGGCTTGCCGGTGTCGCGATCCAGATCGAAATCGTTGATGTCATCGATGATCTGGAAGGCCATGCCCAGATTGCTGCCGAAGTCTCTGGCGGTACGTTCCAGGGCCGTGTCAGTTGGCTGGCCATCAAGGCGGATTCCAGTCAGGCAGGCCAGTCGGAAGAGTGCTGCGGTCTTGCCCGAGATGGCCCGGTCGTAATCGTCAATGGTTATATGGGTGTGGTGACGGTCTGACTCCTGGTAGAGCTCGCCACCCACGATCTCACAGACCGTGCCGGCTTGCTCGCGGATAAAGGCTGTGTCAGGGGCGATGGAGGCCATAATCTCCATATAGCGTGAAAGGATCAGGTCTCCTAGATAGATGGCGGCCTTGTTGCCCCGGATGGTGTGGACCGTGGGCTTGTTGCGGCGTATGGGGGCATTGTCCAGAACGTCGTCGTGGACCAGGGTGGCCAGATGAAGCATCTCGATGGCGGCGGCGCCGGTGATGACGGTATCGTCCAGGCGCCCTTTGTTTCGTGAGCCGGCCCGGGCAAAGAGGATCACCATGGCGGCGCGAATCATCTTGCCGTGGTTATCCAGCAGTCGACGGTAATCCTCCTGATAGGGAGCCACATGGGTACGTTCCTGGTGCAGACGGTTGACAACCCGCTCAAGATCCTTGCGCAACAGGAGCTCTTGTCCTTCTGCCATGGAGGTACGCTCCCTCTATCTCGTTAAGAACCGCAACGTATCCAATATACCAAGACCGGGGCCAGGCCTGAAGATTGTCGCCCCTGTCCTGACTATCGCCGTAATCACTGTGGTCAAGCTCACATCAAAGTGTTGTCGTACTGTGATGATCCTGAAGCCTGAATCCGATTCGTAAGGGGGCTGCATAGATGGGCCCAGAGGCAAAGGCCGGTGAAGTAGGCTAGATGTATGAGTCAGCATTACAACGCGGATCGGGTTTCCCCACAAGGCGGCGAGGGAGAGCATGATCGACCGCTGTCCGTTTCAGCTCGGCTGGGGCGGCTTCAGTTCCATTACTCGGGCAAGTTCAGACTTTTGCAGCTGGCCGACGTCCAGGAGGGGCCTAAGGTCTCTTCGGACACAATCAGACTGATAGCCGCGGCCTGTGATGCAGCAAAGCCTGATCTGGTGGTCTTCTCGGGCAACCAGGTGGCCGGTTACGACACGGCCTATGAGCGCACCTTCCGTAAAAGGCGTTGGAGCACCCCCCTGGATGGCATCTACTCGGCTGGTCTGAGCATGGGCGGCGCCCTGGGACTTGGGGGAGCCTCCCTGAAGCGCTCCTCAAAGATTCAGGATGGCCAATCTGCTGCTGACCGCAGGGAGCTGAGTCGCAGGGAATCGGAGCATCAGGCGGACGACAGGGATGCCGAGCGTGTACGTCGGCAGAACATCAAACACACCGAGGACCTGGTTCGCAGAACCGTTGGCCTGATCACCGGCCCACTGGTTGAGCGCGGGATTCCTTTCGTCGTCACTTATGGTAACCACGATTTCCAGTGCGGCCTGGACACCGATCAGATGGATGCCATCTATCGGGAGGTGCCCGGCTGCCTGAACCCGGAGGCTACGGTCGCCCATCCTGATCGGGTTCATGCGCTGATCGGATCGGCCCTGCCCTCCCAGACCGCATTCGTCTGTGCTCCGGGCACTTTCGCCCTGCCTGTGGCGGATTGCGACGGTCACGGGGTGGTCATGGGCCTGGTTCTGGTGGACTCCGGCGACTATGCCCGTGCAGGCGGTTACGGCTCACCTTCGGCCCAGGCCCTGGATTTCCTGGCGGCTGCTCCTGACCTTCTGGGCAACCGATCCATAGTCTTCCAGCACATGCCCATTCCCCAGTTCTATGATCTGCTCAAGCCGGTGCCGGCCACCACAGCCTATGCGGTCCAGGGCTACCGGAGTTTCGACTCCCGCTGTTACATTCTGGACGAGTCGCGCACCTGCCCGGGCTCCTACTTGGGCGAAGGAGTCTCCTGTCCGGACGAGGACAGCGGCGAGTATGACCTGCTTACCCGGAACCGGGGCTATTTCGCCCTCTTCGCTGGGCATGACCACCGCAATGGCTTCGTCGGACGCAGCGGTGAACTGACTCTGGGGGCTACGCCCACATGCGGATTCGGCTCCTACGGTCCGGTGCCCGGCAAGCGGGCGGCACGGCTCTTCGAATTCGACATCCGTCATCCCCATCATCCTCGCACTCAACTTTTGGAGTTCGGGCAATTGGTGGGGCGGCCCGGATCCCACAAGGTCTACACCTTCGCCATGAGCCATGTGCCTACCTCTACTGGGGATGCAGTCAACCTCCTGCGTCGGCCTGGGTTCTTGGCTGGTGGCCTGACGGCCCTGGCAGGGCTGATCGCCTCCTGGGGCTCCACCCGACGGCGGTAAGGATGGCGATAAGGGCCAGGAATGCCCTCAGACCCTACGACGGGTAGGGGATGAGGCTCGTAGCAGGGCTTCGGTCAGATATTTGCCAGCGGCCATGACCAGGGGGGCGTAACGTCTTCCAGGCGTGGTGGACATACGGTTGACCGGCCCGGAGATGGAAATGGCGGCCATGACTTGCCCGGATCCGTTGCGGATGGGAGCCGAGATGGAACAGACGCCCTCTTCCCGCTCATTGATGGACTCTGCCCAGCCGCGTTTGCGTACAGTGGCAAGGGTTGCTGCGTTGAACTTGGCGTGTCGCAGACCCTGATGGAGGCGTTCGGGTTCCTCCCAGGCCAGCAGGATCTGTGCCGCCGACCCGGCCTCCATGGACAGCAGGGCGCCTACGGGGATGGAGTCGCGCAGGCCGGAGGCGCGTTCCACCGCGGCGATGCAGACCCGGACCTCGCCTTGGCGGCGGAAGATCTGGGCCGATTCGCCCGAACGGTTGAGCAGTGTATGCAGAATGGGCCCCGAGGCGGTCAGCAGACGATCCTCGCCGGCGGCGGCGGCCAGTTCGGCGAAGCGGGAGCCCAGAACGAAGCGGCCATGCACGTCCCGCAGAACGAAGCGGTGGCGCTCCAAGGCGATGGCCAGTCGGTGGGCGGTGGGGCGAGCCAACCCGGTTGCGTTGACCAGCTGTCCCAAGGTCATGGGTCCGGTCTCCAGGGTGTCCAGAATTCGCACCGTCTTGTCCAGAACGCCGACGCCCGAATGAATCTCCTCCTGATGCATGTTCGGATCATTTGCGGAGGGGTATCTGTCGTCGTCGTTCATAGAAAGCGTGTCCATGCTTGAATTATGCCATCTCAGTATATGAAATGCAAAAGTTCATAACGGTTGGGCAGTTCCATACTCGGTGGTAAGAGGCCGGCGGGGTGCCGATGAGGTTGGCGCCCCGGCCGGTCGTAGGCTTTCAGGAGGCGATATGGGACGCACAATGGCGGAAAAGGTCTGGACCGATCATTTGGTCAGAAAGGGCCAGGGAGGCGAACCCGATCTGATTTACATCGATCTGCAACTCATGCACGAGGTGACCAGTCCACAGGCCTTCGAGGGTCTGCGCCTGGCAGGCCGGAAGATCCGTCACCTGGACCAGGTCATCGCCACTGAGGACCACAACACCCCTACCATCGACATCGATCGGCCCATCGCAGACAAGGTCTCGGCCCTGCAAATCTCCACCCTGGAGCGCAACTGCCGCGAGTTCGGAGTCCGTCTGCATCCATTGGGGGACGCGGACCAGGGCATTGTCCATGCTTTTGCACCCGTCCTGGGATTGACCCAGCCCGGCATGACCATCGTCTGCGGTGATTCGCATACCTCGACCCACGGGGCTTTCGGGGCCCTGGCTTTCGGTATCGGCACCTCCGAGGTGGAGCACGTTCTGGCCACCCAGACCCTGAGCCTGAAGCCTTTCAAAACCATGGCCATCACCGTCCGCGGTCAGCTCAAGCCCGGCGTGGGCGCCAAGGACGTCATTCTGGCCGTCATTGCCAAGATCGGCACGGGTGGCGGTCAAGGGCACGTTCTGGAGTACCGGGGCGACGCCATTCGACGCATGTCCATGGACGCGCGCATGACCATCTGCAACATGTCCATCGAGGCCGGGGCGAGGGCCGGGATGATCGCGCCGGATGAGACCACCTTCGCCTACTTGGAGGGCCGGCCGCATGCCCCCAAGGGAGCCATGTGGAATCAGGCCCTGGAGTACTGGCGAACCCTCCCCACCGATTCGGATGCAGTCTTCGACAAGGAGGTCATCCTGGATGCCGACCAGCTGACCCCTTACGTGACCTGGGGCACCAACCCCGGACAGGGTCTGCCCATAGGTGCTGATGTGCCTGTGCCAGAAAAGATCGCCGACCCGGCCAAGCGCCAGGCGGCCCAGGAGGCCATCGACTACATGGGTCTGAAGCCGGGGATGCCCATCCGGGACATCGCTGTGGACACCGTCTTCATCGGCTCCTGCACCAACGGGCGCATCGAGGATCTGCGCGCAGCAGCGGCCATCATGAAGGGGCACCACAAGGCCAAGAACCTGCATCGCGTCCTGGTGGTTCCGGCCTCTTCGCGAGTTCGCATTCAGGCCGAAAAGGAGGGGTTGGACCGTATCTTCGAGGACTTTGGAGCCGAATGGCGCAACGCCGGCTGCTCCATGTGCCTGGGAATGAACCCCGACCAACTGGTGCCTGGCGAGCGTTCCATTTCCACATCCAACCGCAACTTCCAGGGTCGTCAGGGCAAAGGCGGCAGGACGCATCTGGCCTCGCCCGAGGTGGCTGCAGCCACCGCCATCAGAGGGACCATTTGCTCCCCGGCCGATCTGTAGGCCTATCGAGCATACGTCATCGTCATCGCCATCCAGCAGTCAGGAGGTCATCATGGAGCCACTTTCCGTTGTAACCGGGGTCGGGGTGCCCTTGCGCCGCTCCAACGTCGACACCGATCAGATCATCCCCGCAGTATTCCTGAAGCGGGTGAAGAAGACCGGCTTCGAGGATGCGCTCTTCTACGCCTGGCGAAGGGATCCGAATTTCGTGCTCAACCGACCTGAATATTCAGGTGCCCGCGTCCTGGTGGCCGGGCCGGACTTCGGCATCGGATCCTCGCGCGAGCACGCGGTCTGGGCACTGCGGGACTACGGCTTCCGCGTGGTCATCGCTCCCCGTTTCGCTGACATCTTCTATGGGAACACCGCCAAGAACGGGGTCCTGGCCGCCATCATGCCCCAGGAATCAGTGGAGTTGCTCTGGAAGCTCCTGGAGGAGGACCCCGGCACCGAGATGACCGTGGATCTGGGCGCTCGCACGGTCACCTGCGCGGATGTGACCCTGCCCTTCCAGGTAGACGACTACGTGCGATGGCGGCTCATGAACGGCTACGACGACATCGATCTGACCTTGCAGCACGAGGATGACATCCGTGCCTATGAGCGCATGCGGGCTGAGCGCTTCCCCTTCAAGCCGCGTACCCTACCGGCCCAGCACATGCCCGAAGAGCCGGTCACTTCAGCCAGAGAGGGCCAAATCGACTGGCCTGGGCCCCTGGCTGACCGCGGCATCATCTGACCGACGGGCCGTGCGCCCTCATATGAGAGTCTTCCGCTCCTTTTTCGCTTACCATGGAAATGACAGTCATTGGCCGACTGTGACCGGTTGGCGAGCGAAGAGGGGCGGTTATCATGAGGCACAGCAGCGGCGATGTGCACGACTGGGGCGTTCGACGGGCAGTGAATGCCCTTAGTGCTTTTGCTTTCATCTATGTGGCCATCGAGACCCTGGCAGGTCTATTGGGAGGCAAGGTGGTTCTGCCCGTCCTCTTCCCACATGCGTCCAAGGCGCAGCTCAACGGTCCTTTGTCGGACTGGACAGTGGTTATCGCCGTAGTGCTGGCCCTGCTGTTTGCCTTGATCAGTCAATGGCCGGTCATCGTAGGTCGTGAACGGCATGGCCAGGACCAGGTGCGTTGGGTTACTGCGCGCCGATTCAGCCTGCTGGCGTTGATTATCGCCCTGGCCTGCTTCTTCCTCAGTCAGTTGGTGGCCAGTGCGGCTAACTCTGGACTGAGCGCTATCCTGTCCGGCACGGGGCTGCATCCGCCGACCGCACCTGACGATGGCGGCGGCCTGGAAACGCCGATCATGCTCTTCTATGGCATTCTTCTGGGACCCTTTGCCGAGGAGTTGGTCTTTCGTGGGGTCATCATGAACGGCCTGCGCCGCTTTGGTCGAGTCTTCGCCATTATTACCTCTTCCCTGCTTTTCGGCTTCATGCATGGCTCCTTGGTCCAGGGTCTGTTTGGTTTCATTTCCGGCCTGGTTCTGGGCTATCTGGCCATGGAATATGGGCTGGTCTGGTCCCTGCTGGTGCACATGCTCAACAATGCCTTCTCTTCAGGTCTGCTGGCCAAGTACATGCCCCTGGCACCCGAGGTGGTTCGCATCGGCCTAGGCCTGCTTATGATCCTGGTGCTGTTGATCGGTGTCGTCGGGCTGCTGTTCAAGATCAGGACTCTCCGTGATTACTGCCGCGGCAATCGCGCTCCCAAGGGGATCTACGCTTCATGGAGGGCGCCCTGGTTCCTGCTCTTCTGCCTGGCATGCCTGCTGATGGCCCTGAGCGAATTCGTACCAGGGCTGGCCTGACCGAGCAGTCGATGTGCCGGCTCATTGTCGGGATTCTGTCGAGGAAGGGCGGGGTCGGGCTAGACTCGGATATGTAGTGTCATGATATGAACGCGGGGAAAGGTTCGTGTCGCTGGACGCCCTTGACGGTCGTACGGTAGTGCATGAAGGGGAAGGATCATCGACGGATGAGGGATGATGAGGATCGCGACAGCGGCAGCGAGTCTGCCGATGCCCAAAGCGATCAGGGGCGCTGGAAGGTGTCGCGCTCCTCTATCGCCCTCATGACTGCAAGCCACAGTGCCAGCAAGGACTACGCACGCCACTGGGATTATGAGGAAGGGTCCATCGACCTGCCGCCTTTGAGCCTGCCGGGGGAGGCCGTGGATGATGGTTTGGCCTATCCGGGACGAATAGCCCATAGGAAGACTGCGCTGCTGAATGATGAAGGAGCTGGCGGCAAGGGTGCCAGGCCAGTCGGTGAACGACCCTCCGTGCTTCCCGGATCCTATGATTTTTTGACTTCGGTCACTGTGGCCAATCAACCGGAAGTCCCCACATTTCCTCCGGCAGACCTGCCATCTGACGGGCATACTGGAAAGGATTCCGGCCAGGAGCCATCCCCGCGGCGCGTGGTGGCTCGCCGAGAGCTGGAGGATTCCAAGGCCGCAGAGATCTCGTCACAGCCGAAGCAGCCTGCGGCCAAAGTTGTCTGGTCCTGGACCAAGCCTGAGGTGGACAATGGTCCGGTCTTCTCTTGGAATATGCGCAAGCGTCGTAAGCCGTCCGCAGGGGCCCGCGCAGGCAAATCCGCAGCTTCCATAGCCAAGACCACATCTGTTTCCGCATCCTCTGTAAAGGCTGTCGATTCCACCGTTCCGGCACCTTCCAAGATTGAGCAGAAGTCTTCCAAAGCTTCTGTTCCCGCTGCTTCTGCAGTTGAACCAGTCGGAACCAAGCCAGTGACCAAGGCCGGGGCACCCTCGGCTTCCGGCTATGAGGATTCGACGTCTGCGAAACCGAATCCGGGGGTCTCTGCGCCTACAACCTCTGTTCATACGTCAGCAAACCCCGTGGTATTCGCCGACCGACCGGTTGTTGTCAGTCATTCAGATGTCGACCGGGATTCCTCGGTAACTGGTTCATCGGCTCCAGGGCAGAGCAATGCTGTGTCGCAAACTGTGGCCAGCGAAGCCGATCATCAGGGGCGTCGGGTCTGTTCGACTCCACGTGTAGTTGCCCATTCTGCTGCAGTCGCCGGTGACGGCACCGGTGGTCGCGTCGTTTCGTCAAAGGCTATTGGCGGACAAGGGACGGCGCTCGCGCAGAAGGATCATGTCGGTCAGCCCTTGCAGACCGGCCAAGAAGGCATTGCCGTTCAGACTGCCCCCTCTAAATCTTCAGAGGCTGTGAACGCATCTCCAGGGACGCAGTCGGTCGTCCAGTTTGCCTCTTCGCCCACATCCGTATCCTCTCCAGGCGCTTCTGTGGCCCTTGCCGCCAAGGCTGCAGAGGCTGCTGCAGCTGCCGTGGCCGCCAAGACCGAGTCCGCCGAGACTGGGGACGCCGCAAAGAACGCAACCAAACCGACACGTTCTTCGCGTGGTCCTCGCAAACGTGTTGGTGGCCTTCATCTCGGTCTTTTCGCCAGAGGTCAGGAAGGGAGCGAAGGAGCCCGTCGGTCGTCCAAGCGGCGGTCTGCTCAAAACCGTACCCGTACTTCAGTGGAGGCGGCAGCGCCCAGGGTCGTTTCCAATGCTTCGGAAGGACCCGGCGCAGGAGCAAGCCGACCGGTACCGGCCAATTCGCAGTCGATTGTTGCTCCCAGTGAACTTGACGCTGTCACGCCAGCTGCTGCAATTGCGGCTCAGGCCCAGCCCCAGGCTCAGTCGCAGACGACTAAGCCCGCTGCGCAAAAGTCCACCACCTACACAGCCAGTTCGGGGGTACTCCACGCCGTCAATGGCCAGGCTGCCTTCGCCTTTGTCTATTTGGCCATATCGGTTCTGGTGCTCATGGTCGGTTCGGGGATGATCCTGCCAGTCATCATGGAGCAGGTCAAGGATCCCAGATCCATCGCTTTCCTGTCCGATGGAATAACCCTCCTGTCGGTTCTGCTGGCGCTGACATATGCCTGCATCTCAGAGTGGAGCGTTATTCGAGGTAAGAATCAGCGAGGGCGGGACGCTGTCCACTGGCGAACAGACAGAAGAATGACGCTGGCGGCTCTGCTGGCTCTTGTAGCGGTGCTCCTGCTTGGCCAGGGGATGGTTCATGAACTGAACAAGTTCTTCAACCACTTCTGCCTACTTCTGCACATCCCCTCCCTGGCCTCGCGCAGCCTGCTGGTCACCGGCGCTTCCTCGCCGACGATGGCCCTGTACGCCCTTCTGGTGGTTCCTCTGGCTGAGGAGCTGGTTTTCCGTGGCATCATTCTCAACGGGTTGCGTCGGTATGGCCGGGTCTTTGCCATCCTGACCGCATCCCTGCTCTGCGCCCTGCTCCAGTGTGATCCGGTCTCTGGGCTTTGGATCTTCCTGCTGGGGCTGGCTCTGGGCTACTGCTCCCTGGAGTATGGTCTGATCTGGGCCATCGGGGCCCGCGTGGTCGGCGATCTGCTCTTCAGCGGCCTGCCCAACCGTTATCTGATGAGCGCCCCGAGAACTGCTCGTCTGTCGATTTTGGCAGTGGCACTGGTCTTGGTTCTGGCTGGGTTGGTCATGTTCTTCCTGCACCGCGCCAGTCTTTTGGACTACCGACGGCGTTATCGGGCCCCTAGGGGAACATACGTTTCCTGGAGGCAGCCTTGGTTCCTGCTCTATTTGCTGCTGTGTCTGCTGCTGACAGTCTTCAAGTTCGTACCCGGTCTGCTCTAGCGCATAACGCATTGGGTCTGCCGGTGGTGGCGTAGACTTGGACAAGCTGGAGGACAATGCCGGATGGCCAAACCTGCAGAGGATCATGAAAGGGCATGGTGACATGGGGCAGACAGCGACTGCGGCCGACGCGCCAGGGACTGGGCAGACTCATAAGCCCAGACGAGGTGCGGCGGATCGCGCATGGATGAGTGCGGCCAGGGGAATGCTCAACCGTCAGGCCGCCCTGCTGCTGGTCTATCTGCTTATCATCAACAGCGTCGGCCTTCTGTTCGGTGTTCTGGCTCAGATGGAGTGGAATGCCGTGTTTGATCCGGTGCCTGCCCACTCGGGATTTATGTATGTGATCGTCCATGCTGACAAGGAGTATGGAGGCATCATCAACCTGATTTCGGCCTGCACAGGCCTCTGTTTCCTGGTCTTCACTCGGCGTCGGCAGATCTGCGATTCCGGCCCTATGGGCATATTCCACACTGATCTGCATCCCATGACCTGGCAGGTTTTGCTGGGGTGCTTTGCGCTGACGCTGACAGGGCAGACCCTGGCCGGCTGGTATCAGTCAGGCATGGACTGGACCACGGCGCAGTTGGGAGTGCAACAGTCCTGGACCACGACTGAGCAGATTCAGCAGGCCTCGGGTACCATACCCATGTTCATTTACGTCAGCCTGCTGGCCCCCGTCATCGAGGAGCTGGTCTTCAGAGGTGCCATCCTGCACGCGCTGAAGCCTTACGGCCATGTCTTCGCCATCGTCACCTCCGCTGTCATGTTCGGCTTCTTCCACGGCGATCTGGGCCAGGGGTTCTTTGCTTTCATCATGGGTCTGCTCCTAGGCTATCTGGCCTGCGAATACTCCATCTTCTGGTCCATGGCCCTGCACGTGTTCAACAATCTGGTCGTCAGCGACGGGTTGCAACTCCTGCTCGGGTTTATGAGCGACAATATGTCCTCCTACGTCAACGTGCTCATGATGCTGGTAGGCATGCTGGCAGCCGTGCTGGTCCTCTACCTGGGCCGTCATCGGATTATCGCGTTTCTGCAGGAAAACCGCACGTATTCGAACGTCTATGGTGCCTGGGCTTGCCCATTCTTCGTCATGTTCCTGCTGATCATGGGCTTCACGATGCTGACCCCCTTCGTTTCAGCAGGCGCCTGACCAGCATCTGACTGGGTGGACGCTCTATGCCCGAGGCGACAATTCACGGTGTCCCCACACCCCCTGTGGCAGACTTGCAATAAGGGCCGATGTTGTGCCAAAGCCCGGCTCTGAGCGGATACGAGAAAGAAGCCGATAAATGCCCAAGGTGAATACACAGGATGATGTACTGCATGTGGTGGGCGGCAGGCCCCTGCATGGCACCATACAGGTCCGTGGGGCCAAGAACTTCGTCAGCAAGGCCATGGTTGCCGCCCTGCTGGCTCCTGGTGTATCAGTGCTCAAGAACGTGCCTGAAATCCGCGACGTCCAGGTGGTCTCCGACCTGCTGAGGCTGCATGGTGTCAAGGTGGATGTCCGTCCACAGGAGGGCGTGGTCACCATTGATGCCAGCCATGTGGAGCTGGCCGACGTGGCCGATGTGGACACCCTGTCGGGCTCTTCCCGCATACCCATCCTCTTCTCCGGGCCGCTTCTGCATCGGATGGGAGAGGCTTTCATTCCCGTGCTTGGCGGCTGCCGCATCGGCAGCAGGCCCATTGACTTCCATCTGGAGACCCTGCGCAAACTGGGGGCCAATGTCGACAAGGAGCATGAGGCCGGCATCCACATCACAGCGCCAGACGGGTTGCATGGAGCCAAGATTCACCTGCCCTACCCCTCGGTGGGTGCGACGGAGCAGACCCTGCTGGCGGCTGTCCTGGCTGAGGGGCGTACTGAGCTGTCAGGGGCGGCTACTGAGCCCGAGATTATGGACCTGGTGGCGGTTCTGCAGAAGATGGGCGCGCAGATTTCCGTGGACGTGGATCGAACCATCCGCATCGAGGGTGTGCCCTCCCTGAAGGGCTTCACACATACCTCCCTGCCCGACCGAATCGAAGCCGCCTCCTGGGCCTCCGCCGCCCTGGCCACCCATGGCGACATCATGGTCAAGGGCGCCCACCAGCCTGACATGATGACCTACCTGAATGTCTTCCGCAAGATCGGCGGCCAGTTCGATGTGCGCGACGACGGCATCCGCTTCTGGCATCCGGGTGGCGACCTGCGCCCCGTGGCCATCGAGACCGACGTGCACCCCGGGTTCATGACTGACTGGCAGCAGCCCCTGGTGGTGGCCCTGACCCAGGCCAAGGGTCTTTCCATCGTTCATGAGACCGTCTACGAGAATCGTTTCGGCTTTACCGAGCCGCTGATTCAGATGGGTGCCACCATCCAACTCTATAAGGAGTGCCTGGGATCTCTGCCCTGCCGCTTCCAGCAGCGCAACTTCAACCACTCGGCCGTCATCTTCGGGCCCACCCCGTTGACCGGCCAGGACATCGATGTGCCCGACCTGCGTGGCGGCTTCAGCCACCTGATTGCCGCGCTGACGGCATCCGGCCCCTCCAACGTTCACGGCATCTCCCTGATTGACCGCGGCTACGAGGACTTCCGCGACAAGTTGCTGGCCCTGGACGCGCAGATCGACTGATCCGGCAGGTATAGATGGCTTCTAAAGGCAAACCCTCCCCTCGGTCCGCTGTTCCAGCCCTGCCCGATCAGCGGGTGGCCCTGCTGGCTCAGAGGCACAGGTTGGTGGATCCGACTCGCTATTATCCCACTGGTCACCGCACGCCGGACCTAGACGAGATAGACGGTCAGCATCCGGTGGGAACCACCCGTTTGCTATGGGGGGTCTCCCAGGTGGTGCGAGACTCCTGCCGGGTCTATGCCTGGGGGCTGGAGCGGGTGCCGCAGACCGGCCCCTTCATCACTGCCGCCACCCACGTGACCCAGTTCGACGTTTTCATTCCTATGATGGCCCTCTTTCACCAAGGGCGTCGTCCCCGCTATATGGCAAAGGCCGAGATGGCCCATTGGCCCCTGATCGGCAGCTGGTTCCGCATGGTCGGCATGCAGCCGGTGGAGCGCAAGTCCGGCAAGGCCAGGTCGATTGAAGAGGAGTCGATCAGCATCATTACCTCGGGCAGGCCTTTGACCATCTGGCCTGAAGGGACTGTGACCCGTGACCCTTTGAAGTGGCCCATGTCGCTCAAGCCCGGGGTCGGATTCATCGCCTTAGAGGCCTCGCGGCAGCTGGGTCGCATGGTTCCTCTGTACCCCAGCATCACCTGGGGGGCGGCTTCAATCAATCACAAGTGGCCCTGGCCGCGGAAGAACGTGGTCATGTGCTATGACAGGCTCCTTGACTATTCCGACCTACTGGAAGACATGGATCAATGGGGTGCGGAACCACCCAAACAGTCCGTGCATGCCCTCTGTGTCCGCCTGCGAAACCGGATGGAGGAGGTCATGGCTGAGATTCGTGGCGAGGAGCCCCCGGCGGCTGGATACTTCGACTACGTAACCATGACTCGTCGGCCCAGAAGCGAGCAATAAGGCCGGAACGCACCTCCAATTCCCCCTGCCTGGCGGCGGTGTCATAGGATGGTAGAGATAAGAATGAGGCTGCTGGTCGGCGTTCCCGTGCGCACGGCATTATGCAAAGGAGAATGATGACGAAGATCGCGGTATTGGGAGCAGGCGCATGGGGGACCGCTTTTGCCCAGGTATTGGCCGACGCAGGCAATCAGGTGGTCATGTGGGACATCGATCTGGATGTCGTGGACGAAATCAACAGTAAGCATTCGAATACCCGCCGCCTACCGACTGTGGAGAAGCTGCCCGATACCATCATCGCTGAGGGTGATCGGTCCAAGGCCGTCTCGGGGGCTGAAATCGTTGTCGTGGCCATTGCCGCTCAGCATGCCTGTGAGGCTTTGACTGAATTCAAGGGTCTGCTGGGTCATGATGCCATTGCTGTTTCTCTGATGAAGGGGATTGAACGGGGTACGGACAGGCGGATGGACCAGGTGGTCTGCCAGACGCTGGATTTGGATTCAACCAGGTTCGCAGCCGTCTCAGGCCCCAACCTGAGCAAGGAGGTGGCCGCCCGCGAGCCGAGCGCCACAGTGGTCGCCAGCGCTAATCCAGATGCCGCCATGAGAGTGGCCCGTGCCTGTACGACCGACTATTTCAAGGCCTTCGTCTCGGACGATGTGATCGGCCTGGAAATGTGCGGGTCGTTGAAGAACGTCACTGCACTGGCTGTTGGGATGTCACGGGGGGCGGGATTCGGGGAGAACACGGCTGCCATGATCCAAGCCAGGGGGCTGGCTGAGCTCACCGCTCTGGGGGAGGCCTGCGGGGCCAAGTCCAAAACCTTCGCCGGTCTTGCCGGGGTAGGCGACCTGGTGGCCACCTGTGGATCGTCCCTGAGCAGGAACTACACTTTTGGCTTTAATTTGGGCCAGGGCAAAAGTATTGAGGAAGCCACTCGCGTCAGCAAGGGTGTCGCTGAGGGCGTGCCTACCACCGATGCTGTCGTCGCCCTGGGTAAGCGCTACCAGGTGGCGACCCCGCTGGCTACGGCCATGAGCCATGTACTGGATCAGGGTCTGAGCTGCCGGGGGATGATTGACGAGCTGTTCGGCGGACAGATCACTACAGAGTGAGTCTGGCGGCCGTCGGAAAATTCTGAAGGCTATAGGTGTGCGAAGACTGTGAAGCGGGCGCTATCAACCTTTTGCTCGGCAATGAACGGTTTTCCGAGTCAGACAGTATGTCTGTCTCGTCTGGTGCCTGCGTCAGCTCCATCATGCCTGTGTTCGTGCCAAGCTTGTGGATGAGCGCCCCTGACCAGTCTCTGCCGCCCGTCAAGGGGATATTCTGCTGTCTTGAGTGATGTATCTGCCCGGGCAGGTGCATGAGGTTGGAATTCATGTCCAGGATGAGGAAAGCCGAGGGATGATGGTCAGGAAACGTGTTGTGGTGCTCTATGGTGGGCGTGCCGACGAACATTCCATATCCTGCGTGTCGGCTGCCGGCGTGCTCAATGCCATTGATGCCGACCGATACGAGCCCATCCCGATTGGCATCACCAAGGACGGCCGATGGACCATCGGCGGCCAGGATCCCAGGCAGTGGGGTCTAAGCGATGCCAGTCTGCCAACCGTGCAGATAACCGAAGGCAGCCGTCCGGTCATCCTCGACATGGCCCGTGGCAGGGATGGGTTTCTGATCGGCGACCATGCCGACCTGGTCTCTGGAGCCGAGCCTTCGAGGACGGCGGGTTCCTTGGAGCCTTTGGGGCATGTTGACGCTGTTTTTCCAGTATTGCACGGCCCCTACGGTGAGGACGGCACCCTGCAGGGTCTGCTTGAAATGATGGGTCTGCCCTACGTCGGATGTGGTGTCTTCGCTTCTGCTGCCTGTATGGACAAGCACTACACCAAAATCCTGCTCAGCCAAGCCGACATACCCGTGGCTCCCGGTATCACCATAGACTCCCGTCAACAGCAATCCGGAGCCGACTTACTGGCCGCTGTGGAGAAGGCAGGGCTCCATTACCCGCTCTTCGTCAAGCCCTCCCGTGCAGGATCCAGCTTTGGTGTGGTCAAGGTGGAAGAGCCTCAAGCCGAAGTCCTGGTTGCTGCGGTCGCCGAGGCCGCGAAGCATGACTGGCGGGTCCTTATAGAGGAGGGCATTGAAGGGCGGGAGATTGAATGCGCTGTGCTCGCCTCGAGCAGGGACAGAGAGCCTCGTACAGCCTGGCCTGGCGAGGTGGTGCTGGATAAGGCTGATCAGGACGAGGCTTTCTACGACTTCGACAGCAAGTATGTGGACTCCTCCGCATCCCACGTGGAGGTTCCTGCGAACCTGCCGGAGGAAACTCTTCAGAAGGTTCGCGACCTGGCTTCCAAAGCCTTCAAAACCGTGGACGGTGCCGGTCTGAGTCGTGTCGACTGCTTTGTGACACCCGAGGGCAGGGTCATCGTCAACGAGATCAACACCATGCCTGGCTTTACGCCCATCTCCATGTATGCCAAGGCGTGGGAGGCAACGGGGATCACATACACCGATCTGATTACTGATCTGATTGAGGGTGTATCAGCCTGACGCTGGAGTCTCTTCCGTAGTTTAGGCATCTCGGGAGAGGGAGAGATGCCGCTTTTGCACTTCTCCCGCAGGAGGAGAAGATCATCCGGTTAATGTTCAATGTCTTTTGTCTGGAGCTCGGCCTCCTGAACCAGGTAGTCCTGGCCGGCCAGTGCGCGGGTGGCGGCATCCTGCATATCGGCGGCGATGACACCCTGCTTGGCGAACATGACCACTTGGCCCTTGATGCCATAAGGGGTGAAGCCCTGGAGCTGGACAATGGGCGGGTTGGATTGCATGGCCATGCCCTTGGTTGCCTGGGCCACCGCCTGTGCAATGGAGCGGGAGGACTTGGCTATATCGGCATTCCCTCGCAGGGTGAAGGGAACCGTGGTGGCAGCCTCGCCGGCCTCGGTGATTTTCTCGAGCGCCGTGGTGTTGAGGATGGAGTTGGGGATCAGCAGTTGGTTGCCGGTCCTGTCGATGACGATGGTATGGCGCCAAGTCACGTCGCGGACGGTTCCGGTGGTGCCCTGGATGGTGATGATGTCGCCGGGCTGGACCACCTTGCTGACCATCAGTCCGAAGCCGCCGACGATGTTGGCAATTGTATCCTTCAATCCGAAGGAGAGCGCCAGGCCGCTGACGCCCAGGGCGGCGACCACTGTGGATGGGTTGATCCCAAAGACGGGTTGCAGGACTGTGGCAGCAGCGAAGATCCAGATCAGGGCGCGGACGATGTTGACGAAGATGGAAGCACTGGGCAGGTTGGTCCGTTCCAGGGCACGCCGCATGGCCGCCGCTACGATCTTGGAAATCAAGGCAGCGCAGACAGCCACGACGATCAGAAGAATGATCTTTCCGAAATTCTGGCGGAACCAGTAGATGATGGCATCGCTGAAGCTGGAGATGGCCTGTTCCGACCTTCCCATGGGGTCCTTGTCCTGATTGGCGCTTGTGATGCTTGTGCTGGCTAGTGCAGGAACTTCGCTGGTAAAATTGACGGTCAGATTCATGAGGCCTGGTCCTCTGCCTTGTTTCCGGTGCCGACTGTTAGGGGTTTGTCCATCCACATGTGTGGGCATCCCTCGTCCTGGTCGTGAATGCCCATGTCCCTATACCCCAAGGACTTATAAAAGCCCTCCACCCGTTCCTGGGCATGGAGCGTGAGCCGGTCAGCCCCGTGGCTCCGAGCGGTTTCCTCAGCCTTGGCTACCAAATAGGCGCCCAGGTGCTGACCGCGGTAAGGCTTCAGAACGGCCAACCGACCAAGGGTCCATGTCTTGCCCCGGTCGGGGAAGATTCGGCATACCCCGACGGGTTCATCCCCGTCATAGGCCACAATATGGAGGCTGGCATCGTCGGTTCGATCGAACTCGTTGTGAAAGCCTTGCTCCTCTACGAATACGGCCTTACGGATGGCCTTGGCATCCTCGGGAATGGCCTTGTTCACCTCATACCGCATGCTTCCTCCTCGCCAGGGTCCTCCGCTGCCTCCAATCTACCAAGTTTGACCCTTGGCGTGAACGGATATCCGCAACAGAATGACGACCGCTACGTGCGGCTGTCTGCTGTCTGACCCAGACGATTATATGGGTGGGGAATCTGCAAGCAGTGCAAACTTGCAGAAGTGACATTGAAGTGACGCGGGAACGATTGGATGGCCATGGACAAGGACTCAAAACTGACAGGTGTTGTTGGCGGAGCCGGTAAAGGTGCTTGGCGCTCGCAGAGGGAGCGGATGCTTGCTGGCGAGCTCTATGATGCCTCGGATCCCGAACTGGGCCAGCTGCGGGTCAAGGCCCACGAACTTTGCCGTCTTTTCAACGCATCTTCTGAGCAGGAGCGGGACCTGCGTAACCGGCTTTTGGACGAGCTGGTGCCCGAACATGGTCAGGATGTTGACTTTATGGGGCCTATCTATTTCGACTATGGATGCTTCACCAAGCTTGGCTCGCGCATCTTCGCCAATTTCAACTTCACTGTCCTGGATACCTGCCCTGTGCAGATTGGCGACGATGTGATGATCGGCCCCAATGTCACCCTGGCCACCCCCCTGCATCCCCTGCGGTGGCAGGAACGGAACCTGAGGCGCCATGAGGATGGCTCCCTCTACGACTACGAGTTGGCGGCTCCGATCACTATCGGATCCAACTGCTGGCTGGCGTCAAACGTGACTGTGGCCGGGGGAGTGACCATCGGCGATGGTGCGGTCATCGGTGCCGGATCCGTGGTCACCCATGACATTGCCCCTGACTCCCTGGCTGTGGGTGTGCCCTGCCGGGTAATTCGTACCATCACCGAGGCTGATCGGATGGAACTGCCAGAGGAGGGCTGAAGGCCTCCTCGTTTGGGACAGCATCCATGCTGGCCAGCTGCTGGGCTATGGTCTGCGGGTCTCCGCCCGGGCATGCTGCCTGAATGCGTCCGTCCTGGAGGAAGATGACGCGGTGGGCCCGGGCGGCGACGTTGGGGTCGTGGGTCACCATGAGGATGGTCTGGCCGCTGCGGACGGCCAGATCGAAGAGGTCCATAACCTCCCGCGAGCTATGGGTGTCCAGGGCGCCGGTAGGTTCGTCGGCCATGATGATTTCCGGGCTGGCAGCCAGGGACCGGGCGATGGCCACGCGCTGCTGCTGGCCACCACTCATGTCGGCCGGATAGGTGTTGGCATACCCCTCCAAGCCGACGTTCGACAGGGCAGACAGGGCCGCTTGGGCGGAGATTTTCCTGCCGCCGAAGAGGCTGGACAGCATGGTGTTCTGCAGGCAGGTGAAGGCGTTCACCAGGTTATAGTCCTGGAAAACGAAGCCGATATGATCGCGCCGGAGCCGGGTCAGCTCCCTCTCTTTCATTCGCGTCAGGTCCTCACCGGCGATGGCCACACTGCCCTGCCTGACTTGGAGCAGTCCCGCGGCGCAATAGAGAAGGGTCGATTTGCCGGCGCCTGAAGGACCCATGATGGCCGTCCAGGTCCCAGCCTGACATTCCAGACTGATCTCGTCCAACACCCGGGCGCCCTGCTTCTGCCGCCTTCCGTAGTCATAGCAGATCTTGTTCAGAATGAGTGGGGTCTGTGCGTATGGATCCTTAACCATCCGATGCTGCATCATTGCCTTCCTTTCGGTCGTTTCCTACCCGGCCTCTACCTCTATAAGACCATGGCGAGAGTTCCTGTCAGGGTGTTTTCAGGGTCGAATCGGGGACGATTCAGGGTGGAATCAGCAGGGTTCCCATTCCCTCCTGAAGAGTATGTATCGTGTACGTAGAGGAGTCGCATCTCTTGCCGGAAGGGGGAATGATGGGCGGGTCGTCATCAGGATGACAGGGATTCAGTGATCGCTTATTTCCTTGGAATTGCAAGGATGCAACCGTCGGTTGACGGCAAATATCGGTGTCTTTGGCCGGATGCAACCCAAAGCTGGTGGCGGTCGGAGCCCCGCACGTTTCATCATGGCCTCGTTGCTGGTTGAATCGGCAATCTGCCGATCGGGAGAAAGAACAATATGAGTTTCAGAACCAACGTGCAGTATCTGCGTTCGCAGCGCAACATGACTCAGGAGCAGCTGGCCATGCTGGTGGGGGTGTCCCGTCAGGCGGTGTCCAAGTGGGAGTCGGACAAGGCATATCCTGAGATGGACAAGCTCCTGGCCATCTGTGACCTCTTCGGCTGCACCCTTGATGACCTGGTCCTGGGCGATGTTCGGCATCCGGGTTCCGGGCAGCGTGCATCCAGGCCGGACCATCAGGAAACCACCCAGGCGACTCCGCCAATCCATGCGACTATGCCGCCTGTCCCGTCTGCTATGGAAGACGTTACCGGCTATGCCTCCTTCAGCAATGTCTACAGTCTTCGGATGGCTTTCGGAATTGCCCTTATCATGCTGGGACTGGCTTTTGGTGGTCTTTTCGCCGGAGTCAGTCAACCGACCGACGCCCAGAATGGTCTGGCCTTTCTTGCTCTGATGATCGGCATCGTCCTGGGCTTGGCCTGTCTCATACCGGCGATTTCCACCAGGAAGGACTTTCGCCGCAGGCATCCCTATGTGGCGGATTTCTATACCGATGAGGAGCGCTCGCGAGTTTATCGGCAGACTACCTGGGAGTTGGTCTGCGGTCTGGCTGTCGTGCTCCTGGATGTGGGTATCAACTCTGCCGGATACCTGATCTGGGGCTGGTCCGATCAGGTCAGAGGGTTTGTCTTCTTCCTTCTTCTGGCTCTGGGGGTCTTCCTACTGGTCCACGCTGGAACAAGCCATAGGATGATGAACCTTCGTGCCTACAACAGGCAGGTTGATTCCGTCGATGACGGTCGCTGGGATACCTATCGTTACGAGCACCGGGTAAGCAATGCCATCAGCGGAACCGTCATGGGCCTTTGCACGCTGGTGGCCCTGACCATGCTCTTCTCGGGCAATTATGACAACCTCTTCGGTTGGCGGATCCCATTCTGGGCCATCTGGATCATCGGCGGGGTGTTCTGCGGAGTGCTCCAATCACTGATTGGCATCTTCCGCAAGCCTCCGCGTGCCTGAGACCGTTAATTTGCCTTACCTAACGGAATGTAGTAGTCTAACAAAGTTGTGTGTTCATCCGTAGCCTTGTGTTGCGGGCAAGAACACCTGGGACGACTTGGAAAACAACGTAAAGGAAGTCATCATGGCAGCTCGTTGCGCGGTGTGCGGCAAGGGCCCGCAGACCGGTTACAGTGTTTCTCATTCGCATATCCGGAACAAGCGCATCTTCCGCCCCAACCTGCAGTCGGTGCACACCACCGTTGATGGTCAGAACGTGCGTCTGCGTGTCTGCGTCAAGTGCCTCAAGGCCGGCAAGGTGCAGCGCATCGCCGCCTGAGTGCGGTTCGTCGGTCGTGTTTGGACCCCCGGGGGCATAAGCTCCGGGGGTTCTTGTCATTCTGAGGGATGTTGGTCGGCGCTTGCTGGAGGTGATCGGGTATGTCGGCAGTGGCTCGTGTTGGTCTGCACAGCACCGTGGCCTCGCTGGTGGTCAACAGGCGTCGGGTGAGCGCTCTCAAGGCTCTGGGTGTGGTCACGGTGGGGGATGCGCTGACCTACTATCCTTTCCGCATCACCGATCCCATGCAGGTCACCACTATTGCCGGCATTCGGCTGGGTGAGCCCTGTGCCTTCGCCGCCCGGGTGGACCAGGTGCGTCTGGTGCCTCTGAGCGGTCACCGGGGCTTCCGGCTGGACGTGATGGTGGACGATGCTGCCTTCGTCAGCGGTCGGGGCGGTACTCCGCTTGCGGTCAGGCTGGTCTTCTTCTCTCATAAGAAGCCCTATATGGACTGGATGGTCCGTCGGCTGCAGGTAGGGGCGGATCTGGTCGTGGCCGGTGAGCCCGGTGTCTACATGGACCAGCTCCAGTTCACCCATCCTGAGACCCTGGTTGTTGCTAATGCCGATCAGGAGGTTTCTGCGGACGCATCTCGGCCCGATGCGGCCAGCCTTGACGAGGCTCTGGAGCGCGTTCGTCGGCCGCGGCCGGTCTATCACGCCAGCTCCCGCATTTCCTCGGACCATATTCACGACGTCATTCTGGGTTTTCTGCGTCTGCTGGCACATGCCGATGATGCATCTGGCTCTGTCCCTGCAGTCGGAGCTGTCGAAGAGGGGCAGCCCAGTGCCGATGTCCGCATCGATTTAGAAGCGCTGAGCCGGGCCATACCTGATGTGTTGCCCGAGCAGGTCCGTGTCGACCAAGGGCTGATGCATCGTGCCCGTGCCCTCTTGGGTATGCATGCCCCCGACAGCCCTGACGACTTCGCTGCGGCGCGCAAGACCCTGCGCTATGAGGAGGCCTTCGTCTCGCAGACGGCGCTTCTGCAGACCCGTCGCCAGACCCAAGAGCAGCCCACTTACCCATGCGCGAATTCGGGTGCCGACCGTCCGGATACCCTGCCCGCCCGTTTCATCGACTCTCTGCCATTCCAACTGACCGATGGCCAGCGTCAGGTCATTGACGATATAGGCGTCGACATGGCCAAGGATCAGCCCATGCAGCGACTTCTGCAGGGCGAGGTTGGCTCCGGCAAGACCGTGGTGGCTCTGGCGGCCATGCTTCAGGCGGTCCAGGCTGGCCATCAGGCTGTCTTGGTGGCTCCTACCCAGGTGCTGGCCGAGCAGCACTATGCTTCCATCGGCGCCATGCTCAAGGCCATGGGCACCGATGTGACCGCCACTGCCGTAGCGGGCCGCCATAAGCCTGTGGATAACGTCATCATGATCCGTATGACGGATCAGCTGGTCCTGCCTCTGGTACTGCTGACCGGAGGTATGAGACTGGCCCAGCGCCGCTCCGCCCTGGCTGTTTCGGCCTCGGGCCGTCCCTGCATCGTCATCGCCACCCACGCGGCCTTCTCCAAGACCTTCCAGGCTCCCAACCTGGCCTTGACCGTTATAGACGAGCAGCATCGTTTCGGGGTTGAGCAGCGCGAGGAGCTACGTCGCAAATCCGAGCGAGTTCCCCACCTGCTGATCATGACCGCTACGCCCATCCCGCGTACAGCCGCCATGACCTGGTTCGGCGATCTTGACATCTCCGCCCTGACCGAGCTGCCCAGCAACCGCAAGCCAGTCCGCACGCACGTCATCGCCGAGTCTGACGGAGCGACCATGGGCGCTATGTTCCTGCACCTGCGTCGACGGATCGAGGCTGGGGAGAGGGCCTACGTGATCTGTGCCCGTATTGATGATGAAGACGACCCTTCGGCCTCCTCGGACCGCCCCGGTCAATCCGGTGGGTCTGACTCCCAGCCTGAACTGCTGGTTGAGGAGGGCCAAGGTGACGGCCAGCGTCCGCCACTGCATTCGGTGGCTGAAATGAGTCAGCGACTGGCCGCCTTGCCGCAGTTCCAGGGCATCGCCATGGCCACGCTGACCGGGCGAGACGACGATGCCACCAAGAACGCCGTCATGGCTGACTTTGCCTCGGGCCGCACGCCCTTGCTGGTGGCCACCACTGTGGTGGAGGTGGGGGTGGATGTGCCCCAAGCCTCCTGCATTGTCATCTTCGATGCCGATCGGTTCGGACTCTCCCAGCTTCATCAGCTGCGCGGCAGGGTGGGGCGCGGCGGCACTGACTCTTGGGCCTTCCTGATCTCACGCGCCCCTGCGGATTCCCCGGCTGCAGAGCGGCTTAATGTCATTCGCGACACCACCGATGGGGCCAAAATCGCCGAGGAGGACATTCGCATCAGGGGAGCCGGCGACGTGCTGGGCGATGCCCAATCCGGCGGTCATTCCTCGCTGAAGCTTCTGCGGGTGGTCACCGATGCGCCCATGATCTCCCGTGCCCGCATCCAGGCCGGTCAACTCCTGGAGTCAGACCCTACCCTGGCCGGGCAGCCCGAGCTGGCTGGCGCCGTTCTGGACTTCATGAGGGGCAACGAAGGTTTCCTGGTCTCCAGCTGAAAGGACAACGGACCATATGCACATCATCGCCGGCCGATTCAAGGGATTCCCCATTCCCGCTGCCCTCAAGGGCACCCGGCCTACCACCGATCGGACCAAGGAGGCCATATTCTCCCATCTGGAGGCTCTCGGTGCCTTGGACGGAGCCAAGGTGCTAGACCTATATGCAGGTACTGGAGCTCTAGGGTTTGAAGCCTTGTCACGTGGAGCTTCCTCCCTGGAGTCTGTTGAGTCATCCGGACGTGCCGCTGGGCTTTTGTCCAGATCAGCAGCCAAGCTGGCCCATCATCCCGCTTGGAATTCAGATATGGATATACATGTGAGCAGAATCAAAGTGGAACGCTTTATTAGGCCTTTTGAGACCAGCATGAATACCGATTTCTCCGCCGGTCAGTCATATCCAACGAAAGGACCTTATAACCTTATATTTATGGATCCACCATACGATCTACCTACAGAAGACTGTCAGGAGATTATGAATGGCCTGGTTGAAAGACAATTCGTCAGCTCCAATTCAATAATGGTCCTGGAACGTTCCGGTCGTTCGAATCCCCCCGAGCCGCCTGTTGCCTGGGTTATATCCCAATCCAGGTCCTACGGTGAAACCTCGGTTTACTACATCGAATCAGCCTGAGAAGTTGTTTTCTTTATTTCCCCATCGTTTGGGGCTGCGAGATGGAGTGGGATGCCTGTTTGCATGATTTTCTCAGCGACTGCATTCTCTATCCCTTGGTCTGTGACTATGTGGTCGACTTGATCGAGACTGCATACTTTGGCCAAAGAAATTGAGTTGTATTTGGTTGAATCGGCCAGCAGTATTGTTTGAAAGGCGTTGCCGAGCACAACCTGTTTGAGTTGCGAACGTTCGATGTCAGGCGAAGTCACCCCATATTCAAGAGACCATCCCGGGGTTGACATGAAATAAATGTCGAAATTGATGTTCTGCACTGCGGAGATGGCTATGGGACCGACTGAGCTCATGGTCTGATTGTCGATTTCGCCACCTGTATGAATTAGATGGAAGTCACTGGAAATGAGGTTATTGACGATTATAAGATCGTTCGACACTACTGTCAGGTTCTTTTTGTGCCTTATATAAGGGATCAATTCATAAGTAGTTGTACCAGGGTCCAGATAGATGATCGAATTATCGTTGATAAAGCGTGCGGCGACTTCTGCGATGCCCTTTTTCAAGGATATGTTGATGTTTGATCTATTAGATCGCTTCAAAGGAGCTGGAACCGGTTTTCCGCTTTCGGACAAGGTCACCCCGCCGCGTATAGGAGTAACCTTGCCTTCTTCGATCAACGTCGCAATGTCTCTGCGGACCGTCATATGTGAAACATTGAGTAATTCTGTGAGTTTTTTAATGCTAAGGATGTTTTCATGCGAGAGATAATTGAGTATTTTTTTGTGACGCTCTGCAGGAATCAGCGCTTCACTTTTCTTTTTTCGCATATCTTCAATAATAGGGGTCAGCTTCTATTTATTGTCAACAAAGATACTATTTTGTAAAAAATAGTGATTGTTTGTGATTATCGGGATTGAATTTCATTGCCTTTACGAGGTATTCGGCTGTTTCTAATTCTGAATGTGAGCGATAGAAGTGCCGGAGAGTCTTTATATCCCCGGCACTTTCTGCTTACTTGGTCGCGTGCGCTATCAGGCTGTGCAGGGGATTGTCCGGCTCAATATAGCCAAGTTGCCTGGCTCCGGACAGTGGGTCTCCAATAGGATCGATGATGGTGGCATCAGGCACCATGGAACGAATATACATGGTGAAGTGATTCGAAATGAATCGTGAATTAAATACGCTGCCGCGACCGCTGACTGCAATGTCGGGATATTTATCCACACCCGCTTCTCTTAAAGCTGTATATGCGGATATTGCCAGTTCCTTTGAAGCTTTTGAGCAGATTTCAAAGGCAACGGCATCTTCACCGGCCAGCCTGGTCACGTCTTCAGCCATGCTTCCCAGATGCTTGGTGCTTTGGTCATCCGAATACAGCTTCAAATATATTTTGTCAAGTCGTCCGAAGCGCTCTTCAGCTACCTTAGTTAGCCCAGTCTGCGGTCCGCGACCGTCGTAAGCACGCATGGCCGCTTCCAAGGCGAGCTTGCCCATCCAGCTAGCGGCGCCGGCATTTCCAATCATCCATCCCCAGCCGTCCACACGTTTGGTCAGGTGGGGACCAACCCCACGAGTGACCACGCCGGTTCCGGCGCTGACGACTGCACCATAGCGCTCATGTCCAAGAGCTGCCAGATAACCCGTTACCGAATCATGTGCCATGAAAACTTCTGATATGCCCAAATCCGATACCCCATCCAGGAAGTCCTCTGCGCGGCAGTCTTTGGGAAGACCGGAGGACCCTACGCAGATTGAGCGAATTTTGGTGTCTTTGCCGATGTTCATTGGTTCATTCTGATATCTCGAAAACATGCGGAAAGCATCGTGGGTCCGTTCAATTAGCTGAGGAATCAGAGGATGGCTGTTTTTTATGCCTGGCTTCTCGGGTAGGTCTATTCGCTCCTCGCTGCCATCGGGCTTGGGAATACCAATACAGGCTCTTACTCCGGTTTGACCGGCATCCAAACACAGCACTGCTGCCTTTTTATTCATATTGCTCTCCTTTGAGTTTTAAACGGAATCTGGAAATATGCTAGAAATGAGAGTTTTCGGCTTGGCCTCTGCATCGTTGATGTAGCGAATGAGTTGTGAACCTGCCCATTCCGGTGGCGGGAGCGCGCTACCTTCCCAATACCGATCCCAGTTTTTGAGTTTCCAGGAATCTCTGTTCAGATTTCTGGTTCTCATTCTTTTTTGGAGTTCAGATTTGGTGGTTTCGACGTAGACGACGTAAGACTCCACCTGTTCGGGCCATTTATGTTTCTTTATGACTTTGTCGAGAAACTCTCTATCTTTCAAATATGGTGTGAACGGTGCGTCGAATATGACATCTTGGCCAATTTGAAGGTTGGATGATCCCACTGCCAACAGAGACGAGTATTCGAGTGGCCTGACCACATTGGTGTAGTAATGGCTCTCGTCGCGGGCGAATTCGGGCTCGCCGGCCAGGATCATTATGCGCCTGGTGAATTCGCTCACCATAGTGTCCTTGTCCAGGTAAACAGCTCTGGCTTTATGTGCCATAGCAAGAGCCAGAGTTGTCTTACCCGAACAAGCTCTCCCGAGGATGAAAACGGCCTTGGTCATCGTCGCTTCACTCTCCTGCAACAGACGCTGTGCGACGGTCTTTGACCATAACCCCATAGAAGAAGGCTCCGAGAATCAATGCAATGGCTCCTACAACGAAGACAAGGTTGAAGCTGCCGCCCGTTTTAGTCAGTATGTAGCTGGTTACTATTGGTGCAACAGCAGCTCCTAGGAAGCCACCGAAGTTCTGTATAGATCCCAAAGAGGCAACCTGGTTGCTGTCCGCCACGTCAGCTGCGAGAGTCCAGATGCATCCGATGGGAACTTGGGCTCCGAAGTATCCGATGCAGAGAAGAACCATTGATAGCCCGAAGGAATCAACATACGCGATTGGTGCCACGGCGCAAGCTGAAAGTACGGCTCCGCCAACAATGGGAATTTTCCTCGCGACAATGGGTTTCATTCCTCTTGTGATGAATCTTTTGCTGATCCAACCACCAAAGAGAACGCCAAGGATGCCAAAGATATAGGGAACAGCCGCAGCCCATCCGGTACCCTTTAGAGAAAGACCACGGGCCTTTTCCAGATAGCCGGGAAGCCAGGTTATATAGACCCATACCGTGTAGAAAATCATGAAGCAGCCAATGGTCATATACCAGGTATTGGGCAGTTTCCACAGGGATAGCCACTCCCTGACGGCGTGCTTGCTCTTTGAGGGTGTCTCTGCCTCATTTTCCTCCTCTGAACCCGACATGATGATCTTCTCTTCTGCTTCGGAAGGATCCCGATAGAAGAACCACCAAAGTATGGCAATCACAAGTCCGGCCACGCCTACAATGATGAACATGGTTCTCCAGCTGAAAGCGACCAGAAGGGCGGTCAGCAAGGGCGGGCCGATTGCGTTGCCGATCTGAGAGCCAGTATTGATCACGCTAACGGGCATGGATCTGTCCTTGGCGTTGAACCAATACTGAGCCGCTTTCAGCCCCGCGGCGAAGAAGGGAGCCTCGGCGATACCTAGGAAGACCCTGGCAATGTAGAAGGAAACGAAACTAGAGACGAATCCAGTTAAAACAGCAACGATTGACCACCCGGCAATACATCCCAGAAATACTTTTTTGGGGCCGAACCTATCAATAAGGAAACCTCCTGGTAGGTTGGCCAAGGCGTATGGCCATGAAAATGCCGATAGGAGCAGGCCCATCTGGATGGTTGTGAAGCCTAGCTGGCCCTGAATAGTTGTATTGCCGATGGATAGAGTGGAACGATCAAGATAGTTGATGACGCCGCCCAGGGTGATGATGGCCACCATCCACCATCCGTAGGTTTCGAGTTTCCTGCGTCTTGCTTGAACATCTATTTGCGCGCCGGATGTTTCGTCTGTTGTGAGTGCAGGAGACTGGTGATTTTGGTTTTGCATGCTTTCTTTCACTTCCTTATGAAATTAGCAATGTGGAATTCCCCCGCGGATTCCATCTATTCCTTCATTTGGTGTTGGAACGCTACAGTCATCTGTGATTGCAAGTTCCATACACTTTTATGACTATTGCTGGCTGTTTTGCTCTTCCTTTTTTGCCCTCCAGTCTTTGACTGCGGTGATAATTCGCTTTGTTGCGAGGGAAGCCTCGTCCAAGGATGGCGCGTTGGTGATGTACCCCCCGATACCGGCGCAGACAGCTCCCGCATCAAGCCATTGCCCGATATTGTCCGCATCGACTTTGCCTGTGGGCGAGATTGGTATCTGGGGAAGTGGGGCATGGATGGACTTGACATAAGCGGGTCCCAAGGATTCTGCAGGGAAGAGCTTGACTATGTCCCCGCCCATGGCCAGTACCTTCATCATTTCCGTCGGAGTAAAGGCTCCTCCTATTGACACGCATTGGAACCGTTCAGCCACTTCCATGACTTCAGGAACTGAATATGGGCTCACCAGGAGTTTTGCTCCGTGATCAACAGCCGCAGCGGCGCCATGGTGGTCAATAACTGTCCCTGCTCCAATTAGCACATCCTCCGATGGGTACTTATTTGCTAACTTTTCGATTACTTCTAGTGCATCGGGTGTCCCGTAGGCGATTTCAACTGCTCGCAAGCCACTGTCGATAGCGGTGCTTGCAATCGCATATGCTGACTCCGCAGACGATTTCCGCACAATGAGAAAAGCTCCGACCGCTTCGATGTCAGAAATTCTATGTTGCTTTATATCCATAACAGCTCCTTTACTGTGTGATTACTTGTTAAAGATATCACAATCTTTCACAACACGATACTTTGTTTTCTTAACCTCATACATGAAGGGTGGGCACATTGGAGGAGAGCGGGCGGTCATTTCCATAGCCGTAGCTAATAACGGAGGTTCTGATATCGAAACGGAATATGAGATGTAGCTTTTTGATGTATCGCGGGTAAGGCGATGATCCTAATTTCGATTGAATAGTCAGGTTTCCAGACCTGGTGACATGGCCGTAATAGAGTCTTGGCGGATGTTGATTGGACGCCAGGGGGGGGGGATCGGTATTTGAAAAGGAACACACGCACACTTCTAGAGGTGCTTACGCGGGGGCACAGATAGGGATAGTAGAGTTAAGAAATTATCGTTGTCATAAAGCCGACTTGCGGACTTTATGCAGGTGGGGGGGATATGGTCTGCGAGCAAATGCACCAAGTCCAGGTTGTACCGCTATATCCACTAAAGAGACGACAACTCGCAAGAATGCGATCAAAATATGCAATGATGTCGAAATGATAATAGGCGGCTTGGTTAACGTGTGCATGTATGTGCAGATAACAGTTCTGCACGCCATGATGTTGCAAAGCAAAGAAAAGGAAGCTATCTGACTGAGCAACAATATCTGGAAGGACTTCTTCGACAACGATGCCATAGGGCTCTCTCTAAGGCCTTGACCGCATTGACTTTACGCTGTTCCTAAGGACGGGCATTGTTTTTTACGTTTCACAACGAGTGTCGAGGGAACCCAAAAAAGAACAATTTTAAACATTATTATAGTGTCCTTGACGGAGACCGTCTGCCTTGCTGCCAACAGTTCAAGAGCTGGTAACCGCAATCGGGTACACAGCTGTCTTAGTCTGGCAGATCACCAATTCAAGTTGCGAGGGTACCATCAGCCTTACTAGATAATGATTCTGAGTTGGAAACAGACTGGTACCAGAGTCAGGATGGAAAAAGGGCTAAGACAGCCTAGCAAATATGTTAATTTGTATGTTTTATGCTTCCTGGAACCTCCGGGTAACTTACCTCTCGGATTTTTACCGAAATCATGAACCCGTTAAGACAATTTTTGGGTATGAGTTTGCTGTATCAGCTGAACGTCTTCCTATTCATTCGTACCCTGTCGGACCGGATGGGTTCCAGAAGCTCGCCAACCCAGGTCTTCCAAGAGACGGCGGTCATGCTTATCGAGGGTGGTGCAGTCCAATCGGGCGATCAGGTCGGGACGAATCTGACTGGTTCGTCTGATGGCCTCGTCGCGCCGTAACCGGTCCACCTTTCCGTGGTCGCCGCTGGTCAGTATCTCGGGCACGGCCATGCCACGCCAGGTGGTGGGGCGTGTGTACTGGCGATATTCCAGCAGGGGTTCATCTCCTGTGTAGGACTCTTGCACGATGGATTCAGGATTGCCCATGAAGCCGGGCAGGAGCCGGGTGATGGCCTCCAGCATGACCGAGACGGCCACCTCGCCCCCATTGAGCACGTAGTCGCCAATGGAGTACTCACGAACGTCGACCCCTTGATTCCGGTAGTAGTCGGGGATGCGCGCGTCATAGCCTTCGTAGCGGCCGCAGCCGAATATCAGCCTCTTCGTCCGTGACAGCTCGGTCGCGTCGGCCTGGGTGAACAGAGGCGCGGATGGGTTGGGGAAGATCAGGATTGGTCCGGCCAGGCCCGCCTCGTGGCTGTTCGCAGATGAATCCGCCTCGGCTACTATGCCATCGCTTTTGTCGCCGGAACTCTTCATTGCTTCTTTTTGTTCTTCAGCATCAGCGGTGCCGGCTGTCTGGTCCGTGGACGGCTGTTGCTGAGTCGATTCGTCTGGCATATCCAGCAGGTCGTCCAGGCACTGGCCCCAGACTTCCGGTTTCATGACCATGCCAGCTCCGCCGCCTACCGGGGTATCATCCACGGAGTGGTGCACGTCATGGGTCCAGTCGCGTAGATTGTGGGCGCGTATGGTCACCAGCCCTTTCTCCTGGGCCTTGCCTAGCAGACTGAGTCCAGTTACGCCAAAATACTCGGGGAAGACAGAGACGATATCGATTTGCATGTCACCAACTCTACCCAAGCCTGTTCAGGTCAGGCGTGTGCACGGATTGGTACGCCAGTGGGTGCTACACTAACTGGGTCTTCAAAGGTTGTGGATGTAAACAGGCTCTTCTCGGCATGTGGTTGTCAGCCCGGCGCCACCTTGGAAGATGTCATCAACGCAGCCAGAGAGCTATAACCGTTGCGCAAACAGCAATGAGAGTGGCATCGGATGATGCCATGCCGTACGGATCCGTGGAGATGGCTATGTGAACAGTCTGATGCGTTAGGAGCGGACGGTCCATGGTCGACCATGTTGATAAGAGAACAAAACTGCTGATTACCGGCACTGCCGGGCTCGCTTTCTGCGGGGTCCTTTTGGAGACCTCGCTCAACGTCACTTTTCCGGAGATGACGCAGTACTTCAAAACAGGACTGGGCACAGTCCAATGGCTGACTACCGGCTATCTGCTGGTGGTGGCCTTGACGGTTCTGGCCGCCGCCTGGCTGGAACATTCATTCACGACCCGCGCATTGATTCTGGCCAGCGTGGGAATATTCCTGGGCAGCGACCTGATGTGCATCTTCGCTCCAAGCTTTCCTGTTCTTATGGTGGGGCGCCTCCTGCAAGGCATCAGCACCGGTATCGCTCTTCCCTTGGTGTTTTCGTTGATCATGAAAAAGGTTCCTCTTCACATCCAGGGTCGTTACGTGGGCAGCGCCGGCATGGCTGTGGCCCTGGCACCCTCCCTGGGCCCGACCTTTGGTGGAGCCGTTATCCAGGCCCTGTCCTGGCGGGCCATCTTCCTGATTGTGCTGCCCATCGAGCTGGTCTTCGGAATCATCGCACTCATCTCAGTTGACAAGGAGAGCGCCCATGTCGGCCCCTTCGCATGGCTCCAGTTCCTTCTTCTGGGCGTCTTTCTGACTGGGCTGACCCTGGGGCTGAGCACCCTGGATGTTCATGGCCCTGTTACCTGGCTGTCCTTGTTCATTGGTGTTCTGGCCCTTGCTGCAGGAAGCTGGACCCTTGCGCATCAGCGCACCAGGCTGATCAACATCGCGGTCTTCCGGAACCGTACCTTCACCCTTGCCCTGATTCTCTACTTCCTGGTTCAGTTCGTTCAAATTGGCCTGACATTCATCCTGCCCAACATGGCCCAGTCCGTCCTGGGGGAGACCTCTACCGTGGCTGGCTTGCTTCTGCTGCCGGGAAGCCTGCTCTCCGCCCTCTGCCAGCCCATCACAGGCGGCTACTTGGATGGCCATGGTCTGCGTGGACTGCTGGCGGTGGGAAGCGTCGCCTTCTTCCTCTCGGCCTCAGGCTTCCTGGTCTTCAGCCGACACTTGTCCGTTCCGCTGATGATTCTTCTCTACGCCTGCTACATGGTCGGTCAGGCCTGCGTCTTCAACAACCTGCTTACAGTTGGGCTGCAACATATCCCAGCCAAACTGGTGCCTGACGGTAATGCGCTCTTCAACACCCTTCAGCAGTATTCAGGTGCCGCCTCGACCGGCGTTCTGGCCGCCATAATCACGGGAGTGCCCAAGGCCAGAGGGATTCATGCCGGCGCTCAGGCCTTCCAGTTCGGAGCCGTTTGGGCTTTCGTTTTCGTCTTTCTCATCGTTCTGGTCATCCTTCTGGTGGCCTGGTTCTTGGAGCGCAGCCTGGCCCGTCAGGATAAGGGCGAGGTTCAGGTTGTATGACCTCTGATTCCCTCTGGAAGGCAGTGGTTTTAATTCAGCAGTGAGATGCCGACCCAGGCGGCCCAGCCTAGTGCAAGGACCAGGTAGGGCCACCAGTGCATGCGGGTGATGGCAACGAACTCCCGGATGAAGGCAGTCGGCCAGTAGTAGCCCTTGGTGTGCGAGCCGATTCCATCAGCATTCAGTCCGACCTTGCTGGCGTATTCGCTGGCTCGGAAGACGTGGTAGTCGCTGGTGACCAGGGCCACCCGGTAATGCTCTGGTCCGGTGCCCTTCTCGTAGCGGTTATCCAGAATCTGCTTGGAGTAGCGCAGATTCTCCAGGGTTGTTGTCGACCTGTCCTCCATGATGATGGTCTCGGCTGGTACCCCACAGGAGTTGCGCAAATATTGAGCCATGGCCCTGGCCTCGCTGATGACCTCGTCGGGACCCTGACCGCCGGAGACTACGAAGCGCCCGTTTCGTCCCTGTCGTTTCCAGAGGTCCACAGCCTTGTCCAGTCGTCCCCGGAGCAGAGGCGTGGGCTCTTCGCCGCGCAGGCCTGCTCCGTGGATGATGATGTAATCGTAGCGACGCTTGCGGGGCAGCATCCTGTAAAAGTTGGAATAGAGCAGCAAGGCCAGGAAGGAGAAGAAGAACCAGGTGGCTTCCAGGTCGATCAGCCCGGCCAGCTTCTGCAGCCATGAGGGGGCGCCAAACCCAGCCAGGAGGGGCGAAAGAATCATGTAGGCCACCACGGCCAGTGCCAGCAGTCCGGGCAACAGAGTGGTCAGGGAGACCCCCTCGTGTCGGATGACAATGACCGTGTTGGCCAGCAGGAAGCAGATCACCAGCAGGGGGGCGGCGATGAGAAGGATGATCAGGGGCAGGATCAGCCAGCGCATCCCGAACTGCAGAAGGAGCGCTCCGCCCAGGGTCAGCAGCAGGAGCAGGAACCAGATGGCATTGCGGAACTGTCGTGGTTCTTTGTGCAGGTCCCAGAGGAAGAGCAGACCGAAGATGATGGCGGGTGCATAGAGCAGGAGGAGTTGCAGGTGGTTGGACATGCGCCGATTGCCCCTTTCACGAGAATGGCCGCGCAGGGTCTGACTCCACTGTAGCGAATCGGCCAATCACCTACCATCCTTGACATGCCAAAGATTCCCAGACCGCAGTGGTAGCATAGATGTGGTAAATCTCACACGTTCAAAAGCTGAGGGCGGGCGATTCCCTAGGGTGCGAATTCCAGGTCGAGACCATGATAATGATGGGTCCTTTCAGGATTGCACATCGGTGTCCGCGTGGGCGGGTCGGTCGCAAGGCAGCGATGCCCTGGAAGGATTAGGGGTTCAAGTGATGTTGGGTTTCTCCGCGATCCGGAGATGATTCGGACCTGGGGTACAAGGTTGTAGAGAGGTGCGGTAATGAAAGTAGTGATATTCTCCACCTGCGTGGTGGACCTCATGTTTCCGAACGTGGGGAAGGCCATGGTGGAGGTGCTGGAGCGGTTCGGCTGTGACACCTATCTACCCAAGGAGCAGATCTGCTGCGCCCAGCCCACATTCAACAGCGGGTATGTCAAGGAGAGCATGCAGGTCATGCGCAACGAGGTCGATGCCCTGCTGAGCGTGGATGCCGACTACATCGTGGGTCCGGCAGGCTCCTGCGTGAATATGCTCAAGGAGCTGCCCTTCCATTTGCGGGCCGACCCGGTCTATGCAGCCAAGGCCCAGACCATGGCTGACAAGACCTATGAGTTCTCGCAGTTCCTCTACCGGGTGCTGGGTGTGCTGGATGCCGGCGCCGAACTCGACGCTGTGGCCACCTACCACCGCTCATGCCACATGACCCGGCTGCTGGGGGAGCGGACCAGCCCCTTCGTTCTGCTGGACCATGTCAAGGGACTGACCATGGTCCCCCTGCCCCACATCGAGAACTGCTGCGGATTCGGCGGCATGTTCTCCATGAAGGAGCCCGAGATCTCCAAGCAGATGGTCGATGAGAAGGTAAACGACGTGCTCAGCACCAAGGCCAGCGTCCTCATCTCCTGCGATCCGGGCTGCCTGATGAACATCGGCGGTCGTTTCAACCGGCGTGGCGAGAAGATCACCATCATGCACCTGGCTGAGGTGCTCAATCACAACGTGGACATGAGTCGCGTCAAGTATGTGGAAGGCCGCTCTGCTGGCGATGGGGCCGTGGGCTCCGACAGGGCTGCCAAGAAAGAGGGGGCTCTGGTATGAGCAGCATGGTCAACGGCAAGAAGGCCGCGCAATATCTGAGGACCAGCAAGGCTCCCTTCCTGACCAGGGTCAAAGAGTCCGAACAGGATAAATTCGCCCAACAGGCCGTTGCCAAGGCTCAGGATGCGCAGTGGGTCAAGCGGGAGGCCGCCCGTCAGGAACTGGGCAACTGGGAACAATGGCGCGACCTTGGAGAGCAGATTCGACAGCACGTCATCCGTTATCTGCCTGACTACCTGGAGGAGTTCGCCGATAACGTGGAGAAGCGCGGCGGCCATGTCTTCTTCGCTCAGACCGACGATGAGGCTGCCCAGTACATCAAGCAGATCGCCATAGAAAAGAAGGCCAAGCACGTCGTCAAGAGCAAGTCCATGGTGACCAGCGAGATCAACCTGGACCCCACGCTGATGACTGTGCCCGGTCTGGAGGTGCTTGAGACCGACCTGGCCGAGTTCATCCTGGAGGAGGATGACTGGGATCAGCCCACACATCTGGTCTTCCCCGCCCTGCACAAGAATCGCGAGCAGGTTCGTCAGGTTTTCGAGAAGAAGCTGGGTTACAAGGGCGACAACGACCCTCAGCACATGGCTCGGTTCTCCCGCAAGGTTCTGCGTAAGCACTTCCTCGAGGCTGACATGGGCATCACCGGTTGCAACTTCGCTGTGGCTGACACGGGCATGATCAACCTGGTGACCAACGAGGGCAACGCCGACCTGGCCATGTGCATCCCCAAGACCCAGGTTGTGGTCATGGGTATGGAGCGCCTGGTGCCGACCATGAAGGAGGCCGAGACCATGGACAACATGTTGGCCCGGTCCGCTGTCGGCCAGAAGCTGACATCCTACCTGACCTACACTGCGCCACGCACCGGCCAGGAGTCGGACGGACCGGACGATGTCTATGTGGTCATTCTGGACAACGGGCGCTCAAACGCCCTGGGAACGGTCTTCGAGCCCATCCTCCAGTGCATCCGTTGCGCCTCCTGCCTGAATGTCTGCCCCATTTACCGGCACATCGGCGGTCACGGCTACGGATCCATCTATCCGGGTCCGGTGGGTTCGGTGCTCTCGCCGGTGCTGGACGGTGGCTACGACGACTTCGGAGATCTGCCCTACGCCTGCAGTCTGTGCGCAGCATGCACGGCCACCTGTCCGGTCAAGATTCCCCTGCATCAGCTCATGATTGAGCACAGGCGGATCATGATGGACGACCAGTCCAAGGCCAATCTGATTGACGACACGGTCATGAGGGTCATGGGTCTGGGAACCGGCCACTCCTCGCTCTTCCGCACTGCCCTGGGGCTGGATCACACCATGCTGACGCCCATATCCAAGAAGCAGCCGGAGACGGCCAAGAACCTCTTTGCCAGTGACCGGCATGTGGAATGGATGCCTTTCGTCTTCGGCGGATGGACCAAGGTGCGTGATCTGCCGGATCCGCCCAAGCACGGGCAGAACTTCCGCAGTTGGTTCGCTCATCACAAGAAGGAGCAGCAGGCATGACCGATCGTGAGGTATTCCTGGACTATCTGGCCAAGAAGAGCGGACGGCCCCGCCACCAGCTCAAAGATCATCCTCTGGTGCCGGTCAACGATTTACCGGAGACCACCCTGTCTGGCCACACCCAGGATGAGCTGCTGGAGATCGCCCGGAAGAGCAGCGAGGCTGTCCATGTGGACTTCCGCACCTGCACCAAGGCTGAGCTTCCCACTGCCCTGAATGAGTTCATCGATTCGCGCAAGGACGACAGCGACCATGTAATGCTGCCCACTTCCGACTTGTTCGCAGACTTCGGACTGGAGGAGTGGAGGGATGGCCTGAACCCGCCTGCCACTTTCTGGAAGCCGGGGGCCAGCCGCGAGGAGAACATCAAGACCGCCGACGAGTCAGGTACGGCCATCGCCTTTGCGGACTTCCTGCTGGCTGAGTCAGGCACCATCACCGTGGCTACCACCCCGGGTCAGGGTCGTGCCTTCCACTTCCTGCCGGTGCACTATCTGAGCATCATTCGCAAGTCCAAGATCCTACCCCGAACCCGGCAGGCCATGGACTACTATGATCCGGCCCTGGTCTCAGGCGAGCTCAAGACCTCCAACATCAACTTCATCACCGGCCCCTCCAACACCGGCGACATCGAGATGGTGATTGTGGTGGGCGTGCATGGCCCCCTGGATATGACCTATCTGGTGGTCGAAGACATGTAGCTCAACAAGATTTCCTGCTTAGGCAGGCGCATTTCCCGTAAGTGGGGAGTCAGCGGCTCGAAGATGGACGCTGACTCCCCACTTACGGTTTTGCTAAAAGATGGGTTCAGTCCAGTCCGGGCAGAAGTCCCCCAGGCGGATCGATGGCCACATACCCGTTCTCAATGTCAACCCGGGGCACCAAGGCTTCGACGAAAGGTATCAGCCCTTCCGCCTCCTCGTCGCTCTCTTTGGTGGTCATGCGGATCTGCAGCTGCTGCTGGGCTACACCGTCCAGCACGTCGCTGACTTGGCCGACCACTCGTCCGGATGGTTCACCCAGAGAGTTGCCCGGGGCCATGCGAACCTCAAGTCCAATCAGATCCTCGGGATACCAGGCATCCTCCTGCGCCAGCTCCTCGGCTGGATCAGCCTGGACATATAGTTCGAGGCCGTTCAGTGCTTCGGAGGCGTTCCTGTCTTCCACTCCTTTGAAGAGGACGATCCAACGCTGTTTGAAGCGGCGGGAGGAGACGACTGTGAAAACCTGTTCGTCCTTGGTCTGCAACCGGGAGCCGGGGGCGAAGCGCCGCTCGGGCTCGTCGGTGTAGGCATATACGTTGACCTCGCCCTTGAGTCCTTGGGCGCGGCCGATACGGCAGACCCTCAGCAACCTTCGTTGCTGAGGGTCCGGACCCTGCGGGTCGTGATTGGTGGACCGGCTGGGGCTCACCGGCGCACGTCCATGATGTCGACGCGCACCTTGTGGTCGGCCAGCGCTTGGATCACGGTGCGGATGGCGTTGGCGGTCCTGCCGCCCCTGCCGATCACGCGGCCGATGTCCTCGGGGTTGACCCGCACCCGCAACAGTTCTCCGCGAGAGTTCTCGTGGGACTTGACCGACACGTCATCGGGAAAGTCCACGATGTTCCTGATCAGGTGCTCAACGGCCTGTGCAAGCATGATAGCCGGTCCTTCCAATCCTTGATGAATGTGCCTTACTCAGCTGCCTGCTCGGCCTGGGCGGCATCTGCCGACTCATCGGCCTTGGGGGCTTCCTTCTCCGCCTGGGCCTTGGCCTTGGCGTCAGCCTCGGACTTGGCAGCCTTGAGCTTCTGAGCTTCGTTCTGTGCCTGCTCGATGCGGGCCTGGGCATCGATCTCGGCCTGGGGCACCTTCAGAGTGCCTTCCTTGCCGGGCAGATCCTTGAACTTCTGCCAGTCACCGGTGATCTTCAGAAGGTTGAAGACAGGGTCACTTGGCTGAGCGCCTACACCCAGCCAGTACTGGGCGCGCTCGGAGTCGATCTTGATTGAAGAGGGCTGGGTGTTGGGATCGTAGGTGCCGATCTCCTCAATGACCTTGCCATCGCGCTTCTTGCGGGAATCGACCACGACCACGCGGTAGAAGGGGTAGAACTTCTTGCCCATTCTCTTCAGACGAATTCTGGTTGCCAAAACGGCTCTCCTTGGTACTTGGTGTGCCCGGCGGCGTCTCCATGTGGGGCATGGTGGCGCTCCTGGCGTGTTCCTCACGACCGTCGGAATGAGAGGGCTCCTCCGGACATGAATAACAGCAAAAGTATACCTCACCCTTGGGATATGGCGGGTGGCGAGGCTGCATGGTGTTCAGAGCCGACGCGGCAGAGCCAGATGGGCCACTAGAGCTCGGTGGTCGCTGCCTAAAATTCGGAGGGCACGCATGGATTGTGGGACCAGGTTGCCGTCCGTCAGAATATGGTCGATTTCGATCAACGAGGGCAGCGCGCTTGCCGAGGGGAAAGTCAGGTGGCTGCCGGCTTTCAGGTGCAAAGAAGCGTCATGCAGCCCGGATTCGGCCAGCATAGCGCGGAAGGTCGGATGCTGCAGGGTGGCGTTGCAATCGCCCATGATGATGGTGGGCACGGGCGGATGGGTCAGCCTGGCCAGGGCAGCGATGCCCATGCCCCACTGTCTGGCGCCTCGTTGGGGTGATTTGGGATGGACGCTGGCCACTCGGATCGGTCCGGAGCTGGTCTTGAGCTCGACCAGGGGTACTGCGGCTGCCGGAAGGTCGAGAGCCGAAGGCGAGGCTTTAACGGGTTGACGGGCCGAGAAGATAACGTTGTAGCCGCCGTTGTCGTCAGGGCTCGCAGTCCCCTGTGTCAGATAGGGCAGGAGCTGATTCAGGCCTGCAGCCTGAAGTGATTCCAGCAGCTTCCCCTTTACCTCTTGCAGGGCCAGAACCTCTACTCCGTAGGCGCGCACGCAACGTACGATTTCCTCAGGATCGGCCCTGCCGAAGCGGCAGTTCAGAGTCATGACGCTCAGCCCATGGCCAGAAGATGATTGACTGGTCCGGTCTGCTGGAGGTAGTCGGTAGCGCAGGCGCTGGCAGCTGACCAGAGTAAGTTCAATCAGCGCCAGCAGGCATTGGGGCCATGCGCCTGCGACGACCGTCCATATCAACATGACCAACAGGGGAGCGGTCAGCAGGTCGATCAGAGCGATCAGCTCTACCAGAGGGCGGTGCCGGTCAGCTCCGGCAGGCAGGAAGCGCAGTGCCATCCACAAGGCGATGAGCCCCAGGAGAATCCAGAGAAGGGTGTTCACGTGCCATTGTCTCCTGCAGGAGGGAGGGGGTTATCGGCCGCCGAAGAGACCGCCCAGTCCGCCGCCCAGGTTGGGGGGCAGGTCCGGCAGGCCCTCGGGCATCTGCGGAGTCTCGGGGCGCTTGGCGAAGGCCGAGCCGCCGGAGGATTTGCCCTTGCCGGAGAGGCGCTCGCGTAAAGCCCTCTCTTCGGCCTCCCGCTTCATGGGATTGCCTGAGCGGGAACCCTTGCGGCCTTTCTTGCCCTTTTTGCCCTTCTTGCCGCTGCCAGCGCCCATGCCGCCCATGCCGGGGATCGAGCGGCTGCCATTGGTCATCCGCTTCATCATCTTGGCAGCCTGCTCGAACCGCTGTAGCAGGCCGTTGACTGCAGAGACCGTAGTGCCGGCGCCATAGGCGATCCGGGCCCGTCGTGAGCCGTCGATGATGCTGGGGTCGCGTCGTTCCTGGGGAGTCATCGACTGGATGATGGCCTGGGTCCGGTCCACCTCCTTTTCATCGAACTGCTCAAGCTCCTTGCGATGCTGGGCCATGCCTGGGATCATACCCAGGATGCTCTTGAAGGAGCCCAGCTTGCGAACCTGCTGGAGCTGCTCCAGAAAGTCGTCCAGGCCGAAGCTGCCCTCGGACATCTTCCCGGCGGCCTTGCGGGCCTCCTCCTCGTCGAACTGGCGTTGGGCCTGCTCGATCAGGGTCAGGATGTCGCCCATGTCCAGAATGCGGGAGGCCATCCGGTCAGGGTGGAAGACCTCGAAGTCCTTGAGGCCCTCGCCGTTGGAGTCGAAGAGAATGGGCTTGCCTGTCACTGAAGCCACCGACAGGGCCGCGCCGCCGCGGGCGTCGCCGTCTAGCTTGGACAGGACCACGCCGGTGAAGTCCACGCCCTGGTCGAAGGCCTTGGCTGTGGCGACCGCGTCCTGACCGATCATGGCATCGATGACGAAGAGGATCTCGTCCGGATGGACGGCGTCGCGGATATTGCGGGCCTGTTCCATCAGCTCCTGATCCACACCCAGCCGTCCGGCCGTATCAATGATGACCACGTCGTAGAGCTTGTCCTTGGCCACCTTGATCGAATCGGCTGCCACCTTGACCGGATCGCCCGTGACCTGTCCTGGGGCCGCCAGCTCGGATCCGCTGGTCTGCACGCCTGGCTCGGGTGCGTATACCGGCACTTCGGCGCGTTCACCGACTACCTGGAGCTGGGTGACCGCGTTGGGCCGCTGGAGGTCGGCAGCCACAAGCAGGGGGGTATGGCCGGCATCCTTGAGCCAGTAGCCCAGCTTGCCGGCCAGCGTGGTCTTGCCTGCACCCTGCAGCCCGGCCAGCATGATGACTGTGGGCGGGTTCTTGGCGAAATTGAGTGGTCGATCCACTCCTGCGCCCAGGATGCTGGTCAGTTCGTCGTAGACTATGGAGACCACCTGTTGGGCCGGGTTCAGAGCCTTGGAGACCTCCTCGCCCAGGGCGCGTTCCCGGATGCGTCCGGTGAAGGAGCGCACCACGTCCAGGGAGACATCAGCATCCAGAAGGGCGCGCCGGATCTCACGGATTGTGCCGTCGATGTCGGCCTCGGTCAGTTTCCCCTTGGAACGCAGATGGGTGAAGGCCTGGGAGAGCCGATCGGTCAAAGATGAAAATGCTGCCATAATGTCCCAAGTCTACCTGTCAGCCGGGAGATTGGCTCTGGTTTCAGCAAGGCCTGTGCCCTGAGCCGACCAACCGTAGGCAGTTGCGGAAAATTCGATACTGCTGGGCAAACGGCTGTACTGCTTTTGGTGTGAGTAGTTCGGCAATAATGACTGAACATGGGCGTGGGGATTATTGCTCGGGGAGTGAGAGAGTTTGTGAGGCTTGATAAGAGAAGACATGAGCCTTATATTGTGTTCTCTTGACATGACCCATGACAAGCTTCTATACTAAATCGAAACGATTCGACATCTCGGGTGCATCGACGGAGATGGTCAGTGCCCTGCAATCCGCCCGAAGTCGAAACCTTTCGACACGTTGAATCGCGGTAGATGGATGCAAGGATGCAAGGAAGTTAGGAGCCATCATGAAGATCAGAAGAGGGATCGGAGCGGCCTTGGCCTTGGCCATGTCGATCCTGCCGCTGGCGGCCTGCGGATCGGGGGGCGATGCTCCCCAGGAAGCCCATCCGTCCAGCATCAAGATCTGGTACTACGAAGAGCCCAGCAGCGGACAGGCCCGGGGCTGGCTGAAGGCTGCCGATATCTTTACCCGGCAGACGGGCATCAAGGTGGACTTCGAGGTCAAGTCTTTCACGCAGATCGCCCAGAATGGCAGCCAGTTCCTCAACTCGGACGACGCTCCGGACGTCATGGAGTCCAATCGCGGCAACGGCTCGGCTGGGGTCCTGTCCACCCTGCAGCTGCTGACCGACCTGAAGCCCTATGTGCAGAAGTACGGCTGGGACAAGAAGGTGCGCGGCCAGGCAGCAGCAGTGGGCAAGTACGACAAACGCGGCGTCATGGACGGGGATACCTGGTACGGGGTTTCCTCCTACGCGGAGATGCAGCGCGTCTACTACAACAAGGACCTCTTCGCCAAGTACAAGATCCCCATCCCGCAAACCTTTGACCAGTTCGTGGCAGCCCTCAAGGCCTTCAAGAGTCATGGGGTCACGCCCATAGCGGCCGATGCCCAGGAATACGGGGTGCTGTGGCTCTGGTGGCAGCTGGCCATGACCAAGGCCGATGCCCGATTCGTCGATGACTGGCAGCTCTACAAGCATCCAGTCAACTGGCGCAGCAAGCCGCTGACCTTCGCCACCAACACCATCCGCGACTGGATCGACAAGGGATACATTTCCAAGAACGCCACCGGCATGAAGGCCGAAGACACGACCACGGCCTTCATCAAGGGGACCTATCCCATCTACCAGACCGGTACCTGGAATCAGACCCGCTTCATGGAGCAGGTCAAGGCCTTCGACTGGACGGCATCCATCTTCCCAGGGGCCAGGATGGTCGAGGGTTGTGCGGGCAACCTGCTGGTCATTCCGCAGAAGTCCCGGCGCAAGGATGCCGCAGCCCGTTATATCAACGTGGTCCTGTCCAAGGAGGTTCAGAACTACATCGGCAACAAGGGCGGCGTGCCAGTGGCGGCTGATACGGACGCCATCACCGACCCCAAGAGCCGTGACCTGGTCAACGAATACACCAAAGCCTCGGACGCAAGCCGGATGAGCTACTACCCCGACTACCCTGCGCCCAACCTGACCGACGCCATGCCGGCCGCCTTCCAAGAGCTGGTCAACGGCACCAAGAGCCCCGACCAGGTTCTGGACACCCTGCATAAGAACTACGACGACGGCGTCGCCCAGCTCGATCTGGATGACGACTGAGTTGCGTCAATCCGCCAAGGAGAGTAGAAGCATGTCTGACACACATAGCAGGAAGAAGGCGCAGTCCCGCATACCGGGCAGTGCGCCCTCGCGGTTCGTCCCTTATCTGATCCCCGGTCTGATAGGCATCGTGGCCATCGTCATCGTGCCCATCTTCTGGAACATCTACCTGAGCTTCACCCGTTGGAGGGGGGTGGGGCCGACCAAATGGGTGGGTCTGCGCAACTGGCGACGACTCATGGGCGACTCGACCTTCTGGGTCTCCTTCGGGCACACCCTCTGGATCATCGTGGCCATCGTCATCATTCCCACGGTTCTGGGTCTGCTGATCTCCTCGGCCCTGACCGATGTGATCCAGAAGAAGTTCGGCCCCCACACCTCTTCGACCCTGCGGGCCCTCTATTACCTGCCCCAGGTCCTGCCTGTGGCCGTGGCCACCATCATCATGGGCTGGATCTTCCGGCCTGAAGACGGAGCGGTCAACGACCTGCTGACCAAGATCGGCCTGGGTGGCCTGGCCCATAACTGGCTGGGTTCGACCACCACAGCCCTGCCCATCCTCATGGTTATCCTGATCTGGATCCAGCTGGGCTATCCCATCGTCATCTTCATGTCCGGACTGCAGCGGGTGGATCCCGAGCTCTACGAGGCGGCCAGCCTGGACGGGGCCAACTGGTGGCAGAAGTTCCGCGTCATTACCCTGCCCTCCATCATTCCCGAGCTGCTGGTGGTCATCCTTACCTCCACCATCGGCGCCCTGAAGACCTTCGCTCCGGTCTATCTGCTGACCAAGGGCGGGCCCGGCACCTCCACCATGGTCCCCTCCTACTACTCCTACAACCAGTTCTTCCAGGTGCAGCAGGTGGGCTACGGCGCCGCAATCTCGACATCCCTGACCGTGGTCATCGTCATCTTCTCCATCGTCTTCACCATCGTGCAGAAGCGCGTGCAAAAGAGCATCGCCTGAGGAAGGCTAGGAAGCACATCATGAATAATCAAGCTACACTGCAAGCCGACGCCCGGGTGTCCTCCCGGCACGCCCGTAGAATCCGCACCTGGGGGAACTGGGCCGGTCTGATTCTGTTGGTCGCCGGAGCCCTGGTCATGCTCTTCCCACTGCTGATCCTGGTCCTGAATGCCTTCAAGACCACGGCTGACTACAACGCCACGGGCCCCCTGTCCGTGCCCGCCCACTTCAGCATGGACGGCATCATCTCCTTCTGGAACAAGAGCAATTTCCCGCTCAAACTGGGCAACTCCCTGCTGATTTCCCTGGTGGTTGCCGTGGTCGGGGTCCTGCTTTCGGTCCTTAACTCCTTCGCCCTGGGCATCGGCAGGGTCAAGGGTAACACGGTCATCCTCCTGTTCATCATGCTGGCCAACATGGTTCCCCAGGAGGCCCTGCTTTACCCGCTCTACGTCATGTTCAAGTGGATGGGCTTCTATAACTCCCAGTGGTCCATCATCATCATCTTCACCATCATCCAGAGCGCCTACGGCACCTACCTGCTTTCCTCGGTCTACGGGACCTTCCCCCAGGCCATCCTTGAGGCGGCCACCGTCGACGGGGCCTCGCGCTGGCAGATTCTGCGCAAGATCGTACTGCCTGTGTCCTGGTCGACCATTAGCGTCCTCTTCGTCTTCTTCTTCATCTGGACCTGGAATGAGTACATGATCCCCATGGCCTTCCTGATGAGCGAGAAGACGCAGACCATTCCACTGGCCTTGGCCACCATGCAGGGGCAGCACACCATGGCTGCCACCGATCTGGCCTCCGCCTCCCTGCTCAGCATCATTCCCACCATCATCTTCTTCATCTTCTTCCAGAGGAAGCTCTCGCAGGGAATAGTGGCGGGCGCTGTCAAGTAACCGCCGCTGCACAAGTACACTGAACATGGCCGCCCGCTGCAAGAAGGCAGAGGAGGGGAGCGGGCGGCCCGAATATGAAAGGCAACCACAACCATGGGTATGACCATGCCGAACATCACCAACGGTCTTGAGGCGCTGACCCGCCCATCCACAGACCGCACCCGCTGCATCAACGCCGAGAACCCCCGAGGTGGCAAGGGCAGAGCGGCCATGACGGCCAGCAATCTCGGTCCATCCAGAAAAGGGACCCCCTGTCTCAAGAACATTCCTCCAGGGCAGGACGTGGTCCTGGCCGATCTGTCCGGCGCGGGCGAGATCCGTCATATCTGGATGACCGTGACCGATGCCACCTCGCCCACCGGGCCCAACGTCCTGCGCAATCTGATCCTGGAATGCTACTGGGATGGCGAGCAGACACCCTCGGTTTGCGTGCCCTTGGGCGACTTCTTCTGCTGCGGTCACGCCCAGGCCTGCAGGGTGGAGTCCGTGCCTGTGGCCGTCTACCCGCGCCGGGGCTTCAACTGCTATTGGCCCATGCCCTTCCATGACGGGGCCCGGATTGTCCTGCGCAACCGGCACAACGAACCCATTGAGGCCTTCTTCTACCAGATCGACTATGTGGAGAAGGACGAGCTGCCCGAGGAGGTCATGACCTTCCATGCCCAGTGGCGCCGTCAGCGGGTCACCGAACTTGGCCAGGACTATGTGATCCTGGATGGGGTGCATGGCCGGGGCTCATACGTGGGCACCTATCTGGCTCTGACCGCTCTGGAGAGCCGCTGGTGGGGGGAAGGTGAGGTCAAGGTCTACCTGGACGGAGACAAGGACTATCCAACCTGGTGCTCCACGGGAAGCGAGGACTACTTCGGCGGTGCCTGGAGCTTTGCCGGGCAGGACCCGGATGGCAGGATGCGCGAGGTCACCTACAGCGGGGCCTACATGGGATTTCCCTTCCACTCCAGGCAGTTGGACAACCGCGAATCCCAGTACTGGGATGCCGACACCCCGGTGACCAGGGGGTTCTACCGTTGGCACATCCCCGACCCGATTATTTTCAGCAGCGATATCAAGGTGACCTTGCAGCAGATAGGCGTTGACGAACAGGGCTACTTCGAACGTCAGGATGACTTGGCCAGTGTGGCTTACTGGTACCAGCAGGAGCCCCATCAGCCCTTCCCGCGAAACGTGCTGGAGACAGGGGAGCGGGAACGTCGGCCCCGGTGATTGGCTCAGGCGGCATCCTGCTACTGCCGGCTGATGGAGGCTCGATCAATCAGCGTGGGGCGCTCCAGTAGGACTCGTCCAGCCAGGGAAGCCCCCTCCTCCACAGCCTGGGTCAGCAGATCCGCAGCCTTGGCACATAGCGAGCGGGGGGTAAGTGGCATCTCAGAGATGCCTTGAAGCTCAAGAGTGGGGCTGGTCTTGCCTGCGGCGCAGGACAGAACAGCCACGTCATCGGGAATGCTTATACCGTCTGAGCGCATGCGGACCACCACGGTGTCCAGCAGGGAGGGGCGGATCTGGCCGATCAGGCCATCAATGCGGCCGTGATGGATGATGTTCAGCACCTGCTGGGTGTATGCCAGGTCGCTGCCGGTAGGTCCCGGTTCAAGTTGCAGATCTATGCCCAGACGGCTGGCCCAGGTCTTGAGACTGCGTAGCAGGATGAGGCGGAAGCCGGAACCGCGCCGGTACTCGCCCTCCAGATCCTCCAGAAAGAGCAGGCGTTTGCGTCCCGCTCTCGCCATGGCTTCCAGCGCCATACGACCCATCAGGTCGAAGTCAAGATCCACACAGGCACATGCTGTGTGCTGCCGAGGCAACCCCAGTGCCACGCAGGGGCGTCCATACGAGGCGGCCTGGGTGGCGCGGATGTCATCGTCCACCAGATCCATCAGAACCACGCCGTCGGCCAGATTGCTGCGGGTGACCCGCCGGATGTCTTCAGCGCCATTCTCGGCAGTCAACAATAGGGAGTCATAGCCACGGGCATGCTCGCAGCTGGCCATCTCGATGAAGTAGTCCGCGTAGGAGGCCCGGTTCTGACCGGGTCGGAGCGGGGCGCTCAGAGCGACGATCTGATTGCGCTTGGCCCGCAGCATCCGGGCGCCGGCATCCGGGGCGTAGTCCAGTTCATCGGCGGCCTGCATGATCCGCTGGTAGGTTCCCGGAGAGACGGGACGCTTGCCGGAGAAGGCATAAGAGACTGTGCTGACCGAAACACCGGCCTTCCTGGCAACGTCGCGTATGTCGGACATGGGTTAGCGGCTCAGGTCCCAGGTGCTGCCAGCGGGTGTGTCAGCCACGGTCACGCCGGCCGCCGTCAGCTGGTCCCGGATGGCATCGGCCCGGGCGAAGTCATGATCTTTACGCGCCTGATCGCGTTCCCGCAACTGCTGGCCTACCAAGGCATCCAAGGTGTTCATGGCCCGATTGTCACTGACGGCTGCGGCTCCTGGCCAGTGGGGATCAAGTGGATCAAGTCCGAAGACATCCAGCATGGCTCTGACCTGGAGCAGGGCATTAGCCAGCCACTTGCGATCCAGGGCAGCCGGGTCCGAATCCATGGTCGCGTTGGCTTGACGAATCAGCGCATAGAGGGCAGCCAGGCCGCCAGAGACGTTGATGTCGTCATTCATGGCCTGCACAAAGTCTTCCGGCAGATCGTCCGCGTCCAGTCCAGTCACGCGGTCACGCTCGGGCTGTGCTCCCAGGATCCGACCGGCCCGGTCCACAAAGTTGCTGATGCGCTCGTAGGCGCCTTCGGCCTCCTGCAAGGATTGGTCTGACCATTCCAACATGGACCGGTACTGCACCGAGACCAGAGCGTAGCGCACCACCCAGGCTGGGTGCTGGGACAGCACCTGGTCCACGGACAGCCCGTTGCCCAGGGACTTGCTCATCTTCTCGCCCTTCTGGGTCACCCAGGCCGTGTGCATCCATCGATGGGCGAATCCCCAGCCAGCCGCGTGCGACTGGGCCATCTCGTTCTCGTGATGGGGGAATCGGAGATCAAGGCCGCCTCCGTGGATGTCGAAATCCGCACCCAGATAGCGGTGGCTCATGGCCGAGCATTCCAGATGCCAGCCTGGCCGACCTGTGCCGAAGGGGGTTTGCCAGCGGGCCGTGGGCGGATCGGTGGGCTTGGGTGCCTTCCAAAGTGCGAAGTCACGGGGGTCACGCTTGCCTGGCTCCTCCTCGGCATCGGTATTCTGCCCATCGGTGTCGATGCTGGGTCCCAGCCGGTCGTTGGCGGCGGCCTGTTCGTCGGCGGGCTGGGTACCGGTCTGCTGGTGGGTCAGGGCACCATACTCAGGCCAGGAGGCCACGTCGAAGTAGACGTTGCCTGATGGTCGGCCCTGCTCGTCGGGCACCACATAGGCGTGGCCGTGGTCGATGATGCGCTGGATCAGGTCGATCATCTCGGGGATGTGCCCGGTGGCCCTGGGCTCGTAAGTAGGTGGCAGGACTCCCATGGTCTCGTATGCATGGGTGAATTCGCGCTCGTAGATGTAGGCCCGCTCCCACCAGCGCTGGCCGTTGGCCGCCGCCTTGGCCAGGATCTTGTCGTCGATGTCGGTCACGTTCCGGATCAGGGTCACCTGGTATCCCAGCCTGAGCAGCCAGCGTCGGATCACGTCGAAGGCCAAGGTAGTCCTGATATGGCCAATGTGGGGCGAGCTTTGTACCGTGGCTCCGCACACGTAGATGCCGACCTTGCCCGGTTCAATGGGGCTGAAGGGGGTCACCTGGTGATCAGCAGTGTCATACAGACGTAGACCAGCTGCGGCCAGGCTGACTGAAGCCTTGGAATCATGCGGTTGCGAACTCGTATCCATATCCTTGAGCCTACCAAGGCTTACTGACCGTCCAAGGGGAAATGCCGAGCCCGCAGACCCGGTCCGACGGCATGTGTGCAAGAATGGAATCATGGCGAAACCTAGGGTGCTGGTGCTTCAGCATGTGGATTGGGAAAAGCCGGGTCGCATTCTCGACAATCTTCAGGAGTGCGGGCTGGACACCGAGATCATCAATATCGTGGATGAGAAGAAGCCCGAGTTGCCGCGCTCACGTGAATTGGCGGGGCTGGTCATCATGGGCGGGCCCATGTCGGCTGACGATTATGAGCATCACCCCGGACTCAAGGCGGAGACCAAGCTGGCCAAGGCGGCGATGGCTGCCAACAAGCCCATTCTGGGGATCTGCCTGGGTCATCAGATTCTGGCGCAGGCCCTGGGAGGCACCCTGATGAAGGACCAGGATCCCGAATATGGCATGGGGCCCATCCGCTGGGTGGGGCAGGACGACGACGTGGCCATGTGGAGCAAGAACACGGATGTGCTGCACTGGCATGCCGACCAGGTCACCCTGCCGCCGGGGGCCAAGCTACTGGCCCGCTCCCAGGCAACCAAGGTTCAGGCTTTTCGGCTTGGGTCAGCCCTGGGTCTGCAGTTCCACCTAGAGGTGACGGCGCCCATCTTCGAGGAGTGGATGCAGGTGCCCAGCATGGTTGGCACGATGAAGAAGTCCAAAATCGCTAAAATGCGCGACGAATTTATCAAAGGGATGCCGCAGATGCAACCTCTGGCCGACGCAATCTTCTCCGCCTTTGCAGCCCGGTGCTCGACCCAGGTCGCTCAGCTGGCTGCCGCCTGAGACTACTCCAGCTCCTCCCCGATGGTCAGCCACTCCTCCTCCAGCTGGTCCGACTGCCCGGTCAGATCCTTGAGCTTGCTGTTTAGCTCGTTGAGACCCTGATAGTCGCCGGGGTCGTGCTCAGCCATCTGCCGTTCAAGTTCCTTGCGCTGATCGGACAGCTTGGCCAGCTTGCGTTCGATGGCGGAGGCCTGCTTGCTCAGATTCCGTCTGGCAACTCGTTCGGCCTTGGCCTGATTGGGATCCCCAGCCTCCTTGGCTGATGTCCCGGCTGGTGCATCCGCAGCCTCCCGGTCGGCAGACTCGACCATATCCAGGTAGTCCTGGACACCGCCGGGCAGATGAACCACCTTGCCGTTGATCAGCGCGAACTGCTGGTCGGTCACCCTCTCCAACAGGTAGCGATCGTGGGAGACCACGATCAGTGTGCCGGGCCATGAGTCCAGCATGTCCTCCATGACGGCCAGCATGTCAGTATCCAGGTCGTTGCCTGGCTCGTCCATGATCAACACGTTCGGCTCGTCCAGCAGGATAAGCAAGAGCTGCATGCGGCGCTTCTGTCCGCCAGACAGGTCGCTGATCCTGGTCATCAGCTGGGAGCTTTCAAAGCCCAGGCGCTCCATCAATTGGCTCGGGGACACCTCCTTGCCCTCCACCAGATAGGTGGGCTTGTAACGGCTGAGGACCTCCTTGATTCTATAGCGGCCCAGTTTCTCCAGTTCATCCAGCCGCTGGGTCAGCACCGCAAAGCGGACCGTCTTGCCGACCTTGACGTGTCCTGCCGTGGGAGCCACACTGCCGTCGATCAGACCCAGCAGAGTGGACTTGCCCGCTCCGTTGGCGCCTACGATGCCGAATCGGTCGCCGGGGCCGATCAGCCAGGTCACGTCGTCCAGGACCTTGTGCCCGCTGATGGTGAGGGTGCCGGCTGCCGCAGTGCCCGGACGGTCCTTGCCGTCCTCACCTGCCTTGTCGGGATCAGCGGCCACGGTCACTGATCCCATCAGAGGGCGTTCGGCATGAGGGGAGGGGACCCGGTCGTTCTCGTTCCCATCGACATCGGAGTCGGCCCCTGGATAGATCTTGGTCACGTCGACCAGGTCCACCACCTGTTTACCCAAGCGGGAGGTGGCCATTCGCTTGAGTTCCAGGCTGTTGCGCATGGGTGGCACGTCGGCGATCAGCTCCTGCGCGGCCTTGACATGGAACTTCTGCTTGGTCGAGCGGGCCCGGGCGCCTCGGGTCAGCCAGGCCAGTTCCTTGCGGGCCAGGTTCCGGCGCTTGGTCTCGGCCAGATCCGCCTGGCGCTCGCGCTCGACCCGCTGGAGCATGTAGGCGCTGTAGCCGCCTTCGAAGGGGTCGATGGTTCCGTCATGCACCTCCCACATGGAGGTGCAGACCTCGTCCAGGAACCAGCGGTCGTGGGTGACCAGCAGGAGGGCTCCGGAATTCTTGGCCCAGCGGTTCTTCAGGTGCTCGGCCAGCCAGTGGATGGTGAGCAGGTCCAGATGGTTGGTCGGCTCATCCAGGGCCAGGATGTCCCAATCTCGGAGCAGCAGCCGGGCCAGATCCACCCTGCGGCGCTGACCGCCTGACAGGGTGCCCACCTTGGCCTCCAGTTCCATGCCGCCCAGGAGGGACTCGACGATCTCGCGGGATCTGGGGTCGGCAGCCCACTCGTAGTCTTGTCGATTCTCCAAGGCCGCCTTGCGGACCGTGTCCTCGTCCTTCAGGGGATCACGTTGGTCCAGCATGCCAAAGGTGAGTCCATTGCGCATGGTCACCCGGCCTTGATCGGGTTCCTGGGTGCCTTTCAGCAGGTGCAGCAGGGTGGACTTGCCGTCGCCGTTTCGGCCCACGATGCCGATCCGATCACCCTCGAAGATGCCCTGAGTCACATCCGTAAAGACGGTTTTGGTGGCAAATGACAGAGCGACGTGTTCCAGACCGAGATCATAGATGGGCATGATTCCCCAATCTACCGCCAGCCTTGGATGGAATGAGCTGTGGGCTTTTCAGGGGGGGGGGAGGAGTTATTGGTCCTGGACGTTCTCCTGGTCACGCTGATGAATTCTGTCCAGGTAACCGGTTTTGTCCGCATCGGTGATAGGCCGTAGAACAGTGCATGGGTTGCCGACTGCAACTACCTGATCCGGTATGTCATGGGTGACGACAGACCCTGCCCCGATGACGGCTCCACGGCCAATCCGCACGCCGCCTAGGACGACCACGTGACCTCCCAGCCAGACACCCTGGCAGATTTCGATGGGTCGGGCCTGGCAGGCGCCAGCCTTCCGTTCCTCATAGTCCAAGGCATGGTTTGTGCAAAAGAGCCCCGCGCCGGGACCTATCCACACGTTCCTGCCTATGGTGATCGGAGCGTTGTCCAGCATGACGGCTCCGTAATTGATCAGAGTCTGGCTGCCGATCCGTATGTTGCAGCCGACCTCGCATCTGAAGTCCGGGTTGATGACGACATCCTGCCCCACCTGGCCGAGCAGGTCTTCCAGAATCCGTCGGCGTTCCTGCTTCTGCCCGGGGCCGGTCCTGTTGTATGCCAGAAAGAGGTTTTCCGCCCGTTCCCTTTGGCGATCGATGTCGGGATGGGTGTCCTGGTAGACCTGACCGGATACCATCCGCTCCCATTCGGCCCGGCCGGCCCGGCTCATTCCCGCCGTTTCATCGTCAGTCACGCGCACCACCTTCCAGGATTACAGGACCAATCAGCGGCCGGTGATCTGGGAGCCCAGCACCTTCTCGCTCAGGGCCCGGGGTCCCCGGGTTACGGCTACAGCGCCCGAACGGACCAGCTCGATGATGCCGAAGGGTCGCAGCAGCCGCAAAAGGGCTTCCAATTTGCCCTCGGCCCCGGTGGCCTCGATGGTCAGGGACTCGGGGTGGACGTCGACCACTCGTACGCGGAAGAGCTTGACAATCTCCAACACGTCGGAACGGTTGCGCTCGTTGGCTTTGACCTTGATCATGACCAGTTCGCGTTCCACGGCCTCATCGCCTTTGAGCTCGACGATCTTGAGCACATGCAGGAGCTTGTTGAGCTGCTTGATGATCTGCTCCAGGGGGACGGCCTCCACGTCTGCTGTGACCGTGATCCGGGAGATGTCGTCCCGTTCAGTGGACGAGACTGACAGTGAGTTGATGTTGAAAGCGCGCCGGGCGAACAGGCCGGCCACCCTGGCCAGGACGCCGGGGCGGTTTTCAACCAGGACGGAAAGGGTGTGCCGTTCGGAACCGGGCTTGGATGCTGGATAATTGGCCATGTGGTGCCCCTTTCCTACTTGTTTATACGACCGGCGGCGTCGCTGGCCATGGCTGCTCGATCGGCTCCGGTCTGCTCATGCGGCTCGGTCTGCTCCTGCTCCGGACGGATGCCGGCCAGAGGTTGCACGCCAGGCTTATAGATGATGGTGTCATTGGAGGCGCCTGCCGGGACCATGGGCCATACCATGGCATCCTTCCAGACGCGGAAGTCGATCAGAACCGGTCGATCAGTCACTGCGTTGGCCTTATCGATGGCCTCCAGGGCTTGCTCCTGGGTAAAGGCCCGCAGTCCCAGGCAGCCATAGGCCTCGGCGAGCTTGACGAAGTCGGGGATGCCGTTGCCGTCTGTGGGCTTTGCGCCGCCGTCCTCCAGGTTGGTCTGGGAGTAGTGGCTGCCGTAGAAGAGGGTCTGCCACTGACGGACCATGCCGTAGACCGAGTTGTTGAGTATGGCGATGCGAATGGGCAGCCCCGCCTGCCCGGCCGTGGCCAGCTCCTCGGAGGTCATCTGGAAGGAGCCATCCCCGTCGATCAGCCAGACGGGCCGTGGATCTTCCTGTTCCCTGGTGCCGATTGCCGTGCCGATGGCGGCGGGCAGACCATAGCCCATGGTCCCCAATCCGCAGGAGGAGACCCAGGAGCGGGTGCGTTCGAAGTCGATGAACTGGCTGGCCCACATCTGGTGCTGGCCTACGCCCGATACCCAGATGGTATTCGGATCGGCCTTGTTGCTCAGAGTCTGAACCACCCACTGGGGGGCCAGGGTACCGTCCGGGCTGGGCTCAAAGGTGGTGGGGTAGTCGTGCCGCCATCCGTCGATAAGCCGCCACCAGGGCTTGAGATCGGGCTTGCCCCAGGTGCGTTGAGCCGCCTTGAGCGCCGGGATCAGGTCGTCCAGTACCTGGCCCACATCCCCGACGATGGGTACATCCGCCTGCCGGTTCTTGCCGATCTCGGCCGGGTCTATGTCTATATGAATGACCCTGGCCACCGGGGCGAAGTCCTCCAGGCTACCGGTCACCCGGTCGTCGAAGCGTGTGCCCACAGCCACCAGCAGATCAGAGTGCTGGATAGCCCCATTGGCGGCCACCGTGCCGTGCATTCCGGGCATTCCCAGAACTGCTGGGTCGGAGTCGGGCACGATGCCTCGCGCAGGCAGGGTGGTGACCATGGGGGCACCCGTAGCTCGAACGAGCTCCTGGACCTGCCGACGGGCGTCTGACCGGACTGCGCCGCCACCCACATAGAGGACAGGTCTGTGTGACTGGACCAGGAGTCGGGCGGCATCGTCCAGGACGTGCCCATGGGCCCGCGTCACCGGGTTATAGCCGGGCAGGATCATCTCCTGGGGCCAGGAGTAGAGCATTTTGCCATTCTGAGCCGTCTTGCTCAGATCCACTACTACCGGGCCGGGCCTTCCCGAGCGGGCGATGTGGTAGGCCTCGGTCATGACCCGGGGGATGTCCTGGGCCTTGGTCACCAGATAGGAGTGCTTGGCCACCGGGTAGGTGATGCCCACGATGTCAGCCTCCTGGAAGGCGTCGGTGCCGATGGAGTCCACGCCCACCTGGCCGGTCACCACCACCAGGGGAACCGAGTCCATCATGGCGTCGGCTATGGGGGTGACCATATTGGTGGCTCCGGGTCCAGAAGTCACCAGGCAGACTCCCACCTTGCCTGTGGAGACGGCGTAGCCCTCGGCGGCGTGTCCGGCGGCCTGTTCGTGGCGGACCAAGGTGAAGTTAAAGCGCGCCTTTTCGTCAATGGCATCGTAGGTAGGCAGAATGGCCCCTCCTGGAACGCCGAATACCTGGGTGACCCCCAGATCCTCCAGGGACCGAATCAGCGCTTGGGCTCCCGTCATGGGCTCGCCCTGGGCGGGGACATCCTTGTCGTCATGGTCCCAGTTCTTGGGTACCGAGCTGAACGCTTGCAGAGGTGTCGGCAGACTCATGTTTCCTCTCGACCTCCAGACTGCGCGCCGACCTGCGGCCGTGCATGTCGAAATACGAACCTGTCGGAGCGTCAGCGGGGTGGGCGGACGAATCCCGATCAGGAGGAGGCACCTTTGCTGCTCGTGACGGCGTGCCTCCGGGTTATGCCCATAGTCTAAACAGGGGTCTGGTCGGGGTGTGGCGGCAGTACCGTATGCCGGAATTCCGGCTGGAGACTCATGATGATTGCTCGGTGCGAAGGGTCTTAAGCAGATCCTGGTCGTCCAGCCGCTTCCACCCCTGGGCGGCCGCAGCCAGCTGGGCCTTCCGCTTGCTGCTGGCCCGGCCCTTGCCGATCACGGTCCCGCCGTCTTCCAATCGCAGCTCGGCTGTGAAGACCTGGGCGTATTCCGGCCCGGAGACCGCCATGGTGTACCGGGGCTCACCCAAACCCAACTTGTGGGCCTTGACGGTAATCGAGGTCTTCCAATCCAGTGCTGGTCCCTCGGTGGCCACCTCGGCCAGGGTGTCGTCAAGAAGGGTGTGGACTGTGGTCCTGGCCCCCTCGATGCCGTGCTCCACGAAGACCGACCCGATCAGTGATTCGACGGTGTCGCAGAGTATGGAGTCCTTGTCGGCTCCGCCGTTCTCGCTCTCTCCCCGGCCCAGAAGAATATATTGCCCCAGGTGCAGCTTCTCCCGGGCGATGGTCGACAGGGCCTCCTCGGAGACCGCCTTGGCCCGCATTTTGGCCAGCTGGCCCTCGGTCATGTCCGGATGAACCTTGTATAGGGTCTCGGTGGCCACCAGCTCCAGAACCGCATCGCCCAGGAACTCCAGCCGTTCGTTGTTGGGCATGCCTGGGTGCTCATGGGCGAAGGAGCGATGGGTCAGTGCGTGTACCAACAGCCCCGGGCTGATTCTGCCGCCCAGGGCCTGGAAGAGCTCCTCAGCCGCCTGGTTGCCGGGATCTACCTGCTCCTGTTCCTCCTGCTGCATATGGTCTTCCTGATCCTTCCTGGAGTGCCCTGCCTGCATGGCCATTCTCGCTTCCTTGGCCTTTTCATCTGATGATATGGAAAAACCCCTGCCACCCGTCGATGGCCGGGGTTCTTTCATTGTGTACTGATCGCCGATCGGCTCACTTGCTGAACTGCGAGCGAATGGCGTCGCGGTAGACTCGCCCGCGGTACATGCCGCAGCTGGGGCATGCCATATGCGGCAGCGCGGGAGCTCCGCAGTTGGGGCAGGTAACCGTAGCGGCGGCCTGGGTCTTCCAGTTGGCGCGCCGGGAATGGGTGTTGGCGCGCGAGGTCTTGTACTTTGGCAGTGCCATATTGTCCTCTGTTTCGATCGAATACTTCGAGCTTAAGCGTAGAGCAGTTTACCGCAACCTCCGGTCATTCGCCAGTCTGGCCGTCGTTGCCGGGGTTCTCCTCCTGCTCCAGACGCTGCTTGAGTCCCTCCAGGGCCGCCCACCGGTCGTCCATTATCTCGTGGTGGTGATCGGGATGGTCGTTCAGATCCATGCCGCACTGGGGGCATAGGCCCCGGCAGTCGGGTCGGCACAGGGGCTGCAGGGGGAGGGCCTCAACAAGTGTGTCACGCAGCAGGGCCTCCAGATCCATGAAGGCGCCGCCGCTGACCAGAGGATAAGTCTGGCCGCTGCCCTCCTCCTGTTCCGCCAGGATCTCCTCCTTGCCATGGGTCGGCTCCGGTTCGGGATCCTTGTAGGGGAAGAAGGCCACCGGATCGTCCTGGATGATGGTATTGACGGGCCTCAGGCAGCGGGTGCATTCGGTTTTCAGGGGTACGCTGATGTGGGCCTGCAATAAGAGTCCATCCACTAGGGAGTCGATGTCGCCCTCCACATGCACGGATGTTCCTGCCGGGATGCCCACCACCTGGTCGCCGATGCCCTCCGGGGCTGGAAAATCACGGTCCACCCGGGTGCTCTGCCCTGCCCGCGTCGACACCTGGGCCACTGAAACCCCCCAGGGGGAATCTTCCGGTCTGCTCATCCCTGTGTGTCCTTTCCCTGGTCTGAGACTGACGCGTTCATGCTACGCGCCGCCTCCTGCTCACGCTGGTGGAGAACCTCCAGGCCGGCGCGGACATCCTGACTCATCTTGCCCAGCTGGGTGTCAAGTTCGCCCATGACCTGGGCGGCATATCCATCGGCCCCTTGGACGAGACGGTCCGCCTGGGACTGGGCTGTGTCGATGATGGTCTGGGCCTTCTGTCGGGCTATGGCCACTACATTCTCCTGGCCGGCCAGGAAGCGTGCCTGCTCGCCGGCCTCCTTGACGATATCTGCGGCCCGACTCTGGGCATCGGATATGGTGGCGTTGGCCTGGGTCTGCGCCGTGTTCAGCCGACGCTCCGCCTCCCTCATGAGCGCCGAGGCCCGCTCCAGTTGCACTGGCAGCATTTTCTTGAGCTCGTTGAGGTCGTCGGCCAGCTCGTCTCGGTCCACCTTGACCAGTCCGGGGCTGAAAATGGGGGCCTTGGCCTCATCCAGCATGGCCTGGATCCGGTCGATGATGTCATAGACGGTGGTGAATTCCGATCGAGGATTCCCGCTCTCGCTTCTATCCTCCTGCAGGTCGGGCAGGTCCTTCATGTCGACTGCGGGCTTGGGAGCGCTCGTTCTTGTCGAGTCGTCGATAGGCTCGCCATCGTCCCTTTCCTGGGTCTGCTCGTTCATCATTGGCTCTTTTCCGTGTGCGGTGTGTCCCTGTGCAGTGTGCCCATCAGTGTGTCCACGACGCTGTTGGGGACCATGCCGGTGATGTCCCCTCCGTGTCTGGCCACGTCCTTGACGATGGTGCTGGAGATGTGCTCCCTCACCGGATCGGCTGGCAGGAAGAGTGTTTCCACCCCGGACAGCTTGCGATTGACCAGGGCCATGCCCAGCTCGGCCTCATAATCCCCGTTCTGCCGCAGCCCCTTGACGATGACCGAGGCGCCCACCTTACTGCAGTAGTCGGTGATCAGGCCATCTGTGGAGGCTACGGTGATGTTCGGGTATCCGTCCTCGTCCAGGGCTTGGCGGATCATGGCCACCCGCTTCTGTTCGCTGAACATGGGGGTCTTGGCGGCGTTGACGGCCACAACCACGTGGACCGTCTCGAAGAAGCAGGCGCAACGTTCGATCACATCCATGTGGCCGGAGGTGACCGGATCGTATGAGCCAGGGCATACAGCGATAGTCATGATTCTCAGCGTAGCGCGTCATAGGGAGCGAACGTGCAGCTTGCCGCCGTACCATGGTGTCATGACTGCAAGCAAGAGCATTCGCATGGAGGATCCGGAGCGGGAGCAGAACCCCGACCAGGGCACTGGCACGGCCGTGCTGGACCGCCCGGACACTGAGACCGCCGAGAAGACCCGGTTGAACGATCAGGGCGATGCCGACCGGTTCGCCCATTACGTCTCCCGTGAGCGCATCGCCGAGTCCAAGCTGACCGGCCGACCGGTCGTGGCCCTCTGCGGCAAGGTCTGGGTGCCCAAGCATGACCCCTCCCAGTATCCGGTCTGCCCGGACTGCAAGCGCATCTACGAACAGATGACCGGTGGCAGCCACTGAGCGCTACTGAACGGTCCAGGCTGCTTCAGGACTGCTTGTCCAAGGCGATCCGGTCGATCATCTCCAGTTCTTCCTGGCTGAAATCGGCCGACTGGACGGCTTTGAGATTGTCCAGGATCTGCTCGGGCTTGGAGGCGCCGATGAGCACCGAGGTGACAGTCGGGTCCCTTAGCAGCCAGGCCAGTGCCATCTCTGCCAGACTCTGGCCGCGTTGGTGGGCCATCTCGTTCAGAGCCTGGATCTGCTTCAGCCGCTGTGGGGTCAGGGCGGACTCCTTGAGGAAGCGACCGTCGGCACGAATCCGACTGTCCTCGGGAATCCCGTGCAGGTAGCGATCGGTCAGCAGCCCCTGGGCCAGCGGGCTGAAGGTGATCAGTCCCTTCTTCTCTTTCGTCACGGCCTCTTTGAGCCCGTTGTCCTCGATGGTTCTGTCGAAGATGGAGTAGCGGTTCTGGTTGATGACGAAGGGGACGTGCATCTCGGTCAGGATGGCCGAGGCCCGTGCCATGGTTGGCCCGTCGTAGTTGGACAGTCCCAGGTAGAGGGCCTTGCCGCTGGTGACCGCCTGGGCCAGAGCGCCCATGGTCTCTTCAAGAGGCGTGTCCGGGTCGGGGCGGTGGTGGTAGAAGATGTCCACATAGTCAAGTCCCAGCCGTTTCAGGCTCTGGTCCAGTCCGGACAGCAGATGCTTGCGTGAGCCGAAGTCTCCGTATGGGCCAGGCCACATTTCATAGCCGGCCTTGGTGGAGATGACCAGCTCCTGGCGGTGGTGGCTGAAGCACCGCCGCAGGATGATCCCCATGTTGCGCTCGGCGGCGCCCGGTTCAGGGCCGTAGTTGTCGGCCAGGTCAAAGTGGGTGATGCCGTGGTCGAAGGCCGTCGTGCATAGCTCCTGCATACGATCCAGGGGCGCGGTGTCGCCGAAGTTGTGCCAGCAGCCCAGGCAGATGGGTGGCAGTTTCAGGCCGCTGTCGCCGCAGGGCCGGTAGGTTGTGGCATCGTACCGGCTCGGGTCGGGCTGGTAGGTTTCGGATTGCGCGTTCATCAGATGCTCCTCACTAAGGTGGGCAGGACCGGTTCGCCCTTCATCAGGCTGAGTGCGTTGATGGGCATCTCCTCCAGGGCCTTGGCCCGGTGCTCCCGGGCATCCAGGACCGCCTGCCCGCCCTGGAACTCCGGCATGCTCTGGCCATGGTCCACATAGGTGACCAGCAGATCCCGCCAGCTCTCCTCAGGCGTATAGGCTGCCAGAGCCTGTTCGGCTCCAGAGACGACGTGCTCGGCATCAGCCACCCCGTTGTGGTAGGAGCGGTAGGCCAACTTGCGTCCCGGCACCGAGGCCTTGCCCACCGACTTCTTGGCCACAGCCTGCATGACCCCGTCGGAGTTCTCGCGCTCGGTCAGCTTGTAGACCATGGCGCAGGTGGGGGCTCCCGAACCGGTGACCAGCATGGTGCCCACCCCATAGGAGTCCACCGGGGCATCCTGCAGGGAGGCGATGGCGTACTCGTCCAGATCATTGGTGACGGTGATGGTGGCCTTGGTGGCTCCCAGGGAGTCCAGCTGGGCGCGGACCTGCTGTGCCAGCGAGCCCAGGTCTCCGGAGTCGATGCGAACCCCGCCCAGCTCCGGTCCAGCCACCTCGACTGCTGTCCTGACGGCCTCCTCGATGGAGTAGGTGTCGGTCAGCAGGGTGGTCCCCTTGCCCAGTGCCTGGATCTGACCTTGGAAAGCCTCGCGTTCATTGTCATGCAGGAGGGTGAAGGAGTGGGCTGCGGTTCCGATGGCCTTGAAGCCGTATCGCTTGGCCGCCAGCAGGTTCGAGGTCCCCTGGAATCCGCCGACTATGGCCGCTCTGGCCGCTGCCACGGCCGCATATTCGTTGGCTCGGCGCGCGCCCATGTCCATGCAGGGCCGGCCCTTGGCTGCGGTGACCATTCGGGAGGCGGCCGAGGCCACAGCCGAGTCGTAGTTGAGTATGGACAGGATCAGGGTCTCCAGCAGTGTGCACTCGCCGAAACTGCCTTCGACCTGCAGAATGGGGGAGTCGGGGAAGAATATCTCGCCCTCCCGGTAGCCGCGGATGGTTCCGGTGAAGCGGAAGTGCTCCAGCCAGTCGATGGTGGTCTGGCTGACGATGTGACGGTCGGACAGAAAGCGCAGCTCGTCCTCGCTGGGGTGGAAATCCGCCAGCGCGTCCAGAATCCGTCCGGTGCCTGCTACAACTCCGTAGCGGCGCCCTGCCGGCAGGTGCCGGGTGTAGACCTCGAAGACGGATTGGCGTCCGGCCGTGCCGTCCTGCAGGGCGGCATCCAGCATGGTGTATTCATACATATCGGTCATCAGAGCCGTGGAGGTTCCGGTGTCCTTACTATTGTTTTCAGCGTTCATATCTTCCCCTTTGTGGGTGGAAAGGCCCTTGGTTGGCACCCAGTCTAATCCTCTGAGCACTTGGCTCGCCCTGCCCTCCCAAGGTCGGGCTAAGCTGGTCCGCATGAGATTCGTCGTGGGCATCTACCGATTGCTGATCGCCTTTTTCTGCCTGGGCGGCACCTACGAGGCCTGGCTGCTGGGAATCGGCAACAAGTGGGTCTATTTTACCTTCCAGACCAATATCGCCCTGGGTCTGGTCATGCTCTGGGCCGGAGCCGCCACCCTGCTCAAGGGCATCCAGCCTCCCGCCTGGCTCAAAGGCTGTCTGACGCTTTACATCGTCATCACCGGACTGGTGGCCATCCTGGTCCTGGGGCTGAACAGCACGGACTACCAGCTGGTCCTGGGCATCAGGACCACATGGATGATTCACGTCATCAGCCCCATCCTGGCATCGGTGGACTTCCTCTTGTTCGACCCTCATCGTCGTTTCCACTGGCACAATGTGCTGACCTGGCTGATCTACTTCCCCTTCTATGTAGCCTTTGTGCTGATCAGGGCCGCCATCTGGCCCCATTCGGGACCGGAGGCGGGCGGTAACCCTTATCCCTATGCCTTCTTGGATCTCGGGCACTTGGGATGGGCCCAGTTGACGGTCAACATGGCTGAGTATCTGGTCGTCTTCTTTGCTCTGTCGCTGGTCATCTTCCTGATTGATCGCATTCTGCCGGCCAAGACACCACTGACCATTGATCGGTAGACGGCTGACGGAATAATGGGACCAGACCAGGGGAGCCTGGGCGGAACGGGAAAGGATCATCACTGATGGTTGCTATCAAGGACATGCTCCAGGAGGGTGCCGTACTGCGGCCTGACGGCAGGGCGGCTGATGAGTTGCGACCGGTCGTCATCACCAGGCATTGGACGGAGGCCCCCGAGGGATCGGTGCTGATCGAGTGCGGCAAGACCCGGGTCATGTGCACGGCCTCCTTCACACCGACGCTGCCCCGTTGGCGCAAGGACTCCGGATTGGGTTGGGTCACTGCCGAGTACGCCATGCTTCCCAGGGCCACCAGCGACCGGACTGCACGCGAGTCGGTCCGGGGAAAGGTCGGCGGCCGCACCCAGGAGATCAGCCGGCTGATAGGCCGTTGCCTGCGCGGTGTGGTGGATATGAAGGCCCTGGGTGAGAATCAGATTCAGCTTGACTGCGATGTGCTTCAGGCCGATGGTGGCACCCGTACAGCCTCGGTCACCGGTGCTTACGTTGCCATGGTCGATGCCCTCAGATGGGCCCAGGACCACCATCACATCCGTAGCGCCGACAAGGTGACCAAGGATTGCGTCTCGGCCGTCTCGGTGGGCATCATTGATGGCAAGCCCATGCTTGACCTTCCCTATCTGGAGGACAGCAGGGCCATGACCGATATGAACGTGTCCATGACCGGCTCCGGCGATTTCATAGAGATACAGGGAACGGCGGAGCATCGTCCCTTCAATCGTCAGGAGCTTGGCATCTTGCTGGACCTGGCAACCAAGGGGAACAAGGAGCTTCAGGCCGCTCAGCGCAAGGCTCTGGCATCCGACTGACGTCCGGAACAGGTATTTCAGCGAGGAGGACCGGTATGGGGCAGGCCAGAAAGGTGGTTGTGGCCACGCACAACGAGGGCAAACTAGGTGAGCTTCGTCGCATCCTCGGCGGTTTCCTGGCCGATGAGGGTCAGAGGATCGAGCTGGTTTCGGCCGGCCAGTTGGGCCTGCCCGATCCGGTAGAGACGGGCACCACTTTTCAGGAGAATGCACTTCTCAAGGCTGGGCAGGCCGCTCGGGAGTCAGGTCTGCCCGCGCTGGCGGACGACTCGGGGCTGGTCGTTGATGTGATGGGCGCTGCCCCGGGAATCCTTTCGGCACGGTGGAGTGGCCGCCATGGCGACGACCAGGCCAACTTGGAGCTCTTGCTGAACCAGCTGAACGACATTCCCGACGACCACAGAGGAGGGCGGTTTGTCTGTGCTGCCGCCCTGGTAGTTCCGGATGTGCCGGGGTACGCCGTCCGGGGACGTCAAGTGACCAGGGTCGGCGAGATGCCTGGAAGCATCATCCGCCAGGCACGAGGGGACAATGGGTTCGGCTACGACCCGATCTTCGTGCCCCGTGATCAGCCTCGGCGTGCTAGCGACCGGCATCCGCTGACCTCGGCGGAAATGACCTCGGATGAAAAGAATGCCATTTCGCACAGGGGCAAGGCCTTGGCGTCCATCATGCCGATTCTCGTCAGCTGGGTGCTGGGCGACGGTCACATTAAAGGCTGATAAATCCTTATAGATTCCGTACGGCGAATGGTCGTGAAGCGTCGACAATTATGCTCTGAGCACCGGTTACACTTGAAGTATGCAAGGAAACGCGAAGGTGCGATTTTTTTATCTCTATGATACAGTCGGCGGTATTGGGGACAACTTAAAAACAGAGCTGATCTGTTCTAGCAGATGATTCCATCGGGATTTGGGGGTTTCGTATTGAAGCGATTGCAAGAACGGAACAATAAGGGATCGCTGCACGTGAACCGTTCGATCATCGCCGTTTTGGTAACCCTTCTGGCGACACTAGCCATGGTTGTTCCGCTTGGGCTGAGTGCTCTGTCGGCCAGTCAGGCCAATGCCGTTGATGGACAGGACGAGACGGCGAGCAGGAAGCCTCTGCTCTATAGAATGATGGCCTTCAACGACAGGATCGATACCTATCAGGATGAGCTGCGCATGGACTTCATCCTGCGCGTGAAACACAACGAGTTCAAGCCGGATTGTGTCGACCTTGGTAAGGCAGACACCGGTGGTAAGTCAAAGTGCAATTTATCTTTTGTATATCAGTATGTTGGTTCTGATAACCCTGCAGATTATCATCGTGTAAAGTATATAAACACTATAACTCCAGATGATTATCTTGAAAATAACAAAACTGGGTATGCATATGATGGAGCTACAGCGTGGGCTGATAATCATCTGCAGCGCTTTACTGTTCATAAGATAATCAATTCGGGTTTATACGACTACTTGACCATATCCATCGAAGGCGACATGAACATTGCGGATAAGTCTAAAGATCCCGCAAAGTTCGTGGCTGGTGGTCACCCTGAGCCCTTGAATGTCTTTGCTATCGTTGGTGATCAGAATACCATCCTGTCTTGCGGTAGTTCTTCGTGGGCATGGGGTACCGAAACCTGCTCAACTTTCGATCCAGCCTCCATGAGCAACTTGCAGGATAGATATTCAAATATCACCGCGAGTTTATCGAAGGATAAACAGATGAAAGTGTATATGGGTGACTGCTTGGGTAGCGGAGGAGACGACCTGCAATGCAGCGGCCCATATTCCTGGGTTGGGTGGGACAGCAACCCATATCTCTATCGAAACCATCAGGCTAATTGGGGTATGGTGACCGATTATGGTTTTCCGGCTTATAGCGATGGTACGGTTGGAAATATAAATGCCACAGCCCCGGGCACGGCCCCGGCACGGTCTTTCTTCGTGTATTGGATGAACTTGCGTGGTCCAGGCAACAAAACCAATGGCATATGTTCTGAGACCAGTTCCTATTACTATCAGTGGGTGGCTCTTAAGGACAGCCAGTGGGTGCCTGTTAAGGAACTGACTCCTGAGCCGGTCCTGGTGACAGGCCAGCAGCCGAGTCCCAACACTTTGACTACCACCTACGGACTGCAGGGCATGGTCAATACCAATGGCGCTTATAACGTTAATCCGACCGACCCAAAGTATGCGAATACCACCAATGTGCTTTTTGCGACTGATAAGGATGGCAATCCTATGCCTGCTCAGAAGGCTGATGGCGGGATTGATTTCAAGGAGGCCAAGGAGAAGCAGGATCTTGACGGCTATTTCAAGCTGGTGACCTGGCCTGACACCAGGAATTCTGATGGCACGGAATGTACAGCCGTCAGCCCTGAGGTGTACAGCCCCAAGAGCGCTGGTCTTGTGGGGATTGACGATAACATGTCCGCCGCGCAAAAGGATACGAATCTCTCTGCGGGTTGGACGATTGATACTGCTTTTTATAAGTATAATGTGCCGCGTCCTGATGATCCGACGATCACGAAGATCGAGAATGATGCGGATGCCGGCCTGGATGCTTCTGGAAGCGTGTATACGACCAAGCTTGACCCGGTAATCAGCGGTGAGTGCACGCCTTCCAAGGATGACAAGCATCCTAATACGGTTGTCCTGTATGGAGAGGATCCCACCAATCCGATTGCGGATGGTCAGGGCACAAATGGCGATGACCTGGTGAAAAGCTCGGACACGTGGGGGTTCAGGCTGGGGGAAGCTGTTTGCGAGACCGACACTGGCAGCAAGCAGGGAGGGTCCTGGTGGATACAGGACACCAATAAGCAGTATCCGTCGCCGGATCCCGGCAATAAGTACAACAGCTACAGGCGCTATCACGCCTGGGTGGTTGAGTCCACGTCAGGGTTCGGCCTGACCTCCTACTTCTCGAATGTTGGCACGGCTTATTTCGTCTCGGGCGAGAACGTGCCGGATGCGGCCAAGTTCTCGGTGGCGGTGCCCCATACGGTCAACGGGAGCCTGCCGGCAGGCTCGGTGGTCACGTTCAAGGGTGAGGTGTCGCCTGTGTATACGGCCTGGTCGTCGGGGAAGCTGGGGATGACTGATTCGAAGATGGCTATTTCTATGAAGCAGAACACTGCCTCGGACTGGACCAGCCTGCTGACTACTCCGGCCAACACCTTCCAGAGGGATGCGGCGGTTGGCACCACGTCTTCCGTCACGGATTCCGCGACGGGTCTCACGCTGGGCCTGACCAAGACGGGGGCTTCCACCTGGTCCTGGACGCTGAACATACCTGCCGGCAGGTTCGCCGGCTACAACGGCAGTGACGAGACGCAGACCTATACCTTCCAGGTTGAGATGATCAACCCGATGAACCTCCGATCGGATCCGGCTTCCATCGAGCGGAAGGTCGACATCACACCGACCACGCTGACCTTGGAGCGGTACGACGTCTTCCAGGTGGCGGGCAAAGCCTACAAGTATGTGGATGGGGATACGAAGGTTCCCGAGACCAAGGGGACCGTGGTGCATATAACCTGGCCCGGCAAGGGCAATAGCAGCACCGATGTCGTTGTGGGGGACCATGGCCTGTGGCAGGCGGTTCCTCCTGAGGGGATCAACCAGGGTGAGTTCTCTGCTCAGGTGCTCTCCGACGATGCCGAGAGCGCTGACCCCAAGGGCGGGTTCCAGGGCGGGAACCAGTCGGTCCCGGTGTCGCATGCGCTGGAGTTCCGTCCTTCCAATTCGGCTTTGCCTCTGACCGGCGGTTGGCCGCTTTCGGTGCTCAGGATCCTGTCGCTCATTGCGTTGGGTCTGGTCGGCTTTGTGGCCTGTCTGAGGAACAGGCAGGAAAGCCGGCACTGATCCTCGCGGCATAAGACAGGGCCCGCACTCATCTTTCCAATTCCATGAAGATGAGTGCGGGCCCTGTTTTCCTTATTGCTGTGTCGCTGCAGTTACGTCATTCGCGCCGGCTGCGTGCCCTCCGTAGAAGGCGACTTATTGCTTCTCGCCAACTGGTTGCTGGGCCTGTCGGGGTCAAGATTTCGGAAAGTCGCAAAACACCCTATCTGAATCCCAGATCGCGCCTTCTATTTCTGTACGATTTGGAGCCGTAATGAAAAATTGAAGACGCTTTGTTGTGCTCTATATGCAGTTGTCTTAATTGGGGATAAGTCAAAAGCGGAGTTGATCTGTTCTATCTGTTCTGGGGCATGATTTCATTGTGGTTTGGGGGGTATTGTATTGAGGCGTTTGCAGGAGCGGGGCAATAGGGGATCACTGCACGTAAGCCGTTCGATCATCGTCGTTCTGGTAACCCTTCTGGCGACGTTGGCCATGGTTGTTCCGCTTGGGTTGAGTGCGCTTTCGGCCAGCCAGGCCAATGCCGTCGATGATCAGGACGAGACGGCCAGCAGGAAGCCTCTGCTCTATAGGATGTTGGGCTACAACAACAAAATCGATGCTTACCAGGATGAGCTGCGCATGGACTTCATCCTGCGCGTGAAACACAACGAGTTCGATCCTTCTTGCGCCGATGGTACCAAGGGTGCCGACACCACGGGCAGTTGTAATCTAGCCTTTGTCTATCAGTACAGGGGTTCAGAAAACCCAACATACTATCGCAGGATAAAGTATCTGAACACCATAGCTTCAGCGTCATCCTCGGATCAGCCCTGGTCCGGAGCCTCTAAGTGGGCGCAGAACAGGGATGAGTATTTCACCGTGCACACGATAATCAATTCCGGTTTGTATGATTATCTGACCGTTTCCATTGAGGGTGATCTGGCTCTTAAGAATTCTGCCGATGCGTCATACTACCGGCCTGGTGGGGCCAGCGAGCCGGTGAATATCTATGCGGTTGTTGGACAGCAGAAAGGGACACTATCCTGCCTTGTTCCTGGTAGTTCATGGAATTGGGTCGCAGGAATCGATGACTGTGGCATTTTTAAACCTGACACCATGATTAATGCGCCGGACAGGGTATCCAACATTACCTCAGCCTTAACGGCAGATGGCAAGGATTTCACCTTGTATATGCAGACATGCCAGGGTAAGGGCGCTGATCTTCAGTGCAGTGGCCCGTATTCTTGGGTTGGCTGGGATGGCAATCCCTTACTCTATGGTGGCAGTCAGTCCAACTGGGGCATGGTAACCGACTATGGTTTTCCTGATTACAATAGCCTTACTCTTGGGAAAATGCCGGGCTCTGATCCGGGCCTAGCTCCGCCCCGCTCTTTCTTCGCCTACTGGCTGAATGTGCGTGGCAGCACTAGAGATAATCCTGATGGCATCTGTTCTGAGACCAATTCCTACTATTACCAGTGGGTGGCTTTGAAGGATAGCGAGTGGGTGCCTGTTGATGAGCTGACCCCTGAGCCGGTCCTGGTGACAGGCCAGCAGCCGTCTCCCAATTCGTTGACTACCACAGTAGGCGCGGAAGTCCAAGCTAGTAGGTATTCGGCTTTCAACTTGCCCAAACAGCCGGATAATCCCAATGAGATGTTTGCCACTGACAAGAAGGGCCAGCCTATGCCTGCCCAGAAGGCTGATGGCTCCATTAATTTCAAAGAGGCCAAGGCAAAGCAGGGTCTTGACGGCTATTTCAAGATGGTGACCTGGCCTGTCACCACGAACCGGGATGGCAGCGCTTGTACCGTCAGCCCTGAGGTGTACAACCCTGAGCGGAAAGGTCTTGTCGGAATACGTGACGGCATGAACAGCTCGGATATAGAACGAAACCTGTCTGCTGGTTGGACGATTAACAGTGCTTTTTACAAGTATGATGTGCCTCGCCCTAAGGATCCGACAATCACCAACATCCAGAATGATGCAGATGGTAGCTTGGATGCTTCGGGGAGCGTGTATACATCGAAGCTTGATCCGGTGGTCAGTGGCGAGTGCACGCCTTCCAAGGATGCCGCGCATCCCAACAAGGTTGTTCTCTACGGGGAGGATCCCGCCAATCCAATCAGTGACGAGCAGAGCCAGAACGGCGGGGACTTGGTGAAGACCGCGGACACGTGGGGGTTCAAGCTTGGTGAAGTTGAGTGCAAGGTCGATCCCAAGAGCAGGGAGGGAGGGTCCTGGCAGATACAGGACACCAACAAGCAATACCCATCGCCGGACCCAGGCAACAAGTATGACGGGTACAGGCGCTATCACGCCTGGGAGATCGAGTCCACGTCTGGTTTCGGCTTGACCTCGTTCTTCTCGAATATCGGCACGGCTTATTTCGTCTCGGGGGAGAACGTGCCGGATGCGAGCAAGTTCTCGGTGACGGTGCCTCATACGGTCAACGGGAGTCTGCCGGCGGGTTCGGCGGTCACGTTCAAGGGTGTGGCATCTCCTGTGTATACGGCCTGGTCGTCGGGGAAGCTGGGGATGACTGATTCGAAGATGGCCATTTCCATGAAGCAGAACACCGCCTCGGACTGGACCAGCCTGCTGACTACTCCGGCCAACACCTTCCAGAGGGATGCGGCGGTCAATACTCCGTCAGCTGTCACGGATTCCACGACGGGCCTCACGCTTAGCTTGACCAAGACGGCGGATTCCAATTGGTCGTGGTCGCTGAACATCCCTGCCGACAAATTCAGCGGTTACAACGGCGGCGATGAGACTCAGATGTATGACTTTCAGGTTGAGATGATCAACCCGATGAACATTCGTTCGGGCCCGGTGTCCATCGAGCGGAAGGTCGACATCACACCGACCACGCTGACCTTGGAGCGGTACGATGTCTTCCAAGTAGCGGGCAAGGCATACAAGTATGTAAACGGTGACACGAAGGTTCCAGAGACCAAGGGCACCGTGGTACATGTGATCTGGCCTGACAATACTGGCACGGATGTGACTGTTGGTGATCAGGGCTTGTGGCAGGCGGTTCCTCCTGAGGGCGTCAATCAGGGGGAGTTCACTGCTCAGGTGCTTTCCGATGATGCCGAGGGTGCTGACCCCAAGGGCGGGTTCCAGGGCGGCAATCAGTCGGCTTCGGTGTCGCATGCGTTGGAGTTCCGTCCTTCCAACTCGGCTTTGCCGCTGACCGGCGGCTGGCCGCTTTCGGTGCTCAAGATCCTGCTGCTGATGGCATTGGGCCTGGCTGGCTTTGTGGCTTGTCTGAGGAACAAGCAGGAAAGCCGGCACTGACCCCCCCAGCATACGACAGGGCCCGTGCCCACCTGCAAGCAATTTGGCAGATGAAGACAGGCCCTGTTTTTCATTCCTGTGCCGCTGCTGCCAAGGCAGTATTCGCCCCCAATCCGGAACGACCCGAAGAAGACAACATATTGCTTCTTACCAGCTGGGTGCTGGTCCTGCATGGTCGAGAACTTGAACCGCCGCAAAACACCCGATTTGAATCCCAGATTTTGCCCTTCATTTCTGTAGCCTTGAAAAGGCAAAGAACAATTTATATGCATTGTTGTGCTCTATGTGCAGTTGCCTTAATTGGGGGTAGGCCAAAAGCAGACTTGATTTGTTCTGGAGCATGATTTCATTGTGGTTTGGGGGTATTGTATTGAAGCGTTTGCAAGAACGGGGCGCTAAGGGTTCACAAGGTGTGAACCGTCCGATAATTGCCGTTCTGGTAACCCTTCTGGCGACGCTGGCCATGGTTGTTCCGTTGGGGCTGAGCGCACTTTCGGCCAATCAGGCCAACGCCATTGATGGACAGGACGAAACGGCCAGCAGAAAGCCCAAACTCTATAGGATGTTGGGCTACAACAACAAGCTTGATTCCTATCAGGATGAGCTGCGCATGGACTTCATCCTGCGGGTAAAACACAACGAGTTTGACCCTTCTTGCGCCGATGGTACCAAGGGTGCCGATACCAAGGGCAATTGCAATCTGGCTTTCGTCTATCAGTACAAGGGGTCAGATGACACTTCCTTTTATCGCAGAATAAAGTATCTGAACACCATAGCCTCAGCGTCATCCTCGGATCAGCCCTGGTCCGGAGCCTACAAGTGGGCGCAAAATAAAGATGAGTATTTCACCGTGCACACGATAATCAATTCCGGTTTGTATGACTATCTGACCGTTTCCATTGAGGGTGATCTGGCTCTTAAGAATTCTGCCGATGCGTCATATTATCAGCCTGGTGGGGCCAGCGAGCCGGTGAATATCTACGCGGTTGTTGGCAAACAGGACGACGCCCTATCCTGCCTTCGTCCCGGTAGTCCATGGAGTTGGAGCACCGGAATCGATAATTGTCGCAATTTTAACCCTGACACCATGATCAATGCGCCGGACAGGGTATCCAACATTACCTCAGCCTTAACGGCAGATGGCAAGGATTTCACCTTGTATATGCAAGAATGCCTGGGCACGGGTGCTGATCTTCAGTGCAGTGGCCCGTATTCTTGGGTAGGGTGGGACAGCAACCCTAATCTCTATGGTGGCAATCAGGCTAACTGGGGTATGGTGACGGATTATGGTTTTCCTGACTATAAGAGCATTGCTACTGGGGCAATCGCCGGCACTGCTCCGGGAACAGCTCCGCCCCGCTCTTTCTTCGTGTACTGGCTGAATGTGCGCGGCAGCACTAGAGATAATCCTGATGGCATCTGTTCTGAGACCAATTCCTACTATTACCAGTGGGTGGCTCTGAAGGATAGCGAGTGGGTGCCTGTCGATGAGCTGACCCCTGAGCCGGTCCTGGTGACAGGCCAGCAGCCGTCTCCCAATACGGCGACTACCACGACCAGCAAGGCGGCCCAAGTCAGTAAGTATTCCGCTTTCAACGTGAGTCCGAAGGATCCTCAATATCTCGACAACCCCAACGTGCTTTTTGCAACTGACAAGGATGGCAATCCTATGCCTGCTCAGAAGGATGATGGCGGGATTGATTTCAAGGAGGCCAAGGAGAAGCAGGATCTTGACGGTTACTTCAAGATGGTCACCTGGCCTGTCACCACCAATCGGGACGGCAGCGCTTGTACCGTCAGTCCTGAAGTGTACAACCCCAAGAGCGCTGGTCTTGTCGGTATAAACGATGGTATGTCCACCGTGGAGAAGGATACGAATATCTCTGCGGGTTGGACGATTAACAGTGCCTTCTATAAGTATGATGTGCCCCGTCCTGATGATCCTACGATCACCAAGATCGAAAACGATGCCGGCAGTGCTCTGGATGCTTCTGGGAGCGTGCATACGACCAAGCTTGATCCGGTAATCAGCGGTGAATGCACGCCCTCCAAGGATGCTAAGCGTCCCAACAAGGTCGTTCTCTACGGGGAGGATCCCAATAATCCCATTGTGGAGGGGCAGGGCACGAATGGCGATGACCTGGTGAAAGGGACGGACACGTGGGGGTTCAGGCTGGGCGAGGCTGAGTGCCAGGTCGACACTGGCAGCAAGCAAGGGGGCTCCTGGCGGATACAGGACACCAACAAGCTGTATCCGTCGCCGGATCCGGGCAATAAGTACAGCGGTTACAGGCGTTATCATGCCTGGGTGGTTGAGTCCACGTCAGGGTTCGGCCTGACCTCGTTCTTCTCGAACATCGGGACGGCCTATTTCGTTTCGAGTGAGAACGTGCCGGATGCCAGCAGGTTCTCGGTCACGGTGCCCCATACCGTCAACGGGAGCCTGCCAGCGGATTCGGTGGTCACGTTCAAGGGTGAAGTGTCTCCTATATACACAGCCTGGTCCTCGGGGGGTCTAGGGATGGCTGATTCGAGGATGGTCGTTTCGATGAAGCAGAAGACCGCCTCGGACTGGATCAGCCTGGTGACCACCCCGTCCAACACCTTCCAGAGGGATGCGGCTGCCGGCACTGCTTCTTCTGCACAAGATTCCGCGACGGGCCTCACGCTGAGCCTGACCAAGACGACGTCTTCAACCTGGTCCTGGTCGCTGAATATCCCTGCTGATAAGTTCACAGGCTACACCGGCGGTGACGATACGCAGACGTACGCCTTCCAGGTTGAGATGATCAACCCGATGAATATCCGCTCGGGCCCGGCCTCCATCGAGCGGAAGGTCGATATGACGCCGACCACGCTGGCCTTGGAGCGGTATGACGTCTTCCAGGTGGCGGGGAAAGCCTACAAGTATGTGGATGGGGACAGGAAGGTTCCCGAGACCAAGGGGACCGTGGTGCATGTGACCTGGCCCGGCAATGGCAATAGCAGCACGGATGTCGTTGTTGGGGACCATGGCCTGTGGCAGGCGGTTCCTCCTGAGGGCGTCAACCAGGGTGTGTTCTCTGCTCAGGTGCTTTCCGATGATGCCGAGGGTGCTGACGCGCAGGGCCGGTTCCAGGGCGGCAACCAGTCGGCTCCGGTGTCGCATGAGCTGGAATTCCGGCCTTCCAATTCGGCCTTGCCTCTGACCGGCGGTTGGCCGCTTTCCGTGCTCAGGATCCTGCTGCTGACGGCCCTTGGCCTGGTGGGCTTCGTGGCCTGCCTGAGGAACAGGCAGGAGAGCCGACACTGACCACGGCAGCATCAGACAGGGCCTGTTCTTGCGGGCCCTGTTCTTAATACCTGTGCGCGAGATGGGACTCGAACCCACACGTCCGAAGACACAGGAACCTAAATCCTGCGCGGCTACCATTACGCCACTCGCGCGTACGACATGCCCTGCCGTTGAAAGGGCGGCTGGTGGAAGAGCCACTTGACAGAATCGAACTGTCGACCTTCTCATTACGAGTGAGACGCTCTGCCAACTGAGCTAAAGTGGCCTTCGCCTTCCGTCCGGACCTGCCGGAAGAAGACAACACGCTACATCATACTGGATGCGCGCGATAAAAACGCCTTGGGATACGGGCAGAGGGTGTACAAGCTTCTTGACACAATGGAGGGCATGGATCTCAATGATTTCTATGCCGTCATTCCGGCCGGTGGTGTGGGTACCCGGCTCTGGCCGTTGAGCCGCCAGGACCGGCCCAAGTTCCTCTATGATCTGTTGGGGTCAGGCAGAACAATGATCCAGGGCACCTTTGACCGGCTGGCCGGCATCTGCGGGGCCGACCATGTGGTCGTCTCCACTGGTCAGCGGCATGTAGACCAGGTGCGTCAGCAGCTTCCGGATCTGGCTGAGGATGCGCTTTTCGCCGAGCCGGTTCCTCGCGATTCCACGGCGGCTATAGCCCTGGCGACTGCTGTGCTGGCCCAGCGGCACGGCGGGGAAATCATCGTAGGCTCCTTTGCCGCCGATCACGTCATCCGAGACGACAAAGCATTTGCGGCCTCAGTGGAGCAGGCGGTGGCAGCGGCCCGAGCGGGGTATGTGACCACCATCGGCATCGCAGCGTCTCGTCCCTCCACTGCCTTCGGCTACATCCACCAAGGCCCCTCCCTGGCCGATCGCATTCCCGGGGCCCCGGATGCCCGCCTGGTCAGCGAATTTGTCGAGAAGCCGGATGCCTCTACGGCCCAGGCCTACCTGTCCACAGGGGAGTACCGATGGAACGCGGGCATGTTCGTCATGCAGGCGCAGGTGCTCCTGGATTGCCTTCGTCGTTACAAGCCGGAGCTCCACGCCGCCGTCATGGCCATCGCCCAGGTCTGGGATCAGGGTGAGCGGACCCGCAGCCAGGCCATGGAGGAGCGCTGGCCGGGCATCGAGAAGATTGCCTTCGACTATGCCGTAGCCGAGCCCCTATCGGCGGCTGGCGGCGTAGCGGTTGTTCCAGGGGGCTTCGACTGGGATGACATCGGCGACTTCAATTCGGTGGCGGGCCTGCTGCCATCGTCCAACAGGCGCAACATCAAGATTCTGGGTGATGCAGACCGGGTCATCTACCTGGATTCCGCTGGAGATATGGTCGTGCCCGGCTCCGAGCGCACGGTTGCCCTTCTCGGTGTGGACGACATGATCGTCGTCGACACTCCCGATGCTCTCCTGGTGGCCCCCCGGGCTCGCAGCCAGGAAGTCAAGGACATGGTGGCCAAGCTGGCCCAGTACGGCTGTGACGACATACTCTGAGCACAATCCGACTTGGCTCAGAAGATTGACTGATTTTGTTGTCTTCTGTCTGCTTTTGTGAGTAGTTTGGGTTACAGAACCGGGTGCTCGGTAGACCGGGCATCACCTCATGAAAGGACCCGAACAACCATGGCCATCAATCCTCCAGTGGACGCTACCAGCACCAAGGCCTGGGCGGCCTTGCACCAGCACTTCGACGACATGCAGCGCCAGGGGATCGATCTGCGCGCATGGTTCGACAAGGACCCGCAGCGCACAGAAAAGCTCAGCTTCGAGCTAGGCGATCTCTATATTGATCTGTCCAAGAACCTGATCCAGCCCGAGACCCTGTCCCTGCTAGCCCAGTTGGGCCGAGAGGTCGGCCTTGAGGAGCGGATCGAGGCCATGTTCAACGGCGAGCACATCAACAACACCGAGGACAGGGCCGTTTTGCACACAGCGCTGCGCCGTCCCGAGGAGGACCGCGGCCGACTGATTGTGGATGGTCAGGATGTGGTGGGTGACGTCCGCGACACCCTCAAGCGCATCTATGCCTTTGCCGACCAGGTTCGCTCGGGCGGCTGGACCGGTCTGACCGGCAAGCGAATCACCACCGTGGTCAACATCGGCATCGGCGGCTCCGACCTTGGCCCGGTCATGGCCTACGAGGCTCTGAAGCCCTACGCGGATGCCGGCATCAGCGCCCGCTACATCTCCAACATCGACCCCAATGACCTGGCCGAGAAGACGCGCGATCTGGATCCGGAGACCACGCTCTTCATCATCGTCTCCAAGACCTTCACCACCTTGGAGACCCTGACCAACGCCCGCCAGGCCCGCGCCTGGCTCCTCAAGAGCCTGGGGGAGCGCGGCCTGCTGTCCAAGGACGGCGAGGACCTCTCGGCCGAGGCCATCCGCCGGCACTTCATCGCCGTCTCGACCGCCCTGGACAAGGTGCGCGACTTCGGCATCGATCCGGACAACGTCTTCGGCTTCTGGAACTGGGTCGGCGGCCGGTACTCGGTGGATTCCGCCGTGGGCACCTCCCTGGCCATCACCATCGGCCCCGAGCGCTTCGAGGAGTTCCTCAAGGGCTTCAACACCGTTGATCGCTACTTCCGCGCCACTCCTCTGGATCGGAACGTGGTGGCCCTGATGGGCCTGCTCAACGTCTGGTATGTCAACTTCTTCGGCGCCCACTCGCACGCCGTGCTGCCCTATGACCAGTATCTGCACCGTTTCCCGGCCTACCTGCAGCAGCTGACCATGGAGTCCAACGGCAAGTCCGTGCGTTGGGACGGCACGCCAGTGACCAGCCTGACCGGCGAAATCTTCTGGGGGGAGCCCGGCACCAACGGCCAGCACGCATTCTACCAGCTGATCCACCAGGGCACCCGTCTGATCCCCGCAGACTTCATAGCCTTCGCCAACACCCCCAACCCTGCCAAGGACGGCGACCAGGACGTGCATGAACTCTTCCTGGCCAACTTCCTGGCCCAGACCAAGGCGTTGGCCTTTGGCAAGACCGCCGACGAGGTCCGCGCCGAGGGCACTCCGGAGGCCATCGTCCCTGCCCGTGTCTTCACCGGCAACCGGCCCACAACCTCCATCTTCGGTGACGCGCTGACTCCAGCCGCTCTGGGCGAGCTGATCGCCCTCTACGAGCACATTACGCTGACCGAGGGCACTGTCTGGGGCATTGATTCCTTCGACCAGTGGGGCGTTGAGCTGGGCAAGAAGCTGGCTCGCGAGATCACCCCAGCCATCTCCCGGGACGATCAGGCGCTGGCCGAGCAGGATCAGTCCACAAAGTCCCTGATTGCCTTCTACAGGGCCCACCGCCGCTGATATCCAGCCGGGCCCTTGCAGGTCCGGCTCGTGGTATATTATTGAACAGTTGTTCGCCGGAAGGGCGGCTGCCGCATGGGCTCCCTTCCTTTCAGGTCCAGCCGGATGCTCCGGCGGATCGGCACCCCCGACGGCAGACCGTCGGGTTCCGTCCAGGATCGCCTCCTTTGGTGGTTGCGATCCATGTCATGGGTCGATGTGCGGCGGCCATGGAGGAACAGCATGAACGCGATTCAGGAATTTGACGCAAGTCACATGAAGCCTGCGGAGCAGATCCCCGACTTCCGCCCCGGCGATACCGTCGAGGTCAACGTCAACATCACTGAGGGCAACAACTCCCGTATCCAGGCTTTCACTGGCGTGGTGATCGCCCGTCAGGGCTCCGGCGTGCGCGAGACCATCCTGGTGCGCAAGGTCAGCTTCGGCGTGGGCGTCGAGCGTCGCTTCCCTCTGCACTCTCCGCAGATTGACTCCATCAAGGTACTGCGCCACGGCCGTGTCCGCCGCGCCAAGCTCTACTACCTGCGTGGTCTGCACGGCAAGGCCGCCCGCATTGTCGAGCGTCGCGACAACAAGGCCGATTCCAACAAGTAGGTTTCGTCCAGGGCGACCCAGCCCAGGCCTGGCCGCTAACACCCGGGAAGCAATTATCCCGGGTTTTTCCATGCTTGGGTGTGTACGCTATGAGGCATGCGGAACCTGTTTGCGTGCGGGTTCCGGTGGATGACAAGGAGTGGATATGGCCTTTCGGGATGAGGAAGCGACCCCGTCGGGAATCCCGTACCCCGACGGCATACGAGCCACCTCAGCCCCAGTGCCGCCCCGTCATGCCTTGGACCGTCCCGATGGACGCGGCTCCACCAAGGGCAGTCACCCACGGCTGGGTGAACGCGGTTTCCTGCCCGAGTTTCTGTTCGAGCTGGTTACCCTCTTGGCCGTCGTTGCCATCCTGCGCATATTTTTGTTCAGCATCTATGTCATCCCCTCCGGCTCCATGGAGAACACCCTTGGCATTGGGGACAGAATCCTGACCACTCACCGGCTGACCAGATCCATGGTGACCCCCCGCCGAGGGGATGTGGTGGTCTTCACTGACCCTGCCAACTGGCTGGGTGAAGAGTCCGGGCCCAGCTTCCGTGGCAATCACCTGGTCAAACGCCTGATTGGCATGCCCGGCGACACGGTGGCCTGCAAGGGTCATGGCGCCCCGGTCACCGTCAACGGCGTCGCCCTGGACGAGAGCTCCTACCTGCGCCCAGGAGTGGAGCCCAGCTCCTTTGCCTTCAAGGTCAAGGTGGATCCTGGGTACGTCTTCGTCATGGGCGACAACCGTTCCAACTCCGCCGACTCCCGCCTGCACAAGGACGACGGTCACAATGGCCTGGTCCCCATGGACAACATCAAGGGCACCGCACTGCTGACCTATTACCCGGTGGGCAGCTGGAAGCTGCTCAACAACCAGCACAAGGTCTTCGACTCCGTGCCCGAGCCAACGCAGGACTGAACCGGCTGTGAGACGGATTCTGCCGACCCTGGCCACCGAGGTTGCCTTGGCTGACCAGGGAGCTGAGTATGTGCTGGGCCTGGACGAGGTCGGCAGGGGAGCCTTGGCGGGGCCGGCCATGGTCGGCGTGGTGGCGGTCAGGTCGGCCGACCTGCCCCATTTGAAAGTCCCTGACGGGGTGGCGGATTCCAAGATGCTGACCCCCGCGCGTCGGCTGGCCATGTATCGTGACCTGGAGGACTGGGCTGCCGGCTGGGCGGTGGGAGCCTGCTCCAATCATGAGATCGATCAGTGGGGCATCGTCCATGCCCTGGGCATTGCCGCCCTGCGTGCGCTGGCCGATTTGGAGCATGGGATGAACCTGGGGCCTGGCCGCCGCCTGGCTGCCATCCTTGACGGCCCCAATGACTACATCACCCCGGCAGCCGACAGTTTTGACGCCCCCGACCTTCCGGTTCTGCCCAAGGTGTCCACCCAGGTCAAGGGCGATGCCCACTGTGCCAGTGTGGCCTGCGCAGCGGTCATCGCCAAGGTCACCCGTGACCGGCTTATGGTCCGCCTGGCCGCCTCCGATCCCGCCCTGGCCCCATACCAGTGGGAGCACAACAAGGGCTATGGGTCACGTGCACACCTGGAGGCCATTCGCCGTCTGGGGCCCAGCCGTCTGCACCGGGTCAGCTGGCATTTGCCCTCGTCCGGTCCCTGCAGGGGCTAATATCGGAACGGTCGACACGGCTATCGGAAGAAGGTCACATGCCCGCAGGCAACGGGGGCAGGTCACGGTCCAAGCGCCCCTCCATGTTCGAGGTTGCCCGGCTGGCCGGGGTCTCCCATCAGACTGTGTCCAGGGTCATCAACAATTCCAAGGACGTTTCTCCCGCCACCCGGATCAAGGTCCAGCAGGCCATCAGGAAGCTGGGTTATCGACCCAGCAACTCTGCGCGGGCCCTGGCATCCAGCCGCAGCCGGACCATTGGGTTGGTGGCTGGCGGTGTCAGTCTCTTCGGTCCTGTCTCATCGATAACGGCCATCGAGACCGTGGCCCGTTCCCATGGTCTGTTCATGTCGGTCATGATGGTGGACGAGTCAGCCTGCACGCTTGCCGGATTCCAGGAGCTCTGCGGCACCTTCCTGGAGCAGAATGTGGATGCCTTCATCTTTCTGACGCCCACCGACACCATGTTCCGGGCCGCCTGCCAGGTTGAGGTGAGCCAGCCCCGGGTCATCGTCACCTCGACGCATGGGATCACCAGCGTCGAAGAGGCCCTGAGCCGCCGCCGGGGCGACGGCCGGATTGCCCTGACCGGAATCGATCAGTGGGGTGCTGTGCAGCGGCTGGCCCGGCTGCTGGTCTCCCGGGGCCATAGACGGGTGCTCTATATGGCCGGTCCTGCGCAATGGCGGGACGCCGCCACCCGACTGGCTTCCTGGAAGGTGGCCTGCGCCCGCTGCCGCATACGAACGGCTGTGGTCCACGCCCGCAGCTGGGAGGCTGGGGAGTCCTACACGCTGATGAACCACCTGATTGATCAGCGAGGGATGAGCGGCACCTCCCTGCCCTCAGCCGTGGTCACGGCCAACGACAACCAGGCCGTGGGTGTGGCCCGATCCCTGCAGGAGCACGGCATACGCATTCCCGGTGACATCAGTCTGGTGGGCTTCGACGACGTTCCCACGGTAGACAACATGTTTCCGCCGCTGGCCACGGTTCGTCCCCGCTTTGAGGATCTGGGGGTGGCTACCATGCGGCAGGTCCTGGCCCTGCTTCACCAGGGGCAGCCGGTGGACTTCCCGGTCACCCATCACGGTGTGGGGCTGATCCAGGCGGATGTGATTCAGCGTCGGTCCCTGGGCTACGCAGTCAAGCGCCTCTGACCACCGTCGGCCCGCATCCCGCGGGCTTGCCTGATGCTCGGGTCTCAGTTACAATCGTAACCAGACTATGTGAGCGTTAACATATCAGGCAAAGGAGCGGACATGGTTGTTGGCGAACAAGGCGTCATCGTAAGCGAACTAAAGGAGGGCATGACCAGTCTGGGCATCGAATTCGGCTCCACCCGCATCAAGGCAGTACTGATCGACCATGACTACCGGACGCTGGCCACCGGGGACGTCGAGTGGGAGAACCGGCTGGAGGACGGCCTCTGGACCTACTCCATGGACCAGATCCACCAGGGTCTGCAGGCGGCCTATGCGGCCATGGCCGAGGACGTCCGTCGCCGGTACGGGGTGACGCTGACCAAAATCGGCGCCATAGGGGTCTCGGCCATGATGCACGGCTACCTGGCCTTCGACAAGGATGGCCAGCTGCTGGTGCCCTTCCGCACCTGGCGCAACACCAACACCCGCCAGGCACACGAGGAGCTTTCGCGGGTCTTCAAGATCAATATTCCCGAGCGCTGGTCCATCGCCCACCTCTACCAGGCCATCCTGAACGGCGAAGAGCATGTGCGCAAGGTGGCCTACATCACCACCCTGGCAGGCTACATGCACTGGAGGCTTTCCGGCCGCAAGGTCATCGGCATCGGCGATGCTTCGGGCATGTTCCCCATCGACTCCTCCCGCAAGGAGTTCGACCAGGGCCTGCTGGACATCTTCTCCCGGTTGCCCCGGGTCCAGGCCCAGCCCTGGGACATCCACGACCTGCTGCCCGAGCCATTGACCGCCGGCAGCGATGCGGGGGCACTGACCGCAGAAGGTGCCGCCCTGCTCGATCCCAGTGGTCGGCTGCAGCCGGGCGTGCCCATGGCCCCGCCCGAGGGCGACGCGGGAACCGGCATGGTGGCGACCAACGCGGTTCGTCCCCGCACCGGCAACGTGTCTGCAGGCACGTCCATCTTCGCCATGGTGGTTCTGGAGCATCCCCTGCGTGACTTCCACCCCGAGGTGGATCCGGTCACCACACCGGCTGGGGATCCGGCCGGCATGAGCCATGCCAACAACTTCACCTCGGATCTGAACGCCTGGGTGGGGCTGTTCGGGGACTTCGCCAAGGCCGCCGGTCTGGATCTCAAGGGGGATGCGCTCTACGCCACCCTGTTCAACCAAGCGCTCCTTGGAGACAAGGATGCAGGCGGGCTGATCAACTACTGCTTCTATTCCGGGGAGTTCCTGGCTGGCCTGGAGGAGGGCCGGCCCGTCTTCGCCCGTGGCCCCGAGGGACGGATGACCCTGGCCAACTTCATGCGCGCCCAGCTCTTCTCGGCCTTCTCGCCGGTCACTATCGGCATGGATGTGATGACCCGCCAGGAGCATGTCCAGGTGGATACCATGGTCGGCCACGGCGGCATCTTCGCCACCCCCAAGGTGGCCCAGCGGATCCTGGCCGCCGCCTTCAATGCCCCCATCAAGGTCATGTCCACCGCTGTGGAAGGAGGTGCCTGGGGGATGGCCGTGCTGGCCGACTACCTGGGTCATGCCGACCAGACCCTGGCCGACTATCTGGATGCCAATGTATTCGCGGGCGTTCAGTCTACAACAGAACAGCCGGACCCGGCCGACGTGAAGGGCTTCAGAACCTTCTTCGACCGCTTCACCAAGGGTCTGCCCATCGAGCAGGCGGCTGTGAAGACCATCCCCCTGCAGGGATGAGGACGAGAGCTGAAAACGTCAAGCGGCCGGATCAGCGTGATCGGGCCGGGAAAAGGAGTTGCTGATGGTGTCCTTGGCTGATTATTCGCCCGAGGTGCGCGATGAGGTGAAACTGGTGCGCGAGCAGGTGGCCACCCTGCATGCGCAGCTGACCAGGTGGAATCTGGTGGTTTGGACGGCGGGCAACGTCTCGCAGCGTTTGCGCTCCGCTGATCTGATGGTCATCAAGCCCTCGGGGGTGCGCTATGAGCATCTGACCCCGGGATCCATGGTGGTCACCGATCTGGATGGCAATGTGGTGGATGGTACTGAGGCTCCCTCTTCGGACACACTATCCCACGCTTATATCTACCGGCACATGCCCGAGGTCTATGGCGTGGTCCACACCCACTCCACCTATGCCACCGCCTGGGCGGCCACCGGCAGGGACATTCCCTGCGTGCTGACCATGATGGGCGACGAGTTTGGCGGGCCCGTGCCGGTGGGTCCCTTCGAGCTGATTGGCTCCGAGGCCATCGGCAAGGGCGTGGTCGATACCTTAAAGGATCATCCGGGCTGCCCGGCCGTGCTCATGCGCAACCATGGGCCCTTCACCGTGGGGGCCGATGCCGAGGCTGCCGTCAAGGCGGCGGCCATGACCGAGGAGGTGGCCCACACGGTCTGGGCGGCTGAGCAGATCGGTACGCCCAAGCCCATTGATCCGGCCGATATAGCCAAGCTCAACGACCGGTACCAGCACGTCTACGGCCAGCACTGAGCCGTAAAGCATAAGCAAAGGAGCAAGTATGAGCATGAAAAATCCCTTCGAGGGCAAGGAGCTTTGGTTCGCCGTTGGTTCGCAGGACCTCTACGGCGAGGAGACCCTGCGCCAGGTGGGCGTCCAGGCGGCGGACATCGCCCAGTCGCTCAACGACTCGGGTAGGATCCCGGTCAAGCTGGTTTTGAAGCCCACGCTGAAGGATTCGGATTCCATCCTGAACTTCATGGTCGATGCCTCGTCGAACCCGGCCTGCATCGGCGTGGTGGCCTGGATGCACACCTTCAGTCCGGCCAAGATGTGGATCAGGGGTCTGGAGAAGCTGCGCAAGCCTCTCCTGCAACTGAACACCCAGCATCATGTGGAGATCCCCTGGGACACCATCGACATGGACTTCATGAACCTGAACCAGTCGGCCCATGGCGACCGTGAGTTCGGCTACATCCTGACCAGGCTGGGAATCCCGCGCAAGATCGTGGTCGGCCACTACGCCGACCCCGAGGTTGCCGACAAGATCGGCGTCTGGGCGCGCGCCTGCGCCGGTTGGGATGCCGCCAACAACATGAAGGTCTGCCGCTGGGGCGACAACATGCGCGACGTCGCCGTCACCGAGGGCGACAAGACCGAGGCCGAGAGGGTCTTCGGCGTCTCCGTCAACACCTGGCCGGTCAACGAACTGGTGGACCATGTGAACGCCGTCACCGACGACCAGGTCAAGGATCTGATAGAGGACTACAAGCGCAGCTATGAGGTGGCTCCCGAACTTCTGGACTCCCGGTACGACTCCCTTGTGGTGGCCGCCCGCGAGGAGCTCGGCATGCGGGCCATGATGGAAGAGGTGGGCGCCACTGCCGCCGTTGACAACTTCCAGGATCTGGGAGGCCTGCGTCAGCTGCCCGGCGTGGGAGCCCAGCGGCTGATGGCTGACGGGTACGGATTCTCGGCAGAGGGCGACTGGAAGACCTCGGTTCTGATCCGGATCGGCAACGTCATGGGCTACGGGCTCAAGGGCGGCTGCTCGCTCATGGAGGACTACTCCTACAACTTCGTGCCAGGCCATGAGGAGATCATGGGCGCCCACATGCTGGAGGTCTCGCCCACGCTGCTGACCGAGGGACGGCCCCGCCTGGAGATCCACCCCCTGTCCATCGGCGACAGGGAGGACCCGGTGCGTCTGGTCTTCACGGCCACCCCCTGCAGTGATGCTGTGGTCGTCTCCCTGGCGGATGTACGCGAGCGTTTCCGCCTGGTCATGAATGTGGTGGATGTGGTCGAGCCCGGCGGGTCCCTGGCCAAGCTGCCTGTGGCACGCGCTCTCTGGAAGCCCCGGCCATCGCTCAAGGTCTCGGCTGAATGCTGGTTGCGCGCCGGCGCGGCCCACCATACCTGCATGACCACCACCGTGGGTCGTGAGGCCTGGGAGGACTTCGCCCGCATGGCTGGCGTGGAACTGGCCGTCATAGACGAGAACACCGAACCTCGGCGTTTCGAGGCCGACCTGCGTGCAGCCGAACTCTACCATCGGCTGGATAACAGGCACTGATCGCCTGTTCCAGGAAAGATAACAAGGCCCTGCCACTGTATAAGTGGCGGGGCTTTTGCATGTTCGGCTTGTCGGTTTGCGTTGTCCCTACTTTGTCGGTACAGTGATGATTAGGCAATGGGAACAGTGGCATGTCCCAAAGTTGACATATTGCCCACCCCCCTGAGTCGGGGAAGTGATCGGTTGGGGAGGCGAAGATGTGCCTGGCCATCCTGTGCCTATTAACAAAGAAGGGAATGCGTGCATGCACATGCAACGAGATAATGAAGGGATAAGGCTCCCTAAGCTTTTAGGCTTGGCGGTTGCCGGAGCGACGCTCCTGGCGGGCATGGTCGTTTTGCCAGCCACCCAGGCTTCTGCCGATGAAAACTATGGATTCACTAGTGAAGATAACTTTGTGCCCGGTGCCCTGGACGCTACCAAGGTGCCTCAGTTAACGGTCACCAAGTATCTGTCTCTGGCTGATGGGTATGCGCCCACCGGCTCAGCTAAAGATGCCGACACGTTGAACGGCAACCATGATCTCACTCCTGCCCAGGGCATCCTGTTTAATGTTAAAGAGGTTGTGCCGAAATCAGGTAAGAACCTAGCTGATATCGATGCAAACGACCCAAACACTTGGGATGCCAAGTACACCGATTCCAGCAAGAATTTTGCCGGTATCACCGATGGTCATGGTGTCATTAGTACGTGGTACCAAAGCGATGAGAACGGGAAGCCGACTGCGACGGAAGCAGCTTTCCCGGCAGGTCCCAACCATTACTATGTTCTGATCGAGAATACCGCTAATTCACCAGCTTTCGATACCAATAACAAGCATGGGATTGATCAGAACAAGTACAAGACTGCTGCAAACTCTTTCTTTGGTCTGCCCTATGCAACTAATGGATCGGATTCAAACCAGACTCGTGGTTTTATCTACCACCTTCACCTGTATCCAAAGAATGTCAATACGCAATCTTTCGCTAAGACTGTGCAGAGCATTAAGGGTGCTGACGGCAACGTTAAGACTCAAACAACGGCGGTTGCCGGTGATACGATTACTTACAAGCTGTCTCAGAAGCTCTACAAAGATGCCACTCCCAAGAAGAATGATGGTAAGCTCGACGTCTCGGAGCTGAAGGGTGAGGGCAAGGATGTACGGCTCGCCGATCGTATGTCAAGCTCGCTGCAGGGTAAACCAGAAACCGTCAAGGCTGTTATTCGGCCTAGTGCCGGAAATGCGGTGGATTTAGCCGTTGGTGATGATTTCACTAAGAATGTCACTGCTACTAATGAGAATCCCGCTCGTCTGAACGATCCTACACAGAAGATGTTTGCGGATGCTCCCACGAGTGACGTGACTTACTGGTATTTTGACTTCTTTACCGCTTCCGGTGCTGCGAAAGCTCAGGGTATCGGAACATCGGTTATGGAGCTGGAGGTCACCTATGATGCATTGGTGACTGGCAACGGTGATTCCACAGGTACCGGTGGTGTGGTTAACGATGCCGCATCAGACTACAGCGAGAACAAGAACAGCGATGGTACGCCGAAGGATCCTGAACAAGATCATACAAATGTGACTAATGCTGTAATCGCTTTTGGTTCTGTTCAGAATAAGAAGACCAATTATGCAGCATTGCCGGGCACTGAGTATCGTCTGGTTCAGAACGCTGATTCTATCGACAAGTATCTGGCTTCGGATGGTAAGTTCTATGCTGAAGGTGACGCTCCAGCAGGTGTCCAGGTTTACAAGGCTACGGCTAATAAGAAAGGTCTGGTATCCTTTGCGGCCCTGCCCATCTTTGGAACTGGGGCAGGAAGAGCAGCTGATAAGACTGTACAGAGTGTAAACTGGATGTTGGTTGAGACCAAGACTCCGACGGATTGGCGCAATCCTGGTATCCCCTTCGAAAAGATTACTTATGGGGATACAGGTTTAACTGAGGCTCAGATTGTTGAGAAGTATGGTCGTAATGCAACTCTTACGCCAGATTATCAGCAGTTGAACTTTGGTAAGTTCGAAGCTCCTGTGGGTGAAATGCCGGAAGGCAACAAGATGGTATTCAACCACGATGCTGTCGTCAGGTATTTGGCTCACTATAAGACAACTGACAGCGATTCACCATTGGCCTTGCCTCTAACCGGTGGTCGTGGCATCCTGCTGCTGCTTGTTGTCGGCGCACTGATCATGGGTGGTGCTCTCTATGCCCGCAATCGGCGCAATAACGCCGCCCGGGCCTGATGATCACGGTCACATCAAGAATCATGTGAGGTGACCCGATGGCGGACGGTTCCTCCGTGGATCGTCCGCCATTTTCATACGGATCGTTGAGATATTCTTCGGTTCGCACATGTCGGGACACTGGTTCGGTTTCATTTGGATTAGCGAATCCGACGCAACCACGTCGTCGAAAGGCGGCCTTGGAAGGGAAGGTTTATGAAGGGAATTGCCTTGCCGAAATGCCTCACCCACCGGGTCTTGCCCTGTCTGATTGCGGTCTTGGCCTGCTTAGGCCTTTCCGTTTTCGATATGACGCCGGCGGCAGAGGCGGCGACGGTCAACCCGACCCTGACGGTGCAACTCAAGAGAGGACCTTCAGGTCAAGGAGATCAGAAAGACATCCTACCGAGTTCTCCTGTATCGGCTGGGGCTGGGTACGTCTTTCGTGCCCTAAGATTGGATGCAGGTACTCTGAAGAGCCGGGTGGAGGCATTAGACCATAATCCTGGCGCTGATAAGGCACAAGCGGCCATCAGTAATGAGGTGGCAGCCAACCCAGATGCTTTCAAGGACAAGACGCAACCCGCTGAATACTATGGTGTCTCTGATCAAGAAGGCACTATAACCAACGCATCAGAAGCCAAATCACAAGGTGTTTGGCTTACAGGAGCTCACCTCGATTTAGAGGCACCCAGCCTGACAGGCGGAAGTCCGGCTGTTTTTGATGGCGACTACTTCAACGCCTCATACTGGCTGGTCACTATGGTAGCCACACCCAACAATGTAAAGGTGAAAGCCGATCCTGTGGTCGTGCAGTTGCCGCTCTACCGTGAGCAGGGTGAGGTCCATCCGCTTTATGATGTGACTATAAGTCCCAAGCTTGTGGATGTACCTCAAGACGTGCCTCAGGATGTGTCTCAGGTCGTGCCAGTCGTGCGACCAGGATCAGGAAAGCTTGCAGCTACTGGTGTATCCATGGTAGCGCCTGTCATTTTGCTTACGATTCTGGTCATGATGGGTCTCTACTTGGCGGTAGTCGCGCGATCCTGGAACAGAGATGAGCGCTAGGCATACTCATAGCCATGTCGGTGTGATGCCATCAACTGGCGTCAAAGGCATCTGTGAAGGTGTATTAAGGCCGGCGGCATCGTACAGGTGCCGCCGGCCTTTGTATGCCAAGGCGTATAACTGGACTATTTGAAGCGGAGCACAAGGAGGGCTATAGATGGACCAGGACACTGACCCAGCTACTATGACACCATCTCAAGCCACCGGCGACGATGATGTTGCGTATGCGTACATGACTGCTGGGCCATCCTCGTCGGAAAAGGCTACTGAGCAAGAGGAAATGCCGCCTGCCTATGCTCCTAGTTCCGATGTACCACCTTCTTATCCGCCTTCGGCTACACCTAAGGATCGCGGAGGCTCAGAATCGGATGATTCAGATTCAATAGAAGCTTCAGTGTCTGTTCCAGGCCAAGCTACAACGTCAGCTCCGATAATTGTAGTTTCAGGAAATCATTTCCAGGATAAAAGTCAACAAGGCAAAGCTGGTCAGGCAGCTGCGACTGCATCCAAGCAGGCCAAGAACGGTGGCAAGGCCAGCAAGTCGGGACGAGGGTTCGGGCTCCTAGAGACCTTGGCCTTCCTGATAGGCCTGGCAATTTTCCTCTATCCGCTGTTGTCAGCCTACGTGAACTATTCCAAGGATTCCGCCGCAGTGGACAACTACGATCAGATCGTGGATGCACTCTCGCCTGCACAGCGCAGAGCCATGTGGCGAGATGCCAAGAAGTACGATGAGGAATTGGGCAAGCCCACACTGAGGGACCCTTTCAAGTACAAGGAAGTCCAGGAACCACTGGGTCGCTACTACAAAATTCTCAATGTAGACGGTAAGGGCATGATGGCCTATGTGGAGATCCCCAAGATCCATGTCAAGCTGCCCGTCCGGCACGGTACCAGCGATGAGGTACTCAAGGACGGCACAGGGCATATCGCCACAACCCACGTGCCTACAGACAACCGGACTATTCACTCCGTCATCACCGGGCACACAGGTGAAGTCGGCTACATGCTTTTTGACAATCTGACCCAGCTGCGCAAGGGTGATGTCTTTCAGATTCGAGTACTCAAACGGCATATGAGCTACAAGGTGGACCGGATTAAGGTCATCTTGCCTACCGATGTCAGCGCACTGCAACCAATCCAGAATTCCAACTATGTGACCCTGCTGACCTGCTATCCCTATGGAGTCAACTCCCACCGTCTGATTGTGCGTGGGCACTATATCGGCGATGACGTGCCACCCACCCAGCCTGAGGGGGCGCCCATTTACATGGTCTGGGTGCTTCTGGCCCTGTTTTTGATCTGTCTAGTGGGCTGGTACCTGCTCTCACGTCGCCGGCGCAACTGCCGTCACGAACTGGAGCAGATGGAGCATCTGGAGTCTCGGGCGACAGGACCGGGGACTATGGGCGAGCCGCTGGCCACAATCATGGTCAGCCATGACCAGGAGACCCGGTCAGAAGCCACTCGACGCCGCCGGTTGATCAGAACGCGGCGAATCTGCAGCGCCCTTATGTGGCTGTTGGCTGTACTCGGCCTCTTCTTCGCCTGGGGCACGGTCGGCATGATGATGAGGATCAGCTTGCTGCCCGTATTCGATCTTGGCTACCGCTGGTTCGATACCCACGTGTTGTACTTCTTCGGCATCAGCAAATTCTAAGCCCGTGCACAAGGGAGCGGGTTTGACCACATGCGCCTGTTCTGTGGTAACCGGGCTTTTGTCTGGCTCTAGAATGGAGCGAGCATGGCCCGGCAGACTGCTGGGCTGCATCCTGGGAAGGTGTGGACCATGACAGCAGTTCCTGACATCTTATTGTCTGACGGCAATCGCATTCCGCAGGTTGGCCTGGGTGTGCTCAGGATCGACGATGATCAAACCGCTGGAGTAGTGCGTTCTGCCCTGGAACTGGGTTATCGCCACATCGATACGGCGGCGGGCTACCGTAATGAAGGAGGTGTGGGCCGTGGCCTCAAGGCCTTCGGTTGCCAGGATGGTTCTGAGCGTGCCAACCTTTGGCTGACCACCAAACTGCGTGACTCCGAGCAGGGGTATGACAGCGCTCTGCGGGCCTTCGACCGCCAGTTGGCCCTGCTGGGCACTGACTATGTAGACATGTATATGATCCATTGGCCCACTCCATTCGATTGGCGGGCCGACCAGGTTTGGCGAGCATTCCATCGGTTGCGCGATGAGGGGGTGGTGAAAACCCTTGGGGTCTGCAACTTCCTGCCAGAACATCTGGAACGGCTGCACCGGGAGACGGGGGAATACCCTGTAGTGGATCAGATAGAGCTGCACCCCAGCTGGCAGCAGCGCACGGTGACAGCTTTCTGCAAGGAGCATGGCATAGCCGTCGAGGCATACTCGCCATTGGCACGTGGCGCAGACCTGACAGCCGGTGGCGGAAGGCTGGAGCAAATCGCCCAGGCCCACAGGGTAACGCCGGCCCAGGTAGTGTTGCGCTGGCACATTGAAAACGGGACCATCATCATCCCCAAGTCTGTCCACCGGGAAAGGCAGTCGGAGAACCTGGACCTGTTCGGTTTCACACTGACCGCTGAGGAGCATGCCGCCATCGATGCCATGGACTCCCCAGTGCGCGCAGGACACGACCCGATGACCTATGCCTACGCCTGACCGCTATGATGGATGATTCATGCATGCAGTCGACATAGGAGGTATCGGCGGTAGATGACCGGTCCGAGACGCAGAAGATATCGGTATCGCGGCCGCAGCCGGTATGGTTCGGCATGGAGGAATCCCGCCCCGGCCCGCTTCCGTCGCGAATCACTCACGGAACGGGTGCTGATCCTTCTGGTAGTGGCTGTGGTCCTGGGCATCACCATCGGCCTGATATTGCCAAGGGTCAATGGTGGAGTCGGACGGCTGACCGGCCGATACACGGCGACCGGCGATGCGGCTCAGACCCTGCAGAATCTGACGGTGGATGATCACGCACGCCCCGGCCGCCAGTACCGGCGCGATGCCTTCGGCTTCAAAGAGACCGATGAGGACGGCAACGGCTGCAATGTGCGCGAGGATGTGCTGACCCGTGACCTGACTGACCTGCGAACCACTACCCCCGGCGGGTGCAAGGTGGCCAGTGGCCGTCTGCAGGACCCATATACCGGACGGACCATCGAATTCGTCAGAGGCCCCAAGACCAGCTCTGCCGTACAGATTGACCATGTGGTCGCCCTGGAGAATGCCTGGCGGTCAGGAGCCAGCAAGTGGGACACGGCCCGTCGCTACCGCTTTGGTAACGACCCCTACAATCTTCTCGCCGTGGACGGCCCCACCAACCAGGCCAAGGGGAGTGCCTCGGCTGACTACTGGCTGCCCGAGAACAAGGACTATCAGTGCTCCTATGTGGCCCGTCAGATAGGAGTCAAGGACAAGTACTCCCTGAGCGTCACCAGTTCGGAAAAGCAGGCCATGCTGGCCGTTCTGCATACCTGCCCAGGCCAGCCCCTTCCACAGGATCGCTGATTGTGAGCCTACAGGAGATCGACGCTTCCGTCGAAAGGGTTGACTGACAACGGACATCCTTCAATTGATGTCTTGTATTTACCGGTCTGTCGATCCTGCACCTTGCGATGAATCCGGTCAAATCCAGCAGGTACCGGAGAAAGACTCTCCGGTGATCATCAGTCCTGGGTCTTGGAGTCTGCAGTGGAGGCAGTGACGGCAGGCGCGTCGGTGTGGATGATGTGCATGTGGCGCAGAAGCATGCGGGTCATCTGGCGGCCGGAGCCAGCGCCGTTTCCGCGAACGCCGAAGTAGACCAGCAGGACCATGCCCAGGCAGATCAGTGCCGAAATGCGCAGGGCCCACTGCACGCCGAAGATGTTGGCTGCGATCTGGGTGGAGTGGCCTCCGCCCAAGGCGTTGTGGCGCAGGGCGGTGATGGACTCCATGAGGATGACCAGGATGGGTGCGCCGACAGCGCCGGCGATCTGCCGGGCCGTGTTGGTGACGGCAGAACCGGCGGAAACATCCTTGGGAGCCAGGTTGTTCAGGGACCAGGTGGTCAAGGGCATCAGTGTGAAGCCCATGCCGATCTGGCGGATGAACTGACAGATGGAGACCAGGCCGATCCAGGTGTTGGCACCGATCATGCTCATGGCGATGGTGCCCAGCAGCAGGACCGAGCAGCCGGTCATGGCTACAGGACGGGCTCCCCAGCGGTCCAGCAGCCTGCCTCCGAAGAACTGAGCGATGGCGGTGCCGATGGCTCCTGGCAGCATGACCAGGCCGCTCATGGTGGCCGAGAAGCCGCGATCCGTCTGGATGTACATGGGCAGAATGACGGTGACCGAGCTGAAGGCGAAGAAGGACATGGAGGCGATGATGGTGCCCACAGTGAAGTTCCTGATCCGCAGCACATGCAGGTCCAGCAGGGGCTTGTCATGGTGAAGCTGGCGAAGAACGAACCAGATGATCCCGATTAGGCCGACCAGCATGAATGGCCAGGTCATGATGGAGGTGATGGGGAAGTTCTCGATGTTGGTGAAGCCGAACATGAGCCCGCCGAACCCGAAGATGGACAGGGCCACCGAAAAGAAGTCCGCCTTGACACTGGTGTCGCGTTGGCCGAAGTTGCGCAGGCCGAAGATGGACAGGAGCAGCGCCACAGCCCCGCAGATGCTCAGCGTCAGGAAGATGGAACGCCAGCCGTTGGCGTCGGTCTGCCAGCCGCCCAGGGTGGGGCCGATGGCCGGGGCCACACTCATGGCCAGACCTACGGTGCCCATGGCCATGCCGCGCTTGGCAAGAGGGTATATGGAAAAGACGGTGATTTGCAGGACGGGCCACATGGTTCCCGTGCCTATGGCCTCGAGGATGCGGCCCAGCAGGACCAGGGCGAAGGTCTGCGACTGCCAGCTCAACAGAGAACCCAGGGTGAAGACGGCCATGGAGGTGATGACGATCTGCCTGGTGGAGAAGCGCTTGGTCAGAAAACCGGTCAGGGGCACCATGACGCCCATGACCAGCTGGAATACCGAGGTCAGCCACTGGCCGGTGGTCAGGGTGATGTGGAACTCGTCCACTATGGTGGGCAGGGCCGAAGCCAGCTGTAGCTGGGTGAAGTTGCCCAGGAAGGTGATGACGGTCAGGATGGCCAGCGACAGGAAGGCTTCATGGGTGAGCTTTCCGTTGACGAAGGCTCCATCCTTGCTGAGGGTCCGCCCTTGCTTGGCGAGCTCCTGCTTCCTCATGCAACCACCACTTCCTCTGGGTTCGGTTTTCGCTGCGCATACCACTCCCTGCGGTGCCGTCCTAGAAAGCAAATCAGGGCATACCGATACCGGTGACACTAAGAAAAGAACAAGAGAGCTAAGCGTCTGACAATGACCTTATAATATACCCGGCTGTGGATTGTGATCGGGTTTTTCCACATGGCTGACGCGGATGTTGAGGAGCTTGTCCGGCGGTCAGCGTTTCCAGTATGCTGTGTGAGGCGGGCTTCGCTAATGTGAATACGGGAAGGTCCAACACGGGCTGATAAGGACGGACGTTTGAAATGAAACGGCGGTCAAGGTAGGTAGCATGCACGCACATGGTCATGGTCGTGGAAGATTCACGGCCCTCCTCATGTCCCTGGCAATGATGATTTCCCTGGCGGCCTGCGGAGACAATGTCCCCGCCGATGGCGGCGGAACAGGCAATACTGCAGATCAGGCCCTATTCCAGGGCGAGTTCGCCGGATCTGGCGCATCCTCCCAGCAGAGCGCCGACGAGGCCTGGATAGCCGGTTTTCGCAAGCAGCATCCAGGGGCGCGAATCTCCTATGATCCGGCAGGTTCTGGTGCTGGAGTCAATGCTTTCCTGTCTGGTTCGACCATCTGGGCCGGCACCGATGCGCCGCTGACCGCCGACCAGCTTGAGCGCTCGCGCAAAGTCTGCGGTTCCGGTACAGCCTTTGACTTGCCTGTCTATGCCACTCCGATTGCTGTGGCCTACAATCTGCCTGATCTGTGGCCCAAGGGTTCAAGCGGCCATCTGCGTATGGACCCGGCTCTGATCGCCATGATCTTCTCCGGAAAGGTCACCAACTGGCGGGATCCGCGCATCGCAGCCCTCAATCCGGAAGCCGATCTGCCCGACCTGGACATCACCGTGATTCATCGTTCGGACAAGTCGGGCACCACGAAAAGTTTCCTCTCCTATCTGCACGACACGGCCGGATCCGCCTGGCCTTATCCAGCGGGCGAAAATTGGCCCAATGACCTGGGGCAGGGCGCCAAGGGCACTGCCGGAGTGGTCATGACCATGAACCAGGCGACGGGCACCTTCGGCTATGCGGACGCGGCTCAGACCACCGGGCTGGGTACCGTGGCCGTCCAGGTGGGGAAGACCTGGCAGCCGCCTACAGCCAAGACTGTGGCCAACCTTCTGGATGTGGCCCAGCGGGATCCACAGGCCAGTCAGCCTGGCCGGGTGGTTCTGACTGTGGATCACCGCACCAGCCGGGAGCACACCTATCCCATCGTCCTGGTCTCCTACGACGTGGTCTGCACTGCCTACCGAGATGATCGGGACGGGTCCAAGGCCCGGTTCGCCAAGGCCTGGCTGACCTATCTGCTGAGTGAGCAGGGCCAACGCATGGCTGCAGCCAACGCGGGCAGCGCCGAGTTGGGGCAGGGGCTGCGTAGCCAGGCCATGGCTTCGGTGGAGACCATCGGAGGGAAGTCATGAGTGACAAATCGGACCAGACCGCCACTCTGAACAAGGCCAAGCGGGTGGATCGGATCTTCAAGGCCTGCGCCACTGGTGCGGGCATTCTGATCTTGTTGGCCCTGGCTGCGGTCACCCTCTTTCTGATCCTGCGGGCCTTTCCGGCTTTCACCGGGGACCCGGATTCCCGAACCCAGGCCATCCTCTCCCTGAGCGGCGGACGGGCGAACAACTTCCTGGGCTACGTGGGACCGCTGGTTTTCGGCACCATTCTGATTGCCGGCCTGGCCCTGCTCTTGGCCTTCCCCGTATCCCTGGGCATCGCCCTCTTCATTGGCTACTATGCCCCCGCCCGCCTGTCCACGCTGCTCAGCACGGTAATCGACCTGCTGGCTGCCGTGCCCTCGGTGATCTACGGCCTCTGGGGGGCTCTGGTCCTGGTTCCCAACATCACCGGCTTCTGGCGCTGGCTGTCTGTTCATTTGGGCTGGATTCCGCTCTTTTCCGGACCCGTTGCAGCACCGGCCCGATCCGTGGCCACGGTGGCCCTGGTGTTGGCGGTCATGATTCTGCCAATCATCACCTCGGTCACCCGTGACATCCTGATCCAGGCCCCTCGATTGCAGCAGGAGGCCGCCTTGGCTCTGGGCGCCACCAAGTGGGAGATGATTCGGCTTGCGGTTCTGCCCTTCGGCCGCTCGGGCATTATCTCGGCCTCCATGCTGGGGCTGGGGCGCGCCCTGGGCGAGACCATGGCGGTGCTGATGATCCTCTCGCCAGGCTTCAGCTACTCCCTGCGGTTGCTGCAGGCTTCAAAAAGCCAAACAATCGCCGCCAACATCGCCGCCCAGTTCCCCGAGGCGGACTCCCAGGGCGTGGCCCTCCTGGTGGCCACCGGTCTGGTCCTCTTCATCATCACTTTTATTGTCAACTATCTGGCGCGCAGGATCACAGCAAAGGCGGGTGCATGATGGCAAGCCGAACTGATCGCGGTCCAGTTATCGATTTCGATCGCTTCAGACCAACCAGATCTTCCATCCGGGCGCGCAAGCGCAAGGACCTGCTGATGACCATCCTGATCGGGCTCTCCTTCCTGGTCGCCCTGATCCCGCTGGTTTCGGTGCTCTGGGTCAGCCTGTCCAAGGGGGTGCGACGGCTGACGCCGGACTTCCTCACTCACAACATGAGCGGAGTGGTAGGGGGCAACCCCACACCGACCGGAGGCTACGGCGGCATCCTGCATGCGGTAATCGGAACCCTGGAGATCACCTTTGGATCCATGGTCATATCCATTCCGTTGGGTGTCATGTGCGCGGTCTACCTGGTCGAGTACGCCCATGGAGGCCGCCTGGCCAAGGCCATCAGTCTCATGGTGGACGTTATGAGCGGGATCCCCTCCATCGTGGCCGGCCTCTTCGCATTCTCCATGTTCGCCTTGGTGGTCGGACCGGGCACCGTCAACGGTCTGGCCGGTTCGGTGGCCCTCTCCCTGCTCATGCTGCCCACGGTGGTCAAGACCTCCGAGGATATGTTGGCCGTGGTTCCCAACGACCTGCGAGAGGCGGCCTATGCCCTGGGGGTGACCAAGCAACGGACCATCACCAGCATCGTTCTGCGCACGGCCCTGCCTGGCATCGTCTCGGGCACCATCCTGGCTGTGGCACGGGTGATCGGGGAGACGGCACCCCTGCTGATAGCCTCGGGCTTCATCGCAACGACCAACCCCAACCTCTTCTCGGGGAGGATGACCACCCTGCCGGTCTTCGTCTACAACGAGTATTCCCAAGGGCTGGCCGTCTGCGGGCCAGGTGCTGACCCGGGGTGCCTGACAGACATCCACATGCAGCGGGCCTGGGCTGCGGCCCTGGTGCTGATCCTTATCGTCCTGCTGCTCAACCTGCTGGGACGGCTGGTCTCGCGCATCTTTGCAGTTGGGCGGACCCGTTGATCGCCGCCATGAGAGAAACGGAGGCCGGAACATGGGCCAACGCATAGACATCAACCACCTCAACGTCTACTACGGCGACTTCCTGGCCGTCCAGGACGTGAACATGCGCATCCAGGCCAACAAGGTCACCGCCTTCATCGGTCCCTCCGGCTGTGGCAAGTCCACGGTCCTACGCACCCTGGACCGCATGCACGAGATCACTCCGGGGGCGCATGTGAGCGGGCAGGTGCTCTTGGAGGGGCGTGACCTTTACGGGCCGGATGTGGATCCGGTCGAGGTGCGACGGGACGTGGGCATGGTCTTTCAGAGGGCCAACCCCTTCCCGACCATGTCCATCCGGGAGAACGTCCTGGCTGGCATACGACTGAACAAGAAGCATATCGCCAAGTCGGACGCCGACGATCTGGTGGAGTGGGCCCTGCGCGGGGCCAACCTTTGGAATGAGGTCAAGGATCGCTTGGACAAGCCGGGCATTGGGCTCTCAGGCGGTCAGCAGCAGCGGCTCTGCATTGCCCGTGCCGTGGCCGTGCACCCCCAGGTCCTGCTCATGGACGAACCCTGCTCGGCGCTGGATCCCATTTCCACCCTGGCTGTGGAGGATCTGATCAACGAGCTTAAGCGGGACTACACCATCGTCATCGTCACCCATAACATGCAGCAGGCCGCCAGGGTATCGGACTATACAGCCTTCTTCAATCTCAAGGCCGTGGGTCAGCCTGGCCACCTGGTGGAGATGGACGACACCACCACCATCTTCTCCAATCCGCACGAGCAGGACACTGAGCGCTACATCTCCGGCCGCTTCGGCTGAGACGGAACCGGTCTGCGCACCCGTCCGTCAGGTATCATGGTTCCGGTATCCGCGGAAGGAGTGACGGCATGGGAGTACTGCTGGAACCGGCCACCCTCTTGGGCATCATCCTGGTGGGTTACCTGTTCAAGCGCCTTGGCCTCTTCCGTCCCTTGGACTACCGGGTACTGCAGACCATTGTGTTCGACCTGGTACTGCCCGGAGCCATCATTTATTCCTTCGCCACCAACCCCCACGATCCCAGCATGCTTTTGGTCTCGGCCTTCGCTTTTGTGGCCTCGCTGATTCCGCCCCTGGCAATCTTCCTGACCAGCAGGCATCGTCCCACGGCTCAGCGGGCTTTTCTTATGCTCAACGGATCGGGTTTCAACATCGGATGTTTTTGCTTCCCCATGCTCCAGTCGCTGCTTGGCACGGCGGCCCTGGTGCCCGCAGCCATGTTCGACATCGGCAACTCGGTCATGGTCTCCGCAGGAACCAATGTCATGACCCAGGGGCTCCTGCATATTCGACCGGGCCAGTCCTTGGATCCCGACGCGGGGGAGCCGGTCAGGCTGGATGACCCCGATGCCCGCAAACTCCATCGCAAGGCCACAGCCATCTCCATAACCAAGGGCTTTCTGAGCTCGCCCTCCTTCGACACCTACATGGTCATGGTGGTCTTCATGCTGACCGGGGCCTCACTGCCCGGATGGTCAGCACAGATAACCAGACCCTTTTCAGTGGCCAATGCCTTCTGCTCCATGCTTATGGTCGGCATGCTCATGGAGTTGCCCGGCGGTCGTGATGATGTCAAGGCCGTACTGCAGATTCTGGCCTGGCGACTGCCTTTCGGCATCCTGTTCGCTGCAGCAGCGTGGTATCTGCTGCCCTTCGGGCCTCTGGTCCGTCAGGCGGTTGCCCTGTGCTGCCTGGCTCCGACGGCGGTTTTCGCCACCATGTTCACCGACAAGGTTCTCGGCAACGCCCGTCTGGCGGGATTTACCCTGGCCCTGACTGCGCTGATTGGCGCCGTGCTCATGGTTTTGACGCACCTGCTGCTCGGCAGCCTCTGAGGATTCAGTCCTTCTTACTGTCTTTGTCCTGGTCGTTGCGCTCCTGCTCCTGGCGCAGGGTGCGGCCCTCGCGGGTGCGCTGCTTGTTTACTGTGGCTGCTGCAATACGCTCAGCAGCGCGTTCATCCTGTCCACGATCGACTTCGCTGTCATGGACGTGCTGATACTGCTTCTGATCGTCCTGGTCCCAATGATTGTTCCTGGCCATATACCCCTCCTCGAAAACGCCCTGTCCTTCAACTCATCCCCATGTGGGACGGCTTCAGGGCCGTGCCGGTATGCCGATTATAGGTGAGCGGAAAGTTCTGCAGCGGTATTGGAGCTCAATAGGGGGAACTTGTAACAGAAAAAGCCGAGAGCTCGTGATATTCTTCTCTTGTCTCATCGCCAAATAAGACAATAAGGAATCGAATATGCATAAGCTATTTCGGCTTTCGGATAATAATACCACAGTCTCTACGGAAGTGGTAGCAGGCATCACCACCTTCTTCGCCATGGCCTACATCATCGTGGTCAATCCCTCGGTGCTTTCCACGGCGGGCATGCCCTGGGGTGCCGTCTTTCTCGCCACTTTGATTGCTGCGATCATCGGTACCCTGATCATGGGGCTGGTGGCCAACGTGCCCTACGGCGTGGCGCCAGGAGTCGGGCTGAATGCCTTCTTCACCTTCACCGTGGTGAAGGGATTGGGCTTCACCTGGCAACAGACCATGTGCATGGTCTTCCTGTGCGGCCTGATCAACATCCTGGTCACAGCCACCAAGCTGCGCAAGATGATCATTCAGGCAATTCCGCCCCTGCTCCAGCATGCCATCGGCGGCGGCATCGGCGTCTTCATCGCCTATGTGGGTCTGCTCAATGTGGGCATCATCAAGTTCGCTCCCGACAAGACCTCGGCGGCTGGTGCCAACCCTGGGCTGACAACCTTCAACACCCCCGGTGTCATCCTCTTCGTCATCGGCCTGTTACTGACCATCTTCCTCTTGATCTTCAAGTTCAAGGGCCACTTGGCTTTCATCAACAAGGGAGCCTTCGTCATAGCCATCATCGTGGTTACGTTGCTGGGTATCCCCATGGGGGTCACCAACATGGCCAAGTCGGTCGATCTGGGCCAGGCCTGGTCGCAGCTGCCGCAGACTTTCCTGGCCATTTTCACTCAGGATGGGTTCCCTGCCCTTTTCTCCGATCCGGCCAAGCTGCCAGTGGTTCTGGTGACCATCTTCGCCTTCTCCCTGTCGGACACCTTCGACACCATCGGCACCTTTGTGGGCACCGGCCGGCGTTCAGGCATCTTCTCCGCCGAGGATGAGCAGGCTCTGGAGAACGGCCGCGGCTTCAGTTCCAAGATGGACAAGGCCCTGTTCGCCGACGCTACGGCAACCTCCATCGGAGCGCTCTTCGGCACTTCCAACACCACTACTTATGTGGAATCCGCAGCGGGCATCGCAGCTGGTGGTCGGACTGGTCTGACCTCGGTGGTCATCGCCATATGCTTCGCGCTTAGCGCCGTCTTCGCTCCGTTGATCTCCGCTGTGCCCTCGGCGGCCACTGCGCCTGTTTTGGTCATTGTGGGCTGCATGATGATGAGCTCCTTCGCCGAGATTGAGTGGGGCGAGCTGTCTGAGGCCATTCCGGCCTTCTTCACGGCCATCTTCATGGGCTTTGCCTACTCGATCTCCTACGGTGTGGCCGCCGGCTTCATCACCTACAGCCTGACCATGGTCTGCAAGCGCAAGGGCAAGGAGGTCCACCCCATCATCTGGGGGGTCTCGGCTCTCTTCATTCTGGACTTCGTGCTTCAGGCTGTGCTCTAGCAGGATTCGGCAAACACAAGCCATCCACAAGCAGCATACGTCTGGATTATTGCTCAGCTGTGCCGGTAATAGTCACGCTGTTGTCAGATTGATCTGACTGTTTGAGGGTGTGTATAGAGCAAATCAGGCACAGAGACCACAACAGGGCCCCGCCACTACATAGGTGGCGGGGCCCTGCTCGTACGTGACCGTCAGTGCTTGTGCCGAGCGGCTGCTTTTCCGCCTTGCATGCTTTGCGTTTCAAGACGTTGCCGTCTGGCTGCCAGGCCACCGACTGTGGCTAGTGAGCCGACCATGATGGTGGCTAAGATGCCTGCCTCTCCGGTCAGAGGGAGGACGCCATAATGGATGAAACGGAAGGTATTGGTTTCATCGTTGGGTTGTGGAGCCCCGTTGAGAGTCCAGACGATGCTGACAGTCGTGTCACCGGCCTGATGGTTTGGCGTCAGCACGGTCCAGGCGCCGTCCTGTTGACCTGTGGAGCTTAGGCTGGTTCCGCTGACGCCTCCGAATTGCACTGTGGACGGGGTGCCGAGCCTGAAGGGGAAGAGCACGCTGACAGGCGAATAGACCGTCTCTGTCGCATTGTTCCCCAGCCTTCCTTGGCTGTTGTCTCCCCACCCCAATGTGCTGCCGTCGGAGGCTACGGCCAAGGTGTGCCCAGTGCCGGCGCAAACCTTGACGAAGTGGTCAATGCCTGATGGATTGCTCATCTTGGTTGGCCTGTTCAGACTGCCTGTGCCTCCGGTCCCCAACATGCCTGATGAGTTTTGACCCCAACCCCAGATGTTTCCGTTCTGGTCCAGTGCCAGTGAATTACCGCTGACCCTGCTGCCTGTCAACTGAGTGAACGTGCTGACATTTGCAGGCATGGCTACCATGGACGGAGCAGTCCTCGTGGTGGTGTCGCCCAGGCCGAGCTCCCCATTGCTGTTCCCGCCCCAGGACCATATGCGTCCCAGATCATCAAGGGCTAAGGAGTGGCCGCTGCCTGCAATGATCTGCGCAGGATTGAAACCGCCTGATGGATTGGTGCCCGGCTTGGCTTGAACAGGTGTGGTGGTGTAGCCATTAAGCGCCACATCACTCGTATTACCCAGGGCACCGTTCTGGTTCGATCCCCAGCCCCAGGCACGGCCTTGGGTGTCAGTCGCCAGGGAATGTGAGCCGCCCGCACTGACCTGTGCATAGTGGAATCCCGTCGTTTCGCCTTGCGGGGTTGCGACCTGGACGGGTCTGGTGGTAATCCCTGTCGTCGCCACAGTGCTGGCAGGAACGCCCAGTTTGCCGAACTCATTGGACCCCCAGCCCCAGGCTCTGCCCTGCCCGTCTACGGCGAGGACATGAGTGATTCCTGCACTGATGCCGGTGAGAGTGAAGTTTGTTGCCGTCATCCCGCTCGGGGCTTGCACACGAATCGGGCTGGAGCTGTATGCAGATGAGCCATTGGTGGCAACGGCATTGCTGCCCAGCTGTCCGGAGCTGTTGAGTCCCCAAGCCCAGACGTGGCCCTGACCATCCAAGGCCAAGGAGAAACCTGTTCCTGCGCTGACCTGTGTGAATCGGTTCACGCCTGTCGGTTTGGGAATCTGAACCGGGGTCAAGCGGTCCGTTGCGGTCCCATCGCCCAGCTGCCCGTATTTGTTGGCACCCCAAGAATAGACGTTTCCATCCGACCCCAGAGCCAATGAATGATCATCGCCGGCGCTGACCTGACTGAACCTAATGCCTCGCGCTGCAGGTGGAACCAGGGTCACCTTGGTCTGACCGCTGTCGGGGCCCTGGTTGGGGGATATGGTCCATTGCCCGGCGCCGGCCGTCCAGTGGGCTGTCAGTTTCGTGGGACCCTTGACGGGGGAAGAAAAGTCGTAGGCTACATCGCCGTTGAACCAGCCGTCGAATAAAAAGCCCGGTCGGGTCGGGTCTTGATCCGGTCTGGAAGCCGTCTGGTCCTCGATGACTGACTGACTGGTGGGCTGGCTGCCGTCGGCCTTGTCGAAAGTGACGACATAAATGGGCGGGTCATAGGTGTAATCCAGGATCTCATCGGGTTGCGGACCATAGAGATTCCAGGTAATGGCCGCTTTTATTTGACCTTTCCTATGAGCTGGCGTCGCCACCTGCCAGTTTGTACCTGCTCTTTTGAGATCGCGGCCCAGTGTTCGGTCGAATTTGACCGCAGTAACATCTGGCGAAAGCGGGAAAGCAGCCAAGCTTGGTGTCAGCCTCATTGCCTGGCTATTATCCGTGCCTATAGGAACGGTTGGATCGCCTAGCTGTCCGCCGTTGTTCCATCCCCAGGTGTACAGGTTTCCATCCGATCCTAATGCAGATGATTCTCTCCATCCTGCATTGATCTGAGTCCAAGTGAATTTTTGGGCAGTTGAGGAAGTTGATTGATCGACAATGTGCGGTCTACTGATGTACGAACCGTCGGTGTTTATATCTTTGATCCCTAGTTGGCCGTATTCGTTAAGCCCCCAGGAGTAGAGATTGCCGTCCGAGCCAATGGCCAGGACGTGATCGTCTCTTACCATGACTCGAGCCCAGGTGAATCCTGCCGATGCCCCGTCGGGCGGGGATATGAGAGTGGGCGTCCTTCTGTCTTCAGCATTGCTGCCATCTCCTAGCCGTCCGTACCCGTTCCATCCCCAGGCGTAAAGATCCCCATTCGTGCTGATTGCGAAACAAGATGTATCTCCTGCGCTGAACTGGGAAAAGGTAACGCCGGCGGGTTGACGGACCGGAACAGGAGTAAATCGCTGAATGTCAGTCCCGTCACCCAAGCGGCCGCTGGTGTTTAAACCCCAGGCGTACAATTGCTTATCTGAGCCTAGGGCCAGAGAATGATACCGTCCAGCACTTAACTGAGTGAAAGTGACTCCGGCTGGCGTGCTGACAAGTACAGGTTTGCTACTGTATGCAGCTGGATTATCGCTGCCTGTAGGGACGCTGGTGTTACCGAGCTGGCCGTACCCGTTCCATCCCCAGGCGTAGAGATTGTGATTTGAGCCCAATGCCAGGGTGTGATCCCATCGGGTGCTTACTTGGGTCCAAGTGAATTCATTTGAGACACCGGCAGGTTTCGGAACCTTGACGGGAGTCAACTTGTTTTCGGTAGTTCCATCACCAAGTTGTCCACGGGTATTGTTTCCCCAAGCGTAGAGGTTGCCGTCAGAGCCGAAAGCAAGAGATGAATGGTCGCCGGCGGCAATGGTAGTGAAAGTGAATTGGTCTGATGCATTGGCTGGTTTGTTTGTTTTCACTGGAGTTTGCCGCAAAGTGGTGCTGTTGTCGCCCACTTGCCCTGAACTGTTATCACCCCAGGCATAAAGACTTCCATCCGACCCAAGAGCCAAGGAATGGGTTGCTCCTGAAGTAATCTGAGAGAATTTGATACCACGGGTCGCTGGGGGAGTCAGAGTCACTGTGGTGCCTCCCAATGCGGTTCCGTGTGCAGGTGAAAGGTACCAATGGCCGTCTCCAGCTGTCCATTTTGCGCTCAGTTTCAGGTTGCTGGTGACGGGCTGGTTGAAGTCGTAGGCTACTTGGCCGATGAACCAGCCGTCGAAGAAGTATCCGTGCCGGGTGGGATCGGCCGGGCGTTTCGCCAGACCTCCCGATGGCATGGTCTGAGTGGCAGGGGTCGCTGTGTCAGCCTGGGTTGTGTCAAAGGTGACCGAACATTGATTATTGGGGCAGGAGCTTGTCGATCGGGTGGAAGGGGCAGAGTTTGCTGAGGTCAGTGCAGTGGGGGATGGAAAAGCAGGGGAGGGTGTTGTTTGGATAGGGGAATCTGGCTTTTGGGCCACTGTCGGCGTGGGGGTATTAGAGGGAGTTTGAGTTGAGCCAGATATGCCCGGAATCAGACCCCCCCCCCCCCCTGATTTTCTACGCTTTGCGATGCTGTTGGGGATGCAGTGGCATCCGCTTGTGCCAGGTCGATTCCCGAGAGATTTGCCAATACGAGCACTGATGCGACAATAGCTGCAAGAGAAGCTATGCAGCATGCACGACTCCTAGGTGACGATTGCATACGGTCTCCTTCGAAAGCAACAGCGCATGCAACGTGGCACCTGCATCCCCGACTCAATCCCCAAGACCAGCTTGCATGACGTTCAACCGCAATTAGTCTATCACGGCCCTGAAATACTGGGGTTTCATTCAGGCTTTGCCCCTGCCTTGACCATCGAATTGTAGGCAGGTGATCAACTGATTGCTTCTTAGGCAAAAAAGAACTTCCGGCAAGCCGAACCGGCCTGCCGGAAGTTCCCGATTGAGTTGTATGGAAACCAATCAGTACCAATTGGTCGCTTGGGATTGGGCCCATGCACCGCATGGGTTCCCGTAACGGCCCTGGATATAGCCCAGTCCCCAAACAATCTGGGTATGAGCATCGGTCTGCCAGTTGGGACCGGCCGAGGCCATCTTGCTGCCAGGCAATGCCTGAGGAATGCCATAGGCACCCGATGGGTTGGATGCATTGGTTCGCCAGCCCGACTCCTTATTCCACAGCTGAACCAGGCAGGTGAACTGGTCTTCTCCCCAGCCGCGGGAGGTTACCAGACCGTGGGCGATGCTTTGGGCTTCGCCCACAGGGACTGTAGTGGTGGTCGAGCCGACCTGCGCAGGTGTGCCACCGCCGGTGCCCACCAGCACTACCTTGTCGACGGGAACCGTCTTGACGAACGAGGCGAAGATATTGCTGGTCAGGTTCTTGTTGCCGGCTGCAGTGACCAGGCTGGTGGTCTCCATGACGCCGTTCTGGCCCTCCGTCTTGACCTTGGTGGTTCCTGCCGGAAGGGAGCTGGTCTTCTCTTCAATGGTGTTGAAGGGAATGGGCGACTCTTCCGTCTTGACCTGGGCGTCAGCTCGGTCGATGCGGATGACGGTCTTTTCATTGACGCGAGTGGTAAGGGACGGGTTGATCTGGTCCCCCGGCTGCAGGGTGATGTCCCCGGCCTCCAGAACGGATTTGACATCGGTGAAGCCTGTGCCCAGGACCACCTTGTTCTTCCCGTTGATCTGTACATTCACGTAGGAGGTGTTCGCGTTAGCGCCGCCCGCTCCGTTGCGGATGGCCTGCCTGGTGCTGCCACGGGATACCGTGTCCCGATCCTGGGTGGCGGAATAGGACGTTACGCCTGAATTGGCTGAGCTTTCAGTGGATGTGTAGAAGTCGCGCGAGACGAAGCCTGCGCCAACGACCATGCCGAGAACAGTGACACCGGCAGCCAACCGCAGCCACTGACGCCTGGTCAGAGCCTTGACCGCACTCATCCGTCCTCTACGGTGGTTCGCCATTACTCTCCTCTGTTGGACCGACAGATCCTCAGTGATCAGTCGACGTAACGCTTCCTATCGACCGCATGCTTCCGGTAGCTCCGAAAGGGTCACTGGACAAACACATCACTACTTTAGTGCAAATCGGCCGTGGAGCCAACTTGACCTACTCAGGCCTGTGCCGGGGTTGACAAATCAGCCTTGCGGGCCTGATCGATCAGGTCGTCCAGGTCCGAAGACCTGAGAGCACCGGCCTGCTTGAAGATAATCTGGCCCTGCTTGGTGATCATCAGCGTGGGCACCGCCTGGATGTCGGCGGCCGCGGCCAGATCCTGGTTCTGGTCGATGTCCACCTTGCCGAAGACGATGTCGGTGTTGGCCTGCGAAGCCTTCTCGAAAATGGGGCCGAAGGCCTTGCAGGGTCCGCACCAGGTGGCCCAGAAGTCAATCAGCACCAGGTCGTTGTCCTTGATGGTTTGCTCGAAGTTTTCCGAAGTAATAGTCGTGGTGGCCATGATAACGCTCCTTGAAGTCGTTTGACTGTCGCGCGGGAAGCTCCCCTGCTTAGCAACCGCTTTCAATCATCAGCATTCCATCAAGGCTGGAGAAAGCGCCCGAATATGCTCTGGGTGGAGATGTCCGCCGGGGTCACGTGGGCGGTCAAGACTGGTACGGATAATGGAGCCATGCCAGTGCTGAACGACGAGATTCCCGATGATGACGACTTCGATGCCGATCGCGACCGTGGCGCCTTCTCACACATCACCCCAGAGGACTTCAACCGGGGTTTTTCGGGCTCGAATCCCCCCGGATGGCTGGATCGTGATGCCATCGACCGTGCCCGGCGCTGCCTGCCCATGCCCTATGTGGAGGTGGTACCGGTTCGCGTGGATGACATGAGCGCCGTCACCCAGGTGGGAACCCTTCTGCGCGTGGATGACCAGGGCAATATCGAGCGCACCCTGATCACCGGACGGATCCTTTACCACGAGACCATCAGGGAGGCTCTGGCCAGAAACATCGCCAAGGATCTGGGCCAGCTGGCCCTGCCCATGCTGCCTGCAAGCCCCCAGCCCTTCACCGTGGCCGAGTTCTTCCCGACGCCGGGGGTCTCGGAGTACTACGATCCGCGCCAGCATGCCATCGCTCTGTGCTACCTGGTGCCGGTGGCCGGGGACTGCAAACCCCAGGACGAGACCCTGGACGTGGAGTGGATCGATCCCAAGGGCGATATGCTGGAGTCCTTCATGAGCCAGATGCCCGGCGGGCACGGCAAGGTGCTGATGAGCGCCCTGACCTGGGCTGGTGCACTGTGAGCCGCGAATTCTTGGAGGCGGGCATGACCATTGCCAATACCGTATACCGTCATGGGGAGGGGCTGCCGCTGGTCCTGGTCCATGCTTTTCCTGTGGATCACCGCATGTGGGATCGGTGCGCGGCCTCGCTGATTGACCAGGCTGATCGCGCGGGCATGACCCCCTTCCCTGTCTATGCTCCGGATATGCCCGGAGCAGGCGATTGCCCCCTGCCCGAGCCGGCTTCCTGCGGTCCTGCAGATTCTGACGGTGCCCTGCCTGGTGCGCTGGATGCCATGGCTCGAGCCTTTGTGGACATGATCGTCGCCACGGGTGCGCAGAAGGCCATTTGGGTCGGGCTTTCCATGGGAGGCTACCTGGTCGAAGCCATAGCCAGGCTTTACCCGCGGATGGTGGCCGGGCTGGCCCTGTGCGACACCACCATGATGGCTGACCGACCGGCATCCCGGGCCAACCGCCTGAAAATCGCCCGAACCTGCGAGGAGGAAGGGAGGCTTGATCCGGTCATGCACTTTGCCAGACCCCAGGAGGGTGATTCCACGGTCAAGCGTTCACCCGCCTTCGTGCAGACCATGACCGAATGGATACAGTCCCAGGATCCCAGGGGCATTGCCTGGCGGGAGCGGATGGCTGCAGGCCGTCCGGATCAGAGCGATCTGGCCGGCCGCATCATGGTGCCCGTGGCCCTGGTCAGCGGCCGCTGCGACCCATCCAGCCCCCCAAGCACCATGGAGCCGCTGGCCCAGACCATGCGTCAGGCCGGAACCGACGTTACTTTTGCCGCCATCGATGACTGCGGCCACTTCAGCGCCGTCGAGCATCCGGATCAGGTGGCCGCGGCCCTGCTGGACCTGGTCGGTCGCGTGGGGAGGCAGTCATGAGCGATCCCGATACGGTCTTCTCCCCGCTGGCGCTTACCGGGCCTCTGCCCTTCCTTCCCCTGGCCCAGGGGGATGTGGACTACGATACGACGTCTCGGCAGCAGCCCGGGCTGATTGACCATCTGCTGGACCAGGACGGCACGGGGGTCATCCTGGTGCGGGGCGAGAAGGTGGCCGTGCCCAGAGGCAAGGGGGCCTTGGCTGGTCGCACTGGGGCCAGCATCCGTATGGCCACCTTGCCCGCTGCATACTTGCGAGGTCCTCTGGCAGGCTCGACAGACCAGTCTGAGCCGCCCTGCTACTACCTGGGGACGGTCGACCGACAGGCCTGGCTGGCCATGGATCTGGATCTTGCCTGCGCCGGTCGGGCTGCCCAGGATCCCCTTCGTGACCTGGCTCAGGCCGCTGATCAGCGCTTTGACTGGCTTGCCCTGCGTGAGTATGCCCCTCATGGTCGTCCGCGTCAGGTAGGCCTGGCGACTTGCGCGGTCGCCCTGTCACGATGGCATGGACGCCAGGCCTTCTGCCCCCGCTGTGGCGCACCGGTCCATCCCTGTCAGGCCGGATGGGCCCAGATCTGCCAAGGGGTTGCATCGGGGGACAGACACACGCTCTTTCCCCGCATTGAGCCCGCAGTGATCATGGCCGTGGTGGACGGCCGCGATCGGCTTCTGCTCCAGCACAACCAGAAGTGGCCTCCTGGCTTTCGTTCGGTCACTGCTGGATTCGTGGAGGCTGGCGAGAATCTGGAGCATGCAGTCCGGCGGGAGACCTTGGAAGAGGTGGGCCTGAACCTGGGGGAGATGCGGTACCTGGGCTCACAGCCCTGGCCTTTCCCCTCCTCTCTGATGGTGGCCTTCAGAGCCAGATCCCTGAATACGGACATCCGGGTGGATGGTCAGGAGACTGATGATGCCAACTGGTTCACACGGGAGGAATTCGGGACCGCTCTGGCTGCTGGCCGGTTGCACATACCTCAGGCGGCCAGTGTGGCCAGGTACATGATTGAGCAGTGGTACGGCAGCGAGCTCTGATTCATCGGGGTGGCGCCGCGACCCCGGACCTGGTCTCGTCGTAAGATATTTCAAGGAATTGACAGCAGCGAAAGGTGTGTTGTGGCTATGGAGGAGCAAGAAGAGCCTCGTATCTCTGATGTCGACCAGGCTGAAACAGTGACCTTGCCGCCGACGATGGGCAACGGGCCCGATCCTGTGGACCTGTTCGCTGACGGAGAAGCAGAGCGGGCTTTCGGCGCAGGTGCCAGCCACAAGGCTCCTTCGAGCGGTCATCGGGGACGTACCATCCTGGCTCTGCTCCTTTTGGTTGTGCTGATTCTGGTGGGTTGCTGGTTCGGCGCCCGTGCCTTCTTCCGCGATCGGGTGGCCCCCGGTGTAACCCTGGGAGGACAGGTCATGATGGGTCGGACCAAGGATCAGGTCAGCCAGATCGTCGATCGGCAGGTACGTGACTCCCAGGTGGAGATCAAGGGTGAAGGCACATCCGCCCGGGCGGGGCTGAAGGACCTGGGTGTAAGCGTGGATTCGGATGCCACGGTCACCAGGATCATGGATGCCAAGGGCTCCGCAGGCATCTCCCGGCTGAACCCTTTCCACGGCGAGGCTGTGCCGCTGGTGGCCGAGCGGGATCAGCAGGCCATGGACAAGTATCTGACTGAACGTTTCGTCCCCAGTCAGGACCGATCCGTTCCCTCGACCATCGTCTTCGACCAAGGCGCACATGCTTTCCGGGCCCAGGAGGGTCGCGGCGGCAAGGCGCCTGAGCTGGATCGCGTGCAGGATGCCGTCTCCTCCTTGATAGACAAGCCTGGCAGGCGTCTGGCCGTAGGGGTGGTCTACAAGGACGTGACCATGCCCATCAGCCTGGACACCGCCGATAAAGTGGCCTCTCAAGCCAACCAGCGACTGGCCAAGGACTTGGTCATCAAGGGTGCCGACGATGACCTTATGACGGTCCCGGCCGCCACCGTGGCCACCTGGGTCAAGCCAGTCACCGATCTGCAAAAGGGGACCATGGAGCTAGGCTTCGATCGGCAAGCCATCAAGCAGTATCTGGATCAGGAGCTGGCCCGACAGCTGAACCGGGATATGGTCACCGCCGTCAACGTCAAGAACACCAAGGGCGATGTGGTGGCCGAGACCACCAAGGGAGTGGACGGTGTCCGGGTCACGGATGTGTCCGCAACGACAGATCTGGTCGTCAAAGCCCTGCAAGAGGGCGACACGAGCCCGGTCCAGGTGAAAGCCGAGATTACGCCCCACAAGGAGCAGACACGGGTGGCCCGCTACGACGTGCCCGACGGCGACACCTGGATTCGGGTCAACCTCAGTGACCAGACTGCCACCGCCTACCACGGCACCACCCCGGTCAAGACCTTCCCCATATGCTCAGGCAAGCCCCGTGACGACAGATGGTCCGACACCGGCACCTTCTTCATCTATCTTCGCCACACGGTCCAGACCATGCGCGGGGATGGCTACGTCTTGCCCAATATCACATGGGTCTCCTACTACAACGGCGATGAGGGCTTCCACACGGCCAATTGGAACTCTGTCGGCATTGCCAAGGGAGACCCCAGCAACTACGGATCCCACGGCTGCATCAACATGTATGAGCAGGACGCCAAGTGGATCTTTGACAACGCCCCGGTCGGGACCATGGTCAAGGTTGAGGGGCAGGTTCCGTCGGGTCCGGCCCGCTAGGAGCGCCTGCCGCGGCAGACGGCCGAGTAGGCTGGAACCATGAGCGATGAACACAGTGATGGAACTTCCCGTCTGGATGTGCCCGAACACCTGCGGTATTCCCAGGATCATGTCTGGATTGACCCCAGTCAGTCCCCGGCGCCCATGGGCGTGACCGAGTATGCGGCGGACCAGCTGGGAGACCTGGTTTTTCTGGACCTGCCCGAGACCGGCACCCACGTCGATGCCGGGGATGAGGTCATCGAGTTGGAGTCCTCCAAGGCTGTCGAGCCGGTGGTCTGCCCGGTGGCGGGTACCATCGCCTACGTCAATAGGGCGGCCTCGGACGACCCGGAGGTCATCAACTCCGACCCCTATGGGGAAGGCTGGATAGCCAAGATCGACCTGGAGGACGATGAGCCCGATTTGATGAGCGCCGAGGAGTACGGTCAGCTGCTGAAGAGCCTGAACTGACGGTCCGGTTATGACCAAGCGATCCGGACGCAATGAAGGATCTCTGCGGGTCCGGTCGGTCAGCACGACTTTCGATTCAGCCGCGCCCGGGGAGGGCATCGAGAGCAGACCGGCTCCGGTGCGTCTGCTACGGCGTCTGATTACCGGTGCCTTCGACTTGTGGGTGGGCCTGTCCATCAATATGACCGGGCGCCTGGGCTGGTCGGCCGACGTTCAACCCTATGTGGGCTACGGTACCGAGTCATACTCCCGGCTGATTTGCCGTACCATTCTGACTGACGGCCGCAGACGCGAGGATCCGGCAATGCGTGGCATCCGCGGCCTGCTGACTGTACCTGCGCCCAGAACCAGGGTCAGGCTGGCCATCGACAGCACGGCCATCGGGAGGGTTCAGGTAGGCGATTCCTCGGTCTACGATGCCGTCGATCCAAGCCGCAGCCTGAGTGCGGATGCGGTCTTTTCCGACCGATCAGGCTACCTGGATCTGGTGGCCGAGCATCGGCTGACCCCAGGCGTGCACCGGGTCTCCTACCAGGTGCGGAGCCGCCGGCCAGTGGACGCGCCTTTATACATCGTGCCCGGTCAGACTCCTGTCGGCGTCATATCCGACGTGGACGACACCATCATGATCAGCCAGGTGCCCAATCATTGGAAGGCTGCCTGGAACCTGCTCCTGTCAGACCCGCACCGCCGGTCTTCGGTGCCGGGCATGGCCGTGCTTTACAACCGCATCCGCGATCTGGACCCCCGGATGCCTTTCTTCTACCTGTCGGCCTCTCCTTGGAATGTGGAGGGATCCATACGCGGCTTCATCCATGACCACGGATTTCCGGCCGGCCCCCTGCTGCTACGGGATCTGGATCCCCGGCCCAAGACCTTCGTGCCTTCCATCGTGCAGCACAAGATGGAGTTCATCCACCAGCTCATGGCCGACTTTCCCAAGATGCGCTTCGTGCTCATGGGCGACGACGGGCAGAGCGACCCCTCCACCTTCGCCCAGGTGGTACGGCAATATCCGGGCCGGGTTCTGGCAATCGGAATCCGTCAGCTGAGCCCCCAGGAGACCGGGCTGGGAACCTTGGTCAAACGCACTGCCACCCAGCCGATGCCAGTGACGGAGGTGCCGGTCTTTTACGGGACCACAGGTGCCAATTTGATGCGAACCCTGCTGCCTTACCTGCGTCGTTGTGCCCGAATATAATCGCCCCATGAGTTTTTCGGCCGTCAATCCCGTTCCTCCACGTGCACAACGCCGTCCCTCTGATCGATGCTTCCATGGGGATCACTTCGAGGATCCATACGAGTGGATGCGCAACCGGGAGGATCCGGCCACCAAGGCCTATGTGCGTGATCAGAACCGATACTGCCAGGAACGGCTTGCCGGTCAGGAGGGTTTGCGGGCCACCCTGCTCAAGGAGTTCACCGACCGGGTACAGCAGACCGACATGTCGGTGCCCACCCGGATGCACGGCTACTGGTACTTTTCCCGGACGCTCAAGGGCCAGGAGTATGGGGTGCAGTGCCGCCTGCCGGTGCGCGACCAGGATGATTGGGATCCCCCCGCCGTCCAGGCTGATGCGGCGCCTGGATCCATGCCGGGTGAGGAGGTCATCTTCGATGCCAACGCCGAGGCCAAGGGGCATGACTTTTTCTCCCTGGGGTGCCTGGACCTGAGCGTCGACGGCCGGTGGATGCTCTATGGACTGGACACCAAGGGCAATGAACGCTACGACCTGCGCATCCGGGATTTGGCCGAGAGCCGAGACCTGCCTGATCGGATCGACCAGGTCTCCTCCGGGGCAGTGCTGACTCCCGACGGCCACTGGGTCTTCTACACCGGCCTGGACAAGGCCTGGCGTCCGGACACGGTCTGGAGGCATAAGGTGGGCACTTCGGCCGATCAGGATGTCATGGTCTACCAGGAGGCCGATGAGCGCTTCTGGGTGGGGCTGGGCCTGAGTTACGACGAATCCGCCATGCTGATTGCCACCGGGTCCAAGACCACCAGCGAGGTGCTCATGCTGGACCTGAAGGATCCGCAGGGGGAGTTTGTACCCTTGATCCCCCGCAAGGAGGGGGTCGAGTACGACATCAGCCTGGCCCGGTTTGAAAATGCAGGTCCGGCGGGACAGGACCTGCCGGTGGCCGTGGTCTACCACAATGTGAACAACCCCAACTTCGAGGTGGACCTGATCGATCTGCGTAGCCACCATCCGCCATTTCAGCTGGGAGAAGGGGTGCGGCTGGCCCAGGGCAGTCCATATGGCTGCGAGCGCTCCGGAGACCTGTCCTCCCTGCCGCCCGAGAAGCCCTATCAGGACCCGGGCAATCCGGCCATCCTCCAGGGCGCTCGCGGACTGGGCATCGAGGGGCTGGGCATCCACCGCAGCTTCGTGGTCCTGACCTACCGGGCCGACAGTCTGCCCCACATGGCCGTCATCGGCAAGGACCAGGCGTTGGAGGATCTGCGGGCGGGCCGGCCCTGGCGCTTCCGTGAGGTCCTGCCCGACCAGGGCAGGAACGGCATTGATCGTCTCTACAGCATCGGCCCCACGGACAACCCCTCCTACCAGGCTCCCGGACTGCGCTACATCCGGGGCAGCTATGGAACCCCGGCTGAGTTGCGGGAGCTGGATCCGGTCCGGGGTGTGGATCGGCTGCTTAAGCGGGCTCGGGTTTTAGGCGACTTTAAACCTGAGCATTACGCGGAGCGTCGGATTCTGGTCCGCGTCAGGGATGGGGCCCTGGTACCGGTCTCGCTGGTCTGGCGGCGGGGGATGCATCCTGGGCTGGATGCCTCTGGCAGGACCGGGCCCGATGACACGATCATCCAGGCCCCAGACCATCCCGAACGCCGTCCCTGGCCGGAACAGGATCCGGACAGGCCCGCACCCATGTTCATCACCGGGTACGGAGCCTACGAGATCAGCCAGGACCCCGGCTTCTCCACCGGTCGGCTCAGCCTGTTGGACCGGGGCGTGCTCTACGTGGTCCCCCATGTGCGCGGCGGTGGGGAGATGGGCCGCGCCTGGTACGAGCAGGGCCGTCGGCTGCACAAGGTCAACACTTTCCTGGACTTTATCGACGTGACTGCCGCACTGCAGGCCCAGGGCTGGGCGGATCCCCGTCATACGGTGGCCAACGGCGGGTCGGCCGGCGGGCTGTTGATGGGTGCCGTGGCCAATATGGCTCCCCAGCTCTATGCCGGCATAGAGGCGGATGTGCCCTTCGTGGACGCGCTGACCAGCATCCTGGATCCGGACCTGCCGCTGACCGTGACCGAATGGGACGAGTGGGGAGACCCCCTGCATGACCAGCAGGTCTACCGGTATATGCGCTCCTACTCGCCCTACGAGAACGTTCCTGACGCTGATCGTCGGTGCCGGCTCTTCGGCAGCGACCACTTCCCTGCCATCCTGGTGACCACATCCATGAACGACACCCGCGTGCTCTACGTTGAGCCGCTCAAGTGGGTGGCCAGGCTGCAGGAGCCCCAGATGGGGGCCGATGCGCTGATCAGAATCGAGGTCCAGGCAGGCCACGGGGGCATCAGCGGCCGTTACCGGCAGTGGGAGGAGCTGGCCTTCGAGAACGCCTGGTGCCTGTCCATCATGGTCCCCGAAAGCCGCTGATTCGGTCCTGTCCGGGATTCGGTCGGGGTCGGGAAGGGGGCTTGGCTGGCTCGTTATGCTCGTGGTATGACAAATAGCAAGCAGAAAACATATCACATTGCGGTCATTGCCGGTGACGGCATCGGCAAGGAGATTGTTCCCCAGGCTCAGGCCGTCCTGGAGAAGGTTACCCGAGGCAAGGCTGACATACGATACGAGGACTTCGACCTGGGCGCTGAGCGCTACCTGCGTGATGGAGCCGTTCTGCCCGACGAGGATCTGGACCGGCTCAAGCAGCAGGATGCCATCCTTCTTGGGGCCATCGGCGATCCACGCATCAAGGCCGGCATCCTGGAGCGGGGACTGCTGCTCAAAATGCGTTTCGAGCTGGACCAGTATGTCAATCTACGGCCTTCCAAGCTCTACAAGGGCGTGGTGTCGCCACTGGCCAATCCGGGTGACATCGACTTCGTGGTCGTGCGGGAGGGCACCGAGGGGCTCTATGCCGGGGCCGGCGGCTCCATTCGTCGGGGCACTCCCCAAGAGGTGGCCACCGAGGTCTCCATCAACACGGCTTACGGGGCGGAACGGGTCATCCGCTATGCCTTCCAGCTGGCCATGAAGCGTCGCCGTCGCCTGACCCTGGTCCATAAGAAGAACGTGCTGACCAATGCGGGAGACATGTGGCAGCGACTGGTCGACCAGGTGGGCCAGGAGTATCCCGACGTGGAGCGCGAGTACCTGCATATCGATGCCTCCACCATATTCCTTGTGACCGAGCCCAGCCGTTTCGATGTGATCGTGACCGACAACCTCTTCGGTGACATCCTCACGGATGAAGCGGGGGCTGTGGTCGGAGGCGTGGGATACTCGGCCTCCGGCTGCATCAACGCCTCGGGCACCTACCCATCCATGTTCGAACCCATCCACGGCTCCGCTCCTGATATAGCCGGCAAGGGGATAGCAAACCCCACGGCGGCCATTCTCTCGGCGGGGATGCTCCTGGATCATCTGGGCTTCGAGGATGAGGCAGCCAGCATCGAACGGGCCGTGGAGGACGACATCGAGCGCTCCGGCTCCACCCAAAGAAGCACCGCGCAGATCGGTAGGGATATTCTGGCCCGTCTGTGATCGGAACGGATGGAGGCTAGACTGGAGGCTATGACTATGGATGATGCCCCTCAGCCGGACGACCGGCAGTCCAGCAATACGCCGACAGGGAATCCTGGTTTCGGGCCATCCCCATCCCCGCAGGTACCGCCCGCGCATCGGGATCCTGCCGGTGGGGATGCTCCTGTCGGAGCAGCTGACGGTCAACGGCAGGCTCCGGGCTGTCCTGCTGGTCATGATGCCGGCGTCAGGAATCAGAATCCGTATCCCGCCGGTCAGTATTCCCAAGGCGGATATCCTACGGGGCAGAGGGCCAATGCCGGATACCCGTTCGTCCCTCAGAACGGCGGCCAATATCCTGGAGCCGATCAGGCAGGGCCTTATCGGCCTAATCAGTACCCGACCGCCGGGTATCCAGCCGGTCAACAATATCCCGCTCAGTATTCCGGCGGACAATATGCAGGCGGTCAGAATCCCCAAAGGCCCTATCAGCCGGGACCGGGCTACCCCGGCCAATACCCATCCGGCCAGTATCCGTCTGGCCAATACCCACCGAGCGGGTACCCGGGCAATCAATACCCATCCGGCCAGTATCCCGGCAATCAGTATCCCGGAGGGCAGTATCCGCCGCAGACCTCCATGCCCTGGCCCTACCCGGTCATGCCCCAGGGCGGGTACCCCGGAGCCATGCCAAACGGCAGAGGCCCCTATCCCATATCACCCATCCCGCACAGCAAGCTGGCAGCCGGTCTGCTCAGCATCTTCCTGGGCTGCTTCGGCGTGGGCAACTTCTACCTGGGTAGGACCGGCCGTGGCGTGGCTCAGCTCATGCTCACCCTGATCGGCTTCCCCTTCTTCTTCATCGGGCCGACCATAGCCGTGATCTGGGGGCTGATCGAAGGCATCCTGATTCTGACATCTTCAACCGGTTCCTTCTGGCATCGTGATGCTCGCGGATGGGAGCTGACGGATTGAATCCGGCCCGCCTGCGCGGTGTCGGCAAGCAGATGGGCGGCAAACTGGCGGCCGTAACCCTGACCCTGGGCCAAGGGTCCGACTCCCGTCCGGCCATTGCCTCCTGCAGGGTTGACGGCGATTTCTTCACGGAGCCAGCCCCGACAGCTTCTCAGGAGCCAGAGGGAGATCATGGGGCAGTATCCCGACTGGAATCCGCAATCTGCGACCTTCCGTTGCCCCTGGATCCTGATCTGGCCCTGGAAAGGCTGGACAGGGTCATGGCGGAGGGGGATGGCCAGCGGGTAGTCGGTGTGTCCCCATGGACCCTGGTGACCGCGCTGGAACGTGCCCTGCCGGCTGAGATGGTCATCCAAAGACAAGGGGAGTCCGATCAACCGTCGTCAGCGCCTGACCGGACATTTTCCAGGCAGTCGCAGCCGGACGAGGTCGAATGCCTCCGACGTTGGTCTGGCCTCAAGCTGGACCTGATCAGGGACGGTCCACGTCAGCCGGTCATGCAGATGGCCATGGACCAGGCTCTCAATGACGCTGTGGCCCAGGGCCGGTTGCCGCCTACCCTGCGCATCTGGAATTGGTCTGCACCGGCTGTGATTCTGGGGCGTTTCCAGTCCCTGAGCCGAGAGGTCCACGTCGAGCGGGCACGCAGTCTGGGCTTTACTCTGGTTCGCCGCTGCACCGGCGGTGGCACCATGGTCATTCAGCCGGACCGGGCCATTACCTATTCCCTCTATCTGCCCTTGGACTTCGTCAAAGGAGCCGACCTGATCGACTCCTATCGGATCTGCGACTATTGGCTGGTCCGTGGTTTGCGTATGCAAGGGATTCAGGCCGGTTGGCAGGGCATGAATGACATCGCCTCCCCACGGGGCAAGATGGGGGGCGCCGCCCAGCGCAGACTGCCTTCAGGAGCTCGCGGACCGGGCGGGCTGCTCCACCACACCACGCTTTCCTATTCGGTGGATGCCGAGCTGATGGCCCAGGTGCTCAAGGTGGCCCCGGAGAAGTTCCATGACAAGGCCGTGACCTCGGTCAGAAGCCGGGTGGACCCCATCGACAGGCAGACCAGTCTGTCCCGTCAATCCCTGATCGATGCCCTTCTGGACACTCTGCCCTCCCTGGTGGAGGACCTGCGCATATCCAGTCCAGCGCCCGAGGTCGAGCAGCGGGCCCGAACCCTGGTTCGGCAGCGCTACGGCCGCGGGGGGTGGACCGCCCAGATCGCCTGACCGGGAAAGGGGGTTGGTGTATGTGGGTATAATCGTGCTCAGTCGCGTCGAACCCGGCGTGAGGTCATCAACCATGCGTGAGTCGGTGCAGACCCGCCAGACATGGCGAAAAGGAGTGCGGAGTATGGCGGTTCACAAGCCCAATGAGATTCCCGATGACGGGAACGCCCTCAGGCAGACCGCCCTATTCAAACAAGTGCCCAGGCAGGACGCCGACCAGCTTTTGGACACCATGCACGAGACCACATACGCCAAGGGGTCCACGGTCTTTCGACAGGGGGATACCGACCACCGCATGTATCTGTTGGAGGAGGGACGGGTCAAGCTGGTCCGCCAGTCGCCCGACCGCCGCATCCAGCTGCTCAGCATCCACGGGCGCGGGGAGATCCTGGGCGAGATCCCCGTTTTTGACCCCTCCGGTGGGCCGCGTACAGCCTCGGCCGTGGTCATGGTCAACAAGACCAAGGTGGCGGCTCTGGACCACGATACCCTCTTCGACTGGCTCAACCAGCATCCCAAGGTGGCTGTGGACATGCTTCAGGTGCTGGCCCACCGTCTGCGGACCGACAACGAGCGCATCTCCGACCTGGTCTTCCTGGATGTGCCGGCCCGCCTGGCCAAGACCCTGCTGGATCTGGCCACACGCTTCGGCGAACCCTTCGAGCAGGGGCTGATGGTCCCTTACGATCTGACTCAGGAGGAGCTGGCCCAGCTGGTCGGCGCCTCACGGGAGACCGTCAACAAGGCCCTGATGGACTTCTCAAACCGGGGATGGATCTCTCGCAAGGGCCGCACCATCATCATCTTCCAGCCTGGACCGCTGATTCGACGCTCGCGCATGTGAACGCCGCTACCCGGTAGAGCCGACGGCCTAGGATGGAGACCATGCCCGAACAAAAGAAATCCATGTCGGTCAGGCGCTTCTTCACGCTGCTGCTGGCTTACCTCATCTTCTGCGTCGCAGGTGGCGTGGTCGTCTCTGGTTTCCTGTCTCCCGCTGTCTTCGGCATCAACGCCGCCTCCAGGAATCTGATGCCTGCCCTGAAGACGGACAATATCGATTTCAACGTCAACGATCTGCCCCAGCAGTCCCGCCTCTACGCCTCCGACGGGCATACGGTCATCGCCACCTTCTATGTGCAGAACAGGATCGTGGTGCCCATCAAGGACGTTTCCGACTACATGCAGAAAGCCGTGGTGGCCCGCGAGGACCGTCGTTTCTTCGAGCATGCCGGCGTGGACACCCAGGGTGTGCTCAGGGCCTTCATCCAGACCTACATCAAGCAGGGCGACACCCAGGGCGGCTCCTCCCTGACCCAGCAGTATGTCAAGAACGTGCTCATGAGCCAGGCCGAGGAGAACAACGACCCCATCGCCGCGTATCATGCTCAGGAGGAGACCATAGCCCGCAAGATGCGGGAGATGCTGATTGCGGTGCAGATGGAGAAGAAGTACTCCAAGGCCGAGATTCTTCAAGGATATTTGAATATCGCCCAGTTCGGCACGAACGTCTACGGGGTTGAATCGGCAGCCAGGCGCTACTTCAGCAAGTCGGCCAAGGATCTTGACCCGGGCGAGGCCGCCACCATCGCCGCTGTGACCAAGAATCCCGCCCGCTTCGACCCCACAGTCAATCTCAAGGCCTCCCAGGAGCAGCGGGACATCGTCCTGGATCTGATGAGGCAGGAAAACTACATCAGCCAGCGCCAGTATGACGAGTACAAGGCCAAGCCGCTGGATCAGATGCTGCATGTGCAGTCCGCGGACGCCGGCTGCCAGGCGGCTGGGGACGCGGCTTTCTTTTGTGACTACGTGACCAAGCAAATCCTCAACTCCAAGGAGTTCGGCAAGAGCCAGGGGGAGCGCAACAAGCTCCTCAAGGAGGGTGGTCTGGATATCTACACCACAATGGATGTCAACGCCAACGCCGCAGCCATGAAGGCGGCCCGGGACACCATCCCCGTGGATGATCCGACCGGGTTCGAGGTCACGATGGCGGCCATTCGCCCGGGCACAGGCGAGGTCCTGGGCTTCGGCATCAACCGCATTTACGACGCCACCCAGAACTCCGGCGGCGGCACCCGCACGGCAATCAATTATGCAGTGGATCAGCAGGACGGCGGCGGCTGGGGGTTCCCCGTGGGCTCCTCCTGGAAGCCTATCAATCTGGTGGCCTGGATGAAGGCCGGCAAATCCATCAACCAGCCCTTGCGCACATCCACCAACTACCCACAGGCCACATTCGCCTGCACTGAGACTGACGGCACCTCTTACGGGTTCGGCACTGGCAACTGGCATGTGGAGAATGCAAGCGGCGGCACCGTCTCGCCGGAGACCCCCCTGCAGGGCCTGATCCGCTCGCACAACACCGTCCAGGCCTCCATGGCCCAGCAGATCGGCCTGTGCAGCATAGCGGACACGGCCAAGGAAATGGGCTACCACAATTCACCCAAGGACCAGATGGATATCCACTCGGACAACACCTTCCAGCCGCCTATGGTCATCGGAGCGGTCCAGGCTTCCCCACTGACCATGGCCAATGTCTTCGCCACCATCGCCGCCAAGGGCGTGGCCTGCAGCCCCATCGCCATGACCAAGGTGGTCGACAAGAACAATCGGTCCATCAAGGTGCCCAAGGCCAACTGTCATCAGGCCATCGACCCGGGCATCGCCGAGACCACCGCCTATGCCATGAACCAGGGCGTGGTCCAGCCCGGAGGCGTGGCGTCCGTGGCCCAGCTGGACGGGGGCCGTAAGACCTTCGCCAAGACGGGCACCCATGAGGACAAGTACATGCTGACCGGCGGATTCGTCCCCCAGGTGGCCGCCTTCGTCACCGTGGGCAATGCGGAAGGTCAGGTCTCCTTCAACAACAAGACCATCAACGGACGGTCCTTCCACATCTGGGACGGCGTATCCATCGCCGCCCCGGCCTGGAAGGACTTCATGAACACCTACCTGGCCGCAGCCAATATCCAGCCGGACAACTCCTACGGCAATCCCGATCCCCGCTTCACAGGTGGGGTCCAGCAGTCTCAGCCATCTCAGCAGTCCCGGCAACAGTCCTCGGGCGGACAGCAGCAGACCTATAGTCACAGCCAAAGGGAGTAACAAGGCAACCAGGAGACCGGTCCGGACCGATTCCAGACTGTGGATTCGCCGGAGGACCAGGGCCTGTGCCTACAATGGAGGCCATTAGGGATTCGTCAACGGGCGGACCACGTGGGGTTGCGGCCGCCCGCCGGGAGAGGCAGGAACTGATGGTCCAGGAATATTCAGAGCTGGATGACAAGGCCCCTCGGGCCGACGGCCGGGTCAACGACGATCAGGCAATGCCGGGGCCGGTCAGCGGTTCTGGCAGGTTGGATGTGTCCAAACCGATCTGGTCCGCTGGGACCGATCAGGCCGACGGAAAGAAGAAAGCCGGCAATGCCGCCAAGCCGATCAAATCATCCAAGAGGGGCAAGAAGGGCAAAAGAGCCAAAAAGTCCAGGTTGTCAAAATCGGGAAAAAGGCGGGAGACGGCCCTGCCTGCACTCTTCCAGCCCATGGAACTTCGCGACCAGCATATCCGCAACAGGATCTGGATGCCCCCCATGGACACCTATTCGGCCCTGCGGCACGACGGGATTCCTACCAACTTCCACTATCAGCACTATGTGTCTCGGGCCTTGGGCGGCTTCGGAGTCGTCATCGGGGAGGCCACGGCCGTCAATCCCCAGGGACGTATCTCACCCTGTGATGTGGGACTGTGGAACGACGAGCAGGCCAGGGCCTGGCAGGGCATCGTTCGGGATGTCAAGGCCGCCGGGGCAGTGCCCATCGTCCAGCTCAACCACTCGGGGCGCAAGGGTTCCTCCGGATGCTCCTCCATGGGCTACATCAATGCCACCGTGCCTGTGGCCGAGGGCGGCTGGCAACCTGTGGGCCCCAGCCCCATCGCCTTTGGGAGGATGGCTGTGCCGGTCCAGCTCTCCCGGGCTCAGATAACCTCCATTGTGGCTGACTTCCGTTCCGCTGCCATGCGAGCCGTTCGGGCCGGCTTCCTGGGAGTGGAGCTGCATGCCGCCCATGGCTACCTGCTCTCAGAATTCCTCGATCCCCTGGTCAACCGACGCGACGATGAATACGGTGGCGATCTGTCCGGCAGGATGCACCTGCTGATCCAGGTGACCGATGCCGTGCGCGAGGTCATTCCCTCGGGCATGCCCCTGCTGGTGCGCATGTCCGCCACCGACTGGGCCACCGGCGGGTGGGGTCTGGACGAGACCATCCACACTGCCAAGGTGCTCAAGCTGCACGGGGTGGACCTGATCGACGTCTCCACCGGGGGCCTGCTGCCCGGCGTGAAGATTCCCGCCGCTCCCAACTATCAGGTGCCCTTCTCCTACCAGGTGCGCAGCCAGGCGCTGATTCCCACTACGGCGGTGGGGCTGATCACCAAGCCCAGGCAGGCCGACCGGATTGTGCGCAAGGGTCTGGCCGATGCGGTGGAGATCGGGAGAGCCAGCCTGCGTGACCCCTACTGGCCGCTCAGGGCCGCCTACAAACTGGGGCTGTCCGCTCAGCAGACCCCCTACCCTGAGCCGTACCGGCGCGGGGCCTACGGCATCGCACGCTGAGAGCGGCCATGGACGTTGTTGGTGGGGGAGCAGGGACCATTGTGGTCATGCCTACGTATCAAGAGGCTGACAATATCGGGGTGACCCTTCCACAGCTGTTGGCCTGCTGCCCGGAAGTCGATGTCCTGGTCGTCGACGACAACTCGCCGGACGGCACCGGCGCCAAGGCCGAGGATATGGCCAGGAGCAATCCTCGCGTGCATGTCATCCATCGCCATGCCCGCCGTGGGCTGGGTCCAGCCTACGTGCAGGGGTTCCGTTGGTCGCTGGAGCATGGCTATGACCTGATCTGCGAGATGGACATGGACGGCTCCCATCGGCCCCAGGATCTGGCCAGGATGCTGGCGGTGGCCCAAGGTGAGGCGCATCCGGGTCTGGTCATCGGTTCGCGCCGGGTGCGCGGAGGCCGCACAAAGCATTGGCCCTGGTATCGGAACCTGATCTCGCGTGCGGGATCCTGGTATGCCCGCACCGTATTGGGATCCTCAGTAAGGGACATGACTGCCGGCCTGCGGGTCTATCGAGCGGACGTGCTGAGGCGGATCGATCTGGGAAGGGTCCGATCCAGCGGCTACGTCTTCCAGGTGGATATGCTGCGTCGGGTCCAGGCCATGGGCGTTAGCGTAGTCGAAGTGCCTATAGTCTTCGTGGAGCGAGTTCGTGGTAGCTCGAAGATGGATGCTGGGATCGTTCTGGAGGCCATGGCGCAAGTGACTCTGTGGGGACTTGAACGGTTGATTCGTCGAAACTGACATTGCATCCCCTTTGTGTTCGTTTTTATGAGCGACCCCAAAGGTCCTTATTGGGATTTTACAGAACAAATTACGCCTTGGTGATTGGATTTCCGTAGGAGCTCCGGCAGGCTTCAGGTGTATGGAAGAATGGTCCAAGCATGGCAGGGATGTCGATTTTTCCGCCCCGCTTTGGAACAGCGACCACTGTCCGATGGCCGGCTTGCCAATTTGGGCGAATGTGTGCGATAATGTTCGAATGATATCGTCACAACGCCAACACCTGATATTGAACCGGTTGCGTACTCGTGGCGCAGTCCGCATTACCGCCCTTTCCAAGGAGCTGGGCGTCTCCGCCATGACCATCCGCCGTGACATTGCCGACCTGGCGGACAAGGGCCTGCTCAAGAGAGTCCATGGAGGGGCCGTCACGACGAGCTCGCTACTGGCCGAGCCGCTCTTCTCGGTCAAGTCACAGATGGACATGGGTCTCAAGGACACCATCGCCCGGCGCGCCATCGACTATGTCTCCCCGGGCGACGTCATCGCCATCGGGGGCGGGACCACGGCCTACGTCTTCGCCCAGCACCTTCTGGAGAGCCGTCAGTGCGCCGGCGTGACCCTGCTGACCAATTCCATCCCCGTGGCCGAGCTGGTCCAGGCCATGGAGAGCAAGGACGTGGAGGTCATCGTCACCGGCGGCGTCATCACCCGGTCCAACTCCCTGGTCGGCCCCATTGCGGATAAGGTCATCGCCTCCCTGAGGGTCAATACGGTCTTTCTGGGGACCCACTCGGTCTCCATACCGCGTGGCTTCCTGATGCCCAACTCCCTGGAGGCGGCCACGGATATGGCGCTGATGGACATTGCCGACCGGACCATCATCCTGACCGACCATACCAAGTGGAGCTGCACCTCCCTGTCCCTGTTTGCCTCATTCGACCAGGTGGACACCGTCATCACCGACGACCAGCTGGACCAGGAGTCGGCGGAGGCCACCCGGTCCCTGGTCAAGCGGCTGGTTTTGGTGCCGGTCAACCCCGAGGAAGGCCAGGCTCAAGACGGGGACTCCGACGGACCCGAAGCCAAGGCGGGTGCCGGGGAAGCGGTCCAGGCTCAATGATCAGCCAGTTGTTCAAGGGTGCGCAGGTTGTCATAGCAGGTTGCCATGGATTGTCAATCATCACGGACGATGAAGGAGCAGCATGAAGTCAGAGCAGTATATCCCCCAGCGGTATGTTCCCGGCGACTACGCCAGGGAGCATATCCGTATCACCCCCACCCGGCTGGCCGACGGGCGCCGGTTCTTCTACTTGGATGACGATCCTGAGTATGTCTCCGGCCGCAAGACCAGGCGTCTGGATGACCCTCGTCCGCTGACCGACCGGTTCGCCCCCCATCAGGATCAGGAGGGCAGGACGGTGCCCTTCCAGCCGCCGCAGATGCGCCGTGATCCTCTGACCGGAGACTGGATCCCCATGGCCACGGCTCGGATGAACCGGCCCATCACCGCCGGTCCGCAGGCCACCGCCAAGGGCAACCCCCTGGCCGCCAGAAAGCCCGGAGACCCCTACCAGGATGGGGAGATCCCCGATGTGGACTACAACGTGGCGGTCTTTGAGAACCGTTTCCCCTCCATGATGCAGGTGCCCGATACGCAGGCAGCCGACCAGCCTTCACTGGTGGACGGCAACCCCCTATGGCCGGTGCGCGAGGCCAACGGACGCTGTGAGGTGGTCTGCTTCGACCCTGATGAGCACGCATTGCCTGCCGATCTGCCGGTCTCCCGTCTGCGGACGGTGGTTGAGGCCTGGGCCTTCCGCACTGCTGAGATCTCGACCATGGAGGGCATCGAACAGATCTTCCCCTTCGAGAACCATGGCCAGGAGATCGGCGTCTCCCTGGCCCACCCCCACGGTCAGATCTACTGCTACCCCTTCATCGCCCCCCGGCTGGAGCAGGAGCTGAAGCAGTGCGCCGCCTACCGCGAACGCACCGGCGGCAACCTCCTGGCGGACATCCTCAGGGCCGAGCTGGACTCCGGTCGACGCATTGTCTTCCGCAACGCCACCTGGGTGGCCTATGTGCCCGCCGCCGCCCGCTGGCCCCTGGAGGTCCATATGGCCCCCGTGCGCGACGGGATCCTGAGCCTGGACCAGCTCAACGACCAGGAGCGCTGGGATCTGGCCGTCATGTATTCCACCCTGCTCAAGCGGGGCAACGCCTTCTTCGACAAGGGCGACGGCAAGGGAATGGATCTGCCCTACATCGCCGCCTGGCATCAGGCCCCGCTGCACGATTCGCGGCGGGAGGACTACCGGCTCAACCTGCAGTTCTTCTCCTTCCGTCGTGCCGTGGACAAAATCAAGTATCTTGCAGGGTCCGAGTCAGGCATGGCTGCATGGGTGTCTGACACCACCCCTGAGCGCATCGCTGACCGATTCCGCCAGCTGGGACCCCTGGACCTGGAGAATGGAGAGAATCAATGACGAGGACAGTGGAATTCATACAGCCCTGGACCCAGGGTGCTGACGGCCAAGGGGCCACCAAGGCCCGAGAGCTCTTCCGGAAGGTCTATGGCGGGGACCCCCAGGGCGTCTGGAGTGCCCCCGGCCGGGTCAATCTGATTGGCGAGCATACGGATTACAACGCCGGGCTCTGCCTGCCCATCGCCCTGCCCACTCGCACCTATGTGGCCGCCAGTCCCAGGACGGACAGTCGGGTGCGTCTGGTCTCCACCATGGATCCGGAGAACCCGGTCCAGGCTGACCTGGATGGGCTTCAGGCCCGTGGGGTGAGCGGCTGGGCGGCCTATCCGGTCGGCGTGGCTTGGGCTCTGCGGCGGGATGGCTTCCCCCAGGTTCGAGGGTTCGACCTGGCCCTGGCCTCCTGTGTGCCCGTGGGGTCCGGGTTGAGCTCCTCGGCCGCCATGACCTGTGCAGTGGCCCTGGCCCTGGATGACCTGTTCGGTCTGGGTCTGGGCGGCGACGAGGGTGGCCGGGTCAGGCTGATTCAGGCCGCCATCACGGCTGAGAACGATATGGCCGGCGCATCAACCGGCGGCATGGATCAGAGCGCCGCCATGCGGTGTCGATCCGGCTGCGCCCTGCGGCTGGACTGCCGGCCGGAGCTGGATGCCATGAGCAACGTGCGCCAGGTTCCCTTTGACCTGCGGGCTGCGGGCCTGGAGCTGCTGGTCGTCGACACCAGGGCCCAGCACCAGCTCAATGATGGCCAATACGATCAGCGTCGGGCCACCTGCGAGCAGGCTGTGCATTTGCTGGGGGTGGCCAACCTGCGCCAGGCGGCAGACCAGGTCAATGGCGCCGCTGATCCGCCATCCGCCCTGGCTGCGCTGCTTGAGCAACTGCCCGATGAGACCATGCGTCGGCGGGTCCGCCATGTCATCAGCGAGATAGGACGGGTGGACCGCTTCATCCAGGCTTTCGGCAGGTGCGATTACGTCCTGGCCGGCCGCCTGATCAACGCCTCCCATGACTCCCTGAGGGATGACTACGAGGTCACCTGCCCGGAGCTGGACGAGGCCGTGGACACAGCACGTCAGGGTGGGGCCTACGGAGCTCGTATGACCGGCGGCGGGTTCGGCGGATCCATCATCGCCCTGGCAGATGCCGGCAAGGGCTCCGATCTCGCCCGTGACATCGCCGAACGGTTCGCTTCCAAGGGATTCAAGGCCCCCAGGGCCCTGATCGCCCTGCCCTCCTCGGCGGCCACCCGCGAATCCTGAACCAGTCTGTAGACCCCTACGACCCTGCTTCTCCCGGCGCTCCTCTAAGCTGGGGGAGCGGGGTCCCGGTTTTCGCGGGCTCCGGTCAAGGGCGAGGTGGATGAGGAGGACGGCCATGGACAAGGCGATCATCACGGTGGTGGGCAAGGATGCCATAGGCATCATCGGCAAGGTCTGCACAGACCTCTCCCAGCAGGGTGTCAATGTGCTGGATATTTCGCAGACCATTCTGGACGGCTTCTTCACCATGATGATGATTGTTGACTGCACCGCCTGCCGGGATGATTTCGATGCACTGAGCCAGCGGATGGAATCCCTGGGAGAGGATATCGGAGTCTCCATCCGCTGTCAGCGCGAGGAGATCTTCACCAGGATGCACCGGGTCTAAGGAGGCGGCCATGATCACACGCGACGAGGTCCTGGAGACCAACGACATGATCGACCGGGAGCGCCTGGACGTGCGCACCATCACCATGGGCATCAGCCTGCTGGATTGTGTGAGCGGGGATGTGGACATGCTCTGTCGGAACATCCATCGCAAGATCGTCTCCCTGGCCGGCGACCTGGTGTCCACTGGGGACTCCATCGCCCGCGAGTACGGCATTCCCATCGTCAACAAGCGCATCACCGTCACCCCTATCTCACTGGTGGCCGCCGGAGCCTGCCATTCCGTGGAAGACTATGTAGCCGTGGCCAAGGTCCTGGACCGTTCGGCCCAGGAGGTCGGTGTCAACCTGATTGGTGGCTATTCGGCCCTGGTCGGCAAGGGCATGACCCCGGCCGAACGGCTGCTGATCAAGTCACTGCCCAGGGCCCTGAGCCAGACGGAACGGGTCTGCGCCAGCGTCAACGTGGGCTCCACCAGGACCGGTATCGACATGGATGCCGTAGCTCTGATGGGACGGGTCGTCAAGGCCACTGCCGAGAGCACCGCCGACTCGGACAGCTCCGGCTGCACCAAGCTGGTGGTCTTCTGCAACGCTCCGGACGACAACCCTTTCATGGCCGGTGGTTTCCATGGGGTCAGCCAGGGATCGGCCGTCATCAACGTGGGGGTCTCCGGTCCCGGCGTGGTCAAGACCGCCTTGGAATCAGCAAGGGGAGCGGACTTCGGGCAGCTCTGCGAGACCATCAAGAGGACGGCCTTCAAGATCACCCGGGTGGGGCAGCTGGTGGCCCAGGAGGCCAGCCGTCGCCTGGACGTGCCCTTCGGGATCATCGACCTGTCCCTGGCCCCCACCCCAGCGGTGGGGGACTCGGTGGGCGAAGTCCTACAGACCATGGGCCTGGAGCAGGTGGGCGCACCCGGGACCACAGCGGCCCTGGCCATCCTCAACGATCAGGTCAAGAAGGGCGGCATCATGGCTTCCAGCTCGGTGGGCGGGCTGTCCGGGGCCTTCATTCCCGTGTCCGAGGACGCCGCCATGATCCAAGCTGCACAAGAGGGGAGTCTGACCCTGGAGAAGCTTGAGGCCATGACCTGCGTCTGCTCGGTGGGGCTGGATATGATTCCCATCCCTGGGGACACTTCCGCCGAATCCATCTCCGGCCTTATCGCCGACGAGGCGGCCATCGGCATGATCAATCAGAAGACCACCGCAGTCAGGGTCATTCCTGTCATTGGCAAGCAGGTGGGTGAGTGGGCCGAGTTCGGCGGGCTCATGGGTGGTGGGCCGGTCGTGCCTGTCAATACCCGCTCCTGTGCCGACTTCGTCAACCGAGGCGGACATATCCCGGCGCCCATTCACAGTTTCAAGAATTGAGCGCGCTCGCGGTGTTCAGCGACCGCCTTGGAATCCCAGCTGCCGCCAGGCCTCGTAGATGGCGATGGAGGCGCAGTTGGTCAGGTTCAGGCTGCGCAGACTGGGCCGCATGGGCAGCCTGACCTGTTCGGCCACGTGAGGGCCGGCCATGATCTCCATGGGGTCGGGGATGTCGCCGGGCTCGGGTCCGAACAGGAGGATGTCGTCGGGCCGGTAGCTGACCTCGGTATAGAGTTTGTCGGCGTGGGCGGTGAAGGCGATGATCCGGCTGCCGGGCATGGAGCGAACAAGGTCGTCGAAGTCCGGGTGCAGGACCACATGGGCCATGTCGTGGTAGTCCAGGCCGGCGCGGCGCAGCTTGGTGTCTTTGAGGTTGAAGCCCAGGGGCTCTATCAGGTGCAGGATGGTGCCGGTCACGGCGCACAGGCGGATGGCCGAGCCGGTGTTGCCGGGGATTCGTGGCGAGTAGTAGCACAGGTGGGGTGTGGAGGTCTTCACCCGACTGGCCTGATCGGCCTTCATCATGGCGTCCACCACGGAGATGGGATTGCCGTGTGCGTCGGTGACCAGCTCATCGGGACCATAGTTCGATTTGCGGTATCCGTACTCGTACATGCTTTCGACAGCCTTCGACGGGTCGCCTGACTGCTCCTGCTCCTGCCTGTTCATGAGGCCAACCTACCGTCGCCAAACGACAGGTGAGGCAGTGTCGGTCGGCACCGTCGGGCAAAATACGGCGGTTGAATGAGACGGAATCGGATGGCGAAGGGCGGTGTGACCATGGAGAACACGGAAGCGGCCTTGGTGGAGATTGAGCCCATCCGCCTGCGGCTGTTCGACTGGTGGAGCCGATATGCCCGCGACCTGCCCTGGCGCTTTGGACGAACCACGCCCTGGGGGGTACTGGTCTCCGAGGTCATGAGCCAACAGACCCAGATGAGCCGGGTGGTGCCCTACTGGACGGCCTGGATGAAGGTATGGCCGGATGCGGCCTCCCTGGCTGGCGCACCCAAGGCCGAGGTCATCACGGCCTGGGGCCGGCTGGGCTACCCGCGCCGAGCCCTGCGCCTGCAGGAGTGTGCGCAGCAGGTGGCCGGCCAGTATGCAGACCGGCTGCCCCGGGATTACGACCAGCTGGTGGCCCTGCCCGGCATCGGCGACTACACGGCCAGCGCTGTCATGAGCTTTGCCTACGGCGAGAGGATTGCCGTCATCGACACCAACATCCGCAGGGTGCTGTCCAGGGTATTCCTGGGGCGCGAATCCACCGGGGGCGCTGCCAGCCGTGAGGAGCGCCAGCTGGCCTGGCAGGTCCTGCCCGAGGACGAGGGAACCGAGGCTGTCGACGCCCAGGACAGCGGTGCTCAGGAAGATAGTGACCGTTTGGGGCTGGCTGATCCGCAGGTTCGGTCGGCAGCCTGGCGGGAGCCGCCCTCGGCACGATGGAACCAGGCTGTCATGGAGCTGGGCGCCACGGTCTGCATAGCTCGCAAGCCGGCCTGTGACATCTGTCCCCTGGCCGGCCATTGCCGCTTTCTCAAGGCTGGGCTGCCAGGTCTAGGCGCGGGCAGGACCAGGCCCCGGCAGCGTTTCGCAGGCACCGACCGGCAGGTCCGCGGTGCAATTCTTCAGGCCCTGCGGCGGGCTTCGGGCGCACCTGTCGCCAGGAAAGACCTGAAACCCCTGTGCGACGACGAAATCCGACTTGATCGGTGCGTCGCCTCCCTGGACGAGGACGGTCTTCTGGAGATCGGCCAGGACGGCAGCCTGAGTCTGCCACGGTGAAGGCCGCCCTGGCGATTAGACTGGAGAAGTATGGCCAAGCGACGCATGAGCGAGAAGAAACGGCGGATGTACCGTCGCCGGAGGATCGCGGCCGCCCTGCTGGCGGTGCTCTTCCTGCTGGTCTGTGCTGGCCTGGTCTGGGGCGTGGGGGCCGGCATCAGAGCCCTGCGCGGAGGCGATGGGGGCCAGGGTGCCTCTACCAGCGCCCAGCAGTCCGCAAAGACGAAATCCAAAGACAAGGACAGGCAGGGCAAAGATCAGAAGAAGGATGCCGGCAGGAAGCGTTCCTCAGGAGCCCCTGACTGTGGCAAAGGGGACCTGGCGCTGGAGCTGGCTGCGCCCGATCCCAGCACTGAGGTCGGCGGATCCATCGACTTCACGGCGACCATCCGGCACAAGGGAACGGGCTCATGCCTGGTGGACGGTTCCGACGGAGGCCGGGTGCTGGTCATCACCAGCGGCCAGGATACCGTCTGGCGCTCCGATGCCTGCCCGGTGGGGGCGCGCACCCTGCTCATGGCCACCGGCGACAAGGATGTGCAGACCATCACCTGGCATGCCGACAGGAGCCAGGAGAGCTGCCAGCCCGACCAGGAGCTGCCTTGGGTCAAGGCCGGCTCCTATCAGGCCAAGCTGGTGCTCAAGGCCGATTCGCACGTAGTCTCCCAGCAAGTGCCGGTCATGGTTCAATAGCAGCTTTTCCAAGACGACACGCCGATTGTGTTTAGGGTTCTTGTCTGCTATAGTTTTGTCTTTGCATGAGGTGTGTCATATAGCGGGCATGCATCATCGAGGAGGTGCCCGCGAATAGGCATATGGCGGCCATTCGGCATCTCCCTGGGGTAACAGGAATGATCGAGTACGGCGAGCGATAAGGAACGTCCATTTTGGCTGCCAATAAAGCTGTAAGTAGTACCACCGCCACGCAGGCACGCGCTGACGAACACGACATCAAACTGCACAAGGCCACCGATCGTGTCAATTTCGGATCCATCCGTGAACCCATCGAGGTACCCTACCTCCTGGGCGTGCAGACCGATAGCTTCGACTGGCTGGTCGGCAATGACCGCTGGAAGAAGAGGGTCGAAGAGGATCAGGTCAACGGGACCCATACCGTGGCTCCCGTCTCCGGCCTGGATGAGGTCTTCCAGGAGATCTCGCCCATTGAGAACTTCGCCCAGACCATGAGCCTGACCTTCTCGGATCCCTACTTCGAGGAGCCCCGGCACACGGTTCAGGAGTGCAAGGAGAAGGACTACACCTACTCCGCCCCCCTGTACGTGAACGCCGAGTTCGAGAACGGGGACACCGGCGAGATCAAGTCCCAGACCGTCTTCATGGGCGACTTCCCGCTGCAGACCCCCCACGGCACCTTCATCATCGGCGGCTCGGAGCGCGTCATCGTCTCCCAGCTGGTCCGCTCTCCCGGCGTCTACTTCGACCGCACCCAGGACCGCAACTCCGACAAGGAGGTCTTCGGGGCCAAGATCATCCCCAGCCGTGGTGCCTGGCTGGAGTTCGAGATCGACAAGCGCGATGTGCTGGGCGTGCGCGTGGACCGCAAGCGCAAGCAGTCCGCCATCGTCTTCCTCATGGCCATCGGAATGACCAAGCCGCAGATCCGAAAGGCCTTCAAGGGTTACCCGCTGGTGCTGGACGCCCTGGAGAAGGAGACCATCGAGACCCAGGACGAGGCCCTGACCGACCTCTACCGCAAGATCCGGCCTGCGGACACCGCCTCTCCCGAGGCCGGCCGCAACCTGCTGGATTCCTTCTATTTCAACACCAAGCGCTACGACCTTGCCCGGGTCGGCCGCTACAAGATCAACCGCAAGCTGGGTCTTGAGGCCGACTTCAACGACCGCAGCCTGCACCCCGAGGACATCATCGCCACCCTGAAGTACCTGGTGACCCTGCATGCCGGCGGGCAGACCTTCCCCGGCCGCCGCGACGGCCAGGACATCGAGCTACGGGTGGACGTGGACGACATCGACCACTTCGGCAACCGTCGCATCCGCCAGGTGGGCGAGCTGATCCAGAACCAGCTGCGCACCGGTCTGAGCCGTATGGAGCGTGTGGTCCGCGAGAGGATGACCACACAGGATGCCGAGGCCATCACCCCGCAGTCCCTGATCAACATCCGCCCGGTCAACGCCACCATCAAGGAGTTCTTCGGAACCTCCCAGCTGAGCCAGTTCATGGATCAGAACAACCCGCTGGCCGGCGTGACCAACAAGCGCCGTCTCTCGGCCCTGGGCCCCGGCGGTCTGTCCCGCGACCGTGCCTCCATGGAGGTGCGCGACGTGCACCCCTCCCACTACGGACGCATGTGCCCCATCGAGTCCCCTGAAGGCCCCAACATCGGCCTGATCGGCTCCCTGGCCACCTTCGCCCGGGTCAACCCCTTCGGCTTCATCGAGACCCCCTACCGCAAGGTCATTGATGGCCAGGTGACCGACGACGTGGTCTACATGACCGCCGACCAGGAGTCCGAGCACACCATCGCCCAGGCCAACCAGGAGATCGACGAGACCGGACACTTCGTCGAGGACGAGGCCCTGGTGCGTGACGCCGAGGCCGAGGCCAAGGATGTGCCCGTCTCCCAGGTGGACCTGATGGATGTCTCCCCCCGGCAGATGGTTTCGGTGGGTGCCTCCCTGATTCCGTTCCTGGAGCACGACGAGGGCCACCGAGCACTGATGGGCACCAACATGCAGCGTCAGGCCGTCCCCCTGGTCAAGTCCGAGCGTCCCCTGGTGGGCACGGGCTCCGAGTGGCGTTCCGCAATCGACTCGGGCGATGTCATCCTGGCCGAGAAGCCGGGCGTGGTCACCTACGTCTCCGCCGACATCATCCGCGTCATGAATGACGACGGCACCCAGTCCTCCTACAAGCTGGCCAAGTTCCAGCGGTCCAACCAGACCACCTGCTACAACCAGGTTCCCCTGATCAAGGACGGGGAGCGGGTCGAGGCCGGTACTGTCCTGGCTGACGGCCCAGCCACCCAGAAGGGCGAGATGGCCCTGGGCAAGAACGTCCTGGTGGCCTTCATGCCCTGGAACGGCTACAACTACGAGGACGCCGTCATCATCTCCCAGCGGCTGGTCCAGGACGACACCCTGAGCTCCATCCACATCGAGGAGTACGAGACCGACGCCCGGGAGACCAAGCTGGGCGCCGAGGAGATCACCCGTGACCTGCCCAACGTGGGCGAGGATGCGGTGGCCAACCTGGACGAGCGCGGCATCATCCGCATCGGCGCCGAGGTCGAGGCCGGGGACATCCTGGTCGGCAAGGTCACCCCCAAGGGCGAGACCGAGCTGACCCCCGAGGAGCGGCTCCTGCGGGCCATCTTCGGCGAGAAGAGCCGCGAGGTGCGCGACACCAGCCTGCGGGTGCCCCACGGCGAGACCGGCACGGTCATCGAGGTCAAGGAGGTCACCCGCGAGGATGCCGAGGAGGACGGCGACGAGCTGCCCAACGGCGTCAACCGGATGATCCGGGTCTACATCGCCCAACACCGCAAGATCACCCAGGGCGACAAGCTCTCCGGCCGTCACGGCAACAAGGGCGTCATCTCGAGGATTCTGCCCGAGGAGGATATGCCTTTCATGGCCGATGGCACCCCCATCGACATCATGCTCAACCCCCTGGGCGTGCCCTCCCGTATGAACCTGGGCCAGGTCCTGGAGCTCCACCTGGGGTGGATTGCCCACTCCGGCTGGGACATCAGCCTGGATCCCGACCTGGAGGCCGAGTGGAAGAAGCACATCCCGGCAGGTGCAGAGAAGGCCGAGCCCGGCACCGCAGTGGCCACCCCGGTCTTCGACGGTGTGCGTGAGGATGCCTTGAACGGTCTGCTCAAGACCACCCTGCCCAACCGTGACGGCGAGCGCCTGGTGGGCGACGACGGCAAGGCCGTGCTCTACGACGGCCGCACCGGCGAGCCCTTCACCAAGCCCATCTCCGTGGGCTACATGTACATGCTCAAGCTCCACCACCTGGTGGACGACAAGATCCATGCCCGGTCCACCGGCCCCTACTCCATGATCACCCAGCAGCCCCTGGGCGGCAAGGCCCAGTTCGGCGGCCAGCGCTTCGGCGAGATGGAGGTCTGGGCCCTGGAGGCCTACGGCGCCGCCTACACCCTGCACGAGATGATGACAACCAAGTCCGACGACGTGGACGGCCGCGTCCGGGCCTACGGAGCCATCGTGCGCGGGGAGAACCTGCCGGCGGCCGGCATCCCCGAATCCTTCAAGGTGCTGCTCAAGGAGATGCAGTCGCTCTCCTTGAACGTGGAGGTGCTCAACGCGGAAGGCAACGTGATCGAGATGAAGGATGAGGACGACGACCCGAGCGCCGCCTCCGACGACCTGGGCTTCAACATCGGCGCCCGCCCGGACGCTTCCGCCAAGGCCGACCAGTCCGCTCCCGAGCCGGAGTACCGCTGAACCACCAGTCACAGGGATGCCCGACTGACGGGCATCCCGCCAAGAGGCAAACTTCAGAGCAGTTACAAGATCAGAGACAGGACACAGAGTGCTGGACGTCAATGCATTTGACAAACTGAGAATCGGACTGGCCACGGCCGACGACATCCGCGGCTGGAGCTATGGCGAGGTCAAGAAACCCGAAACCATCAACTACCGTACCTTGAAGCCCGAGAAGGACGGCCTGTTCGGCGAGCAGATCTTCGGACCCACCCGTGACTGGGAATGCGCCTGCGGCAAGTACAAGCGCGTGCGCTTCAAGGGGATCGTCTGCGAGCGCTGCGGCGTGGAGGTCACCCGCTCCCGCGTCCGCCGCGAGCGTATGGGCCACATCGAGCTGGCCGCCCCCGTTACCCACATCTGGTTCTTCAAGGGCGTGCCCTCCCGGCTGGGATACCTGCTGGACATCGCGCCCAAGGACCTGGAGAAGGTCATCTACTTCGCGGCCTACATGGTCACCAAGGTGGATGAGGAGCAGCGCCACAAGGATCTGCCCGACCTGCAGGACGAGTTCGACAACGAGATCAACCAGCTGGAGAAGAAGCGCGACCTGGAGATCGACAAGCGCGCCAAGAAGCTGGAAGAGGACCTGGCCGAGCTGGAGAAGACCGACGAGGTCAAGGGTTCCATGAAGGCACGTCTGCGCAACGGGGCCGAGCGGGACATGACCGCCATCCGCAAGCGCTACGATGACCAGATTCAGAGGATCACAGCCGTCTTCGACCGCTTCAAGACCCTGAAGCCCGGCGACATGGAGGGTGACGTGGATCTGTGGCGGGAGATGCAGGACCGCTACGGTGACTACTTCGAGGGCTGCATGGGCGCCGAGGCCATCAAGAAGCGCCTGCAGGACTTCGACCTGGAGGGTGCCGCCAAGGAGCTCCGTCACGAGATCGACACCGGCTCCGGCCAGCGCAAGGCCCGTGCCCTCAAGCGGCTCAAGGTGGTCTCCGCCTTCCTGAACACCGGCAACAAGCCCGAGGCCATGGTCCTGGACGTCGTCCCGGTCATCCCGCCCGACCTGCGCCCCATGGTGCAGCTGGACGGCGGCCGCTTCGCCACCTCCGACCTGAACGACCTCTATCGGCGCGTCATCAACCGCAACAACAGGCTCAAGCGCCTGATCGAGCTGGGCGCCCCCGAGATCATGCTCAACAACGAGAAGCGCATGCTCCAGGAGGCCGTGGACTCCCTCTTCGACAACGGCCGCCGTGGTCGCCCCGTTACCGGAGCCTCCAACCGCCCCCTGAAGTCCTTGGCGGATATGCTCAAGGGCAAGCAGGGCCGCTTCCGTCAGAACCTGCTGGGCAAGCGTGTGGACTACTCCGGCCGTTCCGTGATCGTGGTCGGGCCCTCCCTGCGCATGCACCAGTGCGGCCTGCCCAAGCCCATGGCCCTGGAGCTCTTCAAGCCCTTCGTCATCAAGCGGCTGGTGGACCTCAACTACGCGCAGAACATGAAGAGCGCCAAGCGGCTGGTCGACCGCGGCGACCCCGAGGTCTGGGGCGTGCTGGAGGAGGTCATCTCCGAGCATCCCGTCCTGCTCAACCGTGCGCCTACGCTGCACCGTCTGGGCATCCAGGCCTTTGAGCCCATCCTGGTCGAGGGCAAGGCCATCCACCTGCCCCCGCTGGCCTGCGCGGCCTTCAACGCCGACTTCGACGGCGACCAGATGGCGGTCCACCTGCCCCTGTCGGCAGAGGCCCAGGCTGAGGCCCGCTCGCTCATGCTGGCCTCCGACAACATCCTCAAGCCCGCCGACGGCCACACGGTAACCATGCCCTCCCAGGACATGATTCTGGGTCTGTACTACCTGACCACCGTGGTTGACGGCGCCAAGGGCCAGGGCCGGATCTTCTCCAGCCTGGCCGAGGCCCGGATGGCCCTGGACCTGGGTGAGATCGACATGCAGGCCAAGATCCTGCTTCGGGTGCCCGCCGACTTCGTCATGCCCAAGAACTGGGAGCCAGGCGACCTCAAGGTCGTCGACCCCGAGCCCGGCAGCCCCGACGTGGTCAAGGAGGAGGTCTTCAAGGACGGCTCCAGGCTCTTCGCCACCAACTACGGGCGGGTCCTGTTCAACCGGACGCTGCCTGTGGACTACCCCTTCATCAACGAGCAGGTGCCCAAGGGCAAGCTGTCCGGCATCGTGGACGACATCGCCACCCGGTACTCGACCGCCCAGGTCGCGGCCACCCTGGATGCCCTGAAGGATCTGGGCTTCACCCGGGCCCAGTGGTCCGGCGTGACCATGGCCTTCTCCGACATCGTGGTGCCGCCCGAGCGCAGCGAGATCGTCAACGAGTACCAGGGGCAGGCCGCCAAGGTCAACTCCCAGTACGACATGGGTCTGCTGACCGACGAGGAGCGCCGTCAGGAGCTGATCAACCTGTGGACCGAGTGCACCGACAAGGTGGCTGACGCCATGCAGGAGCACTTCACTCCGGACAACAACGTGAACATCATGGTTCAGTCCGGGGCGCGAGGCAACTGGATGCAGATTCGCCAGATCGCCGGTATGCGAGGCCTGGTGGCCAACCCCAAGGGCGAGATCATCCCTCGACCGGTCAAGTCCAACTACCACGACGGCCTGTCGGTGCTGGAGTACTTCATCTCCCAGCACGGCGCCCGCAAGGGTCTGGCCGACACCGCACTGCGCACCGCCGAGTCGGGCTACCTGACCCGTCGTCTGGTCGACGTCTCCCAGGATGTGATCGTGCGCGAGGAGGACTGCGGCACCATGCGCGGTCTGACAATGAAAGTGGCCGAACGCGACGAGCAGGGCAACCTGGTCCTGGTCAAGGCCGCCGACGGCGGACCCTACTCCAGGCTCCTGGCCGCCGATGTCATCGACCCCAAGGATGGCAAGACCGTGCTCTACAAGCGCGGTGACGCCCTGTCCATGGACGTGCTTCGCGACATGGTCGCCCACGGCGTGGAGGAGGTCAAGGCCCGCTCGGTCCTGACCTGCGAGTCCACCCGCGGGGTTTGCGCCAAGTGCTACGGCTGGTCCCTGGCCACCAACAAGCTGGTGGATGTGGGTGAGGCCGTGGGCATTGTGGCCGCCCAGTCCATCGGCGAGCCCGGCACCCAGCTGACGCTGCGTTCCTTCCACTCCGGCGGCGTGGCTTCGGCCTCCGACATCACCCAGGGTCTTCCCCGTGTCACCGAGCTCTTCGAGGCCCGTACCCCCAAGGGCGAGGCTCCCATCGCGGAGTTCCCCGGCACCGTCAAGGTGGAGGACACCGATCGCGGTCGTCAGGTGACCCTGACCCCGGACGACACCTCTGTGGAGGCGCTGACCTACCCGGTCACCCGCCGTGCGCCCATGATGGTCAAGGACGGACAGCACGTCGAGGCCGGCACCCAGCTGATCGAGGGCTCCGTGGATCCCAAGAAGATCCTGCGCATCCTCGGCCCGCGCGCCGCCCAGGTGAACATCGTCAACGAGGTGCACACGGTCTACCGCTCCCAGGGCGTGGACATCCACGACAAGCACATCGAGGTCATCGTCCACCAGATGCTCCGCCGCGTCACGGTCATCGATTCGGGCGACACCGACCTGCTGCCCGGCGAGCTGGTCGACCAGGCCAAGTTCAAGGCCGCCAACATGAAGGCCGTCAAGGCCGGTGGCAAGCCGGCCGCGGGACGTCCTGAGCTCATGGGCATCACCAAGGCCTCCCTGGCCACCGACTCCTGGCTGTCGGCCGCCTCCTTCCAGGAGACGACCCGCGTGCTCACCGAGGCCGCCCTGAACCAGAAGGTCGACGACCTGAAGGGCCTCAAGGAGAACGTGATCATCGGCAAGCTGATTCCGGCCGGCACCGGCCTGGCCAGGTACCGCAACGCCACCGTTGAGCCCGACAAGGCCATCCGCGACACCATCTATCCCAACTTCGGTCTGGGCGGCGGCGACGTGGATCTGAGCGACGCCGACCTGAACGATGTGGACTTCTCCAACATCGACTTCGGGGACCTGAAGCTGGGCGACGACTTCAACCCGGACGACTTCCTCAACGACCAGGGCGGCCAGAGCCATCTGGACACCCCCAACGTGCAGGATCCGTCAGCTGCGGCCGGCGATCAGACGGCTGCCACGGGCGCGGGATCCTCGGATGCAGCCGATGGAAGTGGCTCCGATCAGAAGCCGTCCCAGCAGCCTGGTTCGGCCACCTTCTCCTCTTCGGAGGATCAGCACTCCAACCAGTGAGTGCCCGCACGGCCGGTAGCTGCAGGTCCGCTCGGGCCGGATGATCCGGCCTCGCGGATTCGGCTGCTGTGATAAAGGTTGAGGGCCAGCGCGATCTTAACGATCGCCCTGGCCCTCATCTTGTTTTTCCTGCGGTTCAGGTTACCGGCAGACAGCGGTAGACAACGACTGTCTGCCGACCGTGTCCACGCCCGTGGTCCATGGGCGCAGCAAGTTGTCCATAATTTTGTGTGTGAACCCTGGATCAGTGGGTTGGTGGGGTCCTGATTCTTGAAGCTCGATTGCAGAACATGCTCTCTTCGCTGCAATGCCACTGTCTGGGCAGGAAAGAGGCGTCATGGCGGATCCCGTGGTGATGGGCGGGTCAGTGCAGGTGCCTGGGGGAAAGCAGGGTGCGCCAGCGGCGGGTTCGTGGCAGGGATGCCAGGATGGCGGATTGAAGCTTGTCCACCAACAGCCAGCAGTCTTCGGCTTCCTGCTCATCGGAGGGGCGCCGGTCGAAAGAGGCCTGATCGGCCATACTGCGCAGTCGTTCCAGATCCCCGCGCAGTCCGGCCGACGGGGACCCTGGAGGGTCGGTCAGCAGGGTCCGGGCGATCAGATTCGCCTGTTCGCTACGGGTGCCGTCCAGGGACAGGCCAGTCTGCCTGCTCAGGTCACCGATCTGTCGCCAGCCGGCGCGGATGCGTGTCTTCGGGTCACCTGTCGACCGTGCCCGTCTGCGCAGCCAGGCTTTGACGGCTAGCAGGAGCAGAATCAGGAGAGCCGGCAGCCAGATCGGCATGGTCCAGAGTGCTGTTTTGGCTATCAGGGGTCCGTGCTGTTTCCAGAATGAGGGTGAAGACCGCCGGGATGCTTTCTGCCCGCCGACTGTGGTTCGACCCTGGGTGATCCGGTCGTCGCGGGGAGGATCGACCAGCGGAGGCGGTGGCTGGCGGACGAGAGTGCGTGGATCGGGCGGCGTGGAGTCAAGGGACCTGTCCGGGGTCCTGGTCTCCGGTGGTGTGGGGTAGAAGGGGATCCATCCGAGTCCCTTCAGATTGACCTCCACCCAGGCCTGGGCATCACGTCCCGTGAAGTCGATTCGGGTACTCCCATCCGACTCGGTCCTGGTTCGTGACCGACTGATGGAACCGTCATGGTTCTTGGGCAGGAATCCCAGGACCACCCGGGATGGCAGACCCATCTGCCTGGCCAGGAGGGCCATGGCCGAGGCGTATTGCTCGCTGTCGCCCACCATGGCCTGGCCCTGCAGGAGCTGATTGATTCGATAGTCGCCATGGCCGGAGGGCGAGGGATAGTCGCCGGCCAGACCATGGGAGAACCATCCCTCCTTGTGCAGCCGTTCCTCGATGGCCAGCGCTCTGGTGCCGCCGCGCGCCTGCATGGAGGTCATGGAGGCAGCCGCCTTGGGCAGGCTCTCAGGGGCATCCGACAGGGGAGGCACCTGCGCATCTCCCGGATCGCTGTCCGCGATGCGACGGGTTGGGGGTCGGTCTTCGGCCACGCCGTGCACCGTATAGCTGGCTCCTGCCTGTAGGGCCTGATCGGTCAGAGCAGTGTCCGTAGCCTTGTTGAAGTAGAGGTCATTCCGTTGCAGACCCAGATTCGTATCGATGCCATCGACCTGTCCAGCGGAGGGTAGCCAGGCGTGGTCGAATCCCTCCCGAATCAGAAAGGTTGCGGTAAAAGGCTGTCCGGTTTGTTTGCCGTCTTTGGTCTTCTCCTGCTGCCTTTCTGTGCGGATCTGGGCGCCGATGCGCCGATAGTCGGCGGCTCCGGCGCCTGAGGAGTCGGACAGATTCCAGACCTTGCCGTCATAGCGGTCCATGACTGCCATCCGGACCGGCGTGCCGGCGGGCAGGTTGCGTACCGTGACCAGGGTATCGTCGCGGTGTCGTTTGATATAGGCACGGTAATCACTCAAGGGGCTGGTGAACTGGTAGGGGTCCATTGGGGGCTGATAATGGTCGCGGATGACCAGCCGGGTCGGGGCGGGCAGGATGACAGCGGAGAAAATCATTCCGGCCGCCAGGACCAGGGTCAGAAGAGTGGATGCGAGTCCTTGCAGACGCAGCAACCCCAGTCCACTTGCGCTCCAAATCAGCAGGAGCAGCCAGAGGATGCCGCCCGTCAATGCCGGATAGAGGCCTCTGCTGGTCCCTAGGGCTGCTGACACAGCCATGGTGGCCAGGATGGGCAGGGTGGCTGCCAGGACGGCCACTGGGTGTGCCGGCCGTCCCGGATTGCGGCCCAGGCCATGGCGGGCCAGCAGCACCGCCAGATAGCAGGTCCAGAGCATCAGCGTCCACAGGGCCATCAGTCCGCCGGCTTCCTGGCCAAGGGGCGGGTCGATGGCTGCCAGGGTCTTGAAAGCGCCGAAGGTAGCGGACCACCCTTGTGTCAGGGTTGCCCAGGTGGGCAGGAGGTGTGCCAGGGTGGTCCCGTTCAGAGCAAAGATGGGACCCAGCAGGAATTGGGCCGCAATCAGCAGCAGAGGCTGCAGGAAAGCTGTGGCAATACCACGGTGGGGGAGCATGGCGATTAGCAGTCCGGCCAGGCAGGCTGCGGCTCCCACTGTCAGCCAGAAGGGCAGACTGCCGTAGACCGGCAACAGCTGCAGTCCGGCCAGCAGATTGAGTGCGGCCAGTTCGGCGACCAGAATGACGGGGGAGCGACGCCTTGTCGGGCCGACAGTGGATTGCAGGCCTGCCCTGCCGATCAGACGAATCGGCTCCCTCTGGACCTGCTCCATCCATGATGCGGATGATGTGCTCATGGCTGGTTCTCCAAGAGGAAGGGGAGGTCCCGAATACTACCCAAAACGGCGTTGACCAGGCCTGGCTGGGTCTGCAGGCTTGGATGAGCATCCAGGTCGGCAGCCAGCAGCATGACCGGGGAGGCGCTCTGAGCCGATTCGCCCATCAGCGCTGAGGGTTGGCGGTCGCCCAGCGAACCGGTTACCAGAATGGTCAGACTGATCTGTTCGCAAGTATCAGTCCGGTCAAGTAAATCGTAGCCGTCTTGGCGTGGGTGGATGGCACTGCAGGCGTCCAGAAAGCTACGCGGATCCTCCGTGGGCAGGGTGGTTCCATGGGCACCGGAATTGTCGGGTTCCGGGGCCAGCGCTCGCAGCCGACGGCCATCAAGCAGGCATCGGCAGCCCAAGGAGGCATAGATTTCAACTGCCAGCTCGAACTCATCTGCGTTCCGGTAGGAGGCGGCCTGGCCGTCCAGGATCAGTTCAGTCCTGGTGTGCAGGGTGGGCTCATACTGGCGGACCATCAGGGTACCGGCCCGGGCAGTGGACAACCAGTGGACCCGCTTCATATCATCGCCCGGAGCATAGGGGCGAAGGGCATGGAATTCCAGGTCGTCGTCTACAATGCCGGGACCAGGATCCCCCTCCAGGTCGCGTTCAAGTCCGGCTTCAAGGTGCGGCAGGGACACCGTGCGGGGATGGATATAGAGTTTTCGGGCATCAGCCAGAATCCGGCGACGGCGGACGAGTCCCAGCGGATCCCCGGCCTCCATGGTCACCGGGCCCAGGTCAATCACGCCACGAGACCGGGCTTCCAGTTTCAAACGGATCTGGTGACTCTGGCCGGGAGCCAGGGCCGGCAATGGCGCCATGACGGTTCCTTGGCATAGAGCCAGGCCGATTCGGCCGTGACGGGTGGGGTGGCTGCCCGGATTGGTCAGAACCAGGACCAGTTCAGCCTGACCGCCTACCTCCAGATGTCCCTGGTCCAGACGAGTTTCAGCGCTACAGGACAGGTTGCCCAGGCTCATCAGGAGCCCCAGCAGCAGGCCTGCGCCCAGTAGAACGCCCGCAAGCAGTTCACGCCATCCAGTCGGGACGAAGGCCAGTGCACAAATGAGCGCCGCCAAGGCCATAGCCCGGCCCAGGGCAGTGATCGACTGCCAAAGGTCAGCGGCCTGGGCTCGAAGGTCCTGTCTGGCTCCTGTCGAAGAGGCCGGTCTTGCTTCCTGTGCAGGTCGTCTGGCGAAGGCGGTCATGGCTCACTGCTCCCCTGTGGGGACGGGGACCTTGGCCAGTGCTTCGGCCAGCGCCTGGTGTTCATCCATGTCCGCCAGCCTGCTCTGAGCGGTCAGAATCAGCCGGTGGGCCAGGATGGGGTCGACCAGGTCCTTGATATCGTCGGGAATCACGTAGTCGCGGCCTTTGGCGCAGGCCCGAATCCTGGAGCAGCGCACTAGAGCCAGTCCGCCTCTGATGGAGGAGCCGACCCGGATGGCAGGGCTGTGCCGTGTGGCTTCGATGATGTGGATGACATATTCCATGATGGAGGAATCGCAGAAGACTTTGGATGCGCAGGTGGCCATGGCCTCCACCTGGGTGGCGTCGACCACCGGGTCGACCAGGCCAGCCCTGTCACGGATATTAGCCTCTCGAAGGATGCGCATGCTGGCATCGTGTCCCGGTGCCCCAAGTGAGGTGCGGATCAGAAAGCGGTCCATCTGAGCCTCGGGCAGGGCATAGGTGCCCAGCTGCTCGATGGGATTCTGGGTGGCCATGACCATGAATGGCCGGGGAAGGCGGTAGGTGCGGCCATCCACGGTTATCCGGCCCTCCTCCATGACCTCCAAGAGGGCTGACTGGGTCTTGGGGGAGGCCCTGTTGATCTCGTCAGCCAGAACCAGGGAGGCGAAGACCGGGCCGGGTCGGAAGGAGAATCGTCCTTGAGACTGGTCGTAGAAGGTCACGCCCAGCAGATCGGAGGGCAGCAGGTCGGGGGTGAACTGGATTCGCTTGCAGTCCACGGCAATGGAGGCTGCCAGTGCCCGCGACAGCTGGGTCTTGCCGGTGCCCGGATTGTCCTCCAGGAGCACATGGCCCCCTGCAATCAGGGCGGTGACGCAGAGGGCAATGGTTTCCTCCTTGCCCAGCACTGCCTGGCCGACATTGTCGACGATGGAGCGGAAGAGGTTGGCGAAGGTCGACACATCCATGGCGGCCTGGCTGCTGCCTGTGGTCTGGCTCGATCGTCTCTGCTGCCTGGCCCCTGCTGCCTGTTCTTCTGCTTCGGTGGAAGACCGCCGGTTCCGTCTGGTTTTTTTCGCATCTGCAGGTTCTCCGGTCCGGACTTCGTATCTGGGGGCCGAGGTTCGTCCCAGCTGGGGGTGACGGGACTGATCGGTGACATCGACGAGGTCAGGTCTGGCAGAAGATGAAGAGGATTGTGGGAACAGGTCATGGACCGGTTGGCGGACGGGGATGGTCCCGTCTTCCTCCATGGTGCGGTCCGATGGGAGGGATTCCGTCCCCGATTCCTGAGTTCTTCCTTGTTCGGCAGCCGCGGGGATACGACCGGGCCGGGTCCGGTCGTCGTTCACTGCCGGAGTGGATTCCTGCTGGCCCAAACCTGCCATGAGGGCCTGGCGCTGTCGCTTCAGTACGTCCAATCGGTCGGCAGGGATTCGTCGGCTTTCGCCGCTCGCCTCGCGTGCGGCCTTGGGGGTACCCCTCCTGGTCGCGTCATTCGGGATGGTGCCGTCCTGCTGGATGGGCTCCTGTGCGTTTCGTTCATCCATGGTCATTCATCCTTGTCTGCTGAGGGATCCCCAGACGGGTTCTTGTCGCTTGGCTTGTCGTCCTTCTTGGGCAGGGTCAGCTCCTTGGCGGCGGCGGGCGAATCGCCTTCGGAACCCACGCCACGGATGCGGGCGACGGCCCGGAAGTTCAGCGTGGCGCCCGGCTTGGCTGATCCGGCGGGCAGGGTGATGATCTGACTCAATTCCGGCTGGTTGCAGGCCAGGGTCCAGGAGGCCTCGTCGGGGTCGAGGCCATAGATGCTCACCCGGATGTCTGCGCAGGGCCGGCCATGTTCGGATCCGGGGTTCAAAACCAGCTTGACCTGGTCCTTGCCCAGGTACTCCAGAGTCTGGAATACAGGCGGATCCGGATGCGACCAGGTAGATCCAGAGGCTGAGGCCACAGGTCCTGATCCGGCCATATTGGCTGGGGTCACGCTCACTGTGCAGGCGCCTCCTGCTTCGTCATGGCCCACATCGAAGACCGCCTTGGTGGCGGTGGCCGACCGCCATCGTGGCGAACCGCATCCGGAACCCTCGCCGTGGACCGTATAGCTCTGGATGGGTGAGCCATGATTCTCTGGTGGGCGCCAGGTGACGGTCAGGGTTTCCTTGGTGCCGCCGTCCACGGTCAGAGCCTGCACGCCTCCGGGGAGTACGTCCGGTCTGGCTGCCGCCGGCGAGGATGCGGGGGACCAGCCGACTTGGTTGTGGGCTTGGACGGTGAAGGAGTAGTCATGGCCGTTGGCCAGCCCGTCGATCCGGCAGGTGACGGCATTGCCGCAGGAGCGTTGTCCCGAGCCCGCCGACGATGTGTAGGAGACCCGGTACTCGTCCACCGGACTGCCGTTGACTGCACCCGGCTCCCAGGCCAGGAGAACCGTTCCGTCGCCTGCCTGGGCGGCACCCGCCAGCATTCTGGGGGCCTGTGGGCGGTCGATGATGCCCACGGTGATGGTGGCGCTGACCCGGCGTCCCGGATCACGGCTGCCATCTTCGACCGTGGCCAGAATGGTGTTGGTGGAGGCGCCGATGTCGCGATCGGCCCTGATGGCGATTTTTCCGTCGCCCAGGTTGGTGGCTGTCAGTCGTGAGGTGTCGTCGCTGACCAGGCCGACCAGACGCAGCGGGGTGTCGGGGAAGGGGTTGAGGGCACCGTCGAACAGATCCAGCTCCAGACTCTGTCCTGCCTTGAGCCCCACCTGACGTGAGGGGACCGAAGCCAGCGGTCGGGTGGTGGCGACTATGCGGAAGGCCAGGACCGTATGCACATCGCCGGATGGACTGGTGATGTTGACCGGTAGGGTGGCCTTGGTGCCGGGTATCGCGGTCTTGTCGGCGGCCACGTTCAGCTGGCCCTGAGGACTCAGTTTGGCATGGATTGGCCCTTCAGGGTTCCCGGAGGAGAAGGTGCTGTCGGCCGGGTCGCTTCCCTGGGGCCAACGGGTCATAGCGGATAGGGAGATGGTCTGTGCCGGCTCTCCGGCCACCAAATCGATGACCGGTGCCGAAAGGACCGGCGGGGATGCTCTGCCGCCTACCACGGTGATGGGCAAGGTCAGCACAGACTCGTTGACGATGGCCTGGCCGCCTGGATCCCCGTCACGGACGGCAAAGGTCAGTGAGGCTGGCCCAGCATAGTCCTTGGCGGCGGTGAACTTCAGGGTGTGCTCGTCCACATAGGGGTCGGATCCGTCGGACTTGGTGGCCGAGACGGACTGGCGCGAGGCGATCCGTGCGGTCTTGCCCGCACCCACCCTGACCTGATCGGCGATGTCGATGGTGATGCTCTGCCCAGCCCGCACTTTAAGGGCCGGAGCCCGAGGTCTCAGGACAGGGGGAAATACCCCATAGGCAGGGACCTTCACAAAGGCCATTGAAGTGATCTTGAACCGGGTGTTGGTGACGGTGTAGGGTACGGCTCTGGCCTGGTCGGTCAGGTCGATGACCAGCTTGGTGGAGCCGGCCTCGCCTACGGTCCTGGCGTGGGCCCTTGCCCCGGGGTGAATCCCAAGGCGCAGGTCATCGAGGGTGCCGGATGGATTGTTGATGGAGTCGGCCAGATTGACTTCCACGCTGCGCTTGTCCACCGTGTCCTCGGGAGCCACCTGGTAATCCTGGGCTATGGGTGGCTGGATGGGGGCCTGGGGGTCAGAAACCACGGTCAGGGTGGCCTGGTCACTCAGACCTGCCCGGTTGCGCGCCTGATAGACCAGATAGGAGGTTCCTGGCTGTGAGGGGGCAGTCAGCCGGATCATGCCGTCCTCCACGCTGGCCTGGTCCAGGCCCTGGCGCTCCAGGTGGGGGTCCAGACTCAGGGGGTCGTCATCCCCAGCGATGTCGTTGAGCAAAACCGGCACATCGGCCACGGTCCCAGGGCGCAGCCTGACCTTGTCGTCCCTGGCGAAGACCCCGGTCACCGACGAGTCGGGAAAGACACCGATGCGGACGCGCGCCTGGGCACGCTGCCCCACCCAGTCCTCCACGGCGTAGGTGAACTCGTCGGTGCCGTGCGAGTCGGGATAGGCCTCATAGATCAGGTAGTCGGCCCCGGCTTTGACAATCCTGCCCAGTCTGGGCGCCTGGTTGCCCAAGCCGGACAGGGTGTCGCAGTCTCCGTCCGGGTCGATGCTGGTCAGCGGGACAGGGATGCGCACCTTGGTCCCGGCAGCCACCTGGGCCCGCAGGTCCTTGGGGGTGGGTGCTGGTTTGCTCGCGGGGTCGGAGACATGCACCCGGAAGGTGATCGTGCCTGAGGCTGCGTTGCCCAGATCGTCCCTGACCGTATAGGTGGCCGGGAAGTCCCCGGTGCGCTCGCTGGCCTGATACCTGACTGTGTCCCCGGATACGAAGGCCAGGCCCGCAAAAGTCCGTTGATCCGTAGCCAGCTGCTGGTCCAAGGTGACGCTGGTTCCGTCAGCGTGGGTGACCTTGTCCATGACCGAAACCGTGACCAGGCCCGATGAGCGGACCCCCACGGTCAGATTCGGGGCCTTGGGCGCCGAGACTGCCCTGCTCAAGGAGGGGGGCTGCAGGACGATGGTCCCCTGAGCGCTGCCCTCGGCGTTGGTGACCGTGTAGGCAATGCTCAGCGGGCGTGTGGGGATTTTTCTGGCTGACAGGTAGACCCTGCGGTGGTCCACGATGCCGACCTTGATGCCTGATTCAGGATTCACGTGTACATCGGTCAGGGCCAGCACTCCGCCCATGGGATCCAGGTCGTTGCCGAGCGGATCGACGATGGCGGTCTGGTCGGCCCCCAGCAGGGCCACGTCGTTGACGGGAACCGGCGGCGCGGATCCACCCTGATCGCGTTCTGCATCCAGTCTGACCAGCCCCTGGGTCTCCTGGTCCCCCTGGGCCACCCGGTAGGGCACATAATAGGTGCCCGGGTTGGCGGCGGTGGCGGTGAAGGAAAGACTCTCGGAGTCGACCTCCACCTGGATTCCGTCAGTCTTGTCGACCCGGACCAGGCGAAGGGGTTGAGCGGCATTGGCGTGTACACTCCTGCTCAGGTCCACGCTGACCTCTCGGCCGGGGGTGGCCTGGCGAATGACCGGATCGACCAGGGGGGCCAGGGTGTTGACGGGTCTGACGGTGAAGTATGTGAGTCCCTGACCGCTCATGACTCCGTCCGAAACGGTGACTTTGACAGCCAGCCGACCGGAGGTGGCCGACCCAGCGCTCATGGTCAGCTGCCCGTCAGCCCTGGTGGACAAGGATATCCGATTGGAGTTGACCGGTTCGGCGCCGACCAGGGTCAGCGGGTCCCCGTCGGGATCTTCGAAGCCGGCCAAGGCGTTGACGGTGGTCGTAGCGCCCTGCTCCACCTCATATTCGGGAGGCGTATCGCTCTGGACCGGTGCCTGGTCGCCTCGGTCCATCTTGGCCGGGGCGATGTTGAGGTCGATGCCAGCCGAGGAGACCTGTCCCCGTCCATCGGTGATGGAGTAGTTGATTCGGGCCCGGCCGGCAGGTGCGTCGCTGGCATCCACCTGCAGGTAGCGGCCGTTCATGACCGGAGTCAGGCGCAGATTCCCCTGTGAGCTGCGCGCATCCTCGATTCGCAGAACCGAGCAGTCGGTCTGGCGATCGTTGCGCAGAGGGTCCAGTAGGGCCCTGGAACCGGCCCGAATGCCCAGACTGTCGTCCTCGGCCTGGATGGGCTGGGATCCTGATCGACATGTGGCCGTGAACCGCTGGCGATTGTCGGCCGAGTCCTGGCGTTGATTGGCTTTATCTGTGTGTTTGACCTCCATGGTCCGCCACTGCGGCCGGATCACCTTGGTGGAGGATTGGGGGTTCCAAACGTCGCCAGTCAGCACGTCGTTGAGGATTACCCTCCTGTGGTTGGCCCGGAAGACCAGGTTCGAGGTGGGGCTGATGGTCTCCAGAGTGGTGGGACGCGGCCGGGGTGACCGGACCTGGGGCACGGCCGTCCCCGTCGCGCACAGCCGCAGAAAATTCCGTCCCGAGGAGGCCCAGGCCGTCCAAAGGCACCCGCCCGAGGAGACCGGCTGGGCGGGTTGGCCGCTGCCGCCGGTGTGTACGTTCTCAACCTGATTCCATGGATGATCCAGATTGACAATGTGGACGCTTTCCTGATCGGTCAGGCCCACCCAGGGTCCCTGGCGGTCCATATCCACTGGAGTGGACTGGAGCTGCAGGTCTCCCCGGTGCGGTATCCGGGTGGATCCTTGGGGCCAGTAAAGCCGATCGCCCGCCAGGAGGACGGGTCTTCCGCCAATGACGCTGAATGCTGTGGCTCGGACGGGAGCGTGGCCCGTCAGGGAGTCCAGTTCACGGTGGGCCCGGGAGTCCGGTCCGTCGATCCTCAGCACGACCCCGTCCGAGGGCCGGTAGGCGTAAACAGCTCCGGATGCGTCCACAGCGACCGCGGCCCCGGAGCCCAGGGCCAGTACAGGGTCTCGGCGTTGCGGGTCCATATCTGCCGGAGAAGTCGCCTGACCGACCCAGATCTTGCCGGTCCGTGCCTGGAAGAGGACCAGGGTGGGTCCGTTGACCATTCGCTGGATACTGGCATCCGACCGGGTGGTGTCCCCCAGGGTGGCGGTGGATGCCACTATGGGCGCCATGCCTCCCTCACGGCCCAGGATGACCGCGTATCCACTCTGAGCCAGGTCGAAGCGGTCGGTGCCCGTCGACAGGGCCACGTCAGCCTCGCCGATGTCGGGCTTGAACCGGGCCACCTTGCGCTCGTTCTGAGAGCTGATCCAGATGCTGCCGTCGTCCACCTGAACAGCACGGCGGTCCACCCCATGCATGAACAGGGCGCCCAGGATGAGCAGGACCAGCGCCGTCAGCGTGACGGCCAGGATGGCGGCAGGGCTCTTGGTGCGGACGGCCAGAGTATGCCGGAGACGCGGCCCGGCCTGGCGCATCCGCAGGAACAGTCCCTGCAAGTCCATAATCCCCTGGGTTCCTTTCCTGTCCTGCAGCACAGGCCATGATGCCTGACCTATGCCTTTGTCTCTTAATGAGTCCGGACCGCCGTCGATGCTCTCTCTGACGACCGATTTTAGCTGGTTTGCCAGGTCTTGGCGGTCTGTGAAAGTCGGGGTGGTCGAATGTGAAAATGCCTCCACCGAGGGTTCACTGAACAGCGCAGATAATGGTGGGCTCCTGGGACATGCTCCGGTCGGCCCGCACCAGGGTGACGCTGATGCAGGTCTGGCCCCCCTGCGGACTGTCGATGCGGGCGGTCGGCTGTCGGGTCTGCACGCTGCGGCCACGATCTCCGGTGCCGCCCTGGTCCAGGGGATGCCAAACGTAGCTGTCTGCCGGTTTGGGATCGGGATTGACCCAGGTGAATACGGCCGCGGTGCCCTGGTAGTGGCCTTGGCCCTGGGTGGGCGAGGGAACCGGACCCTCCTGCAAAGCCTGGGGGTCGCTCGAATCCGTCGGGTCCGGGGACTGCACCTGTTGGGATTGGACCTGGGAGGAACCCGTGGTCGGCCGTGAGCCTCGTTCGGAACCGTTCGGCAGGCCGACAACCAGGGCCCAGGCCAGGGCCAGGACCAGGACGATGGCGAGGATCAGTCCTAAAAAAATCAAACGGCGGCTGCCGCCGGGGAAATGCCTGGCCTGGCTGCCTTCATGGTCAGTGACCGCCTCACTGTCTGGGCGCAGACGCGGTTGGGAGCTGGCCCGTGCCCCGGTCCAGGGGCGGCCGGACTCCTTGCATTCTTCCCGGCCTGCGATGACTGCGATACGGGCATGTGGGCCCGCATATGCCTTCGGATAGGGGTCGATTCCCTCGCCGATGAAGGGCGTTGCATGGCCGTAGAGCTCCTGCTGGACCTCCTGAAGTGCGCGACCGAACTCCAGCGCCGAGTAGTAGCGATCATCCCGGTCATGGGCCATGGCTTTCCCCAGGGCGGCGGACAGCATAGGAGAAGCTTCGCCCATGTGCAGAACCGGGGTTTCCGCTGTCAGAATCAGCTGGACCAGGTGATCCTCATTCCGGGCCTGATAGGTGTACTCGTAGGGGGAGCGGCCGGCCAGCATGCCGAAGAGCGAGGCACCCAGGGAGTAGATGTCGCTGGCCTCGGATCCTCCCGAGCGGTTTGCCAGGACCTCTGGGGCCGCCCAGGGTATGGAAAGTCCGCCGGCCCGTTCGCTTCCATAGATGCCCGAGGAGATGCCGAAGTCGGCCAGGACGGGCAGGCCCTGGTCCGTGATGAGAAAGTTGCTGGGTTTGACGTCCCGGTGCAGGATTCCGCGTTCATGGGCGCAGCAGAGGGCCGAGGCCATGCGCACTCCCAGGTCCAGCACGCTTTCCTGGTCCATGCCGCCCTTGAGCATGATGGTCTTGCAGCTGCCGCCCGGGGCGTATTCGAGTACCAGGCAATCCCGTCCGTCATCGCTGACCAGGGCCTGGTGGATGCTCAGGATGCAGGGGTGGGTGGAAAGCCTGGCCAGGTTCTTGGCCTCCCGCAGAAAGAGCTGATGGGTCTGTCGGTCCATGTTGCCTTGGAGGGCCACCTTGACTGCCACAGGTCGGTTGAGCCCCTCCTGTTCATACAGGTAGACGGCGGCTGTGCCTCCAAGATCCAGGGGGCGCATGAGCCGCAGCCCGGGCAGCGCCGGAGCCTGGTCCATGGTTGGAACCGTACCCGGGCGCTGGGCCTGGGGACCATTCTGCTGCAAGGGACATCACCTCCTGGGACTGCCTGAGAACTGCTATCCACGATAACAGCACGTCGTTGCCGATCAGGCATCCATTGAACCTCTTGTGGACGGTCACCGACCAGCGAGTTCCGTGGTCTGCAGATGGACCATGCCGGACCCTATTCTTGTAACTATGAGCAAGCAGCCACCGGTGGATTCGCAAGAGGCCATGGAACCGGTCCTCGCCCTTATCGGCGATCGGCTCCAGAACGCGGAGGGTCGGCCCACCCGGGCCCTGGTGGTGGCTGGCCCTCCCCGCAGCGGCAAGACCAGGCTGGCCACCCGGGCCCTGCTGGCAGGCATGGAGCGGTTCGGTGACGGCGCCAGTATGGCTGTATCCGGTCGTACCGCAGCCGACCAGGTCAGCCGCCAGGTCATTCTAAGGCGGGGCAGGTCCGACCGCACCCGACCTGTGGGGACCCTGCAGGCCCTGGCCTTCCGTCTGCTGACGCGGTCCCGTCTGGCCCAGGGGGGGCACGATCCGCTCCTGCCCAGACTGCTCAACGGCGCCGAGGAGGACGCCCTGCTCAGGCAGGTCATGACTGTCCACCTGCAGCATGTCCAGGCCGGGGACGACTGCGCGGTTTGCCGACTCCTGGAACGTTACTTCCGAAACGGGGCGGGCTGGTCGTCCGTCCTGGTCGGCGACGGTCAGGGACGGGTCGTAGGGGTCGCCGACAGGTTCATCGCCCAGCTGCGGGACATGTTCGCCCGCATGACGGAATTGGGCCTGGACAAAGGGGACCGGGACCAGCTTCTGGATGCCCTGGCCGTCCAGCCCATGGACCCCGACCGCCGTGACCGGCTGGGCCTGCAGTGGCGGCTGGCCTTCGCCCTGGAGGATGAATACCGCCAGAGCATCACCAAGAGCTACCCGGACGAATTCCGTCTGGACCCCTCCATGCTCATGGTCGAAGCCTCACGCAGCCTGGACGGGCTGGCTGATGAGGATCTGCCCGACCTGCTGGTCGTGGACGACTGGCAGGACATCACCCTGGCCGGTATGGACCTGCTGCAGGGTTTGAACCGGGCCGGTTGCCGACTTCTTCTGGTGGGCGATCCGGACCAGTCGGTACAGTCCTTCCGCGGTTCCTACCCGGAATTTCTGGTCAATCGCCTGACGGCCCTGTCCAAGCACGTGCCAGACGCTGCGGCCCCCCTTCTTGCCCCGGACTTCGCCTGTCTGGGCGCTGCCGAAGTGACCCTGAAACCTCGGAGGATGGTGGTTCCGGAAGCACCCACAGAGCACATTGAGGACGGTCAGGGTCCCGATACGGCGGTTCCGGGTTCCTACGCCGATCTGCTGGCTGCCAGGGTCAGCCTGGGCATCGCCGGGATTGAGGAGAATGACACCCCTCTGCCCGACAGACCCGGCAAGCTGCCCGCCTGGCCCGGTGCCGGACCGGTGGCCCCCTTGGCCGCCGGTGACAGCCTGATCCGCGACGGCAGTGTGCAGACCAGGCTCTTCCACACCCCCGACCAGGAGGACGACGACCTGGTTTGGCAGATCAAGCATGAGTTCCTGGCCGAAGAACGTGACTGGAACGACATGGCCGTCATCGCCCACGACAACATGACACTGCGCGCATTGGGCCGCAAGTTGCGCGTTCAGGGCGTGCCGGTGCGCTTCTCCTCGGTGACCCGTCCTCTCAGCCAGGAGCCTGCCATCCAGGGTCTTTTCGCCCTGGTCGAGTTGGCCCAATCGGTACTGGATTCCGACAACGCCGGAAGCGATTCGGATGATTCGGTCCAGGTGGCCGCCTGGATCCGTTCGCGCCTGCGCACGCTGATGGCCAGCCCCCTCTTCCGGGTTCCCGCTACTGCCGCTCGTGCAGAGCGTCCCGTCAGGATGGAACGGCTGGAATCCATCATGGAGACCATGGCCGCATTGGCTCCCCTGTCCGGCCAGCAGGGGAGCGAGCCGGACTCATCCGGCTCCTTGGACGACCTGCCGCTCCTGGGACAGGCCTGGCAGACCTGGGTCGAGGATCTGGCCGAGCGGCGGGCCAAGCGGGACCGTTCATCCGGCATCAGCGTCGACGACTCCCTGCTGACCAGGCACGATTCCTCCAAGCCAGGGGACGGGTCTGATTCCTTCTTCACTGCCTCGGCCCCCGATCAGCCGGTGGATCTGGGGGACCGGGATGCGCAACGTCCAGCCATTCTGTCTGTTCAGGCCCTGGAGACACTATTGGTTCTGGACCCGGATGGGCGATCCTCGGGAATCATCCTGGAGGCCATGACCGCCATCGCGGGGGGTCGCCGGGAGGATCCTGACGTTCAAGTCCTGGACAAGGCCCTGCAGGTTCTGCGCCTGACCGCCACCCGCATCAGCGCACTGGAGGACCATCAGCCCCAATATGTGCTCTGGGAGGCCTGGCGGAGTCTGAACCTGGCCGACGACTGGCAGCAGAAGGCTCTGATGGCCACCCAGGAGGGGGAGGAGGTCAACGACCGTCTGGACGCGCTCATGCGGCTCTTCCAGTACGCGGCTGGTTCTCGTCGCTTCCCAACGGTCGAGGCCTTCATGGACCAGGTGCGCACCATGCAGATCGAGGCCGACTCCCTGGCACGGATCGGGCCCATTGAGCATGCCGTCACGCTGACCACGCCCGCCGGCGCTGCCGCCCTGGCCACCGACTGGCCCCTGGTCTGGCTGCCCGCCGTCCAGGACGGGGTCTGGCCCAATCTGATTCCCCGAGACACCATGTTCGGAGCCGAGGAGCTGGCTGACCTGGTCCTGCACGACCGCATCGGTGACCCCCTGGCGGACACGCTCAGCCACGATCCAGCACTGCGTTCCATCCTCTACGCTGAGAAGAAGGGTTTTCTGGAGGCACTGACCCGGGCCCGGACCCAGGTGCGCATCAGCGCGGTCTGGAACGATGACCTGGTTCCTTCGGACTTTCTCTACGGCTACCTGCCCGAACGCTATCCACGCATTGCCGATATGAGCCAGGCCGCCTTCAGTACGGTCGGCGCTGGCTCGGGCGGTAGTGAGCGCTACGGAGGGCTGGAGGTATCTGCCAGGGGCCTGACGGCGGCCGCCCGGTCCATCCTGGGTGTACAGGCCTTGCTCCCGCAGGACCAGGTCGACCGTGACCGAGTGGACGATGCTGTGCAAACCCTGCGGCTGCTGGCCGACCAGGGCCAGGATTCTGCCGATCCCAGGCATTGGCCCTTCCTCTATGACCAAGAGGGTGCAGATGAGCCGGCATTGGATCAACATGTCCCAGACGAGCAGTCCGCAGTTGAGCCGGCCTCGGACCAGCATGCCCCGGATGACGTGGTTTCGCGTGAACAGGTCGCCGGGTCAAGGGCCGTGACCGCTGCCGGAGGTGTCGCATCGATCACTGAAAGAGGCCGTGCCCCTCGTTCATCACATACTTCCGCCAGGCAAGCCACGCAGGCGGGTCGCCCCCAAGATCGTGACCAACGCCATGATCATCGCCATGGACAACGATCCGACCGCCAGGTGGTCCTTCTCTCGCCCTCAGCGGTTGATGCCATCTGGAACTGCCCCCTGGAATGGGCTCTGGGAGATCAGTTCTCCGGCCCATCTCCCTCCAGGGTGCCCACGGAGTTCGGCTCGCTGATTCACAAGGTCGCCAGCGAGGGCACTGCCCAGGGTCTGGACCGTCCAGGCAAGGGCGATCCGGACGCCCGGCAGCAGCAGGTTCGTGATGCGCTCCTTGATATCTACAAGGAGCTGGCCCCCCAGGAACAGCGACTGCGGGACCCGGACGAGCTCTATGATCAGCGCGGCCGCAGCAGCCGGGTGGAGTCCATCCTGGACAACCTGGCCTCTTATTTCGTCCGCTCCTCGGATTCCGAATACGGCCTGGAGGGCAGGAACCCGGTCCCGGTCGGTGACCTGCTGGGTGTGCAGAGCGAGCGCTCCTTCGATGTCAGCCTGTCCGTGGAGGACCTGGTCCCCCTTTGGCGGGCCACCTTCCCGGACAGGCCCTTGGATACTGATGGGCTCTTCGCCCTGATGTCCGGCCTGGTCGACGGTTTCCCCGCAGCCCTGGATGCCAGGACGACGGTCAGGCTGACCGGTCGCATCGACCGTCTGGAGGTCAGGTCCCTGCCCGAGGGCATCCGTCTGCGGCTGGTGGACTACAAGACCGGCAGAGTCCCCTATACCCAGGGGCAGCTCTTCAACGACCTGCAGCTGGTCTGCTATCAGCTGGGCCTGGCCTTCACGCCCACGTCCGGCAGCAGCCCGGAGGTGGGGGCGGCATGGAGTCTGCCCCAGGCCCCCGATCTGGAGAGGACAGAGGGGATGAAGCTGAGCCAGTCACTGCTCCTGCAGCTGCAGGCCCCGCCCAAGGATGCTCATACGGGGCTGCGCCGGGAGGAGATGGCCTACCAGCCGCCACTGTTCGAGCGCAACAGACTGGTGACCATCGCCCAGCCCAGAACCGGCATGCCCGCTCCGCTCAAGTCCAAGGCCGAGCCTGCGGATCTGCCTGATCAGGTGCCGCCTGGGGTGGATGCGGATCTGTGGAGCATGGTCCAAGCGGCCAGAGTCTCCTCCCAGGCCGTATGGGGGCTGACCATGATAGCCCGGGTCTTCTTCGCTGCCGGGGTCAAGCTGGCGGCTGGCCGGGATGACGCGGTCTTCGACCCTGCCCGTTGCCATCGGGCAGGCAGTGGCCAGGAATGTCAGGCATGGCAACTGGTGGCGCCCAATCTACTGGAGGATCAGGAATGAAGCAGACTGCCGAACAGTCCGCCATTGTCGATGCGGATGTCAATGAGGATCTTCTGGTGGTGGCCGGAGCCGGCTCGGGCAAGACCATGACCATGACCAGCCGGATCATCGCCCTGATCCGTCGGGGAGTGCCCTCAGAGCAGATTCTGGGGCTGACTTTCACCCGCAAGGCCGCCTCCGAGCTCCAGTCCAGGGTGGGGTCGGCGGTCATCCGACGCGACCAGGGCAGAGGTACCTCGGGCGTGGACCCCGAACGCAACTTCCTCAAGCCGACTGTTTCCACCTATGACGCCTTCTTCCAGTCCATCGTGCGCCAGTACGGCCTGCTGGTGGGCATGGATCAGGACACCCGTCCCCTGAGTTCGGCAGGGGCCTACCAGTTGGCCTCACAGGTGGTCGCCGACCATCTGGATCTGATCTTTCCTGCTGGTGCCTCGGCACAGGATGGCGACTCCGGCGACTTGGGCTCCGCGACCTTTTCGACCACTGTCAACCGCGTCCTGGGGCTGACCGGGGCGGTGACCACCTCCATGATCAGCAGTGACTGCCCTGATTTCGACCAGGCTGTGGATCGGATTCGCGCCTGGGACCGCGTCTTTGTGGATCGTGCGGACCAGCTCATCGGTGACCAGCCTGTGCCGGCCACCGAGCCCCGAGTCAGCCAGACGCCGCCCAAGCGAAGCAAGAAGGAGACCGACGAGCACTATCAGGGCAAAATCAAGGACTTCCAAGACACGCGACGGAGCATTCGCATATACCGGGTGGATGCCATGCGACGGGCGGTTCTGACGCGGGAAAAGCTGCTGACCCTGGTCCAGGACTACCAGCGTGCCAAGCGCCGGGCCAACATGGCCGAGTTCGGCGACTTCACCCTGGCCGCCTTCCAGCTGGTTGAGCGTTTCCCCTCCATCAGCGCCCAGCTGCGACGCCGCTACAGCCACGTTTTTCTGGACGAATACCAGGATACCTCCACCACCCAGGCCCTGCTTCTGGCGGCTATCTTCCATCCGCACAATCGGCAGGAGGATCAGGGGAGCGAGGATCAGGCTCCTGGCAGGTCGGCCGTGACCGCCGTGGGCGACCCCTTCCAGTCCATCTATGCCTGGCGCGGGGCCAGTCCCGGGGCCTTCCGCACCTTCCAGGCCCAGTTCGGCATGTTGGCCGACCGACCCGACTTCGGCGGCGGTCCTCTGTCTGGAGTGACCGCCTTTGGGCGCTCGCAGGACCAGGACCCGCTGACCCTGTCGCGCACCTTCCGCAACTCCGGCTGGGTGCTCAAGGCCGCCAACCAGTTGACCGTCCCCCTACGCCACCGGGGCCGGGAGAGCCGGTCCGAAGCAGAACTGCGCGAGGTGGACGTGGCCAAACTCCGTCCACGTGAGGACGCCGACCCGGGTACCGTGGGCCTCTTGGGCTACGCCACCGGTGGCCAGGAGATTGATGGCGTGGTCAGATTCGCCCTCAGGGCGCGCGAGCTCTATGGCAATCAAGGCGATGCCCCGCACGTGGCTGTTCTCTTCCGTTCCAAGGCGGCTCTGCCCAGGTACCGAGAGGCCATGGAGGCTGCAGGGCTGAGCTGCCAGGTCGTCGGCTACTCCTCCCTCTTTGACCGGCCCGAGGTCATGGATCTGCGGGCTCTGCTCTCTCTAGTCTGCGACCACACCGACAGCGATTCCCTGATGCGTCTGCTGGCCTCGGCCCGGTTCGGCATGGACGCGGCCGACCTGAGCGCTCTGGCCTCCCTGGCGGCCAAGGTCAATGAGGACAGCCAGTACCGGGCCCTGGTCCGGGCGGGCCTGGTCGAGTCCGACTCTGATCCGCGCCGCCGTCGCGAGGATTTGCACCGTTACCGTGACCAGGTTCCCAACGATGTCTTCCTGGTGGACCTGCTTCTGCGCGACGACCTGCCAGACCTCTTGAAGAGCTCCGGCCTATCCGCCAGGGGACGGGTCCTGGCCGCCGAGGCCGCCCGGGTCGTCTGCCAGGTCCAGGCCGAGTCCTCTGCCCCCCTGCGCCAGGTGGTCATCGCCGCCATCCGTGCCCTGGACCTGGATGTGGACCTGGTGCTGGCCCGTTCCCTGGCCGATCCTGAACGTCCTCTGGAGCCCAGCCAGGCCAAGGCAGGCATTCAGGCCCTGCTGGACCAGGTGGATGTCTACCTGTCCGAGTTGCCCCAGGGCATTGGGCCCAGTCTGCGCGGGTTCGTCTCCTGGCTGTCCTCACTGGATCAGAGTCCCGAAATGCCCACTGACGGGGACGACCGACAGGCTGACGTGGCCCTGATGACCGTCCACCAGGCCAAGGGTCTGGAGTGGGATGCCGTGGCGGTGGTCGGGCTGAAACGGGGAGCCTTCCCCAGCAGCCAGGGTGACCGGCTCACGGTCAAGCCCGCCTTGGACCAGCCGGTGGTCCAATCCCCGGATGGCCCGGTCTACCAGTACAACTGCACGGCCCGTACCTGGCTGGTCGATCCCGAGTCCGTGCCGGTGCCCGTGCGGGCTGATGCCATGATCCTGCCCCGCTTTCCCCACGACGCCCCCCTGGGAGCTGACCCTGAGGATCTGCTGGGTCGGCTGAATCTGGCAAGCCTGGAGGAGGAGGCCACGGGCCTGTCTCGGGAGAGCGGGCTGGACGACCAGGCCCAGCCGGTCCGGGCCGATGCCATCGCCCCCTCTCAGCGCGAACAGTACGGTCGTCGGCTGCTGGACGACGAGCGACGGCTGATCTATGTGGCGGCTACCAGGGCCCGGCATGACCTGCTGCTGACCTTCAGCCAGGATTCCCAGGCGGAGTCTGCGGCCCTGAACACGCCGGCTCCGGACCCGGATAAGGCCTCCAACTTCTGGACCGAACTGGTGGAGCTCTTCCAGGAAGAGCCCGAGGCGGTCAAGCTGGAGCAGGCAGAGGATGCACAGGAGGGCGAACCAACGCCGCCCTTGGGGCTCTTTGTCGGTGAGAACGCCCAGTCCTACCGTCAGGCCGTTGTCGATCAGGCCCTGGAAGAGGTGGATCAGGTCGCCGCCCGAGACGGCGAGCGTGACCAGGCGCTCTGGCCCCCGGTTCTGAGTGCGCGGACCCGTGAAGCCCTGAATCGCTCGGCCTCCTGGGTGCGTGCCGGGAAACCAGGTGACCCCGTAATTGATGAGGAGGGCGATGACGGACTTTACGCCAATGCGGTCCGCGTCCTGCAGGTCAGCACGGGCCGTCTGGGGGTCGCCGACGACCAGCTGCTCACGGACTTGGATCTGTTGCGGCGCACCGGCCGTCGGATCCTGGGGCACGGGGCCAGCAGCGTCACCGCCATCCAGGCCGGTTCGGCAGGGGGCGATCCCAAGATGGAGAGGGATTACTGGCAGGGGCTGGTCAGACCCATACCACAGGTAGCCTCCCCGCAGGCCGAGGCGGGCACCCGCTTCCATGACTGGGCCAGGCGCTTCATCCTGCCTGAAATCTCTGCCCCTCAAGGACTGGTGGATCTGCCCGATCAGGCGGAAGCACCGAATCTGCTCGATGGTCCGCTGGGCCCCGGGGCCATGGCTGAGCGGGCCCGCATGCTGGCCGGGCTTGACCGTGAGCGGGAGTCCATGGATTCCCAGGCCGATCCCGTGCAGGCCCGTCTGCTGACCTGGGAGCAACGGCTGGCTGAGTCCGAGTGGGCCCAGCGCACCCCCGTCTGGGTGGAACGGCCCATCGTGGCGGTGCTGGCCGGGCGCATAGTCAAGGGCAAGCTGGATGCGGTCTTCGCAGGCGGGCTTGACCCGGATCGCCCGGATTTGCACTACACCATCGTGGACTGGAAGACCGGATCCCGACCCCGTGGAGAGGATTCGACCAACCGCCGTCTGGTCCAGCTGGACTTCTACCGACTGCTCCTGTCACGCTTGGAGGGTATCGGCCTGTCGACCATCGACGCCTGCCTTTATTATGTAAGCGAAGACCGGCCCCAGGATCGACTCATCAGGGCCCGTGCCAGGACGGAAGAAGAAATTCTCGCATCGATGGCCGAGGGCATACCCGAGCAGTCGGACGAGGACTGAGTCTGCGGCAGACCCCGCCGGATAAGGGCGATGGGTGCCGTGCATCAGCAATCATGAACAGCAGGCGATCGGCGGACGGCCCAGGGCCGTCGTGGGGCCGGGCACGCCCGAATGGAGCAATGAGACAGATGACAACGTCCAGTAATCGCAACCAGGCCTCCCGGAGGAGGGGAAGCGTGGAAATAAGACCCATGGTCTGGGCGGATATGCCCGACCTGGTAGGGACCTTTGACGCCACCTGGAAGGTGCAGGAGGATCCCGAGGGGGGTGTGTCCCGTCTGAGCGCAGCCCATTTCATCCTGCACTATCTGGTGGGTGCCACCAGGGCTCGGATAGCTGTCGATGGGCAGGACTTCCTGGGGGTGACCCTGCTGGCCGAGGGGCGTGGCGAACTGTGCTTTCCCCAGGCCGAAGAGGAGCTGGAGCAGGTGGACCAGAGGCTGTCTGCCACGGCGCTGGGCACTCAGACCCTGGACCGGGCCCGCCAGTGGCAGCTGACCGAGGTCAAGTTGGAGGAGAAGTGCGGTTTGTCCGTCCCGCCTCAGGCTGAATTGAGGCTCTTCCTGGTCTCCAGCCGTGCCCGGGGACGCGGTGTGGGCGGCGCCCTCTGGCGGGATACCCTGGAGCATCTGGACCAGGCGGGCATCGAGCGCTTCTACCTGCATACGGACTCCTCCTGCGACGTGGGCTTCTACGACCATCAGGGCATGGAGCGGCTGGCCGAACTCAAGGGGCGGGACCATGCGGCCTTCGCAGGGCGCGACCCTTCCGACGACCCTCAGTTCTTCGAGGGGATTGACGACATCTTCATCTACGCCAGCCATGTGAGCGACCTGCTGGGCAAGGACGGTGATCATGGCGGCCGCTAAATCCCCCTTCCTGCGCCTGTTCACCTACCCGGGCGCCGCCGGCTTCTGCCTGTCGGCGGTTCTGGCCCGTCTGCCCCTGGGCATGATGGGTCTGGGCATCGTACTGGCCTTGAACCACATCTATGACAACTGGACCTCGGCCGGGCTGATGAGTGCCGTCTACACGCTCAGCGCGGCCCTGGTCACCCCCTTCTACGCCCGCCTGTTCGATCGGTTCGGCCAGCGTCGGGTCGGGGTGATCGCCCTGATTGTGCAGGCTCTGGCCATCCTGGGATTCGCCGTGGGAGCCATGCGCCGGGTTCCCCTGGGTGTGCTCTTTGTTCTGGCGGCCCTGATGGGCCTGACCCAGTTCGCCTTCGGAGCCCTGGTGCGCACCCGCTGGGCCTGGGTGCTGCGCGACGACAAGACCAATCTGCTCAACACCGCCTATGCCCTGGAGTCGGGGCTGGACGAGTGCGTCTTCATCATGGGGCCCATCCTCTCCGCCTACCTGGCCACCTCGGTCAGCCCGGTCTCCCAGCTCTACCTGCCTGCCCTGGCTCTGCTGGTCGGCGGACTGACCTTCTTCGCCATGCGTTCCACCGAGCCCCCGGCCGTCGTCCGCATGGAGGCCGTCAGCCAATCTGCGGCGGATCATTCCCCGGTGGATGCCCATGGGGACGTTCTGCCAAGCGAAACTGACGGCAACCAGGGCTCCCGCTCGGCTCTGGTCTATCCGGGAATCTTCCTGCTGGTGGTGATCTTCGTCGTCTTCAACATGAGCTTTTCCGCTGTTGACGTCTCGGTTACCGCCCTGACCAAGTCCATGGGTCGCGAGGGGGCGGTGGGCCTGCAGCTGGCCCTGTTCGCCCTGGGCTCCCTGTGCGGGGCGCTGATCTTCGGCTCCGTCAGGCTCAAAGGATCCCGTTGGCGCTATCTGACGACCTTCCTGGTGTTGCTGACCCTGGGCTACGTGGTCTTCCGCCTGGTCATGGACAATCTGGTCCTGCTGGGTCTGGCCGAGGTGCTGACCGGCCTGTGCGTCTCGCCCATCTTCGCCACCGGCAACCTGATTGTGCGCGAGAACGTGGATGCCCGGGCACTGACCGAGGGACTCTCCTGGCTGTCCACCGGCGGGTCCATCGGCACCTCCTTGGGATCCACCCTGGCCGGGGTCGCCCTGGATCAGTTCGGGCCGCACGGCGGCATGACCATCCCGGCGGTGGTCACCTGCTGCGCTGTCCCTCTGGCCCTGCTGGGCTGGGCCAGGAGCCGCGGGAGGGGTATGGTCGTGGAAAAGACCGAAAATGCTGAGTGAAATGAACGGTGAAGAAGGAGGCAGCCGATGATCCGCGTATCGGTGCTGGGCGCAGGTGGACGCATGGGAACCGAGGTGGTGCGTGCTCTGAAGGACGCGCAGGATATGCAGACGGCCCTGTTGCTGGGCCCCGATGACGATCCGGCTTCTATCAATCCGAGCAACACGGACGTGGCGGTCGACTTCACCAGCCCCGATGCCGTCCTGGGCAATACCCTGACCCTGATAGGGCAGGGGGTCCACTCCGTCATCGGCACCACCGGCTGGACCAAGGGGCGTCTGGACCAGGTCAGGCAGGCCTTGGACGGGCATCCCGGGCTCAGCGTCTTCATCGCTCCCAACTTCGCCATCTCTGCAGTGCTGGCCGACCGGTTCGCAGCCATGGCGGCCCGCTACTTCGAGTCGGCCGAGGTGATCGAGATGCACCATCCCGACAAGGTCGACGCTCCTTCCGGCACGGCTCTGGGGACCGCTTCCGCCATTGCCGAAGCCCGCCGCCAGGCTGGCATGGGTCCCATGCCCGACGCAACCCGGCAGCCTGATGCTTCCAGGGGCCGGGTGGTTGACGGTGTCCATGTCCATGCCGTCCGGCTGCGGGGACTGAACGCACACGAGGAGATCCTCATGGGTAACCCCGGCGAGCAGCTGACCATCCGCGCAGACAGCTTCGAGCGCGTCTCCTTCATGCCCGGAGTCCTCCTGGCCGTGCGCCGTGCTGGAAGCATTCCAGGACTGACCGTGGGCCTGGACTACTATCTGTTCTGATATCCGCAAGAGCGTCCCCATCTGCAAGTAGCGTGAAGATATGACCGAGACCGTTACCCATCTGCTTCCTCCTGCACCCTTCGGACGGGTGATCCCCGCCATGATCACGCCTATGAATAAGGACGGATCCGTGGATTATGGGGCTGCCGCCAATCTGGCCCGCACCCTGGTGGCCGATGGGGCCGACGGCATCCTGGTCAACGGCACAACAGGCGAGTCTCCCGTCACCCACATGGAGGAGAAGGTCAACCTGGTAAGGGCCGTCAAGGATGCCGTCGATGTGCCCGTCATCTCCGGAGCGGGATCCAACGACACGGCGCACACGGTACGCATGGTGGAGATGACCCAGGAGGCCGGGGCCGATGCCTTGCTGGTGGTCATGCCCTACTATTCACGCCCCTCCCAGGATGGGGTGGTGGCCCACTTCCGCTCTGTATGCCAGTCGGCTCAGCGACCGATCATTCTTTACGATGTGCCCGGACGGACCGGACTGCACGTCGAGCTGGACACCTACCGGCGCCTGGGCGAGTTGGATGCGATCATCGCCGTCAAGGATGCCACGGGCGACTTGGCCTCCATGCCCCGCAAACGCCAGGAGACCGGCCTGACCTGGTACTCAGGCGATGACGGACTCTATCTGCCCTTCCTGGCCTTGGGCGCGGTCGGCGTCATCTCGGTCATTGCCCATGTGGCATCCGGACCCATGAAGCGTCTGGCTGACGACTTCGATGCTGGCGACCTGGACGGCGCAAGGGATCTGGCCGTGCGTCTGGACCCGCTGGTCCAGGCTCTGAACGGCCGGGGGCAGCAGGCCGTCATGGCCAAGGCTGCTCTGAAGGCGGCCGGTAGACTGGACCAGACCGCCATGAGGCTGCCCAATCTGGGTCCCGATGAGGACCAGGTGGCTCTTGCCCGCAAGGGCATGAAGGCTGCCGGGCTGATCTGAATCAGTTCTGAAATCAACGTCGCCCCTGTATAGGCAGGGGCACAGATGATAGAAACACAAGTGAGTATGGCAAGAAAACAAGAAGAATCAAACACGACCGGCAAGAGCAGAAATCGTCGGTCCTCCTCCAAGAACGGCAAGCAGGGGTCAGGCAGGTCCCGGGGCGAATCCCGTAGCCGCCGCAACGGCGCCATCGCCCGCGGCAAGGGCACCCAGACCGAGCAGCATCTGGTGGCGCCCCCCAAGTATCGCAAGGGTTCCATGCGTATCGTCCCCCTGGGTGGCTTGGGCGAGATTGGCCGCAACATGAATGTGATCGAGTACAACGGCCACATCCTGCTGATCGACTGCGGCGTGCTCTTCCCCGAGGAGGAACAGCCGGGCGTGGATTTGATCCTGCCTGACTTCAGCTACATCAAGGACAAGCTGGACCAGGTGGATGCCCTGGTTCTGACCCACGGGCATGAGGATCATATCGGCGGCGTGCCCTACCTGCTCAAGCTGCGCCCGGACATCCCCCTGATCGGCTCCAAGCTGACCCTCGGATTCGTCGATGCCAAGTGTGAGGAGCACCATCTCAAGCCCACCGAGGTTGAGGTCAAGGGCCGCGACAAGCTCAAGGTAGGCCCATTCAACCTGGAATTCGTGGCAGTCACCCACTCCATTCCTGACGCCCTGGCCGTCTCCGTGCGCACCCCGGCAGGCCACATCATCGACACAGGTGACATGAAGATCGACCCGCTGCCCCTGGATCACCGCCTGACCGACCTGCGCGAGTTCGCCAAACTGGGGGAGTCCGGCGTGGATCTGCTCATGGTCGATTCCACCAACGCCGAGGTCCCCGGCTTCGTCAAGCCCGAGATCTCCATCGCCCCCGCCCTGGACAAGGCCTTCGCCGAGGCCCAGCGCAAGATCATCGTGGCCTCCTTCTCCAGCCACGTCCACCGGGTGCAGCAGGTGGTCGACGCCGCCCACAAGTTCGGCCGCAAGGTGGTCTTCGCCGGCCGGTCCATGGTCCGCAACATGTCCATCGCCTCCGACCTGGGCTACCTGCACCTGCCTGAGGACACCGTGGTCGACCTCAAGGACGCCCACAGCATTCCGGACGAGAAGATCGTCTACATGTGCACCGGATCCCAGGGCGAGCCCATGGCGGCTCTGGGCCGCATCGCCGACGGGACCCACCGCGACATCACCATCAACGAGTTCGACACGGTCATCCTGGCCAGCTCGCTGATTCCCGGCAACGAGCATGAGGTCTACAAGGTCATCAACAAGCTGGTGCGTCTAGGCGCCAAGGTGGTCAACCGCGACAACGCGGCCATCCACGTCTCCGGCCACTCCGACGAGGGCGAGCTGCTGCACTTCTACAACATCGTGCAGCCCAAGTGCGCCATGCCCATACACGGCGAGAACCGGCACCTGGTGGCCAACGGTCTGATTGCCGTCAAGACCGGCGTGGATCCGCAGAATGTGGTCCTGGCCGAGGACGGCGACGTGGTGGACCTCTACCATGGCCAGGCCGCTGTGGTCGGGTCCGTGTCCTGCGGATACGTCTATGTGGACGGCGACTCCGTGGGCCAGCTGACCGACGACGAGCTGGAGGAGCGCCGGATTCTGGGCACCGAGGGCTTCGTCTCCGCCTTCGCCGTGGTCGACACCGAGACCAGCAAGGTCGTCTCCGGCCCCAAGCTCTACCTGAACGCCGTGGCCGAGGACGAGAGCGAGTTCAAGTCCATCAATGCCCAGATAGTCGATCAGCTTGAGGATGCCATGTCCAAGGGGACCACCGGCACCTACCAGCTTCAGCAGATGATGCGCCGCACCCTGGGCGGTTGGATCTCCCGCAAGCTGCACCGTCGGCCCATGATCGTGCCCGTGGTGGCCGACATCGCCACCGACGTGCAGCCGCAGGACTGACCTCCACTGCCCGCATACTGATACCGAAGGCTCCGGTCGCCCAGATGGACGGCCGGAGCCTTCAGTGTTATCAGTAGACAGTAGCGGTTACATGCTCACGATGATCTTGACATGGTTTTCCGCGTCCTCACGCAGCTGGCGGAAGCCCTTGTCCACGATGTCCTCGACCTTGATCCTGTCGGTGATGAAGGTGGACAGGTCGATGTTCCGGTCATGGATGAGCTTGATGGCATCGGCATGATCGTTCGCGTATCCCATGGTGCCGCGGATGAACTTCTCTCCGAAGCCCAGCTCCTTGGTCAGGTTCAGCGTGATGGGCTTGCCATGAAGGGCCACGACCATGAGTCCGCCGGTGGCCTTCAAGGCCTCCAGAAGCTGGTGGTCGACAGGCTCTGCCCCTGCTGCATCGAAGGCCAGGTCAGCCCCGGCTTCGTCGGTTTCCTGGCGGACCCTCTCCGCCAGGTCCTCTTTGCTGGGATCGACCACGATGTCGGCCGAATGCGACTGAAGGGCCTTCTCCTTACGGGCTGAGGAGAGTTCGGACATGATCACCCGGACTCCCTTTGCGCGCAGAATGGTGCCGATGAGCAATCCCACCGGCCCGGCGCCTCCGACCACTGCGGTCTGGCCTTCTTGGGGTTCCATGGCACGGATGGCGTGATGGGCCACGGCGAAGGGCTCGATCATGGCAGCCTGATCCAGGGGGATGTCGCCCACGGGGAAGACATGCTCCGCCGGAACCACGATATGCTCGCTCAGTCCGCCGCCCCCTCCGTTGATGCCGATGCCGGCCAGCTTGTCGCAGTCATTGTAGTTGCCGGCCTTGCAGGCCGGGCATTCGCCACATGCGATTTCGGCCTCGACGACCACCGAGTCGCCCACCTTCATATCCGTGTGCACATCATCGGCGATCGCCTCGACGGTACCCGAGATCTCATGGCCGAAGACTACCGGCAGGGTCTCTCCCGTCAGGGGATGGGGGTGGTCGGGCGAATTTCCGCCCCCGTTGACTGCTCCATCGTAGTAAAGATGAACATCGGAGCCGCAGATGCCGGTGAAGGCGGGATGGATCTTGATTGTTCCCGGCTTGAGCTCAGGCTCGGGCACGTCCTCCAGACGTACATCTTCCTTGCCGTAGTACATCAATGCTTTCATATCGTATATCCTCTCTGATATGCGTGTAGGCCCTGCATGGACGAAGTTGAACACCCAACATGACATCCCTGCGGGCAGGTGACGCTCCCTCATTGGAGACCGCCCGATTCCCATATTACCGTGGGTATGTGGCCATGTTGATGGGAGTTTCGGCCAGAACCTCGCCGCCCTGGTCGAAGTCAAAGTCGCCCAGCCAATGTCCGAACCTGCTGGGTCCCTTGCCGCACCAGACCACACAGGCGCTGCGGTCGGCCTGTCCGCTCAGCAGACGGTTGGCGGTTCCGGTCACCCTGTCGTTGCCCAGACGGTAGTCCAGGAACTTGCCGTCCCCGTAGTGGCGGGCCACCCGCTGACGCTGCTCCTGGTCCAGCACCCGCCAGGGGTCGGCGGCGCAGAAGACCCTGGCGGGCAGATCCTGCTCCGCTGCCTGGATCAGTGCCAGGCCTCCACCCAGGCTATGTCCGGTAAAGAGGACCCCGCGTTCGGTTCCCGCCTTGTGCCGGGCCAGGTCAAGCGCCTGCTCGGCCAGGATGCCCGCCTGCTGCGTCTGCCCTGGTTCCCCATTCAGCGGTGGCAGGAAGCAGGTCAGCGCGGCATGGATATCGTGGCGGGGGTCGTCGCGCAGGTTGGTGCCTGCATAGACCACGATCAAGTGGGCATAGTCCGGACCGTCACCCATGTTCCGGGCGGCGATCATCCCCTCGAAGCCGTTTTCGGGGCAGTAGCGTGAGCGCAGCACCCAGTAGCTGCCCAGAGTCGGATCCTCGAACCAGTGCAGGCCCGGCCTGGTCTTGACATCCCCTCGACCGATCCCGTAGGAGTACTGGCAGAGCATGTTGAGCTGCTGTGTGGTAAACCCGGTCCGGACCTGCATGACGCTTCCTTTCTGCCAGACTCACAAGGCAACGACCATGAACAACCGCCTGGAGGCCCGACTATTCCCGTCCGGACTGCGCCGTCAGAAAAGAGGGGAATCGTCCTCCTGGCTCGTCGGCGTGTGCCGGCATTAGACTTGACATGCCATATCCATACAGGACCTATGCCGATGCCGGTGGGGGCACCGGCATCCATGCGCGAAAGGAAATTCATGCCCGGAGCCAATCTGACTCGTGTGGAAGCCGAAGAGCGAGCCGTCGTCGTATCCAATGTCAGCTATAAGGTCAATCTGGACCTGACCAAGGGGCCTGCCACCTTCCCCTCCTCGGCCCTGATTGACTTTGATGCCCGGCCGGGGGAGTCCACCTTTGTGGATCTGATCGCCGACCAGGTCAGCCTTATCGAACTCAACGGCCGGCGTCTGGACCCGGCCCTGACCTTCCGGGATGACCGGATTGAGCTTAACGACCTGCGCGAGCACAACCAGCTGCGGGTGGAGGCCCTCTGCCGTTATTCGCGCACAGGCGAGGGTCTGCATCGCAGCGTGGACCCCTCGGATGGCAACGTCTACCTCTACTCCCAGTTCGAGGTGCCCGATGCCCGCCGCGTCTATGCCGTCTTCGACCAGCCGGATATCAAGGCCGTCTTCGATTTCACCGTGGACGCTCCGGCATCCTGGACGGTCCTGTCCAACATGCCTCCCGCCTCCCATCAGGACCTGGACAGCCGCACCGCCCAGGGGACCCTGGAGGGCGGCCGCACCGAGGGCGTGACCCGCTGGGTCTTCCAGACAACCCCGGTCATGAGCTCCTACCTGACCGCCTTCGCCGCCGGCCCCTATGCCAAATGGACCAGCGAATACCGGAACGAGGATGGACGGACCATCCCCATGGGCCTGTACTGCCGTCAGGCGCTGAAGGATTCCCTGGACGGGGACGCCGAATACCTCTTCGACGTGACCAAGAAAGGCTTCGCCTTCTATGCCAGGACCTGGGATCTGCCCTTCCCCTGGGCCAAGTACGACCAGATCTTCGTGCCCGAATACAATGCGGGCGCCATGGAGAACATCGGCCTGGTCACCTTCCGCGACTCCTACGTCTTCGAGTCCAAGGCCACCGGGGCCCAGATCAACCGCCGTGTGGAGACCGTCCTGCACGAGCTGGCCCATATGTGGTTCGGTGACCTGGTGACCATGAAGTGGTGGAACGATCTGTGGCTGAACGAGTCCTTCGCCGAGTTCATGTCGACCCTGGCCACCGCCGAGGCCACCGAGTGGACCGACGACTGGGCCACCTTCTGCTCCGGCGAGAAGAGCTGGGCCCTGACCGAGGATCAGCTGCCCACCACCCACCCTGTGGTGGCCCCCATCCGCGACCTGCATGACACCGAGGTCAACTTTGACGGCATCACCTATGCCAAGGGGGGTTCCGTCTTGAAGCAGCTGGTGGCCTATGTGGGCCGTGAGCGCTTCTTCCAGGGCATCCACAACTATCTGACGGCTCATGCCCACGGCAACGCCACCCTGAAGGATCTGCTGACCGAGCTGGAGAAGACCAGCGGTCGCGACCTGGGCAACTGGTCACGGCTCTGGCTAGAGGAGGCCGGCATCACCACGCTGACCAGCCAGGTGCAGACCGACGAGCGTGGGACCATCACCGCCATGCGCATTGACCAGACCGCCCCCGAGGAGCATCCCGTCCTGCGTCCGCATCGCCTGGCGGTGGGCCTCTATGATGAGGACAAGTCCGGCAAGGTGGTGCGCACGGACCGGTTCGAGCTGGATCTGGAGGGCCAGGGAGCCGAAGTGCCCCAGGTCGTTGGCAAGAAGCGTCCGGCCCTGATTCTGATCAATGACGACGACCTGACCTACGCCAAGCTGCGTCTGGATCAGGACTCCCTGGAGTATGCCACGCAGAACCTGTACCGGATCGAGGATCGTCTGGCTCGTGCCGTGGTCTGGCTCAGCCTTTGGGACATGACCCGGGATGCGCAGTTCCCTGCTGAGCGCTTCATCAGCCTGAGCCTGAAGGCTCTGGCCACCGAGCACCAGTCCACCACCTTCCGCTACGCTCTGTCTCAGATCTCCACGGCCGCCCATCACTTCACCGCATCCCGTCGCCGCCAGCCCATGTTGCAGCTGGTGGCCAGCACGCTCTGGGATCTGGCCATGAAGGCCCAGCCCGGTTCGGACGAGCAGTTCCAGCTTGTCCGCGCCTACCTGGGTTACGGGGATGACGCCGACTTCGAGGATCACGCCCGGGGTCTGCTGAGCGGCGATCTGAAGCTGGAGGGGCTGACCATCGACAACAACACCCGCTGGCTGATCATCCATGCCCTGTCCGCCCACGACCTGCTGGCTGACGGGGAGATCGACCGGGAGCTGGCCGCGAAAGACACCACGGAGAACCGCGAGTTCGCCATGGGCGCCCGTGCCGCCCGCCCGACTGCCGAAGCCAAGGCCTGGGCCTGGGATCAGGCCCTTCACAACGAGGACCTGACCAACTCGCAGATCGAGGCCCTGGCCGACGGTTTCTCCGGCTCGGGGGACCAGGATCTCTTCACACCCTATGTGGACCGTTTCTTTGCTGCTGTGGACCAGGTCTGGACCCAGAAGACCTTCCACATCGCGGAGACCCTGCTCAACCCGCTGTCGGCAGGCGGGCTCTACCCGACCAAGGCCGACCCGGCCGCCCTGGTCAAGGCGGGCGACGCCTGGCTGGCCGACCACGCCGAGGCCCCCAAGGCCCTGCGCGGGATGATCATCCAGAACGTGGAGTCCTCCAGGCGCATCCTCAAGGTCCGCGAATACAACGAGCGCCTGCGCTGAGCGCTCTTTCCGCCCCGGCCCTTGTGGCGACGGGTCAGGGGCGGGGCCATAATGAATCTGTCGCCTGCATGCAGGATGGTACGTTCGGAGGAGAGCAATGCCCAGATTATTCGGTACCGATGGTGTACGCGGTTTAGCCAATAGAGACCTGACTGCACAGCTGGCCCTGGATCTGGGCGATGCGGCGGTCCGTGTCCTGGGTCGTGGAGCGGATCGGTCCGCGGGCCGTCGACGTGCCCTGATCGGCCGCGACACCCGGGTCTCCGGGGACTTCCTGGCCTCGGCCCTGGCCGCCGGCATGTCTTCGGGCGGCTTCGACGTGATCGACGTGGGCATCATTCCCACTCCGGGCATCGCCTACCTGACCAGCGTGCTCAACGTGGAGATGGGGGCGGTCATCTCCGCCTCCCACAACCCCATGCCAGACAACGGCATCAAGTTCTTCGCCCGGGGCGGGTTCAAGCTCCAGGATTCCAAGGAGGACGACATCGAAGCAGTCCTGGGCCAGGACTGGGAGCGCCCGGTGGGCGAGGGCGTGGGCCGCGTCTCCCATGACACGGTGACCGCCACCAACATGTACATCGACCACCTGGTGGAGGCCGTGGCCCCTGTAGCCCCCGACAAGACCCAGCCCAAGCCCCTGGACGGTCTGCGGATCGTGGCCGACTGCGCCAACGGTGCAACCTCGGTGGTAGCCCCCGAGGCCCTGCGCCGGGCCGGAGCGGATGTGGTGGTCATCAACGCCTCTCCTGACGGCTACAACATCAACAAGCACGCCGGCTCCACCCACCCCGAGCAGCTGCAGGCCATGGTCAAGGCCTCGGATGCGGTCATGGGCGTGGCCTTCGACGGGGATGCCGACCGTTGTCTGGCCGTGGACGAAGAGGGAAGCATGGTCAACGGCGATCAGATCATGGGCATCCTGGCCCGCGCCAAGCAGCGCGAGGGCAAGCTGGCCAATGACACCCTGGTCGTCACGGTCATGAGCAACCTTGGACTCAAGCTGGCCCTGAAGCAGATGGGCATCGTCACCGTCCAGACGGCTGTGGGTGACCGCTACGTCCTTGAGGAGATGCTGCGCGGCGGCTACACCCTGGGCGGCGAGCAGTCGGGGCACGTCATCAACCGCGAGTTCGCCACCACCGGAGACGGGACCCTGACGGCACTGACCCTGGCCAAGGAGGTCGTGCGCTCTGGCAGGAGCCTCAAGGAACTGGCCGCCGACTTCCCCCAGCTGCCCCAGCAGCTGATCAACGTCTCCGGTGTGGACAAGAACGCGGCCCGCACCAACGCCAAGGTCCAGGATGCAGTCGAGGCGGAGGAGCGGATGCTGGGCAGCACGGGCCGGGTCCTGCTGCGGCCATCGGGCACCGAGCCCCTGGTCAGGGTCATGGTCGAGGCTGCCACCCAGGAGCAGGCTGACCAGGTATGCCAGCGGCTGGCCTCGGTCGTGGCCGACGAGCTGGCCATCTGAACCAACGACCCAGGAAAGGCGGAATCATCCATGTTCGGCAGAAAGGCGGCCTTCGACGCCGACCTCAACAACCGGGTGGAGTCCATGCTGGCCGAGGCCGGCAAAGAGGAGCTCCTGCCCATCGTGCAGATGGGCGAGCCCGTCCTCCGTCAACAGGCCCAGCCCTACCAGGGTCAGCTGGCAGCCAAGACTCTGAGCAGGCTGCTCAAGGCCATGCGGGCCACCATGCTTGAGGCTCCGGGCGTGGGGCTGGCGGCACCTCAGGTGGGCCTGGGCCTGGCCATCGCGGTCATCGAGGACCACGTCCGCGACGACGAGGACGATCCGCGCCAGATTGACGAGCTGCCCTTCAGGGTCATCATCAACCCCTCCTATGAGCCTATCGGGCAGGAGACTGCGGCCTTCTACGAGGGATGCCTGTCCCTGGAAGGATTCCAGGCGGTTCGGCGGCGCTGGCTGGACATCACGGCCAGCTGGGAGGACCGTTCCGGGCGCAAGCACCGCCAGCGCATGCACGGCTGGCCGGCCCGCATATTCCAGCATGAGACCGACCATCTGTCGGGCGAGGTATACATCGACAAGGCCGAGATTCGCAGCCTGTCCTCCGACGACAACCTGAGCGAGTACTGGGCCTACGACCCGGTTCCCACCGAGGCGGCGCGGGAGCTGGGCTTCACCATCTGAATCATAAGAACCCTCTAAATTCTCTTGACCCTCTGGTCCAGGGCCATGGCTTCTGTTAGCTCCGGACCGTCCCCCCTCAAGGGTGCCACCGGGTGCATGGTCAATGCTTCTGAGGCACGACGACCAGGCTCCACAGCCTTGGGCAGGATTGCCTTGCCCTCCATGCCTGGATCCAGCCAGGAGTCCAGGTTCTCATCGGTGATCAGCAGGGGCATCCGGTCGTGCACCCGGGCGGCCTCTGGCGTGGCTTGCGTCGTCAGGATGGTGGCTGTCAGCAGCCAGGGTTGGCCTGGTCTGGCACGCCACCAGGAGTAGAGCCCGGCGATGTTCAGGGTGTGGCCGTCGGGAGCCTGGAAGTAGTAGGGCTGGTGGTCGGGTGTCCACTCGTAGTAGCCGCTGGCCGGAATGATGGCCCTCTGACTCCTGGCCGAGTCCGCGTAGGTTCGCTTGGTCAGAGCGCTCTCCACTCGGGCGTTGTGGGTGGGGTAGGCCATTTGATCGCTTTCCGACCAGGAAGGGACCAGGTTCCAGCGGGCCGGATGCAGGTGCCGCTGCCCATGACGGTCTTGGGCCACCAAAGCGATGACAGACCCGGGGCTGATGTTCCAGGAGGGCTTGGGCAGTCCCGAAGCCTGTCGGGCACCGTAGCGTTGGGCCAGGTTGGAGTAGTCCAGGTCAGCCGCGAATCGTCCACACATGAAGCCCATTCTATGGATGCTTGGAGGCCCCGTCGAGGAAACGCCGGAGGCCTTTTTCCGGGCCAGTCTAAATGCTGATTGACCCTTCTTTCCTGCTACCATGAAAGTGGTCTGCGGCAGCGGTGTATACATTGAGGATGGCCGTGGCCACAGCGGAATATTCAACGTTGTTTTTTGCCCTGCCTGGCATGATGCCGGTGGCGGCATTGTGATTAGGAGATGGTTTATGCCTCAGAAGATCAAGGCGTCGATTGCCTACGGCATCGGCAAGGGCTTTGCCCAGCCCGAGGAGATCATCATTGACGACCCCATTGGCGCGGAGGTTCTGGTGGATGTGCAGGCCTCGGGTCTGTGCCATTCGGATCTGCATCTGGTCGAGGATGACGACAAGTTCTTCCCCTTCCCGGCTGTGATCGGCCATGAGATCTCGGGCATCGTCGAGGCCGTGGGCCCCGAGGTGTCCGGCATCAAGGTGGGCGACCACGTGGTGGCCTCCCTGGAGCAGGTCTGTGGACACTGCGCCAACTGCCTCAAGGGCCAGCCCCAGTCCTGCACTCAGCAGCAGGAGTGCGTGCGCGGCGCCGGCGAGAAGCCCCGTCTGTCCTTCCCCGACGGCCGGCCCATAACCCAGGCCTTCGGCACCGGCGGCTTCGCCGAGAAGGCCCTGATTCACGAGAACCAGCTGGCTGTGGTCAACAACCAGGTCAAGTGGGATGAGGCCGCCTGCATCGGCTGCGCCACCATCACCGGAGCCGGAGCGGCCATCAACACCGCCCATGTGCGTCCCGGCGACACCGTGGCTGTCATCGGCACCGGCGGTATCGGTCTGAACATCATTTCGGGAGCCCGGATTTGCGGCGCCAAGCGGATCATCGCCATCGACCTGCTGGACAACAAGCTGGAGTTCGCCCGCAAGTTCGGCGCCACCGACGTCGTCAACTCCAAGAACGAGGACCCTGTGGCCAAGGTGCGCGAGCTGACTGACGGCGGCGTGGACAAGGCCTTCGAGGCCATCGGTCTGCCCGTCACCATGAAGCAGGCCTGGGACATGCTGGGCGTGGGCGGCACCGCCTACCCGATCGGTCTTACCAAGCCTGATGCCACGGTCTCCCTGGAGATCAACCCGGCCGACCTGCTGGTCCACCAGCGCGGCTTCAAGGGCGTGTGGATGGGCTCCACCAACATCAAGCACGACATCCCCATGTACGCCGACTTCGCTGTGGACGGCAGGCTGAACATGCATGACATCGTCAGCCAGCACATCAAGCTGAGCCAGATCGACGAAGCCTACAAGCAGCTGGTCAACGGCGAGGTCATCCGTTCGGTCATCACCGAATTCGACTGATGACTTCCACTGTTCGGTATGACTGCTGAAGGTCATGCCAAACAGGGTTCTTATAGGGGTTCTGATGACAAGGGGCTCCGGGTGCGCAAGACATCCGGAGCCCCTTTGTCGTTTTGGCAATCCCAGAGCCTGATCAGGCCAGGAGCCTGCCGATGTTCTCGGCCACTGCGGCGAGGTTGTCGGCGGCCTTGGCCATGGCATCCTCAAGGCTGACGGCCCCGGGGCTGATGCTGAAGATGGCGTCGATGCCCACCTTGTAAAGCTCTTCGGTCCCGGCTCCAAGGTTGCCCGCCAGGGCGATGACCTTGCAGCCGGGGGAGGACTCCTTGACGGCCTGGGCTGTGCCCATGGGGGTCTTGCCGAAACCGGTCTGGAAGTCGATGCCGCCCTCGCCGGTGAAGCAGAGGTCGGCGCCGCGGGCCAGCTCCTTGAGACGGGTGGTCTCCACGACGATGTTGACCCCCGAGGCCATGACGGCCGGAGTGAAGGCCAGGGATCCTGCACCCAGACCACCGGCGGCCCCAGCACCCGGCTTGGTCTCCACCTCCCGATGCAGATCCCTGCGAATGACGGCTGCATAGTGGGCCAGGGCCGCATCCAGGGTGGCCACCATGGATGGGTCCGACCCTTTTTGCGGTCCGAAGACGGCCGAGGCTCCTTCAGGGCCGGTCAGAGGGTTGGTCACGTCCGAGGCCAGACGAATGCGGGTGCGAGCCAGCCGGGGATCCAGCCCGGAGACGTCGATCCGATCCAGCCGGGCCAGCGCCGCTCCACCCTGTGTCAGATCATTTCCGTCAGCGTCCAGGAGCCGGGCACCCAGGGCCTGGGCCATGCCGGCGCCGCCGTCGTTGGTGGCCGATCCGCCCAGGCCGACGATGATCTCCTGTGCGCCCTGGTCCAGGGCCTGGCTGATCAGCTCGCCTGTGCCATAGGTGGTGGTGACCAGCGGGTCCCGGGTCTGTTCGTTGACGAACTGGATGCCGCTGGCCGCAGCCATCTCGATGGCGGCTGTCCGTCCGTCGCCCAGGATGCCGTAGCTGGCGTTCACGGTCTGGCCCAGGGGTCCGGTGACCTGGGTCTGGATCATGTGGCCTTCGGTTGCATCGACCAGGGACTGGACCGTGCCCTCGCCACCGTCGGCCATGGGCACCAGGACCATTTCGGCCTTGAGCGGGCTGCGTCGCAATCCCCGTTCGATGGCCTCTGCGGCCTCCTTGGCGGTCAGGCTGCCCTTGAAGGAGTCGGGTGCGATGATGATTTTCATAGGTGTGACCTTTCCTGACTCGTCGCTTCAGAAGACCAAACAGACCAGCATGGTCACCCGGGGTCACGGTCAGGCCTACCAGGCTCGCCCAGGGTCATGCTGATGGGCTTGGTGAAGAAGCTGCTGCCCAGGATAAGGCTTGTGGAGATTGCAACGGCCATGTGGATGTTGACAATCGATGTCAGCATGGGTCCGAGCATGCTCATGGTTTGGATGAGGTTTGTGATCTGCATGGGCAAGTCTGAGCTGGAGCTTTGCCAGACTAGGCCTGCCTCGGCTCTGCTGCCTAAACCTCTGCTGCCTAAACCTCAGTTGTCTGATTATCGGCGGAAAGCTGCTTCAGTTCGGCGCGGACCTTCTGGAGCTTGGCGAAGGCTGTGTTGCGGTCCTGGGTGGTTTTGGCCCGGCCGTGGTCTCCGGTCAGCTTGGCCTCCTGGGCCTTGAGCAGGTCGATGCGCTCGCGGACGGCGAGTCGGTTGTCCAGATTCGTGCCGTCAGTCTGATCCAGGGTCACCTGGGCGCAGAGGCTGTCCCAGAGCTGGTCCATATCGTCGCCGACCAGGGTTAGGCTGGTCTGATCAACAGGGCGGGGCCTGCCCAGGTGGAGCGTATGCCTGGTCTCATGACCAGCCTTGGTGGGCAGGGCCCGGCGGACGGCCGGCGTGCAGACGAGGCCCTCTTCACCCTGGTGGATGGTGATGAAGACCATGCCTGAGGAGCGCATGGCGGCGATGTGTTCCAGCACGTCCTCCGGCACATCGGGGGTCTTCAGCCCGACTGCCATGACCAGCACCTCGTGACAGTGCGCGCCATCCGTCACAGGGATGCTACCGGGCCTCAGCAGGGCCAGCATGACGATTTTGCCGACGCTGGTGGAGAAGTGCTGGCGCAGTCGTGAGGAGACGGGCGGTCGCGTGGTGAAGGCCCTTATGGGCAGTTCGCCCTTGGCTGCTGGAATGGCGGTGGTGGGCGGCAGACCCAGGGAGAGCGCGGATATGCCTTCGTAGCTTGCGATTGTCATCCTTGGCCTTTCTGTCGCTGTTTCCGTCATTTTACCGGCAGGAGCGCGACCAGGGGCAAGAGTGTCCGTTTGCCGGCATTGTATATTGGCTGTAAACCCACAGGACCGGATGCGAGGAGCTGTGCGGGTTGGAGTAATGAGGGCTGAATGATGAGCAACGATGCAGAGATGACTGTAACCGAGGAGGAACGCGAACTTCTGGAGGGATGGACCGAAGTCGACGGGGACCTGGATGGCTGCAGTCCGGATATGGTCCGGGTCGTTCTGGGCTCCAGGCTGACCTTCGGGCGCGTGGACGCTCCCCGCTCCCGTCATTGGCAGGTGCCGGAGGGGGTGGACTGCCTGAACGACATCGCGTATGTGGATGATGGCCTGCGCGCCCACAAGCTGGACCTTTACCTGCCTCATGATGCCCGGCTGCGCAACGGCAGGGTCATCCCTGTCTACATCGACATCCACGGCGGCGGGTTCATGTACGGCTACAAGGAGCTCAACCGAAACTTCTGCACCCACCTGGCCAAGCGCGGCTTTGCGGTCTTCTCGGTCAACTACCGGCTGATTCCCAGCACGGACTTCATGGGCCAGCTGGGTGACGTGCTGACGGCCCTGACCTGGATCAAGACCCACCTGGACGAGTATCCGGTTTCGCCCGACCGCATCTTTCTGACGGGAGACTCGGCTGGAGGCACCCTGGCCCTCTATACGCTGGCAGTGGAGTCCGATGACCAATTCGCGCAGAGGCTGGGGCTGAAACCTGCCGGGCTGCGGCCCCGTGGCGCTGCCTTGGTCTCAGGGCTTTTTGACCTGACTCCTTACTTATCGGTGAATCTGGATGACTTCCATCCAACTGGTTCGCCCACCGATGACCTATCCATGGTTGCCCCATCCTTCTTTGGAAGCTTCGTGCAGGCTGGGGGCGATCAGGTGGCCGACCTGACGACCATGGTCGACATGGTCCACCTGCCGCCGGTCTTTCTGAACACCAGCACCGACGACTTCCTGCAGGGCGAAGCGCTCAGGTTGGCCGAGATTCTGTGCAGGAGGGGCCGCGATTTCGAGCTGCATGACCTGAGGCCCAACCGCCTGCAGTCCCTGGGACACGTCTATCCTGTGGCCATGACCTGGCTGGAGGAGAGCCGTCAGGCCCTGGACCGGATTCACGATTTCTCCTACGACCTGATATGAGCCTTTCAGCGCGCCCGGTTCATCCGGACACTGGCTATGATGGGAGGAGAAAGGTGGGCATCGATGGCGCAAGGCCCCCGGTGTCTGCACCGCCGCTTACAGAGGAGTGATTCATGGACGAGAAGACCTTGGTAGAGAAGCTGAGCAACCTGGAGACCATCGACCAGCTGGTTGATCTGTCCAAGGAGATCGGGCAGCCCCTGTCGTACAACGACGCTGACCAGCTCTTCGGCAGGATCAACCAGTGCAAGAATGATGTCGCACAGCTGGGCGGCGACACCATCGCCAAGCTGGCCAAGCAGGTCTTCAACATCTGAGGCATCGGAATCTGAGGTATCGGATTCCACAAGGGCGGGCCGACGACCGGTTCCGCCCTCTTTTTATGCCTGATTTCATGCCCGGGACCGGGCCTCCTGCTCGATCTGGGCCAGGCTCTTGCCTCGGGTTTCGGGCACCATGACCCAGGCGAACACCAGGGCGCACACATTGATCAGGGCGAAGAGCAGGTAGGTGCCGGTGCCACCCAGCCGTGCCAGGAGGGTGGGGAAGACCAGGGAGAGCCCGAAGTTGGTCAGGTTCATGGCCACGTTGGCGTATCCCATGCCGCGGCTCTTGACCTGCTGGGGGAAGATCTCGGACAGGAGCAGCCAGGTGACCGGGGCCACCAGACCCTGGACGAAGATCACGTAGATCATCATCATGCCGATCATGATCCAGGCGGCCGTGCGTGACCCGCTGCCGGGAGCACCGACGAAGCGGTAGCAGACCCCGATGGCGGCAAGGAAGACGATGGTGCCTGCAAGTCCCACAGCCAGAATGACACGGCGATCGAAGCGGTCGATCAGTCCCAGCCCTCCGATGATGGCCGCTATGGCGGAGACCAGGATGACGGGCACGGTGGCGACCATGGACAGGGAGGTGTCGAAGCCCAGGGTGTCGGTGAAGATGGTCGGCGCGTAGTAGTTGACGATGTTCAGTCCGGTCAGCTGGTTGATCATGGCCACGCCGATGCCTACGATCAGCACCCGCCGGAGCCAGGGGGCCTTGAAGCTGGCGGTCTTCGCGCTCGCAGGCTGCGATAGCTCCTGCATGGTCACCCGGGCCTCTGCCTGGTCGCGGGTGGACTCCAGGAAGTTCTCTGCCTGGTCCGGTTGGCCACGGCGGATCAGATGGGCAGGGCTGTCATGCAGGAAGCAGGCCAGCAGGGCCAGCAGGATGGCCGGAGGCACCAGAGCCCAGAGCATGGTCCGCCAGTCGGCACCCATCCGGTCCATGATGGCGTTGACGCTGACCGCCAGCAGCTGCCAGACCACGATCATGACCGAGTTGACCGAAACCACCCGCCCGCGTTCCACGGTGCCGACCATATCGGCCAGGTAGATGGGCACAATGGTTGAGGTCATGCCGATGCCAGCCCCGATGATCAATCTTCCCAGTCCCAGCAGGGCCAGACTGGGGGCCAGGGCGCTCAGCAGGGCTCCGGGGATGGCCAGCAGGGCGCCGGCCAGGATGATGTGCTTGGGACCGAAGCGGTCATTGAACTTGCCTGCCAGGTAGGATCCCAGCGCGGCACCTATCAGCAAAGCGGATGTAACCATGCCCTGTTCCCCGGCCGTCAGATGTCCGCCCGAGCCGGAGCCTAGGTTCATGCCGACCAGCGCCCCGGAGATGACGGTCAGGGTGTAGCCGTAGAGGCCGCCGGCCAACACGCCCAGGGCGGTCATCAGTTGCAGATTGTGCCGCCGTCCTTGAGTCGCAACCATGTGTTCCCCTTTCGCCAGATCATCCGGGCAGAATCAGAGTAATCATAGGCATCTGGGGAGTGGTCCGTCGATCCGGCTCGCCATTGTGGACAGGGAATCAGCCGGAAAACCGGCTGCTGGATTCGCTATCTGGGTCCAGTAATCCGGTGACATGAAAATCTGAGGATATTGTCCACGACTTGCGTCTGTCATTGGCAGCGAAACTGCTCAATTTCGCATATGATAAACAAGCATCCACCACAAGGACATCGTGGATGCATACGGCCATGGTTCCATACAGCCATGGCAATGAAAGGAAACATTGTATGCGTAAGCTGATTCTCGATCTGGACACTGGTGTCGATGACACTCTGGCTATCTCCTATGCCCTGGGCAGCCCCGAAGTTGAGCTGATCGGCATAACGGGAACCTATGGCAACGTGCTGCTGGAGCAGGGCATCCGCAACGACCTGGCCATCACCGACCTGCTGGGTCACCCCGAGGTCAAGGTCTACCCGGGTCTGTCCCACGCCTCCAAGGCGGACTCCTTCGAGGTGCTGCCCGTCTCCGCCTTCATCCACGGAGAGAACGGAATCGGCGATGTGGCCATCCCCGACTCGGACCGCAAGGCTGAGACGCAGTCGGCCGTGGACTTCATCATCGACGCGGTCAACACCTACGGTAAGGACCTGGTCTACGTGCCCACCGGCCCCATGACCAACATCGCCGCCGCCCTGGCCAAGGAGCCTGAGATCGCCCAGCGCATCGGCTCCATCGTGCTCATGGGCGGGGCCCTGACCGTGCCGGGCAATGTGGACGCATGGCAGGAGGCCAACATCTCCCAGGATCCGGATGCGGCCGATGTGCTCTTCCGCTCCGGCGCGCCTGTGACCATGGTCGGCCTGGACGTGACCCTGCAGACCCTGCTGACCTACAAGGAGACCGCCCGCTGGCGGCAGCTGGGCACTGCGGCGGGCAACTTCCTGGCGGACATGACCGACTTCTACATCAAGGCCTATGAGACCACCTCGCCCCACCTGGGTGGTTGCGGCCTGCACGATCCGCTGGCCGTGGGCGTGGCCGTGGATCCGACCCTGGTCACCACCCTGCCCATGAACATGAAGGTGGAGACCGAAGGCGCCACCCGCGGGCGCACCATCGGGGACGAGCAGCGGCTCAACGACCCCAACAAGACCATGCGCGTGGCTGTCGGCGTGGACGTGCCCCGCTTCCTGGACGAGTTCATGACCCGCATCACCAGGTTGGCCTCCCAGGCCGACTGAGGTCCGCCATCCCCGGCAAGTTCACGCAAGAGAAGGAGAACTGAAGACATCATGTCCGAAAAGCAATCCACCGAGGATTCGACAGCAGTACGATCGCTGATCCTGCTGCTGATCACCTTCGTCCTGGGCACCCTGTGCCTGCAGGGCTTCAACCTGGTCTTCCAGCAGGTCGGCAAGGATGCCGGCGCTCCCGACCAGGCATCGCTGATCACGGCCCTGCCCAGCATCGTCCTGGGCATCGTCTGCTTCATCTACGGGTCCCTGGGCGACTTCGTATCCCTGCGCAAGCTGGTCACCTTCGGCCTGTGCATACTGTTCATCGGGTCCGTGTACGGATACGTGGCCAACACGATCATGGCCCCCAACATCTGGAATGTGATCGCGGCCCGGCTACTCCAGACCGCCGGCGAGCAGGTGGCTGGATCGGCCTACCTGGTCGTGGCCACCAAGTACCTCAAGCCCTCACTGAAGGTGATCTTCTTCGGCATCTTCACGGCAGGCTACCAGGTGTCTGCAGCCATCGGCATCTTCGCCGCAGGTCTGCTCAGCTCCATAGCCTGGCAGTACCTCTTCCTGATTCCCGCGGTCACCATCATCTTCCTGCCCATCCTGCTCAAGAGCCTGCCCACCGGCGGCGGCAACGGCGAGAAGGTGGACTGGCTGGGCTTCGTCATCTTCGGGCTGGCCACGGCCCTGCTGACCCTCTTCTTCTCTTACACGGCCTGGTGGCTGCTGGCGGCCTCGGCTGTCTGCTACCTGATCTTCGCCCTGTACATCAGCCGGGCCCGGAGCCCCTTCATCACCCCGGACTTCTTCCGCAACAAGCGCTGGCTGATGGGCATCGGTCTGATTCTGATCTTCTACTTCATGAACTACTGCATGTCTCCCATCTTCAACGCCATCGGGCGTGACGTCTACAAGGTGTCGACCACCACGGTCTCCCTGCATGTTGTCTGGGCCTTCCTGGTGGCCGCCGTGCTGGGCACCACCTCGGGAGCCATTGTGGACAGAATCGGCCGCAAGCCTGCCATCATCATCGCCGCCTGCCTGATGACCCTGGGTTTCGCAGGATCCGCTCTGGTGGTCAATTCCGGCCTGCTGGCCCTGACGCTGACCGCCTGCGTCTATTATGCCGGGGTCGGACTGATGTATTCGCCCATCGTCTCCACTGTGCTTGACACCCTTCCACAGGACCAGTCGGGCCGCGGCGTGGGCATGAACGACCTGGTCATGAACGTGACGGGCTCCATCGGCATCGCCATCATCGGCGGCCTGATGGGCAAGCCCAGCCTGGAGGGCTTCAGCATCATGGGCGCCACCGGTCCGGCCGCCAACTACAGCAACCTGCTGCTGATCGGGGCTGCCGTCTCCCTGCTGGGCCTGGTTGTGTATTTGGCCTGCAAGAAGACCATCTACGCCACGACTGCCGACCAGCAGTAGAACAGTTATAAGTTATAGTCGACCGTCCGAGCGCGGCAAGAGGGGTTGCTTGCTCTGTTGCGCTTGGGCGGTCGACTGATATGTGTGGTGGGGGCGCGGGGGGAAGTGTCGGCTCTCTTGGGGTTGAGCCTTAAGTGGCACTGGCCTCCCTGCCCCCTATATGGGCCGGGGGCGGGGGGATTGATACGCGCCCCAGGCCTTTTCTTACTCGTGCGAAGCGTAAAGCAGTCGGTGCGTTTCCCTCCGGTGGCGGCGGGATGCGAGGACTCCGCCCATGCCGGTCATGCCGGTGCCCAGGGCCAGCAGGATGCCTTCCCCTCCGGCGCGGGGAAGCACGCCTGCGGGCAGGTACGTGTATCTGAGGGAGGTGTCGGTCAGGGTGATTCCTGTGCCACCCATCGTGTAGTCGACGCTGACCGTGACCGTGCCCGGCTGGTGTGCAGGCGTGAGCACGCTGACACTGTTGCCATCGCCGCGCGTCAAGCCTGATACGGCAGTCTGGTCGAATCTGACGCCGGTGATCACCAGTTGCAGGTTGAACACCACCGGCACGGGAGCCGACTTGGTGTTTCCGGTGCCGTCGCCGAGCTGGCCACTGTCGTTAGCACCCCATGCCCAGGCGTTTCCGTCGCTGCCCAGGGCCAGCGAAAGATGCCACCCGCCGCTGACCTGTGTGGCTTTTAGTCCTTTGCTCTTGTCGGTGGGGTTGGCGGGGTCGCGCACGCGCACAGGAACAGGATTCACGTCACTGTACCCGCTGATGGTGTTGTTGCCGAGCTGGCCATACCAGTTGCATCCCCATGCCCAGACTTTGTCGTCGCTGCCCACAGCCAGCGAATGATCGGCTCCGCCGCTGACCTGCACGTAGGTGAAATCCTCTGGCAGGTCCGGGTACGCCTTGCGGTCAGGCTTGTTCACCCTGACAGGCGTATGCCGTTCGGTGGTCGTCCCGTCGCCGATCTGGCCACTGCCGTTCCATCCCAAGGCGTAGGCGTTGCCGTCGCTGCCCATGGCCAGGGAATGAGCGCCTCCGGCGCTGGCCTGCACGTAGGTGAAATCCTCTGGCAGGTCCGGGTACGTGTTGCGGTCAGGCTTGTTCACCCTGACAGGCGTATGCCGTTCGGTGGTCGTCCCGTCGCCGAGCCGGCCATTGCTGTTGTTTCCCCAGGCGTAGGCGTTGCCGTCGCTGCCCAGGGCCAGGGAATGATAGCCTCCGGCGCTGGCCTGCACGTAGGTGAAATCCTCTGGCAGGTCCGGGTACGTGTTGCGGTCAGGCTTGTTCACCATGACCGGCGTAGTCTGCCTGGTGTCCGTCCTGTCGCCGAGCTGCCCATTGCTGTTGTTTCCCCAGGCGTAGGCGTTGCCGTCGCTGCCCACAGCCAAGGAAAAAGCATAGATATTGTTTTTTGATCCGCTGACCTGGCTGAACCTGATGCCCCGGCTGGCGCTGTCTGGCGGGGTGATGGTGGTGGATTCCCTGCCCAGCTGGCTGCCCTTGTCCGGGCTGATGCTCCACGTGCTGTTCCGGCTTGCCGGCGTCCACTTGGCGGTCAGGGTCAGATTCTTGGTGACGGGCTTGCTGAAGTCGTAGGCGACCTCGCCGGTGAACCATCCGTCGAACAGGAAGCCTCGGCGCGTAGGGTCGGGGGAGGGCCGCTTCACCCTGCCGTTGGTGGTGGGGAAATGCTGGTCTGCTGGTTCGGGTTTTCCTCCGCCCGTGTTGAATCGGACCGTGAGCGTGGATCTTGGTTCCGCGCCTCGTGTCAGCGGCTGGTCGACCGTGTACTTCAGGCTCTTGGTGAAGGGCTGGCCGTCCTGACTACCTGTGATGAGAATGGCGGCTGGCCCCGGCTTGCGTGCGGGCATGTCCGCCTGCCATGAGCCGTTGTTCCTGGTGAGTTTAAGCGGCTGGCTGTCCATGCTGGCTGATTCCAAGGTGGATTCTATGATGGTGTTGATTCTTACTGGCTGGCCGGGCTGGCCCTGCCCGTCCAGGCTCCACCTGTAGATGCCGCCCTGCCTGTCCCAGGCGGTGATCCTGCTGCCGATGCGAACCGCTTGCATGTAGCGTTGGTTCTCTTTATTCGCACTGGTGGGTGTTTCGCCGGGCTTCCAGGCCCAGACCTTGCCGTCCTTGTCTGTGATGATGGCCTGGCTGTCGTTGGTGGTGATCCGGCTGGCTTTCATGCTTTCCGGCAGGCTGACCGCTGTGATGCTGGTGGTGCTGTCGGCCAGGTACCGGGTCTGCCCGTCCTCGTCCAGCAGGAGGAATCCCTGGTTGATGGCCTGGGCCTGGATGATGCGCATGCCTGGGTCCTGTCTGATGGGTTCGGGTTTGACGTTGCCGGTCCTGTCTGCGTCCCGGGTCCAGGCCTGCCCGTCCGCGTCCACGATGAGGGTCCGGCTGCCGGAGGCGACGGCGGTGACGGCCTGCGCCTGCCCGGGCAGGCTGAACGTGGCCCGCTCAGTGGATTTCGGATCTTGGCCGGACTGGTGGCTGTGGATTCGGCCCTGCCGGTCCACGGCCAGCAGCAGGTCTCCGTTCATGCTGATGCTGGTGAACCCGACATCCTGTCCGGTGTCGAAGAGCGTAGGCGCGGGCTGCTGGTTGTCCCAGGTGTATATGTGCTGGTCGGATCCGAGTGCTGCCTGCAGGTGGCTGCCGGCTGTGGCCTGCTGGTAGTGGAACCCTTCGTGAGCCTGGGCGGGGAAAGGAACCTGTTTGGGTGTGTGGTCCTGTGTCCAGGTGTGGATGCGGCCGTCGCCGGTCAGGCCGAGGATCTGCTCTCCTGCGGCTTGGACGTTGACATAGTAAGGCTCCTGCAGGCTGGGTGGCTTGATGGTTAGCCTAGTGCCGGTGGCGGGCCCGTGCTCCGGGCTCAGCGTCCAGTCCGTGGTTTTCGACCAGTGTGCTTTCAGGGTGGTGTCCTGGAGGATGGGGGTCTGGAAGTCGTAGGGCTGGCCGTCACGTGTCCACCCGTCGAACCGGAAGCCCCCACGCACAGGGTTGTGTTGCGGAGGGGATGCTAGGGTGCCGGTTTTCACAGTTGATTGGGTAGGCGTGTTGCCGTCGGCCGGGTCGAAGTTCACCACATGCGAAGTTTGATCAGCGGTATCGGACGGCTTGGTTGAAGTGAATCCTGTGTTGTCGGGTGTTCCCGTCGTCGATGACGGAGTGTTTGGGCTTGCTGTTGGACTTAATGATGTGGTGGCTTGTATTGGCGAGGGTGAGGGCAGTGGGGTGCTGGTTGTGCTGCCGGGGGGGATGCCGGGGGTTTGTTCAGCTGTGTGGGGGGTCTGACGACCCCACTCGATGAATGGGGGAGCGTCCGCGTTGGCGGATGCCGTTGCCAGGCCTGCCAGCAGGCCCAGCAGGAGGATCGTCGTCGCCGAGGCGCGACGCAGACGGGTACCCAGATGCATAAGCCGACAACCTTTCGCCCGCACCGGACACAGTCACCTCGAACATCCCCAGAAACGTGCCGATGAATCCCTGCTTACAACGTCCTATCCGTCAGGATGCCGTCCAGCTCTCCACTGCTCAAGCCAGCCCCCACGCCGGCGTACAAGCCATATCGAAACCCAGCCAACTCCCCAACACCACTACACTCATCATGCTACCTGAAAAAACAAGAACACACGACGCCGTTTGTGATATCGGATCCGTATAGGTCAAGCCAGCCTCGGGCTTCGTGCCAGCACAGCGTCTCTGTTTACCGCCTCACTGAAGACAAAGCAAGCAAACATCGTATTGCAACCCGTATTTCAGCTTCAAGTTCCTTGTCTGCCCGGCGATAGAATGGTCTGACGAATCAGGCGCGAGGGAAGCGACGGCTAAAAGTGACGACTCTGGATGATGTAGCTGGCCAGGCCGGGGTGTCGCGGATGACGGCATCCAATGCCTTGCGCGGCAAATCCTCGGTCAAGCCCGCCACGGCGCGCCGTGTGCTGGAGGCGGCTCAGCGGCTGGGATACCGGCCCAATCTGGCGGCCCGGCGGCTCAGCTCGGGCAGGTCCGGAATCATCGGCTTCTCCACTGTGGAACTGGATCGTTCGCCCTTCTCGGCGGCCTTGGCGGCGGCGGTATCAGATCAGGCCGTCAGCATGGGGTATCAGACACTGATTCAGCAGACCAGGCAGATGGCCAGCTATGAGTCCTCCATGGTGGCCGACATCGCCACCCAATTCTGCGAGGGAACCATCCTGTCCGCGCCGGCCCTGTCCGCTGACTTTATAGCCGCGCTCAATCGGCGCTATCCCTTGGTGGTTTTTGATGGCCCTCGACTGGACCGATCAGTAGACACCGTGCGCAGTCCTAACCGCCAGGGTGCCGAGGCTGCGGTGGGGCATCTGCTAGACCATGGTTGCCGACGGATTCTGGTTCTTGGCGCTTCCTACAAAGCCCCGGACGAGCTGGCCCAGTCCAGCCTGGGGTGGGAACAGCGGCTCTTGGGGGCCATGCAGGCAGCACGAGGCCATGGAATCCGCATAGGGCCCGAAGATGTGGTCGACTGTGACTGGAATCAGGGCAGCGCCGACCAGGCCATGGCCGCCCTGCTGGCTCGCCGCAGGGATTTTGACGGGGTCTTCGCCCTGACGGATGTGGTGGCCATCGGGGCCCTGCACGCGCTGGGGGAGCATGGGGTTCGGGTGCCCGGGCAGGTGGCCCTGATCGGTTTCGACGGGCTGGAAGTGTCCCGATTCCTCACGCCCGCCCTATCGACCATCCGCGTGAATACGGACCGGGTGGCGGCCGAGTGCCTGCGACTGCTCATGGCTCGGATGAAGGATCCGCCCGGCAGGCATCAGCCCGAGCAGGTGGTCCTGCCTTTCATGCTGGTGGAGGCTGGCAGCACAGCCCGGTCCTGAGCCCTTCAACCGTGAATCAGTGCCAGAGTCAGCAGGTCAGGGGTGGGACCTTCGGCTCCGGCCTGGATCTGCACCCTGACGGCCCGGTCGGGCAGGGCATCCAATCCATGACCGGTCAGGGGGTAACGGTCCAGTACTCTGCCGTTTTCGCGGCTTCTTACGGGCTGGCCCAATTCCAGGCCTTCCGTCCGCAGCCAGTAGGGTGCAGCGCTGCCCTGGTCCCGCATGGCCACCTCCAGCATTTTCACACCGCCGGAGGCATCCCGCAGCCGGTACGAGAAGCAGCCTCCAGCCAGGGCGTGACGGGTGTTGATTCCTTCGATCAGCTCCTGCCGGTCATTCCTGCCCTGATACTCGTGGTCGATTTCGGACTGCTGGGACCCGCAGTCCACCCGGTCGCAGACCCGCAGCTCGTGGGCCTGCTCCTGTGCATCGGTCTCTTCCAGGGCCCGGTGAACGCGGTCCTTATCGCCATCCTGCGCCCAGGGCAGGTAGACAGAGTATCGGGAGGCCTCGATGGAGGTGAAGGGGACCAGCAGCAGGCGTGAATCGGTCCACCCTTGTTTTCCCTCCATGGGTCGGGAGACGGCCACCTCTATGGCGCCGTCATCCTGGGGGTGGGGCAGCAGGAAGTCCTGGGGTTCTCCCTGGAGCACGGGCAGGTCGCCCAGCGGACGCAGGGGGCCGGAAGCGATGTGCCCGGCACGGGAGTCGTCGGCCTTCAGACCAATCAGGTCGGCATCGTCGCTGCGGGCGGCCATGACCTTGACGCCGCGCAGCAGGCTGACCCAGTCCGAACCGTCCGGCAGGGGCTCGGCAGTCACCCGGACCCGGTGGCACAGCTCCAGGCTAACTCGGCCGTTCCAGGTCAGATGCAGGTGGTCGAAGCGGGGGCTGCCATCCGAACCGGACGTCGCTGGCTCGACGGTCATGTCCGCCTGGCCTTGCGCGATCCGGTACTCGGCATCCTCCACCCACCAGGGATGGCGTATGTCGAGGTCCAGGGTCTGCTGGCTTTGGTCGTCGGCCTCCAAATCGATTCGGCCCAGGTTGGTGGTCCCGGGGCCGGGAGCGTAGGCCAGGCTGACCCGCAGCCCGCGCTGGGACCAGTCCAGGCTGGCGGGGATGAAGAGGTTGACCGCCAGGGCCTCGGATTCCTGGCCGGAATCCTTTCCGGGTCGGCGCTCGAAGATCATGGCACCGTAGCGGGCGTGGTTTTCCAGGCCGGTGCCCACGCAGCACCAGAAGGAACGCTGGGCGCTGGAATAGACCCGATAGTGCCGGGGTCGCATGGGGGTGAAGTAGACGAAGCCGTGCTCGCGGATGCCCACCGTGGAGACCAGATGGTTGACCAGGACCCGCTCATAGAAGTCCAGATAGCGGGCCTGTCCGGTGCGGTCGTAGAGGCGCAGGGCCAGCTTGGCCATGTTGTAGCTGTTGCAGGTCTCCAGGCCCTCGCGGGAGGTGACCATGGCCGAGAAGTCGTCCGGCGGATTGAAATGCTCGGAGATGGAGTGGGCTCCGATGGAGACCGTGCGCTTGTCCACCACCCCATGCCAGAAGGTGTCCACAGCTGTGCGGAAGGTCTCGTCTCCGGTGATCTCGGCCAGACGCTCGTAGCCCAGGACCTTGGGTATTTGCGTATTGGCGTGCAGGCCGGTCAGCTGGTCCTTGCCTGCGGCCAGCGGTTCGAAGAAGGGGCGGTCGGTCAGGCGACGGGCCTGGTGGAGATAGCGGTCCTTTCCGGTCAGCTGATAGAGGCGGGCGAAGGCCTCGTTCAGGCCCCCGTACTCGCAGGTCAGCATGGTTTGGAAATCCTGTTCGTCGATATTGTCCGCCAGGTCGCACCACCAGTCGGCCAGGCGCAAGACCATGACGCGGGCCATTTCGGAGGCGCCCTTGGTTTGGAAGGACTGCCAGCAGTCCAGCAGGCCGGCGAAGAGCTTGTGCAGATTGTAGAGGGGCACCCAGGAGCCCAGCAGATCGAAGGACTGGGCCTGCACCTGGCCCTCCCGCAGGTTCCGGAAGAGCTCGGCGCTGTGAGGCATTCCGCCCAGAAAGCCGTCGCCCGAGGCCTCCTGGCACTCGAGCAGGCCTGTCAGCATGCGGGTGGCGCGCTCCAGGAAGGGCCAGGTTTGCAGAGTCTGCCAGTAGGCCGCCAGCCCGGACAGGTAGTGGCCGCCGATGTGGCCGTCCAGGCCCATGGACTCCCAGTTGGGGTATGGATCCGCCTTGTTGGTTAGACCTGCCTCGCGCCGGTAGGGGGCCAGAAGGCGATCGGGATCCAGGCTCAACAGGTAGTCCGCGCCGGCCTGCTGTGCATCGGCGTAGATGCTGCCGGGGGTCAGGCGGACCTGCGATGGGTTGAAGCGGGCATCCGGCCCAGTATGGTCCTGCACGGACTGGGATTGATGGCGCGCGTCGGTCATGGCTCCTCCTTGTAGTGCCGTTCGGACAGGTCTGCGATGGCTGAGTCGGCGGCATTGCTGATGATAATTGTAGCGCTACATATATTGTCCATTCCAGCAATGCCGCTATACGATGCCAAAGCCGTCTGGCGGAAGAATATGGGTGGCCCCGTTGCGTTGGGGGAGTTGGGGCCACCCGTGTGGTCCGGGCCTGTGTTTGGGGATAGTGATAACCCGGACCTGCTTACACGAGGGAAGTCTTTATTGTTGTCGGCTGAGGGTTTCCAGCCGGTGGCGCCTGGCTGCTGCGGCGCATGCGAAAGCGAGCAGCCCGGCTATGAGCAGGGGGAGCAGGCCGCCTCCGCCGGCCCTAGGCAGCACGCTGATGGAGTTGTATCGATACGTATTGCTGGTGTCGGGGGTCTGGTCTGCTCCGTTCAGCCTCCAGTCGATGGTGACGGTTGACGTGCCGGGCATGTGCGCCGGCGTGGTCGCCGTCCAGGTGCCGTCGGGGTTCCTGGTCAGGTCGGAGACTTCAATATTGTCGAACAGAACATGCGTGGGGATGCCAAGCCTGGGGAAAGTGTCCTTGGCCGGGCTGTCGTCCTTGGTATAGGTGGTGTCGCGGCCCAGCTGGCCGTTGGTGTTGTCTCCCCAGCTGTAGAGGTTGCCGTCGGATCCCAGGGCCAGGCAGTACGATGCACCTGCGCTGGCCTGGGTGAAGGTGATCCCTGCCGGGGTATCCACCTTGTTGGGCCTGCCTGCCGAGGTTTTGCCGCTGTCGCCCCAGGTGTACAGGCTGCCATCGGAACCCAAGGCGATGGAATGCTTGCCTCCTGCGCTGGCCTGGGTGAAGGTGACGCCAGCCGGGGCGTCGGCTCTGCCGGGCTTGTCTGCCGGAGTGCTGTTGGCGTCGCGGCCCAGGCGTCCGTTGGCGGCATTGCCCCAGGTGTAGAGGCTGCCGTCGTCGCTTACGGCCACGGAGTGGCTTCCGCCTGCGCTGGCCTGGGTGAAGCTGACGCCTGCCGGGGTGTCGGCTCTGCCGGGCTTGTCTGCCGGAGTGCTGGTGGTGTTGCGCCCGAGCTCGCCGTGGGTGTTGTCTCCCCAGGTGTATATCTCGCCTTGTGTGTCCACGGCCACCGTGTGGCCCTGGCCTGCACTGACACTGGTGAAAGTAACATCTGCCGGGGTGTCGGCCTTGTCGGGCTTGTCAGCGGGGGAGCCGCTGGTGACGGTACGTCCCAGCCGGCCTGTGCCGTTGTCACCCCAGGTGTAGATGTTGCCGTCCGAGCCCAGAGCCACGGCATGAGATCCTCCTGCGCTCGCCTGGACGAAGGTGATGCCTGCCGGGGTCTCAACCTTGTTGGGTCTGTTGGCTGGGGTGCCGCTGGTGACTGTGCGCCCGAGCTCGCCGTGGGCGTTGTCTCCCCAGCTGTAGAGGCTTCCGTCGGAGCCCAGGGCCACTGAAAATCCGTAGCCCGCGCTGACATGGATGAAGTTGACGCCTGCAGGGGTATCCGCCTTGCTCGGGTGGCTGTCCTGCTTGCCGGCGGTGTCGCGGCCCAGCTGCCCATGGCTGTCGTTGTCCCCCCAGGTGTAGAGGCTGCCGTCGGAGCCCACGGCAGCGGAATGGAGGTCTCCTGCATCGGCTTGGCTGAGCCGGATACCGCGTTCCGGTGGCGGGGTCAGCGTGACGGTTTGGCCACCGGTCTCAGGCCCGTTGTCCTTGTCGAGCTTCCACCTGTTGCTGTCGGCACTGCTCCAGTGGGCGGTCAGAGTCGCCGTGCCGGTGACCGGCCTGCTGAAGTCATAGGCTGTGTTGCCGACGAACCAGCCGTCGAACAGGTGTTTATTCTTGGTTGGATCCTTGGCGGGGGGTTTCAGTCGGTTTCCCTCGGTCACGATTTGGAAACCGAACCCATTGCCACCGTCGGGGTCGAAAATGATCAGGTAATTGTCCAGGTATCTGTAGGACAGATGCGCATCTGGACGCTCACCGTTCATCTTCCAGGTGATGACTACATCAACTCTGCCACGGTCATGTTGGGGCGTGGTGACGCTCCAGGTGCCGTCCGAGTTGGGGTCGAGGTTGGTTCCGGGTGCCCCCCCGAAACTCACGTTAACGGGCTTGGGATCCTCGGGGAATGCGACCATGCCGGGGCTGCTGTCGTACTTGCCGCTGGTGGGGCGTCCCAGTTCGCCATACTTGTTTTGTCCCCAGCTGTACAGGTTACCGTCGGAGCCGATGGCCAGGGAGTGGGAATAGCCGGCGCTGACCTCGGTGAATTGTGCGACACCTGCTGGTGTAGGCACTTTGCCCGGCTTGACGTCGTATTTGGCTGACCCGGTGTCGCGGCCCAGCTGTTTGCAATCGTTTAGTCCCCAGCTGTAGAGGTTGCCATCCGAACCCAAAGCCAGGGAATGCCTGTGTTCTGCGCTGACCTTGGTGAACTTCGTGACGCCTGCCGGCATGGTCACCTTGCGCGGTGTGCGGTCTTGTCTCGCCGGGGCGGTGTTGCGTCCTAGCTGGCCATATTCGTTCCATCCCCAGCTGTAGAGACTGCCGTCTGAGCTGGTGGCCAGGGATGTCCACTCTCCAGCCTTGATCCAAGTGAATTTCTTGACGCCTGCCGGCATGGTCATCTTGCGCGGTGAACGGTCACGGAAGGGATATCCGCCGGCGTAGCGTCCCAGCTCGTCATAAGTGTTGTCGCCCCAGCTGTAAAGGTCACCGTCCGAGTCCAGAGCCATGGAGTAGAAGGTTCCTGCGCTGATTTGAGTGATTTTTGTGATGCCCTTCGGCAAGTTCACCTTGCCTGGCTTGACGTCGTATATGGCAGAACCCGTGTCACGTCCAAGTTCGCCGTACTTGTTTTCTCCCCAGCTGTAGAGGTTGCCGTCGGATCCCAGTGCAAGGGAATGCCATTTGCCTGCACATGCTTGGGTGAAGTGGACGCCGGCCGGTGGAGTGACCAGCTTCGGCTGATTGTCTATCTGGGGGTTGTCTTTTGGTGTTGTGCTGACAGTTTCGCGTCCCAGTTCTCCGTCGGCATTGTGCCCCCAGCTGTAGAGATTGCCGTCTGAACCGATGGCCAGGAAATGGGAGTAGCCTGTGCTGACCTGGGTGAAGTGGACGCCGGTCGGCGGGTTGACCAGGCTTGGCGTGCGCTTTTCGTCTTCAGGAGTCTCCAATTTGTAGTTGTTGTCTCCCCACCGGTAGAGGTTGCCGTCCGAGGCGATGGCCTGGGAACCTTCTTCTTTTGCCGGGATGATGTGGCTGAAGCGTATGTCTGGTTTGGTGGGCGGGGTCAGGGTGATTTTGGCGTATCCTCTGGTCTTCCCGGATGCGGGGGAGAGGCTCCAGGCGCTGGTGCCCTTGGTCCAGTGGGCGGTCAGGGTGAGATCCGTGGTGACGGGCTGGGTGAAGTCGTAGGCCACCTTGGAGTCGCCCTTGGCGTCTTTGGCGAACCAGCCGTCGAACAGGTAGCCGTCCCTGGTCGGGTCTTGTTCGGGACGGCTGGCCAAAGCACCGTCCTTGACGTTCTGGGAGTCGATGCTGCTGCCGTCTGCGCTGTTGAAGACGACCTGGTACGAAGTTGAACCTGACTGAGCACGGCTGGCTGCGGTACCGACGGATGCGTCTGTTTTCTGGTCTGCTGCGGTTTCTTCCAGTCTGGTCGGCTGGGCCGGGCCGATCGGTTTCGCGATGGCGTCGGCCGCAGTGAGCCCGCCGAAAATCATGCTGGCTGGAAGAATGACAATAACTTTCAAAATGTCTACAACAATGGCTGACCGGGAAGACACGTCCGGATGGCACATGATCGCTACAAACCCCTTTCCCAAGGTAAGGCAATCCGATGATGAAAACCCCAAGTTTTTTCATCGGTCGCATGCCGGGCACGTTCCCGGTAGCTAGAAAGAACGCTAGCATGCAGGTTCGGGTCTGGAGGGGAGCAACACTCGGATAAAACGAGTAAAAAATATTATGTCAAGTTGGGACGCCGATATTTTCCTCTAGGCGCAGAGGTAAAAATGAAAATGGGTGGCTCCCTGATGTTGGGGGGTGCGGAGCCACCCATCATGGCCGGGCCGTTCTTGGGATGCGGCCCGGCCGTTTACTCGAGCGAAGTGAATTCATGCCTGTGGCGTCCGGCTGCCAGGGCGCCGGCGGCGGCAAGCAGGCCTGAGGCGAGCAGGAGGAGTACCCCCGTGTTGCCTGTGAGGGGCAGGATGCCTTTGAAGGTATAGCTGAGGTGGGTCGGGGTCTGGTTGGCGGGACCCAGGGACCAGTCCACGATCACGTCAGACAGTCCCGGATTGTGGGCTGGCGTGGTCAGGGTGACCGACCCGTCCGCGTTCTGCTGCAGGCTGCCGGCGGGTGTCTGGTCGAACCTGACGCCGGTAATCAGCGGCGGCGGATATAGCGCCACCAGCGTCGGCGTAATGATCTTCGTGCCGTTGTTGCTGCCCGTGCCGAGTTGCCCACGGAAGTCGTATCCCCAACTGTAGAGGTTGCCGTCCTGACCGATGGCCAGGGAACAAGCCGATCCTGCGCTGATCCGCGCGACCGCGAACCCCTTGCCTGCGTTGTCCTGGCCTGCGGGGAGTGACACTTGTGAGGGGACGAGCAGCTCGGAGGTGCCCTGGTTGCTGCCCAACTGATCAAAGGTGTTTTCTCCCCATCCCCAGGCTGTGCCGCTCTGGTCGATAGCCAGCGAATATGTGGCTCCGGCGATGATTTGTGCGGTCTGGAATCCCTGGCTGGCATCGGCAGGGTTTTTTACCTGCGTGGGTGTGGACCGGTCGGTCAGCGTGCCATCGCCGATCTGGCCATCCGCGTTCATTCCCCATGCCCAAGCTGTGCCGTCCTGACCGATGGCCAGTGCGTGGACTTCACCGCTGCTGATCATCCTGGCCTTAAAGGTCTTGCTGGCGTTCTTGGGATCGGGCACGGGGGCTGGGTCGGTAGCATATGCGGTGCTGTATTTTCCTGTGCTTTGGCCGTTGCCGAACTGTCCGTGGTTGTTGTATCCCCAGGTGTATACGTTGCCGTCGGCGTCCAGAGCCATGAGGAAGCTGTATCTTGCGCTTACCTGGACCGCCTTCAGCCCCTTGTCGGAGCCGCTGGGATCCTTGGCCAGGGACGGTGTCAGTTTGGGCGCGCTATAGGTGTCCTGGTCCTTGGTTTCGCTGCCCCAGACGTAGACGCGCCCATTCAGGTCGATGGCTGCCGAATCGGTGAAGCCGGCGGTCACCTGGGTGGCCTTGAAGGGTTGTCCGTCTGGGCCCTTGACGGGCTGTGGCTTGGAGTGGTCTTGCGTGCTGCCGTCGCCAAGCTGGCCATATTGATTGTGTCCCCAGCTGTAGACGGTCTGGTCGGAGCCGATGGCCAGCACGTGGGTTCCGCCTGCGGCGACCTGCGTGTAGGTGAACCCGGTAGCTGCGCCGTCAGGCAGGGGGACCTTGGTCGGCGCGTACTGTGTGGCCGTCGTACTCGGATCCTGGCCCAGCTGCCCGTAGTCGTTGCCGCCCCAGGCGTAGGCATTCCCATCGCTGGTCACCCCTATAGAAAAACCGGCAAAATTATCGCTGGCGCTTATCTGGTTGAAGCGGATGCCCCGGCTGGTTTTGGGCGGGGTGATGGTCACCTGCTGGCCGCCTTGGGCATCGCCATTATTCGGGCTGATCGCCCAGCTGCCGATGTCTGCAGGGCTCCAATGGGCGACCAGGGTAATGCTGCTGGTGACGGGCTGGCTGAAGTCATAAGCCACCTTGGATTCGCCTTTTGAGTCCTTGAGGAACCAGCCGTCGAACAGGCAGCCGTCTTTGGTCGGGTCTGCGATCGGGCGTGTGGCCTGCCTGCCTTCGGTGACGGACTGGGGTCCGGGCATGCCCGAGGGTGCTGTAGGGGAGTCACTGTCGGAAGAGAAAGTGACATGGTAGGCGTTCATGTATCGGTAGGTCAGGTGGGTGTCGGGCTGCTGGCCGTTCATGCCCCAGATGATGGTGACATCGGTCTTGCCTGCTGCATGCTGGGGCGTGGTGACGCTCCAGGTGCCGTTCGACTCGGCGATGAGGTTGGTGCCGGGCGTCCCGCCGAAGCTGACGCTGACGGGTCTGGGATCCTCGGGGAATGTGACTGTGCCGGGGTCGGCGTCAGAATGACCAGTGGTCGTGCGTCCCAACTGGCTTCGGCTGTTGTCTCCCCAGCTGTAGAGGTTGCCGTCCGAGCCTAGGATCAGGGAGGAGGTATTTTCTGCGTTGATCTGGATGCAGCTGATGCCTGCCGGCAGGGATACTTTGCCCGGTGTGGCATTTCTCAAGCTGTTGGCGTCGCGTCCCAGCTGGCCGAATTTGTTGCTTCCCCAGCTGTAGAGGTTGCCGTCCGAGCCTACGGCCAGGGTGTGTTGGTTTCCTGCGCCGAACTGGGTGAATCTCGTGACGCCTGGGGGCAGCGTCACTTTGCCTGGATCGATGTTTTGTGTTGGCGTGTCGGTATCTCGTCCCATCTGGCCGTAGCTGTTGTAACCCCAGCTGTAGAGGTTGCCGTCTGAGCCCATGGCCAGAGAACACCATCCCTGTGCGGCAATCGCGGTGTATTTCGTAACGCCTTTCGGCAGGATCACTTTGTTCGGCAGGGTTCCTGGCTGTTCGCTGTTGGTGTTGCGTCCGAGTTCGCCCTGAGTGTTGTCTCCCCAGCTGTAAATGTTGCCGTCCGAGCCCAGAGCCAGGGAATAGAAGGTTCCCCCGCTGATCTGGGTGCAGGTGATGCCTGTCGGCATTGACACTCTGCCTGGCGTGGCGTCGTAGGTCTCTGATCCCGTGTCGCGTCCCAACTGGCCTCGGCTGTTGTCTCCCCAGCTGTAGAGGTTGCCGTCCGAGCCGATGGCCAGGGATTGCGAGTATCCGGCGGTGAACTGGGTGAAGTGGACGCCGGTCGGCGGGGTGACCAGGCCCGGTCTGTCAGCTGGCGTGATGGTGGTGCTGCGTCCCAGCTGCCCGTTGTCGTTTAGTCCCCAGCTGTAGAGGTTGCCGTCCGAGCCCATGGCCAGGGAAAGGCTCATTCCTGCGCTGGTCTGGGTGAAGTGGACGCCGGTCGGCGGGGTGACCAGGCCTGGGGTGCCTTCTGGTGCCTTGCTCGGTGCGGTGGCTGGTATCTCATTGGTGTCGCGTCCCAGACTTGCTTTGTTTTGTCCCCAGCTGTAGAGGTTGCCGTCCGAGCCCATCGCCAAGGTATGCCATAGACCCGAGCTGATGTGGCTGAATCGTACGCCGGGTTTGGCGGGTGGGACCAAGGTGATCTTGTCGCCTCCGGCGGCTGACCCGGAGGTGGGGGAGAGGCTCCAGGCACTGGTTCCCTTGGTCCAGTGGGCGGTCAGGGTGAGGTCTGCAGTGACGGGTTGGGTGAAGTCGTAGGCAAGATTGCCGGTGAACCAGCCGTCGAACAGGTAGCCGTCCCGGGTCGGGTCCTTGGCGGGCCGGCTGGCCAGTGCGCCGTCATCGACGTTTTGAGGGTCGATGCTGCTGCCGTCGGCGCTGTCGAAGGTGACGGTGTGCCTTGTTGAGCGTGCCTGGGGGCGGCTGTCAGGTGTTTGATCGTGTTCGGGTGTGGTGTTCAGTGGTGATGGTGTGGTGTTCAGTGGCGAGGGTGTTGGTGTCAATGGGGACCGGGGTGTCGTCGGCGTGGTCTGCAGCGTTGGCTGGCTTGTGTCGGTGTCGGTGTTGGTGTCGGTGTCGGCTGTGGCGAGGCTGCCCATGATCAGACTTGCGAGCAGGATGATGGCAAGCAGAAGGCTCGCGGCAATGCATGGCCGGGCAGAAGCATCCCTATGGTGCATGATGGCTGCGAACCCCTTTCCCCAAACAGGTGGCTCGATGATGAAAATCCCCAAGTCGCTTCACGAGACGTGTGCCGGGGACCATCCCGACAGCTGTATTGCAGTCTATCATGCGCGGACGGGCAAGAGTGGGAGCAACACCCGAATGAATAAAGAAGGGTGGCTCCGCTGTGTTGGGGGATTGCGGGGCCACCCTGTAGGGCCAGGATCGTCATAATTTGGGGATAGACGCAATCCGGGCCTGCTTACTCGTGCGAAGTCTACTGATTCAGGCTTCTGTCCTTTCTCAGGTGTCGCGCTGCCATGGTTGCCATGATGATGAGCAGACCAACGGCGAGGGGCAGGAATATGCCGGTGCCGCCGGCCCGAGGCAGGACGCTGATGGAGGTGTACAGGTAGGTGTTGCTGGTGTCGGGGAGTTGCGTAACCCCGTTCAGCGTCCAGTTGATGGTTACCGTAACCGGCCCTGGTGTGTAAGGCGGCGTGGTCACATTCCAAGTGCCGTCATTGTTGGCTGTCGGATAAATTCCGCTCGTATTGCCGAACTGAACGAGTTTGGGAATGCCGACTCCAGGGAAAATGATCTTGCCTGGAGTCGGATCATGGTCACCGCTGATGTCGCGTCCCAGCATACCTTGGTCGTTCTTTCCCCAGCTGTAGGTGTTGCCGTCCGATCCTATGGCTGAAGAGTGATTGCCTCCTGCCTGAGGCTGGATGAGGGTGATGCCGGCTGGAGCGTCCACTTTGGTGGGCAGATAGTCGGATTTGCCGCTGGTGGTGCGTCCAAGTTGTCCGCAATCGTTGTATCCCCAACTGTAGAGGTTGCCGTCCGATCCTGTGGCGAGGGCAAAGTAACTTCCCGCCACAAACCGGGTGAAATGAACACCTGACGGCATGACGACCCTGGAAGGGGTCGCAGAAATCAGTTCCGTGTTTCCCAACTGATCTTTGTTGTTGCCTCCCCAACTGTAGAGATTATTGTCGGAGCCGAGAGCCAGCGAGAAGTTCAGGCCCGTGCTGGCTTGCGTAAATGTGACGCCGGTTGGGGCCTTTACTTTGTAGGGCAGAGGGTCATATAGGTCAGTTGTCGTACTACGTTGGCGGCCCAGTTGGAACGAATTGTTGTATCCCCAGCTGTAGAGGTTGCCGTCCGAGCCCAGGGCGAGGACATGCTTGCTGAATGGACCTGTGAAAACCTGGGTGAATGTGATGCCTTCGGGTGCAGCGACTCTAAGAGGGTCTCTGCTCTTTAATCCTGACCTGCCTTGCCCTAGTGCGCCTTCCCTATCGTCTCCCCAGGCGTAGAGGTTGCCATCGGAGCCTAATGCCAAGGCGAAGCTATCGCCCGCGTAGACTCGAGTGTAGTGGATTCCCGCAGGCGGTGCCACTTTGTCTGGGGGATTGCGATTGTTGGCGAAGGTGTTGCGTCCCAGCTGTTCACAATCGTTGCTTCCCCAGGTATATACATAGCCGTCTGAGCCAAGGGCCAAGGCGAACTTTTGTCCTGCAGCGGCCTGGGTATAGCGGACTCCGGCGGGAGTTTCCACCACGACAGGCTTATCTGAGGGGGTGTGTCCAAGTTGGTAATTATAATTTGTTCCCCAACTGTAAAGGTTGCCGTCTGAACCGAGAGCCAAGGAAAAATCCTGTCCCGCTTGGATCCAAGAGAAACGGATTCCACGTGGGCCTTGCGGCGGGGTGAGTTTGACGCTCTGGCCGCCGGTTTCCGGTCCTTCCTTCTTGTCGATGTTCCAGTGCGAGACGGGACTGAAGTGGGCGACCAAGGTGATGTCGCCGAAGACGGGCTGATTGAAGTCGTAGGCTATATTGGAGTCGCCCTTGGAGTCTTTGAGGAACCAGCCGTCGAACAGATAGCCGTCCTTGGCCGGATCCTTGTCGGGGCGGACGACCTGATCGTCATCCATGACCCGCTGGGCATCTGGTGTTGGTGTACCGCCTGCACCGTCGAAAGTGACTGTGTACGTGGAACCATCATACTTGTAGGGCAGGTGTGCATCGGGCTGATGGCCGTTCCTGATCCATGCGACTGTTAAGTCCACCCGGCCCTTTTCGTGCGCTGGGGTGCGGAAACTCAAGGTGCCGTTCTGGTTCTTGGTCAAGTCGGTAATCGGGGTTCCATCCAGCTTGGCGCTGATGAATTTGAATGCTTGTGGGAAGTCGGCCTTGTTTGGTGTGGTAACTGGCACACTGCTGGTGTTCCCGGCACCCAGCTGGCCGCTGCTGTCGTCTCCCCAGTCGTAGAGGTAGCCGTCCGAGCACATAGCCAGGATGTGCCTGTACCCCGCACTGAATTGAGTATAGGTGATGCCGTCGGGCATGTTCGCTTTGTCTGGCTGGTTTGTGGTTTCACCACCCGTATCTCGTCCCAGCTGGCCGCTGCTGTTGTCTCCCCAGCTATAGATGTTGCCGTCGGAACCAGTCGCCAGAGAGTAGTCGTATCCCGCGCCGACCTGCCTTGTTCTGATGCCGTCAGGCAGGGCTACCTTGCTGGGCTGGCTGGTGCTGCCATACCCCCAGTTGTATGCATTGCCATCTGAATCAATAGCCAGTGTGTGGCGGTATCCTGCGCTGACCTGGGTGAAGCTCAAACCGTCCGCAGTATCCATCTTGTATGGCTGATTGGCAGGTTCGCTGGCGGTGGGGGTGCGTCCCAGCTGGCTGTTGCTGTTGTCTCCCCAGCTGTAGACGCTGCCATCAGAGGCGAGTGCAAAGGAAGCCGTGCCGCCCGCGGACACCTGGGTGAACTTTACGCCTTTTGGAAGCGGTATTGGGTTCGGGTACGCGTGCCCATAAGTCGACGAGTCACCATGGAGTTCGTCGGTTTCGCGTCCCAGCTGGCCGCTGCTGTTATCTCCCCAGCTGTACACAGTTCCGTCCGAGCATGTGGCCAGCGCATAGTTTGGTCCTGCGCTGACTTGAACAAAGCTTTTGGAGGAATTTGTAGATGGGACCACCTGATTTGGCACGGGACTTGATGAGTGGACGAGACCTAGTCCTGACTGGCCTTTTTCATTGCTTCCCCAGCTGTATAGATGGTTACTGATATCGATGGCCACAACAAATTCGTCTCCTGCGCTGACCTGGATGAAGCGGGTGCCACCTGGAACGTCTACTCGTCCAGGCCGATTGGCAGGTTCGCTGGCGGTGGGTGTGCGTCCCAACTGCCCCTCGCTGTTGTTGCCCCAGCTGTATAGCACTCCGAGCGAGTCAAGGGCTAGTGAAAAGTCTTTTCCTGCGCTGAACTGGCTGAAGCGAATATCTCCTATGGCCGGCGGGGTCAGGGTTGCTGTCGTGTTGCCGGTGGCAGGACCATGGTTGGGGCTGAGACTCCAGGAATTGAGACCCTTGACCCAGCGGGCTGTCAGCGTGAGGTTTTCGGTGACGGGCTGGGTAAAGTCATAAGCGACATCCCCAATGAACCAGCCGACAAAGGAATAGCCTTTGCAGTAGGGGTCTGGGGGACGTACCACCCTGCTTCCACGGCTGAGCGTTGACTTTTGTGTTGACGAACCTATTGTGCTGTCAAAAGTTACTGTGTATGTTGTGGCCAAGCGTGGCTGGACCGAGTTTCCGTTGCTTTCGTCTGCCTTGTCAGCATTATTGGAATCACTGTCAGATGGGGTGGCCGTAGGAGCAGGGGAGGAGTCGGAAGAGGGAGTCGGTTTGGTGGGATTCTGGGGTGCGGTAGTAGCCGACGGCGATTCCGATGTGCCTGGGGCAGTGGAAGGCGTTGATGGTGTTGTTGATGTGTTTGGTGTTGCTGCAGGTGAAGAAGGTGTCGCGGGTTTTGTTGACGGGCTCTGCGAGATTACGGTGGTGGAGGAAGTGCCGGGGTTTTGCTTATCTACCCGAGCGGTCGGTCGACCCCCCCCCCCCGGTGCCTTCCAGAGCAGTCTGCGCGCTCGCGCTGGCTGCACTGGAATCGTTCGTGACTGGCTCGGCAGTGGCAGCAAGGCCAGTCAGAAGGCTGGTAGGCAGGATAATCGCGAGCAGAAGGCCAGCTACAGTGGATGACCGGATCTGCTTTTTCCGACAATGACGCATGATGGGTGCGATCCCCTTCCTCAAAATCAACGGCCCGTTAATAAAAATCCCAAGAAAAACGAGCTGCACGCCGGGAACGGTCCCGGCTTCTATCTCATCATGCTACCACGCTCTACACACATTGACTGCGGGACTGGAATTCGGCGGAAGTGCAGGCGACCAGTTGTTCCCTTCTGGGTGTCTAAATTGCCTGGTTTCCCTTTTGGCGCTGGTGTTGAAGGGGGAGGGTGGGTGGCTCCGCTGTGTTGGGGACTGCGGGGCCACCCTGTGTGGTCGGGCCATCTTGGGGTATGGTCCGGCTGCTTACTCGTGTGAAGTCTCTAGCTTCGCAGGTTGCGGGATTCGCGCCGGTGGCGTCCCGCTGCTGCAGCGCCAGCAGCGGCGAGCATTCCAGCCGCCAGCAAGATCAAGGTCCCGCTGCTGCCTGCGTGCGGCAACATGCCTTCGTAGGTGTAGGCCAGGTGCGCTTGAGGCTGCATGATCCCTCCCAGGGTCCAGTCCACGATCACATCGGCCTGTCCCGGATTGTGGGCAGGGGTGGTCAGGGAAACGGACTGATCAGGGTTCTGCAACAGGGAGTTGACCACCGTCTTGTCGAATCTGACACTGGTGATCAGCAGTGCCTGATTGAAGGCCACTGAGGTCGGCTTACGGCTCTGCTGCAGGCTTCTGTTGCCGAGTTGGCCGTATGTGTTGTCGCCCCAGGCGTAAGCGTTGCCATCCCGGCCGATGGCCAGGGAATGATATTGGGCTGCGCTGATTTGCATGGCCTGCAGGGATTCGCTGGTGTTGGCGGAAGAGTCGGTGCTCAGCACTTTTGTAGGCGTTTGCAGTGGATAGACGTCGCCGTTGCCCACTTGCCCATAGGCGTTGTATCCCCATCCCCAGGCGTTGCCTGCGCTGTCGACGGCCAGAGAGTATATGACTCCTGCGCTGATGCTTACCACGGTGAAGTTGCCTGTCCTGCCGGGATTCTTCACCGGTTTGGGGACGGGCTGGTCGTAGGTGGAACCGTTCCCTAATTGGCCGGAATTGTTGTGCCCCCAGCTCAGGACGGCCCCATTCTTGTCGATGGCGAGGCCGTGGTCCGTGCCTGCGCTGATTTGAGTGGCTTGCAGTCCTTTATTAGGGTCCTCGGGGCTGTTCGGGTCGCGCACCTTGGCTGGTGTGGCTGTGTATGTGCTGCTGGTGCTGTTGTTGCCGAGCTGACCGTAGTTGTTGTATCCCCAAGCGTATGCGTTGCCGTCCGCGTCCAGAGCCAAGATGAAGCTCCATCCGAGGCTGACCTGCACCGCCTGCAGTCCTTGGCCGGAGCCGTCAGGGGCGGCTGCTGGGGCAGGTGTCTTCTGTGGCTGGGTGAAGCTGGGATTGAAGTTACCGTCGCAGCTGTTGCCTTCGCTGCCCCAGGTGTAGACGTTCCCATTTAGGTCGATGGCGGCCGAGTCATAGGCACCGGCGCTCACTTGGACGGCCTTGAAAGGCCGGCTTGTGTCGGACGGGTCCGGCACGGAATGTGGCGTGGAATGGTCGACGGTTGTGTTGTCGCCCAGTTGGCCGTGGTCGTTGGCGCCCCAGCTGTAGACGATTTGGTCGGAGCCTATGGCAAGCACGTGGAAGCCGCCTGCTACGACCTGTGTGTAGGTGAAGGTGGAGTCCACGCCGTCCGGCAGGGGGATCTTGACCGGCTTGTTCTGCTTGGCTGTGTTGCCGATGCCGAGCTGACCATGCTGGTTGCTGCCCCAGGCATAGGCGTTCCCATCGCTGGCCACTCCTACGGAGAAGCCCATGGCATCACTCATCTGGTAGCCACCTGCACTGACTTGGTTGAAGCGGATGCCCCGGCTGGTTTTGGGCGGCGTGATGGTTACCTGCTGGCCGCCCATCGAGCTGCCCTTGATCGGGTTGATCGACCATCCGCCGCTATTGGTTTGACTCCAATGCGCGATTAGTGCGACATCTCCGGTGACAGGCTGGCTGAAGTCATAGGCGACCTTGGAATCACCATTGGCATCCTTGATGAACCAGCCATCAAACAGACAGCCGTCCGTCTTCGGATCGGGGTATGGGCGCACGGCCTGCCCGCCCTCAGTGACAGACTGGTTTTGGGGCATGTCGGAAGAGGCCGGACAGGACTTGTCTTTGTTGCTGAAGGAGACGGTGTATTTTGGTCCATCATATCGATAGGTCAAATGCACATCCGGCTGCGACGCCCCATTTATGGTCCATTGGACGGTCACATCCGCCTTGCCCTTTGCATGTGGCGGGGCAGTGGCGCTCCAGGTGTTGCCATTCGTGTTCTTTGACAGGTCTTTAATAGTGGTTCCGTCGAACTTAATGCCAGTGAGGTCGGGTGTGCCGAGCGTCGACACCACTCCGCGTTCTTTATCGCCGGCGGCGCCGTGCCCTAGCTCGCCGTAATAGTTGAAGCCCCAGGTATACAGGTAGCCGTCTGAGCCCAGTCCCATGGTATAGCCGTTGTTTATGCTGGCCTGCTTCCAGGTGAAGTCATCCTTGCCACTGTCTGGCTTGGTCACAATTCCCGGGCCGCTTACCGGGGTGGCGTGCCCGAGCTCGCCGTCGCCTCCCGTTCCCCAGCTGTAAAGGTTGCCGTCTGAGCCGAGCCCCATGGAGTGGTAGTCAGTCGTCATGCAGTCAATGTAATTGACGTTTGCCGGTTTATAGACAGCTGCCGGACGATTGGCTGCATTGAGGCTCAGGTCGCGTCCCAGCATGACTTCTTGAAGATCCGAACCCCAGGTATAGATATTTCCATCCGAGCCCAAAGCCATGGAATTGTAATGGGCTGAACCCGTCTGGAGCCATGTGAAGTCGCTGGGAACACCTGCAGGCTTGTCAATCTTGCCGGGGATGGGATTCTTCCTTGTATCAGTGGTGTCGCGGCCTAGTTGGTCAAAGTCGTTGTTCCCCCAACTGTAGAGGTTGCCGTCTGAACCGATCGCAATCGTATCGTAGAACCCTCCGTTTGCCTGAATCCAGGAGAAGTTGGATGATGCATTCGCGGGTTTGTCGACCTTAGCCGGTTCTTTGACTTGCTGAGTTCCACCATCATGACCCAGTTGCCCATACTCGTTCCATCCCCAGCTGTAGAGATTTCCAAGGGAATCAAAAGCCATGGCGTGGTTTGCCGCTGCCTTGATGCGGGTGAATTTGATGGTGTCCTGCTTGTCTACAGGCCTTGGTGTCTGGTCACCGCCGAAGAGATTGTAAACACCATCGCGTCCAAGCTCATATAAGTCGTTGTCTCCCCAACTATAGAGAATGCCGTCAGAACCGAGAGCCAAGGCAAAAGTGTTTCCTGCGCTGACCTGAACCCAGGTGAAGTCGGATGGTACGTTTGCGGGTCTGTCGACCTTACCGGGTGTGGGATTGGGATCGTATAGGCTGCTGCTGGCTGTTCGACCAAGCTGCCCTTTCTGGTTGGAGCCCCAGCTGTAGATGTTGCCGTCTGATCCCAATGCCACAGCAAAGTTATTTCCCGCGCTGATCTGACTGAACCGAATATTGGGTATGACGGGCGGGGTAAGAGTGACCTTGGTGTTGCCGCTTGCTGGTCCATGGACTGGATCGAGGCTCCATGAGCTGGAGCCTTGTATCCAGTGGGCTGTCAGGGTGATATCGCCGGTGACCGGCTGACTGAAGTCATAGGCGACGGGTGTGTCTCCTATGAGCCATCCGTCGAATACATAGCCGATTCTTGATGGATTGACGGGTCGGCTTACACGGTTTCCGTCCGTGATTTTTTGTTCTGTGCTGGTTTGCTGTTCAGGGTCGTTGAAGGTGACGGTATGTTGAGCGGATGAGCGTGGCTGTGATCGGCCGTTTAAATCTTCGTCGGTCGCGATTCTTTTATTAGGTGCTGGGATGGTGGGTGACGGTAGCTGCGCTGTATTTAGCGGGGAGGTTGTAGATAGGGGTGATGGCGTAGAGAGGGGTGTGGTTGAAGGCGTTGCCTTACTGGGGGAAATACCGGAATTTTGCTTAGCTACGCGAGGGGTCTGACGACCCCCCCCCCCCCCGGTGCCTCCTGCTATGGCTGGCGCGCTCGCGCCGGCCACAGCAGGCTCGCTGGCGGTGGTGCTGGCATCGGCGCTGGTGCCGGCGAGGAGGCCTAGAGGCAGGACGAAAGATAGCAGAAGACTGACGGCCGCGGCCGGTCTGATCGACATGTGCTGATGCTGACACCTATTAAGCATGATCCCCTTCCCCAAAGGCTGACCCACCGGCCCCTACCGGTTGAAATACCCTTGGAGGCTTCCCTGACGTTGCGTATATCCCCATCCCTCTGTGCGAGGGTACAAGCAGGAAGCCTTGCGTCTTTCAACTATACTACGTGCCGATAAGGTTCTCTCAGGTGGAATGTCGGGGAAGTGATTCTGAGTAGAACATGAAGTTTATGCGTGCGTGTTATGGGTGCGTGACTGGGAATGATCCATTGGCCACTAATCAGGCAGGCCAACCGGCGATCAGGGCGTGCAGGCCCTTGCGGTAGCTGGCCTCCATAAGGGCACTAATTCCGTCGTCCGTAGAAGCAAAGAGTGTCTTCAGGTCATCGAATCCTTGGGTGTCTTCAGCCAGTCTTTTGACCAGATCCGTATTGGTCTGGCCACCCGCACCGCCGACCGGGGGAGAGGCCTGGGCGATGGCACTGCCCAGGGTCAGTCCGGCAAGGCTGTTGAGCAGGTGGATGGTGTCGGAATCGACCTTGAGCCCATGGGCGGTCAGCTGGTTCAACCAGGTGCTGACCATGTGGAAGGACTGGTCGGTGTTGATGGGATGCGTGGCCATGAGCGGGAGCGCCCGGGGATGCGAAAGCAGCGTCCGGTGAACCTGAAGCATGACATCTTCAAGCGCTTGCCGCCATCCCATGTCCTGGGGTATGGAGTCCAGGTCGGTGGCTGACTGCCAGATGAGCTCGACGATTCCATCAAGCAGGGCGGCCTTGCTGGGTACATGGCGGTAGATGGCTGGTCCTGACACCCCCATTTGCTTGCCCAAGGCGCGGATGTTCAGGGCCTCCAGTCCGTGCTCGTCGACGAAATATAGGGCAGAGCGCAGAATGTAGTCTCGGTTGAGCGACGTCTTGACGGGTGCCTTGGGTGGGTCAGCCATGCTTCCTCACTCCTTCCGCTGTACTCCTCTCTTGAATAGTACCGTTGCCAGGAGAGCCAGGGCGAGCAGGAAGGCCAGCAGGATACGCAGGTCAGGCCATACATCCGCCATTCCGGCATGGTCGAAATTGATTTTTCCTATGGCATCCATGGCCCAGTAGACGGGGCTGCCCTTGGCCAGCTTCTGCGCCCAGTCCGGGAATCCGGAGACAGGGCTGAGGGCTCCGCCCATGCCAGCCAGGAGCATGCCAAGAATGTCGTTGAAGGACATGGCCATGTTCTGGGAGGACGAGAAGATGTAGAGCAACAGGCCGAAGAGGGTCAGCACAATCGAAATGACCAGGCAGACCGCGGCCAGGGCCAGGACTGATCCATTGGGCCGATAGTGGTAGAGCGCCGTCCCGATCAGCATGACTAGAGAGACCTGGACCACCTGCACCATGAAGGACACGCTCAGTTTGGCCATGACAAGGTCGAAGAGGGAGACCGCCGACACCCGCATCCTGTCCCAGGTGTGCCATTCATGCTCCTGGAAGAAGAGTTGGAGGACCAGCTGCAGGGAAAACATGGCGAAAAGGATGGCGAACCCAGGAAGCGCCTGCTCGGATCCATTGGCGCCCAGATGCCCCTGGGCCCTCAGCGAGTCCCGGTAGGAGGGCAGCATGAAGGGGATGACGATCAGTGGAATGGCCACGATGACCACCTGCAGCCAGATGCTTCGCAGCTCGATTTTGAAATTGAGGCGGAATGTCGCTAAATATCCGTTGAAATGCACGGCGCTCACCTGTCTTCCCATGCTCGTGACCCGGCAGGCTCGCTTGAGGATGTGCCCATGACGGTCATGTAGGCCGACTCGATGTCAGGCTGGACGATGGTGATTGATGCCAGACGGGCACTTTTCATGACCGGCTCCTGCAAGAGGCGGGCCAACTCCTGCTCTGGACTGGACACCGGGTGATCGGGCTCCAGGAAGCCGTCTGCCGTCCGCCATCCCGGGACCTGGCCTGGGGCAGGGCCGACGAATGAGATACGCAGGGATGCCCGGGCATATTTATGGAGTACCTCCTGCAGGGAGCCCCGGACTTGGATCCGCCCGTCGATCAGGAAGGCCAGGTCCGCGCCCATCTCTTCCAATTCTTTGAGGTAGTGGGTGGTGTAGATGATGGTGGTGCCCTGTCGGCTCATGGCCTTGACCATGTCCAGTATTCTGGAGCGGGCCTCCACATCCGCCCCAACAGTGGGCTCGTCCAGGAAGAGCACCGGGGGATTGTGGACCATGGCCATGGCGGTGTGAAGGCGACGTTTCTGCCCTCCCGATAGATTCTCGGCTGCTGTTCCTGACTGGGAACCCAGCCCCATGAGCTCCATCAGCTCGTCGGCCCTTCTGCTGCCCTGCTTGGTGTTCAGCCCTTGCAGGCCGGCCATGCCACGTAGGTTGTCTCGGACACTGAGATGGGGATAGATGCCCAGGTCTTGGGGAGCAAGTCCGATTACCCGGCCGAAGATGCGCGAGGGGGTTCGATAAGGGTTGCGCCCCTCTACTGAGATGTGGCCTGAGTCCGGCTCGCCCAGCCCGGTCAAGGCCGAGATCAGGGTTGACTTGCCTGCTCCATTCCTACCCAGCAGACCCAAGATGCTGCCGCGCCTGACCTGAAGATCCACACCCTTGAGCACCTGCCTGCTCCCGAATGATTTACGCACCTGGCAACAGGACAGGGCGTATTTCCCTGAATCGTTTTTTGCGGGTTGCAAGATATACCTCCTGACTATTGTTGTTTAACAACGTTAACTATAATAACATCGTTAACAACCAAGTTTCATCATGCTTTTCGAAGGCAGCGGGATTCTGGCGTGGCGAGGCGGGGATATACGCCTCGGACCGCCTGGAAGAACTATGCTTTTCCTTAGCAGTGTTGGGAATCCGATAATTGCTCTTCAATGAAGAAGACTCGGGGGATTTCAAGCTTGAGCGGGACACGATCCTGTCCATGCCGCTGTGCCTCCGGTTGGCCGTTACCCTGGCTTAGCGATTTCGTAGGCGCCAACCTTCAGGGACCTGGCAGGCGATGACAATAGCTGGCGTATACAGTAGCTGGTCTATGACAGAAGAATGATGGCCCTGCTTGCGAGGAAGCTCCAGCTTGAGATCAAAGCAGCAGATTAAAGAAATGGGGTGACTCTGCGATCTTGGGGTTTTGCAGAGTCACCCCGCTTACTCGGGCAAAGAGCTCAGTGCCGGCGGCTGCTGGTTTCTCGCTGGTGGGAGGCCGCTGCTGTGGCGCCGGCGGCGGCGAGCAGTCCTGCGGCGAGCAGGACCAGGAGGCCGGTGCTGCCGGCCCTGGGCAGGATGCCCTCGTAGGTGTAGCCCAGGTGGGCGGTCGTCTGCGCGGCTTGGTCGATGGTCCAGTCGATGGCCACGTCGACGGGCCCTGCGTCGTGGGGCGGGTTGGTGATGCTCCAGGTGCCATCAGCGTTCCGGTACAGGCTGGTCCCGGCCATGCCGCCGAACCTGACGCCAGTAAGGACCAAAGGCGTCGGATCGAATGCAACCGGCATGGGGGTCGTGTTCCTGGTTGCCGTTTGATTATTCCCCAACTGGCCGTATTGGTTGTCTCCCCAGGCCCAGAGGTTGCCGTCCTGCCTGATGGCCAGTGAATGGAGTTGTCCGGCGCTGCTCCGAACGGCCTTGAATGTCTGGGCCTCGTTGGCGGGGTCCTTGATGGTCGCAGGCTTGGTCTGATTGACGGTGTTGCCGATGCCCAGCTGCCCGTTGCTGTTCCAGCCCCATGCCCAGAGGCTGTCGTCCCGGTCGACGACAAGGGAGTGGTTCACACCCGCGCTGATCTGGGTGGCTTTAAGGCTTTGGCTGGTATTAGTAGGGTTCTGCACGGTTTGGGGCTTGTATTTGTCGCTGGTGCTGCCGTCGCCCAACTGCCCGTACCCGTTGTATCCCCAGGCCCAGGTGTTTCCGTCCGTATCGATGGCCAAGGCATGCCAGCTTCCTGCGCTGATTTGGGAGGCCTGGAAGGACTGGCTGGGCAGTCGGGCTGGGTTGGATGCGTAGCTGGTGCTGTCGCTGGTGCCGTTGCCGAGCTGGCCGTTCGTGTTGTATCCCCAGGTGTACACGTTGCCATCAGCATCCAGGGCCATGACGAAGCTCCAGTTGAGGCTGACCTGGACCGCATGCAAGGTCTGTCCCGGATTGTCCGGGTCAGCGGCTGGAGTCGGGTTCTTCCGGGTCGTGCTGTACGCGGGCGTCTGGCCCTTGCCAGTGCTTTCGCTGCCCCAGGTGTAGACGCGGTTTTCAGAATCGATGGCGGCCGAGTCTGCCACGCCCGCGCTGACCTGGACTGCTTTGAAAGGCTGGCCGCCGGTGTCCTTGACGGGCTGGGGATTGTACCGGTCCGTGGTGGTGCCGTCACCCAGCTGCCCGTGGTCGTTGCGTCCCCAGCTATATACGATTTCGTTTGATCCGATGGCCAGGACGTGCGAGTCACCGGCTGTAATTTGCGTGTAGGTAAAGCTGGAATCCGCGCCGTCGGGCAGGGGGATTCTGATAGGAGTTTTTTGCATGCTGACGTCGGCCGGTTTCTGAGCAAGTTGCCCGTATTTGTTGCTGCCCCATGCGTAGGCGTTTCCGTCGCTGGCGACGCCGATGGAGAAGGAGCCTCCGGCGCTGACCTGGTTGAAGCGGATGCCCCGGTTGATGGTGGGCGGGGTGATGGTCACATGCTGGCCGCCGAGCACGTTGCCCTTGTCGGGGTTCAGGGCCCAGCGCGTGTCCGTTCTGGTCCAGTGGGCGGCCAGGGTGATGTTGCCGGTGACGGGCTGGCTGAAGTCGTAGGCGATCTTGGAGTCGTTGTTGGCGTCCTTGGTGAACCATCCGTCGAACAGGCAGCCGTTTGCTTTCGGATCGGGGGAGGGGCGTTTGGCCTGTCTGCCTTCGGTGACGGTCTGGCTTTGAGGCATGGCGGAGGGTGTCGGGCAGGAGCTGTCCGCACTGGTGAAAGTGACGGTGTAGGAGTCCAGGTATCTGTAGGCCAGGTGGGCGTCCGGCTGCTGGCCGTTCAAAGTCCATGAGACGGCTGTGTCCACTTTTCCTCGCGCATGCGCAGGCGTGGTGACACTCCATGTGCCGTCAGCGTTCCTGGTTATGTTTGTGCCCGCCGTTCCACCGAAGCTGACCGCAGTGACTGTGGTAGTACCGGGCATGTTCACTCGGCCGGGGATATGCCGGTCGTTGGTGGTGTTGTCGCCCAGCTGACCGTTGGCGTTTTTGCCCCAGGAGTACAGGTTGCCGTCTGAGGCCAAGCCGAAGGAGTTGTTGTCCCAACCGGCGCTTGCCTGAACCCAGGTCAGTCCAGTTGGCGCGTTCTGTGGCGCAGCAACCCGGATAGGGGTGTTTCGCTGGGTAGTGGTGTTGTCGCCCAGCTGGCCATTGTTATTGGCACCCCAGGAGTAGAGGTTTCCGTCTGAGCCAATGGCCAGTGATGCAACAGATAGGAGGCTTACTTGTTTCCAAGAGAAATTAGGTAGCACTCCATTGGGTTTATGCGCTTGAGTTGGGCCGTACACATCGACGGTGAGTCCATTGCCAACGTTGCCGTTTCCGCCGTAACCCCATGTATATATGTTGCCATCGGATCCGATAGCTTGCGAGTAGTAGTCCCCCATTTGGAATTGTCTCCAGGTGAAATTGGAGGGAACACCTTGCGGTGTGGCAATTCGGACGGGCGTAATTTTATTATCGGTGATTGATCCTGTACCTACTTCGCCACGGGTATTTGCACCCCAGCCGTAGATCCAGTTATCCGATCCCAAGGCCAGAGAATGCCATCCCCATCCGCTCATCTGCTTCCATGTGAATCCGGAGGGTACTCCGTTTGGCAACTTCACCTGGACGGGGGCATGCCGTTCAGTGGTAGTGCCGTCCCCCAGTTGGTTATGATCGTTGCTGCCCCAGCTGTAGAGGTTGCCGTCAGATCCTAGGCCAAGAGCATGCAAGCTACCTACCGCTTCCTGCTTCCATGTGAACCCAGATGGGGCATTTTGTGGCAAGTTAACAGGTTCGGGGGTGTAATGCGCGGTTGTAGTGTTGTTCCCCAACTGACCATAGGTGTTGTCGCCCCAGCTGTAGAGCTTGCCATCTGATCCCAGACCCACGGAGAACAAGTATCCGGCTGAGGCCTGGACCCAGGTAAAATCCTGGGATACGCCCTGGGGTTTCTTCACCGGGACCGGCTCATGACGTTCAGTGGTGGTCCCGTCGCCGAGTTGGCCATGATCATTGCTTCCCCAGGCGTAGAGGTTGCCGTCCGAGGCGACTGCAAGAATGTGCCCCCTTCCATCGCTGACCTGGCTGAAGCGAATTCCTCGGGATCCGGGCGGGGTCAGGGTGACTTTCGTGCCGCCGGCGACCGGCCCCTGCACGGGGCTCATGCTCCAGGCATCTGCCTTGGTCCAGTGGGCGGTGAGATTCACATCGTTGATGACGGGCTGGTTGAAATCGTAGGCGACGGGTGTTGAACCGATGAACCAGCCGTCGAACAGGTAGCCGTCTCGGGTTGGATCCGCTGGACGTTTCACACGCTCTCCGTCAGCTATGGTTTGTGTTGTGTCGATGCCTTGGGGATTGCTGAAGGTGACAGTGTGCGTTGTGGAGGCGCGCGCCTGCAGCTCGGCGCTGTCTTTCTCGTTGGGAGTGCTGGTCTTGTCCGGCGTGGGGGAAATGGATGGGGTCGGCTGTGTGGGATTCAGAGGGGAGGGTGTGGCCAGGGGAGATGGTGAAGTAGGAGCGGTTGCTGTTGGAATGTTTGCTGTTTCAGTTGGCTGGGTGGTGGTGTCAGGAGGATTGCTGGACTTTTGTTCAGCTTCACGACCCCCCTCCTCCCCGCTAATTCCAGGTGTAGTCGGCGCGACCGCGTGGGCCGCGCTGGATTCGGTTGTGGCGCTGTCTGCTGTGGCATAGGTGCAGACCAGGAGGCTTGCGGGCAGGATGATGGCCAGCAGGAGGCTGACCAACAAAGCCGGTCGAGCGGATATAGGTATATCAGAGTGCTGACGAGGCATAGTGTGATCCCCTTCCCCAGGAATCGCAGCCATATTGTCAAGAATCCCCAACATCCGACGAGTCACGCGCCGAAGACAACTTTGGCCACTCATATAATTTTACCATATATGTGAAAGCAAGGTGAAAATAAAACATGGAAAACTGTCGTCAATCATATGGTGCATGACCGTCTTTTTTCTTCTATCCGTGTTGATGAATGCGTGACTTCAAGTTGTTAGTGATTATAGAGCCATCCTATTGGTCTGGCTGCTTACTTGATGTAGCTTCGGACTGTTGCAACGGTCACGGAGAGAAGCCCTGAGGAGAGCTGAATAAGGATTCTGATGCTGCCCATACATGGCCGGTTGTCCTTGTATGTATAAAGCTAATTGGGCTGGAGCATGGTTGCCCAGCTGATGCTATCGAGAGTGAGCTCCAGTAGCGGCAAAGGTGAAGCAGTTCTTTGACGATCTGTCTGCAGACTATGAGCTACTTTGGCGTTACCTCGGATGCTGTTCGTGTTGGTGGTCAGGAGTGCTTTGCCGGTCAGCCGTTTGCGAGCTGCTTTTTTTTGAATTGATGGTTTGAACTATTGCGACTCAAGAGGCAGGATGCTCTTGATTGCCGTGGCTTGCCTGATAACTAACGCCCCAATCTCGCATAGCGTTGATGACCGGTCTCAGGCTCTTGCCTGTTTCTGTCAAGGAATATTCCACCCGAGGAGGTACCTCCGCATATACTTTGCGGTGCACAAGGCCATCACGCTCCATTTGGCGCAGGTTCGAGGTCAGTACCTTCTGCGAGACATTGCCAACGGAACGGCGCAGTTCGCCAAATCGCATGGTTCCGTTCAACAAATCGCGCAGGATCAGTGCCTTCCACTTATCGGAGATCATCAGCAAAGTAGTCTCCACGGGACACGTCGGTAACTCGCGCTCCATCTAAGCTCCAATCTGAAGAATGCAGGGAAATCAGCAAAAGTTCCCAAGGAGTAACTATAGAACATATTAATGCCTACTTCTTTTTTGTTCTGTATGACCATAAGGTACATCATGACAGCAGAAAACAGAATTAGTCCGTAACGAATATGGAGGGAATCATTATGAAGATTGCAGTAGTGGCGGCAAACGGTAAAGAAGGCCGACTTGTCGTCAAGGAAGCCTTGTCGCGCGGAGATGAAGTAACCGCTGTGGTGCGAGGTGAAAACAAGTCGGCAGCTCCACACGCCATCGTTAAGGACCTATTTGATTTGACCACGACGGATCTGGCTGGCTTCGATGTAATTGTGGATGCCGTCGGCACATGGACATCGGAGACTCTGCATGTCATTCCGGATGCAGCCAAGCATCTTGCCGGCATATTGTCAGGAACCGATATCAGATTGATTGTGGTAGGGGGTGCCGGTAGCTTGTTTGTTAATAAGGAGCACACCTTGGCGCTTAAAGATACTCCTGATTTTTCGGATGACTACAAGCCGGTCTCGGCCGCCCATAGCAAGGCGCTTGAAGGCCTACGCAACCGTTCCGATGTCAAGTGGACCTACATCAGCCCTGCCGCTGATTTCCAGGCCGATGGAAAACGCACCGGTTCATACGGGTTGGCAGGTGAAGAACTGACTGCGAATGCTGAGGGGGAGAGTTTCATCAGCTATGCCGATTATGCAATGGCTGTGGTGGATGAAGCCGAGTCGGGCAGACACGTCGGTGAACGCATCTCTGTTTATGCCAAGTAATTGGCTAAAGTCCAAGCCATTTGAATTGAAAATACAGTATGAGTAACCTGCTTTGTTTGAACTGCGCCGTTTCTGTTATGGGGAGTCGAAGCAGATGCCTATACACGGCGATTTCTGATTGTTGGATTGCTTTTTATCTGATCGACAGTCTAGATGCGGTTTATTTGACTGAACCTGATGGAATTGTCTCATGTGAATTGGTGCTTGGATTCTGCTTCGTTGTTGTTGCTTCCCCCTATTTTTATAATCATTGAACCTCACCTAGTATGTTGGATCAAACGCTAAGGACGGCATTTTGTGTTGCCGGCATTCAACAGATGACAGATTTGGCATCAGTCTTGGAATAACACATCACAGGCAGCCCCCGCCCTTGAGCTGGTTGATGGAGGATCCGGGTTTTTAGAGGGAACAATGAAAGAACGATCATGAAAGCCTGCATGCCGGATTGGTGTCATTTTGGGGGATGGCCAGGAGGCCTGAAGATACAACTGCTTTCCTGTTGGAGAGGATTAAAGCAACATCGACATTTTTTTCAGACCGTTACCACTTTTAATGACTCTAAGTATCAACGAATGAATGTAAGGTCCTGATTCATGAAGGTGGTCTTGCCGAAACAAGATGCCAGGAGGGTTATGACCTAACGGCTCCTTTGATGATCGTCGGCAACAACGGCGATGAACAAGCAGCCGACGACGACAATAGAGAAGCAGGAAGTTGTGCGGTGATCACTGGGGGATAACAACATGTGCATCTTCTTCTCTTTAAAGTGCACCAAGCACACGTCGGGTTAAGGTTGCTGCGGTTGAGTCGGGGATTGGACGAGAAGATAGGACGACATGATGATAAAAATAACAAACCTGGTTTTTCATGTGAAACCTAACCAAGGAGCAATGAAGTACTGATTCCTTACAAATCACTACAGAAACGTTATGACACTGATGTCATAGATGTCATACACCTCAGAACGGCTATTGACCAAATTGGACCAGTCTTTATCAAGGTCTTCAAACACAAGACGTGGTCCAGATTGCTCCCGTAGGTGCAGCTACGAGGACGAATGCCTTGTAAATCCCGGTTTCGTCTTGACTTACATACGAATGTCTCAGAGTCAGGGCGCCCTGCTGGAGTCCCGAACGGACATGGGGGATTTGAAAGCTCTGAAGAATCGATTCGGCAGGCTAGTGAGGTCATACGATTCTGACTGAAGTCAGCACAGGAGTTACACCGTCGTGAGCGTAGAAGTGATGAGTGAGTGAGATAAACGGATGGAGATTAATAAGTAATTTTAAAATAACAGTACTGAAGAGTGGTCTGCCCAGGTGGTGTTGATGGGCCTCAGAGGGTTATTTGGGCACTTATCGCTGATACGTGTGAAAGTATTTGATTTAGCCATCTGCCAAGACCGAGTCAGATGCTGGTCAATTCATAGCAGTACTTGGGATTTTTTGACTCCGGCTTCAGAATCAAGACCGGAGTCGTTTTATAAATGGCTATGTTCAGGCCATGGTTGAGGGTCTGAGTACAGCGACTCCGTTGCATTAACGGACCCTCGCTGGTTCCGTAAAAGCCTAATTAGAACCTGTCCATCCATAACAATCGGCGACGCAGTTCCCCTGGTTGTCGATGGCTGGACCCTCATGGCCTTGCTGCATCTGGTTCCACAGGTTGGGGTAGTCCTGAAGATTGAATCCGCCGCTGTTTTGAGTAGATGGGGCGGATCCGCCTCCTCCGCCACCTTGACCGGCGGCTGGACTGGATCCGCTTCCGCCAACAAAGGCGGCAGTGGAGGCGAATCCGCACCCGCTCCAGCAGCTGTGCAAGGTGGAGGCTTTGATTGGAATGACTGGCTAAATCGTCCGGATAATACAATGCATGGCTGCAATCCAGATGGATCTTGTGGCATCGGTTGACTGATTAGAAAATTGAAGAATTTGCCAGCGGGACCGGTTGCTTGGTAGGTCTCCTACCCTGCTGACGTTACTCGTGGGCGGCTATGAGGCCGTCCCTTTCATAGTACGAGAAGGGAAACATCAATGATGACACCAGAAAAGATCGGACGCTGGGACGGAAGGCTCCTGCGCCCGGGCTCCGGCTGGGCGTGCAGGGCGGTGGCCGTGGCCGCCTGGCCACGTAGATGCTGAGTCGCCAGCGTGTTTTTCGCAGTAGGATTTCAACCATTCTTTACTGCATTGGCCGGAGAATGCGATGTGGCCCGGCTTAGGTGCAAAATGTTGTAGGTAAGGATTCTTTACATTTGATTGGTTCTTCAGGTTCTGTCTGCTTTCTACTAAAAGTTGCAATCCGGAAAAGCCTGGTTAAAGCCAACCGATCGGCCTATGAATCAGAAAAGACCGGACGAAAGACGATTCGTTACTTATGGAGGCACTTACTGATAGGAGTCGAGCGATTAATGCCGGAATTGACTCGCCGTTTGAGTGTGGAAAGGCCATAACCGGAATTATGCAGCCTGCTTTGGCAAGCTTCGAACGTGGGGATCGAGCAATGCGATCAATTTGACACTATTGGGCTGGTCGCATGTGAGCTTGTGCGGATTGCCCTGCTTAATGTCGATTTTCGCAAAGGGGAAGAAGTTCTGCCCGTCGCCTGCTGGATAATTCAAGTTTGAAGAAGAGTGCTGCATGGCTTGTCCATTCACCTTGCACTGCGCGGCCTCTGTCTGCTTAAGGTCGGCCCGTTTTGCAAGTACATACAGGGTTCCCGATTTGTTCGCAGAGATGGTTTTGACGGTGCCGTCACCAGAAACGTCGTATTTGGTCAAAGATGAAAGATAATTGGAGACCTGTTCCACGGACGGCTCTGAACGGTTCGATCCCTGGCAGCCCGAGAACAGGGCCACACTCATCAATACTGCTACGAGGGCAATTATCTGTTTCTTCCAGATATCCCCAGCCGTTCTTGCCTCGCTACGGAACGGGACCGACAATGCCGTGAGCCGTCCCATGTGTCCCTGGTGATCCCGCTGATGCGCCTCTGCCGGATCAAAGTCCGTCTGTCCAAAAGCCTTTGTCTTCTTCATCAGTTCTCCTTAGGTAGGTGGGGGGAGAGTTCACGACGCTGTTGATTAGATTTAAGTTTAATAACCCAGAAGAGCGGTTATTAGTTCAAGCAAGTTTAGCTCTTTATTTAAGATATACAAATATTTGCCGATCGGTATCTGCAGTGGTCGAATGCTGGCCATATTTACCTGGTTGGTCGTTGCTCTTAGCATCACGAGCGCGGTCTCTAACCTCGGTAGGCCTGAAAACACAACAGGAATTGTGCTCTGCTTTGGGGAAGTCTTTGAAGGTGTGTCATTGTCACAACGTTGTCTTACTGGCCATTTACCAATACAGAAGCAGCGGCTAGAAAAATTAATATGAGTCTGCCTGCATTCCTAAGTTGTGCGGCAAGCTCAGTGAATGTCTTCTGCCCTCTGGCCATTTCTCGTATCCAGCAATACATGCCATTGCGCATCGGCTTGTCCGAATCGTTGACATACAATTCGATACCCATTTTGAAGAGAAAAAGAAAGTGAAGCTCGCATGGCAGTTCTTTTGTTACCATAACCGAAAATATGGTCTTTTGCCAACATTTCTGCCAACCTGCTTACCTGATTGAAAATGTCAGTGAATTCATATCGCACAGCAGGGCTGATGCCAAAGCAAATGCAGAAGAAAGCAAATGCAGAAGACTATGTAAACCGGAATCAGCAATTTGCTCTCAACTACTAGGTGTTGTTTCTGTTTGCCCCGAATATCAGTTTTACCAAAACTCCAGTTTGCAGTATTTCCAGCTTGTGCAAATCAAATATTCTGCTGGTTTGTTCTTTGCAACCAACTTCTCATTCTTCATGAGTCCTTCAACAGTTTCAGCGCATTGTGGAATCGCTCATCCACTGCATGAACACCACCGGCCAAGGTCCTCCGCAAACCAGGATAACCGATGCCATCGTGAGAGCTGAGTATGGCTTTTTCAGTGATTTCGTTGTTCTTGCGGGGCTCATACACCGCTTTCCAAGCTGAACCGTTGCGATGTGAATAGTCCACAAGTTCGAAAGCTGACAATGATCCGTATAAATCGGCAACCTTTTGAACCACATCCTTTGTGTCTTGGAAGTCCGCTAAGGAATTGGCCTGATGGTAGTACTCTGATATGGCTGGAGCAGTGATTCGATCTGAACCATACTTTTTGAATGCTGTATAAACGCTCGGTTCCGCGGGACCGTACTCCCATGTTTGCATAGGTCCATCGAACAGCCTATGCCCATGTGTTCGGAGGCATTCAACCTGTGCGAAGTAAACCAACTTGTTGATTTTTATATTGGTCAGATACAGGTGTGACCGACGATAGTTGATCAGCATGTTGACGATAGTCAATGCATACATGTAATTCTTACCTCCTGTCTTATTGATTTTCGCGTTTAGGCCAGCTGGTTCATATGCCCGCTGTAGTCAAGGTTGACCGGGTTGGTGTTCCAGAGGTAGGTCAGTATACGGATGGATGTCCGCCGCAGGTCGTAGCCGGTCGGATCGTGTTCGCGCAGCTCATTCCTGGTGTTGAGCGGGCCTCGGATGATGTCCCTGTTGTCGTCGGCGCCCTCAGTGGTGTGTTCGATGCTGGCGGCGGAGATGGAAGTGTTCGAGTCGCCAATAATGCCTCCATTGCCTTCGACAGGCCGATCCATGATCTGGGCGCCTCCGCAGTCAGCCGCAGCATGGTCAGACTGCGGGGTGCCTGCCTGGCGAGAGTCTGCAGAGTTGGCTGATGCTGCTCCGTTTTACCGCCAATGGCAACCTGTTCGTCACCTGCCAACCACGGCCACTTTGATTCCTCATTTTGTTATTTCGTTTGGTCCAACCGTGGCGAAAACGAGATAAGGGTTTTCCTGGACGTGGACTGAAGGTCGCCGTCTCTCAAGCGCGCTGCGTTTTCTGAGAACGGTGCAGGGCGGCCAGGATCAGCAGAACCTCCAGGGCGCCGACAATCAATAACAGGGTCAGGGCATGCCGTGAGCCGTTGATGGTGCCCAGCCGTCTGTCTGCGACTGCAGTCTGACCTGCTGCGACGATGGTGGTCGCCAGGCTGCTGCCGATGGCTGCGGCGAACTGCTGGACGGTGTTGAAGATGGCGTTGCCGTCGGCCTGTTGCTCCTGGCTCAACCGGTGCAGGCCGTTGGTCATGATGTTGCCGAAACTCAGCCCGATGCCCAGCATGAAGAAAATATAGACAATCAGGATGGTCAAGGCTGTCAGCCGGCGGGCCGTCAGGGCAAATCCCAGAAGACCGATCAGGGCGACACAGCTGCCGCTGATGAGGGGAATTCGTGGGCCAAGCTGATCGTAGAGCCTGCCGGAGAGCGGGGCCAGAACAGCTCCGATTGCCGCGCCCGGCAGCACCACTAGTCCGGCCTGCAGCGAGGTGCAGCCATCAACCAGCTGCAGGTGGTTGGGCAGGATGAAAGAGAGGGCCAGGGCGCTGATCTCAAAGAGGATATAAGCGCCGACATGCAGGGAGAAGCGGATGTCCGTGAACAAGCGCACGTCGATGATTGGTTGGGTCTGATGCCGGGCGCGAAGGGTGAACGCTGCCAGGGCGATAAGCCCCAGGACCAGGGCACCGCCGAATCTCCAGGAGAGCCATCCTGCCGAGGCGTTGCTGATGCCGAAGATCAGACCGGCAAAGCCCAGGACCATAAGGAATATGTCAAGTGGCTCCAGTCCGGCCTGGTTACCATCTGCCGCCACCGGAACCGAGGGTATGCATGCCAGGCCGGTCACCAGTGAGATCAGCAATACGGGGATCAGGATGATGAAGACAAAACGCCATCCGATGGTGGTCGCTATCAGCCCGCCGAAGGTCGGGCCGACGGCTGGTCCGATGGCCGTGATCAGGGTGCCCACGCCCATCATGGTGCCGATGCGCTTTGTCGGAACCTCCTGAAGGATGATGTTGAACATCAGGGGGAGGGCGATGCTGGTGCCCAGACCCTGTATGGCCCTGCCCAGCAGCAGGAGGGGGAAGACCGGAGCCAGCGCGTCGATGACCAGGCCTGCCAGGAAGAGCAGGTTGGCGCACAGAAAGAGGGTCCGGCTGCGGAATCGGCGTTTGAGGGCCGCTGAGAGCGGGGTGATGGAGGCGACGACCAGCAGGTAGAGGGTGGTCATCCATTGCACGCTGGAGGTCCCGATACCGAAATGGCTCATGAGGGCCGGAAATGTGATGTACATGGCCGTCTCCACAATCACGCCGCAGAAGGACATGATGCCAGTGGCTACCACCGCGCCGATGACCTTGTGGGGGATTGCTGTGCTTTGTGCTTGCGTGGCTTGGGTTGCGCTCATGAGCGAGATTCCTTTCCGGACTGGGAGGAATCATCGGAATTCGAGGCGATGAAATAGGCCAAGACGCGGTCAAAGGTAGCCAGATCATGCTGATCGAACCGGCGCTCCATGGCTGTTTGTTGGTCGTCTATGTAGGACCGAACCGCTGTCTGCAGGCCACGGGCCTTGGTGGTCGGGGCAATGATGCGTTGGCGGCCGTCCCTGGGGTCGCGTTTGGCGGCGACCAGTCCACCGGCCTCCATTCGCTGCAAAATTTTTGTCGTTGTGGACGGGCGAATGTCGAATTCCATCTCAATGTCCCGCTGGGTGTGGTCCTGGGACTCTCCAAGGAAGTCGATGATGGACATTTGAGTGCCGGTCAGCCCGTACTGGGCCGCATAGGCATCCATGGATCGTGACATGAGGTTGGCTGCCCGTTTGATCCGCTTGCCATAGTCTTCGCTCAAAGGCTCTCCCCGGTTAGATTGTTAGCTACCTAATGAATGCTCTCCCAAGTCTGGACAAGCCTGCGTATATAGGTCGTCGATGCAGTCTCCTGAGGCTCTGCGTTTCTTCCTCGTATTTGCGAAATTCTATCGGACAGGATCTTTTGTGGACCGAGGTCAAGTTCAATTCGTCTTCAGTTTTGAGTCTCGATGATTATTGCTCCTTATTTGAGCATCAGCAGGCTTTTACAAGCCACGCTGTATTTAGAGCTATCATCGAAATGATCGGTAATTCAGCGGCCGTCATCAGGCCGGTGCAAGGCGGCAAACGATGTGATCCCAGGTCAGGCCAAGCTACCCTTCGAAGTCTACGCTCGGACCGTATTTGCCGACGATGTCGGTTCTGCCTAAACCGACAAGAAGACAGTCCGAAGCAGGGTGTGGATGCCTGGCAGAAGCACCTGAAGAATATGGTGAGCAGCAGGGCTTCAACGTACACTGATTCTATAAAGTAATAGAAATGCTGACGTTGCCTTGTATTGTTTGAGTATGCGGTAACGCATTGCTGTATCGGCAAGGACGATGCCTATAACTGATTTATGCCTTATCTCGTGGTTTCATGTGCAAGGTCGGAGCTGCCGTTTGCTTTCTTAATGGTCCTGAGTTCGTTTGGAGGTCGTCAGGAGCGGCCGTCGTGATTCGTGGGGGAAGTGGTTTGTGCGGAAAGGAGGGTGCATCGTGGCGAAGCCTGCCGAGCACGGCATCGATGCCAATACTTCTGACTTTTTGATTCACACCCCTTCGGCTATTGCGCGAACAACATTTTTCTATCCGCTGCGGGTGGGCAAATTCTCCTATGAACCCGGCTATAGGCTGGAGCGACGATCCTTTGACAGCTATCTGATTATTCATATCGATAGCGGCAGACTGACGCTGAATCTGCCTGAAGGTTCGTTCGTGGCTGAGGAGGGCCGGTTTGCGTTGGTCAACTGCTACGCACGCCATGCCTACGGTACCGATGTCCCGACGACCGTCCAATGGCTCCATTTCGACGGCGTTATGGCCCGGCCCTACTACGACTACATCATCAGGAAGCTGGGCAATGTCTTCATGCTCTCCTCCGAGACCTACGCCTTGGAGCGGATGCGGACCATTACCTCCTGGATGACGGCGGAAAACGGCTATTCGGAAGCTAGGATGTCCAAATACATCACCGACCTGCTCACCGAGTTTGCCGATGAGCAGCCGCGCTCCTTCAAGCGAAAGCAGGAGGAGGTGGTTGAAGACACGATCGCTTATGTGTCCTCCCACTTGTACGAGCCGCTCACCGTCTCCGAGCTGGCCAAGCGGGTCTTTCTCAGCGAGTATCACTTTATTCGTTTGTTTAAGCAGGAAACCGGCATCACGCCCCATGCTTATCTGGTGGATTCCCGTATCCATGCTGTGCAGTATTTGCTGGTAAACACAGGGATGCCCATACGACAGATTTGTCAGCAGTGCGGTTTCACATCCGAATCTTCGCTGTGTGCCTCTTTCAAGAAGCACACGGGAATGACACCCATGAAGTATCGCAGACTCAAGCAGGGCGGGTGACTGACAGGTATTGATCCGGCTGTCAGCTCCAGAGGCGTATCTGAATAAATTTATCTCTACGATGCGCGCTTTACACATTCACAAAGCCGTCTTCCATCGATCCGTCCCCTGACATTGGCGGAATCGAAGGTGAACGATAATTCGCTATCGCAATTGGGTTTGAAATCCTGCTGTTAGTTTCGTTGTGTAACCATATGCTGCGGCGGAATAAGAACAGCAGCAAATCCGCTGGACGGGCAGCCGGGCTAAGCCAGACCACGCTCGAACTTACCCGGTCAGGCTTTCTTTCTGGCTACCATCGAGAAGGTCAGGGGGATCTGAGGCTGATTTCGGGGCATAATCCAGCCTTTGAGATCAGGACTGTACTCAAGCATCGGCAGTGACTGCCAGTCATCCACATTATGCTCGCCGATGGCCTCTACAGTCAGTCCCGCACCCAACAGGGCACTGCTTATTTCCTGGAAGTCGTGAGCCCAATTGTGATTGGTGGTGTGCGTAATTCTGGGTGTTGTACCATCTTCGAGCGAGTCGGTTGCTGACGTGTAGCTTTGATCCGTCTCATAAGTTGTTTCTGTCCCGCCAAAATAATCTTGAACTATCGACAAGCCCTCGTTGTTCAAAGCGAAAATCAGGGGATGGTTGTCGCGGATCATGAATATTCCGCCGTCTGCTAGCAGGGAGGCGATTGAACGAGCCCAGCCCTTCAGATCGGGAAGCCAGGTGATGGTTCCGCAGCTGGTGACGATGACATCGAACGAGCCTTTCTGCTCGGGCATGGCATCGGCAGCGCAACGGGCGTCGCTTTGAACATAGGTTATCGTTGCTCCGGCCCGTTCGGATAGCTTCCTGGCATAATCCAGCGAGGTGGGAGAGAAATCCAGGCCATATACGTCTCGTGCTCCCAAGCGCCACCACGAGATGGTATCAGAGCCTATATGGCATTGCAGATGTAAAAGGCGTAACCCTTTAACGCTGTGCTCGGGCAGATGAGGCTTCAAAACCTCCAGATCGCGCACAGTCACGGGCGACAGAGCCGATGGGTCATCCGCAAAAGCGTCCAGGTCTCCATAGCCACCATTGGCATGCACAACTGCCCTGTCATTCCAGTTGAGGAGATTATCCTCTACATCCTCGTTCTGGTGCAAACCTTGAGGCAAGGTGCTCCTTTCTGATGAGGCTTATCAACAGTGATCGAGTTGGACAGTGTCCAAAACAGGTTTTTCAACTGCAGATTTGTGCAGACTCGTAAGTCATGCGCGAATATGCAACTTTTTATTATCTCGAATATCAACTTCGTTGGCAAATACAGGGTGCCCCGGATGCGATTCGAACGCACGACACCTTCTTTAGGAGAGAAGTGCTCTATCCCCTGAGCTACCGGGGCAACGGAAACTACTGTACCACGAAGTGAGACTTGGACAGGTCGCTGGTGTGCAGACCGAGGGAAGGCCTTGGTACCGTGCTCTTCTTGGGGAAGTCAGCCTCCTATACCGGCTCGCTATACGGTCATGGTTTACAATTGCTCAACGGCCGAGCTGATTGTGCATTCCTCGGAAGGGGACCGGGTCGGCGATGATTTGCTGGAGGAGACCATGGCGAAATTCAGACAGTCCTTCCTGGTGAAGCATGTCTTTGGGTGGACGGCCAGACTGCTGGCGTTGATCAGCTTGCTGGCCTTGGCGGTGCGTGCCTGCCCGGCTTGGCTCTCGTCGATACCATACCTGCCGGATTTGGCCGCTCTGACGCCCTGGTTCATCCTCTTGGGTCTGCTGGCCCTGATCCTGGCCCTGATGGCTTCACGATGGTTCACAGCTTTGGTGCTTATCGCCGCCCTGGCTTTGAATGTCTACTGGCAGTATCCCTTCTATCAGGAAGGATCCGAGCTCAACGGGCAGGCTGATCAGCTCATGGCCCTCGAGCATCCCGACCGGTACGACGATGTGGCCCGGGTCATGACGCTGAACGTCTACAAGGGTCAGGCCGATGCCGATCAGGTAGTCAAGACTGTCAGCGACAACCGGGTGGAGGTGCTGGCTCTGCAGGAGGTCAGCAATGATTTTGTGGACCGTCTGCACAAGGCAGGCATCGACCGCTACCTGCCACACGAGCAGCTTTCCACATCTTCGAAGGAATACGGCAACGGTCTTTGGACGGCCGCGCCGATGCAGTCGCCTTCAAGGGACGACGTGGGTTCTCGCTCCTCCATGATGCCGGCGGCCAGCATCGACTTCGGCAGGGGCCAGACCAGCGTCAGATTCGTCTCGGTCCATACCACCTCGCCACAACCGGGCAGTTGGAATGCATGGCGACGCAGCGTGTCCGACCTGGGGAAGCTGCGGAAACACGAGCACACTCGATACGTGCTGATGGGCGACTTCAATGCCACCTATGATCATGCCGTTTTTCGAGACATGCTGGGGGAGCGATTCAGCGATGGGGCCCGTCAGGCCGGGCACGGCATGAGCATGACCTGGCCGGCAAACCGAGCCCCATTACCCAGGTTGGTGGCCATCGATCATGTTGTGGTGGACCGTGACATCAGGGCCAACCGGCTGCAGACCATACCTATCTCGGGGTCGGATCATGCGGCCCTGCTGGCCACGGTGATGGTGGGGTAGGGGACTTCAGGCATCCAAGTTGGATTGTGTTCCGGCCTGGGCCCCGGCGCTGGCCTGCTCCTGCTGGGCGGCATCGAGCTTGGCCCTCACCTGACCGAGGAGTTCCTGGGCGCGCTTGGCCAAAGCCTCGCCAATCTCCCACTGCCGCATGGACGCATCCAGATCCAGCCCGCCGGCCTCCAGCGCCTGAACCGCCTGGATCAGCTGATCGCGGGCTTGCTCATAAGGCAGTTTGGCGATGGTCTCGCGTTCCTTCTGGCTTAGGGCCGAAGCCAGTACTGGCTGTTCCTTGGTCTGCTCCTCATTGGTGTCGCTCATTCCTGCTCCTCTTTTTGTCTGATTCTTATTCGGCGCGTTATCAAATTGCAGATGACGCAGATGATCATCGCGAATGATTATATGTGGCTGACCACGTGGGATTGGTCACTGCCCGCTGACGACCTTGGTCTCGATCCGGCCCTCTTTGACAGTCAGGGTCAGATTCTGATCGACCCGAACCTGCTGGGGGCTGACGACCACCTTCCCGTCCAAGGCCTGCACGACCGCATATCCGCGGTCCAGCGTGGACTGGGGAGAGAGGGCGGTAAGTGAGGATTGGAGCTTTTCCACGGTCAGGGAGGCGTCGTCCACAATCCGCCGAAGGGCGATGTCCAGGCGGACCAGAGACTCGTCGACCAGCCGCTGGGGCTTGTCCAGCATGGTCTGCGGCTTGGTCAGGCTGGGGCGGTTGGCATATCCCTCAATCAAACGTGTCTCGCCTTCGACCATATTTTCGATACGCGCGTTTATACGCATCCGGGCCTCCTGGATGATTCCCTCCTGCTCGACCAGGTCGGGCACCACCCGCTTGGCTGCGTCGGTAGGAGTGGAGGCGCGCAGATCCGCCGCCAGATCAATCAGGGTCCAGTCGTCTTCGTGGCCGATGGCCGAAACAATGGGGGTGACACAGGCCGCCGTGGCCCGGACCACGGACTCGTCAGAGAATCCAAGCAGATCCTCGAAGCTGCCGCCGCCCCTGGCCACGATGATCACATCAACAGCAGGATCGGCATCCAGCTTCTGGATGGCCTCGACCACCTCGGGCGGGCATTGAGGTCCCTGGACGTGTGCATGTACAACGGAGAATTCGATGGTGGGCCAGCGCAGACGAGCGTTGGTGATTACATCCCCTTCGGCTCTGGCCTTGGGCGCGCAGATCAGGCCGATGCGCCGGGGGAATTCGGGCAGGGGAACCTTGTTTTCCGCATCAAAGAGGCCCTCGCCCTTGAGCTTGCGCCTGAGCTGGTCGATCTGCTCCTTGAGGTCGCCGGTGCCCACACGCTTGATCCGGTCGGCCATGAAGCTCAGACGGGTCTGTTTGATCCACAGGTCGGGCCGCCCGTGTACCACCACCCGGTCGCCCTGGCGGAATTCCCTGGCCTGGGTGGCGAAGGCCCGGAATCCCATGACGTTGATGGAGATGTCCTCGAAGTTGTCGCGCAGGGTCAAATATGCTGAACCGGTCCTGCGGGTGTTGATCTCCACTATCTGACCCTCCACCCAGGCTCCCGGCCAGCGGGCCACCGCGTCGTGGTACTTCTGGCTGAGCACGCTGACCGGCCAGGGGTCTTCCTCGGTGGTATCCCGTGCAAGTCGGGGCAGCTGGTCCAAGGGTTTGGGGGCCAGTCCGGACGAGGCTGAGCCAGCCGGTGCGCCCATCGACCCCTGCATGTTCGAACCCATGTATGCTCGCACCTGATGCCTCCTGACCATCGGTTCCGCCAGCCCGACCAACTCATACGACGTAACCTGCACAGGATGGTATTCGGGTTGGTCAGCGAAGGAAATGTCCTTTCAGGGTCTCTCAATACGGGGACAATTCCATATGCTCTGCAAATTCCCTACAGGCCCTCTGCCGGCTGCTCCTGATCCGATTTCGCCGAGGGCACAGCGGCCTTTCTCCCGCCAGCGAGGAGGTTGGTACTGAGATGAAAGTGCGGAGGACAAGGGTTGCAACCAAGGCCTTGATGCACTTGCCCTGGTCTGCGGCTTGCCTGCAACAGAGGCGGTTTTGCCGGCGGCTGTGTCAAAGGAGACAGTCTTGATTCCCTGATATCGCAGAATTTGTTTACGTTCCGGCGGTAGCATAAATAGAGTAAGCCGGATATGATGTGGTGTCTGCTTTTCGAACCCATCATGCGGCGGTCTCACGGATTGAGGTTGTTTCATGTCTGATGGCGTCGACATAGCGGGTCGATTTAAGGGCACAGGACCGCGGGATCTCCTGCGTGTGGGTTTGGACATCGGTTCCACCACAGTCAAGGCCGTGGTTCTTGGCACAGGGGACAGGCTGGATCAGGCGCTTTTCAGCGACTATCGCCGCCATCACGCCAATGTGCGTCAGTGCGTGGCGGAACTGGTCACCGACATCAAGCTTTCACTGTCCAGGGTCGGTCTGGCCGGCAATCCCATCAGCCTGGTGATCACCGGCTCGGGTGGGCTGGAACTGGCCAGCCAGCTTCAGGCTGAGTTCGCTCAGGAGGTCATTGCCGAGACCGAGGCCATCAACGCCACCTATCCCGAGGGGGATGTGATCATCGAGCTGGGCGGCGAGGATGCCAAGATCACCTATCTGAAGCCCACTCCGGAGCAGCGGATGAATGGATCCTGCGCTGGCGGAACCGGAGCCTTCATCGATCAGATGGCGACCCTGCTCAACACCGATGCTTCAGGCCTGAACGATATGGCTTCCAAGTACAAGACCATTTATCCCATCGCTTCACGTTGCGGGGTCTTCGCCAAATCCGACCTCCAGCCTCTGATCAACGACGGAGCCGCCAAGGAGGATCTGGCTGCATCCATCTTCAACGCCGTTGCCACACAGACCATTTCCGGTCTGGCCTGCGGACGCCCCATCCGCGGCAACGTGATCTTCTTGGGCGGGCCCCTCTTCTTCATGAGCGAGCTCAGGGAGGCTTTTAAGCGGATCCTTCAGGACAGAGTCAGTCGCTACATCATCCCTGAGAACGCGCACCTTTATGTGGCCTATGGCGCCGCCATCATGGCTGGCCGCCACAACCAGGACGATCAGGACAGTGCTGCGCAGGTCAAGACCGACTACTCGCCTGAGTCTGATGTCAACGATCCCTTCGGCCCGGCTTGGGGACTGGACCAGGAGGAGGTCGACCGGGCGCGGTCCGAGAAGGCTTCGAACCTGGACAAGATGGCTCTGCAGGATGCCATGCAGGATGGCCGCACAACCACATTGGTCGACGGCGAGAAAAAGGTTCCCGCAACGGAAACCGCCAAGGATGCCCGCCAAGATCAAGACATGCACTTTGATCTGACTTCCTTGGAGGGCGTCCTCTCCGCCCTGAAGGGCCTGGAGAACATGCCCTCGACGGCCAGAACCATCCGTCCGCTTTTCCTGAACGAGGAGGAGCGCAAGGAGTTCAATGACCGTCATGGGGCTCAGATCATCCCCACCGGAGACCTGTCCGGGGCCAAGGGGCCGCACTTCCTGGGCATCGATGCGGGCAGCACCACCATCAAGGCCGTGCTGGTCAACGACGACAAGACCATCGTCTGGTCCACCTACGGGGTGCATAAGGACAGCCCTCTGATCGCCGCCGCCAACATCGTCAAGGAAGTCAGGAAGTCCCTGCCCGAGGGCGCCTACATCGCCCGTGCCTGCGCTACCGGCTATGGTGAGGGTCTGGTCAAGGCAGGCTTGCATGTTGACGAGGGTGTGGTCGAGACCATGGCCCATTACCGGGCCGCCGAGGAGATCAGCCCCGGGGTCACCTCGGTCATCGACATCGGCGGGCAGGATATGAAGTACATCGCCGTCAACGACGGGGTCATCGATTCAATCTGCGTCAACGAGGCCTGCTCGGCAGGCTGTGGGTCCTTCCTGCAGACCTTCGCCCAGTCCATGGGCATCAGCATCCAGGAGTTCACCAGGCAGGCGTTGGCCTCCGAGGCCCCGACCGATCTGGGCTCCCGTTGCACGGTCTTCATGAACTCCTCGGTCAAGCAGGCTCAGAAGGAGGGCGCCTCCCCCGAGGACATCGCCGCCGGGCTCTGCTATTCGGTGGTCAGGAACACCCTCTACAAGGTCATCAAGCTGCGTGATGCCAATGCCCTGGGGCCGGTGGTCGTGGTCCAGGGAGGCACCTTCCTCAACGATGCCGTTCTGCGGGCCTTTGAACTCCTGACCGGTCGCAAGGTGACCAGGCCCAACATCGCCGGGCTCATGGGAGCCTACGGCGCCGCGCTGACGGCCCGCATGCACTGCCCGCAGAATGAAGAGGTCGAGGATCTTACTGCAGCCAACTCCAACATGGCCCACCCTTCACTGAACGTGGTCGACGGGGCGAAGTCCGTGGGCGGCACGCCCACCACCCCCAATTCGGTCCCGGCTTCCACCAAGCCAAAGTTGTCACCGGCCGCCGTCAACAAGATTGCCTCCAAGAATGACCAGGAGTTCAAGACGACTCTGCCCGATCTGAGGGTGGAAGATGGCCATGTGGTCAGCTCCATCCTGGCAGGGGATGATCTGGACAACCTCTCCATGACCACCACCCACGATGTCTGCAAGCTCTGCCAGAACCACTGCAAGCTGACCATCACCGAATTCGAGGACGGCGGCCGCTATGTGACCGGGAACCGCTGCGAGCGTGGTGGAGACAAGAACCGGCAGCGCTCCGACAGGCCAAACCTCTACGATTTCAAGTACAAGCGGGCTTTCGCCTACCGCCGTCTGACCCCGGACAAGGCCACCAGGGGCGATATCGGCATTCCACGTGTGCTCAACATGTATGAGGACTACCCCTTCTGGTTCACCCTCCTGACCTCTCTGGGCTTCCGGGTCATGATCTCCGGGCGTTCCAACCATGAGCTCTTCGAAAGTGGTATGGAATCCATCGCCTCCGAGAACATCTGCTACCCGGCCAAGCTGGTTCACGGTCACATCCACTCCCTGGTCGACAAGGGCATCAAGACCATCTTCTACCCCTGCGTCACCTATGAGCAGGAGCTGGTTCCCGATACGGACAACCATTACAACTGCCCCATCGTGGCCAACTACCCGGTGGTGATCGAGGCCAACATGGCCGAGCTCAAGGAGAACGGCGTCCGCTTCATGCGGCCCTACTTCAACCTCTCCAACAAGGAGAAGATGGTCGAGCGGATCGTCAAGGTCTTCGACTGGGCCAATGTGAGCGAGGATGAGGCCCGGACGGCCGTCCAGGAGGCCTACCGTGAGGATGCCCGGTTCAAGGAGGATGTCCGCCAGGAGGGGCTTCGTGCCCTGGCCTACATGCAGGAGTACGGAGTCAAGGGCGTGGTTCTGTCCGGACGACCCTACCATGTGGATCCCGAGGTCAACCACGGCATTCCCGAGACCATCTGCTCCCTGGGCATGGCTGTGCTCTCCGAGGATTCGATCTGCGAGCTGGACGTGCATAAGCTGCCCAAGCTGAGCGACTACATCATTCCGGCAGCGGGGGAGCGTGCCCTGGCCTCCAACAACCCCACGGCCGCCAAGTTCCGCAAGACTGTGCCGGGCTTCGGCGACGACCATCAGAAGATGCCTCTGAGGGTGACCGACCAGTGGGCCTACCACTCCAGGCTCTATTCCGCCGCCAGGTTCGTCTCCGAGTATCCCGACCTGCAGCTGGTCCAGCTGGTCAGTTTCGGATGCGGCGTGGATGCCATCACCACCGACCAGGTTCAGGAGATTCTGGCCGACAAGGGCGATGTCTACACACAGTTGAAGATCGACGAGGTCTCCAACCTGGGTGCAGCCAAGATTCGTCTGCGCTCGCTGAAGGCCGCCATGGACGAACGCCACCAGCGGGATCTGGCCCAGGAGGGCAGCGAAGATCAGAAGGAAGCCCCCGTCAAGGTGCAGGTACAAGCGCAGGATTCATCCGACTCTCAGGATTCGCTAGACCTTGCCAGCCATATTGAAGCAGTGGATGCAGATGCGTCTGACAAGCCGAAATCGGAAGGATTCCGGTCCACCAACGCGCAGAAGATCAAACTATCCCAGCGCAAGGCCGACATTGTGGCTCTGGCCCGGTTCGTGGCTCTGCACGACAAGAGCGATCAGGGTCTGATAGGCCTTCATCCCATGGGCATCAGGCCCATCCGGGAGACCATGGCATCGCAGCAAAAGCGGCAGGAAGCCGACAATCAGGGCAAGGATGACCAGCCTAGCGGGGCCGCTGCCAAGCCGACCCTGTCCAAGTACGCCACCGAGCATCGCTTCACCAAGGAGATGGGGCACAAATTTACAGTGGTAGCGCCGCAGATGTCCCCCGTGCATTTCTCCCTCCTGGAGGCGGTCTTCTCCAGCGCGGACTATCACTTCGAGCTCCTGAAGCATGCCACGGCGGAAGACATCAACACCGGGGTCAAGTACGTCAACAACGATGCCTGCTTCCCGGCCATCATCGTGGTGGGGCAGCTGGTCAACGCCTTCTTGTCCGGCAGGTTCGACCCGCACAAGTGCGCGGTCATCGTCACCCAGACCGGCGGCATGTGCAGAGCCACCAACTACTATGGCCTTCTGCGCAAGGCCATGGCTGATGCAGGCTATGGCTACGTCCCGATCATTACGCTGAGCGTCCAGGGATTCCGGGCCAACCCAGGTCTTCAGGTAACCCCAGCCTTGCTGCACCGCGCCGTCAAGGCCTTCTACCTGGGCGATGCCATGATCGAGTGCCTGCTCAGGGTCCGTCCCTACGAGCAGGAGCCTGGATCAGCCAACAGGCTTTACAAGCTCTGGGACACGATCTGCAAGGAGACCATCGAGCACCACGGGTACTCCAAGACCGCCAAGAAGGTCTATGGCCACGGCTATCTGCCCTATGGCACCCTGATGAAGCGGATGATCCGGGCCTTCGACCAGCTGCCTTTGCGCAATATTCCCCGCAAGCCGCGAGTTGGCGTAGTCGGGGAGATCCTGGTCAAGTACCATCCCGATGCCAACAACCACGTGGTCGACCTGATTGAGAGCCAGGGCTGCGAGGCCGTGCTCCCCGGTGTCTGCGACTTTATGGTCAACGGCATCTCCAACGCCGAATGGAACGAGGAGATGCTGGGCACCGGCGGCCAGGTGGGTGTCAAGAAGATCGTCCTCAAGGCTGCGGATGTCTACCGTGCCCCCATGATCGCCGGCTTCAAGGCCTCCCATGGAAAGTTCGACATTCCCGCCCACATCAGCGAATTGAGGGACAAGGCCGCATCGGTCACCTCCCTGGGTGTTCAGGCGGGAGAGGGTTGGCTCCTGACCGGCGAGATCATCGAACTGATTCAGTCCGGCGCTCCCAACATCGTGTGTGCACAGCCCTTTGCCTGCCTGCCCAACCATGTAACCGGACGTGGCATGTTCGGCAAGATCCGCAGGACCTACCCCGAGGCCAACATCGTCTCGATCGACTATGATCCCGGCGCCTCGGAGGCCAACCAGCTCAACAGGATCAAGTTGATGATCGCCGCCGCCAAGAAGCCGGGCGACCAGCAAAAGCCCGGCCAGGACCGTAAGATTGGCGCCGGATTCCAAGCAGCGGAATCGACCGGTCTGGATGCGGGGCAGGCAGCACCCGTCCAGGACGAGGAGAAGGTTCTGGAGAGCCTGTAGCCGCCAGGCCGAGGCCGGTGTCCGGAGCCAACGCGCCGGCCTCGGAATTGCTGAACCACGAGGATCAAGGAAAGAGGGGGTTTCCCATGACCAGCCGCGAAGAGATCAAGGCTCTGCTGGACACCGACCAGATCTACATTGCCGATACGCCTGAAATGAAGCAGGTCCAGGACGCTCAGCAGGATCTGGTCTTCGAATTCAACGCCTGCCGTCCCAGCCAGGTGGAGAAAAAGCAGGACCTCTGCAGGCGGATGTTCGGTTCATTCGGCCAAGGCAGCTGGATTGAGGGGCCGGTGAGGGCCAACTGGGCCTGCAACACCTACTGGGGAAGCAAATGCTATGCCAACTTCAACCTGGTTCTGGTCGACGATGGACGCATTGACATAGGTGACCACACCATGTTCGGCCCCAATGTCACCATCGTGACCACCGGGCACGCCATTCGCCCCGATATACGTGCCTGTGGAACGCCCCAGTTCACAGTTCCGGTCAGCATCGGCAGGAATGTATGGATCGGAGCAGGCGCCATCATCATGCCGGGAGTGGCCATCGGCGACAATGCGGTCATCGGGGCAGGCTCCCTGGTCACCAAGGACATCCCCTCCGACGTGGTCGCCTACGGCCACCCCTGCAAGGTCGTCCGCCCCATCGACGAGCACGATTATGAATACTTCTGGAAGGATCGCCGGTTTCAGCCGCCTTATGATGCCCGGCCCTTCAGGATGGATTAGGCGGGTTGATTGAGGGCTGACTCCCTTGATTCCTCTGCAGGCGGTTTCCGGCATCCGATTGCTGGTTTAACTCCGGTGGGCGTGGTTTTGAATGTTGAACTGTCGATGTGCCTGATTTGATCAGCAATATCCATCCCAGAGCGGAGAGGGGAAGATCAGCGCCTTGAACCGGTCCCACTCTCGGACGTAGTCGATTCTCGGCTCACGCAGCAACCGTATCTGTATGCCGTCCATGACTTCCAGGCTCATTCTCACCTTGCCCTGCATGTCTGTCGCCCACTCTATGCCATCAGGAAGCAGCCAGGGGAATTTGGAATAGTGTTCCCAGACTTCTGAAGGCCTGCGGATGAAGTAATCGTGCAGGGGGTGGCTGGTGGAGATGGCCTCGGTTTCCAGGACCGTATACAGCTGAGTGAGTTCAGGCTGTCCCGCGTTGTGGGCGACCAGATAGTCAAAATAGGCAGGAAGATGTGGATGATCGGGGTCGGACCCGGGCAGGCCTGTCTGCACGAATTCCTCCGGGGTGCCATTGACGTCATAGATATCGGTGACCAGGAGGGAGAGCAGGCCTTCCTTGCTGCCGACATAATGGAGGACCCCCGGCTGGGACATCCCCACCATGTCGGCGACGTCTTTGAGCGATATGCCGTTGTACCCATGCTGGCTGATGAGGTGGGCGGCGGCTTCTGTGATTTCAGCCCGCCTCACCTCTGGTGATTTTCTGGTTCGACTCGCCATTGTCTGGTCTTGCGGCTCCTTCTCACTATTTTTGAGCGCCTGGGTGCTGCTGATCTTTTGATACCCATGGTACATGGGGGCAAATTCATAAAAGCGTCGGATGTATGGCCCAATAAGGTTTCGTCTCTTACTGGTACAGGGAAAACAAGCACTGGGTACTAGCTGATTTGCATCGAGTCAATGATTTGACAAAGCTATCGAATAACTGCTAGATATATGATTATCTAATGGATGGTAGATATGGTTGGCTGCCAAACATTGGATGTGTCAGAGAAGACTAGTTGAAAGAGGTCGACACCATGAGCGACTCAACAACCCCGGCATCAAAAGATTCTGAACTTCTGCAGGCGCATAAGGCCGCCCTTGCTGCAGCCCAGCGGGATCCGCTCCTATCGCCCGAGACGGGCAAACCGGTTCCAAAAAAGACCCTGTTTCGGTTTGGGGCAAGCTTCCTGGCCTTCGGCATTCTGTGGATGTCAGGCCTGGGCATCGTCAGTATCGTGCTGCTTCCCGAGCACCTCAAGCAGGTCCCGGGCATCGCGCCCGAGGCGCTGATGGGCATAGTCAATGCCTGTACGGCTGTGGCTTCGTTGGTCTCCAACCTGCTCTTTGGCAACTTTTCCGATCGCAGCCGCTCCCGGTACGGACGTCGAACCCCATGGGTCCTGGGCGGTGCAGTCCTGGGTGGCGTAACCCTGTTCCTGACGGGCATGACCACCAACCCGGTTCTGTTGACCATCGTCTACTGCCTCTGCATGTTCGGTCTGAACTGCATGATCGCCCCTATGGTGGCCATCCTGTCCGACCGCGTGCCATCCGGTGTGCGCGGAACCCTGTCCGCTTTCTATGGGGCAGGCTCTACCATCGGTTCGCCCATCGGCTCCCTGATTGGCGCGGCCCTGGTGACTCATATGTTCACCGGCTTTGTTCTCGCGGGCGTACTCATGTTCCTGGGTGGTATCGTGGCCATTCTGATCATGCCCAAGGAAGGCTCGGCTGCTTACCTGCCCAAGGACGAGGGCACCCTCATGGATGTCCTCAAGTCTTTCCAGCCACCGCGCTTCCATGGGGCCCATGACTTCTATAAGGCCTTCGCCGGAAGGCTCTGCATGTTGCTGAGCTATCAGATGATCTCCGCTTATCAGCTCTACATCATCGAAAAGTATGTGGGTCAAACCGTAACCCAGGCTGCCGCCACCATTTCGGTCATGTCCGTCATCACCATGGTGGTTTCCCTGCTGGGTTCGTTGGTCTCCGGGCCTGTTTCCGACCTGATCGGACGGCGCAAGGTGCCGGTGGTCGTCGCCTCCGTCCTCTTCGCCATCGGCATCGCCATGCCCTGGATCAGCCCCACGGTCATGGGCATGTATCTGTATGCCGGCATCGCCGGGTTCGGTTACGGGGTCTATTCGTCCGTCGACCAGGCGCTCAACGTCGATGTCCTGCCCAGCAAGGAGGAGGCCGGCAAGGATCTTGGCATCCTGAACCTGGCCACCACGCTGGGGCAGATGGCCGGTCCTCTGGTCATGTCCTTCATCACGCTGAACTGGGGTTATGCGGCGGCCTTCCCGACTGCTATCGTTTTCGCACTGTTGGGATGCGTCTTTATCCTGATGATCAGAAACGTCAAGTGATTCCGGCCTATGCGGGCATACAGGAAAACTATGCAAAGGAGCAGAAGATCCATGAATAGGAATACAGGACCGATTTGGGTTGCAACCACTCGGCGGCAGGCCATGCAGGAGCAGCACTTGGCTGTCTCCGACATGGAGGCGTCAACCGATCTGGAATGCACCGGTGCCGAATTGCAGGCTCTGCGAGGGTTTGGCGGCTGCTTCAATGAGTTGGGGTGGCTGCCCTTGCAGGAGCTGGGAGAGGAGAAACGTGAGGGGGTCATCCGTGAGCTCTTCAGCCCGGACGAGCTGAATCTGACCTTCAACAGGACCCCGGTGGGTGCCAACGACTTCGCCGCGAGTTGGTACAGCTACGACGAGACCGACGGCGATTATGACCTGGAGCATTTCAGCGTCGATCACGACGAGCGGACCCTGATTCCGTATATCCGCCAGGCTCAGAAGTATCAGCCGAACATGGGACTGTTCGCCAGCCCCTGGAGTCCGCCCACCTGGATGAAACGGCCCAAGGTCTACAATTTCGGACGGATCGACATGAGCGAGCGCAATCTCACTGCATATGCCCGCTACCTTCTGGAATATGTGCGCGAGTATGACCGTCGTGGCATCCATATCGACCAGCTGCATGTGCAGAACGAGGTCTTCGCGGACCAGAAGTTCCCCTCCTGCCTCTGGTCCAGCGAGGACATGCGCATCTTCATCCGTGATTATCTGGGGCCCCTCTTCGCCAAAGAGGCACCGGATACGGCCATCTTCCTGGGGACTCTCAATGGTCCCGAGGATATGAAATTCGGACCCGAAGGCATGATCCTGGAGAACTACAACCGGTACGTGGACAACATCCTCTTCGACGAGGACTGCCGCAGGTACATTGCCGGCATCGGTTACCAGTGGGCCGGCCAGCATGATATCGAGCGCACCCATCAGTCCTGGCCTGAGGTTGAGTTGGAGCAGACCGAGTCCGAATGCGGCATGGGCGGCAACACCTGGGAGTACGCCGAATATATCTTCTCGCTGGTCAACCGTTATCTGCGGGCCGGAGCTACCTGCTACACCTACTGGAACATGGTCCTGGGCCAAGGCATATCCACCTGGGGCTGGCGGCAGAACTCCCTCTTCTCCATCGACACCACCACCGGCCGGGTCAGTCGGAATCCCGAGTACTACGTCATGCGCCACTACTCGCACTATGTACGCCCGGGCGCTCGGCTGCTGGATACTCGCGGTCATTTCAGCTCCATGGCCACAGCCTTCGAAAATCCGGATGGATCGGTTGTTGTCGTGGTCCAGAACGCCCTGGATCGCGCCATGCCCTTCTCCTTCTCCGGGCCGGGAGGGGATAGCGAAAGGAGCCAAGGTTTCCAGGCAACCTTGGAGCCGCGATCCTTCAACACCTTCGTCCTATGAATGTAGACCTGTAGATCGAGATTGGAGTTCATCATGACAGACAATGCAGTCCGAACCAAGGACCATTCGGTTTCGCAGGGTATCACGCGCCTGCCGGACAGGCTCATCTTCGGCTGTGCCTACTACGACGAATACATGCCCTATGAGCGGGTGGACAAGGATATGTCCATGATGAAGTCCGCTGGCATCAACACCATTCGTATCGCCGAATCCACCTGGAGCACTCTGGAGCCCCAGCCTGGCGTATTCGACTTCAGCCATGTGGACCGTGTGCTGGATGCTGCTGAACGCTTCGGCATTCAGGTCATCGTGGGCACCCCCACCTATGCCGTCCCCTCCTGGCTGGTCGCCATGCATCCGGATGTCCTGGCGGACACCCCCAAGGGCCACAACCGGTATGGCGCCCGCCAGATCATGGACATCGTCAATCCTTCCTACCGGTACTATGGCGAGCGCGTCATACGTAGGCTGATAAGCCATGTGGCCGACAACCCCCAGGTGATCGGCTACCAGGTCGACAACGAGACCAAGTACTACGACTGCGTATCGCCTGACATGCAGCGCCTCTTCGTCAAGGATCTGCGGCGGCGCTTTGACGATGATCTGGACCGTCTCAATGCGGCCTTTGGCCTGGACTACTGGTCAAACAAGATCGACTCCTGGGAGGACTTTCCCGATCTGACCGGGACCATCAATGCATCGCTGGGTTCGGCTTTCGACCGCTTCCGTCGAAGCCAGGTCAGCCGCTACCTGGCCTGGCAGGCTGGCATTGTGCGCGAATATGCCCGCGAGGACCAGTTCGTCACCCACAACTTCGATTTCGATTGGGGTCCTGGCTGGTCATATGGTGTTCAGCCAGCCGTCGATCATTTCGAAGCGGCCGGATGCCTGGACGTGGCCGGTGTGGACATCTACCATCCCACCGAGGACAACCTGACCGGCAAGGAGATTGCCTTCGGCGGGGACATGACCCGCAGTCTGAAGGGTGGCGCCAACTACCTGGTTCTGGAAACCGAGGCCCAAGGGCAGAACGGCTGGCTGCCCTACCCAGGGCAGTTGCGGTTGCAGGCATACAGCCATCTGGCCTCGGGGGCTGACGGGGTCATGTACTGGCACTGGCATTCCATCCACAACTCTTTTGAGACCTACTGGAAGGGGCTGCTTTCGCAGGATATGGAACCCAACCCCACCTATGAGGAGGCCGGTCGGTTCGGCAGGCAGATAGCGCAGAAGGATGTGGGGGAGCGTCTGATCAACCTCCAAAAGCGCAACAAGGTAGCCATCATGGTGGGCAACGACTCCCTGACCGCACTGGACTGGTTCTCCCTGGAGACCGGCTTCCCCCGTCAGCAGGGGCAGATCTCCTACAACGATGTGGTCAGACGGGTCTACGATGCCCTCTTCGAGCTCAACATCGAGTGCGATTTCATCAGCGACAAGGCCGACCAGTCCCGGCTGGGCCACTATGCCATGGTCGTGGTTCCCGCCTTGTACAGCACCAATGAGGATACGCTGAAGGCACTGGCCGATTATGTCCGTCAGGGAGGTCACCTGGTGGCCACGCTGCGCTCCTTTGTGGCGGACGAGAACCTCAAGGTCTGGCATGACAAGGCTCCGCACCTGCTGACCGACGTGTTCGGCATCGACTACAACCAGTTCACCCGTCCCGGCAAGGATCTGACCCTGGACCTGCATGGGACCGACCAGGCCGGACCGGCCTGCCAGGGGCTGATTGAGCTGCTGAATCCGCGCCCCGGCACTCAGGTCCTGGCCTCCTATGACCATCCGGTCTGGGGACGATATGCGGCTGTGACCCGTAATGATTACGGCAACGGGATCGCGGAGTGGATCGGCACCCTGCCCTCGGCCCAGGGCATGCGGATGCTGCTTTCGGATGCGGCGGATGCGGCTGGCTTGAGCGGTCCTGCCCGGGACCTGGCTGGCCTGGTCACCGTGCGGGAGGGCATCAACGCCCGGGGAGAGCGGGTCGCTTACCTGCTCAATTATTCATCCAAGGAGGTCAGGCTGGACACGCCCTACGGGGGGCATCTGCTGGTGGCTGACGGGCAGGCTGATCCTCAAGCGCATGTGGATCAGGGCCAGTCCATGACCATTGGACCCTGGGATCTGGCGGTCATCGTTCGATAGACCGGCTTCAGTCTGACCGGTTTCAGTCCGACCGGACGCCAATATGAGCGGATCAGTGCTCAGTAAGAAAGGAAGGTGCCCAGATGGCATCAAGAAAGTTGACGGAGTACCTGCCCTACCGCGATCCCGACCTGAGTGTGGATGAGCGAGTGGCCGACCTGCTGGGCCGGATGACCCGCGAGGAGAAGGTGGGCCAGATGATGCAGGTGGATGCCCGCCAGGGGGTCGACAAGGAGGTGGTGGATCAGCACGCCGGGTCCCTGCTGCATGTCTCTCCGAAGAACATGATCAATGCTGACAAAGCGGTCCACCGCACTCGTCTGGGCATTCCCCTGCTGATCGGCGACGACTGCATCCATGGCCATTCCTTCTTCCGAGGGGCCACCATTTTCCCCGAGCAGTTGGGCATGGCAGCCTCTTTCGACCCTGGACTGATTCAGCGGATGGGGAGGGCCACAGCCCAGGAGGTCGCCACAACAGGCGTCCACTGGACCTTCTCTCCGGTGCTTTGCATAGCCAGGGACACCCGCTGGGGCCGGGTGGATGAAACCTTCGGCGAGGATCCCTTCCTGATCGGCGAGATGGCCTCGGCCATGGTGCGCGGCTACCAGGGCGGATCAGCCATGACCGGAACCCTGCCCAAGGATGCTGTTCTGGCCACGGCCAAGCACTTCGCCGGCTACTCCGAGACCCAGGGCGGGCGTGATGCCTCCGAGGCCGACCTTTCGCACCGCAAGCTGCTCTCCTGGTTCCTGCCGCCTTTCGAGCGCCTGGCCAAGGAGGGAGTAGCCACCTTCATGCTGGGCTACGAGTCCATCGACGGGGTTCCGGTCACCATCAACAACTGGCTGCTCAACGACGTGCTTCGAGGGGAGTGGGGATACCAGGGCACTCTGATCACCGACTGGGACAACGTTGGCCGGATGGTCTGGGAGCAGAAGGTGCAGCCCGACTACACCAGGGCTGCTGCGGCCGCCGTCAAGGCAGGCAACGACCTGATCATGACCACGCCCGGCTTCTACCAGGGAGCCTTGGATGCACTGGATGCCGGGCTTCTGCACGAGGAGGACCTTGACCGGGCGGTCAAGCACATCCTGGCTCTGAAATTCCGCATGGGACTCTTCGAGGATCCGCGGTTGCCCAACCCCGAGGCCCAGAAGGCGGTCATCGATTCACCGGAGCACCAGGAGCTCAATCTTCAGGTGGCCCAGGAGTCGGCGGTTCTTTTGAAGAACGACGGCATCCTACCCCTGTTCGGTGGGGTGGGTGCCGATGGCCGTCCTGGTGATGATTCAGCACATAGCATCGCCTTGGTGGGTCCGCTGATCGATGATGCCCAGAACCAGCTTGGGGACTGGGCCGGCGGCTCGGGTCAGTGCGACTGGATCAAGGACCAGCCGCGGGAGATGATCTCGACCGTGGCCGACGGTCTGCGCCAGGAGTTGCCGGAAAACTGGCAGCTCAGCTGCGAGCAGGGCGTCGACGTGCTCCGTCTGGTTGATGACCCGGCGGGCAAGCTCTTCCCCGACGGCCAGCCCAGGCCCAAGGTGGCGGCCCCGGCAAAAATCGATCAGGCCCGTTTCGACAGGGCTCTGGACCTGGCCGGACAGAGCGACCTGGTGGTTGCCGTGGTCGGCGACGTGGTCCAGCTGGTGGGCGAGGGCCGTTCGACTGCCACACTGGAACTCTACGGTCCTCAGCGCGATCTGCTGGATGCCCTGGCGCAGACGGGCAAGCCCATGGTCATCGTGCTCATGTCCTCCAAGCCGCTGATCCTGCCCCCGTCCGCACAGTCGGCCAGGGCTCTGATCTGGCAGCCCGACCCGGGCATGCAGGGCGGTCGTGCCCTGGCCAGGATACTCACCGGCAAGGTTGAACCCACAGGCAGACTGCCCATCACCTTCCCCAGGCATGCCGGGCAGCTGCCGGTCTACTACAACCAGATCCGGGGCCAGCATGGAGACCGCTATGCAGATCTGACGCAGGATCCGGCCTTCGCCTTCGGTCAGGGTATGGGCTACACCACCTTTGCCTACGGAAAGCCACAGGTCGATGGACCGGATACCGTTGGATCCGAGGATACGGTCAGGGTGACTGTAGACCTGACCAACACCGGCAAGCGGCCAGGCACCGAGGTGGTCCAGGCCTATATCAGCGACCTGGTGACCTCAGTCAGCTGGGCTGACCGCGAGCTCAAGGCCTTCCAAAGGATTCAGCTGGATCCAGGGCAGACCCGGAAGGTGGTCTTCGATCTACCGGTGTCCGAGTGGATCCTGGTCGATGCCGACTGCAACCGCAGGGTCGAGCCTGGTCAGTTCCAGGTGCTGGTGGGATCCTCCTCGCGGAGGGAGGACCTGCAGGCCGTGACGGTGACCGTGGACTGACCACCATCCGATAGCGGAACTCCTCGCGTGTTGGTTGCCCAGGGCCCTCGACCGCTCCTACCATGACAGCATGAGGAAAAGCGTAGGCGCTGGGTATGCGCACCTGTTGACGGTTCCAAATCCGCGGCATGTGGACAGCCTGGTCGACTACTTCAGACGAGGATCCAAACCACGTTCCCAGTGGCGTTTCGGTATTGAGATCGAGCATCTGCCGGTCCGCAACGACGGGTCCGATGGCCCGGTTCCCTATGAGGGGGAGCAGGGCATCGAGGCCCTGCTATCGGCCTTGGAGCCTTGCTACGACGGCGATAAGGAATATCGGGAGGACGGTCACCTGGTAGGACTGAGTCGTCAGGGCTGCGTGGTCTCACTGGAGCCCGGGAGCCAGGTGGAGTGCTCCCTGGGTGTGGTGCGGGACAGCCGGGAATTCGAAGACCTCTACCGTCGCTTCCGTGCCGAGGTCGACCCCATCGCCGAGCAGCTGGGGTTCCGGTTGGTCGAGTACGGGTACCGTCCGGCCGGGTCATACGCGGATGTGGGCGTCAATCCCAAGGAACGCTATGCGGTCATGAACACCTACTTGGGTCGCATCGGCCAGTGCGGGCCCATGATGATGCGCAGCACCGCCTCCACCCAGATCAGCATCGACTACCAGGACGAGGACGATGCCATCGGCAAGATTCGTCTGGGCACGGCCATCGGGCCTATCCTGGCCTACTTCTTCCGCAACACTCCAATCTTTGAGGGCAAGCCCAACCGCATGCCCCTGAGGCGTCAGCGGATCTGGGATTGGCTCGACACCCAGCGCACGGGTCTGATTCCTGGGCTGTTCGAGGATGGCTTCGGCTGGGAGGACTATGCCGTGGACATGCTCTCCACTCCGCTCATGGTGGCCGATGTCTCCCACACCCCGGAGGTGGAGGGGCCGCAGGGACAGCAGGTCTTCATAGCCTGGCATGAAAACGCCGGGGAGATCTATCCGGATCGGCGGCTCAATGATGCCGAGATAGCGCACATTTTGACCACGCACTTCAATGACGTCCGCCTGAAGAATTACATCGAGCTCAGGCACTGGGATTCACTGCCCATGAAACGTGCCAGCCGACTTCTTGAGGTCGTCGGTGGCATCTTCTATGACTCGGATCGATTCGCCGGACTTGCCACGCTCTTGGACGGGGTGAGCGATGAGGATGTGCTTGCAGCCAAGGCCGACCTGCAGGTTCGCGGCGGCAAGGCCAGCCCCTATGGTCGTTCCCTGGACTTCTGGCGGCAGGCGCTGGGCGCCGAGGACACCCTTGAAGATCTGCCGGGCGATCCGCGCCATCCCGATCTTTTCCAGTCCTGACGACCGTTTCGTTATGCGAACGGGCGAGACCGGTTTCCTGAGGATGGTATAATCTGGTCACCAATGGGCCTTGATCCGTCATCAGCGGGGAGCCCTCGGAAGAACAGGATCGCCTGCGGCGGTCCTCAGTAGAACCGACGGGTGGGCCCGCATAGCCCAGATCAAGCGGTCCGGCGCGGGTCATTGGCCGGGCAAGCGAGGTGGTACCGCGGTGGGCCCCATGGGTCCCTCGTCCTCGACATGGCGATATGAACGACCAGCGAGGAGCGTGAACGGTGAATCAGACCACTGATACCTCAGATGCGACAAGTCGGGATGGCGAAGTCTATCCCAAGGCGGTGGTGGACCCGGCTCTGGCCAAGGTGACGCCCAATCCCTCCTTCCCCCACATGGAGGAGTCCGTGCTGGACTACTGGGATCATGACGACACCTTCAACAAGTCGGTGGATCGTCGCCCGTCCGGTGATCACGCCGACAACGAGTTCGTCTTCTTCGACGGCCCGCCCTTCGCCAACGGCCTGCCCCACTACGGGCACCTGCTGACCGGCTACGTCAAGGATGTCATTCCCCGCTATCAGACCATGAAGGGCCACAAGGTCAATAGGGTCTTCGGCTGGGACACCCACGGTCTGCCCGCCGAGCTGGAGGCCCAGCGCGAGCTCGGCATCGACAGCGTGGATCAGATCGAGCAGATGGGCATCGAGAAGTTCAATGACGCCTGTCGCGCCTCGGTGCTCAAGTACACCAGCGAGTGGAAGGACTACGTCCACCGTCAGGCTCGCTGGGTGGACTTCGACCATGGCTACAAAACCCTGAATGTCTCTTATATGGAGTCGGTCATGTGGGCCTTCAAGACCCTGTATGAGAAGGGCCTGGCCTACGAAGGCTACCGCGTGCTGCCCTACTGCTGGAAGGACCAGACGCCGCTGTCCAACCACGAGCTGCGCATGGATGCCGATGTCTACCAGGACCGGCAGGACACCACCGTCTCCGTGGCCGTCAAGCTCAGGGACGAGGATGCCTATGCGGTCTTCTGGACCACTACTCCCTGGACCGTGCCCACCAACCTTGCCATCGTTGTCGGCGCTGACATCGAGTACTCGGAGGTCAGTCCGGTGTCGGGGCCCTTCGCCGGCAAGCGCTTCTACATCGCCACGGCCCGTCTGGGCGATTACGCCAAGCAGCTGGGGGAGGACTACCAGGTGGTCCGCACCCTCAAGGGGTCCCGGATGGAGGGCTGGCGGTACTGGCCGGTCTTCCCCTACTTCGCCGGGGAACAGGCCGAATCCGAGGGCGGCACCCCCGGCCCCAATGCTTATACCATTTACACGGCCGACTACGTCGACACCGTGGAGGGCACCGGCCTGGTCCACCAGGCTCCCTATGGCGAGGACGATATGAACACCCTGAACGCCAAGGGCATCCGCAGCGTGGACGTCCTCGATGCCGGGGCCGTCTTCACCGAGCAGTGCCCGGACTACCAGGGCCTGCAGGCCTTCGAGGCCAACATGCCCATCGTGCGCAACCTGCGCGCAGGCGACGGCCCCCTGGCACGGATTCCTGCCGAGCACCGGGCTCTCCTCTTCCAGGAGAAGAGCTACGTCCACTCCTACCCCCACTGCTGGCGTTGCGGCACCCCGCTGATCTACAAGCCGGTCTCCAGCTGGTTCGTCTCCGTGACCAAGATCAAGGACCGCCTGCTGGCCCTCAACCAGCAGATCAACTGGATCCCCGAGAATGTCAAGGACGGCCAGTTCGGCAAGTGGCTGGCCAACGCCCGCGACTGGTCCATCTCCCGCAACAGGTTCTGGGGCTCACCCATTCCGGTCTGGGTCTCGGACGATCCCAAGCACCCCCGGGTGGATGTCTATGGATCCCTGGATGAGCTCAAGCGGGACTTCGGCCGCTACCCGACCGATGACAAGGGGCAGATCAACATGCATCGGCCCTGGATCGACCAGCTGACCAGGCCCAACCCCGACGACCCCACCGGCAAGTCCACCATGCACAGGATCACCGATGTGCTGGACTGCTGGTTCGAGTCGGGCTCCATGCCCTTCGCACAGTTCCACTACCCCTTCGAGAACAAGCAGTATTTCGAAGACAGGGATCCCTGCGATTTTGTGGTGGAGTACATCGGTCAGACCCGTGGCTGGTTCTACACCATGCACATCATGTCCACGGCCCTCTTCGACCGGCCGGCCTTCAAGAACGTGATCTGCCACGGCATCGTCCTGGGCTCCGACGGCCAGAAGATGAGCAAGCACCTGCGCAATTACCCGGATGTGAACGAGGTCTTCGACAAGTACGGATCCGATGCCATGCGCTGGTTCCTGATGAGCTCTTCCATCCTGCGCGGCGGCAACCTGGTCGTCACCGCCGATGGCATTCGCGACACGGTCCGTCAGGTCATGCTGCCGGTCTGGAGCTCCTACTACTTCTACACGCTCTACGCCAACGCGGCCAACAAGGGTGCCGGCTACCAGGCCCAGGCGCTGACGCCGGACCGGGTGGCGAGCCTGCCGGAGATGGATCGCTTCCTGCTGGCACGCACCCGTCGGCTGATCCAGTCGGTGCAGAAGGCCCTGGACGACTTCGCCATCTCCGAGGCCTGCGATGCGGTGACCGACTTCATCGATGTGCTGACGAATTGGTACATCCGCAACAATCGCGATCGCTTCTGGAGCGAGGATCACCAGGCCTTCGACACCCTCTACACGGTCCTGGAGGCTTTCTCCCGTGTTCTGGCCCCCCTGGCGCCCATGGAAGCCGAGCAAATCTGGCGGGGTCTGACCGGCGGCGAGTCGGTCCACCTGGCCGACTGGCCCTTCCTGGCCGACGAGGCCACCGGGCAGGAGACCCAGCTGGGACAGGTCCTGCGCGACGATCCTGCTCTGGTAGCCGCCATGGAGAAGGTTCGCGAGGTGGTTTCGGCCACCCTGGCCCTGCGCAAGGCCGAGCAGATCCGCGTCCGCCAGCCCCTGTCCCGGCTGACCGTGGTGGTTCGTGACCCTGATGCCGCCCGCCCCTACGTGGATGTGCTCAAGTCCGAGCTCAACATCAAGGATGTGGAGTTCTGCACCCTGGATCAGGCCGGCCGGCATGGCCTGCAAATCATCCACGATCTCAAGGTCAATGCCCGTGCGGCCGGACCCCGGCTGGGCAAGCAGGTCCAGTTCGTCATCCGGGCCTCCAAGCAGGGCGACTGGTCAGAGCAGGACGGACATGTGGTCGTCACTACCCCCGATGGACCGGTGGCCCTGGAACCTGGCGAATACGAGCTGGACAACCGGATCGAACAGGAGGATGGCTCCCAGGCCGACAGGTCGGCCTCCGCAGCTCTCCCCACTGGGGGTTTCGTCATCCTCGACACCCAGCTGGACGACGACCTCTTGGCCGAGGGCTATGCCCGCGATCTGATCCGCCAGGTTCAGGATGCCCGGAAGACCGCTGGTCTGGACATCGCCGACCGGATCCGGTTGACCTTGACTCTGCCTGCTGAGGATGCCCCCAAGGCCCAGCAGTTCAGCGACCTGATCGCTCGCGAGACCCTGGCCACCAACCTGACCGTCAATGCCGGCAATCTCGACCAGCCGCAGGTGGACCTGGTCAAGGCCTGATCATCGTTGCATACAAAGGGCTTCCATCCTGTATCGGATGGAAGCCCTTTGCTATAAGCTCTGCCTGGCTCGGTGCTCGTCTGCACCACGCTTGGCCATGCTGCCGGCAACCGCGATGGAGTACCGGCTGCTGATCAGCCTTTGACCTTGTCGCTGACCTGGTCCAAGGTCTGCATATCCTGGTCGCTCAGTTTCAGATGGGCAGCGGCCAGAAGGGCCGGCAGCTGCTCGGGGGTGCGTGCGGAAGCGATAGGGGCTGCAATCCCAGGCCTATGGTTGAGCCAGGCCAGGGCTACGGTGGCCAGTTCGACCCCGTGGGCCTTGGCGATGCCGTCCATGGCGGCGACCACATCCAGTCCCTCCTGGGTGAAGAAGTCCTTGACCATGCCCTCGCGCTTCTTGCCCTTGAGGTCGTCCAGGGTCCGGTACTTGCCCGTCAGGAAGCCCGAAGCCAGCGAGAAGTAGGGGAAGACCGCCAGATCCTCGTCCTTGGCAACCTGCATGAGGCCATTCTCATAGGTCCTGCGATAGACCAGATTGTACTGGGGCTCCAGGGCCACCGGCAGGGTCAAGCCCTCCTTGCGTGCAATGCTGAACCATTCACGAATCCGGTCCGGGGTGTAGTTGGACACTCCAATGGCCCGGACCTTGCCCTCCTTGACCAGTTTGTCGAAGGCTGCCGCAGTCTCCTCCAGGGGGGTGGAGCTGTCGTCGAAGTGGGCGTAGTAGAGGTCGATCACATCCAGGCCCAGCCTGAGCAGGGAGGCGTCGGCGGCGGCCTCAATGTTCCTGGCTGACAGGCCGGAGTACTGGGGGTGCTGGCTGACCTTGGTGGCCACCAGGACCTTGTCGCGGTTGCCGTTCTTGGACAGCCAGCGGCCCATGACGATCTCGGACTCACCGCCGGAGTGGCCGGGGGCCCATGCCGAATAGACGTCAGCTGTATCGATCAGGTTGCCTCCGGCTTCCGTGTAAGCGTCCAGGACCCGGTCAGATTCGGATTCGTCGCTGGTCCATCCGAAGGTGTTGCCGCCCAGCACCAGGGGGAAGATTTCGGCGTCGATGCCGCGTAGTTTTGCCATGTTCATCCTTTCGAGTTGAAGCCTTGTTAAGCCGAGTCTATTACCGCTGGTGTGCCCGAACCGGTTATTCAGACGAGTCCATCATGTATGGTGATGAGAGGAAAGGCCGGAATGGTGCGGTTTTCAGGTCCGGCCCCAAGGGTTTTAAGCTCGAAGGAGAACACTCATGCATCTAGGCATCGCCATTGTGATCGCCGTGCTGGTTCTGGCGCTGATCATCTTCCTCCTGGGGATCTTCGTGGTGCCCCAGCAGCAGGCGGACGTCATTGAGCGCTTCGGCAAGTACCATCGGGTGGTGCTGGCGGGCATCCACGCCAAGATCCCCCTGGTGGATCGAATCGCCGCCAAGACCAACCTGCGGGTCAACCAGTTGAACGTCAAGCTGGAGACCAAGACCAAGGACAACGTCTTCGTCACTGTGGAGGTCTCCGCACAGTTCCGTGTGGAGGCGGCCAACGTGTCTACGGCATACTACGAGCTGGTCGACCCGGCGGGCCAACTGCGCTCTTACATGGAGGATGCCCTCAGGTCGGCCATTCCCGCCCTGAGCCTGGATGACGCCTTCGCCCGCAAGGACGACATCGCCTCAGACGTGCAGAAGACTGTGGGGAAGGAGATGCAGCGCTTTGGGTTCTCGGTCATCAAGACCCTGGTCACCGCCATCGACCCCTCCACCCAGGTCAAGCAGGCCATGGACTCGATCAACGCGGCCCAGCGCGAGAAGGAGGCCACCAAGGAGCGTGCCGAGGCCCGTCGGATCGAGATAGAGACCCAGGCCAGGGCCGATGCCGAGAAGACCAGGATGCAGGGCGAGGGCCAGGCCAACTACCGGCGTGAGATCGCCAACGGCATTGTGGACCAGATCAACAGCCTGCGGGCAGTGGGCATGGATATCGACGCCGTCAACAATGTGGTGCTCTTCAACCAGTATCTGGATGTGATGCGCTCGCTGGCCGAATCCGGCAATGCCAAGACCCTGGTCCTGCCTGCGTCAACCCCCGGTGGATACAACGAGCTCTTCAATCAGATGACCGCAGCGCTGATGACCGCACAAAGCACCCAGGGCAGCGCGGATCCCCGCCACGGCCGCAGGAGTGCGGGCACAGAGGGCGGGACCGGTACGCCGGTTCTGTAAGATCCAGTGAAAAGGAACAACTCCCCGCAAGGCAGAACCTGCGGGGAGTTGTTCAGCTTTCCAGGAAGTCGGCTATGGCCTCGGCGGCCCGATAACCTTTGTCGTACATGGCGTTGAGTCCCTTGAGCGACTTGCTCAGGGTGGTCAGTCCGCACAGGCTGTCCGGGGCCAGGATGAGGACCCGACCCTCCTTTTCGGCCTGTTTGGCCAGGGCCACCTCGTCGTTGTAGGTGCGGTAGCGCTCCATCAGGCGCTCGCCGGCCGCCGGATAGGTTCTGGCCAGGATTCGGGCGGGCAGGACATCCTTCTTCTGCTCTCGCAGAATATCCCTCTGGCGGGTCAGTACCAGGACAATGCGTTCATAGCCCTCATCCATGGCTTTGCGGACCGGGACAGGGTCGGCGATGCCGCCGTCCAGATAGGGCACGCCATTGATCATATAGGGCTTATTGGCCACAGGCACTGTGGATGAGGCCTTGAGGATGTCATAGTTGTCCTGGGCCAGGTCTGACTTGTCAAAGTAGACGGTGGATCCATCGGTGGCCTTGCAGGCCACTACGGTGAACAGGGCCGGGTTGGCCTTCAGCGCCTGGTAATCCAGCGGGCATTCCCCGTCATGGGCCGACAGTTTGCCGTAGACGTAGTCCAGGTCGACGAAGGTGTGCTTGGTCAGGAAGTTGCTCACGCTCGCGTACTCCTTGCGGGAGGAGTATACGGTGTAGAAGCGGTAGCAGCGTCTGAGCTGGCCCGACAGGAACGAAGCCAGATTGGCGCTGCCGGCCGAGACCCCGTAGCAGTGATCGAAGGTGATGCCCTGCTCCATGCAGCGGTCGAAGACGCCGGCGCCGAAGATGGACCGGTAGCCGCCGCCTACGTCAATGACGGCTGTTCCTTTGCGTGCCATGAGCACCTCGATTCCAGACAGATTCCGCGCTTGATGACAGCTTATGCGCGGACGTAGGACAAGCCGTTCAGGGGCGGCAGGAGGCCAGCAGCCGCTCGGACAGATCCAGCATTTCCGGTGAGGAATCGGAGTTGGCGATCTGTACCCTGCCCGGGTCGGGGCCTTGGTTGAGGGCATCGGCGTGGAGCAGCAGATCCTTGAGGTGGCGGGCCGTCCCAGGGTTGCCGTCGATCAGCGCAAGCTCCGGCGGGCAGATACGGGCGATGGATTGACGGAAGAAGACGAAGTGGGTGCAGCCCAGGACCAGGGCATCCAGGGTCTGCAGATCATAGGGGTCCAGGTAACGGTGCAGGGTGGCATCGACCAGTGCCTGGTCGTTCAGTCTGTCAGACTCCACAATGGTCACCAGGTCCGGGCAGGGCTGGGTGAGGATGGTGTGCCTGCCGGAGAACCGAGCCATCAGACGCGAGAACTTGGCCTCCTTCAAGGTCAGCGGGGTGGCGGTGACCAAAACCCGCTGGGGTTGGCCCCCGCCTCGTGTACAAGCCAGTTTCAGGGCCGGCTCCATGCCGATGACCGGGACCGGGTAACGTCGGCGCATCTCATCCACGCAGACGCTGGTGGCGGTGTTGCAGGCGATGACCATGGCCTTGACGCCCTGGTCCATGAACCGGTCGCCGATGACCTGGCAGCGCTGGGCGATCTGTTCCGGCTCCTTGGTGCCGTAGGGGGCATAGGCGGAATCGCCGAAGTAGAGCAGATTTTCTTGGGGCAGCAGGTTCTGAATGGCTGCGGTGACGCTCAGACCGCCCAGCCCGGAGTCGAAGATCCCGATCGGTGCATCTGATGCCATGTGATCCGCTCCTTTCGCAGCCGAAGAACCAGCCTAGTCTGTCGCCGAAGGGCCGTACGCTACAAGCATGAGTATTCCCCGGACTGTTTACAAAATGCAAGCCACCGGCAACGATTTCGTGGTCTACGCCGATCCCCGGGGGGATTTGGAACCTACGGCCGATCAGGTGCGATGGCTGTGCGACCGGCATTTCGGGGTCGGAGCCGACGGGGTGATCCGGCTGACCCACCCGGCCGATGTCAGCGACCTGAACCAGGAGCAGGTGGATGCCTGCGACCGCTTCGGCTGTCAGTGGTTCATGGACTACCGCAACGCGGACGGTTCCTTGGCTCAGATGTGCGGCAACGGGACGCGGGCCGTCACCCTCTTCGCCCAGAAGCAGGGGCTGACGCCGACCATGGAGGGCTCCTCCTTCCTGCTGGGGACCAGAGCCGGGGTCAAGCGGATCGTCTCGTGCAGTCCGATGAAGTGCGATGGCGATCATGTGTTCAAGGTCAAGGTCGGGGCATGGCGGTTGGGCCCGGTGGGGCAACAGCTGGTCGACGGCGGTGCTTTAGGCGGCTCGGCTCCCGGCACCATGGTGGATATGGGCAATCCCCATGCAGTCGTTCTGGCCTCAGCCGCTGCCGAATTGGAGGCTGGGGTGCTGCCCGGAACCGTGACCGACCTGTTAGCCAGAGCTGATCTGCCTGACCTGGCCAATCTGGATCTGTCGGCTCCCCCGCAGGTCAGGCCCGGGCTGGCTGAGGGGCAGAATGTGGAATTCCTACGTCTGGATGCCCTGGATGCCGACAATGGCAGCGGTCGGGCCACCATGAGGGTCTATGAGCGTGGAGTGGGCGAGACCTTGTCCTGCGGGACCGGTCTGTGCGCCAGCGGCGTGCTGCTTCGAGCTTTGACCGGTGTCGATCACTGGATCATTCAGGTAGGTGGAGGCTGTCTGAAGGTGGACGTGGATTCGCAGGATGCATGGCTGACAGGACCGGCCAGAATGGTGGCCCGTCTGACCCTGGAGCATGTGACCCTGGAGCATGTTCCCGGCTGCTGATTAGCCGAAGAGGGCGGATCCTTCCACAGCCAGGACGATGGTTGCCAAGGCTACCAGCCAGATCAGGTCGACCATCAGGTCGAAGTGCCGCTGGTAGTACGTCTGCAACCATCCTGGCCGCTTGTGCGGCAGATCCTGCTGGATGACCGTGGCGTGGCTGAAGGCCATGAATTGCAGGCTGGTGGCGAAGATCATGACCAGGCACCAGGGGCAGAGGGCGTGGATGACGAAGAGTGACTGGGTGAACAGCCAGAGTGCATAGGCCAGCGCAGCAAGCGAGGCCAGCCAGGTTCCCGCTGCCAGCAGCGTGGGCATCTTGATCCTGCACAGGCCAACTACCGCCAGCGTCAGGAAGACGGACTCGGCCATCAGTCCCAGAAAGGCGTTGGGGACCGGCAGTGTGCCCAAGCGAATCAGCTCGGCCTGGGAGGACTGGGCAACGGCGGAGCAGGAGACCACCGAGTTGATGTCACAGCTGAGCTGGCCCTGGGGGTGACGTGCCAGCTGGAGCGTTTCCGCTGACAGGACCAGGCTGGCGTAGAGCGTTGCGAGAGAGGCCAGGGCAGCAATCAGATAGCTGTAGAAGGATCTGGCCTCCTGCCGGGGTGGGGCTGACGATGTCGGTTCGCTCATGGGGTCCATCACCTCGATGGTCAAGAAGGTTCTCTGAGACGTGAACTCGTTCACGAGTTTAGGATGGAGGCATGACGCATGAGGATACTGCCACGGTTTCCGGCTGGGATCTGCACTGCCACACCGTGTTCTCCGACGGCACCGTGACGCCCAGGGGGATGGTTGAGCAGGCACAGCAGCTGGGTCTGGAAGGTCTGGCCATCACCGACCATGACACCAATGCTGGCTGGGATCAGGCTCGTCAGGCGGCCCAGGACCTGGCGATGCCCCTGCTGCCGGGCACCGAAATCACCGCGCAGGATGGTCATGTATCGGTTCACATGCTGGCCTACCTTTACGATCCCGAGGATCCGGTCATCGCCGGGCTTTTCGTCAGGACCAGGGAGGCCAGGTTGAGCAGAACCAGGACCATGGTCGAGCGGATCTCCAAGGATTACCCGATCACCTGGCAGGATGTGCTGGACCAGGTCAAGGAGGGTTCGAAGACCACGGTGGGCCGTCCGCATATCGCCGATGCCCTGGTCAAGGCCGGTGTCTATGCCGACCGGAGTCAGGCCTTTGCCGGGGTATGTTCATCCAGAAGCACCTACTACCTGCCTACGCCCTCGCCGACCACCCACCAGGTGCTGGCAGCGGTCAACCATGCAGGCGGTGTCTTGGTCATCGCACACCCCGGTGCGGTCAGTCGCAACCCCGTTCTGCTCTCCGACCAGCAGATCGCTGCGCTGGCCAGGGAGGGGCTTGGCGGCCTGGAGGTCTGGCACCGGGACAATCCGCCCGATCAGCGTCGACGGTTGCTGGCTCTGGCCCAACGCTGGGGGTTGCTGGTGACCGGAGGATCGGACTGGCACGGCCAAGGCAAACCCAATCGCATGGGGGAGAACAGCACCACTGATGAGGTTGTGGCCCGAATCGTAGACAGGGCCCGGGGGAGCCGCCCGGTGGCCTGGGCGGGTTAGCGGAACGAATCGGGGGCGGTCGGACCACAAGGACCCGACCGCCCCCATCAGGCAATCACAGCCTCAGTCGGAGGCGCCTCCCAGGACTCCGAAACCGACCGGATGGGTCGTGTCTGAACCAATCACTGCATAGCCCAGGGACTCCTTGGGAACAATGATGTGCCGACCCTTGTCGTCTACCAGATCGATGGGTCCGCCCTCGTTCAGGGCCTGAGCGATGTGGGCAGCCACCTCGTCCGCCTTGTCGTTGGTGGTGAAGTTAACGGTGCGGGCCACGTTCTTGATGCCGAATTCGATATCCATTGCTACCTCCAAGGTTTTTCTCCGATGCCCAGACCTGCCGGTCCACGGATCTTCCGGTCTCATTATTCGCTGACCCCGGTGATTACGCTCTAAGCGTCTCCCTGATGCTCCTCCTGGGGAGAGCCGGTTTCCGGCGGTGATGCCGATGCCTGTCCGTCTGCAGTGAGCGTGGGGGTCTGCTCAGGCAGGGGCTTTCTGGGAAGGACGATGGTCTCTGCCTGATCGCTCGCAAGAGCCTGAGCTGACGAGGCGTCATGCGGCTGGGAAGCAGCCGAAGGCTGACCGTCTCCGGACAGGCCTACGGATGAGCCGCTTGTTGTAGCCTTCGGATTCGCTTCGCCATTTGCATCCTCGTCGCTGGTGGCTGGGTGGCCGATGCCGCGGAAGTGATCGCTCAGGCCTGATTCCTCCTCCTGGGCAATAGGAGCAACAGCTGGGGGCTTGGACTTGTCATCGCTGTCAAGGTCTGTGGTCCGGTCCTGTCCGATGGGCTTATTCACGGCCTCGGAGTGGTCCATGGCGGTCTGGGCCAGAGCCAGGTCAGCCATTTCCACCCTGCTGATGGCGATGGTGGCCGAGCTTTCATCCAAGGCTTCTGTCGAGGCGGGGTCCGGCTCTGGCGCCTGATTCTCATGTACCTTGGCTGCGGAGGGGTCCTCAGCTTTATCATCGCCCAGCAGAGTTCCCACAGTGATGGTGGAGGGTGCGCCAGCGGGTGACGGACTGGGCGTCTGCCGCTGGCGACGGGCGCGCCGATCCTGCTCGTGGTCGCCCAGCTGCTGGGCCAGACGTTCCACCTGTGCCTTGAATTGGATGATCCGTTCGTTGTCCGCATGATCCAGGGCGGTGATGAACTCGCCCACCTGCTCCATCTGCAGCCAGAGATTGGCCCGGAGCATGATCAGGTCATCCAGCCGGGCCCCCATCATCCTGCCGTAGGCTGCAATGACGGCGTTGCGGCGGGACCCGTCCAGCTTGGCGAAGATCCAGGCCAGGTCGCGGGCAGGATCATTGACCTGCATGTCCTGCCATCCGTAGACCCCGCTGAGTCCGGAGCCTGAATAGAGTAGATCGCCGTCGGAGAAGCCTCCGTGCACGGTGCAGGTTTCAAAGGACCAGAGTCCGTCGGTCGCCACGATGGAGGCCCAGGAATCGGTGATTTCCTTGGGCACGTGGCCGTCCATGCGCAGCCGTTTGATCCATCCGCGCAGTTGGGCCGCAATCTGGGCAGTGGAGAAGGCCGGATAGCCGTGGGTTTTCAGAAAATCAGGGCGTACCCGATGGATGGCGCCGATGGCGGTGCCTGCGGCGGTGCATTCGTTCAGGGTCAGCAGGTGGAGGGGACGGATTCTGCCCGGGCAGTGGGTCATGACGGCAACAGCTGTGGTGCCGGTCGGACTGTCGGCCCTCTCGCCGGGCTGATAGGCCAGGATGCGCTCGACCCGGAAGCCCATGGCCGCCATCTCCTTGGCATCGGCCAGGGCCTGAGCCGCCTTGACCCGAGCGGCCAGACGGCGCTTGCCGGCCTCCGAGCCGGTGGCCCAGACGTCGTAGACGTTGCCGGTCGCGTCCTGGACCACGGCACAGTCCACGCCCTGTGCACGGTCCAGGCTGCTGAGCTGGTCACAGTCCCGTGCGCCGGTCATGGGCACCTCGGGCATGGCGGCCGACGCCAGGGCGGCCAGGGTCAGCTTCGTTCGTTCACTCACATTCCCAAGGATAATACAAGGACTGCTGTGGATAGGGTTGCCCACTTGACCACATGGGCACGCCGCTGTCGGTTCCGGTACCGCCCTTTGACACAATGGAGTTGTGCATGAGGATGAGGAACGATTGCTGGAGGGTCTGGATCCCGCCCAGCGGCAGGCTGCTACCGTGCTTGACGGGCCTGTGCGGATTGTCGCTGGGGCCGGGGCTGGCAAGACCAGGACCATCACCCGGCGGATGGCCTATGCCTGCGCCAGCGGCAGCTGGGAGCCATCCAGAACCCTGGCAGTGACTTTTTCGGTCCGTGCTGCAGCCGAGATGCGCGATCGACTGACCAAGCTTGGCGTGTCGGCCTCCCTGCAGGCGGCGACCTTTCATTCGGCGGCCCTGCATCAGCTCAGGCGGGTCTGGCCCCAGGTCAGCGAGACCTACCCTCCCGATTTGATTGAGGATGTGGGTCCCCTGGTGTCCTCCGCCTACCAGCGGGTCTGCGGGCAGGAGGCCGACCCGGGGCAGGTCAGGGACCTGACTGCGGAGATCAACTGGGCCAAGGTAGGGCTGATTGCCCCCCAGGACTACGTACGGGTCTGCTCAGCCAGTCACCGCCTGCCACCGGCCGGTCTGGAGGCTGATCGGATGGCCGATCTGTACACGGTCTTCGAGAGATCCAAGGCCGCTCATAATCAGATGGACTTCAACGACATTCTTCTGCTGGTCTGTCACATATTGGAAGAAGGTGGCCAGGCTGCTGCAGACATCAGAGACCGAATCGGCTGGCTGACCGTGGACGAGTACCAGGATGTCTCGCCCCTGCAGCACCGGCTGCTCAAGCTCTGGCTCAACGGCAGGCAGAACCTGTGCGTGGTGGGTGACCCGGCCCAGACCATCTACTCTTTTGCTGGGGCCACCTCCTACTACTTGCTGAACTTCCCCCAGGAATTCCCGGACATCAAGGCTGATCTGGACTTGTCCACCGACTACCGGTCGACGGGTAGGGTGGTCCATTACGCCAACGGCATTCTGGCGCGCTCGCCGGTGCGTGATGACTATCTGAAGCTGACCTCGGCCCGTCCGGAGGGCAGCAGGGTTGCAATGACCCGTTACGAGGACGATGGCGATGAGGCCGGGGCCGTGGCCTCCCGCATATCCTCCATGATCAAGAAGGGGGCCCGGCCCGGCCAGTTTGCAATCCTGACGCGGATCAATGCCCAGCAGACCCTGGTCTGCCGTGCCCTGCACGAACGTGGAATTGGTTACCGGGTACGCACGGAGTCTGGCTGGCAGAACCAGTCGGTCAATCTGAGCAAGCAGGAGGTGCTGGAGCAGCTGGAGGGCGGTATGGGCCAGGGTAGGGTCACGGTCTCCACCATTCACGCCGCCAAGGGGTTGGAGTTCACCCATGTCTTCATCGTGGGCTGTGCCGAGGGGCTGATTCCCTTTGGTTCACCGCCGGAAGGGGATGTCCTGGAGGAGGAGCGCCGTCTCATGTACGTAGGGGTGACCCGGGCCGAGGACACACTCCACCTCTCCTATGCGGAGCACAAGGATGGCAGCGCTTTCGTCCGACGCACCCCCAGCCGATTCATTCACCGCTGAGTGCCATCGCCTCGGCCTTCGCATCGTAGTGGAGAGGGAGTGCGATTCAGGCTTGGTTCTTGCCTGAATCGCCACTGTCTGAGTCGTTCCGATCCGGGTGGCCGTCGTCGGTGTCCTGGGAATCCGGGCCAGCGCTCATCTGATTGCCGGGAGTCTCGTGGTCTGAATGCTCCTGGTCATTGGAACCGTCGGAGTCTGCAGGGGCGGTCGGATCGGTAGAAGGCTCCTTCTCCTCGTCATTCAGCAGTTTGTCCAGCTCGGCATCCCAATCCACCGAGGTGGTGGGAGTGTCGGCCTTCTGCTCGGATTGCCCCTCTGCAGAGATCGGTGCTCCGCCCTCGTCGGCTTCCTCCTTGATGGGCAGGGAAGGCAGCAGGTCAGGATGGGACCAGTGGTCGTCACGGCCCTGTACCCCCTCGTCGGCGGTGATGCGCTCCCAGAGATCGGCAGCCTCGCGCAACCGCTTGGGATGAAGATGCAGGCCCAGCAGGGACTCGAAGGTCTGTTCGGCCGGCCCTCCCACGGCGCGCTCGCGTCGGGTCATTTCCCGCAGCTGCTCCAGATGGGGCAGGTGGGCCATGCCGGCGTTCCAGACCACACAATCCACCCAGCCGTCCACCAGGGCCAGCAGGTCGCCCAGGCTGTGCAGGGCCTCCTTCTGCTCAGGGGTGTCCTCGATGCCGACGTTGCTGAGATTGATGGCACCGGCGATGGATTCGGGGTTGATTTGCTCAGCATCGCGCAACTGATCCTCCACAGCGTCCAGGTCGATGGAGACACCTCGGGCATACTTGCCGATCAGGGCCTCGAAGCGCGGCATCAGCCAGGGGACGGCGGCGTAGAGCCGGGCGTGGGCGGCTTCCTTGAGGGCCATATAACGGGTGACTTCGTCCAGATCCAGATCCAGGGATTTGGCATAAGCCTTGATGTTCTGTGGAATAAGGGCTCCGGCGGGGTTTTTCAGCAGCGGGATGCCCTGGTCGAATCCTCCGCGGACCTCCTTGGCCAGCTCGCCGGCGGCCTGCCCCAGCTGCATGGCGAATGAGGTGTTCCCCAGCAGCCTCATCAGCGTGGTCGGATCCTTGAGATTATCGGGCAGGGGGATGGGCACAGGTCCGGCGAACATCCCCGAAATCTCGCCCTGGTCGAAGCCCTGGAAGCGCTGGCTTATGACGGAGGTCAACGCCTCGCTGACCGCCTGGGCCACCGGCGAGGCGAACTGAACCCAGGCGTCTATGCTGCCCTCGATCCATCCGGCACGGGTCAGGGCTTCGGTTTGGCCTGGGGCGGGGTCAAAGGCGCAGACGGTGTCCAGCCAGAGGTTGGCCTCGCTCATGACCCGGGCCACCCGGTCGCTGTCCTCGGCTGTGACTGTGGTATCGGACTGGTCGACCCTGGTGCGCCCCAGGGCGATGTTCTTGGCCAGCGTAACGTTGATGGGCCCCTGGTCGGCTTGGGCTTTCATGTCGGCCGGGGTGTTCAGCCCTCCAGCAGTGAAGGCCTGAATCAGGGCCTGGACCTCGGCGGGTTTGGGCAGCTGATCGGCTCCCTGGGCCGCCATCTGGGAGCGGATGGACTCAGGCAGCTGCGAGAACTGACTCCAGGCCAGCTCGCCCTGCACCGGGCCGAAGCACTCGATGAGCCATTGGTGGATTGCATTCTCGTCCATTGCTTTGTTTCCAGTCCTCGCCAAGGCAGGTCGTTCGCCGTCAAGGTTGGCGCCTGCCGGGATTATCGTCTTCATCAACCATAATATTGGAGCTATGACACTTCCGCACGGGAAATCGGATCACTGCGCCACAGGCGCACCCGAAAGGCAAATCGGGACGCTTGGCGGACCCACCCGCAAAATGCTGGTCGGCGGTCTTCTGGTCATTCTGGCTATCTTGGTGCTTTTCCTTCCCTCGCCTTATACAATCGAGACGCCCGGCCCCACCCAGGATGTGCTGGGAAGTTCAAAAGGCTCACCGGTCATCAAGGTGAAGGGCGGCCAGGTCCACCATGACAAGGGCCGCCTGCTGATGACCACGGTCAATGCCCGCGGAATCCCCGGCTACCCGGCTTCCAACCTGGATGCCCTGGTGGGCTGGGCCGACCCCCACGCCACGGTTCTTCCCCAGGAGGCTGTGGTCCCTCCCGGACAGAGCGTTGAGGAGTACAAGCGTCAGGAACAGGGCGATATGCATGGCTCCCAGCAGGCTGCATCGGCCCAGGCTCTGGCCTTCCTCAAGGCCCGAGGATATGACGTTTCAGGCCTGCAGTTCAGCATGAGGGTGGCCGACATCGGCGGTCCCTCGGCCGGGCTCATGTACACCCTGGGGGCCATCGACAAGATCACACCCGAACAGGAGACCGGAGGTCTGACCATCGCCGGAACCGGCACCATGGATCAGAATGGACGGGTCGGGGCCATCGGCGGCATCCAGCTGAAGATGTTGGGCGCCAGGCGGGACGGCGCCACCTGGTTCCTGGCCCCGGCGGCCAACTGCTCACAGGTGACAGGCCATGTGCCGCAGGGGCTGCGCGACGTGCAGGTGTCCACCTTGGACGAGGCTTACAAGGCCCTGGTGGCCATCGGCCATGGCCAGGGGGAGGGGCTGCCCCGCTGCACAGCCACCAAAGGCAGATAAGACAAGGCCGGCCCAATTGGTGAATTCCGGCAGTCTTGTTATGCTGAAGCCGTGGCTGAGACTACAACCTATACAGCGGAAGAGTTCGGTTTTCATCCCGGAGATATCGTCCAGGAATGGATGTGGGACGACGATGTCGACGACGGAATCCGGACCAGGATCGAGGATCTGACCGGCGAGGAGCTGGTGGACGAGGACTATGACCAAGCCGTGGATGGGGTCATCATCTGGTGGCGGGACGGCGATGCCGAGGACGATCTGGCAGATACCATCATGGATGCCTCGGCCATGGTCAACAAGGGTGCACCGTTCTGGGTGCTGACCCCCAAGCCCGGAAGACCGGGTACATCGGCGCCTGGGGTCGTCTCCAACGCGGCCAAGACCGCTGGGATGAACGCCCTGATGCCCACCACCGTCAGCAAGGATTGGAATGCCACCCAGCTGCGGGCTTTCGGCAAGGGCAAGTAAGACTTTAGGCTCTACCAGCGTTTACGGCGGCTAGACATATCGCATAAGAGCCGATGAAGGAGGTGGTGGGCATCGGAATCACCCGATGCCCACCACCTCCCTGTCATTCATGGACAATCCCGGAGGAATTCGTCTGGCGGGCGACCTTTACTGCTCGCCCCTGTCAGCAATGGCAGGAGCCGCCGTCTTGGCCTTGTTCTGATATTCGGCCAGCAGGGTGCGCGAGCGGATGTCGCAGAGGTTGGCCACCAAGGCCATAATCAGGATGACCAGGCCCACCAGGAAGATCCAATGCAGGCCGTCGAAGACGATGGTGCGGGCCGGTCCCAGCAGGCGTGAAGGGATGCTCCCTGCTGTGGCCGGGTTGATCATGCTGTTCATCATGTCCTCGGTCAGTCCCTTATGCTGAGGCACCTCGCGTGCGATGACCGTGTTCATGACGATGCCGAAGATGGAGACCATCAGGGTCTGTCCAAGGGAACGGGCCAGCGTGTTGAAGCTGGTCGAGGCACCCACATCGCCGGCCGGTACCACGCTCTGGGCGGTGATGGTCGAGGTGGTGATGGTCAGGCCGAAGCCGAAGCCGACCACGGCGGAGATGACCAGGAAGACCCAGTAGGCGGTGGCCTGGGGGACGGCTATGTAGCAGATGCAGGCCGTCAGGATGAAGGCCAGGCCGATGTTGGTGGCCCGGTGCGGCGGGTGGTGCATGGTCAGTGGTCCGGCAAGATAGGCGCCAAGGAGCCAAAGAATGGAGGAGGGGGTGACCACAAAGCCGCCCAACGAGGGGTTCATCCCCAGCACAGACTGCATCCAGATGGGCATGTAGGTGTCGAAGCCCATGAGGAATCCGGCCACCAGCAGCATGCAGATGTTCTGGATGACGAAGGTCCTGATGCGGAAGAGTCTCAGGGGCAGGATGGGATCCTCCTGCCGGCCCTCCACATGAAGAAGCAGGGCAAAAGTGACCACGGTGGCCGCAGCCAGGATCAGGGTGAGCCGCGTATCGCCCGCCGATCCCATGCTTTGCAGGCAGAGCATCAGGCAGATCAGGCAGATGCTGAGCAGCCCGATGCCGATGTAGTCAACGCGGGTTTTACGCGCCTGGATATGCTCGCTCAGGAAGAGCTGGATCATGATGATGACCAGCAGACCGATGGGCACGTTGATGGCGAAGACCCAGTGCCAGCTTATCTGCTGGACGATGAAACCTCCCAGCAGGGGGGCGATGATGGATGCGATGCCCCAGGCCGAGCCGTTCAGGCCGATCATGCCCGCCCGCTTGTCCAGAGGATAGATGTCGGCCAGAACCGTGTAGGTCAGCGGCTGGATGGCGCCTGCCCCCAGGCCCTGCAGAAAACGGGCGCCTATCAGCTGGGGCATGGACTGGGAGAGGGCGCACAGGGTGGATCCGATTACGAAGACCAGCAGGCCGATGGTCAGCAACGGCTTGCGGCCAAAGCGATCTGAAAGCTTGCCGTAGATAGGCGTGGTGACCGCCGTCATGAGCAGATAGATGGAGTAGACCCAGTTCATGATGGACAGCCCATGCAGGTCCCCGATGATGGTGGGCATGGCGGTGGAGACGATGGTCCCCTCGATGGCGGTCATGAAGGTGGCAATGAAGACCGCCACCGTCACCAGGGTGCGATTGGTCTTCCTGCCACTGCCTGTATCGACTGTCTGTGACAATCCAAACTCCCCCTTATATGGTGTGTTTCTCTGCTTTTGCGGACGATGGCCGCGAATTCCTAGTGGATTATAGCCGCACCATGCGGCCTTGTCACCGTGTCTTCTGCTAAGGTAGTGTGCTGGTCCCGTGGCTCAGTTGGTTAGAGCGCCACCTTTACACGGTGGATGTCCCCGGTTCGAGTCCGGGCGGGACCACAGGGGTTTTAGGGGGCGTGCCCGAAGTCGCGTCTTAGCGCTCACGTAGAATCGATGCACGACGATCGTTGGCAAGAAAGGTCAGGAGGTCGATGCCTGATGTCAGCTAAGCCTGATGCCCGTGGAACCGAGGCGACCATTGCGCGCTCGGGCAAGCGCAAGTGGGGATATGACACCAAGCAGGTGGACGCCTTCCTGGAGCGGGCTCACTCTCTCTATGAGAGCCAGGACCCCGATCTGACCCAGGAGGAGATAGCCAACGCCTCCTTCGATCTGTGCAAGAACGGCTACATCATCACCCAGGTGGATGCTGCCCTCTCGCGCTTGGAGCGGGTGATTTCCGACAGGCAGACCAGCTTGGAGATAGCCCGGGTGGGCGTGGATGGCTGGACGACCAGAATGGTCAGTCTGCAATCGGAGCTGACCACTCATGCCGGCAGGCCCTCGGGCAGTGTCTTCAAGCGCGGGGATCCCGGCATGCCCTCATACGACTGCAAGCAGGTGGAGCGGCTGATCGAGCAGGTTCTCAACAAGACCTCTGACCAGCTCAACCTGCACGAGGGACGGAAGACGGGCTCGGGCAAGTCGAAGAACACCGACATCACGGCAGACCGTGTCTCCAACGTCATCTTCACCCAGCGGCGGGGGCCCAAGGGTTATGACGAGCGCCAGGTGGACTTCTTCCTGGCCAAGGCCGTCGAGCTCCTGGAGCAACTGGAGTCCTTTGCCAGGGTCAGCGAGAGGGCCAAGAGGGCAAGCGCTAATGCAACGGCCCCGGCTGCTGTTCCTGCGCCGTCGCAGCTGTCGGTGCAGGAGTCTTCAACTTCGGGCGTTCAGCCGCTGATCGGACAGAGCCAGGCACCCGCCTGGAGCATCCCGAATGCCTCCGCTCATGCGAGCGACCAGGGCAGTCAGGACGATTTCGCTCAGCTGCACCAGGCAGAGCGGGCCATCTTCGAGGCTCCGACAGCCGCCACGCCGACGACACCCACGGCATCGACGGCGCAACCTAACAGTTCTCTGGGTGCCCTGGCTTCGGCGGTCAACCAGCGGCTTGAACAGGGGGGCGCTGAGGCAGCCCAGGCATCATCGACGGCGGCATCTCCCATCTCTTCTCCAGCCAAGTCGATCTCCTCGGTCGGTGTCGGCCGTGGATCCGCTGCTGCCCCGGCCAATCCCGCTGTCTCCGGTCAACAGGAATCGGTCATGCCTGCTTCCGCGCCCCCTGAGTCCGCAGCGACGGCCTCTGCGCCGACCAGCTACACTCCTGCGGTTCCTACTGCAGAATCAACGGCGCCTGCGTCGTCTGCGAAACCCGTGCCTTTCAACTCGGCGGCCCCTTCTTCATCGTCTTCCCCGGCACCACAAACTCCCGAGCCAGCGGTATTCCAGCCGACCCCTTCGGCACCTGCAGCCTCGACCCCGCCTACTTCGGCAGGGGCTGCATTCGTCCCCTCCACAAGGCCGGGATCACCGGTGTCTGACTCGGCGACGGGTGCTGACGCTGACAGTTCGTCTACGCCGGGATCCACCTCGATCATCTCCTCACCCTTCGTTGACGGACATCTGGGCGCAGGCGGACCCTTGGGCAGCTATGAGCAACCGGCACCAGCAGCGTCTGGGACCCGTGAACGTCCCTGGGCCGAAACAGCCGGAAGCAGCACGGATACGCCTGACTGGGCCAAGCCCCGGTATTCACAAAACACACAGGGGAGTAAGCAGGACAAGGACCCGGATTCCTACCTGGCCTCCCTGCTCAACCAGGATCTGCCCAAGATGGATCTGGACATCCCCGATATTTCTTTTCCAGCCTTCGGTGACGAGGGGGAGCAGGATAAAGGCGGTCGATGAGTCATCTGGCAGTGATGAGTGAAGGCAGGCAGGGCGGTCTGTCGGTCGGACGTGAGCGCACCTTGGCGGAATGGTCGCCCAGGGATGATGCCGACCGGTCTCGCAGTCTGGTCATCCTGGGATCCACAGGATCCATCGGCACTCAGGCCCTGGATCTGATCAGTCGTCACAGGGATCGCTTCCAGGTGACTGGATTGGCCGCTGGCGGCGCGCATGTCGAGCTCCTGGCCCGCCAGGCCCGCGATTTTGGCGTGAAGCGTCTGGCTCTGGCCGACAAGGCTCAGGTTCCGGCCCTGCAGCGGGCTCTCGAGGCCCTGGGATTGACCGGCATCCAGGTAGAGGCAGGCATGGAGGCGGTTCAGGCTCTGGCCGGTTCCGGCAGTGACCTGGTTCTCAATGGCATCACCGGATCAGTTGGTCTGCGTCCATCCATTGCAGCTTTGCAGGCTGGATCCCAACTGGCTCTGGCCAACAAGGAGTCCGTGGTAGCCGGCGGCCATCTGCTCTTCGACGCCGAGATACGGCTGGGTCAGATCAACCCTGTCGACTCGGAACATTCGGCCATCTGGCAGTCCCTGCGTTCGGGGCAGCATGGAGAGGTGGCCCGTCTGGTGGTCACCGCCTCAGGAGGTCCCTTCCGGGGCTGGAGCCGCCAGGCCATGCGCGAGGTCACCCCTGAACAGGCCCTGAACCATCCGACCTGGTCCATGGGCCCGGTGGTCACCATCAACTCCTCCACCATGGTCAACAAGGGTCTGGAGGTCATCGAGGCCAGTCGACTCTTCCGGATCGAGCCCGAACGGATCACCGTGGTGGTCCACCCCCAGTCCGTGGTCCACTCCATGGTCCAGTTCCAGGACGGGGCCACCATAAGCCAGGCCTCGCCTCCGGATATGCGTCTGCCCATCGCCCTGGGCCTGTCGGCGCCCGCCCGTCTGGACAACGTGGCTGCGGCCTGTGACTGGTCCAAGGCCAGCACCTGGACTTTTGAGCCCTTGGATGACGAGGCTTTCCCGGCGGTCAATCTGGCCAGGCGGGCTCTGGGAGGCTGCGAGCCCATGACTGCGGTCTTCAACGCCGCCAACGAGCAGGCGGTCAGGGCCTTCCTGAATCACCGGCTGCCCTACCTGAACATCGTCAAAACCATCCATTCGGTCATGGATGCCATGGAAACGCATCTTCCGGGAACATTCACATCCGTGGAGGTAATGGAGCAAGTCGAGCATGAGGCGCGCCAAAGGGCCGATGCTTTGATAGACATGACAGCGTGAGTAGCATTCCCAAGACCGAACAGTCAACATCCTCCCAAGGGTTCCGCAAGACAGGTGAGCAGGCCATCAGCCAGACTCCGTTGCATCCTCGCCGTCGCTCCCGTCGGATCATGGTGGGGCCTGTGCCGGTCGGCGGGGGCGCCCCAATTTCGGTGCAGTCCATGACCAACACGGTCACCGCTGACATCAATGCCACCTTGCAACAAATCGCTGAGCTGGCTGCCGCCGGCTGCGACATCGTACGGGTGGCCGTGCCCAGCCAGGACGATGCCGACGCGCTCCCCATCATTGCGAAGAAGTCGCCCATCCCGGTCATCGCCGACATCCACTTCCAGAGCAAGTACGTTTTTCAGGCCATCGACGCTGGTTGCGCAGCCGTCAGGGTCAATCCGGGCAACATCCGCAAGTTCGACCAGGTCGGCCCCGAGATCTGCAAGGCAGCCACGGATGCAGGCATCTCCCTGCGCATCGGGGTCAACGCCGGCAGCCTGGACAAGGACATCTACGCCCGCTACGGCGGCCCCACTCCCGAGGCCCTGGTCGCCTCGGCCTTGAAAGAGGCTCACATGTTCGAGGACGTGGGCTTCCACGACTTCAAGATCTCCGTCAAGCACCACGATCCCGTCACCACTGTCCAGACCTACAGGCTCCTGGCCTCCAAGGGCGACTGGCCCCTGCACCTGGGTGTGACCGAAGCCGGGCCCTCCTGGCAGGGGACCATCAAGTCCTGCCTGGCCTTCGGCGCACTGCTGGCTGAAGGCATCGGCGACACCATCCGTGTCTCCCTGTCTGCGCCGCCTGTGGAAGAGGTCAAGGTGGGCTGCAAGATTCTGGAATATCTGGGGTTGCGCCAGCGCCACTTCGACATCATCTCCTGCCCCTCCTGCGGCAGGGCCCAGGTGGACGTGATCGAGCTGGCCAAGGAAGTCACCGAGGGGCTCAAGGACATCACCGCCCCCATCCGGGTTGCCGTCATGGGCTGCATCGTCAACGGACCAGGTGAGGCCAGGGAGGCTGACCTGGGGGTGGCTTCGGGCAACGGCAAGGGGCAGATCATCATCAAGGGCAAGGTGGTGCAGACCGTGCCAGAGGATCAGATTGTCCCCACCCTGCTGGAACGGGCCAAGGAAATCGCCGCACAGATGGATGCCAAGGCTGCGGTTCAGGGTGAAACCCTCCCGGAGGTAGGGCCCATGGTGGTTCCGGTCACCGGCCGTGCCAGCTGAGCGCGTGAGCACCATCCTCGCCACCGGATACAATGGCCGTCGTGTCCCAAGAGGTTGAGCGTTCCCTCCCCGCAAGTCGGTGGAGCAGAGTCAGGAGACTGATGACCAGTCTGCCCATCTTTGTCATCCTCATGGGTCTGCTGGTATCCGTCTCACACTTGACCGCCGTCCCCTGGAAATACGAACCAGTGGATCAGAATTTCCCCACCCTGACTCCGGACACCGCGGTCACCTTCGATTGGCCTGCCGGCCTTGCCAGGGATGCCATGGGGCAGTATCAGGTCGAATCCCGCCACCAGGAACTGAGCGTGGAAAGGCCCGCCACGGGCGAGCACCAACGCATCAGAATTCTAATTCGCTCTCCCAAGGGGGCTTCAGGCCATCGCCCGGCTGTGGTTTTCATGCACGGCGCCGGTTACGGCACCTGCGACAACTCCTTCGGGGACGTGGCTCGATCCCTGGCCTCCGCAGGTTTCGTCACCGCCGTGCTGGACAAGCCGGTCTGGTCCACCACGGATGCCGACAGGGACTATCCGGCCTCGGCCAGGGCCTATGAGCGGGTTGCCAATCTGCTGCGAGACCGGGATGATGTGGATGCCTCCAAGGTGGGCATCTATGCCACCAGCGAGAGCACTTGGATCGCCGCCATGCTGCTGACCATGGACCACCGGATCGCCTTCCAGATCCTGCTGAGCCCCATGGTCTATTCCCCGCGGCACGCCATGGGCTTCTTCGTGGCCCAGGACTTTGCCATTGCCGGGGCCAACCAGGGATACCAGTCGGTGGTCCGTCGGCTCTTCAGCACTGATGCCGCTCTTCTGGGCCTGAACAATCTGGACATCGAACCCACCGACCGCTACACCTACGCCATCCCCACCCTGCTGGCCTACGGGGCCAAGGACGTGATGACCGCACAGGTGGAAGGGGTGCAGCGTGTGCTGTCGAAGGCGCACGCCTCAGGCAACGAAAACGTCACGGTGCGTTCCTACCCGGTCTCCAACCATGTGCTGCGGCTGGGGGATGAGGCCCGGACCGGAACACCCCTGGCCGACCACTATCAACAGGACATGATCGACTGGGCGGTGGGTCAGGTCCATGGCCTGCATCAGACCAGCCCCAGCGTGGGAGGGGCCACCATCCACCAGTCCATCGCCGTGCCTACTGACCTGCGGGGGCGGCGCTCGCTGACCGTCTATATGCTGGTCCTGCACCTGCTGACCCTGGTTCTTTTGCTGGCGGCCCTGGTCATGGCAGTCGTGGCAGGTCTGATGAAATTGTCCCGTCTGCGCAGGCGCAAGGACCCGGTTCTGGGCTTCAGCCATGGCTTCGGCGGCACCTTGGTCACCATCACCGGCACCACCCTGGCCACCATGGTCCTTTTCGGAGCCGGCCTGGGCCAGGTCATCATGGCCGTGGTACGCCTGGGTTGGGGCGGCGTGCCCGACCAGGCCGGGGTCAGTTACTGGAGCTGGCCGGTCATCCAGGTGGTCTGCGCCCTGGTCATCTGGGCCTGGTCGCGCACCTTCGCCCGCATGGTCGAAGTGGCCTCCCTGAGGGGATTGGACCGATTTCCCGACCAGGTCCGCACAAGCAAGGCCGGCGGCCCCAGCCTGCGCCAGCAGATGCGCAACATGGATCCCAGGCCTGTTCTGGCCTCCACCCGCTTTGGCGTTGCCCTCTTCACCGTCACCACCCTGGCCATGTTCGGAGTCCTGTTGATCTTCGCCTTCTGGGGCCTGTTCATCTACCAGTGAAAGGACGGGACCGCCGTGGCCATCTATCGTGACGAGGGCCTGGTCCTCAGAACGGTCAAATTGGGCGAGGCCGACCGGATCGTCACCATTCTGACCAAGGGGCACGGCAAGGTCAGGGCCGTGGCCAAGGGGGTGCGACGGACCAAGTCCCGCTTCGGTGCGCGGCTGGAGCCCTTCATGCGTGACGATCTGCTCATCTCCCGTGGACGCAACCTTGACATCGTATCCCAGGCCGTCTGCATAGCCCGCTATGCGGATGCCATATGCGCCGACTATGACCTCTACGCCAACGGGGGCGTCATGCTTGAGACCGCAGACAAGCTGGTGGTAGGCGAGCACGAGCCGGCCCCGGAGCAGTACCGTCTGCTGGTCTCCGCCCTGGCCAGCCTGGCTGGTCACCGGCATGGACCCCGTGACATCGGCGCCTCCTACCTGCTGCGTTCCCTGGCACTGGCTGGCTGGCGGCCCCGGCTGGACTCCTGCATCGTCTGCGGCCGGACCGATCAGCTGACCCACTTTTCGGTGCCCGGCGGTGGGGTGGTCTGCAGTCGGGATAGGCCTACCGATGCCGTGGCGGTGGATCCCGCCACCCTGGACCGCTTCAGGGCTCTGAGCAGCGGGGACTGGTCCAGGCTGGACGGCAAGGGCTCAACCCCCCTCTGCGATGGTCTTGTCGAGAAATGGGGCGAATATTACCTGGAGCGGCCCATCAGGTCCCTGAGGCTATTAGATTCTTGAAGCATGAGCTTTGACCCCGTCGACTATACCTCCCTTGATGTGCCTGCAGCCCCCTTCTCCGATCCTGCGCGTATTCCGCAGTTCCCCAAGGGTTCAGTCCCACGGCACCTGGGTGTGATTATGGACGGCAACGGCCGCTGGGCCAAGCAGAGGGGCATGGAGCGCACCCAGGGTCACCGGGCTGCCGAGCCGGTGGTCTTCGACACCATAGCCGGGGCCATTGAGGCCGGGGTCCGATACCTGAGCCTGTACACCTTCTCCACGGAGAATTGGAAGCGCTCACCGGCCGAGGTGCATTTCTTGATGGGCTTCTCCCGGGACATCATCCACCGTCGAGTGGACCAGATGGATGACTGGGGAGTGCGGGTGCGCTGGGCGGGCCGTCGGCCCCGTCTCTGGAAGTCGGTCATCGATGAGCTGGAGGAGGCCATGGAGCGCACTCGGCACAACAACAGGATCGATGTGATCTTCTGCATCAACTACGGGGGCAGGGCTGAGTTGGCCGATGCAGCCACTGACATCGCCAGGGAGGTGGCGGCCGGGCAGATCAAGGGCTCCAAGGTGACCGAAAAGATGATCGCCCAGCACCTCTACAACCCCGACATACCGGATTGCGACCTGGTGCTTCGCACCTCGGGGGAGCAGCGTACCTCCAACTTTCTGCCCTGGCAGGCGGCATATGCGGAGCTTGCCTTTGTTCCCGAGCTCTTCCCCGACTGCGGGCGCGAGGTGCTCTGGCGGGCCATCGACGATTACATCCACAGGGACAGGCGCTTCGGCGGCGTGGAGAATGGCTGAGAAAACAGGACCTCCCATTATGTGAAGTTAGCCATAGTCGTCCAAATTTACATGTCTGAACACTCTCGAAATGCCCCTGAAAGGTAGTCTGTGTCTTATCGCAGCGGAGCAATCCATATCCGCTGTGGAAATCAAGGCAGCAAACGAAGCAAGGGAGTGACAGGCGTGGACGACAAGCAGCGCATCATGCAGATCATCGAAGATAAGTCACAGGAGTTCATCGAGGCCGCCGACCATATTTGGGGTACCCCCGAGACCAGGTTTGCCGTCAAGGAGTCGGTCCAGCAGCACTACAAGGTGTTGGAGCATGAGGGCTTTGACATCGAGAAGGGCGTGGGCCATATGGACTATGCCTACGTGGCGACCTGGGGGTCGGGCCGTCCGGTGATAGGTATCACCGGCGAATACGACGCCCTTGGAGGCCTCAGCCAGGTGGCTGATTTGGGCGAGCACAAGCCATTGGTCGAAGGTGGCAATGGACAAGGCTGCGGCCACAACATTCTGGGCATGGCTGCCGTAGCGGCAGGCGTGGGCATTAAGACTTTCATGGAGGAAAAGGGTCTCAAGGGGACCATCAAGGTCTTCGGCTGCCCGGCTGAGGAATCGGGCTACGGCAAGGCCTTCATGGCCAGGGACGGGGTCTTCGACGGGCTGGACCTGGCCCTGTCCTGGCATCCCTCAGATGTGACCCAGGCTTGGGGTTCCTCCAGCCTGGCGGTCCTGCAGTCCTACTTCGACTTCACCGGCGTGCCGGCACACGCGGCTGCGGCTCCCGAGCTTGGGCGGAGCGCCCTGGATGCCGCGGAGTTGATGAACGTGGGCGTGCAGTTCCTGCGCGAACACATGATCGATGAGGCCCGCGTGCACTATGCCTTTATCGACGCAGGCGGTGAATCTGCCAACGTGGTGCAGTCCCATGCCCGGCTCTACTACTTCGTGCGCGCCCCCAGGATGGATCAGGCCCAGGATCTGTTCAAGCGGGTGGAGAAGATCGCCCAGGGTGCGGCCCTGATGACCGAGACCCAGGTCAAGGAGGAGTTCGATGCGGCCTGCTACAACTTCATCCCCAACCATCCGCTGACCGAGGCCATAGACAGGAACCTGGACCTCGTCGGCCCTCTGCCGCTGGACCGGCAGGAGCTGGACTACGAACGCCGCTACACCGACACGGTCCCCGAGGCCGGCAAGCAGCGGGTGCTCGGCCGCACCAAGGCTGCCTTCCCTGATCTTCCGGATGAGGAAGTCAGGAAGATGGCCGAGTCCACCATGGCTCTGAAGAAGTATCCGCTGGTTTTCACCGATACGGCATCGGGATCCACCGATGTCGGCGATGTCAGCTGGCAGACGCCCACCGCCCAGTTCAGCGGCGGCTTCGAGCCCCAGGGTACCTCGGCTCATTCTTGGCAGTGGGCGGCCAACGGCAAGTCCTCGGTGGCCCACAAGGGTCTGCTGGCTGCGGGCAAGACCCTGGCCCTGACTGCTTATGATGCCTTTACCGACCCGGACCTGGTCAAGGCCGCCAAGGAGGACTTCGACAAGACATTCGCCGGCCAGGAGTACAAGGTCGTCATCCCTGACGATGTGATGCCCCACTGACCTACTGTTCGGCTGCCGCCGGGCCCTGTGATCCCTGCGGATCACTTCGCCCGGCGGCGGTTGGCTTCGACTGAAGGATGACAGACCAATGGCAATCAAACAATCCTCAAAAACGGCGAGCGGAACGCTGATCTTCTCCCTGATGGCCGGTTACTCGATCGTGTACATGGACAAGAACATGATCTCGACCGCCATCATCCCCATCTCCGAGCAGTTCCACCTCGACTCGGGGCAGACAGGCATCATCATGTCGGCCTTCTTCCTGGGCTACTCGCTCATGCAGATTCCCAGCGGTTGGCTGGCCGACCGACTTGGGGCCAAGCGTGTGCTGATGGCCTCCATGATCATCATCGGTCTGTTCAGCTATCTGTTCGGCCTGGCCAATGGTCTGGTCTTCTTCATCATCGTCCGGTTCTTCGCCGGCATGGGCCACGGCGGCTACCCGCCCTCCTGTTCCAAGTCGATTGCGGAGAACTTCCCGCAGGAACGGCGCACCTTCGTACAGTCGCTGATCCTGTCGACCTCGGGCATTGGCGGCATTCTGGCCTTCGTCCTGGGAGCCAACCTGGTCGCCATCAACTGGCACCTGGCATACGCAGTGCTGGGCACCCTCTATCTGCTGGCATTTGTCTGCATCCTGATCTTCGTGCCCTCCAAGCCCCGCCAGCCCGAGGTTGACCAGAAGCCCGGAGTCAAGGGTGCAGGGTTCCTCGAGGTGCTGAAGAATAGGAACGTGCTGGTCCTTTTCGTGGCCATGCTTCTGCTCAACATCCTCCTGTACGGCAATATCTCCTGGATGCCTACCTTCATCAAAAAAACCTTCGGGCTTTCAATCGGTCAGGCCGGCATCCTATTGGCTGTCAACGCGGTATTCACGACCATAGCCACCATCTATGCCGGTCAGCTGCTCTCCAAGCTCTTCCTGGGCAGGGAGAAGGTGGCCATCCTGGGTGCCGGACTGATCAGTGCCGTCCTGGTCGTATGCTTCGTTTTCTCGCGCAACATCTGGCTCTCCCTCCTGTTGCTGATCCTGGTATCCTGCGTCTCGGTGGTGGCCTTCACCGGCATCTTCACCTGGCCCCACAAGATCATGGACCCGCACATCATCGGCTCCGCCATTGGCATCATCAATACCGGCGGCACCTTGGGCGGATTCCTGGCCCCCATGATCATCGGTTACCTGGTTAAGGCTGCCGGCGGTTCCTTTGTTGGATCCTTCCTCTTCATGGGTGCGGCGGCCATCGCCTCCGGACTGATGGCTCTGCTGGTCAAGGTTGGCAGGTAAAGCCAAAGCCGGATTGGTCTGATCAATGACTTCCGGTCCCGAAGACCAAAGGTCTGGGACCGAGCCTTGACCGCCGACTTGCAAGATAAAAGGCCCGCCCCTGAGTGATTTCAGAGGACGGGCCTTTCCCATGCCAGCCATTGGAGTGGAATCAGTGATCCGGCTGCTCCCAGATGGTGCCCAGCCTGGCTATGGAGAGGGAGTTTATCAGGGCCTTGCCCTCGCCGGATTCGGCAATAAGGCGGATGCCGCGCGGCCCTTCGGCGGGGAAGGAGTACGAGGACATGATCTCCAGTCCGTCGTTGACGACGACCTCGATCGAGCCCCGGTCTACGATGATGCGCAGCTTGAGCTTGCCCGAGGACTGGTCGACGGGAGCCGTACGGTAGCCTCGGTCCCCGTAGGTGTTGCAGTGGCGGTCAAGCACCACGCGGCCCAGCTGGTCGTCATAGCAGACCAGCGTATGGTCACCGGATCGCGTCCTATGGATCTCCAGCCCGATGCGTTCGGCCTGGGACTTGTTCAGATCGATCTCCAGATTGATGTCGGCGGTCTGCGCATCCTCCACCAGATCCCGGCTGCCGTTGACCTCCAGTTCGATGGCACCGAAGTCCTGCCGGTCCTGGTCCAGGCTGGAGAACTCACGCACCGGTAGGCAGCGCAGGTGATCGCCGGCCAGGGTGACCTCGCGGGGCACCGTGAACTGGCCACACCAGCCATCCTCCTGCATGGGGATGGGCTCGGTGAAGGGGCTCATCCATCCGAAGACCAGCCGACGGCCGTCAGGGGCCTGGAAGGTCTGAGGGGCATAGAAGTTATGGCCGTCATCCCAGAGGTGGAACTCTGTCTCCTGATGGAAGTCGCCGCCGGGCTGCCAGCTGCCGATTACGTAGCCGGCATTGTTGTGGTTGCGAGCTTCGAATCCGTGGGGCTTCAGGCCCATTGCCGAATAGCAGATCACCCACTTGTCCTCCAGGGGGAACATGTCGGGGCACTCCAGCATGAAGACCTCAGGGTCGGGGTGCCGGTAAATCGCCCGGTCAAAATTCCAGTGCTCCATGTCATTGGAGGTATACATCCAGATCTCGCCCCGATTGGCAGGTGTGCTGACCCCGAAGACCATGTACCAGAGCCCGCCCATCTTCCACACCTTGGGATCGCGGAAGTGCAGGATCTTGTCGTCGGGGCAGGGGACTACGACCCCCTTCTTTTCGAAGTGGATGCCGTCTGAGGAGACAGCCATGCACTGCTCCTGAAGATTGCCGTCATCTTCGTTGACCCCGTTGCGCCAGCGGTGACCGGTGTAGTAGATGGTCAGGCGGCCGTCGTCGCCCACCACGGCCGATCCGGAGAAGACCCCGTCCTTCTCGACCTCCAGGGTGGGCGCCATGGCCAGGGGCTCGCGCCTCCAGGTGACCAGGTCGGCGCTGGACACATGCCCCCAGTGCATGTTTCCCCACTCGCTCCCATAGGGGTTGAGCTGGAAATAGGCATGATAGCGACCCTTGTAGTAGCTCAGGCCATTGGGGTCGTTGATCCATCCGGCTTTGGATGCTATGTGGCACTGGGGATACCAGCGGTCATTGCGGGTGGCGAAGAGCCGATCGATGCTCTTCTGGGCCTTGCCCAGCTGAGCGCTCATATCGGCATTCTCCTTGTTTGTTGGCTGGTTCATCCTTGAATCCTTTCCGGTTGGATGGGTGCTGATGATGGCTGATGTGGGGATCAGCCCTGGGTTACGGCGTTTTTTTGAGAGTCCCTGATGAAAGGATCGCCGTCAACCTGTTGGTCGTCGCGCTTGAGCACGAAGATACCGTAGATCAGGGCGATCAGCACCACCAATGAGATGGTGTAGAAGGTGATCCGATCGCCGACCCGGTCGTGGAGGATGCCCAGCGGGGTGGACATGGCCACCTGGCCGACCTGGGAGGCGATCTGGAAGCCCACCATGTAAAGGGTGGCGGACAGCTTGGGGTTGAAGTGCAGGGTGAAGTAGCGGAAGGCCGGCAGGCTGAAGAGCGGGACCTCGATGGAGTGGAAGAGCTTGACGATGGAGACCATGACCGGGTCGTGGAAGAAACCGCACAGGCCAATCCTGGCGAACATGACCGTAGCCCCCAACAAGAGGGAGTTGCGCACGCCGATCTTGCGCATGATGACCGGAACCACGCCCATCATGGCCGATTCCAGAAACACTTGGAAGGAGTTGAGGATGCCATAGACCTCGTGGCCCTGTTCCGGGGTGGAGAAGAGACTGGCATAGTAGTTGGGGAACATCTGTTGGTCGAAGACGGTGTAGAAGGTGTTGGTGAAGACCACGAAGACGATCAGGAGCCACAGGGCGGGAATGCCCAGGACGTGGATCATGTCGCGCAGGGAGGGCTGGGACTTTTCGCCCTCTGGGGTAGACTCCCGCTTGATTTCCTCGCGCTGCTCATCGGGGATCCAGAAGGCGTAGACCAGGAGCATGCAAGCGCCGAAGGCGGATCCCAGCCAGAAGTTGATCATCGGGTTGACGTTGAAAGTAAACCCGGCAATCAGAGCCACAATGGCGTAGCCGAAGGAACCCCAGGCGCGGGACTGACCGTATTCGAATCCGAATTTACGGCTGTACCGCTCGGTGATGGCCTCGATCAGGGAGCAACCCGACATGAAGCCTGCGGATAGAACGACTGAACCGAGTACCGCGCCCAGGATCAGGTTGGAATGCATGAGGGGGGCGTAGACGAACTGCACGAAAGGTCCGACCAACGCCGCAATGGCCGCGATGAAGATGGCGAGCCTACGCTTTACCCCCAGCTCGTCCTGGATGACCCCGTAGACAAACATTATTATCAGTGTGCCCAAGGAGTTGATGGAGTAGATGTTGCCGACCTGGGCGTTGGTCATACCGAGGCCGTTGGTCAGCCAGGGCGAGTAGAAGGACCACCAGATGCCCCAGGCGCAGAAGAAGAAGAATATTCCGGTGGAGGATTCCAAATATGATGGATTCCTCCATGCTGATGATTTGGCGGCCATGTTGCCCCTCTCTCCTTGTCATGCACCGCTTCTCCGCAGTGCCTTAAGGTCCGATGCACTCACTGTGTGCAGAGCGAATCCTGGTAGGTATAGTAAACCGTCAATCGATTTACGTCAAACGATTGACAATTGCTATGTGAACCTGAACACGATAAGCAACCAGCTGGGGATGCTGACCGATTGTCGATTGGCGCGAAGCCCGCCAGTATGCGACCTTGGTTCACCATCTTGCGACGGTGAGAGGGGTGAGGGAAGTGTGATTCTGGCTTAGCGGTTGGCCGGGTTCGGGTCCGAGGCTGCATCGAGGCGGGTGGAACCCTTGCGGATCAGAGCGCAGTGGATGCGCACCCCGCCAGCTTGATCGAGCGGCGGCAGGACGGCACGAGTTTTGGGCAGTGGCAGAGCAATGCGACGGGGGTTGATTTGCGCCAGCAGTCGCCGCACTGCCCAGAAGCCCATCTCGTAGTGGGGCAGTTCGACAGTGGTCAAGGGGGGTGCCGTGGTTTCGGCTACGACCTGGTGGTTGTCCACGCCTACCAGGTTCAGATCCTTGCCGATGATTAGATGGCGGGCGGCGGCGGCCTGATAGAGGTAGAAAGAACGCGAATCATTGAAGCAGAAGACGCCATCGGGGTGCTGGTCGTCCATCAGATCATCTACCTGGTCCATGGCCTCCTGGTTGAAGCCCACCAGTCGGATCAAGGCCTGACTTGCAGGTAACCCGGCTTCCTTGAGGGCGGCCTGATACCCTCGCATTCTGTCTTCCTGCGCGGGCAGATCCTGTGTGGTGCCCAGATAGGCCACTCGGCGGCAGCCTGATTCGATCAGATGGCGGGTGGCATCGTAGCCGATCAGAAACTCGTCGGGGGCGATGCTGGGGCAACGATCTGCCCGCTCTACGGCGTTGACCACCACGGCAGGGCAGGAGCGCAGATCCTGGGGCAGGTCGACATTCTGGTTGTACATCTTGGCGAAGAGGAAGCCGTCCACACCATAGCGCTTCAAAGCCTGGATCTGTTCGGATTCCCGGACGCTTCCGTCTGTGGAGACGGTGAGAAGCACATATCCGCGCTCGGCTGCCGCATCCTGCGCGCCCTGAATGATGGCGCCTGCATATGGTGTGGTGGCTACCTCTTCGCTGATGAAGCCCAGCATGCCGGTCTTGCTGGTACGCAGTGACCTAGCCATGGGATTGGGTCGGTAGCCCAGGGTCTTGGCTGTGCTGCGCACCTTTCGGGCGGTTTCCGACTTGACCCTGCCCTTGTCGCGGCCGTTGAGCACCAGTGAGACCGTGGAGACGGATACGCCTGTGCGCTCGGCGATCTGCTTCATCGTGATCATGGGCACACCTTAACCTACTCAGGCGATTTCAGCCCGGCCGATCTTCAGTGAGAGTGGGCTTTCAGCGGTTCTCCCCGCCCAGGATCCGGTTGACCCGCTCCACCTTCTCGTGGATCTGATCCCGCTTGCCGGGACGGATGTCCAGCCTGAGACTGACCCCGGTCCGATACCCCTGCTCGGCCAGGACCCGTGTAGCCTCTTCCACGACCTCCATGACCCGATGCAGATCCCCCTCGACAACGGTGCTCATGGCGTTGGTCTGGTTGGGCAGTCCCGAATCCCTGATGACTTTGATGACCTGGGCCACATAGGTGGACAGTTCCTCACCCTGACCAGAAGGTGCAATAGTGACTTCGGCTACGGTGTTTAGATAAGATGGGTCATTCATGTCGGGCATATCGGGAACCTTTCCGCATCGATTGGTGTTCGTAGGCAGGATGCCCGGTGTACCCTGCGGTCACCTGCGCGGCCTCCAGCACCTGCCTTGATGGTAGGACTCTACGCTGACAGCAGGTCACCCGCCGAAGGTATGCTGGAGGCCGGTCATCAGGTCGTATGCCCCGGCAGGGGCTCCCGAGCAGAAGGTGTGATCAGTGGCAGTATCGAAACTGGATGAGGTCATCTCCCTGGCCAAGCGCCGAGGGTTCGTTTTTCCCGCAGGGGAGATCTACGGCGGGACGCGCTCGGCCTGGGATTATGGTCCCCTGGGCGTGGCCCTCAAAGACAACATCAAGCGTGAGTGGTGGCGGACCATGGTGGTCACCCGCGACGACGTGGTCGGCGTGGACACCTCGGTCATCCTGCCCACGGCGGTCTGGGAGGCCTCAGGCCATGTCTCCGTATTCAACGACCCCCTGATCGAGTGCCTGAACTGCCACAAGCGGCACCGGGCCGACACCCTGGAGGAGGCCTACGTCGAGAAGCACGGCCATGATCCGGAAAACGGCCTCAAGGACATCCCATGCCCGGACTGCGGCACCAAGGGTCAGTGGACCGAGCCGCGCGACTTCAACATGATGCTGCAGACCCACCTTGGACCCGTCCAGGACGAGAAGAGCCTGCACTACCTGCGCCCAGAGACCGCCCAGGGCATCTTCGTGGACTTCAAGTCGGTCATGGCCTCCTCCCGCTCCAAGCCCCCCTTCGGCATCGCCAACATGGGCAAGAGCTTCCGCAACGAGATAACGCCGGGCAATTTCATCTTCCGTACCCGCGAGTTCGAGCAGATGGAGATGGAGTTCTTCGTCCACCCCGGCACCGATGAGGAATGGCATCAGTATTGGATCGACGCCAGGACCCGTTGGTACGTGGACCTGGGCGTCAAGCCCGAGAACCTGCGCCACTACGAGCACCCCAAGGAGAAGCTGGCCCACTATTCCAAGCGGACCGTGGACATCGAGTACCGGTTCGGCTTCCAGGGTTCCGAGTGGGGCGAGCTGGAGGGCGTGGCCAACCGCACCGATTACGACCTCAAGGCCCATGCCGAACACTCGGGTGAGGATCTGAGCTACTTCGACCAGGCCAGCGGGGAACGCTACATCCCCTACGTGATCGAGCCTGCCGCCGGTCTGACGCGCTCGCTGATGGCCTTCCTGGTGGATGCCTATGACGTGGACGAGGCCCCCAACACCAAGGGCGGGGTCGACCGGCGCACCGTGCTGCGTCTGGACCCAAGGCTGGCTCCGGTCAAGGCTGCCGTCCTGCCCCTGTCCAAGAAGCCCGATCTGCAGCGGGTCGCCCACGACCTGGCCGCGGACCTTCGCCAGAACGAGTGGATGGTGGACTACGACGAGTCCGGGGCCATCGGCCGCCGCTACCGTCGTCAGGACGAAATCGGTACGCCCCTGTGCATCACCGTGGACTTTGATACCTTGGACGACAAGGCGGTTACCATCCGCAACCGCGACTCCATGCAGCAGGACCGGGTGGCCCTGGACCAGGTGGAGGACTATGTGCGCCGGGTCGTCGGCGAGCAGCGGGTGCGTTACCCCATGGGCCCGTCCGACCTGACCGGCGCGCGCGCCGCCGACGGTTACACGGATCTGGCCAGCGAGCCGGGCACGGACGAGAGCGAACCCATCAAGGTGGCCGAGGCCGGTGGCCGGTACTGAGACTGATCGCCTGACCCCGAAGGTTGCTCCGGTGCAGTTGGGCCCGATACCCGTGCCAGTACCTGTCATGCTTTCGCCCATGGCTGGCGTGACCAACTGGCCTTTCCGCCTGCTCTGCCGTGAGTATGGACCCGACGGACTGTATGTGGGGGAGATGGTGACGGCCCGAGCCCTGGTGGCACGCAACCCCAAGGCCTTCCGGCTCTGCCGCTTCGCACCCCAGGAGAAGGTGCGTTCCCTGCAGCTGTACGGTGTGGACCCTCAGATCATGGAGCAGGCCACCCGGATGGTGGTTGATGCGGGCTGGGTCGATCATATCGACATGAACTTCGGCTGCCCGGTTCCCAAGGTCACCAGACATGGCGGCGGATCCGCCCTGCCCTGGAAGACCGACCTTTTCTCCGAACTGGTCCATCGGGTGGTCGCCGTCTGTTCGCATGCCGGAATCCCCGTCACCGCAAAGATCCGTGTGGGCATCGACCATCAGCACGAGACCTTTATGGAGGCGGCCCACATCGCCCAGGAGGAGGGGTGTGCCGCCATCACCCTGCATGCCAGGACCACGGCTGAGTACTACGGCGGCCATGCCGACTGGGACCGTATCGCCGAGCTGGTTCAGGCCGTGGACATCCCCGTCTTCGGCAATGGTGACATCTGGACCGCCGAGGATGCCTTGGACATGTTCGCCCAGACCGGCTGCGCAGGCGTGGCCATCGGTCGGGGCTGCCAGGGCCGTCCCTGGCTCTTTGCCGACATTGCCGCGGCCCTGGCCGGCTCGCCGGAACGGCAGGAGCCCACTCTGGGCCAGGTGGGTGCAATCATGGCCCGCCATGCCCGGCTCCTGGTCGAGTTCTACGACGGCGACGAGCGCATGGCCGTTCACGATATGCGCAAGCATGTGGCCTGGTATCTCAAGGGCTTCGCCGTGGGCGGCCAGGTGCGACGCGATTTCATGGCCTGCGAGAGCCTGGAGGAGCTGGACCGCTGCATCGCCGACCTTGACCAGGACATGCCATATCCGCGGGCCGTGGCCGGCAAGCCCCGGGGGCGGGTACGGTATGCCAAGAAGGTCCGCCTGCCCTATGGCTGGCTGGATTCGCGGACCACCACACATCAGGAGCGCGAGACGCTCTTCGGTAACGACCCCATGGACGCCTCCTACTGAAGCCGGAAATGATCCCGTCACCAACCATGCGCATCCGGGTCTAGAATCAGGGTTTAGAATACGGACAGAACGGCGTGGAGGTTCTTGGAGGCCAGGGCGGTTGGCTCTGACCTCCCGGGCCCTGGGCCCACGGCCGTCAGGGAGGGTCGGAACGCCTGTGGGCAAATGCGTGTTGGCGTATATGACCTGCGCTAGAGTTAAGCGTAACGTGAGTGACGGGAGCATACTGTGAGCGAGATTGCCCAGAATGACAATTTCAATGACAAGACCAACATCAAGGTTGTTGGTGTTGGTGGAGCCGGTGGCAATGCTGTCAATCGCATGATCGCCGAAGGTCTGCAGAATGTCGAATTTGTGGCCATCAATACCGATGCCAAGGATCTCCTGCGCTCAGAAGCCGATGTGAAGATCTCCCTTTCTGATGCCAACAGCCGCGGCCTGGGAGCCGGAGCCGATCCGGAGAAGGGTGCCAAGGCCGCCCAGGACCATCAGTCCGACATTGAAGAGGTCCTCAAGGGCGCCGATATGGTCTTCGTCACCGCAGGGGAGGGTGGCGGCACAGGCACCGGTGCCAGCCCGCTGGTGGCGCGCGCGGCCCGTCAGCAAGGCGCACTCACCATCGCCGTGGTCACCCGGCCGTTCACTTTTGAGGGGCCCAGGCGCTCCGCTTCCGCCGAATCGGGCATCGAGAACCTGCGCAAGGAGGTCGATGCCCTTATCGTTATTCCAAATGACCGGCTTCTGGATCTCTCTGATCGCACGGTCTCGGTCATGGATGCCTTCAAGACCGCCGACACGGCCCTGTTGGCCGGCGTTCAGGGCATCACCGATCTGATCACCATGAACTCCTACATTCATGTGGACTTCTCCGATGTCACTGCCATCCTGAAGGATGCCGGGACCGCCCTCTTCGGCATCGGCGCAGCCAGGGGCGAGGATCGAGCCACCCAGGCCGCCGAAATCGCCATCTCCTCTCCGCTCCTGGAGGAGAGCATCGAGGGTGCCCATGGAGCCCTGATCAACGTGGCCGGCCCCACAGACCTGAGCATGCAGGAGGCCTCCGCCGCCGCCCAGCTGGTTCAGGATGCCATCCATCCCGAGGCGCAGATCATCTGGGGACTGGCCTTGGACGACGCTTACGGGGACGAAGTGCGAGTCACGGTCATCGCAGCAGGATTCGATCCCACCCCAAAGAAGGACGAGACTCCAGCCCCTGCAGCGGACTCGACTACCGCTCCGACGGTGGCCACTCCGATCCAGGAGCCCCAGCAGCCGCTGACGACCCCGTCCGCCCAGGCGGAGTCGGAGTCCGATGAGACCTCCGAACATGATGTAGTGCCCCCCGCCTCCGGCGACGACGGCACCTCCGACCCGGGATATCTGGATATCCCTGACTTTCTGCGGTAATCAGGCGAAGGAGCAGGTATGGCAGGATTGATGAAGAACGCAATGTCCTTTTTCGGCATGTCGGATGTCGTGGACGACGATGACGAGGACCTGGCCGACGATGACGAGGCCCGAGATGGCTTTGACACCGATCACTCTGTGACTCCCATGGCTCCGCAATCCACGTCCAGCAGCCAAGAGACCGAGTCCACGCCCTTCCAGAGCCGGATCAACCGCATCACCACCATCCATCCCAAGTCCTATGAGGATGCCCAGATGGTCGGCAGGGCCCTGCGAGACGGGGTGCCGGTGGTTCTCAACCTGACTGGCGTGTCCGAGTCGGTTGCATACAGGATCGTCGATTTTTCCGCCGGCGTGGTCTTCGGGGTACGTGGGTCCATCGAGCGGGTCACCCCCAGGGTCTTCCTGCTCAGCCCTGCCCAGGTCAACATCAAGGTGGAGGAGCCCGAGTCGGGCTCCTCGGCCAAGGGGCTTTTCGCCCAGTGACCGACGCCCTGGCAGCCGTGTCCGCAGGAGCCTAAAGACGCATGCTTGTTCCTTTTCTTCGATACCTGGTAGACATCTGCATTGAGACCTACCTGCTCATCCTCTTCGTGCGGATGATCCTGGACTGGGTCTTGGTTCTGTCGCCCCGCTGGTACCCCCGTGGCTTCGTAGCCTCGCTCATTCGGGTCATCTATGCCCTTACTGAACCGCCCCTGCGCTGGCTGCGCCGGTACGTCCCGCCCCTGCCCATGGGCAGGATTCAGCTCGACGTCTCCTTCATGGTCCTCTACGCCGCCCTGATCATTATCCAGGTGCTCCTGGGGTAGAGACAAGACCGCGGGTACGGCAGACTCCGTGCTAGCATGCAGTAAGAGAACACAATCGGGCTGGTTGGCCTGAAGCGAGGTGGAGAAACATATGGCTCTATTGACGCCTAATGACATAAGGGAGCATACCTTCCAGACAGTGCGGTTTAAGGAAGGCTACGACGTCGACGAGGTCGACGACTTCCTGGATCAGGTCACCGATACGGTTGAGGCCCTGGGCAAGCAGGCCATGCAAGGCAACGCCGCTTCCACCCAGTCCCTGGGTACCGATGTGGCCTCACTGAACTCAAAGATTTCCGACTTGACGGCCCAGGTGCAATCCCTGCAGACGGAGAATCGGGACCTGAAGCAGGCCCAGGGATCGGCTGCGGCCCAGCAGCCGGCCGTGGATGCCCAGACCAAGCGACTTCTGGCAGAGTCCCAGAGTCAGGTCAAGACCCTGGCCTCCCAGAACGACCAGCTCAAGCGTCAGGTCGAGCAGCTGAACTCGCAGATTGACCAGCTGACCGCCCAGGCCGCTGCGGGCAACAACACCCAGGCGCTGACCAACCAATTGACGGCCATGCAAAAGGAGCGCGACCAGGCCCGTCAGCAGGTGCAGGCGCTGACCAACCAGCTCAATGCCTCCCAACAGAGCATGGCCACGGCCCGCCAGCAGATTACCCAGGCACAGAAGGTCTCTCAGGAACAGCAGCAGCGCACCGAGCAGCTGAACAAGCAGCTGGAGGAGTCCCGCAAGCGCGAGGAGCAGCTGCGTGAGCAGGTCTCCAAGGCCGAGCCCTCCACTGAAACGGGCAGTCTGCAGCGGATCGCGGGGGCCGGTGCCGAGGCAAGCAGCGAGCCCGAGAGGGCCACTGCCATGCTCACTCTGGCCATGCAGCTGCACGACCAGTACGTAGACAAGGGCAAGGCCAACGCTTCCCAGCTGGTGGCCGAGGGACACGCCCAGCATGACGACATCGTCAAGAAGGCGGAGGACTACTCCAAGAGGACCCGCGCCGAGGTGGACGAGTACTCCAAGCGCGTGCACTCCGAGGCTGATGGCTACTCACAGCGCGTACGCTCCCAGGCCGACGAGTACTCCGTCAAGACCCGTTCCGATGCCGACGCCTATTCCAAGCGCCAGCACAACCAGGCTGATGAGTACGAGACCCAGGTGCAGACCCGAGCGCAGGAGTACGACAAGAACACCCGTGACAGCGCGGATCGTTATGCCGCCGATGTCAAGAACAAGCTCATGGATCAGTCCAAGGTTCTTGAGGAGAACATCCAGGGACTCAAGCAGTTCGAGGCGGGCTACCGGAGCAAGCTGACCGAGTTCCTCAACCAGCTGATCAACCAGATTTCGGACACCAGCAATTACCAGTCCATGGAAAAGAAGTCCGAACAGGCCCACTGATTCCATAAGGTAATGACGAAGAACACATTTATGAGACGGCTGCGCGGGCGCGTGGCCGTCTTCGTCGCTCTGGCGGCAGTGGCCATCGCCCTGGACCAGGTGACCAAGGCCCTGGCCCTGGCTCGGCTGGGCAGCGGTGTCAGGGTGGCTCTGCCCGGGCCATTGCGTGGACTGCGACTGGTACGCAACCCCGGGGCCTCGCTTGGATTGGGGTCCGGGAGTACCTGGGTCATATCCCTGATCGCCCTGGCAGCCTGCCTGCTCATCATTGTTCTGGCTCTGCGCACCACCTCCATGGCCTGGACTTTGGTTCTTTCCCTGGCCTTCTCCGGGGCGGCAGGCAATCTGATCGACCGAGTGGCCTATGCTTCGCGCTTCCTTGATGGAGCCGTGGTCGACTTTCTGGACTACGGCTGGTCAGTGGGCAATGTGGCCGACGTCTATCTGACCCTGGCAGGCGTGGCCGTAGTGGTGCTCCTCGTCTGCAATGTGAGGTTTACTGAACAGTCCACGATACAAGAACATGGGGGAGCAGCCAAGTGACCCGGCTTCTTCCTGCGCCGGATGCCCTGGTGGGTCGGCGCCTGGACATGGCCCTGTCCAAGATGCTGGGCCTGTCCAGGGCCAAGGCCAGCGATCTGGTGGCCCAGGGCCATGTGCGGATCATGGGCCGTCGTGTGAACAAGGCCACCACCCTGATGAGCGGCGATCTGATTGAGCTGGACGAGCCTGAGCAAGCCAAACAGGTGGAGCCGGTGGCCGAGGACATGCCTGTGGTCTACGAGGATGAGGACGTGGTCATCGTCGACAAGCCGGTAGGGGTGGCGGCACATCCCTCCATAGGCTGGACCGGCCCAACCGTTCTGGGCAGCCTCCTGCAGCGGGGCACCCACATCACCTCCATGGGGGCCCAGGGCCGTCAGGGCATAGTCTCCCGACTGGACGCGGGCACCAGCGGCCTCATGCTGGTCTGCAAGTCCGACCTGGCCTACAAGGAGATGCGCCGGCAGTTCGCCCGGCATGAGGTGGTCAAGATCTACCACGCCTTGGTCCAGGGCAATCTGACCGAGGACAAGGCCACCATCGAAGCCCCCATCGGCCGGGCCCGGGTCTCGGACTTCCGCTTCACGGTCACGCCTGCAGGCAAGGAGGCCATCACCCACTGGGATGTGCTGGAACGCTTCGGATCGGCCACACTGGTCAGCGTCAATCTGGAGACCGGGCGCACCCATCAGATACGCGTGCACTTCTCCTCCATAGGCCACCCCCTGGTGGGCGATCACATGTATGGGGCCAACCCCGACCTGGCGGACAGGCTGGGCCTGAAGCGGCAGTGGTTGCACGCCATGCGGCTGGAATTCCGCCATCCCCGAACCAAGATCTGGACCAAGGTGGTCTCCTCCTACCCCGCTGATCTGCGCAGCTCCCTGCAGATCGAGCGTCAGAGCGCCACTGGTATACGCAGCTAGCGGACTCCGGCGATTCGGCCAGGGTCCTGGGTAAATTGGAGATATGTCCTCAACCCGGTCAGACTTCGTTCACCTTCACACCCACACCCACTATTCCACCCTGGACGGGGCCAGCAGGATCCCCGACCTGGTTGCCGAGGTGGGACGGCTGGGGCAGCCTGCCGTGGCCATTACCGACCACGGCAACATGCACGGGGCCTATGAGCTTTGGCGCACGGCCGTGGATGCCGACATCAAGCCCATCATCGGCATCGAGGCCTACGTGACCCCAGAGACGGCCCGCCAGGACAAGAGCCGGGTCCACTGGGGAACCGACGAGCAGCGTTCCGACGATGTCTCCGGCGGCGGCTTCATCACCCACATGACCCTTTGGGCCAGCGACGACACGGGCCTGGTCAACCTGATCAAGGCCTCATCGGTGGCCAATCTGGAGGGCCTGGTGGGCAAGTGGCCCCGTATGGACAAGGATCTGCTGTCCACCTACCACAAGGGGGTCATCGCCACCACCGGCTGCCCTTCGGGCATCGTCCAGACAAGGCTGAGGCTGGGCCAGTTCGATGAAGCCCTGCGGGCCGCCGGGGAGTTCCAGGACATCTTCGGCAAGGAGAACTACTACGTGGAGCTGATGGACCACGGGCTGGAGATCGAGCATCGGGTGACCAAGGATCTGCTGGAGATCGCCCGTCGTCTGGATGCCCCCCTGGTGGCCACCAACGACTCGCACTATGTGCGCAAGGAGGACGCCTCGGCCCAGGATGCCCTGCTCTGCATCAACTCGGGATCCCGACTGACCGACCCCGGCCGCTTCAAGTTCGACGGCAGCGGCTACTACATCCGCTCCGCCCAGGAGATGCGCGAGATTTTCAAGGAGTTCCCCGAAGCCTGCGACAACACCCTGGAGATCGCGGAACGATGCAACGTCATGTTCGACGACCATGAGGACGGGGCCTTCATGCCCCGGTTCGACTGCCCGGAGGGTTGGGACGAGACCTCCCTCTTCCTGAAGAAGGTGGACGAGGGGCTGAAGAACCGCTACCCGGACGGGGTGCCCGAGGAGGTCTCCCACCAGGCCGACTACGAGTGCGGGGTCATCTGCCAGATGCAGTTCACCGGATACTTTTTGGTGGTGGCCGATTACATCAACTGGGCCAAGAACCACGGGATCATGGTGGGACCGGGCCGTGGATCGGCGGCAGGATCCATGGTGGCCTATGCCATGGGCATCACCGAGCTGGACCCGCTCAAGCACGGCCTGATCTTCGAACGCTTCCTCAACCCCGAGCGCGTCTCCCTGCCCGATATCGACGTGGACTTCGACCCGGAGGGGCGCATGAAGGTCCTGGACTACGTGGGCCGCAAGTACGGTTCAGACAAGGTGGCCCAGTGCGTGACCTATGGCACCATCAAGACCAAGCAGGCCCTCAAGGACTCCGCCAGGATCATGGACTACGAGTACTCCGTGGGCGACCAGGTGACCAAGGCCCTGCCGCCTACGGTCAACGGCAAGGACATGAGCCTCAAGGAGATCTTCGATCCCCAGTCCAAGCGCTATCCGGAGGCCAAGGAGTTCCGCGACCTGTACGAGTCCAACCCGGATGTCAAGCGAATCACCGAGGAGGCCAAGGGCATCGAGGGCATCATCCGCCAGACCGGTGTGCACGCCTGCGCCACCATCATGGCCTCCAACCCCATCACCAATACCTCGCCCTTGATGGAGCGCACCGACGGCACAGTGACCACGACCTTCGAGTACCACACCTGCGAAACCCTGGGGCTGGTCAAGATGGACTTCCTGGGGCTGTCCAACCTCACGGTCATCAGGGACACGGTCACCAACATCAAGCGCAACGGCAAGGAGCCCATCAGCATCGAGAAGGTTCCCCTGGACGACAAGGAGACCTACCAGCTGCTGTCCCGGGGCGACACCCTGGGCGTCTTCCAGCTCGATGGTGACGGCATGCGATCCCTGCTGCGCATGCTCAAGCCTGATAACTTCAACGACATCTCCGCCCTGATCGCCCTCTACAGGCCGGGGCCCATGGATATGAACTCGCACATCAACTATGCCAAGCGCAAGAACGGGCTGCAGAAGATCGAGCCCATCCATCCGGAGGTGGCCAAGCCCCTGGCGGGCGTGCTCGATGAGACCTACGGCCTGATCGTCTACCAGGAGCAGGTCCAGTCCGCAGCCCGAATTCTGGCCGGCTACTCCCTGGGTCGAGCCGATGTGCTGCGAAGGGCCATGGGCAAGAAGAAGCCTGACGTCCTGGCCAAGGAGCAGGTTCCCTTCTTCGAGGGTATGAAGGAGCACGGCTACTCCCAGGAGGCGGCCCAGGCGGTCTGGGATGTCCTGGTGCCCTTCTCCGGCTACGCCTTCAACAAGGCGCACTCCGCGGCCTATGCTCTGATCGCATATTGGACCGCTTATCTCAAGACCCACTATCCAGTGGAGTTCATGGCCGCCCTGCTGCAGAACGAGCGGACCAACAAGGACAAGACAGCCCTCTATCTGGGCGAGGCCAGAAGGATGGGCATCCGCATCCTGGCGCCTGACATCAACGAGTCCGTTGCCGAGTACTCCGCTGTCGGCGACGTGGTCCGCTTCGGCCTGGGAGCCATTCGCAATGTGGGCGACAAGGTGGTGGCGGACATCATCAAGGAGCGCCAGGGGCCCCGGGGTAAGTACGTCAACTTCATGGACTTCGTCAAGAGGGTGCCCATGGAGGTGCTCAACAAGCGAACCGTGGAATCCCTGATCAAGGGTGGTGCTTTCGACGGCATCGACCCCAACCGGAGGGCCCTCTTCCAGATCCACGACGAGGCAGTCGACCAGGTCATGCCCATCAAACGCAAGCAGGCCGAGGGCCAGTTCGACCTCTTCGCCGACGCCGATGACGATGAACCCCAGCAGGATGCCTTGGGCGATGCCCAGGTGACCGTGCCCGACATCGACGAGTGGGACAAGTCCACCAAACTCAACTTCGAGCGGCAGATGCTGGGCCTGTATGTGTCCGACCATCCACTGAGCGGCATGACCTCGGTTCTGGCCGGCATGCGAGACATGTCCATCGCCCAGCTGCTCAACCGGTCTAACAGCATGGACGGCAAGGCGGTGACCCTGGCCGGGCTGGTCACTGCTGTGGACCGCAGGGTCTCCAAGAAGGGCAACCCGTGGGCCATCGTCACCATCGAGGACCTGGAGAGCTCCATCCAATGCATGTTCTTCGGCAAGGTCTACGACGCCCACGCCGACGACCTGGCCCTGGACTCGGTCATCCGGGTGAGGGGAGTGGTCGAGCTTCGTGACGAGGCCACCAACATCCGCGTCAATGATATGGAGGTGCCCGTCCTGGAGTCGGCGGACGAGCGGCCACTGACCATCACCCTGCCCAGGCAGGCCCTGGATAGGGGGCACATGGAGCGGCTGGCCCGGATACTCAAGTCCCACCCCGGCTACTGCCAGGTCCGTCTGGCCGTCACCGACGACCGCGGGAACGTGCGTCTGCTGACCTTTGGCGACGGATTCCGCACCAGGCACGACACCTCCATGATGGCCGAGATCAAGTCGGTCTTCGGACCCTCCTGCCTACCGTCGGCCTAGGACGCGCCCGGACCCGTCTCACCATTTGGGACGGTGGTGGGTCGCTGGCTTTGGCGACATAAAAGTTCACTACCATCGAAGTATGTCAAAGCTCATGATGAGAACCATGGATCTGCGCGGGAAAACCATGTCCCGCGCCCAACTCCTCGCCGCCATGCCCCGAGCCGATATGGGTACCCGGGAGGCCAGCGCCCAGGTGCAGCCCATACTGGACCAGGTGCGTGAACATGGGGCGGCGGCCCTGCGCGACCTGGAGGAGAAGTTCGACCATGTGCGTCCTCATGATCTGAGGGTTCCGGCATCGGCCATGCAGGAGGCCCTGGAGCAGCTGGATCCCAAGGTCAGGGCGGCAATAGAGGAGTCCGTTACCCGCATCCGCAAGGTCTGCACCACACAGGTGCCCAAGCCCATGGCCACCGACCTGGCACCCGGCGCCCGGGTCAGCGAGCGGTGGATTCCGATCGAGCGTGTAGGCCTCTATGTGCCGGGAGGCAAGGCCCTGTATCCTTCCTCGGTCATCATGAACGCGGTGCCCGCCCAGATTGCCGGCGTTGATTCCCTGGCCGTGGCCACTCCGCCCGCATCCGACGACCCTCGGGGTCTGCCGGCGGCCATCATCCTGGCCACCTGCGCCATCCTGGGAGTGGATGAGGTCTATGCCGTGGGCGGCGCCCAGGCCGTAGCCATGTTCGCATACGGGGCCAGGGGATCCGAGCCCCAGGACGGGGAGATTCTCTGTGACCCGGTCGACAAGATCACGGGCCCTGGCAACATCTTTGTGGCGACAGCCAAGCAGATGGTCTCCGGCATGGTGGGAATTGACGCCGTGGCCGGACCCACGGAAATCGCCATTCTTGCCGACGGGCAGGCCAACCCCGACTGGGTGGCGGCAGACCTGATCGGACAGGCCGAGCATGACGAGCTGGCCGGCTCGGTGCTGATCACCGACAGCCCGGAACTGGCCAAGGGCGTTCAGGAGGCCCTGGGGCGCAGGGTGCCTCGGACCGAGCATGCCGACCGGGTGCGCACCTCCCTGGGCGGCAATCAGTCGGGAATCATTCTGACCGACGGGATCGACCAGTCCATCGACGTGGCCAATGCCTATGCCGCCGAGCATCTTGAGGTTCAGGCGGCCGATCCCGATGCCGTCATCGACCGAATTCGAAACGCTGGCGCCATCTTCCGCGGTCCTTACTCTCCTGTACCCCTGGGCGACTACATGTCCGGGTCAAACCACGTCCTGCCCACCGGCGGCACAGCCCGGTTCGACGTGGCCCTGGGCGTCCACACCTTCATGAAGCCTGTCGAAGTCATCGAATATGACAAGGAAGGGCTTAAGCCCATCGCAGCCAAGATCAACGATTTCGCCGTATCCGAGGATCTGCCCGCCCATGGCGAGTGCATCCTGAGCCGGTTCCTGGACGACCCCTACGACAAGGCCGACCTGGAAGCCAACGAAGAGAAGGCCGGTTTGCTGTGAGTGCCGTACCAGCAGATCTTCCACTCCGTACCGACCTGGTGGGTGAAGAACCCTATGGCGCCCCCCAGCTGGATGTCCCGGTCTGCCTGAACGTCAACGAAAACCCCTGCCCCCTGGACCAGGAGGTGGTCGATGCCATCTGCCAGCGTGTCCGCCAGGCGGCCCCCGGCCTCAACCGCTATCCGGACAGGGAACATGAGGACCTGCGGCGGGCTCTGGCTGTCTACCTGAAGAGGGAGTCTGGTACCTCGCTCCCACCCGAGCAAATCTGGGCGGCCAACGGATCCAATGAGATCATGCTCCAGCTCTTCCAGGCCTTCGGCGGACCGGGTAGGATCGCCTTGGGCTGCGACCCTACCTATTCCATGTATCCCGAGTATGCCCGGGACACCTTCACCGACTGGGAGCTGGCCCACCGGTTGCCCGATTTCAGCCTGGACATGGATAAAACCATCAAGCGCATCAAGGAGCTGGGGCCCGCCATGGTCCTGGTGACCAGTCCCAACAATCCCACGGGGACGCCCCTGCCCATGGATCAGCTGACCAGGCTCCTGGAGGTCTGCTCTCAGGTCCCTGTGGCGGGCGCGGACCCGTCCGCCCGGCCCATCGTGGTCGTGGATGAGGCCTACATCGAGTTTCGGGACCCGGGCACGCCCTCGGCGGTCAGCCTGATCGGTCAGTACGACCACCTGGCAGTCAGCCGGACCATGTCCAAGGCCTTCGCCTTCGCCGGCGCCAGGGTGGGTTACCTGGCTGCATCCCAGGGAATAGTAGACGCGGTCCGCATCGTCCGGATGCCCTACCATCTGAGTGCCCTGACCCAGGCTGCGGCCCTGGCTGCCTTGGAGCACACGGACCTCCAACTGGCTCGGGTGGATAAGCTTCGCCAGACCCGTCGGGAAACCGCCGAGTGGCTGGCTGGGCAGAAGTTCCACGGCCGGCTTCTGACCGTGGTCCCCTCGGCCTCCAACTTCATCCTCTTCGGGACCTTCCCCGACCGGGATGCCGTCTTCGAGGCCATGAAGGATGAAGGCGTGCTGATCCGGGCCGTGGGTCCCCAAGGCTACCTGAGGGTCTGCATGGGCACGGACTCGGAGATGGAGCGATTCCGCCAAACCCTGGTCCATGTCCTCAAGCGGTTCTAGCAGGATGCAGACCAGCGGGACGGCTATGCTGGTGGTCTAGACGCTGCGCAGAAGACACAGTGCTTACTGGAGTGCGCGGCAGAAAGCGGAGGAGCAGCAATGGCAGGCAGAACAGCCACCATCACCCGCCAGACCAGTGAGTCCAAGGTGAGCCTGAGTCTGGATCTGGATGGCACCGGGGTGACCGACATCGACACCTCGGTGCCCTTCTATGACCATATGATGACGGCCCTGGGCAGGCATTCCCTGATTGACCTGACCATCAAGGCCAGCGGGGACACCAAGATCGACGTCCATCACACGGTCGAGGACGTGGCCATCGTCTTTGGCGAGGCCCTGGCCCAGGCCCTGGGGGACAAGCGGGGCATCAAGCGCTTCGCCGACGCCACCGTCCCCCTGGACGAGGCCCTGGCCAGAGCCGTGGTCGACATTTCGGGCAGGCCCTATGCGGTCTGCACCGGTGAGCCTGAGGGGTTCCAGTACGCCATGATCGGCGGGCACTTCACCGGTTCCTTGGTCAGGCACGTCATGGAGTCCATCGCCATGCATGCCGGCATCTGCCTGCACCTGACCCTCCTGTCGGGCAGGGATCCGCACCACATCGCCGAGGCTGAATTCAAGGCCCTGGCCCGGGCTCTGCGCTTCGCAGTGGAGCCTGATCCCAGGGTCAAGGGCATCCCCAGCACCAAGGGGTCGCTATGAGCGCTGATGAATACGACAACAATGACAGTAGGGATCAGGATCTGCCGGATTCCGGCCATCATCTGAGCGAGGAGGAGGTCGAGCGGGCCCTGGCCAGCTTTGAGGCCGAGTTCAATGAGGGCCAGGACCAAGCGGATCAGCTGTCTGAGCACTCCGGATCGAGCGTGGATGACGAGGCTGGGCTGAATTCCGAGCCCGCTGACCATTCGTCGGTGGAACCGGACGAGGCTGATGACGTTGCGGCAGACTTCGATCAGGAGCTTGAAGGCCTGATCGGCAACAGGGCCAAGGCCGCCGTCATGGTGACCCGCCTGGCTTCGGCAGAGCTTCTGGCGGCCTTCTGCCAGATATCTGATATATCTGCCTATTGCATCCAGGCCCGTGAGGGTGCCGTGGCCGTCCTTAGAAATCTGGACGGGGACGGCCCCGAGGCAGCCATTCGCGATCTGACTACGGTCGTATCCGGGCTCAGTGCCATTCTGGCGGTCAACCGGGCCGACAAACTCGAAGTGACCCTTTGGATCAGTGGGCAGTCGGAGCAGACGCTTGCCCCGCCCATCCTCTTCGCCGCCACCGCCGACTTTGTGGAGGACCTGATGATCGGGACCACCACGGTGGACAGGCTGCGCCAGGATGGGGCCTTAATCTTCGACTCGGGGGAGTACAACCGCGAGAAGGCCATGGGCATCATCGCCTCGCATACCAGGTTCGGGGCCGGCGGATCGACTCGCGAGGGTCGTGTCGAGTAATCGAACAAGCAAACGGCTTGGCTAGGAGGAACATGACCAGGATACAGGTGCTTGACTATGGGTTCGGCAATGTCAGATCCATGGTGCATGCCCTCTCCCAGCTTGGGATTGATGCGCGAATCAGCGCCGACCCGGACCTGGCCATGAAGGCCGACGGCCTGGTCATTCCCGGCGTGGGGGCCTACGGGGCCTGCATGGCGGGGTTGCGGGCTGTCGGCGGAGACCGCATCATCCTGGATCGCCTGGCCCAGGGCCTGCCGGTTCTCGGGGTCTGCATAGGTCTTCAGATCATGTTCCAGTTCGGGGACGAGGACGGTCGCAGCGAGCCCGGTCTGGGCCTGATCCCCGGGCGGGTGACCGAGCTGGATGCCGATGTGGTGCCCCATATGGGCTGGGACCATGTCCAGGCGCCTCAGGGAACACAACTGTTGGCAGGGGTCCAGGACCAGCGCTTCTACTTCGTCCACTCCTATGCCGCCATGGCGGCGCAGGGAGATGACCGGGCCAGCCTGGCACAGCCCGATTTGTCCCTGCGAGTATCGGTGTTCAACCGAGAGGGTGAAACGCGGCCAGGGTCAGTCCAACCAGCATCTGACAAGACCTCACAGGGCACCTCCTTCGGTGAACCGCTGGTTACCTGGGCCACCTATGGACGCAGCAGGTTCGTGGCGGCCTATGAGTGCGGTCCCTTGAGCGCCACCCAGTTCCATCCTGAAAAGTCCGGCCAGGCCGGCGCACGGTTGCTGACCAATTGGGTGCGGACCCTTCCCGGGGCTTCCGGACGCCCCTGCGAGAAAGGTGAATGAGATGCTGACGCTCCTACCCGCTGTCGATGTCCGCGACGGAAAGGCGGTCCGCCTGAAGCAAGGGGTCTCCGGCTCCGAGAAGGTCTACGGGGAACCTGCCGATGCAGCCAAAGCCTGGGTCGACCAGGGTGCCGAGTGGCTCCACCTGGTCGATCTGGATGCGGCCTTCGGCACGGGCGACAACCGCGACAAGCTGGCCGCCCTGGTCAACGAGCTGGGGGATCGCGTCAAGGTGGAGCTCAGTGGCGGTATCCGCGACGACGCCAGTCTGGAGGCGGCCCTGGATGCCGGCGCCACCCGGGTCAACATCGGTACGGCGGCCCTGGAAAACCCGGAATGGACAAGCCGGGTCCTGAATCGCTACGGGCAGAGGGTTTGCGTGGGTCTGGATGTGCGCGGACACACCCTGGCCGCCCGGGGCTGGACCAGACAGGGCGGGGATCTTTTCGAGGCCATGGATCGGCTGGACCGGGACGGTTGCAGCCGGTATGTGGTCACCGATGTGACACGCGACGGGATGATGACCGGTCCCAACCTGGATCTGCTGGGACAGGTGGCTGACCGGACTCCGGCCAAGGTGACCGCCTCGGGAGGTATATCCAGCCTGGATGACCTGAGCCGGATCCTGGATCTGGCCGATCGGGGCGTGGACAGCGCCATCCTGGGCAAGTCCCTCTATGAGGGGGCCTTCACCCTGGAGCAGGCGCTGGACCTGGTCTCGGGGCATTGTTAACGCTATAAGCAAGTCTGCGAAATATAGGAATGGGAGCATAAGCTCTATGGATAAGCAAGAGGAGTTCGCGCTGCGCACTGTCGAGGAGCGCGATGTCCGGTTCATTCGTCTCTGGTTCACCGACGTCTTGGGCACCCTGAAGTCGGTGGCCATAGCGCCCACCGAGTTGGAGGTCGCCTTCGAGGAGGGGCTGGGCTTCGACGGCTCGGCCATCGAGGGCATGACCAGGGTCTCCGAGGACGATATGATCGTCAAGCCCGACCCGTCCACCTTCCAGATTCTTCCCTGGAGGGGCGGACCTCAGGGCACAGCACGGATCTTCTGCGACGTGCTCACCCCGGACGGCGAGCCTAGCAGCGGCGATCCCCGGCATGTGCTCAAGAGGGCCTTGGCCAAGGCCAAGGAGAAGGGCTTCATCTTCTATACCCATCCGGAGATCGAGTTCTATCTGTTTGAGAACCAGGACGACTGGTCCCAGGTCCCGACCCCCATCGACGAGGGCGGCTACTTCGACCACGTGCCCCGCAGCCCGGGGATGGACTTCCGCCGGGCCTGCGTCAACATGCTGGAGCAGATGGGCATCTCGGTGGAGTACTCCCACCACGAGGCCGGGCCTGGACAGAACGAGATCGACCTGCGCTATGCCGACGCCCTGACCACCTCCGACAACATCATGACCTTCCGGACCGTGGTCAAGGAGATCTCGCTGGAGCGTGGAATCTATGCCAGCTTCATGCCCAAGCCCTTCACCGACCAGCCGGGGTCGGGCATGCACACCCATCTGAGCCTGTTCGAGGGGGACACCAACGCCTTCTACGAGGTGGGCCAGGAGTTCAACATGTCCCAGACGGCCCGGCAGTTCGCCGCCGGCATACTGGCACATGCGGCCGAGATCTGCGCGGTGACCGACCAGTACGTCAACTCCTACAAGCGTCTCTGGGGCGGGGCCGAGGCGCCCAGCTACGTCTGCTGGGGGCACAACAACCGGTCCGCCCTCCTGCGCATACCCCAGTACAAGCCCGGTAAGGGCAACTCGGCCAGGATGGAGTTCCGCGGGCTGGATCCGGGAGCCAACCCCTATCTGGCCTACTCGGTGCTGCTGGCTGCGGGCCTGGACGGGATCGAGCAGAAGATGACCCTGGGCGAGCCCACCAGCGACGACGTCTGGGAGCTGACCGACGCCGAGCGGCAGGCCATGGGCATCGAGCCCCTGCCTGACAGCCTGGATGCGGCGCTCAAGGTCATGGAAAAATCGGACTTCGTGGCCCAGGTGCTGGGCGAGCAGACCTTCGAGTACTTCCTGCGCAACAAGCACAGGGAGTGGGCCGGGTACAGTCGTCAGGTCACCCCCTACGAGCTGGCCTACTATCTGCCCAGGCTTTGAACCCGGGGCTTACTGGTCTGATCGGCCGAACCAGCTGTTGTAGATGATGACGAAGTTGCGGTTGCCATAGCTTGAGCAGCGGTTGCCTTCGCCGTCGCCTGCCCGCAGCGCTGCCTCGTTGGGCTGGTAGGGCGTATAGATGTAGAGCAGGGCAGTGGCATCGTTCTCGATGTAGACCTTACCGCTGCCGCAGGAGGCATCGGGGCTGAAGCGAACATCGTTCAGGGCCTTGGTCTTGTAAGCGTACTGATCCCGGTGCGCCTGGTAGTAGCGGAATCGATGGGCGGCCCCGTAGACCTGGTTGAAGAAACCGGCGTAGCGGGCGTCACAATCCGCGCCATCAGGGCAGGAAAGGCCCATGGCGGACTTTAGCTGGACCTTGGTGGCGGGCTGGTCGGTGGCTACCAGATGCTGCTCCTTTTGCAGTATGGTCAGGAGGATTTTCTGACTTATCCCACAGGAGCGAGCGGACCCGTCGATGATCTGGGCCGCGCTCTGCCCCTTGCCGCCCTTGTAGGCGTCACATAGACCGTCACCGGGGCGGTCGGGGACGTCCATCCGCAGGTTGCGCAGACAAGTGGATCCGTTGCAGGACGCCCCCTTCTGGTCCAAGAAGGCCTGAACATCGTCGGCGTTCATGTCCATGGTGTCATGGAAGCGGTGATCGGTGATGATCCTGCCTGGATTGAAGACATACTCCTGGGAGAGCTGCTCCTGGTAGCGGATGACGCGGCCGACCATCAGCCGGTATGAGACGAAGCGGACGGCCAGGATGCAAAGGGCGACCACCAGGACTATGGCCATCAGGGCGGCCCCCAGGGTCTGCGCGCGGCGAAGGGTCATCCGTTCGCGTTTGTTGCCGCCCCTGCGTCTTCGTCCCGATGGACTTGTGCTCATGGTTTTCCTTCCAGTGCCTTCCTGATTCTTTGCAGGCTGACAGGGATGGCCGTCCCCAGCTCCTGGGCCCAGATGGAGACGAAGTACTCCTCCATCATCCAACGTCCCCTTTGTGCACGGTCCATGGCCTGGTCTCGTCCGGGACCGGCGGGCAGAGACTGGGCCGTCTTGGTCGCCTGGTCCACTAGATCCTGGGCGGTCTGCGCCTGCCATGCCCATCGTACGTCACGGTCCTTGTCCCTGCGGGCCTTGTTCAGCCGCATCAGGTCCGCCTTCAGATATGTGCGCAGGCGGGGGAGGGCATAGGGCGGGTCGGCGCCGATGAAGCCCTTGGCCACAAGATTGGCCGAATGCTGGCGTATCCACTGCAGAACCGAGAGCAGGGGAAGATCGGCCGGGCCGGACACGGCTTTGTCCACCTGGGCCGAAGTCTCCAGAATAGCGACAACATCCTTGGCCACCTGATACACGGTGTCCTCGTAGACCTGGCTGACGCCGGCTACAGCCTCCTGCAGGGTCCGGTCGTCGGTGATGGCTTCGTTGTGGGGGATCAGGCGCTTTACAGTGGCCATCTGCAGGTCCTCGGCCAGGGCGGAGGTGTCCGGGTAGGGGGCTGAGGCCAGCATCAGGGCCTCTCGGCTGAGCCAACGCGAGGAGATCCTCTGGGCAGGCAGATGGAGCTTGTCCAAGGCAGCCTGCCAGATCAGTTCCTCGCGCGGTTTGGTGGTGGCGCCGGACTGATGGAGCAGGTCGGCGCTTTTGACCACCTGGCCCTGTCGGGCGGCCTTGCTGGCCTGGGAGTCCACCCGGGACCGGGCCGACTGCCGGGCCTGTCCGGCCAGTTCGCGCTGCAGGTCGGTCAGGGACTTGGACCGGCCCAGGGCCTTGGGGTGGCTCCGGCCCTTGTGGCCACTGCCGTGGCCCTGGCGTCGATCCTCCTCCACCTGGAAGGTGGGCCGCAGGTAGTCGGGCAGTCGTTCCAGCCTGGCCTGGGTGAAGACTTCCGGGTGCAGCTGGGCTCCGACCGTGTCTATGGCTGCGGCGGTGAAGGCCTGCTCGAAGTCCGGCCAGCCCCCGGCGGGAATGGCTCCGGCATTGCTGCCATCTTCGTCCGCAGGCCGGTCCGCTGACCCGTAGGTGGCCCGGTCCGCCGACGCAGGGTCGGCGCCGGGCAGCAGGGGATAGTGGCCGTCTATCCAAGCGCGGATTGTCCGGGCGGCGTCAGGGGCGGGGACGAACTGGACCCTCAGTGCCTTGGGCAGGGACTTGATGGTGGCTGTGATCAGGTCGTCCAGGAGGCCCGGCACGGTCCAGCTGAACTGCCCGGGTGTCAGCTGGTTCAGGCAGTGCAGTGGGATGTGGACCGTGATGCCGTCGTCTGGCTCTCCCGGCTGATAACGATAGGTCAGGGGCAGATCCATGGGCCGTCCGTCGATGCCCAGGGTGTGCCAGTGGTCGGGGTAGTCCCCGGGTCGGTAGGAGGCGGACTGGTCGTTCAGACGCTCCACCTTGTCGGGGTCGAAGTCCAGCAGATGTGGGTCCGCATCGTGGTGCTTCCGCCACCAAGAGCCCAGCGCGGCCAGGGATGTGGCTTCCTGGGGAATGCGCTCCTGGTAGAAATCGTAGAGGTCCTCCTCGGTGACGGTGCCAATAATCTGGCGGGTCCTGCTGGTCCGCTCGCCGGCCTCGTTGAGCACCTGCCGGTTGGCCTGGATGAAGCCGTCATGCGGGAAGCGCTCGCGCACCTCGCCCTGGACCAGGCCCTGGCGTATCAGCATGTCCCGGGCCTGGGCGGGGTTGATTCGGGCCCACTGGACCGTCCTGTCGCGCACGATGGGCAGGCCGTAGAGCAGGACCTTGGAGGTTGCCACCGCGGCACCACGGGAGGCAGACCAGTGAGGTTCGGCATAAGTGGTTCTGGTCAGGGATTCGGCCAGGGGTTCGGCCCAGGCGGGGTCGATGGCTGCGCAGCAGCGAGCCCAGAGCCGGGAGGTCTCCACCAGCTCGGCGGCCATGATCCAGGGCGGATTGGCCTTGGAGAGCGCAGAGCCGGGGAAGATGGCGAAGTGCGTGCCACGCGCCCCCTGGTAGTCGTTCTTGGCCTGCCGGTGCGCCCGCTTCATGGCCTTGGCCCGTGCCGCGCCATGCAGGCCGGCGAAATCGGAGGCCTTGGGTTCGTGGACCACCTGCATTCCCAGACTGGAGAGCAGGCCGGCCAGCATGGACCGGTGGATGCCTTGATCGTCCCAGGAGCAGACCAGGGCATGGGCCGCCTGCTGCCCAATAGGCAAGGCCAGCAGAGCCTGATCCGGTCCCTTGACGGGGACAGGGGAGCCCACCTTCATGTGTAGGCCCCGACACATCTGAGCCAGCTGCCGGTAGAGGTCATGCCACTGTCGCATACGCAGGAAGGCCATGTACTCCTGTTTGCAGGCCTTGCGCAGGGCACTGTTGGAGGGCTCCTTGTCCTGCGGGAAGAAGCGGTTCCAGATGTTCAGGGCCGTCAGGAAGTCGCTGGATGGGTCCTCGTAACGAGCATGTATTCGATCTGCCTCCTCGCGTTTCTCCTCCGGGCGCTCGCGAGGGTCCTGCAGGGAGAGGAAGGCCACGACCACCAGAACGGCGGCCAGGGTGTCCGGGGTGGCATCCTGACCGGCCTGCAGAATCATTCTGCCCAGACGGATGTCGATGGGGATTCTGGCCAGCCGTCGTCCCAGATTGGTCAGCCGGATGATGCCCTGCTGGCGGGAGATGGCCTGCAGCTCGGTCAGCTCCCGCAGGCCATCGCTGACTGCACGTGTGTCGGGCGGATCGATGAAGCCGAAGTCAGTGATGTCCTCGGCCGTATTGGCCACGCCCACCGAGAGCATGTGCAGGATGACCGAACCCAGGGAGGTGCGCAGGATCTCCGGGTCGGTGAACTTGGGACGGGTGTCATAGTCGTCTTTCGCATAGAGGCGGATGGCGATGCCGTCGGCCACACGTCCGCAACGGCCCGCACGCTGATCGGCCGAGGCCTGGGATATGGGCTCGATGGGCAGGCGCTGGACCTTGGCCGATTTGGAGTAGCGGCTGATCCTGGCCAGTCCCGGGTCCACCACGTAACGGATACTTGGAACCGTCAGGGAGGTTTCGGCCACGTTGGTGGCGATGACGATGCGCTGATGCCCGTGGCGTTCGAAGACCCGGTGCTGCTCCTTGGCCGACAGGCGGGCGAAGAGCGGGATGATCTCCAGGGCGTCCGCGCGGCGCATGTCGGAGGTTCGCGGGCCGAAGTGGCGGCGCAGGGCGGTCTCGTACTCGCGGATGTCGCGCTCGCCGGCAGCGAAGACCAGGATGTCCCTGGGGCCGTCCACATGGGTGGAATGGATGACCAGCTCGGCGCAGGCCCGGGCCACTGCATTGGGGATGTCCGGATCCTCCCTGTCCTGTCCATCCTCGGAGTCGAACCCGGGGACGTGCCGCATCAGGGCCGGTGCCGATCCGGCGGGCTCGTAGAGGGTCTGGACCGGATAGGTACGGCCGGAGACCTCCAGCACGGGCACCTGGGTGTGCAGGGCCTTGGCGAAGTGGTCGCGGAACTTGACCGAATCGATGGTGGCCGAGGTGATGATCAGCTTCAGATCGGGCCGTCTGGGCAGCAAGGCGGTCAGATACCCCAGCAGAAAGTCGATGTTCAGGCTGCGCTCGTGGGCCTCGTCGATGATGATGGTGTCGTAGGCCCGCAGCTGGGGATCGCCCTGAATCTGTGCCAGAAGGATCCCGTCGGTGACCACCCGCAGGCGGGTGCTTCGGCTGGACTTGTCGGTGAAACGCACCTGGTAGCCGATCTGATCACCCAATCTGGTGCCCGTCTCCGAGGCGATGCGCTCGGCCACGGTTCTGGCGGCGATCCTCCTGGGCTGGGTGTGCACGATCTGATGGCCGTGGTCGCCCCGGCCCATCTCCAAAAGGATCTTGGGAATCTGGGTGGTCTTGCCCGAGCCGGTCTGGCCTGAGACGATGACCACCTGGGAGGACTGCACGGCATGGACGATGTCCTTCTTGGCCGCGCTGATGGGGAGCTCGGCGGGATAATCGAACCTCATGCCCGGCCCACCTCGATGATCCGGTAGCCCTTGGCCGAGGCATACTTCTCCGCCGTCCAGCCGGAGCCAAGAGCCTCAGCCAGCCAGGGAATCAAGGAGTCAGCGCCCAGGTTGCGCTGGACCACCAGGTAGGCCCGGCCCTGGGACTTCAACCTGGGCAAGTAGGTCATCAGCAGGTCGTGCAGTGCCGGCTTGCCCACCCGGATGGGCGGATTTGACCAGATCAGGTCATAGCGCAGATCGTCCGGCACCTGCTCCGGGGCCAGCGTGCGCACCCTGTCAAGGCCTTGGGATTTGGCGTTCCGGGCAGTCAGATCCAGGGCCCGCAGGTTGGTGTCCACAGCGTAGACGTTGGCCTTGGGCGATTGCATGGCCATGCTCAGGGCGATGGGACCCCATCCGCAGCCCAGGTCCAGAAAGTCGCCTTCTGCCGGTGGCTGGGGAACACGTTTGAGCAGGACCGATGTGCCCAGATCAAGCCTGCCCGATGAGAAGACCCCGTGGGAGACCTCCACCTGGCAGGTGCGGCCGGCCAGTTCGACCTGGATGGTCCGCCGGAGGTCGGGGGAGGCCGGACGGGCTACAAAGTACTGTTCGCCTCCGTCCATCCCGGTCCTGGAGGATTGCCCCCGGCTGCTGCCATGGTCCCTGTGCGTCATGTCCATCCCGTCCGTCTTTGAAGTCTGCCCGTCCCTCGGGCACCCGCTGATGTCTGCTAAGAAGATGATAATAAAGACTGTGTCATGATTCCGCCTATACCGGATTCGTTCCCCAGTCCATAGATCAATGCAGAGGTGCCTTTGACCCAAGAACAACCAACTCAAGAGCATGGTTCAGCAGTTGACGATGCCCATCAGGACCCGCTCTCTCACAAGTCCGAGGTACTGACCGGCAGTCAAGGGCGGGCCGGGCAGGACCAGGAGTGGGAGGAGCGCAGCCGGCGCAATGCCTTCCGCCATGTCGAGGGGCTGGGTGAGCTCCAGGACGTGACCGAGGTGGAGTACCGCAAGGTCCGTCTGGAGCGGGTGGTCCTGGTTGGTGTCTGGTCGGGTTCGAGGACCACGGTCGGCCAGGCCGAGGAGTCCCTGCGAGAGCTGGCCGCCCTGGCACGGACCGCCGGGGCTGAGGTCTTGGATGGGCTGCTTCAACAACGGGTCAAGCCGGATCCAGCCACCTACCTGGGTTCGGGCAAGGCGCGGGAGCTGGCAGATATCGTGGCCCGGCTGGGCGCCGACACCATCATCACCGATGACGACCTGCATCCCTCCCAGCGACGTGCGCTTGAGGATGTCACCAAGGTCAAGGTGGTTGACAGGACGGCCCTGATTCTGGACATCTTCGCCCAGCACGCCACCAGCCGCGAGGGCAAGGCACAGGTGGAGCTCGCCCAACTGGAGTACATGCTGCCCAGGCTGCGCGGCTGGGGCGGGTCGCTCTCCCGACAGGCTGGTGGTCAGGCTGCAGGACAGGCTGGCGGCATAGGCTCCCGCGGCCCGGGCGAGACCAAGATCGAGACCGACCGTCGGGTCATCAGGCGGCGGATTTCCCGGCTGAAGCGCCAGATCGCCCAGATGGCCCCCTCGCGCCAGGTCAAGCGTGGGTCACGGCGGCGCTACCAGCTCCCGGCCGTGGCCGTGGTGGGGTACACCAACGCCGGCAAGTCCTCGCTGACCAACCGGCTGACCGGATCCGAAGAATTGGTGGAGAACGCCCTCTTCGCGACCCTGGACACGGCGGTCAGGCGGACCAAGGCGGCAGATGGTCGGCGCTACGTCTATGTGGACACGGTCGGGTTCGTCCGCCGCCTGCCCACCCAGCTGGTGGAGGCCTTCAAATCCACCCTGGAGGAGGTGGGGCAGTCCGATCTGATTCTCCATGTGGTGGATGGCTCCCACCCCGATCCCTTCGGGCAGATCAGGGCTGTGGACGCCGTGCTGGCAGACATCCCCGGCGCCGAGTCCATTCCCCGCCTGCTGGTCTTCAACAAGGTGGATCTGATCGATAAGGACGCCCGGCAGCGGCTTGCCAACCTTGAGCCTGAAGCCTTCCTGGTTTCAGCCAAGGAGGGTCAGGGTTTGGAGTCCCTGCGCAAGCGGGTGGAGGAGCTGCTGCCCGCTCCCGCCGTGCATGTCCAGGCCATACTGCCCTACACCAGTGGCTCTCTGCTGGAGCAGGTACGGCAGATGGGACGGGTGGAGTCATTGGAATATCGGGCCGACGGGGTTGCGCTGAGCGCTGATGTGGACGACCGGCTGGCGGCCGCCGTGCTTGACCAGGCCATTGACCAGAAGCCCTTGCAGGCTTCAGCGGGTGACACGCCATCGGCCGGGCTGAACTCTTAAGGGCAGATGCGCACCAGGTCACCTATGCTGGGTAGACTACGTATGTTGTCAGCGGCAAACCCGTTTCGCGGGTTCCGATAAGAGAGGTCCATAGAATATGGCGGAATCATCAATCAAGCCAACCAAGCTAGCAATCGTGGGAGCTGGAGCCGTGGGGTCGACTCTGGCCTTTTCGGCGGCCCAGCGCGGCGTGGCTCGAGAGATTGTTCTTGAGGATATCAACGCCCAGCGTGTTGAGGCCGAGGTCCGCGACATGCAGCACGGATCCAGCTTCTATCCCACGGTCACCATCGATGGCTCGGACGATCCGCAGATCTGCGCCGACGCCGACATGGTGGTCATCACGGCCGGAGCCAGGCAGAAGCCGGGGCAGACTCGGCTTGACCTGGCCGGTGCCACCATCAACATGATGAAGTCCATCATCCCGCAGATGGTCGAGGTGGCCCCCAATGCCATCTTCCTGCTGATTACCAACCCCGTCGACATCGTCACCCGAGTCTCCCTGGAGCTGTCCGGACTGCCGGTCAACCAGATGTTCGGTTCGGGCACCAACCTGGACTCCGCCCGTCTGCGCTACCTGATCGGCCAGCAGACCGGAGTCAATGTCAAGAACGTCCATGCCTACATCGCCGGCGAGCACGGGGACTCCGAAGTCCCGCTCTGGAGCTCGGCCACCATCGGCGGCGTGCCCATGTGCGACTGGATGGAGCTGCCCGGCCATGAGCCCCTGGACGCGGCCAAGCGCGAGGAGATACACCAGGAGGTGAAGAACGCCGCCTACCAGATCATCGAGGGCAAGGGGGCGACCAACTTCGCCATCGCCATGTCCGGCGTGGACATCATCGAGTCCATCCTGAACGGCACCGACCGGATCCTGCCGGTCAGCTCCCTCCTGGAGGACTTCCATGGCATCTCCGACGTGTGCATGTCGGTGCCCAGCGTGCTCAACCGCGAGGGGGTCAACACCCACATCAACACCCCGCTGAGCGACGGCGAGCTGGCTGCTCTGAAGCGTTCCGCCGAGACCTTGAAGGAGACGGCAAGCAAGTTCGGCTTCTGAGTATTTCACAGAAAACCCTTGCCTCGCAGCCCCCGGTGACATACCTTGGTGACTGATGAATCGGGGTATGCATGAGCGCTCATGAAAGTGGTGTCCAGGGTGGCGGATCCGCCCATCGTCGACAGTTGCTGACGACTTTGGCTCTGACGGGGTCGGTCTTCGTGGCCGAAGTCGTTGGCGCCTTGGTCACCCGCAGCCTGGCCCTGCTGGTCGATGCCGGGCACATGATGACCGACATGGCTGTACTAATCGCCTCCACGGTCACTGCGGTGTTGATGGAGCGCCGCCCCACAAACCGGCGAACCTGGGGCTGGTCCCGTCTGGAGGTCATCACGGCGGCTGGCGGGGCTCTGGTACTGCTGGCCATAGGCATCTACGCCATTGTGGAAGCAGTCATGCGGCTCTGGTCGCCCGGACGGGACCAAGTCCATCAGCAGGGGCTGCTGCTCTTCTTCGGCATCTTGGGCCTGGCTGCCAATGTTGGGTCCATCCTGGTCCTGGCCTCCGGCCATAAGGACAACCTGAACATGCGTGCCGCTTTTCTCGAAGTGGTCAATGACGCATTGGGATCGGTGGCGGTCCTGGTATCAGCCGCGGTCATGATGGTCACAGGCTGGGCCGGGTTCGATGCCGTGGCGGGAGGCCTGATTGCCCTGCTGATGATTCCCCGCGCGATCAAACTGCTGGCCAGCAGCATCTCTGTACTTCTTGAGGAGACACCGGCGGACCTCGACATGGCCAAGGTCAGGAAGCATCTGGAGGGTGTGCCCGGCGTACTTGAGGTTCATGACCTGCATGCCAACAGCGTCTCCACTGGTCTGCCGCAGCTGACGGCACACGTGATTGTGCGTCAGGGCACCTCGGCCGTCGAAAACGAACGAATTCTGACCAGCATGCAAAGCTGTCTGCGCAATCATTTCCCTGTCTCGGTCGAACACACGACCTTTCAGATAGAACCGCAGGGGCACCGGGACAGCAGCGGCGAGCATTTGGACATGTAGCCTTCAGACTTTGCGCAGGACGGTGACCACCTTGCCCATGATGACGGCGTGGGTGCCATCAATGGGGGAGTAGGCAGGGTTGTGCGGAATCAGCCAAACGTGACCGTCCTCGCGCCGGAAGGTCTTTACCGTGGCCCCATCGTCCAGCAGGGCCGCGACGATATCTCCGTTCTCAGCCTCCTGCTGGCGGCGGACGACCACAAAGTCCCCGTCGCAGATGGCGGCATCGACCATGGAATCCCCATGTACCTCGAGCATGAAGAGCTCGCCGGATCCAGTCAGACGCTCGGGCAGGCGCATGACATCGTCCACATGCTGTTCTGCCAGAATGGGTTGACCGGCGGCGATTCTGCCCACCAGCGGCACGTCGCGGGACTGCATGATGGCCTCGTCGGTCTGTACGTCAGGGAAGGGCACAATCCTGGCGGTTCCCGCAGTCGGCTCAGGCTGGTCCTGGACCAGCTCTATGGCGCGTCCCTTGTTGGCAGTCAGACGAATGTAGCCCAGATCCTGCAGGACCTGAAGCTGGTGCTTGACGGAAGAAGTGCTGCGCAGTCCCGCGTCTCTGCCGATCTCCCTGTAGGAGGGCAGGAATCCGCGCTCTGATAGGTGCCGCTTGATAGCCTCCAACACCCTGGCCTGGCGATCGGTCAGCCTGGGCCTGGAGCCATGATTCGGGCTCTCAGTGCCGGCGGAGTTTTCCCTCGCTTTGTACTTGGCTGAGGTTGAGGCGGTTTCCTGCGAGTCGGCTTTATCAGCGACAGTGGACTGGTTAAGGGAGCTCGTGGCCGTGGACCCTGTAAAGGGGATGGTACTCACGATAGGCTCCTTTCCTGGGAAACTGAACCCAGTCTAACCTGCCTGAAGTGAAAAATCAAACAAATGTTCGAATCAGCCTTGCCAAATGACCATCGCGGTGTCAAAATGAGAACATCTGTTCGATAGAACAAATGTTCGAAAGAGGTGTGCGATGGTTGTTCCTACCTATGCCAGTTCCCGCATGTCTGCGCCGTCGAACCTGTTTTCGACCTGCCTGGCGTCTGTGAGCTCTGTGTTCTCATCCTTCACGGACCGTCTTCGTGGAGCTGTCAAGGCCTGGCACGATCAGGGTTTTCTGGGTGTCATCGTGCGCAGATTCGGAGTTTTCCTAGCCGTCGGCGCTCTGACCCTGTCTGGGTTCGGATGGATGGCTCGGCCGGCCAGTTCCGCTCCGGGGCCGCAGGAGGTCATCACAAGAACAGTTCGTCCGGGCGACAATGTCTGGTCCTATGCGGCCTCAATCACCCCGCAAGGGGAGGATGTCGCTAAAAACGTAGATCGTATCATGCAGATCAACAACATGTCCTCTCCCAATCTGCGCGTTGGCGACCGAATTCTGATTCCCGGCGACGATTGATGCAGCGACTTTCGATCCGGGGGAGGGGATTAAAGACGGGGCTTCGATGACTTGTCGCCTGGATGCAGGTACTAGCGGAATTCAAGGAGTTTGTCCAGGGTTATACGCTAATAGGCCCGGTATACGTGGGTCTTGAGGTTCTTTGGCGCTATGATATTGAATATGCACTGTCCTTTCTGCCAGAATCCCGATACCAAGGTTGTGGATACGCGAATCAGCGACGACGGCCATGCCATCAGACGCCGCCGTGAGTGCCCGCAATGCTCGCGTCGGTTCACCACGGTGGAGACCTCAATTCTCCTGGTCATGAAACGCTCAGGCAATGCCGAACCCTTCAACCGCGACAAGGTCATCTCTGGCGTGAGGAAGGCCTGCCAGGGCAGGCCCATCGATGAGAATGACCTGAAGCTCCTAGGCCAGCAGGTTGAAGAGGATCTGCGTTCACGCGGTCTGGCTCAAGTTGATTCGGAAGAGGTCGGCAGGGCCATCCTGAAGCCCCTCAGGGAATTGGACGAGGTGGCATATCTGCGCTTCGCCTCGGTCTACCGCAACTTCAGCAACCTGGAGGACTTCCAGCAGGCCATTGACACCCTGCGCGCCGAAGACCAGTCGGCTGAAGAGCAGTCTGCTACTGCACAGTCCTGAAGTCAGCTATTCCGGCATCGGTCATTCTGACTGCAACAGAACCACACTGCAACAGGCCAGCGAGTTCCGTCAATGCGTGACGGGGCTGGCCTGTAACCGGCTTAGCACGAATTGAATGGGGGTTCCAGGCACGATACAGGCCAGGCACCCAGGCAAGTCATCCCAGGTCCAGCAGCCTCTGATCCTCGGAAGTCTGGGCGATGACCAGCTCCTGGGTCGGTCGCGTCATGGCCACATAGAGGTCGGCCGCCGCGCTCAGCCTGGAGGGGGCTTCATTCTGAATGGCCCCAGGCTCAACCAGAACCACGGCGTCGAACTCCAGGCCCTTGGTGTGACCGGTGGTTGTGACTGTGATCTGATGCTCCTGAGCCTTATCAATATGCAGCCGCGAGCTGACCTCGGCTTCCAGAGCGCTGGGAACGATGATGGCCAGGCGTCCGGTACCGTCTTTGCCCAGATGACGTTCCGCCAATTTGCTCACCAAGTCGGGCAGCTGGTCCAGCAGGCTGGCCCGATCCTCTGCCCTTAGGTGGCTGACCGATCCTTCCACCTCGCGCACGGCCTTGAGTGTTGAAACCTCAAGACCCTCGGAGGCTGCGAAGGATGAGGCCAGGTTGGATACCTGACGAGGGTTGCGATAGTCGATGGTCAGCTGCCGCAGGTCCCACCCGTCCGGGCCGAAAAGCTTATCCATGGTGGAGGCCCAGGATCGGGTGCCGCCCAGGGCCGCTGTCTGGGCCACGTCCCCGACAATGGTAAAGGAACGGGAGGGGCAGCGCCGGACCAGCATCCTCCAGTCCATGGCCGTCAGTTCCTGGGCCTCATCGACCACGATGTGCCCGTAGACCCATTCGCGGTCGGCGGCCGCCTGGGCAGCTGCCTGGTTATCGTCCTGGCCGTTGATGGAATCCAGCAGCATCTGCGAGGTCACGATGCCCGTTCCGATGCCGTTCTGGGCCAGGGTGTCGCTGGCGAACCGGCGTTCCTCATCGCGGCGGGCCTTTTCAGCCTGGTCTCGATCCGCCTGGCGGGGGTCGGGGCCCAGCAGTTCCATGGCCTCGTCCAGGATGGGGATGTCGGATACGGTCAGTTCGGCGCCGTCCTGCCGGGTCAGCAGGTCAATCTGTTCAGGGGTCAGCCAGGGGGCGAACCGGCGCAGACGGTCCGGCCTGGACCAGAGGTCGTTGACCAGCCAGCGGGGGTTCATGGGCAGCCAGGCCAGATTGAGTGTCCTCCGCACCTGGTCGTTCAGCCGCAGCAGGGAGGTGACACGGGCTAGTTCCTCAGCTCCGGGCTCGTAATCCACTCCCTCGGCGTAACGGGCGGTCATGGCGCTCAGGGCCGAGCGCACGAAGGTGTTCCTGGCCTTGTTGTGGGGCTGGTGGCTGCGGCGGGCATCGACCAGGGCCTGTTCCAGGTCGACAGCCAGCATGGGGACGGCAACCCCATCCACCTTGACCGTGGGCAGGGAGGCAGGCACCCGCTCCCTGGCGGCGACGGCGTTGGCTACGGCCTCGGCCATGCGGATGTCCCCCTTGAGCCGGGCTATGTGCGGGTCCTCCCGGCGTTCGGTGCTGATGCCGGGGATGAGGTCCCCCATGGTGCGGCTGAGCACTCCGGTCTCGCCCAGGGAGGGCAGGACCTGGTCGATGTAGTGCAGGAAGGCGTTGCTGGGCCCGACGATCAGCACGCCTGCACTCTCCAGTCGGCGCCGATGGGTGTAGAGCAGATAGGCCGCCCGGTGCAGGGCCACGGCCGTCTTGCCGGTGCCTGGACCGCCCTGGACCACCAACGGGCGGGTCATGGGGGATCGGATGATTCGGTCCTGTTCGGCCTGGATGGTGGCCACGATGTCGGTCATCTGGCCGGTCCGGCGGCTGGACAGGGACGCCATGAGCGCGCCCTCGCCGGCCAGTGTGCCGCCCTGGGCTGCCTTGTCCACCTCGGGGGCCGTCAGGTCCAGAACCTCATCCTCGATGCCGGTGACCTGGCGAAAGTTGAGGGTGATGTGCCGACGCATGACGATGTCGCCGTGATCCGCCGGCGTGGCCTCGTAGAAGGGGCGTGCGGCCTCGGCCCGCCAGTCGGTCAGGATGGGCTCGTGGTTGCTGTCAAGCAGGCCCAATCGTCCTATGTATCGTCGGCCGCCCTGGGCCGTATCCAGCCGGCCGAAGACCAGACGGTCCTCCACAGCCCGCAGTTGGGTGAGCCGGTCCTCATACATGTTGGCGAAGGAATCCCGCTCAGTGCGCTGGGTGGGGGATCCGTGGGAGCCGGCGGCCCGGACTGCGTCCAGTCTGGTTCTGGCCTGCGTCCGCAGCTCGTCCAGACGGCCGTAGGCCCTGTCCACCGCCGCCTGCTCTTCATGCAGCTGTGAGGAATAGCTCGACATGTGTGTCCGTTCTGTCCAATGTTCAAAAATCGGATGATCCAATATACCGCTCGACCTCTACTTTTCCGGCCCTGCAGACACTTGGTCGCGCCTTCTTTGCCGGGTGGCGAAACGCCGAGGCGGACCTTTTGCCGAGGCGAATGGTTGAGTTTGGGCCTGTAGTGGTGTCATGGTGGTGAGCAATGGGGATAAGTGGGGTAAAGTGGGGAGCGTTGCGCAGGGGACGCCACCCGATGGGGTCGTCCCACAGTTACCAAACTGGCATTGGAGGTGGGGCATGGCCGATACATACGACGCAGATGCCGCCCCGCCTTCCCTGCCGCCCATGCTTCTGGGCACTTATACGCCCAAGATGGATTCCAAGGGCCGCCTGGCTCTGCCGGCCAAGTTCCGCGCCCAGCTGGGTCAGGGCCTGGTCATGGCCCGCGGCCAGGAGCGCTGCGTCAGCCTGCTGCCCACCGAGGAATTTCGGCGGATGGCCGTGCGCATCCAACACACCTCCATGGGTGACAAGTCAGCCAGGGACTACCTGAGGGTATTTCTGTCCGGCGCCGTCGACCAGGTTCCAGACAAGCAGGGGCGCATCCTGGTTCCGCCTATGCTCCGCTCCTATGCACGGCTGACCGGCCCTGTCGTGGTCATCGGCGTGGGTACCCGTGCTGAGATATGGGATCAGGATTCCTGGTCCGCCTACCTGGATAGCAAGGAGCAGGGTTACGCCGATATTGCCGACGATGTTCTTCCGGCGGTGGATTGCTGATGGAGGCCCTCATGGAATATCGCAATCCACCCGATCAGGAGGCCGTGGACAGGGGCATGGTCCATCGTCCCGTCCTGCTGGAACGCTGCCTTGCGCTGGCCCGGCCCGCCTTGGGGCACCCTGGGGCCGTGGCTGTGGATTGCACGCTGGGCCTGGCCGGTCACGCCACCGCCTTCCTCAAGTCCTGCCCTGAGGCCTGTCTTATTGGCATCGACAGGGATCGCCAGGCCCTTGATCTGGCCGTTGGCCGGATGCGAGACGAGGGTCTGGCCGACCGCTTCACACCGGTACATGCCCCCTTTGACCAGCTGGATCAGCAGCTGGATGTGCTGGGTGTAGGCCAGGTTGATCTGGTCTTCATGGATTTGGGGCTGTCCTCCCTGCAGATTGACCAGCGCGACAGGGGGTTCACCTACCGGCAGGACGCTCCGTTGGACATGCGTATGGACACCAGCCAGGAGCTGACGGCCACACAGGTCCTGGCCGAGTATGACCAGGATCAGTTGGCCCACATCTTTTCCCGGTACGGGGAGGAACGCTATGCAGGACGCATCGCTCGGGCCATCGTTGAGGCCAGGCAGCAGCAGCCGCTGACCACCTCGGCCCAGCTGGACCGTCTGGTCGACAGGGTTGTGCCGCGTGGCCATCGTCCACCCGGCAATCCGGCCAAGAGGGTCTTCCAGGCCCTGCGCATCGAGGTCAACGGGGAGCTGGACCGTCTCAGGCGCACCCTGCCCCAGGCCATTCTTCGCTTGGCCCAGGGGGGGCGTCTGGTTGTGGAGTCCTATCACTCCCTGGAGGATCGCATGGTCAAGCGCTTCATGGCGTCTGGGCTGCACGTGGACCTGCCGGCGGGTATGCCGGTGGTACCCGATCAGGCCCGCCCCTATCTGTCGGACCTGACTCATGGGGCCATCAAAGCTGACCCGGCCGAGCGGGAGCGCAACCCCAGGTCCGCCTCGGTGCGCCTGCGGGCCGTGGAGAAGATAGGAGCCATCCCTGAGGAGCGTCGTCGTCGGCTTCAGGCCGAGGCGCATGGTGAGAGTTCAGATGGTCGCCACCGCCATGTCGGCCATGGTCCGGAATCGAGGCGCCGGTCATGACCATGCCAGCACGTTCAGTCCGTTCCAAGGCCACTCCGGACAAGGGACATCCTCGCATCCAGGAGATGCCCACCAGGCCTGAGCTGAGTCTGATCAAGGGCACGGGCAAGGCAGGCAAGGCGCGCCGGCCGGAACGAGGCCCAGTGGCTGAGGGGGCCCGGCGTCTGATCGGCTGGACGCGGACCCGCGGCAATCCTCTGCTACGGATCATGACCTCCGTGGTTTTTCTTGCCGCCTGCATGTTCGGCTCCCTGATGCTGCGCACCCAGATGGTCCAGGATTCCTTCGAAGCCACCCGAATCCAGCGTGAGATCAGCAACCTCAACCAGGACGTCCAGGATGACCAGAACAAGCTCGACCAGCTCCAGGCCTCTCTGCCGGACAAGGCCCAGCAGTTGGGCATGCAGCCCCAGCAGGGTCTGAACTCCATCGATCTGCAGGGCTATAAGCCTCCCGAGAACACCCAGGACAAGGCGGGGAATCCATGAGCGGGAAGGGAGCCAAGCGCTCCTGGCGCCTGTCCTTCTGCAAGCGTTCGTTGTCCGTTGGCCTGATCCTGGTCCTGGTGGCCGCGCTGGCCTTGGGCAAATTGGCATATATCCAGCTATTCGACGGAAGGTCCATGGCCCAGGCCGCTGCGGCGGGTCGCACCGTGCCGCATACCATCAAGGCCCAGCGTGGCCGCATCCTGGATGTCAATGGCCGGGTGCTGGCCCAGAGCCTGGAGCGGTACAACATCATCGGCGACCCCGAGGCGGCCGCTTCCTTCATACCTGTCAACTGCACCAAGCGCACAGGCAGCGACTGCCACAGCATCAAGGGCCACCCGGTGGGCGCCGACGGTGCTGCCGGCGTGGCCCGCCTCCTGGCGCCGGCCCTGGGGATGAACGCCATGGAGCTGGGAGGCAAGCTCAGCGTCCCTGGCAGATATGTGGTCCTGGCCAAAGGGGTGACCCCCGAGGTCAAGCGCGCTATCGACAAGCTGGGGCTGCAGGGGATCATCACGGCCGAACTGAGCAGTGAACGCACCTATCCGCACGCGGATCTGATGGGGGCCCTGATCGGGGGCATCGACGACAGCGGTAAGGGCGTGGCCGGGATCGAGCAGATGGAGAACAAGCGGCTGACCGGCACTGACGGCTATACGGTCTATCAGCAGGGAATGCTGGGCCAGGAGATTCCAGGAACCGTGACCCGTCAGCGCAATCCGGTCAACGGCAAGGATGTCACCCTGACCATTGACCAGGACGTGCTCTGGTACGTCCGTCAGGCCCTCAAGTCAGGTTGCCAGCGCTATCAGGCGGACTGGGGCCTGGCTGTGGTTCAGGACACCCGCACCAACGAGATCGTGGCCCTGGCCGACACCGATGATTACCAGGCTGGTAGCGACCAGGCCAAGGTCAACTCCTCAAGGGCGGTGGCGGAGACCTTCGAGCCCGGCTCCATAGGCAAGACCATCTCTGCCGCAGGCATGCTCCAGGAGCAGCTCCACGCCATGAGCGACCGCTTCACCGTGCCCGACCATATCACCGTGGACAACCAGCAGTACAAGGACGCCTTCTACCACCCCGCCGAGCACTGGACTCTTGCCGGCATTCTGCAGAACTCCTCCAATGTGGGCATGATCATGGCCGCGGATCAGTACTCTGATCAGAAGCGTTACGAGTATCTGACCCGCTTCGGCATCGGCCAGGCCTCGGCCCTGGGTCTGCCAGGGGAGTCCAAGGGCCTGCTGACCACGCCTCAGACCTGGGACCGGCGCACCCGCAACACGGTTCTGTTCGGACAGGGCTACGCCACCAACGCTGTCCAGCTGACCAATGCCGTCGCCACCCTGGCCAACAAGGGAGTCCGTTCCGACCAGACAATCATCCGCGGTCAAGGCGCCGTCAAGGCCAATCAGGTCAGGGTCGTGGACGAAAAGGTGGCGGCTGCGGTCATGAACGGCATGGAGTCGGTGGCCGAGAAGTACCAGAACACAGCCAAGGTGGAAGGCTATCGGGTGGCTTCCAAGACCGGAACCGCCGAGGTGGCCGACAGCTCGGGCAACCTGAGCGGCATCATCAGCGACTGGGTGGGGATCCTGCCCGCCGACGACCCCCATTTTGTGGTCACTGTGGCGCTGAAGAACCCCCACAGCAGCGATGGCGTTTTCGGCAGTATGACCGCCGGACCCATCTTTGCCCAGATCGGTGAATTCCTTATGCAGAAATACCAGGTCCCCGCTTCGCCGCCGAGGACCGATGCTATCCCGGTAACATGGTGATACCGGCAGGCATCATGGCGTTCCCGGACGAAGGAGAGATTGCAGCATGAGTGCGCTGAGTGAATCAATCTCCCGACGGTTGACCCTGGGTCAGCTCAAGGGGCGCTACGGGTTGACCCTGGTCCCTGACTTCGCTGAACCAGTCACGGTGACCTCATTGGTGGACGACCTGCCCTCAGTGCGTCCCGGCAGCCTGTACGTGCCTGCAGACCACCAGGTGGACCAGGGCATGATCGAGGAGGCCGAAAGCCGTGGGGCCTACGCAGCCCTGCTGCCGACCTCGGCGCGTCAAGAGGTGGGCCGAGCCCGCATACCCCTGCTCTTCGGCACCATGCACGCCTGGCAGATGGGCCAGTTGCTGGCCAACGCCGCCGGTGATCCTTCTGGAGCCCTGGCTGTTTTCGCCTTGGTTGGTTCCCAGGTACAGGATCAGGTGGATCTCCTGGCTGACTTCCTGCACGTGCTGGGCAATCCCGTCGGCATTCTCAGCGCCAAGGGTTCGTACTCGCTGGACCGGCGACTGGACCTGGAATATCCCCTGAGCATGTTCGATGTGCAGCGAAGTCTGTCCATCGCCCTGGAAGACGGGGCGGCCGCCGTGGTCATCTCCGTGGAGGAACAGACCCTGGCAAGGGATGCCCTGCAGGCGGTGGACCTGGATGTGGTGGCCCTGGGCGCCCAGGAGGGCTCCACCCGCGATATGCGGCACGTGAGGCTGATCTCCAAGGCCCGTCGATACGGATTCAACCTTGGCGGGCACACCATCGTAGCCCGGCGCAACGAGGAATCAGACGGGCTGGCCCGCCAGTCCCTGCCCGCGGATGCGGAAAGCGACGATCTGTCCCTGTGCATCGCCATGACCATGGCCGCCGGCGTCAAACGCAACAACATCAGGAGCGCCCTGCGCGTCTCCCGTGAAATGTCCTGAGAGGTGAGGATGAGTCAGTCTGTAGGGGCCGGGTCCATGCCCATGACCCTGGAAGAGGTCGTCGGATATGTGCACGGTCGGCTGGTCGAGGCCGGTCCTGGTCGCGAACCCGATCGGCGGTCCGTGCGCATGCGGGTGGTGACCGACTCCCGGCAGACGGGGGCAGATGGGCTCTTCGTAGCAATCAAGGGCGAGCACGTGGACGGGCATGACTATGTTCCCGGCCTGGGGGCCCAGGGCTGCCGCGCGGCCTTGGTCGACCGCCTCGTTCCGGGTGCTGACCTGCCGCAGATTCTTGTGGACGATACGGTTGCTGCCCTGGGGCTGTTGGCGCGGGCCAACATAGACCGTCGGCGCAAGGCCTCAGGCCCTTTCACGGTCATCGGCATCACCGGCTCTGTCGGCAAGACCACGACCAAGGATCTGCTGGCCTCCCTGCTGGCCCTGCTGGGTCCTGTGGTGGCTCCGGTCGGGTCTTTCAACAATGAGATCGGTCTTCCTCTGACTGCCTTGGAGGTCGGGCCGGACACCCGCTACCTGGTGGCGGAGATGGGTGCCAATCACGTGGGCGAGATAGCAAGCCTGACCCGAATGGTTCCCCCTGACATGGCTCTGGTCCTCAAGGTGGGGGTGGCCCACCTGGGCGAATTCGGCTCCGTGGAGCGCATCGCCAAGGCCAAGAGCGAGATCGTGCAAGGCCTGGTGCCGGACGGGACCGCCGTGCTCAATGCAGACGATTCCCGGGTGGCGGCCATGGCCGATCTGGCCTCTGGGCCTGTCCTGCGGTTTGGCATGGCCGGTGAGGACGGTGGAAGGGACCGCGATTTGGACGGTTCGGCTCGCTATCTGGATAGCGACAGCCTGGACAGGTCGGCCTTTGAGCTGCGCCTGCGTGGCCATCAACCAGTTCGGCTGCGTCTGGGCATCCCGGGACGGCACAATGTCATGAATGCCCTGGCCGCCGCCACGGTAGCCCACGCCTTGGGTCTGGACGCAGATCGTATCGCCGACGAGCTGGGTCGACAGCAGCGGATCAGCCCGCATCGAATGGCCGTATCTTCGGTCCAGCTTCCGGATGCCTCCTTCACCCTGATTGATGATTCCTTCAACGCCAATCCCGACTCTGTGCGGGCCGGTCTGGACGCCCTGGCCGCCTGGAGGGGATCCGATGGCCCGCTCTATCGGATAGCAGTCCTGGGGGCCATGCTTGAGCTGGGCGATCGAGGGAAGCAGTTGCACCAGGAGATAGGTACCTACTGCCGTCGTCAGGGCATTGATGCATTGGTCGCGGTGGGCTGCCGGGATCAGCAGATGGACGGTCTGGTCCAAGCCCTGGTCCGTGGTGCCGGTGGCCCATCCGATCCGAGCGGGGATCAGCCTGGAGCCATGCGGGTCCTCTTCGCCCAGGATGCCGATCAGGCCGATCAAATGGTACGCCGCCTATGCGCCGAGCATTCGGACCGGCAGCATCTCGTCCTGCTCAAGGGCTCACACATGTCCGGTCTGTCCGATCTGGCCGACCGGTGGCAGGGCTGAGCTATGAATCTACCGGCATCCCCGCAGCGGGGTCTAATATTCAAGGACAGAATCCAAGAGTTGGAGTACACACTGTGATTGCCCTCATCATCGGAATCCTGGTCGCCCTGGTGGTGACGCTGGCGGGGACCCCCCTGCTGATACGGCTGGTCCACCGACTGCACTACGGACAGTACATCCGCCAGGACGGCCCCAAGTCCCACCTGGTAAAGCGCGGCACCCCGACCATGGGCGGGCTGGTCATCAACCTGGCTATTCTGCTGGGCTGGGCAGCTTCGGCGCTCTACCGTTACTTGTCGCGGGGGGAGTCCGTGTCCCTGTCGGCCATGCTGGTTCTGTTCGCCATGCTCTCCATGGGCCTCCTGGGCTTCATCGACGACTTCGCCAAGGTGCGCAAGAAGCAGAACCTGGGCCTGTCGGTCAGGGCCAAGTTCATCGGCCAGTTCATTCTGGCCACCATATATGCGGTGCTGGCCCTGAAGGTGCCCACCAAGAACGGTTACCCCAGCGCGCAGGCAGGCATATCCTTCGTGGAGCAGCCCATCATCGACTTCCGAATGGCGGGCAGCGTCCTGTCCGTGGTCTTGTTCATCATCTGGGTCAATCTGCTGATGACGGCCTGGAGCAATGCGGTCAACCTGACTGACGGCCTGGACGGGCTGGCTTCGGGCTCCTCCATGATTGCCTTCGTGGGTTACACAATCATCGCCTTCTGGGAGAGCTACCACTTGAAGGGCGGCGGCCATCCTGGTCATGCCTACGCGGTCTCCGACCCCCTGGACCTGGCCATCATCGCTTGCTGCGCGGCTGTGGCCTGCTTCGGCTTCCTCTGGTACAACACCAATCCGGCCTCCATCTTCATGGGAGACACCGGATCCCTGGCTCTGGGCGGGCTCTTCGCAGCCCTGTCCATCGCTACCCATACCGAGCTGCTGGCGGTCATTCTGGGCGGGCTTTTTGTGGGAGAGGCGGCCTCCGATGTCATCCAGGTGGGCTACTTCAAGCTCACCCACAAGCGGGTCTTCAAGATGGCGCCCATCCACCACCACTTCGAGCTGATGGGCTGGCAGGAGTCCAAGGTGGTCGTCCGGTTCTGGATGGTCGACCTGATCTTCGTCCTGCTGGCCCTGGTCTGCTTCTATGCAGACTGGGTGGTCCGCTCCGGTTTGCCCATCTGAGTACGTCCATTCACGGTACCGGACTTCGGCAGCCGGTATCATGCCAAGCAGATGCCAGAGCTAGCGGAATGAGGTGTTCATGGATATTGACTTGAGCCAGAAGCGCGTACTGGTCGCCGGGCTGGGTGTTTCCGGACGGAGCGTGGCCGCAGCCCTGCGGGGCCGGGCGGCCGGGGTGACAACTGTGGACCAGCGTGCCCCGCAGGCCGATCTTCATGACTTCGACCAGGTGGACTGGACCCGGGTGGATCTGGTCATGGCTTCTCCTGTCTTCAATCCGCGCACTCCATTTATCCTTGAGGCACAAGGTCGGGGCATTCCCGTGGTCAGCGAGGTGGAGATGGCCTGGATGTTGCGGGTGCCCTCAGAACGGACCGGACAGCCGGCCCCATGGATCGGGATCACCGGTACCAACGGCAAGACCTCGACCACCAGGATGGTCTCCGCCATGATGCAGGCCAGCGGATTCACAGCCCCTGCGGTGGGCAACATCGGCAAGGCCGTCTCCACAGCCGTCCTGGACCCCGACAATGACATACTCTGCGTGGAGCTCAGTTCCTTCCAGCTGCACTTCACCTTCTCACCGACCCTGGAGTGTGCGGCCATCACCAATCTGGCCGACGACCACCTGGACTGGCATGGGGGCTTCGAGGCCTATGCAGCCGATAAGGCGCGCATCTACCGTGGTGTGCGCAAGGCCCTGGTCTACAACGTCGATGACTCCCGGGTCTCCGACCTGGCCAGACAGGCTCAGCCGGCCTCCGGCTGCCAACTGGTGGGGTTCACCCTTGGGCGGCCCGAGGTTGGGCAGCTGGGTGTGGAAGATGGATGGGTCGTGGACCGCAGCGGATTGACCGGTCAGGACCTTGAGCATGGCATCCGGCTGGTCCGGGTGGCCGATCTGACGGATCTGTGTGAGCCTGACGGCACGGTCTATCCTCATCTGCTGGCTGACGCTCTCTGTGCACTGGCCCTGGCACTGGGTGCTGGAGCCAAGGTCGATGCGGCCATCGAGGCCATGCGTGCTTTCACGCCCGGCGACCACAGAATCAGCACCGTGGCCACCCTGGGCCAGGGTTCGCAGGCCATCCGTTTTGTAGACGATTCCAAGGCCACCAACGCCCATGCCGCCGAGGCCTCCCTGGCCAGCTACCATGACGGCCAGGTGGTCTGGCTGGCCGGCGGACTGGCCAAGGGTGCCCGTTTCGACGATCTGGTCAGATCCCGCAGGTCCAAGTTGGCCGCAGCAGTGGTCATCGGCCAGGACCAGCAGCCCATGGCCCAAGCCATCAAGGATCAGGCGCCCGATCTGCCGGTTACCCTGATCGATCCAGGTGCCGGTGATCAGGTCATGGCCCGGGCCGTTCGTGCGGCTGCCTCCTATGCACAGCCCGGCCAGGTGGTTCTGCTGGCCCCCGCCTGCGCTTCCATGGATCAATTCGTCTCTTATGCCGACCGGGGCGATCAGTTTGCCAAGCAGGCAACACAATGGGTCCACGAGCATGAAGCGCGACACTGATTCCAACAAGGCCCCCTCCCAGGGGGCTGGCGGCAAGGGGGACTACCGAGGCTGGCGGGCCATTCTCAACCCGCTCTGGTGCTACTACGGTTTTCTGGCCGCAGTCGTCGCCACCACGGTCTTCGGTCTGATGATGGTATTCTCCTCTTCGGCTGTGGATCTGGTGGCCCAGGGTAGCTCACCCTGGAGCCAGGTCATTCGCCAGACCATATACGCAGTGTTGGGGCTCTTGCTGGCCCTTCTGGCCGTGAGGATCAGCATTGATCACTACCGGAGCTGGAGCACCTGGTTTCTGGTTGTCAGCCAGGGCATCCAGCTGTTGACCCGCACCCCGCTGGGGCGCTCCGCCAACGGCAACGAGGGATGGATCTCGGTGGGGGGCGTCTCCATGCAACCGGCCGAGCTGCTCAAACTGGCCCTGTGCCTGTGGCTGCCACAGGCCCTGATCGAAGCCCAGCGGCAGGCTGGCAAGGATTCCGATTTGAAGAGCCTGGCCAAGGCCTATGCCAAGCCGGCCTTCGGCTTTCTGATCAGCTTCATGTTCATCATGCTGGGCAAGGACCTGGGAACGGCAATGATCATCGTCATCATCGGCTTCGTGGCCTTCCTGGTATCAGGCTTCCCCCTGCGATGGTTGCTCAGCCTGGCGGTCCTGGGGATGGCGGCGGTCATCGGCTTTTCGGTCTACGGCAACAGCAACCGGACACAGCGGATCATGGCCGCCTACGGCAAGTGCTCGGCGGAAGACATTCAGGGTGTCTGCTACCAGTCCATACACGGGCTATACGCCATGGCTTCGGGAGGTCTGACCGGGGTCGGTCTGGGCAACTCCAGGGAGAAGTGGAACTACCTGCCCGAGGCGCACAATGACTTCATCTTCGCTGTCATCGGCGAGGAGCTGGGCTTCGTAGGGGCAGCCATGCTTATTCTGGTCTTCGTGGTCATGGGCTGGTGCATGCTGAGGATCGCCCTGACCACCAGGAACCGGTATGCGGGTATGGTGCTGATCTGCCTGGATGTGTGGCTGGTAGGCCAAGCCCTGATCAACATCTGCGTGGTTCTGGGCCTGCTGCCGGTGATCGGGCTGCCCCTGCCCTTCGTGTCGGCTGGAGGGACCGCGCTGATCTCCTGCCTGGCTTCGGCCGGGGTGGCCCTGCAGATGATTCGAACCCAGCCGGACGTGAAGGCGGCCACGGACGGGTCCTGAGATATGGAATGGATATGGCGGAAAGGAAGCGGATTCGCGGATGACGACAGCGACGAGGACCGAGAGCGGGATGCCTGGGGACGACCATGAGCATGCCGGAAAAGGCGCTGGTCCCCATCTGGTGCTGGCCGGAGGGGGGACGGCAGGGCATGTCAACCCCCTGCTCAGCGTGGCTGCGGCCATTCGAAAGCGCTGCCCCCAGGCTTCTGTCAGCGTGATTGGCACTGCCGTCGGGCTTGAGCACGACCTGGTACCGGCCGCTGGACTGCCCCTGGACCTGATTGAGAAGGTACCCTTCCCTCGTCGTCCCGGTAAGGCCGCCCTCGCCTTCCCCCGGCGTTGGCGGCATGAGGTGCAGCGGGTCCGAGGGTATTTGCAGGATCGGTCGGCCGACATAGTGGTCGGCTTTGGCGGCTATGCTTCGGCACCGGCCTACAGGGCCGCACGAAACCTGGGTCTGCCCATCGTCGTCCACGAGCAGAACGCCCGGGCGGGCATGGCCAACAAGCTGGGTGCTCGCTGGGCTGATTTCGTAGGCACGGTTTATGAGGATACCGGCATCCGGGCCCGGGCCGGCGTGCCTGTGCGCCGCGTGGGTCTTCCCTTGCGGCTAGCCATCGCCCGACTGGCCATGCAGATGGAGACTGATCCTTCGGGCGCTCGCCGGGAGTCTGCACGGACCTTGGGTCTGGATCCCGATAGGCCCATCCTTTTGGTCACCGGGGGATCCCTGGGCGCGCTCAGCCTGAACAAGGCGGTGGCTGGCGCGGCCCGGCAGCTATTGGATCAAACCCAGGTCATCCATCTGACGGGCCGTGGCAAGGCCGACCAAGTCAGAGAGCAGGTGGCGGATGATCTGGGCGATGCAGCCATCAACGATCTGGATCCGGCCCACCAGGGCCAGGGGGACTACCATATGGCCGAATACTTGGAGCGGATCGACCTGGCCTTCGCCTGCGCCGATCTGGTGGTCTGCAGGGCTGGCGCCGGCTCTGTCAGCGAGCTGGCCGCACTGGGCGTGCCGGCCGTATACGTGCCCTTGCCCATCGGCAATGGAGAGCAGCGGTTCAACGCCCAGCCAGTCGTTCAGGCCGGGGGAGGGCTCATGGTCGATGATGCGGCACTGGACGCCAAATGGATGGCCGAGCACGTCCCTGCCCTTATGGCTGATAAGGATAGGCTGGCTGACATGCGCCGCCGGGCCTGGGGATACGGGATTCGCGACGCTGCCCAGGTGATGGCTGAGCAGATTCTGACCATGGCCGACCATCACCTAGCCCGCAAGGACTCAAGGAGGGTCTAATCGGGCATAATGGAGGCAGGCGACGGACGATAGTCCTGAATGGTCCTGAACTGTTTGAGGAGATGCAACTACTGTGCCCAAGATTGAATTGAATACTGTGCCCGGTCGGCAGGGCAAGGGCGACAGGCCCCTGCCGGTTCTGGATCCCTGCCTGCCTGCCCTGGCCCAGGCCGGAGTGCACGACTCCAAGGATCTTGGGCCCACACACTTCATAGGCATCGGCGGGGCTGGGATGAGCGTGCTGGCTGAGATGCTCCATCAGGAAGGGGTACAGGTCTCGGGCTCCGACCGCGCCGAGGGGGACAAGACCCGCCGCCTGCGTCAGCTGGGAATTCAGGTCGCCATCGGTCAGGATGCCAGCAACGTGGCCGGGGCCCGCACAGTGGTCTGGTCCAGTGCCATCAAGCCCGACAATCCCGAGATTCTGGCAGCTCGTGAGGTCGGCGCCCGGCTGGTCCATCGCAGTGACATTCTGAATTTGCTTATGGCTTCCAGGATTTCGGTCACCGTGGCTGGTGCTCATGGCAAGACCACCACCAGCGCACTCTTGGCCCACCTGCTGGCCAAGGGGGGGCAAGGGGATCTGGCTGATCCCAGCTACGCCATCGGCGGCAGCCTTCAGAGCGACCAGGGGCCCATGGACGGAGGGCATGTGGGTGCCGGACGGGTACTGGTGGCCGAGGCGGACGAGTCCGACGGCAGCTTTGGCAAGTACACTCCTGACGTCGCCATCATCACCAACGTGGAGCCCGACCATCTGGACCACTACGGCACGGCTGATGCCTTCCACCAGGCCTTTGTGGAACATGCCCGGCATGCCCGCCGTTTTCTGGTGGTCTGCGGAGACGACCAGGGCGCCCTGGAGGTGTTGCGGCGGTTGCAGGGGAACTGCCAGGCCAAGATTATCGTCTATGCTTCGGATCCCCAGCTGAATACTGACTCCCTGCCTGGGGTTCTGGGTCTGGTCCGCATCGAGTCCGAGTCCGAAAGCAGCGGTAGCGGTCGTGAGCATTGCCGTCTGGCCCTCCCCGCGAAGGTGCTCCAGGCGGCAGGGTTGGAGGCCGGCAAGACGCTCGAACTGCAGGTGGATTTGGCGATTCCCGGCATCCACAACGCCCGCAATGCCGCCGCGGCAATCATCGCCGCCATCCTGCTGGGGATGGATCCCGATACGGCCGCCGCTTCTGCCGCAGACTTCCATGGGGCCTCTCGACGCTTCGAGGTTCGCGGAATCCAGCATGGGGTCACCGTAGTGGACGATTACGCCCATCATCCTACGGAGATCGCCGCCCTGCTGACCGCCGCCAGACGGCGTTATCCGGGTCGGACCATCAGGGTGCTCTTCCAGCCCCACCTGTATTCGCGAACCGCCATCTTCGCCGACCGTTTTGCGGCTGCTCTGTCCCTGGCGGATGATGTGACCGTCACCGACATCTTCCCCGCCCGCGAGTTGGCCAGAGATTTTCCGGGCGTGGATGCCGGGACCATCCCCGCAGCCGCCCGTAAGGCATCGAACCGGGAGTCCCAGGATTCCGGGAAGAGGTCGACCGGAACCGTCTTCCGGGCTTGCCCGGACATGCATCAGGCCGCTCTGGACCTGGCGGAACGGGCGGAGCCGGGGGATGTGATCCTGACCGTAGGCGCCGGCGATGTCACTGCCATGGGACCGGTCATTCTCGACAAGCTGGTTGAACGGGACGAGCAGTGAGGACCGGCAAGGGTCGCAGCGCCTCCGGCGGAGCTTCTTCCAGGACCAAGGCCGTCCGGGCAGCCAAAGCTGCTCGGACAGCCCGGTCTGGGCGTACCAAGTCTTCAGGAGAGGAACCGCGGACTGGCAGGACCGCCAGATCAGCCAGGTCGACCGCCTCCGATGTTTCAGCGCAGGCCAACCGGTCCAAGATCGACAAAACAGGCGGCGAGGGTAGGCGTCTCAAGCGCTCCAAGCGTCTCAAAGGTTCAAAGCGTTTCAATGGTCGCCCGAATCGTTCCAGGAATGCGGGCGGATCGAGGACACGTAGCGTCAGATCCGCCTATTCATCCTCCCGCTCTCTGGTACAAGGCAGTAGCGCCTCGGCCTCCAAGTCTGCGGTGCGCAAATCCGCGACCACACGTTCGGCGAGTTCGGGTGAAGGATTCGTCGATGCCCGGACCATACCGCCGGACCGGCCCGTCTCTGGCAGGATAGGCACCGACCAGGAGGATCAGGGGCTGGGGATCTTCGTCCGGCCCAAGGTTCTGGACTTTCAGGCCCGGGTGCGCGAGAAGAAGAAGGTCAGCCGCAGACTGGTCCTGATCCGGACAGGTGTCGTCCTCCTGGTCATGGCTCTGATAGCAGGACTGGCATGGTTGCTCTTTCTCTCGCCGGTCTTCCGCCTGCAGGCCGACAAGGTCAGTGTCAGCGGCGGCAATGCCTGGGTGTCCAACGATCGGGTGGCCTCAATCGTGGCCCATCAGGGAGATCGCTCGCTGCTGCTGATTTCCACCAATGGCGTCGAGGAGGAGATCAGCGGCATGGCCGGGGTGACCGATGCCGAGGTCCGCAAGAGTTTTCCGCACGGTCTGGAGGTGACCTTCGATGCCCAGGAGCCCACTGCGGTCTTCAAGGATGCGCAGGACAAACTGACGGCCGTCGACAGACAGGGGAGGGTGCTCAACACCGTGTCCAAACCGGTGCACGGGGTGCCGGTCATCCAGGTGGCCACCGTGAAGCGTGCCCAGCAGGATCAGGCGGTCAGACAGACTCTGCGGATTCTGTCGACCATGCCTGAGACCATGCGTCATTCGGTGACCAAGGTGACCGCGGAAACCCAGGACTCCATCACCACCGAGCTGGACCAGGGCAAACATGTCATCATCTGGGGCGACGGCTCCGACCTGAAGCTCAAGCAGGCCGTGGTCGACAAGATCATCAACGATCCATCCAAGATCGGCGACAAGCATCAGCTGGATGTGTCGGCGCCCCTGCGGCCAATCGTCAAATAGTCGCTGCAGGAGCTGCCGTCTTCATCAACCTGTCAGTGTCCAGCAGGATGGTCACCGGGCCGTCGTTGACCATATCCACCCGCATGTGGGCGCCGAATTGTCCGACGGCAACTGGCACACCGGTCGCGGCCAGTGCCTGGTTCAGATTTTGCCAGACGCTTTGAGCGTGTTGGGGTTCGCCCGCAGCCATGAAACTGGGTCGATTGCCGCGCCGCAGATCCGCGTAAAGAGTGAACTGGGAGATGGAGAGGATGGATCCGCCGCAGTCCAGGACCGACCGGTTCATCCGGCCTTCCTCGTCGGGGAAGATGCGCATCCGGGTCAGCTTGCGGACGGCATAGTTGACCTGGTCAGCTCCGTCGCCATCCTGGACGGCCACCAGCAGCAAGAGTCCCTTGCCAATGCTTTGGGGTTTAAAATCAGGATCTGGCTGCCCTTGCTCGTCGACCACATCGACCCGGGCATGGCTGACCCGCTGTATGACGATTCTCATGCTTTCAGTCTAAATACTTCAGACGTTGTTGTAGTATCGCAGGGAAAAGCTGGACCGGTACCTGGTTGGTGTCAGGTCGGAGAACCGTTTGAAGACTGGCATGAAAGACGCCCACTTCAATGTAGTCGTAGCAGGGCTGGTTCCTGTCAAGGGTCCAGTCGATGGCTGTCCCGTGAACTCTTTCGATGCCTAGCTTCAGGTCGAAGCCGAATATGCCTGTGTCATCAAGGTAATACGACGGGCTTGGTCGTCGACACGGTCCTGATCAGCGTGCATGGATGATGTCATGATGAGTTACCTGCTTTTTCCGCTGATAGGAGGATTCTGGTCAGTCATGGTTTTCCTTGGATCGTCCCGGATTTGTCGGCGTCGCTTGGATGTACAGACGTATCCTTCAACTGACTGCTGCGGTCATGATCCAGTCGGTCTGTAGTTCCTCGCCCAAGGTGAAGGTGTGTTCCCCGGTCCGTTTGAAGCCCATGGCTTGGTAGAAACGTTGGGCGGGCTCATTGTGTTCCCATACGACCAGCCAGATTTTGTTCAAATTCTGAGTCCTGGCACGTTTGAAGGCTTGATTGACCAGCAGGGTGCCCAACCCGCGGTGCTTGAAGTCAGATAGAACATATAGCCGCTCGATCTCCATGGATGTGTCGCCGAACTGCTCTGTTTGGGCCTTCCAGGTGTTGAGCTGCATGTAGGCTGCGGGCGTGCCGTCCACGCTGGCGAGCAGAAAAACGGATTCAGGTTCGGACAGTTTCGACTTGACCAATTCGGGGGAGAAGTAGTGCCGGAGGTAGTCTTCCATGTTCTCTTGGCTGTTGTCGGCGGCGAAGGTGTCGCGGAAGGTGGTCATGCCCAAGGAACGTATCAGCCTGGCATCATCTGATGTGCATTGCCGTATTGTTGTGGTCATGATGGCGATTCCTGTACTCTTGATTTTATTTGTTGCTGAGGTGTATCTGCTTTGTTGTGCGTCAATTCTTAATTGACGATCTTGAGCCCGACCACGCAGGCGACCAAGCTAATGATGAGCAGAATGCGAGCCAGCGAAACAGGCTCCGAGCCCGTAGCCATGGCGTATAGGACAGTCAAGGCAGCTCCGATGCCTACCCAGACCGCGTAGGCCGTGCTGGTAGGGATGCTGCGCATGGCAAAGGCCAGACCCATCATGCTGAGAATCAGTCCCACAATAAAAACGATGTCAGGGACAATTTTGGTAAAACCCTGAGACTTGCCCAGGGCGGTGGCCCAGACCGATTCACAGATGCCCGCGAGTATGAGTACGATCCACGAGGACATGGTTCCCTTTCGGCAAGTCTTGTCGCTGTCCGGGTACTTGACCATCGTCCGGGAACCTGCATTGGATTCTGGGTATCAGAGTAGCACGGGAGGCGACTCTGAAGGCGGACTAAGCAGGGGAGTGGTCGACGGTCCATTGCGAGAAGGAATCGGGGTTGATTCAGGGGCAAATCAGGGGTTTGCCGGATGTTATCTTCCGCGCAGATCGGCTATTCATATACATAGAGGTGGATAGCAGAATGTACGCACGAGGATGTGGCAGGTGAATGAAACATGACTTGGGCCTTGCGTGACCTGAAAGCCAATAGTGGCATCTGGGCTGGCGTCTTTATCGTTCTTGTGGTTACCCAAACCCTGCTCTGCGCCATGAGTGTGAGTATGGGAGTCAACAGCTATTACCAGGGTCTGTCGGTCAAGACCAGGGATCCTGCCAAGAGTCTGGCTTCGGCCCTGAGTCTGGTCTTCCTCACGGTCATTGTGCTCGGCTGCTTGGTGATCAAGCAGACACTGCAAGCATCAATTCGCCAACGTCGGCGAGGCCTGGCCCTTCTCTCGCTGTTGGGAGCCACGCCTAAGCAGATCCTGCTACTTACACTTTTGCAGGTGATCATTCTGGTTCTGCCGGCCTCCCTTGTTGCCGTGGCTCTTTCACCTGCGCTGGCTGGAAGGATCCTCGATTGGTATTCCACCGGGATGCGAATGCCGGTACATTTTGCTTTTACCTGGCGCAGTTTTCCGGGGTCTGCCCTGACCGGTCTTACAGTGGGATTGGCCACGGCCGTCTTGGCGACCAGCCGGACATTGCGGGATTTGGGAAAGACGACACCTGTCCGGGTGGTGCGCCGTGCTGAGGAGAGCGAATCGATTGACCGCCCCCGACATGGTCGTGGTCTTGTATCCCTTTTTCTTGGGCTGGCCTTGCTGCTGTTGCCGTTGCCTGTCTTTGCCTATCTTTCGCACAGCGGCTCTGGGCCCTTGGATCCTAAGCAAGTCCAGGCGGTCATAAGTGCCGTTGGAAGTGGACCGCTTTTCGCCATTCTCTTGCTTCTGATAGCCTTGGCTCGCGCTGGTGGGCCGGTTATAGGCAGGGCCACTCAACTCTGGACTGCTCTGGTGCCGTCATCGTCTGCTGTCTGGCGGATAGCGCGTTCACAGGCTGTGGTCAGGAGTCGAGACACTACATTCGGCTCAACAGTTATAGCTCTGACTGCATGTATGTTTCTGGTCGGCGGTCTGTTGGCTGCCGGAGGCACCAGTACCGTCGCCATGAACAAGGTACCGGGAATAGAGAATGTCACATCGGGAGGAACCCTGGAGTTGCTCTATGGTTTCTGGGCAGCGCTGCTGGTCGCCCTGGTCGGCGTGATCGCGGGGTTCGCTATCGCCGCTCGGGATCGTGACCTCGATCTGGCGCTCCTGTCAATCGCTGGGGCAAAACCGCAGCAGCTTACTGCTATATCCACATTGGACGGCACCATCGTGATGACTACAGGCATTATCATCGCAGCAGGCGGCACCGGACTGGTCGGACTGAGCACAGCTATGGTCTACTGGCCCCTTATACACAGTCTGTCCGTAGTTTTTCCTTGGCAGTTTTTCCTTATCTGCGGGTTGCCGATCATCGTCGTCGGGTCGCTGGCGACCATGCTGACGGCGCGGCCTGCATTGAGACGCTCGCCCATAGCTATTCTGCAAGGCGCCATAGGCGAATAAGGCTTATGCATAGCGCAGGCTCATTCCACGCTTTTCAGCGCTGAGACAGGGTCGATACGGTCCAAGGTAGGGTTGGTAAAGAACTGAACCACAAGGGCGAATACCATTGTGGCTGCAGCTGCAATCAGGCAGGAAACCGGCTTGATCTGAACATCGAAATAGAGGGATGGCATATTCAGGGCGGAAGTCAGCAGTCCGGCGACATACCGGCCCAGCGGCAGGCCTAGAAGAATGCCTATCAGTGTCAGAATCAGCATCTCCTTGTTGATATAGGTGTGAACCTCTCGGTCATGGAACCCCAGGACTTTGAGAGTGGCTATCTCCCTGGTGCGTTCGGATACGTTGGTCGAGGACAGGGTGAATAGGACAGCCAGAGCCAGACCGCCAGCCAGCGCCACGATCAGCATGACCACCGCGTACATCAGATCAAAGTTCATGGATCGCTCCATGTCGACGGTGCTGACGGCCGAGGCTACCTCCTGGTTTCGGCTAAGACGGTTGACGTAAGAGACCTGCTGGTCGCGAGAGCCGGTCAATAGGGCATAGACTGCATTCATGGCTGTGCTACCGCCCTGGCTGGTTTTATCAAACAGACGCTGATAACAGTCCGCTGTCAGATAGACGTCAGAACCGATTAGACTGCGGGAGACAGCAGCGACCCGCGTTTGCACCGCGTTCATATCCTTGTCGAGTAAGCGGATGGCCGATCCGGCGGACAGGCCTAGGGAATGAGCAGCCGATTGGGACACAATCGGACCCGCATTGCTCAGATGGAGGGTTTGAGCCCTTCGATCTGTTGAACGTAAATTGACCATTTTGGAAAAAGATGGCTCCTGGTCTTTCGGAACCACTACCAGTTGAATCGCCTCGGACTTCTGCCGATGCGAATGAGGCAATTCAGCAGTCATTCGACTCGACTCCACACGAATCGGCATTATCGAGCGTGTGCGGCCGTCCTTCTGCAGCAGCTGACGCAGCGGGGTCAGATTGTTCTGCGAGCTGACGGCCAGCAGATTATAACGGTAAACGTTATGGAACTGTCTGGGCCCCAGGGAATCAACCGTGTCACTGATGGCCAAGCCGCACAAAATCAGGGCCGTGCAGCCGGCCACCCCGCCAACGGTCATGATCATCCGCCCCTTGAATCTGAACAGATTGCGGGCCGTGACCTTGTTGAGGAAGGACATGCGCCTCCAGAGGGGCCCAATCTTCTCCAGGAAGATGCGTGCGCCAGCTTTGGGGGCCTTGGGCAGCATCAGTTGCGCCGGCGTCTGTCTCATTTCGTTGGCGCAAGCCACTGCAGTTGCCAGAAGCACACCCACAGCGAACAGGGCCACTCCAAACGAACTATAAGCCCAGTCGTAAGCCAAACGAGTGCCGGGCACGACATACAGATCGCGCAGAATCGTCAGCAGGAAGGCCGGGATGCCGATGAAACCTGCCAAATTCCCCAAACCGCCGCCAATCAGACAGGCCAGAAGGGCGAACAAGATGTACCGCAGGGCAACGGGTATGCGTCCGTAGCCCAAGGCCAGGTAGGTACCAATCAGTCCACGCTCCTCTTCGACCATGCGAGTCATGGCAGTCAGGCTCATGAGCACGGCAACCGTTAAAAAGATTACAGGGAAAGCTCGGCCCAGAGATTGGATGGAATCGATGTCGGACTTGAAATCAGAATATGATCCGCTGGTTGCGCGACTGTTGAGATACCAGCGCACAGGTGGCACCAAGGTGGCAGGATCCGTTGTCGCTCCACCTGCTGTCTTTGGCATGGTCTGGTCGCCTGAAACAGCTTCAGCCGCCTGCGGGAATTGCCCCGTTCGCCTTGCTTGTTCGAGTTGCAGTTTGACATTGTCGACCAGCTCTTGATGACGGGCCTCTTGCCTGTCGGGCTGGACCTTACGCGCTATCCGGTCGGTCATACGATTGACCGCGTCTTCGTAGTCGTCCCTGAAGGTGTCCATCTGCTCGCTGCCCTGCATGCGCAGTGAAATGGCCGCATAGACTGGCTTCTGCTGTTGGCTCCCTGAGTCGGCAGGTGCTTTGTTGGGCAGGAAGAGGCGGTAATCGGAGGTTGTGGTTCTGCGGAACCCTCCTGCCCGCCGACCTCGGGGATTGACCAGATCCTGTGGATCAAGAACGGTGCCGATGATTGTTAGTTCAGAGGTGTTATCAGCAGTCTGACTGGCATCGTGATCGTCCTCCAGTTGGATGTGACCACCCAGCCGCAGATGACTGTCAGTCAGGAATTTTTGCGTGACCGCCACCTCATTCTTGGACTGAGGCAACCGTCCGGCCTGAAGATAGGGTTGGTTCAGACCGTGGGAGTGCAAACGGACCAGAGTCAACTCTTTCTTGCTGCCGTTTACCGTTGTTTGAGCTTTCTGGAATTCTTCCGCCTGGGCCTTGCTGACATCGGACAGCCGCCTGAGAGCCTGCAAGTCGTCGTCAGTGAGGCCGGAGGAGGAGACCACCTGCACGTCGTAGAGCCCCTGGGCCTTATACAAGCGGTCGGCTGCCTGATACATGTCCTGGCAACCTGCCCAAATGCCCGTCAGGACGGCCACGCCCAGAGCAGAGATCAGACCGATGGCCAGGAAGCGCTTCCAGCTGTGGAGCCAAGAGCGCAGCATATCTTTGACAAAAGCGACGGGAAAGCGAGCATGGCTGTCTTGCCCAGGAGCTGTCTTGACCCTTACCATTCGATCTCCTCGACCGGAGTGGGGTGGTCGTTGACTTCCTGGCTGATGACCTTTCCCGAATGGAAACGGATTAAATTATCAGCCATTGGTGCCAGAGCCGAGTTGTGAGTGATGATCAATACCGTCATTGACTGTTGGCGGCATATGGTTTGCAGAAGATTCAAGACTTCACGCCCGGTTGTAAAGTCGAGGGCGCCTGTAGGTTCGTCGCACAAGAGGATTTTCGGTCTTTTGGCGATCGCTCGTGCAATGGCCACCCTCTGCTGCTCACCGCCTGACAGCTGTGATGGAAAGTTGTCCATACGGTCTTTCAAGCCAACGTCTTCCAAGGTTTGAACCGGATCAAAGTGGTCAGTGCAGATCTGTGATGCCAGTTCAACATTTTCAAGAGCTGTCAAGCTGGGAACCAAGTTATAGAACTGGAAAACGAAGCCGATGTCGTTGCGTCTGTAGTCGATCAGTTCATGATGGCCCAGGTTGGTTATCTGCCGGTCGCCCACAGATACCTGACCAGAGGTGGCGGTATCCATACCCCCTAGAATATTGAGCGCGGTCGTTTTTCCCGCCCCGGATGCGCCCAAAATAATCGTCAACTTCCCCTGATCGGCTGTGAATGAGGCCTGATCCAAAGCTTTGATGATTGAGCGACCAGAGGGATAGGATTTGACGACCGAGTTGAACTCGATAAAAGCCATACTCCTCCTCGCAATACTGCTTTATCAAGGCTATCGTGAAAAAATGATTTTCATAGAGAGCTCAAAAGAGGCGCGTATCAAGGCTTTTAAGCATGTCATTCATCTCTCGGATGAATCCGGATTGCGTTAGAGTGGTTCCAGTTTTTGAAAACTGGTCGGCAATCAACTCCATCATTGCCATACGGGTCGTCGAGCGCCGAAAACGATTGAGACGGCTGCTATATGGATGTGACTTGCCGATTGAATCACCGTACACTTTTGGTATGGCATGTCATTCTCATGTCGATACATATGTTAGTGGCGGTGTGTATAGATTTTTGCTGTAACGGATTGTCGACATGCCGACCCCAGGAAGCCGATCATCCGCAATCAACGGCATGAGCACCTGTCTGTGCTTAAGTTTGCGTTTTCATAGGTCATTGGATGTTTGGAAGGATTCTTGGCTTAGTGATTATGCGCTTACCCCCCCCCCCCCCCACGTTTGGGTGATATCTGTTAGCGAATTCAGGCTTTTAATAGTGGGGTCCAGTATCTGTAAGGAACGAATCTTAATATTTGCGCTTGTACAATTGCGATCAAACAATAGACTTATCAATAAAGAGTCAAAACAGGGGTATATAGACCTCTTTCGGAGAGTAGACTTACACTCTTCACACTTTTGTCTGAGTCATTAGGTTAATTGATCAGTGCTTTTGCGAGCTTGAATAACCAATTGTTCGCAGGTGCGGTCGAATCAGGAAGCCTCCAGTATACGGGCCTCTTGCACAACCGAAATGAAAGCTTCGGGTTCGTGTGCGAATCGGCCTAAGAACAACCCGTCGACGGCTGGCCATAATTCAGTCAGAAGCCCTGGTCCTGCCGAGCCTCCATAAATGATGGAGATTTTATCGGCGTACTGCCGGAAATGTTCAGAAATAGCAGTACATACCTTGCGCACATGCTCTTTTGAAGCAGGATGCTGGGCTCCTATTGCCCATATCGGTTCATATGCCACCCATAGCGGTCCTGGCCTATGACCAGCTATAGCATTATTGATCTCCTCGATGCATACTTGAGATGCTTTTCCTGCATCCATGTGTTCCGGTTCGCCCACACACAACAATGGTGTCAGACCGTTGCGCCAAGCGGCGGCTACCTTGCTTGATATAAGGGCATTGTCCTCGTGATAATATCTGCGACGTTCAATGTGACCGATTTCTACAATCGAAGCACCCAGAGCTGCCAAATCTGAGCCGGATACTTCTCCGGTGTATGCTCCTCTGTCGTCGGCGCAGACATCCTGGGCTCCGATTCGCACCCCTGCCGGTTTCAGCAATGATGCCACTGAAGCAATGGTGAGAAAATCAGGAAGCATGGCCATAACGACAGAATCGGCGTCATGGGTGGGCTTCAGTAATTGAACCAGGCGCCGACAATAGTCAAGCGTCCTCTTTCGGGGGAAATACATCTTCGTGCTTAAGGCAACGATTGCCATGACTTCCACTTCCGCATGATCGAATTATTAGTATCAACTGTCAATCTACTTGCAGGATTAGCCCCCTGGCAGAAGCAGCGTCACTATTCCTGAAACGTCTTATCGCACAGGCGCGCAGAGACTTTTTGAGCTGCCTACCGCGCGCCTGAACGCATCTATCCACTTGGACCCGCGCATCTTAGCAGGTTCCGAGAGTCCCGCGTTCGTATTCGTTAATTCGGTCGACCTTAGGAGCGCTGCGTGAATTGGGGTCAAACGTATGGCTAAGATACTCGTCCATGAATATTTTGGCCGATTCCACCCCCACCACTTGAGCTCCCATTGCAATGAGATTCGCATTATTGCTGAGTACTGCTCGTTGAGCCTGATAAACATCCGTCACGCATGCACAATAAGCGCCGGGGACCTTGTTCGCAGCGATGGACACACCTATGCCGGTTCCGCACAGCAGAATGCCGCGGTCCTCTTCACCGGCCGCCACTGATTTCGCCACCGCTATGGCGGTGTTGGCATAAATAGGATCTGCAGAGGGGAAATCGACAACTTCATGACCGAGTCGCTCAGCTTCTTTTATCAAGGCCTGCTTGAGGTCAGTGGCATTGGGGTCACAGCCGAAAGCCAGCTTCATATCTACTCCTCTTCTCCTGCATTCTGTTCCTGCGAGCGTTTGAAATCCATGCCCATCTTGGCGTACACTGCCGCGACCCGTGTCGCCTCAATCATGCTGCGCCCCTGAGCGGTCCCCTTCCCGGCAATATCGAAGGCAGTGCCGTGATCGACTGAACTACGCATAAAGGGCAGGCCCAGCGTAATCGTCACCGCATGCTCGAAGTCCAACGTTTTGCAGCCAATGTGGCCCTGGTCGTGGTACATCGAGAGAATGCAGTCATTGTGACCGTCCAGATTCAGGGCGAAAATGGCATCGGCCGAAAGGGGACCTTCGGCACAGATTCCAAGCTTTTGTGCATCCTCGACAGCTGGGCGAATATCGGTGATTTCTTCTGTGCCGAACATGCCACCTTCGCCCACGTGGGGATTCAAAGCCGCGACGCCGATGGTCGGGTGTTTGAAGCCGAGTTTCTTGAATTCGGTGTCGATGTTCTTGAGAAATTCGAGTATGCGATCATGGTTCGCCAGATCACAAGCCTTGCGTAACGAAACATGTCGGCTGACGAAAAAAACACGCAGCTTATGAACGTTGAACATGGTTAAGGCATAAGGCGAATGCGTGAGCTCCTGATAAATCTCGGTATGTCCAATGTAAGGCACATCTGCCATTTTCAGTGCAGCCTTATTGATTGCTGCAGTGGAAACGGCGTCGATCTTGCCCTCCAATCCCAGTTCAATGGACTTGGTGATGTATGAGTAGGCGCGAATTGCAGCATCACGCTGAGGGTACCCGTATTCGATTTTCGCATCATTGGCCGCATCCGTCTGTAGCAGATCGACTGTGCCATAGCGGTAATATGCTTCGCCGGGATCGCTGATCATATGGATTTTCAGAGCATCTACATTGCATACTTTCATGGCCTGTTCAAAGCTGTCACGATTGCCGATGACGAACGGTTTGCATATGTCGTAAATCATCGCGGACCTCATGGTCTGCACCACGGTTTCGGGTCCGATTCCAGCTGGATCGCCAAGGGTGACGGCCATAACAGGCTTGTGCAATTCTTCGCTCATTTCAAACAGTCGCTTTCTCTGATTGGTTTACTTGGACATGTTGTTCATCGAAAAGACGGTTGACGACCTGAAGGGAGGTCTCTTCTACGCCGGTCAAGCCTCCTTTACATATCACCGGCGTGCCCGAGAAGGGTCCGCCGACAATAATTGATTGATCCACTTGAGGAATGAGGTAATCGACCATGTGCAGGCCCTGGGCGTCGATGGCCTTGCAGAAACGTACCGTGGTGTCGCCTCCTGTCAGATAGAAGCCGGCGCAACGTTCAGGGCTAACTATATTGGCCACCGTGCGGGCAACCTCACTGAATTTTTCCGTTATCAGATTCGAGGCTTCCTCGGCTGGAAGTCCGCTGATTTTCGTCAATTCGTCGGGTTTGGCAGGCAACTTGTTTTCCAAGGCATTGTCAACAGCAAGAAGCAGAACCCTCGGCAAGGTGGAGCCTGGTGAAAATATCCGTTTGGCTTGTTCTTCGACCCGCTGCATCTCCTTGCTGGATACCAACGGCTGATTTGAAATCAGCTTGATGGGATCGACTGAAAGAACCACTGTGCCTGGCTCAGCAGACAAGCGCATCATCTGCATACGAGTGGTCTTCGTGGCGCTGCCGGCGCAGGTGAGCACGATGCCGTTGTCGAATTCGCTGGCTTCGGTACGTATTGATCGATCAGGACGAGAACTAGGGCAAATGGATCTGTGCCTACGGGCCAATGCCAGAGTGAACGGGCCCGGATCTACGGCAACCACTTTCCATCCCAAATCGACGACGGCATCTGCGATCCACTGAATCTCCTCCAATGTAGCGGCATCAATCACGAAGACCCTGCATCCTCTAGACCGTTGCAGCAGCAGCTGGGCTGCTATGGTATGGGCGCCGAGCACTACATCGTCGACCGGGACATAAGCCACCTCCTGCTGCATCTGGGACTGCACAAGATCGCGCACATCAGAAAGCACTACAGGCGTGCGCACATCATGTGCGACGTCGGTCATTGCCAAGGGAATCGAGTCAATGAGCAAATACCCCCCGATCATGACTTTTTTCGATTGGGGCATCGCCGGCACCACCAACGCGACATAGTCGTCATCCAGGGCCGAAAGCATTCCTTCCACCTCGGAACCGATACTGCCGCGCATAGTGGTATCGATGCGCTTGGAAAACTGTGTGGCACCGAGCGAGAGTAAACTCTGTGTGGCTTCACGCACGGTTTTATAGGCCGCTTCCGGCTTCATGGCACGGGAGTCGGTGCTGGTGATAATCACGTTTTCGTCGGGACCCACGATATCGGCCATGGTCCGTGCGTCATAGCACAAGGTCGGTTCTATTCCTTCGCGTGCCAGCAACGCTCCCACAGTGGTGCCACCAGTGACGTCGTCAGCTACAATGCCAAGTTCGGTCATTATTGCTCCTTTGCTGCTTTCAAAGTTCTGCGGATGGGATGAAAAGTGCTCATTCGGCAGTTGCCTCCACTTCGACAGCCTTGTCATTTCGTGACTCAACTCCAGGTTTGAACTCGGTAAGTGTGAGCAAAATGAAGAATGCGATTACCAATATCAGTACGAAATAGCTGAATGCCACGGTGTAATTGTGTGTGGAATCAAGCAGCGCGCCTACGATCAGAGGTGCGAAGAAGCCACCGAGATTGCCTCCGCTGTTGATGATGGAAATGGCGAACGGATAGGTTGAATCAGTTGTCGTATTCATTGCAAATGACGTAAAGCCAGACCAGCCTATGTTGAGGAAGAAACCGGCAAGGATCAGCACGGTTGCCAAGAGTCCAGAGTTATTGGGAGTGATCAGCAGAATCGCCATCATCACCGCAGTCATCAGTGCCGTAATCAGCATCGCAGGCTTCCTGCGTCCGCGGAAAATGCGATCTGAGACAAAGCCGCCAAGAACAGCGCCGATTAGACCTCCGATATACGGAGTGGAGGACATCCAGCCCATGGAAATGGTTCCATAGCCTCGTGCGCTTTTCAGATAGTCGGGAATCCAGGTAATCATCCCATAGAGCACGTTGTTCATGCAAAAGTAGGCAAGCGTAACACCCCAGATATTCCAGGATTTGAGCACTTCGCCGTTACGACGGAGACGATGGCCTTGGCGCAGTCTGATGACCTTGTCAATCCAGCCCATATTGCCGAAATCGACTGCTGTGGCCTTCCCCCCGGTCTTGTCGCCTTCGATATACTCGAGCTCCGCCTTGTTGACGTGCTTGCTTTCCCTCGGATGAGAATGGACAATCATATAAAATACCACGGCCATGATGAATCCCGGTACCGAGAACCAGATGAACACGGATCTCCAGCCAAATGCCTGAGCCAGGAACACGGAAACTATTGGAACAAGAATCGGGGCCACCATGGTGGAACCGATGTAGACACCTGTGGCGATGCCTTTTTCTTTCAATGGGAACCATGAATTGATCGTTGATGTCATACCGACCGGTGTGGGGCCTTCAAGCAGTCCAAGGAACAGACGTAGGATCAGCAGCGCCAATGCTCCGCCTACATGGCCCATGAGGAAGGTGACGATTGAAAACCCTAAAATCGCCACGGAGACGATTTTTCTGGTGCCGAATTTGCCCATAACCAAGCCGGCAGGAATCTGAGAAACAGCATATCCCAGGAAGAAGAGGCTGGATACTGCACCTGCTTCAAAGTTTGAAATCTGGAATTCGCTTCTTATCATCGGCAGAATGGCACCAATATTAGAGCGATCTGCCATGCAAATAACGTAGCCTACGAAGATTGTCGAAAGGACTACCCAGCGATAACCGCTGCGGTGCTGTTGGGACGCTTTCTGTGTGGTTGCCATATTTGCTTCCTTGCAATATGAGTTCGGTTGAAACATGAAAATTTATATCAATTGTTCTTGTGATTTGAAACTAAAAACTGTACTTTTGAGAAAAGAGGTCAAAACAATGTAGCGAAGATGATACAAATGACGGATTTAACTGATAATGAGAAATCCCGTGACTATCTTGCCGACGTAGCGGAGTTGTATTGGATCCAAGGGATGAAGATCGAGCGGGTGGCACGCGAGATGGGTATTTCACGCTCAACGGTTTCCAGACTCATAGCAAGGGCCAGAAAAGAGCATGTTGTCGAATTCATCGTGCACAGGACGAAGAATTCTGCGCTTGAGCTCGAAAACCGGCTTATCCAGAAATACCATGTTCGAGTAGTCGTTGCCGATACCAGCGACAATGCAGACAACACATTGAAAAGAATGGCTGTAGGAAAATCCGCTGCTGTCTGGCTCAATACCCTTATTCATTCCAACACCACAATCGGGGTTGCCTGGGGCCGCACCATAGAGGCCATGTCGTTGCAATTGCAACAGCGTCATTTGCCGGGCATGCGAATCCTTCAGCTACACGGGTTCGGTAACTCACAAACCTTCGGAGAGAACTATGCCACGCAGATCCTTTCGCGGTTTCATAAGAACTTTGACGCGACAGTGCGGTTTCTTCCGCTCCCTGCGATTTTCGACTCTGAAAATACCAAGAATCTGATGTATCAAGAGTCAAGCATACGCAAGATTCTTGAATTACGAAAACAGATGAATCTGCTGATCACTTCTGTCGGCACACCGAACGGCTCCGAACCAAGCCCGCTGTTTACGCCGGGACTGTTGAGTAGCAAAGACATAAAGGCTCTACATGAACAAAAGGTGATCGGCAACCTCGCCTCTACATTTTACCGCGCTGATGGCAGTACCAGCGACATTGACCTGAACAGCAGGTCGACAGGATTGAATCGTACTGAACTGATGAGTGTTGCATCACGGTTGTTTCTTGTAGCCAGCCCCAGTAAAGCTCAAGCTCTGCATGTCGCTCTCAGGTCCGGGTTTGTGACGCACCTGGTGGTCGACCGTCAGACAGCGGTGGCACTGCTTAAGTTATAAAATATATGGGATGATGAATATACAATCATATGTTACATAACCACTGCTTATAGTACTTGTAAATGCATTGCACTCAGTCATCAGCATTGGGTACCTGTCTATCCAGAATTCCCAGAAATAAACGGATTTAACCAGGCCATGGAAGAAATTTAAGTCTGAGTGGCTCGCTTTTTGGCATGTAATTTTCGTATAAAGAAGATCATTGATAATCCAGAGAAGGGCCTATGAATAGGTAATAATGTGCGTGCTAATGTTGAATTTCGTACATACTACCTTCAAAGCTTGTATGTAAAGTTGTCGTTGCGGATGGCTCGTGGAGCAGGGGAGGCGTTATAGTCACCATAAATAGTGGTTTCTTATTTGTATTTGTGTCAAAAGAGTCTCCTTCAAGTAGCTAACTTCTTTTTTCTTTTGTCACTGGTTGTCTGATTGGGTCATTTGGCTGAATGCCTGAACAGTCACTTGTGAGCAAGATCGGGTTTTGCACAGATAACACACCGTAGGTTGAATCGCTTTTCGTATTTATAAAATCAGTATTTTTGAGCAGGCTAGACTCACCGCACCTTAGCTAATAGCTGTTTGTCAATGTCTCCGTTCAATCAGAATCCGAGTTCTTTCTTTTTTGCTAAGAATCCTGCAAGCGAGATTCGTCCAGCCTCGAAATCCTCATTCAATGCTGTCTTGTTGTATAGGTCACCCTTGGATATGTGTCGCTGCGGCATCGATTCTGATTTGTGAAAGTTGGATGTTGGCCTTTTTTGCTTAGCTGCAGCAGCTTTTTGCGCAGAATCATTAATGGCGGTCGCAAATCTCATCGAGTTAGATATGTGGTTACGGTTGGCCCGGGCTACCCACGCGAAGTCTGGGCCTTCAACAGTTAGATATTTCTCTCCTCCGCTTTTCTTTTGAAAACAAATGCTAAGAGACCGACTGCAAGCATTCTGGTTAACGTTACCCGTGATTCCAATGTTGAGCCATCCTCAACACTCGCGTGGATACCGTCGAGCTTATGTTGTTCGTCTCCGCAAGCTATAAGGTCATCATAAAGTCGAATTATTGTTCCATCGTCTCCCATGAACTTCTTGGGCTCCAGACTTGCCACAGCTATGCCTCTCATTACTTGAAAGCTGTAAGGTTGCCAATCTATATTTTGCAATCGCTGCATTCTTATATAATTATGACTAAACTTAATCCATCATAAACAATCAAACTCATCGAAGAGAGTCTCAGCGGTTGCGTATATAAGAAGATTGATCACAAATTACCTCATAGTGATCTTATAGCGTCCTCTTTGAGTAGGCTTATAAAAAAACAATCAGATTGGTGTCTCTGACATATCACAGTTATTGGCAGCGAAGACACGTCTTCTTTATCTAAGACCACGATGAGCTCCTGAATCGAATTAAAGTAATTGCAGATTCTGACCTAGGGAACCTTTTTAGACAATGGCCATAACTGTTTTGCACTATGTAGAAAGTTGTCATGAATGGGTTTTGCTCATTTTTGTGCTATGTTCTATATTTAAATTCCGGGCCCCAGTAATGCAGTTACCTCTAGAACGGATTGCCGCTTCAACAAACTCCCACGGATTTGAAAGCCTAGTTCCTATTGGACTGGGTAAGTCTCATGCGGGTCATGAGTGCCCGTAATCCAAAAGCCAACCGAATGGATGTGACGCCCCACATGATGCTGAAAGATGGATCCTGGAACAAAAAAACGGTATGCAAAAAGCCAGCCGAGTTGCCTCGGCCGGCCCTTGTCTTGTGGAGCTGCGGGGAATTGAACCCCGGTCCGGTGACCGCACCCTCAGTCTTCTACGTGCGTAGTCTGCTGGCCTTTGTGGCTATCTGTCTGCCCCCACCTGTGTCGCAGACAACCGGTGGCGGGCATAGCCGCAGAAAAAGTCCCCGAACCGCCCTGTGGCGCGGCAGTTCAGGCAAGTCTTCTTAATGACGCTCAGCATCCCCCCGAAGGCGAAGAGGAGTGAACGGAGCAGCTGCTCACTGGTTAATCCTGGCGCGAAGCTCAGGCAGCGAGAGCGAACTCAGTGCGGTTAGATTTAGCACTTGTTGTTTGCGGGAGGACATTAACGAGCGGACCCCCGCGTTCTCGGCACGCTTCCCTGCGACGAACAGGTCACCGTCGAAACCGATCAGCCCCAATCTTGAATTATCAAGCTCCGCTGGCGCCGATTCGGGCCAGCCTCGTCAGTATACAACAGATGGACGCTGCGGATATTCCCGCTTCTCCCTCGGCATTGACTCCAATTTTGGTCAAGCCACAGAGCCCAGTCGGTTGGTGGCATAGTCACTGAAGGCATGCACCTCCTCCACGTCCTCGTGGAAGGCCTCCCGCTTGGTGTCGTTGAAGAGGAAGATGTTGAAGCGAGGCATGTCGTCACCGGCAAAGGGGATGAAGCGCAGGCCATCGCCAGGGTGTACGCCGGCCGAGGTGATCAGGCTGCAGACCAGGCCGGATGTGGTCACCATTTTCAGTGTTTCCACGTCGGAGACCTCAATCAGATGGCTGACTGGCTCAGACAGGTGAATCAGTCGTTCCGCTGCCTGGGCATGGACGAAATCGCGGTTGAGGGTGGCGAAGGGGACGTCCCCGGGAAGCATGGACAGATCCTCGGGGTGCAGGCTGGTCATTCCTGCCGTACCCAATCGTTCGACCATGGACTGGGTGCAGACCATGCCAAAGGGGAAGGAGGCCAGCTTGGTCGTCTCCACGCCATCCACGCTCAGCGACTCGTCGACGCTGGCCACCGCCCCGTAGTCCACGCGGTGGGCCTCTATCTGGCTCAGCAGCTTTTGGGATCCTATGGTTTCCACGGTCGTGTTCTTGTCTGGTTCGCACTGCCCTTGCTGCCCTTGTCCGGAGCTCAGCAGCGATGAGATGATGGGCGGCAGACCGATGGTACGCCGTCGAATCCCGGACCGCGCAGCCAAGGCCTCGGGCAGGGTGTTGATCAGATCCAGGGCCTGGCTGACATGATCCACCACTGTTTTTCCAGCCTGGGTGAGCTGTGTGCCATCACCTGCGCCGAAACGTTGCCTCCGGACCAGCTTGGTTCCCAGACGCTTTTCCAGTCTTCTGATGGCCTGCGAGACGGCAGGTTGGGAGATGCTTGCCTCCAACGCGACATCGGTGAAACTGCCGTACCGGGCCAGCATGGTAAGCAGCTCGAGGTCGCGGACATTATCCATATAGGTCATGAGCCGCTTCCCTTGATTGGTGCTCATATTATTGCTTATCCGTCAACTTTGGCGAAAGACTACTTACCACTACACTATCATTATCGGCTGGATTTAAGAAGATTGACCCTTGAGAATATTGGCCTGGCCTGACTCATGATGAGGGTCCGGTCGCCACGATCATCGGCTATCAATCGTGTCGACCGGACCCTCATCTCAATCTCGCAATATGCGAGGGAGCTGGTTTCGCTCAGGCGTCGTAGTGCCACTGGGCATTGGCCACGGCGGCGTCCACATCCTCAATCGGCTCCCGGTTCAGACCCTCTTGGACCGCCTGTGCAGCCACAGCAGTGGCCACCCGGCGTGAGATCTCCTTGAGGTCGGCCACCGGCGGCAATACGGCGGTTCCGGGCTTGTCCACGTCGATCATGTCGGAGATGGCGTAGGCTGCGGCCAACAGCATCCCCTTGGTGACCAGCCGTGCCTTGGCGACGATGGCCCCGAAGCAGATGCCGGGATACATGAGTGCGTTGTTGCCCTGTCCGATGGAATAGGTGACCCCCTGGTACTCAACAGGCTTTGAGGGGGTGCCGGTGATGACGAAGCCGCGGCCGTGGGTCCAGGCAATCACGTCGGCAGCCTTGGCCTCGGCCAGTTCCGTGGGGTTGGAAATAGGGCAGATCAGCGGCCGCTCCACATGCTTGGCCATGGCCTCAACAACATCCTGGTTGAAGGCCCCGGCCCGGGTTGAGGTGCCGATGAGCACCGTGGGTTGGAAGGCGTCGACAACCTGTGCCAGCGAGGTCTTGTCGGTGACTGAGGCGAACTCATCCGGCTTGCGTGCATAACGGGTCTGACCCTCGGTCAGATCATCCTGACCCTGCTCGATCAGACCCTGACGATCGAAGAGTAGAACCCTGCTGCGTGCAGTCTCTGAATCCATGCCCTGGCGGATGATCAGGTCGTCCACAATCTGGTCGGCGATGCCCACACCGGCGGTCCCTGCGCCGAAGACCATGATCCTGGTGTCCTTGGGGTCGGCTCCGGCAATTTTTCTGGCGGCGATCAGAGCGGCCAGGACGGTCACGCCGGTGCCCTGGATGTCGTCGTTCAAGGTCAGGATTCGGTCCTGGTAGCGCTTGAGGACGGGCGCCGCCTCAGGCCTGCCGAAGTCCTCCCAGTGGATCAGCGCCTGCGGGTAGCGCTGCAGGACCTGCTGGACGAAGTCATCGATGAAGTCGTCGTAGCGCTGGCCTCTGACCCTGGCGAAGTGGTTGCCCACGTAGTCGGGATTGTCCAGAAGGGGCTGGCGGTTGGTGCCGACATCCACCATTACCGGCAGAACGCGCGAGGGATCGATGTTGGCGGCGGCGGTGTAGACCGCCAGCTTGCCCGTCAGAATCTCAGCACCCTGTGCGCCCCAGTCGCCGATGCCGAGAATGCCTTCCGCGTCGGTGCAGACCACCAGGTCGATGGGTCGGTCGCCGGCGTATTGGTCCAGGGCGTCACCGATTCCTTCGGGGTGATCGATGGAGATGTAGGCCACGTCGCTGCCCGAATAGAACTCGTCGTAGCGTTGGATGGATTGTGCCACGGTGGGTGCGTAGACAATGGGCATGTACTCGGTCAGGTGCTTGTCCATGCTCCTGTAGAAGAGCCGACGGTCGGTGCGGCAGATGCTCATCAGATAGAGTCGTTTGTCCAGATCGGTAGGCTGGGCCAGGAAGCGGCGGTAAACGATGCGCTCGCGTTGTTCCTCATCCTGCACGGCAGCAGGCAGCAGCCCGTCCAGCTTTAGCTCGCGCCGCTGCTCATAGTCGAATCCCAGTCCCCGGTTGGCATAGGAATCGTTGATGGTATCGAATCCTGTCATGGTCTCACTTGTCCTTCACGATCGGGGCCGGCCGCGTTGCCGGACCTCTGCAATCAGCCTAGGAAAGCCCTTGGCGGCCCGGCAAATAAGCATCGTCTATATGCAGTTAAAGGCCTATTGCCGGTCCTTGGCGGGTCTGGGAGGTCATAGACAGCCGGCAGTTATGGTGCCCCCTCATATAGGCAGCGCTTATTTGTCGCCCCTACCGCCTGCCGCATAGCATAAGTCCACATGAGCATGCCGACGAAGAGGTCGGCGGTTTCCGGGCAGTTATACGCCGGATCATGAGCGAAGGAGCAATGATGGGTGAAACAGTACGAACGGGTGAGGGCAGGGGAGGCCCCCAGACAGGGGCCAAACAGCCTTTCAATACGGGCCAACTGGTCAAGGCTCTGATCTGTGTGGCGGTAGGGCTGGTCATCTTCCTCATACCGCCTCCCAAGGGGTTGACTCCCCAGGGCATGCACATGCTGGGAGTCTTCGTGGGCACCATTCTAGGGCTGATTCTGCAGCCTCTGCCCACATCAGCAGTGGCCATCATCGGCATGACCGTGGGGATGCTGACCGGGGCCCTGGATCCCAAGAAGGCGGCTTTCAACGGACTGGGCAGCGCCTCGATTTGGTTGATTGTGGCGGCCTTCTTCATTGCCCAGGGATTCGTCTCCACCGGACTGGGCCGCAGGATCGCCCTGGTCTTTCTGTCCAGATTAGGCAAGTCCAGTCTGGGCATAGCCTACGGGCTCTCGGCCGCCGACCTGGTCCTGGCTCCGGCCACCCCGTCAAACACGGCTCGTCTGGGCGGCATCCTTTTCCCGATCATCACCTCCATCAGCGATGTGCAGGGTTCAAAGCCGGACACTGATGAGTCCCGGCGACGCATCGGCGCTTACCTGGCAATCACGGCCAACAATGTCAACGCCATCACATCGGCTATGTTCCTGACCGCCATGGCTGCCGGCCCGGTCGTGGGACAGCTGGCCCAGAAGTTCCACGTGGACATCGGGTGGGGGACCTGGGCCCTGGCGGGCATCGTGCCCGGCCTGATCTGCCTGATTCTCATTCCCGCCTTGATTTACCGCATTTTCCCGCCCACCCTGAGGAACGTGCCCCAGGCTCAGGAGGACGCCAAGGATGAACTCAAGGGACTTGGCCCTCTGAGCATGCACGAGTGGATCATGGCCGTGACCTTCCTGGTCATGTTGGTCCTCTGGGCGACAGGCTCGGTGATACATATCAATTCCACCACTGTTGCCTTCCTGGGCGTGGCTGTGCTGCTGTGCACCAAGATCATCACCTGGCAGGACATGGTGGCCAACAAGTCGGCCTGGTCCACACTGATCTTCTTCGGTGTCCTGGTAGGCATGGCGGAACCCCTGAACACCTTGGGCGTCACCACCTGGGCAGGGGAGATCATCGCCGGACTGGTCAAGGGCATGCCCTGGGTGCTGGTCCTGGTCATTCTGACGGTCTTCTACTTCTTCATCCACTACATGTTCGCTTCTGAGCTGGCTCAGGTCGCGGCCATATACACGCTCTTCGTCAGCGTGGCAGTGGCTGCCGGGGTCCCTGCGATGCCTGCAGCGTTGATGCTGGGTTGCGCCAGCGGTCTGATCGGAGCCATGACCCATTACGCCTCCGGACCGGCGGCATTGATTTACGGTGCCGGATACGTCAAGACCTCTGAGTTCCTGCGGATCGGCCTGATTTGCGGACTGGTGACTGTGGCCATCTTCCTGACCGTGGGTCTGGGCTGGTGGCGCCTCATCGGTATCTGGTAAATTCCGGATTCCGTAGATATAAGACTGGTGCAGATATAAGTTTGGTCCCGTACAGTCGACAGTTCGACCGGGCGGGACCAAATCATGTTCAAAGCTGGTGGATCATTTACCCTGCTGGCCCAGGTAGTCGGGGATATGCTCGGGATATTCGGGCCAGGCGCCCTGCTGGGTGCAGACGAATGCGGCGGTGTTGACGGCAGCTCGGTGGGCCTGGGTCAGGGATGCTCCCAGCAGGCGGTTGATGGCGAAGGTGCCGGAGAAGGCGTCGCCGGCTCCGACCGTGTCGGCTACGGTGATTTCAGGCGTCGGCAGGTGGGAGGACTGGCCGTCCGCCAGGTAGATCGTGCTGTAGTCGCTGCCGGCGGTCAGCACGATGGTGTCAAGGTGCCACTGCTCCATGAACCAGCGGCAGAGCTCGTCGTCCGTGGCCCCGGGAACGTGGAACATGTCACGCAGGGTGACCAGCTCCTCGTCGTTGAGTTTGAAGACCGTGGCCATGTCCAGCAGCTCCTGGATCAGATCCTTGCTGTAGAAGGTGCCGCGCAGGTTAATGTCGAAGAAGCGCATGGCATGGCTCTTGGTGTGACGCAGGACCTGCAGGCAGGTCTCGCGGGACTGACTGCTGCGCATGCCCAACGTGCCGTAGCAGACCGCGTCGGCCCTGCTGGCAAGCCCGGCCAGGCCATCCGTGTATTCCAGATGATCCCAGGCCACATCAGGCTTGAAGACGTACTGGGGGATGCCCTCGGTCAGCTGGACCTCGACAGTGCTGGTGGGGTGGTCGTTGTGCTGCAGGACGGCATCGACCCCGGCCTTGTGAACATCCTCCTCAAGCTCGCGGCCCAGGTCGTCACGTCCCACGGCGCTGATGGCATAGCCTTCCGCCCCGTTCTTTGCGGCGTGGTAGCTGAAGTTGACCGGTGCGCCACCGGCCCGTTTGCCTGTTGGCAGGACGTCCCAGAGAATTTCCCCGATGCTGAGGACCACAGGTTTACTGGTCATGGTGTTCCTTTCCTGACGACAGGCGATGTGCCCGCCTAATGCTTGTTGATTTCACAGTTGAGCGGCCCATGCTGGCCGGATGTTCCAGAAATTGGCTGGCAGCCACCGCGGCTGCCCCTGTCAGCGTGGCATCGGCTGGAAGGCGGGAGAGCAGAATCCTCGTGTGCTCGCGCAGGCCGGGTAGGGCGCGCTGGGATACCATGGTCCGAACTCGTTCCAGCAGTCGGGTACCGGCGTCGGCCACCATGTCTCCGATGACGATTTGGGCCGGGTTGTAGGCGTTGACGATGGTCACGCAGCCATAGCCCACGTAGTCGGCTATCTGATCCACCAGGGTCCGGGCGACCTGCTGACCCGAGCGGGCCTGGTCGAACAGGCTTGAGCAGGCCTTGGCGTGGGTCATGGCCTCGACTCCAGGGAAGTGATCCCGCATATCCGGCTTGCACATGCGGCGGTGGATTGCTACCGCCGAGCAGTAGCATTCCAGGCAGCCTCGGTTGCCGCACTCGCATGGCAGGCCGTTCAGATCGATGCTGACGTGGCCGATTTCTGTGGCCGCTCCCTGGCTGCCGTCAACCAGGGAGCCTCTGTCGATGACTCCTAATCCCACGCCTTCGCCCACCAGGAAGTAGGCCATGCTGGATGCGTTCACTCGGGGATCGAAGAGACTTTGCGCCAGCGCGCCGGCTCGGGCATCCTGCTCGATAAAGGTGGGTACACGGAAGGCCTGGCCGAATTCGTGGATAAAGTCCACCCCACGCCAGCCGGGCATGCTGGTGACCAGGGCGATGCGGCCGGTCTCGCGCAGGTAGGGTCCCGGTACGGCCATGCCCACGGCCACGATGGCGGGATTTGAATCCAATCGTCTTCCCACTCGCGTTCTGACCTCAGCTACTGCGCCGGGGATGTCATCGGGGTCGACGGGGGGCATCTCCTCCGAGTCCAGCAGACGGCCGCTGATGTCGAACAGTCCGATACTGACCATGCTGCGGGCGAACTTGACTCCGATGACCTGGTAGCGGTCGGCGTTCAAGGCCAGGCCGATGGATCGACGGCCGCCCTCTGAGTCCATACTGCCGGTCTCGCTGATCAGACCCAGGCCGATCAGACGGGCCACCAGCTTGCCTACAGCCGCCGGCGTCAGGTTGAGTTCCCGGGCCATCTGGGCTCGCGAACTGGTTCCGTGCTGGTGCAGATATTGGACGATGCGTGACTGGTTGAGTTCGGAGAGGGCCTTTGGTGTGCTGGCGTATGGGCTGCCTCGCATGTCAACCTCCTCCTTGAGTGCTACCGTCACGCTAACTTTGCGCACTTTATGAACAACGTTTATATATTAACATCGTTTAGTATTCTTGCGCAACTGATTCGATGCCGGTAAGGAACCGATAAGGGATCGCCGTCGGCGTTTGTCATAGGTCTGTAGCCGTAGGTGGGTTTGCTCTGTGGAGGTGGGGTGTGGCAACGAAGGGGGTATCGACAGAGTCGATGTAGGTTGTGCCGCCGTGAAGGGCATTATCGAACCCAAGACGTCAAAGGGTTTGATGGTCCGTATGCAGGTGGTCGACTGTCGACCTTCCAATGCTCAGCCCCATACAATTTCGTAGGCTTTTGACCGGGCGCACACGCAGTGGTGCAGACGGATCGATTGGTCCGCCCGGGCGGGCCCTTGTGGCTTGAGATCAAAGCTTCAGACGGTAGTCATCAGGGCTCTCGTCCAGATTCGATTCATGTGCCCATGCAAGCGTCATCTATATAATTTAACGAATTGACAAAATCAATCCCTCCCTCTACCCTTGATGTTCAGGAGGCAGGAACTGATTTCCTCCCCTGTGAACGCCGTAAAGGCAAATGCAATAGGCAAAGGAGCATTTCGGATGGGTCTGTGGGACGTTGACAAGATTGAATACGTGGGTCGCCAGGGCGTCAAGGAAGGCCTGGGCTTCCGTTACTACGACAAGAACAAGGTGGTGGCCGGCAAGCCCATGAAGGACTGGCTGCGCTTCGCTGTGGCCTGGTGGCACACCTTCAACCAGGGTCTGGTGGATCCCTTCGGCGATCCCACTGCGCAGAGGCCCTATTATCGCTACACCGATCCCATGGATCAGGCGCTGGCCAAGGTGGATTACGCCTTCGAGCTCTTCACCAAACTGGGGGTCGAGTTCTTCTGCTTCCACGACCGTGACCTGGCTCCCGAGGGTGACACCCTGCGCGAGACCGATGCCAATCTTGACAAGGTGATCGACCGCATCGAGGCCGCCATGAAGGACACCGGAGTCAAGCTGCTCTGGAACACCTCCTCGCTCTTCACCAACCCCCGCTTCGAGGCCGGTGCCGGTACCTCGCCCTTCGCTGACATCTATGCATACTCGGCAGGCCAGCTCAAGCACAGCCTGGAGATCGGCAAGCGGCTCGGTGCTGAGAACTACGTCTTCTGGGGTGGCCGTGAGGGTTACGAATCCTTGTGGAACACCCGCATGAAGGAGGAGCAGGACCATATGGCCGCCCTCTTCCACATGTGCGTGGACTACGCCAAGGAGATCGGATTCGATGCTCAGTTCCTGATCGAGCCCAAGCCCAAGGAGCCCACCCTCCATCAGTACGATTACGACGCGGCCACCACCATCAACTTCCTGCGCACCTACGACCTGCAGGACAACTTCAAGCTCAACATTGAGGGCAACCACGCCAACCTGGCCATGCATACCTATCAGCATGAGGTCCGCGTGGCTCGCGAGGCCGGATTCCTGGGATCCCTGGATGCCAACCAGGGCGACAAGCTGATCGGCTGGGACATGGACGAGTTCCCTTCGGACCTCTACGATGCCACCGCCGTCATGTGGGAGGTGCTGGCCAACGGGAGCATCGGGCCCCGTGGAGGCCTGAACTTCGATGCCAAGCCGCGCCGCTCCTCCTTCCTGCCTGAGGACCTCTTCAGGACCCACATCGTGGGCATGGACACCTATGCCGCTGGTCTTCTGGTCGCTGCCAAGATGCATGAGGACGGCTACATCGAGCAGCTGCAGCAGGAGCGCTACTCCTCCTTCGAATCCGGCATCGGCTCGACGGTAAAGGACGGTACGGCCACGCTGGCCTCCCTGGAGGAGTACAGCCTTGACAAGCCGCAGGCCGAACTGATCGCCGCCGACAAGTCCGACCATCTTGAAGTGGTCAAGGCCACCATCAACAACTACATCGTCGAGGCTCTGGCCCAGGCCTGAGGATAAGAACATTCTGTTTTCGTCCCCGTGCGGTGCTGCTGGCACCGCACGGGGACGAATCATTTATTGAGACCGTGCGCCTGCAGGTTGTCGATGAGCCAGGACCAATCGTAAGGGCCTTTATAACGTTGGATGAATTCGAGAATAGTGGGAATGCCGGGTGCGCTAAGGGCGCCTCCCGGGGTCTGCACTGAGTAGGCGGATGCCGCTGTCGCCAACTCCATGCAATGGCGCAATGGCCATGACCATGTAAAGGCTGTCATTAAAGCGGCTGCAAAAATGTCGCCGGCGCCGGTGGGATCCTTTGCTTCCACGGAAGGGGCCGGGACTTCGATGAAGCCGGTCGGGTCAGAGGCAGAAGATCCCAGGCCGCCGCGCGTGATGACAGCCGTTGATACATATTCACGTAGCATTTTCAGAGCACCTGCTGTCGTTTTCTGACCAGTGAAGTGTCTTGCTTCGGTTTCATTCATCAGCAGGACATCGACTCCTCTGGCGGATTCGAGGATCTGCCTAGGCCAGCGGCCGGAGGAATCCCATCCGACGCCGCCGAATATGATTGTGCCCTGGTCTCGTAGGGGCTGTGACCAGGTGGGCAATCCTTCAGAGAGGCTGACGAAGAGCGTTCTGGTCAGTTTACCGGCAGGCCAATCCAGGGCAAGCGCTGAACGGTCATAGGTGACAAACGCGCGATCATTGCCAGTGCTGATAGCCACTGAGACCGGATTGCGGTATGCCGCGCTGGTGGTGCACAGATCAAGATTGAGATGGTCAACCTTTTGGAGGGTTTTGAACAATAAAGTCGACAATTGATCGTGTCCGCGGTTGGTGAGCAGACCGGATTCGGATCCAAGTCTTGCGGCAGCCACGGCCCTGTTGGCTGCACCCCCCGGAGAGATGGTCAGGTTGCCGGCCATTACTTCGGTCCCAGGCTGTGGGAAATCAACATCCGAAAAAACCAGATCCAGGTAAGTTTTCCCGGCAATCACTACGTCGAAGATCTTCGGACTGGCTTTATCGATCATCGTCTCATTGTTGATTCTGCTCATGTTTGCTCATTCTAGATAGAAACACTCAAAATGAGCAAACTTTGTCAAATCCTGTCATTTCATGTATGGTGAAGTCATGCTTTTGGATGAACGCCGTCAACGGATTCTCGATCAGCTGGCCGAGCATGGACAGTCAGTCAAGGACTTGTCACATGGTCTTGGGGTCAGTGAATCCACTATCAGAAGGGACCTCACATTCCTGGAGCAGGATGGCCGCCTCAAGCGCAAATATGGCGGTGCGATGCTGACCCAGGGCAACAGGGCCGACATCACTGACTCCGGCAAGCAGGACCGCGTCGTCGAGGCGACTGATGCGCAGATGCAACTTTGGGAACGCATGGCCAAGGCTGCTGCTGACATGGTTCAGGACGGCTCGGTCATCATCTTGGATGTGGCCCCTGAAGCGGCTTTGATTGCACGCAATCTGCGCGGACACAAGGTGACCATCATCACATCGAATCTGGCCGTACTTGATCAGGTTCGTGATGATGAAGCAGTTGACCTGGTGCTCATAGGCGGTGCGGTGCGGCACCATCATAACAGTCTGGTCGGCCCGCTGGCTGAACGGATGATCGCCGATGTTGCAGCTGACTTGATGTTTCTTTGTTGCACCGGTGTGCGGGGGAATGCCGTGGTGGACAACATGGCGGTCGAAGCCCCGATACGTCAAGGTTTCATAAAGGCGTCCCAGCAAATAGTCCTGTTGGCGGATGAATCCAAATTCCCTGGAACCGGAAGTTTCAAACTGTGCTCATTGACTGATTTGGATGCTCTCATCACGACTTCGGGGTCCGGCAAGGGAATGCAAGACAGTTTTGCCAAGGAAGGCAAGAAGGTGGTGGTCGTATGAAATTAACGATTCTTGGTGGCGGAGGCTTCCGTACGCCGTTCATCTGGCAGGCATTGATCAGGGATCAAGGCGAACCGCGCGTGGATGAGCTGGCTCTGTATGACACAAGCCAGTCGCGTATGGATACGATGGTGAACATCATGCGTGTCCAGGCCCAGGGCTTCGACCACAAGCCTGGAATCCGCACATACACGGAGCTTGAGCCGGCCCTGAGCGGTGCCGATTTTATTTTTGCTGCGATTCGTGAGGGAGGTCTCCAGGCCAGATGCTGCGATGAACATGTGGCTTTGGATCTGGGCCTGCTGGGGCAGGAAACCACTGGGCCCGGCGGGCTCGCATACGCCATGCGCACTGTGCCGGTTATGCTGCGGATGGCCCGTATGGCTGCCAGGGTCTGCCCTGACGCATACTTTTTGAACTTCACCAACCCTGCTGGCATCATTACCGAGGCATTGCAAAGCGTATTGGGTGATCGTGTGGTCGGCATATGTGACACCCCATCCGGATTGGGCAGAAGAATAGCCGCGGCTTTGGGACATGATCCAGAGGATGTCAGCATGGATTATGTCGGCCTCAACCATCTGGGTTGGATGCGTAGAGTGTTGGTCGGCGATCATGATCTGCTGCCGGACCTGCTTGCCGATGAGGAGAAGCTGTCGGGGCTGGAGGAGGCCAAGGTCTTCGACCCGGACTGGTTGCGGCAGTTGGGGATGATTCCCAATGAATATCTCTTCTACTACTACTGCGATAGAGATGCCGTCCGTCGTATCTTGGAGTCTCCCATGACCCGCGGCGACTTTCTGCTCAAGACCCAGACTCGTTTCTACAAACAAGCAGCCACGGCCGGGAACGAAGCCGACCGTATCTGGACCGATGCCTTGCAGGAACGTGGAGCCAGTTATATGGCTGAGGCTCTGGGAGGTGTACAAGGTGCCCCCACCAGCAACCGCAAGGAGGAGTTCGATCCTGCCCATTTGGGTTATGCAGGAGTGGCTCTGGGCGTTATGAATGCAATCAGTCGACATGAGCGTCGGGTCATGATTCTCAATGTGCGCAACAGGGGAACAATAGCTGGCCTACCCAATGATGCCGTTGTCGAGGTTCCCTCGCTTGTGGACTCGCACGGAATCCATCCTCTGAATGTGGGAGAGCAGCCCACAATGGACCAGATCGGCCTTATGCAACAGGTGCGTCAGTCGGAAAGGCATGCGGTTCGGGCTGGGATCGAGGGATCCCCCCATGAGGCTTTGCTGGCTTTCGCCTTGCATCCTCTCGTGCAGTCCGTTCCGTTGGCCAGAAAGCTGCTGGCCGGATATCGTCGTGAAATTCCTGAGATGAACGCCATTTTCGAGAAACGAGGATAAAAATGACCAACCAGTCTTCGGCCCGGGGCTAAGCGGGTCGGTACGCGGACGGGGATTTTTTGCGTCCCTCATGTGATGTATCGCAAGAGTTCACAGTGCCAGGTAAAGCGATCAAAGCGGATTGTATTGTAATGGAAAGGTGCTCGGTTTATGCAAATCAAGGTTGATCGAGAGCTGAACAAGTGTAGGCGCTTCCTCAGAGATCGCATACGTCCTTTTATCGAAGAGGAACTTGAATCCTGCACTGTCGCCGCTTATGTCAACTCAGGGGAACCTGAACCTCCCAAGGACTTTATTCGTCGTGCAGAGGCAGGTTTGATTCGATTCCACCCTGTTGATCGTGGAGATGCGTGGGGGACGAACTGGGGCACGACCTGGTTTCGCGTTGATGGCAGGCTGCCTATGTCGGAGTCCCGTCACGGGACGGAGATTGATCTGATTGTTGACCTGGGTTGGAATTCCAGCGTTTCCGGGGGGCAGTGCGAGGGATTGGTCTTTGCCAAGGATGGAAGAGCGATCAAGGGCGTTCAGCCAATGAATGCTTGGGTCCGCTTGCAAGGCAAGGGTGCTATGGCGGGTCTGTGTGACGACAATGGCGCCTTCAGCCTGTATGTTGAGGCCGGGTGCAATCCCATGCTGTTGAATATTCCACAGCGTTCCACGGATTTGGGCGAAGAGGCCGATGGGCGTGTGTGTGGAAAGTATGCCTTCCACGGCATCAGTCTGTGCCGGTTTGATCGTGAACTTTGGGAGTATGCCAGGGATCTGGAGGTCGTTACGGGCCTGCTTGATGTCATTGACAAGAACTCGGTGCGATATTGGCAGGTGATGAAGGCCCTGCAGACCTCGCTCAATCATTATGATGATGATCACCGTGCTGAAACACTCGGCCAGGCCCGACATGCATTGGCTGGGGTGTTGAGCAAAACCAACGGCCCGACGGTTTTCCATGATCATGCGGTCGGTCACGCACATATAGACACCGCCTATCTGTGGCCGAAGCGCGAGACAAGGCGAAAAATCGGCAGGACTGTTGCCAATGTCCTGGCCCTGATGGATCAGGACGACGAATTTGTTTTTGCAATGAGCTCAGCTCAGCAGTTTGCATGGCTGGAGGAGGATTATCCTGATCTCTTCAGACGCGTAAAGGAACGGATAGACCAGGGTCGATTCATTCCTGTGGGCGGAATGTGGGTGGAAGCAGATGCCATGATGCCTTCAGGCGAGTCTCTTGTCAGGCAGATTACCAATGGCCGTAGGTATTTCAAAGACCATCTTGGCATCAGTCCAAAAGGCATCTGGTTGCCCGATAGCTTTGGGTATACAGGTGCTTTCCCGCAGATTGCCAGAAGGGCTGGATACAGCTGGTTCCTCTCACAGAAATTGTCCTGGAATGACACAACCAAGTTTCCCCATCATTCCTTCATCTGGGAGGGAATCGACGGCAGCCCGATACTGACTCATTTTCCGCCTACTGATACTTATGCCGCCGAAATCACTCCCGGTGAATTGCGTTACTCGGAGATGAATGCAGCCGACAAGGAATGGATCGACCAGGGTCTGCTGCTTTATGGATACGGTGACGGTGGCGGCGGTCCCACCAGGGAGATGCTGGGCAGGCTCTCCAGGTTGCGCGATCTTGAGGGCGTGCCCACCTGTACTTCCGCGTCGCCTGACGATTTCTTCCAGACGCTGGCGGATCAGATGAATCGTTGTGATGGCTTTGAGAGGCCACGTTGGCACGGTGAGCTATATCTGCAACTGCATCGAGCCACGCTCACGGCGCAGCAGGACATGAAGGCTGACTGCCGTCGCGAGGAGGGGATGCTCAGAACCATGGAATATCTGGGTTGCCTAGCCAGCTTGTGCCATGCGGAATATCGTTACCCCGGCGATCGGCTTCAATTCATCTGGCACCGTCTTCTGCTCAACCAGTTCCACGACATTCTCCCAGGTTCCTCGATTTCTTGGGTGCACCGTGAAGCCCGTCAGGAGTATGAGCAGGATATGTCCGAGCTGAGCGGGTTGATTCAGTCGGCTGCTGATACTGTGGCCGAGGCTGATTCCGATCTTCCCGTGCTTCAAAAAGGGTATATCGCGCAAAAGGATTGGCTGGTGCATCCAAGTCTTCCAGAGGACTGCGCTGTGGATGACGGTTGTCTTTCCTGCAATGATTCCGCTCCTCAGGTCCATGCTGAAAAAGATGGATTCGTCATGGAGAATGCTTCGATAAAGGTTGTCATCAACAACGAAGGACTGATTGTATCCTTACGTGACCTTAAGGCTGGACGCGAACTGGTGGCTTCGGATCACGCTCTAGGCTCCTATCGCCTGTTGATCGACAAGCCATGCGAACGTGATGCATGGGAATTGGACCGAGATGCCTTCCTGGGTCCCATTGATGAAGGCAGGGTCGTCAAGGTTGAACCTGTTTGCTCATCCGTTTCGGCCGGCGTGGAGATCACCACGGCTATAGGCGCCGGAACAACTATCAGGACCCAGGTTCTTCTGGATGGTCAAAACAGAAGTCTCAGGTTCCATGCCTACGTTGACTGGCAGGAGCGGGATCGCTTTCTCAAGGTGGATTTCCCTTTGAATGTCCAGACATCCATGGCTACTTACGAGTGTCAATACGGTACAGTCGATCGTCCAGTCTGTAGGGATGATGCAGACACGGAGGCGGCCTTTGAGTGTTGCACCCATAGATTCGTGCACCTTCACGAGGGTGGATATGGAGTTGGGCTGGTCAACGAATCCACATATGGCTCCAGTGTCTTCCCGGTGGAGTCCGACGGGAATAACGGTGGCAGAACAGGGACCCTTTTGGAGTTGTCGCTGCTTTCCGCGCCCACATTCCCTGACCCCAATACGGATGTCGGCCGGAGCCACGAATTCACCTGGGAGGTCCTTCCGGGTGCCAATGTGGCGGATACGGTCAAGGAGGCGGGTGTTATCAACGCACCGACAATCGCCCATCTGCCGCAGGTCAGGCCGCTGATTCAATTGCGTCAAGGGAAAGGCACGGTGATTCTGGATTGGGTCAAGCCGGCCGATGATGGATCGAAGGACATCATTGTTCGTTTGTATGAACCTGTCGGGGAATCCGCAACTGCGGACATTCTTGCAGATGATCTGATCGCCGAGGCAACCGTATGCGAAACGGATCTGCTGGAAGTAGCCGGGGCGACCCACGGCATGCCATCCGCCCTGGAAGGCGCTTGGATTCCTCTGCAAGGTGCGCACCTTAACCTGCGTCCGTACCAATTAACGACGTTACGGATTCGACCATGATGGGCTCGGCGCCCAGGCCATGGCCAATGAGGACTGCCGGGGCGCTTATGTACACAACAACATCAAAAGAAAGCAGGGCGATATGACTACGATGTCAGAATCTCCCACATCCCTGTCATCACCAAAACCCAGGGGTGTAAATCCATCCAATCGATGGAAAAAAGGGATACGAAGCAAAAGCAGGTGGGCCGGCTTGGGATTTGTCCTGCCGTTCCTGCTGGTCTTTTTTGTAGCAACCATACTACCTATCATTTATGCTCTGTACCTGAGCCTCTTCCGGGATCAGCTCATAGGCGGCAGCCATTTCGTTGGATTGGCCAACTACCTATCGCTGCTCAAAAGCGGTACTTTCTGGGACGGGGTATGGCGTGTGATCCGGGTGTTCCTGATTCAGGTGCCGATTATGTTGGGCCTGGCTCTCCTGGCGGCCCTGTGCATCGACTCCGGGCGACTCAGAGGGCACGGGTTCTTCCGAATCATCCTTTTCCTGCCGTATGCAGTTCCAGGCGTTGTCGCAGTGCTGATATGGGAATTCCTGTACGGCGATCAATTCGGGTTGACTGCCAGCATCAACAGCTGGTTCAACATAGCCATGCATCCATTGTCCAAAAACGTCATTCTGTGGTCCATAGGCAACATCATGACCTGGTCGTTCCTGGGATACAACATGCTGATTCTGTACTCCGGGCTGAAAACAATTCCTACCGAGCTGTATGAAGCCGCCCGTTTGGACGGAGCCAGCGAATGGAAAATCGCTCGTTACATCAAGGTGCCGGCAATAAAGGGGCAGTTGCTGATCACATGGATGTTCTCCATTATCGGTACCTTCCAGCTTTTCAGTGAGCCACAGCTGCTGAAGACGCCCGCGCCCAACGCAATATCAAGCAACTACACGCCCAACCTTTGGGCATACAACCTGTCTCTTAACGGAAGCCAGTACAACAATGCAGCTGCTCTGGCAATTCTTATGGGACTGATCACAGGGGTGATCACCTATATCACCCAGGAGCGGGGATCGCGAAGCGGCGATGAGAAGAAGCCCAAGGCATCCCGAGCTGCAAAAAGGAGGGCTGATCGATGAGTATCGTCAAACATTTCGGATCAAACAGATCTACCGGCGCCCACAGTCTGGTCCGGCACTCGCCGGCCATGCTCATCTTTATGCTGCTGCTGGCGTCGTATTCCTTGATTCCATTGTTGTGGCTGCTGATCAATGCCACCAAGACCCAGGCTGACGTTATGTCCACGTTCGGTCTGTGGTTCGGACACGGCTTCAACCTGATAGACAACATCAAGGAGACCTTTTCCTATAAGGATGGGATTTTCGCCAAATGGCTTCTCAATACCTTCTTATACGTGCTGATCGGAGCCGGCGGTGCGACTTTTTTGGCGACCATGGCGGGATATGCGCTGGCGATCTTTGACTTTCCGGGCAAGAAAGGCATCCTTGCCACGGTTATCGGAGGCATAGCCATCCCGGGAACAGCGCTGGTCGTTCCTACATTCCTGCTTTTTGCCAAGCTGGGATTGACCAATACACCATGGGCTGTCATTCTTCCGTCGCTGGTGAGTCCCTTCGGCCTTTATCTGGTCATGAGTTATTCGAGGACCGGCCTGCCAGTCAGCGTCATTGAGTCGGCACGCATGGATGGTGCGGGGGAATTCAGAATCTTTGCACAGATTGTGGTGCCTCTTCTGTCGCCCAGCATCATTACGGTGCTTTTGTTCGCTATCGTACAGACCTGGAATAACTATTTCCTGCCGTTGATCATGCTCAACGATCCGCGGTGGTATCCGCTGACCGTGGGCTTGAATGAATGGAATGACCAAGCTACGGGCTCGTCGACGCCAGAACCCATTTACAACCTGGTGATCACTGGTTCCTTGCTTACGGTCATACCGATTATTGTCATTTTCCTAATGCTGCAACGTTACTGGGAATCCGGCCTGACGGCTGGAAGCGTCAAGCAGTGATCCATCGATGTGACAAGGAGGTCATGGAGAAAGTCCCTCGTCTTGGAGGTTGCAGAAGAGACGGGGATAAGTAGGCATCGTCGATTCGTCGGCATGTCAAATCAAAGGAGATTGGTGATGAAACACAGCAGAATGACGAAATTCGCCACTGTCGCCACGGTGGCGGCTTTTGCGACAACTTTGTTGAGCGCCTGCGGAGGTGGCTCTTCAACAACCCAGAGCGGTCATGCAAATGACGTGGAACAGGCGCTTGAGAAAGGAGGCGATCTGGTCTATTGGACCTGGACATCGTCCGCTGATACCCAGGTCAAGGCCTTCGAGAAGCATTACCCCAAGGTTCATGTCAAGGTCGTCAACCCTGGCAGCGGGGCAGCGGCATATACCAAGATGATGAACGCCATAAAGTCGGGGTCCAATGTACCCGACATCATGCAGATCGAGTATCAGGCCCTGTCTCAGTTCTATACTCCGGGTAACCTGTTGGATCTGGCACCTTATGGCTTTGCCTCGCTCAAGAATCAATACGCGGCGTCCGCATGGAGCTCGGTGAGCGTTGGAGGCAAGGTCTACGGACTTCCTCAGGATACCGGTCCGATGGTTCTCTATTACAACAAGAAGGTCTTTGACTCGTTCGGCATCAGTGAGCCGCCAAAAACCTGGGATGAGTTCGTCAAGGACGGCGAGATCATGCAACAGAAGGATCCAAGCGTCCATATCACGAGCGACTCGGGTCAAGGCAATTTGGTGGCCTCCCTGCTTTGGCAGGCCGGCAGCCATGCCTTCAAGGTCTCTGGATCGAATGTAACCATCAATTTGAGTGACCCCGGCGCCAAGCGGTGGGCTGCCGTCTGGGACAAGCTGATTGGAGAGCATCTGATCACTACAGTGGCCAATCAGGGCACGGAGTGGTACCAGGCTGCAAACAAGGGGAAGATGGCATCCATCATTTCAGCCTCGTGGCTTCGCAACACCCTGCAGACCTCGGTAAAGGAAAGTGCCGGGGACTGGAGAGTGGCTCCCATGCCTACATATGACGGGAAACCGGCCTCGGCCAATTACGGCGGTTCGTCTCAGGCCGTATATGCAAAGACGAAGAATCCCGCATTGGCTGCTGGTTTCGTCAAGTGGTTGAACAACTCACGAGAATCCATTGAGCTGGCCACGGCTTCAGGAGGCTTCCCCAGCACAGTCAAGGATTTGAATGCTCAGGACTTCCTGGAGGAGAAAGCCGACTACTTCGGCGGCCAACAGGTCAACAAGGTCTTTAATCAGAGCTCCAAGGATATTCGGTCTGGCTGGCAGTTCCTGCCCTATCAGGTCTACGCCAATTCAATCGTGAATGATTCGATTGGCAAGGCCTATGAGGGCTCGGTCCGTTTCGAGGATGCGTTGAAGACCTTCCAGAAGGACCTGGTTAAGTATGGCAATGAACAGGGTTACACGGTAAAAGGTCTGTAGATCGATTCATGTGATTGACCCTTCCATACCCCCATCTTGAAGACGGCGCGCAATGACAGCGTGGTCGGAGTCAAGATGGGGGTATTTAATTTTGGCGAAGCTGTCATGGGGAAGATGCTTTCCTGATTGTCTGTTTTTCTTTTGCACTTGCGGTTCCTTTGCCAATTTGTGTTATCTGATTTTGCGCACGGCTATGGGGATACAAGAGGCGTATAGCAGCTGATGTCGGATTTTCTGCCAGGTCCGCCGTTTGATGACGACGCGATTGGGCACACTGACTCATGATGGCCAGAACATCTTTACAACTGATGTTGGTCATTGGATAAAAAAGAGATATAATATTACTAAACCGCTTTAGTTTTGAAGCGGAATCTGCACAAACAAGGAGGTTTACGGGATGCAGCTGAAGGTGGAGCGTGAACTCGACAGGTGTGATCGAGTCATGAGGCAACGGGTGCTGCCCTATGTCGATAGAACGGTCGGCCATTGTGCAGTCAGGGTCTACCGGATTCCTGGCGAGCCCATTTCCTCCCAGGACTTCTTCCGCCGCCTGAACAATGGGGACATTCCTTTTGAGCCCTTGGATCTTGGTGAATCCTGGGGGACCACTTGGGGAACAACCTGGATGGAGATCAAGGGAAGCATTGACCAGAGCCATCGAGATGAGGCTCCGCTTGAACTGATTGTGGACCTTGGATGGCAGCCCGACTCTCCCGGCGGCCATTACGAGGCAGAGGCCTACCGCCCCGACGGCTCCATTATCAAGGCGGTCAACCCGAAGAACCAGTGGATCCCTCTTGACGGCAAGGACTGGAAGGGGTTGGCCACTGATGAAGAGCCTTCTCTTATCGGGCCAGACGGTACATTCACCCTCTATCTGGAGGCAGCCTGCAATCCGCTTATTCTCGGTGTTCCGGCCTTCGCGAAGACACAGCTGGGGGAGGGAACCACAGGACGGGCTGATGAGTCCAACATCCTGACCCGTCTGGATGTCTGCCGCTTCGATCAGGAGATATGGAACTACGCAATGGATCTGGAGGCGGTCAGCCAGATCATCAAGGAGTGCAACAAGAAACAGCCCCGCTACTGGCGGTTGGGCAAGGCTTTGCAAACCTCCCTCAATGACTATCAGGAAGGCGATGCAGACAGTCTGCCTCAGGCGCGAGGGGCTCTGGCGGAGGAACTTCGGCGTCCTGCGGTGTCCAGCAGCTTGGACCACGCAGTGGTGGGCCATTCCCATATTGATTCGGCATGGCTCTGGCCTAAGCGTGAAACGCGTCGAAAAGTGGCGCGTACTGTTTCCAACATGCTGGCACTAATGGAGCGCGATCCGGATTTCATCTATGTGATGAGCTCGCCGCAACAGTATGCATGGCTGGAGGACGACCACCCGGACCTGTTCTCCCGCCTGCTGCGTCGAGTCAAGGAAGGGCGCTTCATCCCGGTGGGCGGGATGTGGGTGGAATCTGATGGCATGCTCCCTACCGGTGAATCATTGACAAGGCAATTTTCCTACGGCAAGCGTTACTATCGAGAGCACCTTGGCGTTGACACCGACGTGGTCTGGGAGCCGGACAGCTTCGGATACACAGGTCAGTTCCCCCAGATCGCCCGTCGTGCGGGGATGCGCTACTTCCTCTCACAGAAGATCTCCTGGAATGACACTACCAAGTTTCCACATCACACTTTCGACTGGCAAGGCATTGATGGCACATCCATCTTTACGCATTTCCCACCCATGGACACGTATGCATCCAGCATGACGGCAAGGGAGCTCAATCATTCTGAAGAGAACTATCAAGACAAGGATCTCTCAGATAGAGCAATCGTCCTTTGCGGTTACGGTGACGGCGGCGGCGGCACCACTCGTGAGATGTTGGGCCGCTACGATCGGTTGCGTGACGTCGAGGGAGTAGCCAGGGCACGTTATGAGGCTCCTGAGGACTTCTTCCGTGAATCCAGCAGGCAGATTCATCTGCGTGCCGGTCGGGAGATGCCCGTCTGGAAGGGCGAGCTCTATCTGGAGTTGCACCGCAAGACCCTGACCTCCCAGCAGGATATGAAGCGGGGCTGCCGGCAGGAGGAAGCCATGCTGCGCACGGTCGAATACCTGTGCGCTTACGCCGGCCTGGTCGATGACTCATACGAGTACCCCCGTCAGGAGCTGGACGGAATCTGGCGCACGCTTCTGCTCAACCAGTTCCATGACATTCTTCCAGGTTCCGCCATCTCCTGGGTGCATAGGCTGGCCAGGGAAGACTACCGTAGGGACATAGCACGTCTGGAGCAGGTCGGCGACGAGGCTGCCCGCGTCATAGCCTCCGCCCAGCCAGAGGCTCCCATGGTGTCCGATGCCAGGCTGATACCCATGGACGGCAAGGGTCAGACGGCTTGGAAGGCTGTCGGGCCAGTCCAGGCGCAGGAGGGGCCCGAAGGCATACGGCCTGTCCAAGTCAGTCAAGAGGGTGACGGATTCGTCATGGATAATGGTCTTATCCGTGCCGTCGTCGCTTCGGATGGCGAGGTCCATTCCATCCTTGACAGGACCTCTGGCAGGGACCTGGTCCCCCAGGGCTCATCGGTTGGCGGATATGAGCTCTTCAAGGATGAGCCCTATATGTGGGATGCATGGGACCTGGAGCGCGATGCCCTGCTGACTGCTTCTCCGGTCGATGACCCAGTCGCCATGGAGGCCTTGGGTTCCGGTGTTCGGGTATCGCGTCGGCATGGGGAGACCACAATCGTGACCACAATCGGGCTGACCCCTGGCAGCAGGCAGTTGGACTTCACTGCTGATGTTGACTGGCATCAGGATGAGCAGCTGCTCAAGGTGGACATCCCCGTCGCCGTTCAGGCCAGGTATGCACAATTCGAGTGCCAGTACGGCTTCATCGACAGGCCCATTCAGAAGAACAATGCTGCCGAAGAGGCCCAGTTCGAGAGCTGTACGCACCGATTCGTCAGGATCAGCGACGACGGCCTTGCCGTCGGCGTGGTCAACGCTTCGACATACGGCGGTGACACCACACCGATTCACTACGACGAGAAGGCTGGCAAAGAGGCGGGTACCCTGGTCAGACTGACCCTTCTGTCCGCTCCGGTCTTTCCTGATCCGCATACCGACAGGGGCAGGCACAGTTTTGCCTGGTCAATTGTCCCTGGGGACACCCAGGCTGACATCCTGCAAGCAGCCTATGCCCTCAACGCTCCGGTCTTCCATCATGGACTGCCTGCCGTTGAGCCACTGGCTGCTGTCGAGGATATCCAGGGCACCACCGTCATCGACTGGATCAAGACGGCTGATGACGACAGCGACGATGTGATTGTCAGGGTCTACAACCCGGATTCTTCGCCCTCCAAGGCCAGGCTGCGCACTGGGTCGGTCCTGCAGGGGGCGACCGTGAGGGAGACCAACTCCCTGGAGGATGGACCTGTGCCCGAAGGCGTGCGGCCGGGTCTGTGCTCCGCACAGGGTGAGCAAGCTGATGGTGCCTTGCTGAATCTTGTTCCCTTCCAGTTCACCACCTTGAGACTCTCCAGGCGCTGAGTCGCCTGAGCAGGGGTGTTTGTCCGGCCGGTTCGTTGGTCGGTTTGGACCGGCCGGAAGCCCCACAAAGAAGTGAGTAGTAAAAAAGGAAAGGAAGCTCCGATGAGAGCACTGAAGAAGGTAGCAGTAATGATCTGCGCGACTGCCATGGCGGGTTCGTTGGCGGCGTGCGGAGGAAGCAACAGCAGTTCAGGGGGGTCAAAAGATGGTAAGCCGTCAGGCGAAATCTCCTTCCAGACCTGGAACCTGAAAAACGACAAGTACACTCCGTACTTCAAAAATCTGATTTCAGCCTACGAGAAGTCACATCCCGGCACCACCATCAAGTGGGTCGACCAGCCATCGGACAACTATGAGCAGAAGCTGTCCGCCGATGCTGCGGCCAACTCCCTGCCCGACATCATCGATGCCGGTCCCTCTCTGATGTACGGCCTGGCCAAGGCCGGGGCCCTGATGAACATCAGCAAGGAGGCTCCCAAGGCCCAAAACAACTATTACAAGAATGCCTGGGATGCAGTGACCTTCAAGGGCAAGGACATCGAGGAGGGTGCCTACGGCTTCCCTTGGTACGTCAACGATGGACCGACCTATTACAATTCTGAGCTCATGCAGAAGTGCGGACTCGATCCCAACAAGCTGCCTGTGACCTGGGACGACTACTTCTCCCAGGCGGACACCATGGTCAATAGCGGCTGCGGGGCCTACATGTCCACCATGCTGGGCGGCTCCGTCGATGACTATGCATCGGCCGGCATCCCCATCATGAACAAGGACCACACCAAGTACGTCTTCAATTCCCCCGAGGCCGTCAAGCACCTGCAGCGCTTCGTCGACCTGTATAACAAGAAGGGAATCCCGCCGGAGGCTCTGAGCGCACAGTGGTCTCAGCAGGGCGAGTTCTTCCAGAAGGGCTCCATCGTGGCCATGGGCGGCAGTGCCTACTCGGCGGCGGATTTCAAGCAGAACTCCCCTGACCTGTACAAGCATCTGGCTGTGGGCACCAAGATCAGCGATCAGGGCAAGTCCGCCAGCCTGGCCTATGAGATGCTGGCCGTCAACGCCCAGACCAAGAACAAGACGCTCGCCCTGGACTTCGTCCAGTATGTGACCAATGCCAAGAACCAGCTGTCGTTCGCCAAGAAGTCCAACACCTTCCCCTCCAGCAAGGGCGGCCTTGATGATCCCTATTACGCCAACATCGACACCAGCGATGTTCAGGGCAAGGCCTTGAAGATCACTCTGAACTCCGTAAAGAACGGGTACTCAAGCCGTCCTGCCGAGTTCACCGATGCCAATGGCAAGGACTACCTGCAGCAGCAGGCCGCCCTGGCCCTGCAGGGCAAGCAGACAGCCAAGGAGTCCTTGGACAAGGCCGTCAAGTACGCCAACGAGAAGCTGCAGTAACTATGAGCCACACCGACTCTTCCGCCATCCGGCCGAAGGCTTCTGCCCTCGGCCGGCACGGCGGGCCCCAGGCCGGGGTCCACGGCGGCAGGGGAATCCACTGGACCACTACCCTGGCCCCTTACCTGTTTGTTTTCCCGGCCTTTGCCATCGTCTTCATCTTCGTCATCCTCGCTGCGCTGAATACCTGTCGCCTGGCATTTACCGATTCCACACTGCTGCGACCGGGCAAGTTCATAAACATTCAGAACTTCGTAAAGATCGTGCATGACGACTACTTCTGGACCGCGTTGCTCAACTCCACCCTCTACGTGGTCTGCGTGGTCCCCTTTATGGTGATTCTTCCCCTGATACTGGCCAACCTGGTCAAGGGGAACTCCAGGATCATGGGGTTCTTCAGAACCTCCTTCTACACTCCCGTTGTCATGTCGGCAGTGGTGGTGGGAATGATCTGGACCAATCTGCTTGACCCGAAGGGGCTGGTCAACTCGGTTCTGGAGTCCCTGCACATCATCCACAGCCCGATCCCATTTCTCAGCGATCGCTGGCTGATACTGTTCACTTCCATGTTCGTCACCATCTGGCTGGGCCTGGGATACTACATGGTCATCTACCTGACCGCCCTGGCCAACATTGACGCCTCCCTGTACGAGGCAGCCTCGCTGGATGGGGCAGGCCCGGTAAGGCAATTCCTGTATGTCACCATCCCAGGAGTGAGATCCACCATCGTGCTGATCATGATGCTGTCCACCATCGCGGCCTTCCGTGTGTTCAACGAGATCTACGTGCTCACCAACGGCACGGCCGGACCCGGTGGCGAGGACATCACCATGTCCATGCTCATTCAGAAGGAGGGCACAGGCATCCAGGCCAGGACGGGCTATGCCAGTGCTCTGTCGCTGATCGTCCTGGTTGTGGTCGGAGCCATGCTGGTCCTGCAGCAGATCATCCAGAAGCGGGGAGAGGACTCATGAAAAGCGGTCACTCCAAAGTCACTGTTGGCAAGGTCATTCAGTACCTTGTGCTCATACTGGTCTTCTTCCTGCTGGTGGGGCCCTTCGTCTGGGAGCTGTCGCTCTCCTTCAAGGGCAAGGGCGACAATGTCTATGCGGTTCCGCCCTACATCATCCCGAAGACCCCCACTTGGAACAATTACATATCCGTCTTCAGACAGGTTCCGGTCTTCCGGTACATGCTGAACACGGTGATCGTCGCCGTTCTTTCCATCGGTGGCAATGTCATCTTCTCGACCATGGCCGGATATGCGCTGGGTCGACTCAAGTGGCGCGGGCGCAACCTGCTCTTCACGATTTTCATGGGCACCATGGTCATCCCCGTCGAGGGTGTGGTCATCTCCCAGTTCCTGATCGTCAGAAGCGTCGGTCTGCAGAACACCCTATTGGCCGTCGCCCTGCCAGGCATGGTGGGCGCCGTCAATATTCTGCTGATGACCAATGCCTTCAAGGGCATTCCGGATGAGCTTGAGGAGGCGGCCGAGGTGGACGGCGCCAATCTTTGGCAGCGCTTCTACCGGATCTGTGTGCCTCAGGTCAAAGGCACCATGACCGTCGTCGGCATCTTCGCCTTCGTGGGCGCCTGGAATGATTTCCTCTGGCCCCTTATCGTCATCTCCGACGAGTCAAACTACACGCTCACTCTGGGCATGAACCGACTCAAGGGCATGTTCATTTCGGATCCCAGATTGATAGCAGCGGGGGCCCTGGTCTCCCTGATACCGATCCTGGTCTTCTTCGCCTGCTTCCAACGCTACTTCTTCCGTGGTCTGGAACAGGGTGGCATCAAGGAATAGCATCATTATGAAATTTGGAGTCAATTACACCCCCTCCCACAATTGGTTCTATTTCTGGCTGCATCCGGATTGGGATGCTGTCGCCAAAGACCTGGACGACATCGCCTCCCTTGGGCTGGATCATATCCGCATCTTTCCGCTGTGGACGCTGCTCCAGCCCAACAGGACCTGGATCAACGATGCCGCCCTGGACGACCTGAGGCATATGGCCGCCCTGGCGGATGAACGAGGGTTGGATGTCTATTCGGATGTGATTCAAGGGCACATGTCCAGCTTTGACTTTGTGCCCGCCTGGCTGGTCTCATGGCACGAAACCAACATGTTCACGGATACGGACGCTGTCCAGGCGCAGGCCCGTCTGGTCGCTTCGGTCTATGAAGCCTTGGCGGATCTGCCGCATTTCCGCGGTCTGACCATTGGGAACGAATGCAACCAGTTCACTGACCGTGTCCATCCGCGTCGAATGCCCTCCACCTCCAAGGAGGCCGAGGGCTGGCTGTTGCAGCTGTTGACCCCATTGAAGCAGAGGGCGGCCCAGGAGGGCCGCGTGCTTCTGCATTGCGAAAACGATGCGACCTGGTATCAGGATGGACACGCCTTTCTTCCGCGATATGCGTCCAACATCGGAGACATGACCTGCATTCATTCCTGGGTTTTCAACGGCGCCGCCCAGGAGTGCGGCCCCTTGGCCGAGGAGAGCACGCGGCATGCCGAGTACCTGGTGGAGCTGTCGAAGGCCTTTGCCGGTCAGCCCCATCGGCAGGTTTGGCTGCAGGAGATCGGTGCCCCGCTCAATGTAATGGGTGCAGGGCAGGCTGCTGACTTTTGCAGGTCTTCGGTGGAGCATGCCCTCGATTGCAGCGATATGTTCGGCATCACCTGGTGGTGTTCTCATGATGTCGACCTGCAATTCGGTGATTTTCCTCCCTTTGAGCATCATCTGGGTCTGTTCGACCAAGAGCAGCATCTCAAGCCCATAGGCAGGGCCTTCGCCCAGGCAGTGAAGGACTACTCCGACAAGGTGGTCTCTCAAACCCGGTCCACGGCTCTCGTGGTGGATGTGGACGAGCATGATGATCCTTTGCTCAGATCCGCCTGTGCGCCTGGCGGTTCTATCTTCAAGAAGTGGATGGAACTCAGCCGCCAAGGTGCTAGGCCGGCCCTGGTCACATCCCTGCACGCGGCGGACAGCAGCTGGCTGCGGGACAGGGGGATCAGTGAGTGCATTGCCGTCAAACCTGTTGGTGGAAGCTCATATAGCGCTGTATCCGACCCCTCACTTCTGCAGAATAAGTCCTGACCGCGGCATGCCCGGCTTCCGGATTCGGCTCCTGCCTTCGTCTGAGGCTGGAATGTGAGCGATAACAAGCTCCTTGGCCTCAGAGGAGGTTGTTGACCAAGGTTTTGTGCTGATGAGGGTCTAAGTTAGGGTTAAAGGTCGATATTCATATACGCACAAGGCGTGTGGCAGGCAGTCTGATTTGCTGAGTCGGCCGAGCCGGATCACGGGTGTCGACGAGGATGGTTGATATGAGGTGGCGCATGGACGGCGAGTCCGATGGCGGAGAAACGGAAGCCAGAACGGGCTCGTCTGTTCATAAGGGGACGGACGATGCCAGGGTCAACCTCAAGGACATAGCCAACGAACTGGGGATATCCCAGACAGCGGTCTCCTTCGCCATCAATGACAAGCCTGGAGTCTCCATCCAGACCAAGCGCAGGGTTCGCGAAGCGGCTGCCAGGATGGGATGGAAACCAGTATATGCAGCCCAGGCCCTGGGCAGTTCCAGGACCATGACGGTGGGCTTCGCTCCGGCCAGGTCCATGGATGCCTTCCAGACCGAAGGATTCATGCTGCATTTCATGGCTGGCATCCATACATCCCTGAGCAGGTCGGGATACGGCCTGCTCTTCCGCCCCTGCGCCACGCTTGACGAGGAGCTGGACACTTATCGGGACTGGGCCAGGCGCAAGCGGGTCGATGGGGTGGTCCTGGTTGATCTTCTCTCCGATGATCCCAGGCCTCGGCTTCTGCATAATCTAGGCCTGCCCGCAGTTTTGGCCGGAGGTCCGGACTCGGACAACTATCTGCCCTCGCTGTCCATCGACGATTCCAGAACCATGACGACGATCATGAACCATCTGAGCTCGCGTGGGCATGCCCGGATCGCTTATTTGTCGGGGGATGAAAATCTTGACTACAGCCAAGCCCGTGTCTCTTCCTTCAAGGAGTTCGTCCGTCGTAAAAACCTGGGGGAGCCGAAGGTGGAGTTCACGGACTTTACGCCGGACAAGGCCGCGGCCCTGACTCTTCGTCTGTCCTTGGGGAAGAATCCGTATACGGCTTTTATCTATGAGAACGAGATCATGGCTGCAGCAAGTCTACGAGCGATGCTGGAAAGCAGGATGACCTCCATAACAGTACCGAGGCCTGAGAATAAGGCTGCAGCTCCTGTTTCGGCCTATCTCGGTCTGCCGGCCATGGTCAGCTTCGAGGACAGCTTTATCTGTCAGAGCACCTATCCTTCCATTACATCAGTCCATCGTGATGCCGGGCTCTACGGCACCAAGGTGGCCAACCTGCTTCTGAAGATCTTCCGAGGGGAGCAGGTGGGGGGCAACCGCCGCATTCTGACCCCCAAGCTGGTCATTCGCGAGAGCACGGCGCGTCCTCTGCGATGAAACCTGTGACAAGCGCCGGGAATTCTGTGCCATGGCCCCGGTATCATGGTCGCATGTGAGCGTAAACGGTCACGCCTGTGAAACGTCTGCCGCCAATGCCACCGAGGAGGATGGAGTCGTCATGTTCATACCACGTTATTACGAGGATCCAGCCACGCTGCATGTGGGGACCGAGCCCAACCGTGCCTACTATATGCCGGCCGGCGCCCCCATGGACACGCGTGGCGACCTGCGCAAGCGCTCCGACCGATACCTGGATCTGGATGGAGACTGGGACTTTCGCTATTACGTAAGCATCGATCAGCTGGACGCCGAGGTTCAGTCCGCCAACGAGGCCAAGGATCCGGTCTTTTTCGAAGCAGACTACAGCCCCTCCCGGGATGCGGGCCGAGGGGTGTACCAACCCATCCATGTGCCAGGGGTCTGGCAGACCCAGGGCTATGACAACCCCCAATACACCAACGTGCGTTATCCCTTCCCCTTCGATCCGCCCAGGGTGCCGGCCGACAATCCCTGCGGCATCTACCTGCGCTCCTTCGACTACGAGCCTGATCCCTCGGCACCTCGTGCACTGCTCAATTTCGAAGGGGTGGACTCCTGCTTCTACCTCTGGGTCAACGGGGATCTGATCGGATACAGCCAGGTCTCGCACGCCACCAGTGAGTTCGATGTGACCGACCACCTGCGGCAGGGCCGCAACCAGCTGGCCGTCCTGGTGCTCAAGTGGTGCGATGGCAGCTATCTGGAGGACCAGGACAAGTTCCGCATGAGTGGCATCTTCCGCGATGTCTACATCCTGCGTCGGCCCAAGGCACGTCTGCGCGACTGGTTCGTCCACACCGATCTGGACGAGGACACGAGTCATGCCAAGGTGACCCTGGACTTGGATCCCGCCGGCGTATCGGGCCAGGACGATGCCGCTCTTGACGTGCAGGCTCTGCTGACCGATCCCGATGGGGTGGAGGTGGCCCGGGCCGAGCTGACAGGTTGCAAGGAGCCTGAGCAATTTGTCATGGAAGTCAGCCATCCCCGCCTCTGGAATGCCGAGGACCCTGAACTCTACCGGCTGACTCTGTCGACCAGGGCCAGCGCTTCTGAACCCGACGATTCTGCTCGGCCCTTGCCGGGGGAGTACCCCGACGAGGTAATCACCGAGTACATCGGCCTGCGCACCATAAGCGTGGACGGCCAGGTGGTCAAGGTCAACGGCAGCCCCATCAAGATTCACGGGGTCAACCGACATGACGGGGATCCGCGCACCGGCTTCGCCATCGATCAGAGGCAGATCATGCGCGACCTGACCCTGATGAAAGAGCACAACGTCAACGCCATCCGCACATCCCATTACCCCAACAGCCCCCAGTATTACGCCCTCTACGACCAGCTGGGCTTCTATCTGATCGCCGAGGCAGACCTGGAGACCCACGGCATCGAGGCCCTCTACCACGGTCCGGACTGGAAGGAGCCCGATTACTGGAATGGTCGCATCGCCGACGAGCCGCGCTTCACCAAGGCCATTGTCGACCGGGTCCAGCGCAGCGTGGAGCGGGACAAGAACCATCCTTCGATTCTGATCTGGTCCATGGGCAATGAAAGCGGCTACGGCTGCGGCATCGAGGCGGCTCTGGCCTGGACCAAGTCCCGGGACTCCTCCCGTCTGACCCACTACGAGTCGGCCATCCACGGCTCGCCCCGGAAGGATCTGGACTACAGCAATCTGGACATCACCTCGCGAATGTATCCCAGCATCAAACAAATCGAGGATTACTTCACGCCGAAGGGTCCTCATGGCATCAGCAGCCACGGGGATGACGGAGACGGAGGACGTCGGCCTTACTTCCTCTGCGAGTACTGCCATGCCATGGGACTGGGCCCCGGGGATTTGGAGGACTATTTCCGGGTCATTCAGGCCTATCCAGGGCTACTGGGCGGCTGCATCTGGGAGTGGGCCGACCATGCCATCGACCAGGGCAGGGACCGCGAGGGCCGTCGGATCTATGCCTACGGTGGCGACCACGGCGAGTACCCCAACGATGCCAACTTCTGCATGGACGGCCTGGTCTACCCCGATCGACGGCCCCACACAGGCCTCAAGGAGTTCAAGAACGTATTCCGTCCGGCCCGTCTGGTCGGCTACGATCCCCAGACCCGGCTGCTCACCCTGCACAACTATCTGGACTTCACCTTCCTGGACGAATACCTGAGCCTGAAGTGGACCCTCCTGTGTGACGGGGAGCCGGTTGCCTCCGGGACGCCGGAGCTTGACCGGGGGACCGGCCTGCACATCGCCCCCCATGCCGAGGGTACCGTGGGTCTGCCACCCATGAATCCTCCTGAGAAAGGCCGTCTGACCCTGCTGGTGGAGTATGTCCTGGCCAAGGCCGATTCGGTGCTTCCACAGGGGCATCCACTGGGCTTCGATCAGCTTGAGGCTGCGGACATGGGAATGCCTGAACGTCCCAACGGCGTGGCCAGGGTCATCAGTGCCGATCCCGGCAGCGGATCCCGGGGCGCCCATCGTCCGATGGTCAGGCAGACTGATGCCCGCTTCGATGTGGAGGGGGCCGACTGGCGCTACGTCTTCAACCGCCGAACCGGCATGGTGGAATCCATGTGCATCGACAACCGTTCCCTGCTGACCGCCCCTATGGAGGTCAACCTCTGGCGGGCGCCCACGGATAATGATGCCACCATCAAGGAGGAATGGCACAAGGCCGAATACGACCGGGCCAGCACCAGGGCCCTATCCTGCCAGCTGCAGACCGATCAGGAACGGGGGTTGACCACCATCAAGGCTGAACTGTCCCTGGTGGCACCTTTCATTCAGCCCATGGGCAGCATCCTCGCCACCTGGGCCCTGAGTGACCAGGGTGGGCTGGACCTGAAGATGGAGCTGCATCGGGATCCCGAGTTCCCCTATCTGCCCAGGTTCGGCCTGCGACTCTTCCTGCCCAAGAGCCTGCAGCGGATCACCTACTGCGGCTATGGGCCCTACGAGAGCTACCGGGACATGCACCGTGCCAGCCACTATGGCGTTTTCCATGACACCGCGCAGGGTATGGTCGAGCACTACCTGCGTCCCCAGGAGAACGGCTCCCATTATGGTTGCGACTACGTCCTGGTGGAGGATGACCGCTCACTGTTGCAGGCGGCGGGGGATGGTCCGATCAGCTTCAACTGCTCCCCCTACACACAGGAGGAGCTGACCGCCAAGGGGCACGACCATGAGCTGGAGGAATGCGGCTCGACCGTGCTCTGCCTGGACTATGCCACAAGCGGAGTAGGCTCGAACAGCTGCGGACCCGAGTTGGATCCCGCCTATCGTCTGGATGAAACCGATCTGGTCTTCGGACTGCATCTGCGGGTCCGTTCCAAGTGACCCAGGCTGGCGGGGCCTTTCATCCCCGCCAGCGCAGGTACTGCCGGTAGACCTGCTCACAGGGGGCTCCCGTCAGCGTGGTCTCGATGTCCACCGGCCAGACGGGGGGCTCCTCTTCCCCGGTCAGAGCCCAGGCCGCCTGGCGGGCCGCACCAATGGCCACATATTCGTCCGGACGTGGTAGCTGCACATCCATGCCCAGTATTCCCGGGGCATAGGCTCTGACCGCTGAGGACTTGGCGCCGCCGCCGACCAGGAGGATCCTGGAGACTGTGGTGCCCAGCCGCTTCAGCAGCTCCAGACAGTCGCGCTGGGAGCAGAGCAGACCCTCCACGAATGCCCTGGCCAGGTTGGTGCGGGTGGTATCGGCCAGGGTCAACCCCTCCAGCCTGGCGTGGGCGTCAGGGCGGTTGGGCGTGCGCTCGCCGTCGAAGTAGGGGATCAGGGTGATGCCCTCGGCACCCGGCGAGGAATTCTTCGCCAGTTCGGCCAGACCGTCATAATCCGTTCCGAGAGCGGCCAGGCCCGCGTCCAGGATGCGTGATGCGTTGATGGTGCAGGCCAGGGGCAGCCAGTGGCCGGTCGCATCGGCGAATCCGGTCACCGAGGCGCTCATGTCATAGGCGGGGACCGGGCTGACTGCTGCAGCGACACCCGAGGTTCCCAGGGAGATGGAGACGTCGCCCACCTGCATGGCCAGGCCCAGAGCCGTCATGGCGTTGTCGCCACCGCCCGGTGCGATGATGCAGCCGCCGGGCACATCCCGGCCGGCGATGCGGGGGTCGGCCTTGGCTCCGACCTGGTGGGGGCCAAGAACCTTAGGCAGAATCACACGCTCGGCCATGCCGACGGGCAGGGCCATGGCCAGCAGGTCACGGCGATAGCAGTCGGCGGCTGGGTCGTAGTAGCCGGTGCCGGAGGCATCCGAGCGATCGGTGAAGAGATCCTCCAGTCCGGGTTCGGTCCCCGGGTCGGCTGCGGGGCCATGACCGGCGATGACCCAACTCAGCCAGTCGTGGGGGAGGCATATGGCCGCGATGGCTCTGGCATTATCCGGTTCCACCCGGCTGACCCAGGCCACCTTGGTGATGGTCAGCGAAGCCACCGGGGAGGATCCCACAGCCCGCACCCAGGCTTGTTTGCCGCGCATGGCCAGGTCCTGTTCCGGGCCCGGGTCCTTGTTTGTCCCGCCATTTTCCGCCTGAGCGCTTTCAGCCTCGCTGGTCTTGGACCTGGCTAGCCGGATGATGAGATCATCGGCATCCGGAGCCGAACGCGTGTCATTCCAGAGCAGGGCATCCCTGATCACCTGTCCCTGGTGGTCCAGCAATACCATGCCGTGCTGCTGGCCGCCCACGCTGATGGCAGAGACATCGTTCAGACCTCCCGCCTGGGCTGAAGCCTCCTGAAAGGCCTTCCACCAGGCCATGGGATCGACGCTGGTGCCTGCCGGATGTGGAGCCTTGCCAAAGCGAACCAGTCGACCGGTCTGGGCTTCGGTGACCCTCACCTTGCAGGACTGGGTCGATGTGTCCACTCCCGCCACCAGGATCTCATTCATGTCAGCCTCCTCGCTTTCTGGGCTCCGGTCTTTGGAGTACCCCATCATAGTATCTCAATTATTAAATCGATAAACTAAATGGCCTTGTTCCGGGTGCTCGCAATTGCTGACCCACCGTCGGACTCGAACGTAAGATGTTGAAGAGGCCCAGGATTCAGTGGGCCCATGTTCGTTCATGAAAGGTTGTTGAACCGTGACTGCCCTGCGCTCCATCAATCAGGATGATCTGAGGAACCACAACCTCTCGGTCATCATCGACACCATTCTGCGGTCGCCTACCTCGCTCAGCAGGGCGGATCTGGCCAAGGCCACAGGGCTGACCAAGGCCACCATGTCACTCCTGGCGGGCCTCCTGCTCAGGAATCGGGTGGTGCGCGAGGAGGAGCCCGAGACCTCCCAGAGCAGCCACGGCCGACCCAGCACCCCGCTGTCCATCGCACACGGACGCTGGGCCGGCCTGGGCCTGCAGATCAACACCGATGGTTACGGCTGTCTGGCCGTGGATCTGGATGGGACCCTGATCGATTCGGCCTGGGTCAAGGATGACATGCACGAAGCGGAACCTGATCAGGTCTTCGCCAACCTGGAGAAGCTGGCCAAGCCCATCGAACGCAAGCTCTCCCGTCGCCACTACCGTACAGTGGGTTCGGGCCTGGCCCTGCCCGGTCTGGTCGGCGGCGACACCACCCTGCTTATGGCCCGCAATCTGGGATGGGAACGTCTGGATCTGCAGGACTTCCCCCTGGTTCGCCGTCTGGCTCCCAGAGTGGGCAACGAGGCGCGTCTGGCAGCCCTTGCGCAGATTCCCGGATACGCTGCCCAGCGTCCGGCTGGCGGACATGAGGGGACGCTTTCACCCACGGACTCCTTTATTTACATCTCAACTGACATCGGCATCGGCGGGGCTGTGGTGCGCCGCGGGGCCGTGGAGACCGGGGATCATGGGTTCGCTGGCGAATTGGGGCATGCCTCGGTGGACCTGAACGGGCCCACCTGTCGTTGCGGCCGTCGCGGATGCCTGGAGACCTACGCCGGGCGTCGGGCCCTGGTTGAGGCGGCTGATATCGCCACCGGAGCCGAGGCGGTCACGCCTCAGGCCATGGAGGAACTCTACCGGCGCTGGCAGCAGGGAGACGCCAAGGCGGTCGACGCCATCGACCGCGGACTCGATGCCATGATTTCGGTCATTGCCTCCGCCATCAACATTGTCGACGTGGATACGGTCATCCTGGGGGGATTCTGGTCGCACTTCGGGGGAAATCTGGCCCAGCGCCTGCAGGATCGTCTCAATCAGCTGACCCTGGGCCGGGATGCCGTGGACATCCGTGTGCTCATCCCCACCCAGGCCGACTATCCGGCCCTGGAGGGAGCAGCGCTGGTGGGCCTGCGCCGTTTCATCGACAATCCGCTGGATTTCTTCGAGAACTGATAGGTCGAGGACCGGGACGTCCAAGGGTTCAATGACCAGCCTGAGACTGGTCGGAATCGGCTGGCATCCGCCTGCCGTTGACCCTGAAGAGGGCGTGGGCGTCTCCGCCCTGCAGGCGTTTCAGATAGGTTCGGGCTCGGGCCATGCGTTCCACAGTGGTCTGGGCCAGCGGGGCTGGGAGTTGATCGGGTTCGAACCAACCGACCGACAGGCTCTCCTCGTCACCCACAAATGGGTCGGCATTGCCGTTGGGGTCGGGCCGGCAGATGAACAGATGATCCATGTACATGGTCCGGTCACCGTTGGCATAGGTGACCACCTCCCGGGAGGATGTGACCGCCGCCAGGTCGGTGACGATCACATCCACCCCGGTCTCCTCCTTGACCTCACGGACCACGGTGTCCGCCGGGTCCTCGCCGGGTTCGTTGATCCCGTAGACCAGGGCCCACTGGCCTGTGTCGGAGCGCCGGCCCAGCAGGACACGGCCCTGGTCGTCGCTGACGAGGGCCGTTACGCCGTTCAGCCAGAGCAGGTCATGGCCTATGGACCGGCGGAGTCTGAGTACGAAGTCAGGGGTTGGCATATCAGTCCCGGTCCGGGTCGGCCAGCGCAGCCCGCTGGGCCATCCAGGCCTCCACCTCTTCCACGGTCTTGGGGATGCCTGCAGACAGCCACTGGGGTCCCTGCTCGGTCATGAGCACGTCGTCCTCCACGCGCACGCCGATACCGCGGAACTCCGGGGGCACCAGCAGGTCGTTCTCCTTGAAGTAGAGTCCGGGCTCGATGGTGAAAATCATCCCTGGGGTGATGGGCGCGCCCTGGTAGGACTCGTACCTGGCCTCCGCGCAGTCGTGTACGTCCAGACCCAGGTGGTGGGCGCAGCCGCAGGCGTGCCAGCGCCGATGCTGCTGGCCCTGGGGGGAGAGGGACTCCTCCACGCTGACCTTGAGGATGCCCCACTCGTGCAAAGTTTCAGCCAACACACGCATGACGGCATGATGGATGTCCGAGTAGGTGGCGCCGGGCTTGGCGGCTTCGAAGCCGGCCTGCTGGGCCTTGAGCACAGTCTGGTAGATCCGCTTCTGCAGTGGGCTGAAGGTGCCGCCTACAGGGAAGGTGCGGGTGATGTCGGCCGTGTAGAGGCTGTTGACCTCCACGCCGGCGTCAATCAGGAGCAGGTCGCCTTTCCGGACCGTCCCGTCGTTGCGCATCCAGTGCAGAATGGGAGCGTGCTTGCCCGAGGCGATGATGGAACCGTAGCCCACATCGTTGCCTTTCTCCCGGGCGTTGGCATTGAAAACGCCTTCCAGCATCCGCTCGGAACGGGGCTTGCCCACCACCCGGGGCAGGTGGGTAAGAATCCGGTCGAACCCGTCCTTGGTGGCGGCGATGGCCTTGCGCATCTCGCCCACCTCGTAGTCGTCCTTGATCATGCGGGCCTCGGAGGTGAACTCCTCGAGCTTGTCGTCGGCCTCCTCATTGCGGTCCGGACCACCGATGCCGTTGGCCTTGCGGGCGGCCTCCACCTGGTTCAGGACCTCCTGGTCGGCGGTGCGGATTACCCGCATCCTGACCGCTCCCTGATCCGGTCCCAGATCCTTGGCGATGGCATCGGGGAAGGATGCGATGTCCTTGGTGGGGATGCCGGTCATGATGGCCAGCTCCCGCAACCCGGCCCGGGGACCTACCCAGTACTCCCCATACTGGGAGGACCGGTAGTAGTCGCGGGTGGACTGATCGGCCCGTGGATGGACGAAGAGCTCAGGGGTATGGGTCAGGCCCTTGGCGGCCTCCGGACTGTCGGGGTCCACCGGGTCCAGGACCAGGATGGCCCCGGGTTCGTAGTCCTCGCCCAGGCCCGTGTAGTAGGCGAAGGTGGTATCTGGGCGGAAGGCGTAATCATTGTCGTTGTTTCGGGTCTTATAGGAACCGGCGGGGATGACCAGGCGTTCGCCGGGGAAGCGCCGGCCCAGTTCACGCAGACGGCGCTCAGTGTATTTGCTGGACTCCAGCGGCTCGATCTGGGGCTCCTGGGCCTGCCAGCCGGTGGTCATGAACTTTTGGAAAGCGGCGGAGTTGGGGCGCAGGGTGCGGTTGTTCACCCGGTCTTGCATGTTCTGCTCATCCAGGTCCACATTCTTGGGATCGGTGTCTCCTTGTAGATGCTCCTGAGCGGATACGGTCACGTCCAGCCTCCTTGAAATTCCGGTTCTGACTATGTTGGTTCCATGGTAGTGCGTTCGGCCGATGTGACAGTCGGCTGTTTCGGCCCTCAATCGGGGCCGATGGCGCATAGAATGGGCGGGAAGCATCCACAGCCAGCAGGAGGCGCAGGCAGAATATGTCATTCGAACACCCCAATAGCAAGGGTCAGAATATTCGCGATGTCGAGCGGGCCATCATGTCGCGTCCCGCCGAGCATGACAGCCCCAATCTGGATCTTGACAGGATGGGGATGATGCTGGACCTGCTGGGCCACCCCGAGCATAGCTTCCGGGTCATCCACGTCACCGGGACCAACGGCAAGGGGTCCACGGCGCGGATGGCCGAGGCCCTGGTGCGGGCCTATGGTCTACGCACCGGGCTCTACACCTCGCCCCACCTGGAGCGGATCAACGAGCGGATCGCCATTGACGGCAAGGAGCTTTCAGACGAGGACTTCGTAGACATCTACCAGCAGATCGAGGATTTCATCGCCATGGTGGACGACCGCTTCGCCCAGCAGGGCAGGGCTCCCATGAGCTTCTTCGAGGTCCTGACCGCCATGGCCGTCTGGGCCTTCGCCGACGCCCCCGTGGACGTGGCCATCGTCGAGGTGGGGATGGGCGGCCGCTGGGACGCCACCAACGTCCTCGATGGTGACGCTTCCATCATCGGACCTGTGGACATGGACCACATGAAGTGGCTGGGGGATACGGTCGAACAGATAGCGGGGGAGAAGGCCGGAATCATCAAGCCCAAGTCCACGGTCATCGTCGGCGCCCAGCCTCATGAGGATGCCGTCATGCCCATCATCGAGCAGGCCGTGCGCGAGCAGGGCGCCCCCACACTGTTGAGGGACGGCAACGAGCTGGAGGTGGTCTCCCGCATGCCCGCAGTCGGCGGTCAGGTGGCCACCTTGCGCACGCCCCAGGGGCTCTACAAGGATGTGCCCATTGACAAGTTCGGGGAGCATCAGGCCCACAACGCCCTGGCGGCCCTGGCGGCGGCCGAGACGGTCATCCCCGTCAACGGGGCCCTGGACCAGGATCTGGTGGCCGAGGCCTTGAGCCAGGTGCGCATCCCTGGACGGATCGAGCAGGTGCGTACCTCGCCCACCATCATCATCGACGGTGGGCACAATCTGAATGCGGCCCAGTCTCTGCGTGCGGCCATTGAGGAGAACTACGACTTCAAGCAGCTGGTAGGCGTGATCTCCATGATGGCCGACAAGCAGGTGGAGGACTATCTGGGCCTGCTGGAGCCCGTGCTGGACAGCGTCGTGGTCACCGAGAACTCCTGGAAGGGTCGGGTCATGCCGGCCGAGGATCTGGAGCGAGTGGCCGTCAGGGTCTTCGGGCCCGACAGGGTGGTCCGGCGCGATCGGATGCCTGACGCCATCCAGACGGCCGTCGACATGGTCGACAGCGAGGATCAGACCGGGGTAGGCTACGGCCGAGGGGTGCTGATCTGCGGCAGCTTCGTCACCGCCGGCGACGCCCGCACCCTGCTGGCCGAGCGGCCCAACCCCGATCTGGCCAAACCTAAGGCGGAGCGCGCCTGATGTATCTCAAGGAGCTGACCCTCAAGGGCTTCAAGTCCTTCGCCTCGGCCACCACCCTGCGCTTCGAGCCGGGCATCACCGCCGTGGTGGGCCCCAACGGATCAGGCAAATCCAACATCGTCGACGCCCTGGCCTGGGTCATGGGTGAGCAGGGGGCCAAGAGCCTGCGCGGCGGATCCATGGAGGATGTCATCTTCGCCGGCACCTCCTCCAGACCGCCGTTGGGCCGGGCTCAGGTCACCCTGACCATCGACAACACCGATCGGACCTTGGACATCGACTACACCGAGGTCACCATCAGTCGGACCATCTATCGAAACGGCGGGTCAGAATACGCCATCAACGGGTCCGACTGCCGCCTGCTGGACATTCAGGAGCTGCTCAGCGACACCGGGCTGGGCCAGCAGATGCACGTGATCGTCGGCCAGGGGCGACTGGATGCCATCCTGCGGGCTGATCCGGCCGGCCATCGTGCCTTCATCGAGGAGGCGGCCGGCATCCTCAAGCATCGCAAGCGCAAGGAAAGGGCCCTGCACAAGCTGGCCAACACCGAGACCAACCTTTCCCGTCTGGATGATTTGATTGGCGAGATTCATCGGCAGTTGGGGCCGCTGGGCCGCCAGGCCAAGGTCTCCCGCCGGGCCGACATGATCCAGGTCAGCCTGCGGGACGCCCAGGCCCGTATCCATGCCGACGATGCCCTGACCTCGCAGAAGAAGCTGGAGGATCTGCGCTCGCGGATGGTAGAGACCCGGGGGCGGCTGGCCCGGGGGCAGGAGGATCTGACCAGGGTAAAGCTGCGCATCGAACAGTTGGAGGGGCTGGATAGGCAGTCCAGTCCGGCCCTGGATGCGGTCAACCAGCAGTGGAATGACCTGACCAAACTCGGCGAACGGGCCGGTTCCCTGGCATCCCTGGCCAGGGAGCGCAGCCGTTCGCTGGAGGCCGGCATGGTGGCCGACCAGGGGCAGGATCCCGGGGTGCTCAGACGGCGGGCCGACGAGCTCAAGGGCCAGGCCGACCAGGAGGAGGCCCAGGTTGGAGCCGATCGGATCGCCCTGGATGGTCGCGTTCAAGCCCGTGCGGATCTGGAGCGGCGACTGGCCGCCCACCGGCAGACCATGACCGAGCTGCGGCAGGCGGCCAGAAAGAGGCAGGCTCGGTTGGGCGATCTGGCACAGCTGGTGGCCAAGGAGGAATCGGCCCTGGAACTTTCCAGGCAACGTGAGCGTGACCTGACCAGTCAGCAGGATCAGCTCAGGGAAGGCCTGGAGCGGGCCAGAAACCGGGTACGGGACCTGGATAATCAGGAGGAAAGCCCCGACCAGGACGGCAGGCAGGCCCTTGATCAGGCAAATCGAGTTAGGGACCAGGCCCGCAGCAGACTCAACGACCTCGAGGAGCGCGAACGCCGCATCCGCTCCGATGCCATCTCGGCTCAGGCCAAGGCTGATGCCCTGGCGGACACGCTGGAGCATCGCGGAGCTGGCGAGGCCCTGTCCCAGGACGGGGATCCGGCACTGCTGGGCCTGCTGACTGACTTCGTCCAAGTGGAGGAGGGCTGGGAGGAGCCCCTTGCTCAGGCCCTGCACGACTATGCCTCGGCCCTGGTGGCCAAGGATGGCCAGACGGTCGACCAGACCTTGGAGCGGGTCCGCCAGGATCGCCTGGGACGCGCTGCGCTGATCTCGGCATCAGACCCTCTCGAGGGGGCAGGCATAAGGTCTGGTGACGGTCCCTGGCGGTCGGCCGCCGACCTGGTGACCCTGCGGGAGCATCCTGCCGACCCCGAACATGCCCAGGGGGTGCTGGCGGCTGTCCGCAGTCTGCTGGCCTCCACGGCTGCCGTCGATGACGCTGATCAGGCTCGCCGTGCCCTGGAGGACGGATGGCAGCATGCGCTGACCAGCCTGGGCGATCTCTACGACCGGGTAGGTGCTGTGGGAGGTTCCGCCCCGGCCACCAGCGACCTGGCACTGACCGCACGCAGGGATAAGGCCCTGGCGCAGGTGGAGGCCCTCCAGGAGGAATCCAAAACACTGCAGCCGCAGATGGATGCGGCCCGTGCCGCCCTCGAGCAGGCTGAAAAGAGGCTGCAGGAGGCGCGCAATCAGTGCACCGAGGCCCGGGTCAAGGCCGAGCAGGCTGCCCGGGAGCTGGCGGCAGCCCGCAAGGAATCGGATCGAGCCCAGGCCGGGGTCAGGGGTCTGGATGACAGGCTGACCCAGGTGCGCGACCAGATGCGCACCCACGAGCTCAAACTGGAGGATCTCAAGGCCGGCCTGGCCCGTGCCCAGGAGGACGGCGGATTTGATTCTGATGACCCGGAGGGCATGGAAGACCGGCAGCATGAATTGGAGACGGCCCTGGACCAGGCCCGCACCGCCGAGATGGAGGCCAAGCTGACCTGGACCGAGAGTGATCGGCGGCATGCCTCCCTGTTGCGTCAGATTGATCTGCTTCGGGATCAGGCCGACCAGGCCGAACGCCATCGTCAGCGGATAGGCGAGGAGAACCGCCGACGCAAGGTCGGCATGGCCTCTCTTGGGCAAATCGCGCTCAGGGCCGACCTGCTGGCCCAGCTGATCCAGGGGAGGATGGAGCATACAGCCCGTCGCCGGGATCAGCTCAGGGCCAAGGCTTCGGCCCACGACAAGGAGCTGACCGATCTGCGGGCCAGCAGGGACGCTCTGGAACCCAGGGTGGCCGGTCTGCGCCAGGATGAGCACGGTCTGGACCTGGAGCGTGAGCGTCTGGCAGGTGAAGACGGCCGTCTTCGTCAGCGCATCCAGGATGACCTGGGTATGGAGCCGGAGGAGCTGATCCGCGAATACGGCCCCGACCGCCCGGTTCCTGTTCTGGATGACGAGGGCAACCCGGTCCCCTTGGAGCAGGATGCAACGGAGGAAGACGGGAATTCACCAGACTTTAGGACAGTGCCCTACCAGCGCGGTGAGCAGGAGAAGCGGCTGGCCAAGGCCAAGCGGGACCTGGCCGCTCTGGGCAAGGTCAACCCGCTGGCCACCGAGGAATACGAGGCCCTGGAGTCCCGCAACCGCTACCTGCACGAGCAGCGTCAGGATGTAATAGGCTCACGGGATGACCTGATGGCCCTGGTCAAGGATCTGGATTCGACCATGGTCACGGTTTTCAAAGAGGCCTTCGACGACACCGCCCAGGCCTTCGAACACATCTTCGCCACCCTCTTTCCCGGCGGGCGTGGACGGCTGCGGCTGGAGGATCCGGACGACCTGCTGACCACCGGTGTTCTGGTCGAGGCCAGCCCGGCCGGCAAGAAGGTACGTCGGCTCTCCCTGCTTTCGGGCGGGGAACGGTCGTTGACGGCCCTGGCCCTGCTCCTGGCCATCTTTACGGCCAGGCCCAGCCCCTTCTACGTCATGGATGAGGTCGAGGCCGCCCTGGACGACGTCAACCTGACCAGGCTGCTCAAGGCCTTCGAGCAGCTGCGCGAGCATGCTCAGCTGATCATCATCACCCACCAGCAGCGGACCATGGGCATTGCCGACGCCCTCTACGGGGTCACCATGCGGGGGGACGGGGTGACGGCCGTCATCTCCCAGCGGCTGGAGGATCCGAATCGTTCCGGTCGTGAAGATCCCGAGCCCGATCAAGGGTGACCCTGGCCAGAACCGCCTGGGAGTCCACGATGGGCAGCTGCGGCATGGGGTAGGCCTCGTTGAGCACTGAGAGCTCGGTGCAGCCCAGTATGCCGGTTGGAATTTTTTCCTCTGTTGAAACCATCTACCAGGTTCTCGTGCGTCCCACTCTGCCACGGGGCATTCGGATTTCCATCTTAGGGTCTTGTCGGGTAGTCATCCTTGGGATGCTCCGGTGGCTCCCAGATCGTAGCTTTTCGTGCCCAGCAGGCGAGCAACCACATGGTCGTCGCCCTCATAGGGCACGTGGCCGCCGTCCTTCTTGATCCAGCGTTCCTCGCCCTTGCCGATGACCAGGGTGACGCGCAAACGGTCCCCTGGCCGGCCTGGATTCCCAAGGGCCTGCTTGATGGCCTGGGTCCTGTCCGGCTCGATGCTGACATCCAGTTCCGGGTTGGTCACGAAGCCCAGCATCTGCCGGTCCACCTGGTCCGAGCTTTCTCCGTCCTCGTCGTCGGCGGTCAGGATCAGCCGATCGACACGGTCCTGGGCGGCGCTGACGATGCCCTCCCTGCGGTCGATGGCCTTGCCGCCTGCGGAACCGGAGACCAGGGTGATCAGGGGCCTGCGCTGGCCATAGCGCTCGTCCACGAAATCCAGGAGGGCCGTGACCGAGGCCTTGTTGTGGGCGTAGTCGACGTAGACCACCCGGTTGTCGGCCTTGAAGCGTTCCATCCTGCCGGCGATTCTGACGCTCTCCATGGCCTGGATGGCTCCGGCATCAGGCTCCAGACCAAGACGGGTCAGCATGGCAAGGGCGGCGGCAGCGTTCAGGGCGTTGAAATCCCCGTCCATGGACAGGCTGACCGGCCGCAGGGTTCCGCCAAAGGGCCCTATCAGGTAGTCGTCGCCATTGCCGGGTGCCTTACGGACCAGGAAGTCGGTCTGTCGGGTTCCATCGCCGAAGGTGGTCACCGGAACGCCGGCGGCGCGGGCATCCTGACGGATCAGGTCGGCTCCTTGCGCATTGGCTCCCAGGACCAGCTGCCGGCTGTTGTATGTTATGCGGCGCTTGCAGTAGAAGTAGTCCTCGAAGCTGGGATGCTCGATGGGGCTGATGTGGTCTGGGGAGATGTTCAGGAATGCCCCCAGATCGAAGGTCAGCCCGTAGACCCGGTCCACCTTGTAAGCCTGGGATGAGACCTCCATGACCATGTAGCGCATGCCCGCATCCACCGCCTGGCGCATCATGCGGAAGAGGTCCAGCGACTCGGGAGTGGTCAACTGGGATTCCTGGTAGTGCCGACCGTCCAGGCAGTTGTCCACCGAGGAGAGCAGGGCGGCGCGTCCCTCGGAGAGCCTGGAGAGCATGGCCTGCAGGAAGTAGGCAGTGGTTGTCTTGCCCTTGGTGCCGGTGATTCCCACCAGGGTCAGCTGGTCCTGGGGGCGGCCATAGAAGGCCGAGGCCAGCAGGCTCATGGATTTGCGCACGTCATTGACGATGATCCCCGGAGCCGTGGTGTGTGCGGACAGGTCCTGCTGGGCCACATAGGCCGCCGGTCCTTCCGGGCCGCAGGAATCCAGATATTCAGGCAGGAAGCGTCCCTTGCAGAAGAGCAGGCTGCCAGGTCCCACTTGACGGGTGTCATAGGTGACATCGGTGAAAGGTCTGGATGGCTGGATATCCTCGGGCGAATCCAAGGTCCACCGGTCGCCTTGGATCACCTCGCGCAACTGATCATGTCCGTGCAGTAGCTCCAAGGCCGAAGCCATCGTCAACGCCATGCCATCCTCCCCCTTGTCCGTTGGGTTGTGTCTGTCCCGATAGGAGACCTGAATGAGACCAGACCCAAGTCTATAACCCCGTTGAGGTCGAAGGAGGCGGGCCCGGCGACCCCTTGACTGAATGGTCAAATGCGGGGTGGCCGCTCATCCTGACCGTCCCCTGCCAGGTATTTGCAGGCAGAGGCCGCTGGGCATCAGGGCCGGGGATCAGAGCCAGGCGTCGGTGACCGGACGGCGGCCCTGGGAGGTCAGGTACTGGTTGAAGTGGTCCCGCCACTTGGCCTGCGCCTGCCGCTGCCAGTCCATGAGGGAGTCCATGGTGATTCGGGCCACCTGGGGGAAGAGGGTGGTCATGGGCTTGATCAGGTCGACGGCCGCCACTGTATCCGCCGTGGCATTGTGGAAGTTGCCATGGGGGATGACGCCGTAGTATTCGCTGGTCACTCCCAGGGTGCGGCGGCCCGACCGGTGGGAGATCTCCCTGTCCAGGACCAGAGGGTCCACCACCAGCAGATCCCCCTGGCCCAGGGGCTTGACCGATCCTGCGCACCAGTGGGCGATGTCCCCGTCCAGCATCTGTACGTCGAAGGGGGCGTTGTAGGCCAGCAGGGGGATGCGCTTGTCCTGGGCGAGGGCAATGAACCCGGCCATCTGCGCTGTGGCCACCTCAGGCTCCATGCCCTCGGCGGCCAGTTGCTGATCGGTGAACCCGTTGACCCGGCTGGCCCCCTTGGTGATATGTCGGTGCGGATTGACTATCCAGGTGGCTACCACATCCCCTGCGTAGCCCTTGGATGGGTCGCGCAGAACCAGGCTGGCCGAAACGATGCCGTCCCTGCCTGGTCTGGTGCCCGTGGTCTCGGTGTCGAATCCCAGAAGCCAGGAGTCCCCTAGGCGTGTCGATCCCTCTTGCTGGGGGGCGGACTGTAGCGCCTGCTCCATGCTTGTGTACTCGGTGTTTTCCATAAGCGTGATTTCTCCTCAGTCATTATGGTAACCGAGGACCGACCTGCCCGCGACCGGGTCGAAACAGCGACGGGCGAGGGGGGATGGCACAATAGGGGTGTGGCAGATACCAGCGAACTCGAAAGCAGAAAACGTCAATTCGAGGCCCTGGCCATGCCTGCGGTGGATGTGCTCTACCGCCAGGCCATGCGCCTGACCAACAACCCCGACGATGCCCAGGATCTGGTCCAGGATACCTTCGAGCGCGGATTCAAGGCCTTCGACCGCTTCCAGCCCGGCAGCAATTTCGAGGCCTGGATGACCACCATCGAACGCAACGCCTACTTCAACCAGTATCACAAGGCCAAGCGGCGCCCGCAAAGGGCCAACGATTCGACCGGCGAGTACAACGACTGGGATATCTACTCGGCCTCGGAGCACGGTTCCGAGGGGCTTAAATCCGCCGAGCAGGAATACATGGAGACCTTTGCCCCCGAGGAGATCATGGCAGCCCTGGACCGGCTCAGTCCGGAACGCCGGCGGGTCTTCATCGACGCCGCCATCGATGGCAAGAGCTACCAGCAGGTGGCCGACGAGGAGGGCATCAAGATCGGCACGGTCATGAGCCGATTGAACCGTGCGCGCTCGCAGCTGCGTCAGGAGCTGGAGCGGTATGCCAAGGAACGCGGCTACCAGCAGGAGCACGGGGCTGCAGGCAAGCCCTCAGCGGAACGCCATGGCGCTGTTACGGCCAGGCCTAGTATAAAAAAAGAGATGAACAGCAAGGGGCGTTGAGGGCCCCCCGAAGATTGGGTATCAGGAAGCGGGCAGGAGCATGGACGGACGCGTGGAGATGAGTCACTATGCCTACGATGACGGCGGCTCTGTCAGGGTGACCCACACCAGCCTGCGCATCTACCAGGATGCCTCCTGCGTTGATCCCAGCGACTGCTTCGATCCGGAATCCTGCTGCGACGAGCGGGAGCGCATGGTCATCGAGGAGCTGCGTCGGTATCTGCGTCCCGAATGCGCACCGGACTGTCTGCTGGATCGGCTCAGGCACATGTTCGATCAGATGGATGAACTGGGGCAGGGGGCCCCGGAACGCAGTACGGACAAGTAGATCCGGTCAAGTAGTTCCAGTCGCTTTCTTGGCAGGGCGACGGTTCCGTCAGACTATTCAGGCTATTGCAGAGACCATGGTCATGCCTATGCAACCATGGTTTTATTTTTACGTATATATGCAAAACCCCGGCACCGTTGGTGCCGGGGCAGACGATCAGGTGTTCGGCCTCTTGCCGTGGTTGGCGGCCTTCTTGCGGCGATCCCTGCGCTTGCGTCCGCGCATGCCCATGATTGGACTCCTTTGCTACTGATGATCCGATAAGCCTTGCCGATTATCGCACACCGGGCTGACCTTTGTCGACCAGCCAGGACGCTCAGAGCTGTTGTGCCCGGTATCCCACCTGGGTGGTGTAGACGGCGGCAGGTTGCAGAATGACCAGGTTCCGGCCAGTTCTGAAAGCGTTGGCGTAGGCGGTCATGGGCTCCACGGCAACGCCGGCCGGGCGCATACCTGCGTCAAAGCCGGTCCCGGTGCAGACCTGCCAGGAGGTGATGGTCTCATCGCCCCAGAGCTGAATGCGGATGCCGTCCGGCCTGGTGAACCAGGCCGAGCATGTGCCGTCATCGTCTCGTTCCACATCGGTCCAGGCATCGTCAAAGGCCGTATCCTCGCCCAGCGCAGGACCCTGGCGCAGATCGGTTCGTCCCTGGACGGGTTCGGTGCCGGTGGGCAGCAGCCTGTCCGGATCGACCACCACGTGGGTGCGGCAGGGGATGGACAGGGTGCAGGGGGCGTTGTCCTTCTGAATCTGGTCACCGACGCCCTGCTTGCCGTTGGCCAGCCAGGGGTGGATGCCGAAGGCCCAGGGTGCGGCCTCGTCGCCCAGGTTCAGGGCCCTGGTGGTCATGGTCAGCCCCTGGTCGTCCAGGGTGTAGGTGACGGTGACCACCACGTCGAAGGGGTATCCGCCCATGTCCGGCACCCGCCAGGAGAGGCTGACGGAGTCCTCGGTCAGGGCTTGCAGCCGCCAGTAGGCCCGGTATCCGTAGCCGTGGATGGCGGTGTTCCGGTCGTGCTCGTCGATGGGCAGGGTGTATGTGTGACCCTGGAATTCGTAGGTGCCGTCCTCGATCCGGTTGGGGAAGGGTACCAGCACGTTCCCGTTGCTGCAGGGTACGGTTCCATCCGGATCGAATGAGGCCAGCAGGTCCTTTCCCCGGTATTTCAGGACGCGCAGGATGGCTCCCAGCTCGGTCACCACCGCCTCGTAATCCCCATGACGGATGCTGTACTGCTGTCCTGTCCGGGGCACGGCCCCGCCCATCATCTCGTTCGTATGCATACTCCCACTTCCATAGTGCCGTTGATGCTTGGTACGCCACCATCCTAGCGCCTGGTTGGTCTTGGCTTCTTGGTGAAAGAGTGGCGGATGGACTACCGGGAGACCTCGCGGCTTTCTACCATGGACTTGCAGTGTCCGGGATTGCCCGGATCGACATCGATAAGGAGCGGCAGTGGCAGGATTTCGGACCACCGTGTGCGAACAGCCGACCCCACAGGGCCATGGGCGGGTCATCCTGGCTGATCCGCGCGGGTTCTGTGCGGGGGTGGACCGTGCCATCCAGACCGTGCAGACCATCCTGGATGCGGACAATCCCCACCAGGGTCTGCCACCGGTCTATGTGCGTCGGCAGATAGTCCACAACCGGCATGTGGTCGAGGACCTGTCCAGGCGTGGAGCCGTGTTCGTGGATGAGCTGGACCAGATTCCTGAACAAGCGGTCCGTGCCGGTGTACCTGTGGTCTTTTCAGCCCATGGAATCGCTCCCTCGGTCGTCAAGGAGGCCCAGCGGCGGGGGATGCGAGTGGTTGATGCCTCATGCCCCTTGGTCAGCAAGGTCCACCGGGAGGTGCAGCGCTTCGTGCGGGACGGCTATCGGATCATCTACATAGGTCACCGTGGGCATGACGAGGCTGTCGGAGTCATGGGGGAGGCCCCGGACCAGGTTCATTTGGTGGAGCATGAGGCAGATATCGAGGCCTTGGACTTCGGGCCCGACACGCCGCTGGTCATGCTGACACAGACCACTCTGAGCCTTGATGAGACCGCCGATCTGGCTGCAGCCCTGCGTCGACGATTCCCCTGGATTGAGGAGCCACCGGGTTCCGACATCTGCTACGCCACCCAGAACAGACAGCAGGCGGTCAAGCTGGTGGCCGGTCAGGCGGACTGCATGATTGTGGTGGGGTCGGCCAACTCCTCCAATTCGGTGCGTCTGGTCGAGGTGGCCCGTCAGTCCCTGGATGCGCGCTTTCCTGGTCAGGGCCAGCAAAGGGCCCACCGGGTCGACGATGCGGGGGAGCTGGACCCGACCTGGCTGCAGGGCATGGATTCGGTAGGGCTCACCTCGGGTGCCTCGGTTCCCGAAAACCTGGTTCAGGGTGTGCTGGAGACCCTGGCCTCCCGGGGGTTCACCCAGGTGACCCGGGAACGAGCAGTCGACGAGCACATGCATTTCGTCCTGCCTGCTGCCCTGCGCTCAGCACGTGCATCCAGGAAGGTTCCACAGCCGCAAGGCTAAGCCCCAGCACAAAAATTCTCAGGCGGTGGCCAGCGGTGCGGTCCTGGCCTTGAGAACACGAATCAGATCTCGCGGGTCCAGACCCAGGCTGATGCCGCGCTTGCCGCCGGAGACCATGATGGTGTCGAACTCCAGGGCGCCCTGGTCCAGCACGGTCAGGTGTTGGGTGCGTTGGCCGAAGGGCGAGATGCCGCCCAGGACATATCCGCTCTCCCGCTCGGCCTGGGCCCTGTCTGCCATACGAGCCTTTTTGGCACCTACGGCGGCAGCCAGGTGCTTGAGGTTCAGATGGCCGGTCACCGGTACAATGCCGATGACACGCTCCTTGCCAGTGTCGGCCATCAGGGTCTTGTAGACCGTGCGCGGATCCAGGCCCAGTTTTTTGGCCGCTTCGATGCCGTACCCCTGGTCCATGTGGTCGGCACTGTGATGATACTCGTGGACGGTGAAGGGAACCCCCAGACGCTCCAGCTGGGCCATGGCCGGAGTCGCGGCATCCGAGTCCGCCCGCTTCTTCTTGCTCATGACTCCATGCTAAGGTACTGACCGTTTAGGTAGGCTGAGGGGTGTCTTTGGCGCCATTTGCGCGGAAAGGGTAGTCCATGACCGCTGTCAATGCCTGGCTGCTTGATGCGGTGACGGGCGGCTGGGGGCTGGCCGTGCTTTTCCTGGCCGCATTTCTGGATGCGCTGATCATTCCCATACCCACGGAGCTCATGGTCCTGGCCACGGCTTCGGCCTTTCGAGCCACAGGAAGACCCCTTCCCGTCCTGGTCTTTCTGGTATGCGCCCTGGCTTTCGCGGGCGGCGATGCCTGTACCTATGGGCTTGGGCGCCTGGTCCCCTTGAATCGTCTGGCTGTCTTCCGTGGTGCCGCAGGCAAGGCTGTTACCTCATGGGCCCACCGGGCCCTGCTGCAGGGGGGCGGCTTCTTCACTCTGGCATCGCGGTTCGTGCCCTCGGGCCGAACCGTGGTCAATCTGACGGCCGGGGCGGCGCGCTATCCGCTCAGCCGTTACCTGCCCCTGGCTGCACTGGCCGGCCTGCTCTGGTCAATCTACATGTGGACCCTGGGGTATCTGGCCTCCTCCTGGCTGGAGAACAACCCTCTGGCCGTCATGGTCATCGGCTTTCTGGTGGGCATGGTCGTCGGCCTGGTCTGCGACCTGGCCATGCGGGCGCTCACCCGGAGGCACTGATCACACAAGGGGGTCCGTTCCCCGTAGGGAACGGACCCCGTAAACGCTATGGCCGGAGGAACCGGCCGGATGCTCAGTCGCCCAGCTTGGCGAAGTAGAGCAGGGTGCGGATCATGTTGCTGGTGAAGCCATACTCGTTGTCGTAGAAGGCAACGGTGCGGACCAGCTGGTCGTCACCGTGGGTGTTGACATCGGTCTGGGTGGGATCGAAGATGCCACCGTGGGTGTCGCCGATCACGTCGGAGGAGACGATGCCCTCGTCGTTGTAGCCGTAGTAGTCCTTGCCCTCGAAGGCCTTCTTGGCGGCGTCGTTGATCTCGTCGACCGTGACCTTCTTATCCAGGACGCAGGTCAGCTCGGTGACGGAGCCGGAGGGAACGGCCACGCGCTGTGCATGGCCCTGCAGCTTGCCGTCAACGGAGGGAACGACCTTGCCGATGGCCTTGGCGGCACCGGTGGAGTGCTCGATGGTGTTGATGGCGGCGGCGCGGGTGTTGCGCGGCTTGTTGCCCTTGGGGCCGTCCAGCAGCATCTGGGAGCCGGTGTAGGCGTGGATGGTGGTCATGTAGCCGATGCGAATGCCGAAGTTGTCATCCAGCATCTTGACCATGGCAGCCAGGGAGCCGGTGGTGCAGGAGCCGGCGGAGATGATCTTGTCGGAGGACTTCAGGGTCTCCTCGTTGACGCCGTAGACAACGGTGGGCGTGGTGTCGTCCTTGGCGGGAGCGGAGATCAGAACCTTCTTGGCTCCGGCGTTCAGGTGGGCCTGGGACTTCTCGGCCGAGGTGTAGAAGCCTGTGCACTCCAGCACGTAGTCCACGCCGTCGTTCTTGACCCAGGGGATGTTGTTGGCATCCTTCTCGGCATAGACCGGGTACTCCTTGCCGTCCACCACGATGGCGGTATCGGTGGAGGTGACCGAGACAGGGGTGCCGTCGTCGTGACGGAAGGTGCCCTGGGTGCTGTCGTACTTGAGCAGATAGGCCAGAATGGCCGGGGTGGTCAGATCGTTGATGGCGGCAACCTCGATGTTGGAGGCGTCGCCGCCACGGGCCTGGAGCTCAAAGATGCGCCGGAAGGCCAGACGACCGATACGTCCGAATCCGTTGATGCCAATCTTTACTGTCATTCAATTCTCCCTTGGAGATTGGCCGTATACAGCACAAAAATTACCGGACCGTATATGGCCGATTACTGATAACATCTCATAGTTTATAGAACCCTGTGTACTTATAGCAAGCGATTACGCGGGTTGTGCCGAGGAAAAAACGAACAAAAAAATTGGTAGGTTTTGTTGTTTGTTTGCGCAACAAAGTGATCAGGAATTGTGAGGATTTTCGTTCGTATCGGCCAGCCAATCCTCCCACTGCTGCTGGCGGAATCCGACCAGGACATGCCGGCCATCCAGCAGGATGGGGCGCTTGACCAGCATGCCGTCGGTGGACAGCAGCTGCAGAGCCTGTTCCGTATTCATCTGCGGCAGGCGTTTGCTCAGCCCCTGGCTGCGATAGGCCTGACCTGAGGTGTTGAAGAATCGCCGGACGGGCAGGCCGCTCATGTCCAGCCATTCGGTCAGTTCCTCCTGGGTGGGGCGGTCATCCTTGATGTCGCGCTCGGTGAAGTCCACATTGTGGTCACGCAGCCAGGTGCGCGCCTTGGCACAGGTGGAGCAGCGGCTGTAACAGATGAAGAGCGGGTGTTCGGCTGTAGGTGCTGCTGATGGCTTGGCTGATGATGCTGTCATAGATTTTCCTTTCCAGGTAGGTTTTCAAGTCCAAAGGGGCTCAGGCCAGCAGCCGGGAGGGACGGGTCTCCAGGGAGCCTAGGTCGGCCTTGGGCTCCAGGCTGGTGCTCCAGACCGGCTCAGGCGCCGAGGTGGGGTAGGTGACGAACACGGTTCCCTGCTTCAAGGCTATGTGGGCCGGTCTGCCGGGCAGGAACTCGTTGCTGACACCAGTGACCTGCTGGTTGGTCATGGTCATGCCGTCCGTCTGGTATTTGAAGCCCTGTTCGACCACGCCCAGGGCCTGGTCGTCGGCCGCCAGGACGGAGACCATGGACCTGGGCGGGCAGTCCCAGGCGGAAAAGTCCAAGCTCCCAGGGCCTAGGGCCGTGACCAGCATCCCCTGGCCCCAAAGTTCGGCCCGGCCCCCGCTGGCGGCGATCAGATGGATCAGGTTCAGATTGGCCAGTGTGTGGTCCATGCGTCCGCCCAGGCCGCCATATATAAGGAATCGTCGGCAGCCGCGCTGCCAGCCCACCTTGACCGCGGCCAGCAGGTCCGTGTCGTCTTTCTCGGCAGGTAGGACCCGGCGGGGAATGTCTGTACGCAGCTTTCGGCTACCGGCGGGCAGGGAGTCGAAGTCGCCTACGACCAGCTCGGGTTCGTCCCCATGCTCCAGGGCCGGCTCCAGTCCGCCGTCCGCTGCTATGACCAGGGCCTGTCCGCCTCGTGCCGTCTCTTCGCCGAAGTACTGTCCGGCGCCCCAGATCCGGCAGAGCGGTGCCTGATTCGTCTGGCTCGTACGGTCCGACTGACCGTCATCCTGCATAAGATTCTTCTTTCCGCGCTCGCCCGTTGGACGCACTCTCATCATCCCAGACCAACCAGACGGATCAGGAAGAGCAGCCACCCTTGCACAAGGGCCATGTAGGTCAGGGTGCCGCAGGCGATGCTGACCATCATGTTTCGCCAGCGCAGGTGGACCAGGGCTGTGACCAGCAGAGCCAGGGCCTCGTAGAACCCGTGGTCGCCTCCGACCAGGTTGGTGTGCCTCAACGAATAGACCACCAGCAGTCCCATGACGGCGGCTGGCAGTAGACGTCCCAGCCTGGTCACCAGGGCCGGCGGCCGACGTCCCTCCGGCCAGATTATGAAGGGCAGGAATCTTGTGATCATGGTTCCCAGGACCACAATGCCTATGGTGATCAGTTGCTGTGCAGTGGTCATGAGGCCTCCCTTTGGCTGCGGAAGTCCAAGAGGATGAAGACGGCCAGGATGACCGCCATGGACGGGATGATGAACCGGTCGGGTCCGAAGACCAGCAGGCAGGCCAGGGAGGCCAGCAGACCGATTATGGCAGGCAGGCGGGCTTCGGCCTGCCGCCACTGCTCCAGGAAGAGGACCAGGAACATGGCGGTCAGCACGAAGTCCAGCCCCCGGGTGTCGAAGTTCGCCAGGTTGCCCAGCACGGCACCCAGGGTGGCGCCGCCCACCCAGTATATTTGGTTGAGCAGGGTGACGAAGAAGAGATACCAGCCCTTGTCGGTCCCTGCCGGATGGGGATCGGCGGACTCCAGGGCGAAGGTCTCATCGCACATCCCGAAGATCAGGTAGGGCTTTTTCCGGCCCGTCCCTCGGAAGACCGGCAGCATGGCCAGGCCGTAGAAAAGGTGCCGTGCATTGACCATCAGGGTCAGCATCAGCGCGCCCCAGGGGTTGAAGGTGGACAAGAGCAGGTCCACGGTCACGAACTCCATGGACCCGGCGTAGATCAGGGCGCTCATGGCCAACGGGTAGATCACCGGGAATCCACGGCTGGTCATCAGAAAACCGTAGGAGGCTCCCAGCACCAGGAATCCGGCCATGATGGGCAGGGTCCGTGGAAAGGCCGCAGCCAGGGAGCCCAGGATGGTCCCGGAGGATTTCGCATCGTCGTCTGCTTCTTCCTGCGCCCGCTGCATGACCATCCTCCTGACTTCGATTTGGAGATGGTCATATGATAATCGCCTCTTGCGCCGCAGGGGCAGACTGGTCGACAATGTGAGAAGGCTGTCAAGAGGCGAGAAGGGCGGAATAGGGGCTCTCAGACTCTTGTTGAACTTGGCGATAGGCACCGGTAGGTGAGGAGGAATCATGGACAAGAACAAGATTTCGACCAACAACTCGGCCACGGTCGTCCTGGCTGGTGGATGCTTCTGGGGCATCGAGCGGTTCTTCCAGGAGGTGGACGGAATCGTCGACACCCAGGTGGGATACGCCCAGTCCACAGTGCCCAACCCCGGCTATGAGCAGGTCTGCAGCGGTGTCACCGATGCCGTGGAGAGTGTGCGGCTGACCTATGATCCCCAGACGGTCAGTCTGCGGACCCTGACCCTGCTTCTGCTGGATCTGATCGACCCCTTCTCTGTGGATCGGCAGGGCAACGACCGGGGTAGACAGTACCGCAGCGGCCTCTACTGGAATCCCGAACACCGCGAGCAGGAGGAGCCCGTCTTCCGACGCGCCTTGGAGGAGCTGGAGCGCAGGACCGGCCGTCATCCCGCTGTACAGGTGGAGGCCCTGATCAACTTCTATCCGGCGGAGGAGTCCCACCAGGACTATCTGCTCAAGAACCCCGGCGGTTACTGCCACATCCCTCTGGATGCCATCGCCAACGCCGCCTCCCGCCAGCGCTACATCGAACGCATCTGGTCCCTGGACCCTGAAAGCTACGAGGTGACCCAGCACGCGGCCACCGAACGGCCTTTCGCCAATGCCTACGACGGGGAGTTCCGCCCGGGCATCTATGTGGACGTGGTCAGCGGGCAGCCGCTCTTCTCATCAACTGACAAGTACGACTCGGGCTGCGGCTGGCCCGCATTCACCAAGCCCATCGATCCCGACCTGCTGGTCAATCGCAAGGACTACAAGCTGCTGGGACGGCCCCGGATCGAGGTGCGGACGGCACAGACCGGCATCCATCTGGGACACGTCTTCGACGATGGTCCGGCCGACCGTGGCGGGCAGCGCTACTGCATGAACTCCGCCGCCCTGCGGTTCGTGCCGCGTGACCGTATGGAGGGGGAGGGCTACGGGGACTGCCTGCCCCTGGTGGACGGCGCGACTTCCTGACGGGGCCCTGTCCTGAGGGTTGTGTTATACTGCTACACGGCTTGAGAAATCAAGAAAGCGGATGATCCCACCTGGGAGCCTTCCATGGCTTCGGGTTCGACCTGTGCCGACGACGGTTGAGCGTCGTCATGTGCGGCGCAGGCATTGGCGGTTTCGTTGCCATACGGCTGCGACGGTCATGTTCGAAACCCATGGGTTCTTCGCCTGGCAGTGGATGTTGTGGTATTTGAGAAGGAGTCATCATTAGCGACGAACCAAGGATTAACGACGATATACGAGTGTCTCAGGTACGCCTGATCGGGCCCAACGGCGAGCAGGTGGGAATCATTGCGACCTCCGTCGCCCTCAATCTGGCCAAGGAGGCCAACCTTGACCTGGTCGAGGTTGCGCCCAAGGCCAAGCCTCCGGTCGCCAAGCTCATTGATTACGGCAAGTTCAAATACAACGAGAAGATCAAGGCTCGTGAGGCGCGTCGCAACCAGAGCATGTCGGAGATCAAGGAGATCCGCTTCAGATTGAAGATCGACGACCATGACTTCGAGGTCAAGGAAGGGCACGTACGCCGCTTCCTGTCCGCCGGAGACAAGGTCAAGGTCACCATCATGCTGCGTGGGCGTGAACAGTCCCGGCCCATCGGCGGTGTGGAGCTCCTGCGCAAGCTGGCTGACGACGTCGCGGATCTGGGCTCCATCGAGTTTGCCCCCAAGCAGGAGGGGCGCAACATCATCATGACCCTGTCGCCCAAGGGCAAGAAGGTCCACACCCAGTCCGAGCAGCGTCGGCGGGGCGGCCAGGCCCGCGCCGAGCGCAAGGCCCGTCAGGCGGCCCATCTGGCTGCCAAGGCCGACGAAAAGGAGACTGCGGGCTCCAACAATACTTCTCCCAAGCAGATGAAATCCAAGGAGGGCAGCAATGCCGAAGATGAAAAGTAACTCCGCCGCATCCAAGCGTGTTCGGACCACGGGTTCGGGCAAGCTCATGCACGCCGGGACCGGTATGCGCCACAATCTGGAGCACAAGTCGGCCAAGAAGCGTCGTCACCTGTCCACTGACGAGGTGCTCGCTCCGACCCAGTCCAAGAACATGAAGAGGATGCTGGCCCGCTGAGCGGGTGCTGTCGCGTCGAGTGAGATTTTAGAAAGCTGAGGAATATCTATGGCACGAGTCAAGCGGGCAGTCAACGCGCATAAGAAGCGTCGGGTCGTCCTGGAGCGGGCGTCAGGCTACCGTGGCCAGCGCTCCCGTCTCTACCGCAAGGCCAAGGAGCAGCTGCTCCATTCATATACATACAACTTCCGGGACCGTAAGGCCCGCAAGGGTGACTTCCGCAAGCTGTGGATCCAGCGCATCAACGCCGGATGCCGCGCCCAGGGAATCACCTACAACCGCTTCATCCAGGGTCTGCGCCTGGCCGGAATCGAGCTGGACCGCCGCGCTCTGGCCGACCTGGTCGTCAACGACATCGACACCTTCAACGCCATCGTGGCTGAGGCCAAGAAGGCCCTGCCTGCCGATGTGAACGCTCCGGTCGCTGCCTGATCAGCGGACCTGAACACCGTATATTGCAAGAACCTCGCCTTACGCGGGGTTCTTTGCATATTTGACCATTCCACAGCGGGACGGTAAGTTGATTGACGACAATGATGCCGGGAGCCGCCATGAATGATGATCACAGTCTGGACGCATCGGCTGTCTCGGCAGAATCGGCAGGTCAAACAAGCCCATCTCGGGGCAGCGGTAGATCCAAGCCTGCTGAAATCAATCAGGCGCGCCCCATCCTTAGGTCGCGGGTTTTCCTCTATGTGACGGAGTTCTTCTCTGGGATGGCCGTGATGGCCGCCGAGCTGGGGGCCTCCCGTCTGCTGGCTCCTTACTTCTCGTCCTCCCAGATCGTGTGGACCATCATCATCGGGACCATCATGATCGCCTTGGCCCTGGGTGCCGTCGTCGGGGGTCGCTGGGCCGACAGGAACCCAGACCCTGACAGGCTCTACCTGTGCATTATGGCTGCGGCCGTCTGGATCGCCCTGATTCCCCTGGTCGGCAAGTATCTGATCATCCTGATTTCGGGGCTGCTGATTGTGGCCGTCTCCACCAACTTCCTGGTCCTGGCGGCCTTCATCTCCTGCCTGATCATCTTTGTTCCGCCCCTCTTCCTCCTGGGCACCATCACCCCCGGCCTGGTCAAGTGCGCCACCGACTCCCTGGACGACAACGCTTCGGTGGTCGGTCGGCTCAGCGCCTGCAACACCGTGGGGTCCATCCTGGGCACCTTCCTGCCCACCTTTGTGACCATACCTGCCGTGGGGACCTTCGTCACCTTCCTGATTTTCTCTGGGATACTGCTCCTGGTGTCCTTGATCTACTTCCTTTCCTCCCATGCGCACCGCCTGGCCTGCCTGATCGCCACGGTGGCCTTTGTAGTCTCGGCCGCCCTGTCGCCGATGACCGGGTTCGCCTTCTGGGAGAAGGGTCTGGCTTATGAGGGCGAGTCCATCTACAACTATCTGCAGGTCAAAACCCTGGCGGACAGAACCATCCTTTCCACCAACGTCCTCTTCGGCGTCCAGTCGGTGACCATGAAGCACCCCGGGATGACCGGCATGTACTACGACACGGCTCTGGCGGCACCGCTCATGGCTGATCAGGCCCGCTCGGCCCTGATTCTGGGCATGGGGACCGGGACCTACGCCCGGCAGCTGAAGCGATACTATCCCCGGATGGCCATCCAGGGAGTGGAGATCGACCAGTCCATCAGCAACCTGGCCCTCAAATATTTCGATCAGCCCGCCGATATTCCAGTTTCCACCTACGACGGCCGAGCCTGGTTGGCGGCCAGTGGCCAGCACTACGACCTGATCATGGTCGATGCCTATCAGGACATCACCATACCCTTCCAGATGAGCTCCACCGAGTTCTTCAGCCTGGTCAGGAACCACCTGAATCCGGGCGGGGTCATGGTGGTCAACATGAACATGATCGACGACGGTCAGGGATCCATCAATGCAGCCCTGACCAACACCATCACCAGGGTCTTTGGATCCGACACCATCCTGACGGCCGACGTGCCCCAGACCACCAACCGCGAGCTCTTTGCCCGTCGCCCTGCCTCCGATGATTTTTCGGGAACACAGGGTGTCAAGAAGACGGCGATGAGAGACTACCAGAGTTCCGACCTGCTGGCGGGGGCGGCAGCCAGGGTCAGCTCTGATCCGGACCTGTCCCAAATGATGGAGCAGGTCAGCTCCCGCCTGAGCACGGTTGGGAATGCGAAGGGAAGGGTATTGACCGATGACAATGCGCCGGTGGAACTGCTGGGCATGCACGCCATCGATGGGATCATCAGCAGGGAGGCCGGACCCTACCGACGGATTCTTCAGCAGGAGGGGATTCAAGGGCTGATTCGGGAGGTCTCCTGAGTGTTCGCCCCAATCCCAAGCGCGTTGGAAGCATGGAAACAGGGGAGCATAGCGTTAGACTATGGCCTGAGACCAGCACTGATGAAGAGAACCGGAGGTTAAGCGGTAGTGGACGGTGATCATCAGGAGGGGCTGACCGCATTGTTGGATCAGTTCCTGGCCTACACCGGTCTGGAGCGGGGTCTTGCGCCCGCCACGGTCAAGGCTTATAAGTCCGATCTGACCATGTATATCAACTGGTTGTCCGGCCGCGGCATCACCAGCCTGGAGCAGATCCAAACCGCCGATGTGGAGGGTTTTCTGGCCCATCTGGCCGATGAGAGCCCAGCCAGTCGCTCACGAAGGATGGCCGCTGTCCATGAGTGGCATCGGTTCGCCCTCAAGCAGGGGGTGACCGACCAGGATGTGTCCCGTACTGTCAAGGCTCCCAAGGGCACCTCGGCCCTGCCTGATGTGTTGGACGTGGATCAGGTGGCCCGGCTGCTGGATGTGGCCGCCATGGGCGGGTCCAAGGATCCGGTGGTCCTGCGGGACAAGGCTCTGCTGGAGTTCATGTACGCCACAGGCTGCCGGGTCTCGGAGGCCGTCGGCACCGACCTGGAGGACATGGACCTGCACGAGCGGGTGGTCCGTCTGACAGGCAAGGGCGACAAGCAGCGTCTGGTTCCCATGGGTTCCTACGCCTGCCAGGCCATGGAGGCTTATTTGAATATGGGGCGGGCCAGCCTCTGCAATCGAGCCACCAAGGGCAGGGAGCTGCGGGCTGTATTCCTCAACAAGCGGGGCAAGCGGCTGACCAGGCAGACGGTCTGGCAGGTGGTCAGGGATGCCGGCCGCCGGGCGGGTCTGAACAGGCCCCTGCATCCCCACACCCTGCGGCACTCCTTCGCCACTCATCTGCTGGAGGGAGGCGCCGATGTGCGTTCGGTCCAGGAGCTGCTGGGCCACGCTTCGGTGACCACAACGCAGATCTACACACACGTCAGCCCCCAGGCCCTGATGGAGACCTACCAGACGGCCCATCCCCGCGCCCGCTGACCCGCCAACCCGCGAATGCGGCCGGAAACTTGATAGGGTAGAGACATGCCTACGGATTTGTTAGGGCGCGAGTATGAGACGTTCGCTGCCCCGGAGCCTTTGAAACAGCACGGCCCGGCCCGTGTCCTCGCCATGTGCAACCAGAAGGGCGGCGTGGGCAAGACCACCTCATCCATCAACATCGCCGGGGCCATGTGCCAGTATGGGCGACGGGTGCTGATCGTGGACTTCGATCCCCAGGGTGCGGCCACCGTGGGTCTGGGCATCAACGCCAACAGCGTGGACAATACCATTTACACCGCCATGTTCGATACCTCCCTGGATGTTCATGAGGTGGTCCGGCACACCCGTTTTAACGGCCTGGACATCATCCCGGCCAACATCGATCTGTCGGCTGCCGAGATTCAGCTGGTCACCGAGGTCGGCAGGGAGCAGGCCCTGGCGGCCACCATCCGGCCCCTGCGGCAGGAATATGACGCCATCATCATCGACTGCCAGCCCTCGCTCGGTTTGCTGACCGTCAACGCGCTGACTGCCGCGGACGGGGTCATCATTCCCGTGGCGGCCGAATTCTTCGCCCTGCGCGGCGTGGCCCTGCTCATGCAATCCATAGAGAAGGTCCGTAGCCGCATCAATCCTGACCTGCAGATCTACGGGGTGCTGGTCACCATGTACACCAAGACCCTGCATTCGGACGAGGTGCTTCAGCGTATCTATGAGGCCTTCAAGGGCAAGGTCCTGCACTCCATCATCAGCCGGTCCATCAAGCTGCCCGACGCCACGGTGGCCGGCGAGCCCATCACCATGTTCGCCCCCGAGCACAAGACCGCCAAGGAGTATCGGGAGGTCGCCCGGGAGCTGATCGCCCGCGGCATCGTGGCGTGAGCGGATCAGCGGACGGCTTCGCCGTCGACCTGGATGTCTACCAGGGACCCTTCGACCTGCTGTTGGGCATGCTGGCCAACCGAAAGCTCTCCCTGACGGAGGTCTCCCTGGCCTCCATCACCGGGGAGTTTCTGGACTATGTGCGCACCCTGGACTTCAGTCAAGGATTGGACCAGGCCAGCGCCTTTCTGGATGTGGCCTCGGTTCTTGTGGAGGCCAAGAGCGCTGCCCTCCTGCCTGTGGAGGACGAGTCCATGCGCGACCAGGCCTCCATGGATGCCCTTCGGGAGCGTGATCTGCTCTTCGCCAGGCTTCTGCAGTACCGGGCCTTCAAGCAGGCAGGACAGGACTTCCGAGCCAGACTGGCCGCCAACTCGGGCCGCTACCCGCACCCCGGTCATCTGGAGCCCCAGCTGGCCCATCTGCTGCCTGATCTGGTCTGGACCCTGAAGCCGGAGGATCTGGCCCTTCTCTGCGCCAATGCACTGGTCAACGCTCCGGCATCAGAGGTCCGTTTGGACCAGCTGCACGTGCCCTTGGTCGACTTGAACAAAGAGGCCGACCAGGTTCGCCAAGCCCTGCTGGTGCAGCCCGGCCAGCCGGTGGCCTTCGCCGATTTGGTCGCCTCCTCCAAGGGCCGGGCTCAGGTGGTGGCCCGATTCCTGGCCGTGCTGATCTTCTTCAGGCAGGAGCTGATCCAGTATCGTCAGGATGGCCCCTACCAGCCGCTCTACCTGCGCTGGGTTGGGCCGACACAGGAGCCGGCAACGGCCTTGATCAGTGAGGGGGACTTCGCATGAGCCAATCCTCGGCTCCCGACACCCGTCCCGAATACGTGGACTTCGACGTGCAGGACTTTCCCGGCGGACTGTCCGCCTGCCTGGAGGCCATTCTGGTGGCCACGGACCGGCCGCTGACCGCTGAGGACTTCTCCCGGGTGCTGGCCGTGGATCCTGGTCCGGTCGATGCAGCCCTGGAATCGCTGGCCGAGTCCTATAGTGACCGAGGATTCGAACTGCGTCGGACCGCCCGTGGCTGGCAGCTGACCAGTCGCGCCGCCTACCAGCCCGTGGTGGCGGCCTTCGTCAAGGACGGTCAGACGGCACGACTCTCCCAGGCGGCTCTGGAGGCCCTGGCTATCGTGGCCTACCGCCAGCCCATGACCCGTGCCCAGGTGGGTCAGATTCGCGGGGTTAACTCTGATGGGGTCATCCGGGCCCTGCTTGTGCGCGGCCTGGTTCGCGAGGAGGGCCTGGACGAGCAGACCCATGCAGCGCTGCTGGTCACCACCGACCTCTTCCTCGAACGGATGGGTCTGCAATCCTTGGAGGATCTGCCCTCCCTGGCTCCCTTCCTGCCCGACGAGGACTCGGCTCTGGCCCAGGCCCGCCAGGAGATGTCCGGGCAGCCGCAATCCCCGGATCCGGCCCAGGGTTCGCCCCAGGGCGAGGAACAGTGATCGCCTGTCACACAAGGCGGTTACACTTGTCTCTGTTTGTCCAATTCCTGGACCACGCCACCCGGCAGTCAGGCCGGTGGGGGCATGGATAGCATTCACGAGAATGAGGTTTTGATGGCGGTACGCGGCGATATACGAAATGTGGCGATTGTGGCACACGTTGACCACGGCAAGACCACCCTGGTCAACGCCATGTTGCAGCAGTCGCACGTCTTCTCCGAGCGGGAGGAGGTGCCCGACCGGGTCATGGACTCCAACGACCTGGAGAAGGAGAAGGGCATCACCATCCTGGCCAAGAACACCGCCGTCAAGTACACAGGTCCCCTGGCCGCCAAGCTGGGCCAGCCCGACGGCATCACCATCAACGTGGTGGACACCCCCGGCCACGCCGACTTCGGCGGCGAGGTGGAGCGCGGTATCTCCATGGTCGATGGTGTGGTCCTGCTGGTGGACGCCTCCGAGGGCCCCCTGCCTCAGACCCGCTTCGTCCTGCGCAAGGCCTTGGAGGCCAAGCTGCCCGTCATCCTGGTCATCAACAAGACCGACCGTCCCGATGCCCGCATCTCCGAGGTGGTCTCCGAGTCCACCGATCTGCTCCTGGGCCTGGCCCAGGACGTGAGCGAGGAGGGGGTGGATCTGGATCTGGATTCCCTCCTGGACCTGCCGGTCATCTACTGCGCAGCCAAGGCCGGCAAGGCCTCCGTCAACCAGCCCGCCGACGGTGCCGTGCCCGACAACGACGATCTGGAGCCCCTCTTCGAGGCCATCCTGAACAACATCCCCGCCCCGGAGTATGAGGAGGGTGCCCCCCTGCAGGCCCATGTGACCAACATCGACGCCTCCGACTACCTGGGCCGTCTGGGCCTGGTGCGCATCTACAACGGCACCCTGACCAAGGGCCGCCAATACGGCCTGTCGCGCGTGGACGGATCCATCGAGAACTTCAAACTGACCGAGATTCTGCGCACCAAGGGCCTGCAGCGCTCCCCGGTGGACGAGGCCGGCCCCGGCGACATCGTGGCTGTGGCCGGCGTTGAGGACATCATGATCGGCGAGACCATCGTCGACCAGGACGACCCCCGCCCCCTGCCTCTGATCCACGTTGACGACCCGGCCGTCTCCATGACCTTCGGCACCAACGACTCGCCACTGGCCGGCACCGAAGGCAAGGACCACAAGCTGACCGCCCGCATGCTCAAGGACCGCCTGGACCGGGAGCTGATCGGCAACGTCTCCATCAAGGTGCTGCCCACCGACCGGCCCGATGCCTGGGAGGTCCAGGGCCGTGGCGAGCTGGCCCTGGCCATTCTGGCCGAGCAGATGCGCCGCGAGGGCTACGAGCTGACCGTGGGCCGCCCCCAGGTGGTCACCAAGACCGTGGACGGCAAGCTTCAGGAGCCGATGGAGTCCGACACCATCGACGTGCCCGAGGAATATATGGGTGCAGTCACCCAGCTCATGGCCGATCGCAAGGGCCGTATGGACACCATGACCAACCATGGCTCCGGCTGGGTCAGGATGCAGTTCACAGTGCCCTCCCGCGGCCTCCTGGGCTTCCGCACCGCCCTGCTGACCGCTACCCGCGGCACCGGCATCTCCTCGTCGATCTCCGCCGGCTATGCCCCCTGGGCGGGCGACATCAAGACCCGGCAGAACGGATCCATGGTTTCCGACCGTTCGGGCAAGGCCAGCCCCTACGCCATGCAGAAGCTCCAGGCCCGCGGCGAGTTCTTCGTCAAGCCCCAGTCGCCCGTCTACGAGGGGCAGATCGTGGGCATCAACAACAAGCCCGGCGACCTGGACATCAACATCACCCTGGAGAAGCACATGACCAACATGCGTTCCTCTACCGCAGACGTGCTGGAGACCCTGACCCCGCCCATCGACATGAGCCTGGAGGAATCCCTGGACTTCGCCAACGATGACGAGTGCGTGGAGGTGACTCCCGAGTCCATCCGTGTGCGCAAGATCATCCTGGACAGGGATGCCTGGTACAAGTGGAACGCCCGCCAGCGCAGGGCCAACAAGAAGTAAGCCTTTTTATACCAGCAGACTCAGTCCGACCCGGCCGCCACATGGTGACCGGGTCGGACTAGTCTTGAACCCATGAAGTCTCAGGAGTCTCAGGTTTCCGAATCCAAGGGCCAGGCCGCCTGCCATTCCAGGGAGGAGTCTGGGAAGGCAAGCCCCTTCCGCTGCCTGCTGGGCCTGCCCATCGGCCTGGCAGTTGGCGTGCTGGGAACCCTGGTCCAGCGCTCCGGTGCTGCCCAGGGTCTGCCCTGGGGGATGGTTCTGGCCTATCTGCTGGTGGCCCTGGCCGCCTGGTGGGTCCGCTGCGATAGCGGCACCATGGGTCTGGCCCTGCACCTGGTGGCCTCCACAGTCATGGTCTGGCTGCTCTCCATGCGTGGGCCGGGCGGCGATGTGCTCATGCCCTACGCCAATTTCCCCACATTCTTTGCCAAGTATGCGGTCTTCCTCTGGATGGGCGGTCTGGTCCTGATTCAGACCCTGGCCATCTGCTTGCCGGCCTCCTGGTTTGCTGACGGTCCCCTGCGTCGTCAGGGGCGATCCGCATGAGCCGGGCTTCGTCTGGAAGTCCGGCGACTGCGCCCGACCGGACGCCCCTGTACTTCCTGGGTCCCGAGGGGACCTTCACCCACCAAGCCGCTCTTGAGGCCGCCGGCCTTATGGAGACAAGGCTGGGCTGTCAAGCGGATCTGAGGCCCTGCACGGATGCGGCTGCCATCGTGGCTGCCGTGGAGGAGGGCCGAGGCTGGGGAGTGCTGGCCTGGGAGAACAACGTGGAGGGCCATGTGGTGCCCAACATGGATGCTTTGATCGACGCTCGATCAGCAGCGGGTTTCGGCATGGTCCGCCTGTCCATCGTCTTCGACGCCTTCGTCCGGGCCGACCATGGCCGCCTGCGTCAAGTTGCCGCCCACCCCCATGGACTGGCCCAGTGCAAGGGATTCATCAAGGAGATCGGCCTCAACCCGTTGACTGCCAACTCCAACGCTGCGGCCTGCCGTGATCTGGGCTCCGATCAGGTGGCCCTGGGTCCACGTATCTGTGGAAGCCTCTACGGACTAAAGACCTACCGGCGCGAGGTACAGGATTATCAGGGAGCCCACACCGACTTTCTTATATTGGCTCCCCGGGGCCAGGCCGCCGGGCTGGCACGCCGACTGGCGCCAGACGGGGATTTCGAGTCCATCGTCACCTTTATTCCCTTGAATACCGGGCCGGGCGTGCTGGCCAATCTGCTGGACCGTCTGCGCGATGCGGGCCTGAACATGACCTCATTCATGTCCCGGCCCATCAAGGGGCATGACGGGACCTACAGCTTCGTAGCCAGCATCGATGCCGCCCCATGGCAGAAGGGTCTGCATCAGGTGATGGCCGACCTGCTGGAAAGAGGGGACTGGCTCAAGACCCTGGCGGTCCATCCACGCACCCCGCATCCAGCGCCCCCCATCCGTGAATGGATGCTGCCCAGTGCGGGGGCCTTTCGGGGCGAGGACCCCGATTCCGAGACAATCAGCAAGGAGTTGTTATGGTAGATGAATCCGCGCCTTTCCCACACATGGACCTGTCAGGGCCCGAGCACATGCATCCAATGGCAGGCATGGCCGCCTCGCCGGTGCTGACCTCGGCCCACAAGATCGCTGTGGCGGGACTGGGTCTGATTGGCGGATCGCTGGCCCGACGCCTGGCCTCACGGGGCCGGTTCGTCATTGCATGGAATCATAATGACCGCCCTTATGAGCAGGCCCGCAGCCAGGGAATCCACTGCGTGGACACTCTGGAGGAGCTGGCGAAGGGAAAACCCGACGTCCTGGTGTTGGCCACCCCCCTGCGGGCCATGCCCGAAGTGCTCCAGGCCCTGGCACCGGTCCTGACCAGAGGCACCACCCTGACCGACGTAGGCAGCGTCAAGGGCCCGGTACGCCGGCAGGTCGAACAGGCCGGTCTGGTCGATCGTTATGTAGGCGCCCACCCCATGGCCGGCAGCGAAGGCTCAGGCTACGAGGACTCGGATCCGGCACTCTTGGAAGATGCCCTCTGGGCCCTCTGTGTCGATGAGCATACGGATTACAGCCGCTTCCTGACCGTGGCCGATATGGTCACCCAGGGGCTGGGAAACCGTCTGATTGCTATGGACGATGCCACTCATGACCGGGCCGCGGCACTGATCTCGCACATGCCCCATGTGGTGGCCACCGCCCTGGCCAACATGCTGACGAGGTCGCATGACCGCCGCGTGGCTTCGGCCCTGGCGGCCGGATCCTGGCGGGATATGACCCGTGTGGCCCTGACTGATCCGGAGCGGACCCGGGCCATGGTGGAGGAGAACGCCGACCAGGTGGCCGACCTTCTGGATGTCCTGGTCGAGGATCTGCAGGGCATGGCTTCCCTTTTACGGGACCAGGAGCCGGAGGCCGATGAAAAGCGTCGGGACTTCTTCCTCCAGGCGGACCCCTTCCGACGCTACAGGATTGCCCTGGCCGATCAGGAGCAGATTCCCTTCACAGACCTTGAATTGAATCCACAGGAGGGCAACTGGCGGCAGGAGTTGATGGATTCGGCCCTGCGCGGCGAGCAGGTCTCGGCCTTCCTGACCACCAGCTGTGCCCGGGTGCTGCACCCGCCGGTCATCGACTGAAATTGGGAGGGTCCGGTCGGGGCGAACGGCGTTCTGGGACCGGCTTCAGTGCCACCATGTCTTCTGCTTGCAGGGTCACGCGCTCCCCTGGACGTGATCCATTGGCCGCAGGGTCCCTGTCCAGAATCAGCCGCCGTCCGTTCCAGTCGACCACATGCCCTACGTAGTCGCGGAATTTGGGCCTTCCGTCTCCCGGGTCCGGTCCAAGGGCAATCCTGACCACCAGCCGTGCTCCGGCCGGTATGGTTGCTGGCAAACGCATGGCCATCCACCTCCTGTGTCAGTATCGCCTGCAGCTGCGACGAGGGTGAAAGCGCCTAGACTGTATTGCACATACTGCATGGAGATGCAAGGCAGCCAAGCGAAGGGAGTGCCCGCAGTGGACCAGGATTTGCAGGACTTCACCGACTATCTTTCCCGGGTGGCAGGCAAGAGTCCCAATACCGTCCGCTCCTACCGGGCCGATCTGGCGGGCTTTCTGCACCTGATGCATCTGCATGGCATCGATGACCCTGCGCAGATCGATCTGGCCACCATCAGGTCCTGGCTGGCTCACGAGGCCGCCACCCACGCCCGTTCGACCATGGCCCGGAAGACGGCCGCACTGAGGTCCTTCTTCGGATGGCTGAGTCAGCATGGTCGCATTAAGACGGACCCCACCCTGGCCCTGAGCAGTCCCAAGCAGTCCGAGCACCTTCCTCGGATCCTGACGCACGACCAGGCCCGCACCCTGATGGATACGGTCGACCAGGATCCGGTCGAGCCCCGGGAGGACGAGGATGTGCAGGCGGCCCTGCAGGTGCGGGACGCGGCCATGCTGGAGCTGCTGTATGCCACGGGCATGCGCGTGGCTGAGCTCTGCGGACTGGATCTGGATGACGTGAACCGACACAGCCGCACCGTAAAGGTTCTGGGCAAGGGTTCCAAGGAGCGGGTCCTGCCCTATGGCCTGCCTGCCGATCGTGCCCTGGATCGCTGGCTGGGGGAGGGACGTCCGGTCCTGGCGGGCTCAACGGCCAAATCAGCCCACAAAGCAGGTCAGGCCCTCTTCCTTGGTCAGCTGGGCGGCAGGGTTGGTCAGCGGCAGGTTCGCAAGGTGGTTCATCAGGCGGCTGGTCAGGCCGGTGTGCCAGACATCGCTCCCCATGCCCTGCGGCACTCTGCGGCCACACATATGCTGGATGGTGGAGCCGACCTTCGTGAGGTTCAGGAGATGCTGGGCCACTCCTCCCTGCGGACCACCCAGCGCTACACCCACGTCTCCATCGAGCAGCTGCGGGCACGGTACAGGCAGGCTTTTCCGCGGGCCTGAGACCGGCAAATGAGATGAGACTTGATTTACGAAACATCTTCGTACCAGAATATGGCGTATTGTGGCTTACACGTCAGCCAAGGGTTTTGAGGTTCGGTCATCCTGGTGTCCTTGGTGTTGTAGACGTGACGTTGACACTCAATAAATATTATAAGTAAAGGGAGCAGCAATGAAGAAGGATTCACAGCTTACGCTCGTATCCGCAACCATCTGCGCCTTGGCGCTTTTGGCCAGCGGCTGCGGCAGTGGTTCTGACACCAAGGGCGCCGAGCAATCGCCCAGCAGCCAGGCCGGCAACAATACCGTCGTTTCGATTCGTGGGTGCGAGCCGGCCAAGCCGCTCATTCCCAGCAATACTGTGGAGAGCTGCGGCGGGTCGATCGCAGACGCCATCAATTCCAAGCTGGTCCGCTTCGACGACCATGGCAAGGCCCACAATGATCTGGCCTCGGAGATCAAGGCCGATGACGACATGACCCAGTACAAGGTCACCCTGGCCGATGGACGCAAGTTCTCTGACGGCACACCCATCACGGCCAAGTCCTTCACCAAGGCATGGTCCTGGGCGGCCAATGTGAACAACGGCCAGCTGGGCTCCAGCTTCTTCGCCAACATCAAGGGTTATGACGATTTGCAGAAGGAGGGCGCGCCTGCCGATGGTCAGCTGTCCGGCCTGAAAGTAGTGAATGACAAGACCTTCACAGTGGATTTGACTTCGCCCTCCTCAACCTTCCCCATCCAGGTGGGCTATACCGCCTTCGCGCCGCTGCCCGAGTCCTTCTACAAGGACACCAAGGCCTACGGTGAGAACCCGGTCAGCTCGGGTCCCTACAAGTTCGATTCCTGGCAGCACAACACCATGGTCAAGCTCCGCAAGAACGCCTCCTACACGGGTGATGTCAAGATTCAGAACGGTGGCATTGACTACAGGATCTACACCGATGTCGCCTCGGCCTACGCCGATGTGCAAGCAGGCAACCTGGACGCGATCGATACCATCCCCACCTCGGCCCAGAAGACCTTCTTGAAAGACAGTCTGGTCAAGGGCTACAACGAGCCCGGCTCCGTCCTGCAGATGTTCACCATCCCCACAACCATGGAGCACTTCGGCCAGAACGAGGAGGGTCACCTGCGCCGTCAGGCCATCTCCATGGCTTTGGACCGCAAGATGCTGATCGACAAGGTCCTGGGTGGTCTGGGCGTGCAGCCCACCGACTTCACCGCGCCGACCATCCCTGGCTATGCCAAGAACCTCAAGGGTTCCGATAACTTGAAGTACGACGCCCAGAAGGCCAAGGACGCTTGGGCCAAGGCAGACGCCATCAGCAAGTGGCCGGCCGACAAGAGCTTCCAGCTGGTCTACAACGCCGATGGCGGTGCCAAGGACTTCTATGACGGCATGGCCAACTCCATCAAGAACACACTGGGGATCAATGCCGTGGCCACTCCTGTGCCCACCTTCAGCGAGTTCCGAGGCAACGTCAACAAGCGCGCCTACAAGGATGCGGCCTTCCGGTCGGCCTGGTCGCCCGACTACCCCTCTCCTGAGAGCTACCTGCTGAGCAACTTCGCCAGCTCGGCGGCCGATGGCAATGGGTCCAACGACGGCGATTACAAGAACCCCAAGTTCGACGACCTGCTGAAGCAGGCTGCCAAGGCCAAGAACACCGACGAGGCCAACAAGCTTTTCCAGCAGGCCGAGGAGATTCTCCTGCAGGACATGCCTGCGGTTCCGCTCTACTACTCCAACAACAAGGGGGCGTCAGCCAAGAACGTGCAGGGATTGGCCATTCGCTGGGACGGCCATGCGAACCTGGCGGAGTTGTCCAAGCAGAAGTGATGATTGTGCCGGAAACGGCATAATCCGTCGTCGCCGACCCGGCCGGATCCGCAGCAAAGCGGATTCGTGCCCGGGTCTTATGTACTGGCGGCGGATTTGGGAAACCAACCAAAGGAAAGAGCAGTATATATGAAGAAGCAATCGGCCCTGACCATTGCTGGCGCCGGACTCTGCGTCATGGCGCTCACGCTTGGCGCCTGCGGCGGATCCGGCGGATCCGACTCCTCAGCCAAGGGGACCAACGGCGGCAGCTCGGATGCCATCATCTCGGTCTTCAACCCGGAGCCGGCCAATCCACTCATCCCCAGCATGACCAACGAGGTGGGTGGCGGCAACCCCATCGATGTCATGTTCTCCAAGCTGGTCCGCTTCGATGACAAGGGCAAACCGGCCAATGAGATCGCCAAGCAGATCAAGGCCAACGAGGACAACACCCAATACACCGTGACCATCAATGACGGTTGGAAGTTCTCGGACGGCACCCCGGTTACCGCACAGTCCTTCACCAAGGCCTGGTCCTGGGCATCCAGCATCGCCAACAAGCAGCTGGGCTCCAGCTTCTTCGCCAACATCAAGGGCTATGACGACCTGCAGAAGGAGGGCACCCCCAGCGATGCCCAGTTGTCTGGCCTCAAGGTCATCGACGACAAGACCTTCACCGTGGACCTGACCTCGCCCTCCTCAACCTTCCCCATCCAGGTGGGCTATACCGCCTTCGCGCCGCTGCCCGAGTCCTTCTACAAGGACACCAAGGCCTTCGGCGAAAAGCCGGTGACCGTGGGACCTTACAAGTTCCAGTCCTGGGAGCACAACAAGTCCATCAAGCTGGTCAAGGATCCTTCCTACAAGGGCGGGGTCAAGGTCAAGAACGGCGGTGTTGAGTTCCGCGCTTACACCGATGCCACCGCGGCTTACCGCGACGTGCAGGCCGGCAACCTGGATGTGCTGGACACCCTTCCTGCCTCGGCTCGCAAGACCTTCCAGACCGACAGCACGGTCCAGGCCATCAACGACCCGGGCTCGGTCATCCAGATGTTCACCATCCCCACCTACATGAAGCACTTCGGCCAGGATCAGGAGGGCAAGCTCCGTCGCCAGGCCATTTCCATGGCCATCGACCGGCCGACCATCATCAAGAAGGTGCTGTCCGGAACCGCCAAGGAGGTCCACGACTTCACCGCCCCGGTCATCCCCGGCTATTCAACCAGCATCAAGGGATCCGACGTGCTCAAGTACGATCCGTCCAAGGCCAAGGAGCTCTGGGCCGAGGCCAACAAGATCTCCCCCTGGGGCGAGGGCGACACCTTCAAGGTCGCATACAACGCCGATGGCGCCCACAAGGAGATCTACGACGCCGTCACCAACTCGATCAAGAACGCCCTGGGCATCCAGGCTGCGGGCAACCCTCTGCCCACCTTCAGCGAGTTCCGTTCCAACGTGCAGAACCGCAAGTTCACCGACTCGGCCTTCCGTTCCGGTTGGCAGCCTGACTACCCGTCGCCTGAGAGCTACCTGTCCAGCAACTTCGCCAGCTCGGCGGCAGATGGCAACGGGTCCAACGACGGTGACTACAAGAACCCCGAGTTCGACGAACTGATGGACAAGGCGGCCTCCGCCAAGAACATTGACGAGGCCAACAAGATCTACCAGCAGTCCGAGGAGCTGCTCTTCCGCGACCTGCCCGCAGTCCCGCTCTACTACCAGAACTCCAACGGCGTGGCAGCCAAGAACATCAAGGGATTCTCCTTCACCTGGAAGGGAACCCCCGCCTACTACAACCTCAGCAAGTGAGGTGACGGGAGTCTGAATCCCGCACCTTGAAACTGACACCGCCCGGGCCGGCGCGGGAGGATTTACCCCGCGTCGGCCTTGGTGTTCTTGCACCCCTGTTGAGGTGTGCTGGTAGACTCAAACAAGAATTTTTGCGGCGGCCCCGATCCCCATGCCGATCCCGGTCGCGGATGACAAAGGAGAATAGCCGATGGGAAAATATCTTCTGCGACGTATTCTGCAGATGATCCCCGTCGTTCTCGGTACGACACTGCTGATATACGCGCTGGTCTTCGCGCTTCCTGGCGACCCTGTGGCCGCTATGTTCGGGGACAAGCCGGTCAACCAGGCCGTTGCCGCACAGATACGTTCGGAATACAATCTCGACAAACCTTTCATCGTGCAGTATGTGCTCTTCCTGAAGAACGCGCTTACCCTGAACTTCGGCAACACCTTCGCCGGACAGCCCGTGATCAGCGTAATCGGCAGGGCCTTCCCGGTGACCATCAAGCTGGCCCTGATGGCCTTCGTCTTCGAAGGCATCTTCGGTGTGATCTTCGGCATCATCGGCGGCCTGACCAAGGGCAAGTGGTCGGACAACATCATCCTGGTTCTCTCCCTGCTGCTGATTTCGGTGCCTACCTTCGTCACCGGCTTCATCCTGCAGTATCTGTTCGGCGTCAAATGGCATCTGCTGCCGGCCACGGCCGGAGCCAATCCGGGCTTCATCGATCTGCTTATGCCGGCCGTCGTGCTGGGGTCGGTTTCCATGGCCTCCATCATCCGACTGACAAGGACGGAGATCACCTCCAACATCTCCGAGGATTACGTGCGAACGGCCCGGGCCAAGGGCATGAGCAACCGGTCCGTCATCGTGCGGCACGTGCTGCGCAACTCCCTGATCCCCGTGGTCACCTACCTGGGCGCCGACATCGGCGGACTCATGGGCGGGGCCATGATCACCGAGCGCATCTTCAACATCCAGGGCGTGGGCAACACCCTCTACCAGGCCATCCTGAGGGGCGAAGGCACCCTGGTGGTCTCCATCGTGACCATTCTGGTCCTGATCTTCGTCATAACCAGCCTCCTGGTCGACCTGCTCTACGCAGTGCTCGATCCGCGAATCCGGTATGCGTGAGGGAGAGGGACCGACTATGAGTGAAACGGCAATGAACGAGTCAAGCGAACAGAACGAAAGCCAGGCCCGCGTATACTTCCCCGACCCCTTGCCGGGGCAGGAGCGGTTTGTGGCCCCCATCGACGAGACGCCCCTGCGTGAGGTGGACTCGGTGGATGAGGACGTGCCGCCTACCAGCATGTGGGCCGACGCCTGGAAGACCCTGAGGCGCAACCCGCTCTTCATCATCTCCGCAATCCTGGCGATCGTGGTTATCCTGGTGGCCCTCTTCCCCGACCTCTTCGCCAAACAGGACCCCATGGCCTGCAACCTGTCCAACTCTGTGGAGCCAGGTCGTCCGGGGCACCCCTTCGGCTTCGACCTGCAGGGCTGCGACGTCTACAGCCGCGTCATCCATGGGGCCCGAACCTCGGTGGCCATCGGCATCATGACCACCATCCTGGTCACCGTCTTCGGCGGACTCATCGGCGCAATCGCTGGATTCTTCGGGGGCTGGGTTGACGCAGTGCTCAGCCGCATCACCGACATCTTCTTCGCCATCCCCATGATCCTGGGTGCCATTGTGCTACTGCAGATGTTCCGTACCTCCACCTCACTGTGGAAGATCATCCTGACCCTGACCCTCTTCGGCTGGGTCAACATGGCGCGTATCACCCGAAGCGCCGTCCTGGAGGCCAAAAACCTGGAATTCAATACCGCATCCACGGCCCTGGGCTCCACGCCTCTGCGCAACCTTTTCCGGCATATCCTGCCCAACTCACTTGCCCCGGTCATCGTCATGGCCACCATGTCGCTGGGCAGCTACATCGTCTCTGAGGCCACTCTGAGCTTCCTGGGCATCGGTCTGCCCTCCACCGTGGTCTCCTGGGGCGGGGACATCTCGACGGCCCAGAGCCTCCTGACCACCAATCCCTCGGTCCTCTTCTATCCCTCCGCAGCCCTGGCCATCACCGTGCTGGCCTTCATCATGATGGGTGACGCGGTCAAGGATGCATTGGATCCCAAGAGCAGAACGGCCTGAGTGGAGGAAGCATGACTGAAGCAGACAAGAATACGACCACCAATCAGGAGAATCAGCCCCTGCTCGACGTGCGGGACCTGCAGGTGGACTTCACCGCCGATGGGCGCACCGTCCATGCGGTTCGCAAGGCCTCCTTCAACGTCTACCCCGGCCAGTGGGTGGCCATCGTGGGGGAGTCAGGCTCCGGCAAGTCCACCTCTGCCATGGCTGTGCTGGGCCTTCTGCCCGGCACCGGCAAGGTGACCGGCGGCAGCATCCGGCTCAATGGCCGCGAGCTGGTGGGTCTGAACCGCAAGGACTATGAGGCGCTGCGCGGATCCCAGGTGGGCCTGGTCCCGCAGGACCCCATGAGCAACCTGAACCCGGTCTGGCGCATCGGCTCCCAGGTCAAGGAGGCGCTGACCGCCAACCACATGGATGTCTCCCGGGAGAAGCGCTCCCGGCTGGCCAAGGCCTTGGCTGGCGACGAAGAGGTGAAGGTAAAGAAGTCCGACGACGAGCTCTTCATCTCCTCCAAGGACCTGCCCGGTCTGCTCGAGGCTGCCCGTCAGGCACTGAGTGATGCCGGGGTCGCCGACGTGGACAAGACCATGGAGGCCATGAAGTCCGAGTGGGATGTGGGCTCCGAGACCCGCTGGGGCGTGGCCAAATCCCTGATCGACGCCGGTGTGAATGACGACACAGCCTGGACGCTGGCCAAGGAGCATGTGACCGGCTCGGACATGAACGACCGCATCGCCGGCCTGCTTTCGGAGGCCGGGCTGCCCGAGGCCGCCACCAGGGCCCGGCAGTATCCGCATGAGTTCTCCGGCGGCATGCGCCAGCGCGCCCTGATCGCCATCGGCCTGGCTTCCCGTCCCGACCTGCTGATTGCGGATGAACCCACCAGCGCTCTGGATGTGACCGTCCAGAAGCGGATTCTGGACCACCTGCGCAGCCTGACCGAATCCCTGGGCACCGCCGTGCTCTTCATCACCCACGACCTGGGCCTGGCAGCCGAACGCGCCCAGCACATCGTGGTCATGTACCGGGGCCAGGTGGTGGAGTCCGGACCCAGCCTGGAGGTTCTGCAACACCCCCAGCACCCATACACCAAGCGGCTGGTCCAGGCTGCGCCCTCACTGGCCTCCCAGCGCATCATCTCCGCCAAGCAGCGCGGCCAGGATGCCGAGGGACTGCTGGAGCACCACGTCAAGGGCGAGAGCACCCTGGAGCGCAGCGAGCACGTCATCACCGTGGAGCACCTGACCCGCGAGTTCAGGCTGCCGCGCCGTAAGGAGATGTTCAAGGCAGTGGACGACGTCTCCTTCTCGGTCAAGCGGGGGACCACCCTGGCCATCGTGGGGGAGTCCGGCTCCGGCAAATCCACCGTGGCCAACATGGTTCTGCACCTGCTCAAACCCACCTCGGGCCGGGTGACCTACGAGGGCCAGGACATCGCCGACTTCGGCAGCCGTCAGCTCATGGAATTCCGGCGGCACGTCCAGCCGGTCTTCCAGAACCCCTATGGCTCCCTGGACCCCATGTACTCCATCTACCGCTCCATTGAGGAGCCCCTGCGCATCCACAAGATCGGCAACGCCAAGTCCCGGCAGAGGAGGGTCAAGGAGTTGCTGGACATGGTGGAGATGCCCGAGTCGGTCATGGGGCGTTACCCCAACGAGCTCTCCGGAGGCCAGCGTCAGCGCATCGCCATCGCCCGGGCCATGGCCCTGAATCCGGATGTGATCATCTGCGACGAGGCTGTCTCCGCCCTGGACGTGCTGGTCCAGGACCAGGTGCTGCGGCTGCTCAACGACCTGCAGGCCGAGCAAGGGCTGAGCTACCTGTTCATCACCCACGACCTGGCCGTGGTCAGGCAGATCGCCGATGAGGTGGTGGTCATGCAGCACGGCCGGCTGGTGGAGCACGCGACCACCGACGAGGTCTTCGACCATCCGCAGCGCCAGTACACCAAGGACCTGCTGGACGCCATCCCCGGCGGCAAGCTGCGCCTGGGTCTTGACTAAGTATCCTTTGCACAGACTCACAAGGAAATGAGGCATCATGGGATTGTTCGGTTTCGGCAGGAAACGCGCCAAGCGACAGGCCGAGGAGGATGTCGAGGATCAGAAGGACCAGTCCAAGGAGCTCGACGAGTCCAGGGACGCTGAGGAGTCCACAGAGAAACCCGACCAGACCTCACAAACCTCTCAGGCCGACGGTGATGAGACGGCTGCGGGGCGGGACGAAGCCGAGCAGAGCGGGAAAGGCCCCTGGGACAGTACGGATCCCGAGGCCCCCGACACCGATGAGTACCTGGACATCGGCGCCCTGATGCTGCCCTTCCTGCAGGGCAGTGAGTTGAGGCTCAAGGCCAACTCGCAGACCGGCGACGTGCTGGGGGCCACCATCACCTACAAGTCCTCCAGTCTGGAGCTGGAGCCCTTCGCGGCCCCCAAGTCCCTGGGCCTGTGGGACGAGGTCCGGGCTGACCTGCTCAAGGCCAACCCCTCCTGCAAGGAGGTGGACGGCGTCTTCGGCAAGGAGCTGACCCTGCCTGTCAAGGTAAAGGGCAAGAACCTGCTGACCCGGGTGGTGGGCGTCGACGGACCCCGCTGGATGCTGCGAGGCATCTTCTCCGGCCCTGCGGCCAAGGGCGGCAAGGAGAAGGATGTCCTCGACGGCTACCTGGCCGACATGGTGGTTGTCCGCGGCGATGAGCCCCTGGCCCCTCGTGACCTGGTTCCTATGCATGCGCCCATCACCCCCAATCAGCGCCGAGGAGATGCCGAAGACTCGAAGTCCAAGGACGACGAGAGTGCGCAGATTCCTGGCAAGCCGGAGGGTCCCTTCGACTCGGACCAGCAGACCGAGGTGAAGACCACACTGTCTCGCGGACCCATGTTCTCGGAGGTTCGCTGAGGCTGTGAAGCAGAAGCATTCCGGGCTGGCTGCGCTGGCTGACGACGATTTCTCCGTCATGGAGGCCATCGGCGGATGGCGGGGGATCGTCGAGTCCCTGCTGCCAGGGCTGGTATTTCTGGTTTTCTTCCTGGTGACCGGCCGACTGGGCCTGACCGTGGTGGTTTCGGCGGCCCTGGCCATTGTGCAGCTCCTGATTCGCCTGGTCCAGCGGCAGTCCTTTTTGGGGGCGCTGACCGGTCTGCTTTCGGTGGGCATCTGCCTGGTGGCCGCATGGTTGACCCGGGATGCCCGCAACTATTACCTGCCAGGATTTTTGACCAACGGTTTCTGGATCATCGTTCTTGGGGCATCGTTGCTTGCCCGGATGCCCGGCATAGGCCTGCTGGTGGAGTACCTGCGCCGACCCGTCGTCTCAGGCTGGAGGCCGTGGCTGGCCTCCTGGCGTGGCGAGCCGGAACTGGTACGGGCCTATACCCAGGCCACCCTGGTCTGGATTGCCGTCTTTGCGTTGCGCCTGCTGATTCAGGTGCCGCTCTATCTGACTGGTTCCGTGGGGTTTCTTGGCGCTGCACGCCTGATTCTGGGCCTGCCCCTGTTTGCCTTGGGCATCTGGGTCAGCTGGCTGCTGATCGGTGGCCCCTACCATCGTCGCCAGGCCGACCAGGAGGTTCATGCCGATCATGACTGAGACCAGGGTTCGTCTGCGCATCGAACGTTATGCCGACCAGGGCCGTTGCGTGGGTCACCTGGAGGACGGTCGGGTGGTCTTTGTCCGCTTTGCCCTGCCCGGGGAGCTGGTAGAGGTCCTCCTAGACGAGCCTCACGGCCGGGCAGGCAGATTCGCCACGGGCGAGGTCACCCAGGTGCTGGAGGCCAGCCCTGACCGCCGTGACCCCGTCTGGCCCTTGGCTGGCCCGCTTGCCTGGGGAGGTGGACTGGGCGGCGCCGATCTGATTCACGTGAGCCTGCCCGGTCAGCTGGCCTGGAAGGCCGATCTGATCGGTCAGCAGATGGCCCGTATGGGCGGGGTGGATGTCCAAGTGCCGGTGGTCCGTGTTCCGGGCGATGAGGAGCTGGGCGGCCTGCACTGGAGGACCCGAATCGAGCTGGTGGCCGACGACCAGGGGCGCCCTTCCATGCGCCGTCGGGGTTCGCATGACCGTCTGCCGATTCAGACCATGCCCTTGGCTACCCAGGAGCTGCTGGACCTGGCCGACGAACTGGGCATCTGGGAGGGCGGCCTGCCTGCTGGTGCCCGCATACGCCTGGCTGTGCCCCAGCCGCGCGATGGGGGACCGGTCGACGACAACTTCGCCCTGCTGGTGGATGGTCGCCTGGGCAAGGGGAGCCGCCTGCTGACGGAGCGGTTGGAGGCCGGAGCAGGACCTGAATACCAGGTTCGGGCTGACGGATTCTGGCAGGTCCACCGCCAGGCACCGGTCGTGCTGACCAAGGCGGTTCTGGACCAGGCCAGGCAGGCCTTGGATAGGGTTGCCGAACCGGTCATCTGGGACCTCTACTGCGGGTCAGGGCTCTTCACCCTGCCGCTGGCCGCTCTGGCCGACGGACGGGCCCGGCTCCTGGCTGTGGAGGGATCCGCTGGAGCCATTGCCAGCGCGAAACGCAACGTGAAGCAGGCCGGACTGGACCGGGTGGTCCTGCGTCGTGGAGACGTGGCCAAGGTCCTGGCTGGCGGTGCGCCCAAGGGGCTGGGCCATCCCAACCTGATCCTGCTGGATCCGCCCAGGGCCGGCGCCAAGGCTCAAGTCTGCCGACTGCTGGCTGCCAGCGGGGCGCAGACCATCATCTATGTGGCCTGCGACCCGACCAGCCTGGCCAGGGATACAGGCACCCTGATCTCCCTGGGCTACAGCCCCAGGCATCTTGAGGCCTTTGACATCTACCCAATGACCCACCATGTGGAGACTGTGGCTGTCTTCACCCGCACGGCGGGAAGGCAGCGCTGACATGAGCCGCGCCGGGCGGATCGTGGCAGTGGTCAGGCGGCTGGCGGGTCTACTGCTGGCGGTCGCTCTGCTGGCAGGCCTGCCCATGCTGACCGGCTGCGCCCCCAAGGACAGGGCCGTGGGCGACTCCTGGCATGAGGGCACCGTGCCTCATGATGGCGTGGATCGCTCCGACACGCTCGTGGCTTTGATTGGATGCCCGCAGAAGGATGACAAGGACCCGGATACCGGTCTTGACAGCCGTATCCTGGCCTCGTTGCAGGCGCAGCGCATGAAGGGCTATTTCTCCTCCGCGCAGTCCACCGGCGATCAACAGGATGGGGTGCAGGATGCCATCAACCGCGGGGTCAGTCTGATTCTGATTCGCCGACCCGGAGCCGGCGACTGGACCCCTGCCTTGAAGGCAGCCCGGAAGGCGGGCATCCCTGTGGTAGAGTTCGCTCAAAGCGCCAAGGCTTGGACCCCTGACCCGGGTAGGCTCTACTATGCGGCTACGGTCCACCCGGTCGATCCTGCCGGGAATCCACATGCGCCCTTGCTGGCCGACGCCCTGCAGACCATTGTGGACGACGGACCGCATGCAAGGATCATGGCCGTGCGCCTGAGCGCCGACCGAGAGGGGGGCCAAGGATGAGCACAGGCAATGAGCAAGAGCCGACTACGGGCACAACGGCGGACACAGGCTTTCCGGAGACCGACAGGCCGGGGCTGAGCCCCCAGGAGGTGGAGCGGCTGAAGGCCCAGGGCCTGGTCAACGTCTCCCAGGACCAAACCTCCCGCAGCCTGGGCCAGATCATCCGCGACAACGTCTTCACCCTCTTCAACGGAATCATCCTGACCGCCATGGTGGTGGTCCTGCTGACCGGCCAGTGGAAGGACGCGGTCTTCGGCCTGGTCATCATCATCAACACCGGCATCGGCGTGGCCACCGAGCTCAAGGCCAAGCACACCCTGGACGGGCTGTCCATCCTGGTGGCCTCCGACTATACGGTGCGCAGGGATGGGCGCAACCTGACCGTGCCCCACGATGCCATCGTCAAGGGGGACCTGCTCTGGATCCGCTCCGGGGACCAGGTGCCCGCCGATGCGAAGATCATCGACACCTACGGCCTGGAGCTGGACGAGTCCATGCTGACCGGCGAGTCGCGCACGGTCAAGCACAAGCCGGGCGACCAGGTCTACTCGGGCTCCACGGCCGTCTCGGGCATGGCCCTGGCCCAGGTGACCGCCGTGGGCGCCGACTCCTACGCCGCCACGCTGACGGCCAAGGCCAAGGTCTACAAGAAGGTCCGCTCCGACCTGAACGAGGGCATCAACACCATCCTCAAGGTCATGACCGTGGTGGTCATTCCCCTCTGCCTACTGCTCATCTTCACGCAGATGCGGACCGTGGGCGGCTTCCAGACTGCCCTGGCCACTGGAGCCTGGCGGCAGGCCGTGGTGTCTGCCGTGGCCGGGGTCGTGGGCATGATCCCCGAGGGTCTGGTCCTCTTGACCTCCTTGAACTTCGCCCTGGCCGCCATCCGCCTGGCCCGGCATCAAACGTTGGTCCAGCAGATGGAGTCCGTGGAGACCCTGGCCCGGGTGGATGCCCTGAACCTGGACAAGACCGGTACCATCACCGACGGGGGCATCGTCTACGACGACCTGCACCCGTTGGCCGAGGATCTGCCGGCCCAGCAGCTGCGGCAGGCCCTGGTGGACGTCTGCGCGGAGGAGAGCCCCAACGCCACCGGCCGTGCCATCCTCAAGGGGATGGACGACCTGCACCCGGGCAGGGCCGTCAGCCGCCTGCCCTTCTCCTCGGCCCGCAAGTGGAGCGCCGTGGCCGACCAGTCCGGCAGAATCTGGTACTTCGGTGCCCCGGAGATGCTCCTGGCACCCCAGGCGGGCAGCTGGCCCCAGGTGGACCAGCAGGTGGCCGACCTGGCCGACCGCGGCTACCGGGTGCTGATGCTGGCCGCCCCCGGCGGGTACCCGGGCACCGACCAGCCTGACTACTTCACCAGCAGTCCCGACCTGCCCGGGAACCTGAAGCCCCTGGCCCTGATCACCTGCTCGGAGCACATCCGCGACGACGCTGCCGAGACCCTGGCCTGGTTTCGCCAGCAGGGCGTGCGCTGCCGGGTCATTTCGGGCGACAACCCGGCCACGGTGGCGGCCATCGCCACCAAGGTGGGCCTGACCGGCGACCGGGCGCCCCGGGCTATGGATGCCCGGCAGCTGCCCAAGGACACGGCAGCCCTGGCCGAGGTGCTGGAGGACGTGGACGTGCTGGGCCGGGTCCTGCCCGACCAGAAGAAGGCCATCGTCCAGGCCCTGCACCTGAAGGGCCACACGGTGGCCATGACCGGCGACGGGGTCAACGATTCCCTGGCCCTGAAGGAGGCGGACCTGGGCATCGCCATGGGCAATGCGGCGGCCGCCACCAAGGCCGTGGCCCAGCTGGTCCTGGTGGATTCGCGCTTCTCCCACCTGCCCGACGTGGTGGCCCGTGGCCGGCAGGTCATGGCCAACATGGAGCGTGTGGCCGGCCTCTTCCTGGTCAAGACCGTCTACTCGGCCCTGATCTCCCTGGGCGTGGTCCTGACCGGCATCCCCTTCCCCTACCTGCCCCGGCACATCACCTACATCGGCGCCCTGACCATCGGCACGCCGGCCTTCTTCCTGGCGCTGGCCCCCAACACCAGGCGCTACCGGCCCGGCTTCCTCAAGCGTGTGGTCACCTTCGCCCTGCCCTCGGGCTTCGCCACTGCTTTGATTGTGCTGGCGGCGGCCTGGAGCCTTCCCGGCCTGTTGGGCCTGAACCTGGCCCGGCCCGGAGACCTGGGGCGCTGGCGGTCGGTCTGCGCCATCGTCCTCTTCTGCATGGGCGTGCTGGTCCTGACACAGGTGGCCCGGCCCCTGCGCTCCTGGAGGGGCCTGCTGGTCCTCTTCTTCGCCGCAGCTGGGGTGATCGGGGCCCTGATTCCCTTGGTGGCGCGGTTCTTCGCCATCAGCCTGCCCTCCGGTCCGGCCCTGGCCGCCACCGTGGCCTTCGCCCTGGTCGGAGCCCTGCTCATGGTCCTGGCCGTCCTGGGCTATCCAGCATGCGCACGTTACATCCATCAGGTAACACATCGGGGCTAAGAGTGGAACCTAAAAAGCACAGATAGCGTCACTGACGGCCTGGGGTCCTCCCGCCGCCGGTCCACATGGGCGCAAGGGCAGTGCCTGAGCGTCCAAGGAAGGGGTGGTGCATGTCAGAATCCGCACAAGATGCCGGTCGTTCCAAGCTCAAGGTGGGCTCCGAGGAGTTCGAATACTACCGGATCAGCGACCTGCCGGGAATCGACCACCTGCCCTACAGCCTGCGCATCCTGGCCGAGAATCTGCTGCGGCACCAGAACGGGACCACGGTGACACGGGACCAGCTGGACCAGCTTCTGGATTGGGACCCCAAGGCCCAGCCAGACAGGGAGATCCAGTTCAGCCCCGCCCGGGTGCTCATGCAGGACTTCACCGGCGTGCCCTGCATGGTCGACCTGGCCACCATGCGCGATGCCGTCAAGGCCCTGGGCGACGACCCCTCCCTGGTCAACCCGCTCATCCCCGCGCAGATGGTCATCGACCACTCCGTCCAGGTGGACAGCTCCGGCGTGCCCGGCGCCCTGGAACACAACATGGACATGGAATACCGGCGCAACAGTGAGCGCTACCGCTTCCTGCGCTGGAGCCAGCAGGCCTTCCGGAACTTCCGTGTGGTGCCTCCGGGCACCGGCATCATCCACCAGGTCAACCTGGAGTACCTGGCCCAGGTGGTCATGCGCAGGGACAGGACCCAAGGGGAGGGGCCGGCCCTGGTCTACCCGGACTCCTGCGTGGGCACCGACTCGCACACCACCATGGTCAACGGCCTGGGTGTGCTGGGCTGGGGCGTGGGCGGCATCGAGGCCGAGGCGGCCATGCTGGGCCAGCCCATCTCAATGCTGGTGCCCCAGGTCTTGGGCTTCAAACTGACCGGGTCCATTCCCGAGGGGGTCACCGCCACCGACGTGGTGCTGACCGTGACCCAGATGCTGCGCGAGGTGGGCGTGGTGGGCCGGTTTGTGGAGTTCCACGGCAAGGGCCTGGCCCAGGTCCCCCTGGCCAACCGGGCCACCCTGGGCAACATGAGCCCCGAGTTCGGCTCCACCTGCGCCATCTTCCCCATCGACCGAATTACCCTGGACTACCTGCGTCTGACCGGCCGCAGCGACGAGCATGTGCGCCTGGTGGAGGCCTATGCCAAGGCCAACGGCCTGTGGATGGACCCGGAGGATGCCGACTGCCCCGAGCCCGAGTATTCCCAGGTGCTGGAGCTGGACCTGTCCACGGTGCGTCCGTCCATTGCCGGCCCCCGGAGGCCCCAGGACCGCATCCTGCTGGACCAGGCCCAGAAGACCTTCCATCGGGACTTGAAGGATTACAGCGACCAGGACAGGGACAGCGACGGCGAGGCTGTGCCCGTCAAGAAGGCCGACGGCAGCGAGTTCAGCCTGCGGGACGGGGATGTGGTCATCGCGGCCATCACCTCCTGCACCAACACCTCCAACCCCTCGGTCATGGTGGCCGCCGGTCTGCTGGCCCGCCAGGCGCGCGCCCGGGGCCTCAAGCCCAAGCCCTGGGTCAAGACCTCGCTGGCTCCCGGCTCCCAGGTGGTGACGGATTATCTGAACCGGACCGGCCTGAGCAAGGACCTGGACGCCCTGGGTTTCGAGCTGGTCGGCTACGGCTGCACCACCTGCATCGGCAACTCCGGCCCCCTGGACCCGGCCATCCACCAGGCCATCGCCGATCATGACCTGACGGTGACGGCCGTGCTCTCGGGCAACAGGAACTTCGAGGGCCGCATCAGCCCGGATGTGAAGATGAACTACCTGGCCTCGCCGCCCCTGGTGGTGGCCTACGCCCTGGCCGGCACCATGGACTTCGACCCCTGGAGCGACCCCCTGGGCCGGGACAGCCAGGGCAAGCCGGTCATGCTGGCGGACATCTGGCCCTCCCAGGAGGCCATCGAGTCTGTGGTGGGCACCGCCCTGGACCGGGACATGTACCTGCGCGACTATGCGGACGTCTTCGGCGGGGATGACCGCTGGCGGAAGCTGGAGGTGCCGGAGGGCGGGCTCTTCCACTGGGATCAGGATTCCACCTACATCCGCCGCCAGACCTTCTTCGACGGAATGAAGGCTCAGCCCGACCCCCTGGAGGACATTCACGGGGCCCGGGTGCTGGCCCTGCTGGGGGATTCGGTCACCACCGACCACATCTCGCCCGCGGGGGCCATCAAGGCCGACGCGCCGGCCGGCCGCTACCTGCAGGAGCACGGCATAGCCCCCAGGGACTTCAACTCCTACGGCTCCCGGCGCGGCAACCATGAGGTCATGGTCCGGGGAACCTTCGGCAACATCCGCCTGCGCAACCAGCTGCTGGCCTCGGTGGGGCTGGATGTACGCCCGGGAGGGTTCACCTACGACTTTCTGAACGGCCAGGAGACAACCATCTTCGAGGCGGCGCAGGACTATGCCAGGCAGGGCACGCCCCTGGTGGTGCTGGCCGGCAGCGAGTACGGCACGGGCTCCTCAAGGGACTGGGCGGCCAAAGGCACAAGGATGCTGGGCGTGCGGGCCGTCATTGCCAGGTCCTTCGAGCGCATCCACCGCAGCAACCTGATCGGCATGGGCGTGCTGCCGCTGGAGTTCCCTGCGGGTCAGTCGGCCCAGAGCCTGGGGTTGGACGGCCAGGAGACCTACGACCTGGTTGGCGTTGATGCCCTGAACAACTCCCTGCCCGAGCAGATTCAGGTGCAGGCTCAGCGGCCAGACGGCAGCAGGGTGGAGTTTGCGGCCAAGGTGCGCATCGACACACCTGGCGAGGCCGAGTACTACCGCAACGGCGGCATCCTGCAGTATGTGTTGCGTGGGTTGCTGGCCAGGGCCGATCAGGAGGCCTGAAGATACAAAAATCCCCGCCCCAAGGTTAGGGGCGGGGATTTTCTTTTTTGTCAGTTGCGATCGCCGACCAGATTCAGGATGTAGAGGAAGAGGTTGACGAAGTCCAGGTAGAGGTTGAGGGCGCAGAGGATAGAGACCCGCTTGATGGCCTCCGGCCCCTGGCTGCGATAGGTGGCGAAGATGACCCTGGTCTGCTGGGCGTCATACATGGTCAGCCCGGCGAAGAGGATGATGCCGATGGCCGAGACCACGCGCAGGGCCGTGTCGGAGGGGGCTAGGAAGAGCATGACCACCTGGACCAGGATCAGCATGAGCAGGCCGGCCATGAAGATGGACCCCATGCCCAGCATGTTGCGCCGTGTGGTCAGCCCCAGCATGCTGAGGACGAAGAAGAAGCCTGCGCTCATCACCAGGGTCAGCATGATGGACGGCAGGGAGTAGGTGATGAAGATGGTGCTCAGGGTGAAGCCCATCAGGGCCGCATAGAGGTAGAACATGACCCGGGCGGTGGAGGTGCGCATGCGCATAACCCGGACACTCAGAATCATGGCGAAGGCCACCTGGACCACGGCCATGCCGATCCAGCCAAGGGCGCCCGTGGCCTGCATGAAGGCCAGGAGCAGACCGGTGCGGGCAGTCAGGTAGGCCGTAAGGGCGGTGACCAGCAGGCCGACGGCCATCTCCGCATAGGCGCGGGACATGGAGACCCGTTCCGCCTTTTCAAAGCTGTATGCCGCGTTGGTGTCGATGGGCGCGCCCATGCCGTAGGGCTCACCGCCCTGCATGGTCGGCATCGGCTGCTGCGCGTACTGACCGTATGGGGCCTGCGGCCGCGGATTCCCGTTGAAAGCCATCTGCTCCTCCTTGTCTTCCCACCTGTGGCGGGATGGTCGTCTTATTCAAGTCTACATGGCCGGTTTGGCGGTATAAAGGGTGTTTGCTCTGGCTGGAATCAGGTGGGAATGGCCGGGGTGGTTGCATGCCCACATCCCGCTATGGTGGGTTGCCCGCTGTCCTTATGGGCCGTCTATCCTTGGCGGGATGGATGGAGTGTGGTGGGGGCGCGGGAAGGGGTGCCGGCTCTCTTGGGGTTTGAGCCTTAAGCGACACTTTTCCTCCCTGCTCCCCCTGTATAGGCCGGGGGCAGGGGGATTGATACGCCTCCGACCTTTCTTACTCGTGCGAAGCGTAAAGCAGCTGGTGCTGTTCTCTCCGGTGGCGGCGTGAGGCCAGGACCCCGCCCATTCCGGTCATGCCCGTAGCCAGGGCGAGCAGGATGCCTTCCCCGCCGGCTTGGGGGAGCACGCCTGCAGGCAGGTACGTGTATTTGAGGGAGGCGTCCGGCTGTTGTGCTGCGCCGCCTATCGTGTAGTCGACGCTGACCGTGACTGTGCCCGGCTGGTGTGCAGGCGTGAGCACGCTTACGCTGCTGCCATCGCTACTGGTCAGGTTCGCGCCGGAGCTGATGTCGAATCTGACACCGACGATCACCGGCGTCAGATTGAACACCACCGACACAGGAACGTTCGAGTCGTTTCTGGAGTCGTCGCCGAGCTGGCCATACCGGTTTTCTCCCCATGTGTTGGCGTTTCCGTCCGTGCTGATCGCCAGCGAATGCCGCCAACCGCCACTCATTAGTACGGCATTTAGCCGATGATCGGCCGAGCTTGTGGACTGATTGGAGGCGAACACTTTCACGGGGATTGTCCGATTGTTTCTGGTGTTGTCGCCGAGCTGACCATAGCTGTTTAATCCCCATGCGTAGGCGTACCCGTTGCTGCCCACGGCTAGCGAATGCTCTTGTCCACCGCTGACTTGTGTGGCTTTCAGTCCTTTGCTCGTATCAGTTGGGCTGTCGGGATCGCGCACGCGCACAGGGATAGACGAATGGTTGTCGCTGGTGTTGCTGCCGAGCTGGCCATAGTAGTTGTATCCCCATGCGTAGGCGTGCCCGTCGCTGCCCACGGCCAGCGAATGATCGCCTCCGGCGCTCACCTGCACGTAAGTGAAATTCCCGGGCAGGTCCGCATACGTCTTCTGATCAGGTATCTTCGCCATGACGGGCGTGGCCCGTTGAATGGTTGTCCCGTCGCCGAGCTGGCCATACTTGTTGTCTCCCCAGGCGTACGTGTTCCCGTTGTTACCCGTGGCTAGCGAATGATCGTATCCGGCGCTGACTTGTGTGGCTTTCAGTCCTTTGCTCGTATCAGTTGGGCTGTCGGGATCGCGCACGCGCACAGGGATAGACGAATGGTTGTCGCTGGTGTTGTTGCCGAGCTGGTCAGAGTCGTTGTGTCCCCATGCGTATGCGTATCCGTCGCTGCCCACGGCCAGCGAGTGTTGGCCTCCAGCACTGACCTGCACGTAGGTGAAATCCGCTGGCAGATCCGGATACGTCTTGTGATCAGGCTTCTTCACCATGACCGGTGTGGTCCGTTGAATGGTTGTTCCGTCGCCGAGCTGGCCAAACGTGTTGTCTCCCCAGGCATATGCGTTTCCGTCGCTGCCTACAGCCAAGGAAAAGCCAGTGTTATAGTCTTTTCCTCCGCTGATCTGGCTGAATTTTATGCCTTGGCCGGGTGGCGGGGTGATAGTGGTTGTCTGCTCGCCGAGCTGGCTGCCCTTGTCGGGGTTGATGGTCCATGTGCCTGACGTCCAGTGGGCGGTGAGAATGAGGTCCTTGGTGACGGGTTTGCTGAAGTCGTAGGCAATGTTGTCGATAAACCATCCGTCGAACTGGTAGCCTTCGCGCGTCGGGTTGGGAGTGGGGCGCTTGACTCTGCCGTAAGGGTAGAGAATCTGCTGCGGATCTGGGGTCGGGTCTCCTCTTGTCGCGTTGAAGCTGACGGAGTGGCCGGCCTTTGGGCTGGCATCTCTGGTCAGGGTCTGGTCGACGGTGTATTTGAGGTCTCTGATGAAGGGCTGCTCGTCTTGTTTGCCGGCGATGAGAATGGCGGTTTGCCCAGGCTGGCGGGTGGGAATCTCCGCGTGCCATAAATCGTCTTTCTTGCTGAGTTTCAGCGACTGGCCGTCCATGCTGGCTGATTCCAGGATGGGCGCCTGTGCGGTGTTGATTCTTGCTGGTTGGCCGGGCTGGTCCTGCTCGCCCAGATTCCAGGTGAACACGCCGCCCTGCTTGTCCACGGCGATGATGCTGTTGCCTATGCTTGCGGCCTGCGTGTAGTGGTGCTTTCCGTTGTCTGCGCTGGCGGGTGTTTTGCCGGGTTTCCAGGCCCAGATGTGGCCGTTCTCGTCGACAATCATGGCCTGGTCCTTGTTGGCGGTGATCCGGCTGACCTGCGCGCTGTCCGGCAGACTGATCTGGATCACGGCAGTAGTGTTGTCGGCCAGGTACCAGGCCTGTCCTTTCGCGTCCAAAATAAGGAACCCTTGGTTGAGGGCTTGGGCTTGGACGGTGCGCATGCCCGGATCCTGTTTGACTCGTTCGGGCTTGGAGTTCTCAATGGTCGTATTCCATGTCCAGGCGTGCCCGTCCGCGTCCGCGATGAGAGCCTGGCTGTCGGAGGCGGCGACGGTGATGGCCTGCGCTTGTCCGGGCAGGCTGGTTGTGGCTTGTTCTCTCGGTTTTGTGTTTTGGCTGTCGGCCTGGCTGGTCTGATAGGCGTGGACCTGTCCCTGCTGGTCCACGGCCAGCAGCCGGTCATTGTCCATGCTGATGCTGGTGAACTTGGTGTTCGGGCCGGTGTCGAGGATGGTGGGAATGGCCTGTTGGCTGGTCCAAGTGTAGATGTGCTGGTCGGTTCCCAATGCGGCCTGCGATCGGTTGCCGGCTGCTGCTTGCAGGTAGTGGAACCCATCGGCAGCATGGGCGGGGAGAGAAACCTGTTCTGTTGTGCTGTCTTGCGCCCATGTGTAGATGTGGCCGTCGCCGGTCAGGCCGACAGTCTGGTTTCCAATGGTGTGGATGCTGGCGTAATAGGGTTCCTGTCTGCTTGGTGGGCTGATGGTCAGCCGGGTGCCGGAGGCGGGCCCGTGGTCCGGGCTCAGCGTCCAGTCCGTGGTCTTGGTCCACTTGGCTTTCAGGGTCATGTCCTGAAGGATGGGGGTCTGGAAGTCGAAAGACTGGCCATCATGAGTCCATCCGTCGAACCGGAAGCCTTCACGTTGTGGATTCTGTTGCGGGGGAGCGGCGAAGGTGCCGGTTTTCACGGTTGACTGTGTTGGCTTACTGCCGTCGTCGGGGTCGAAGCGCACTGTGTGCGAAGTCTGATTATCTGTCTTTTCGGCTGATTGAGTCGGTGTGGTGTCCGTGTTGCTAGGTGTTGTCGTCGATGACGAGGTGCTTGGGCTTGCTGTTGGGTTTAATGGCGTGGAGGTTTGTATTGGTGAGGGTGATGGCAGTTGGGCGTTGGTTGCGTTGCTGGGGAGGGTGCCGGGGGTTTGGTTAGCTACGCGAGGGGTCTGACGACCCCCCCCCCCCGGTGAGTATGGGAGCGTCCGCCTGGGCGGATGCGACGCCCAGGCCTGCCAGCAGGCCCAGCAGGACGGTCGTCATCGCCAACGTGCGACGCAGTTGGGAAACCACATGCATAACTCGTAAACCCCTTCATCAACACCAAGCGGAGCCAATGCCGCTTGCCACCAAACGTCTTGTCTACCGGAAAGCAGTTCTGCCTTTCAACACCAGTCTTGCATTCGATTGCAGGAACCGTGGCGAAAGCTAGCTGTCTTTCCATCACCCCGATTTTTACCCTACCACTCATCCAGCAGATAGCACTCACACGATAGCCCAGTTGCCCGTCGATATTGAACTTGATGCTCGAGTAAGGGCGGTTGCTTACAGCAACTACGAGTTTGTAGGGAAATGAACAGTGGCCGGACTGGCTGGGAGTTTACACGTCTCTCGACTAGCTTAGCTGGAGTTTGCTTCTTTCTTAGGGGGGGGGTGCATGCCTGCCCTCGGCTTCTGCCTACAGAAGTGTGGTGGGGGCGCGGGAGGAAGTGTCGGCTCTCTTGGGGTTGAGCCTTGATTGACACTGGTCTCCCTGCTCCCCCTAGGTGGGCCGGTGGCGGGGGGACGCCGCCCGGCCGGTCTTACTCGTGCGAAGCATGAAGCAGCTGGTGTTGTTCCCTCCGGTGGCGGCTGGATGCCAGTACCCCGCCTATGCCCATTGTGCCTGCGGCCAGGGTGAGCAGGATGCCTTCCCCGCCCGCCTCAGGAAGAGTGCCTGCAGGCAGGTACGTGTATCTGAGGGAGGTGTCCGGCTTTTGGGCTGCGCCTACCAATGTGTAGTCGACGCTGACCGTTACTGTGCCCGGTAGGTGTTCGGGCGTGAGCACGGTGACGCTGCCGCCATCGCCGTTGGTCAGTCCTGATACGGGGGTCTGGTCGAATCTGACGCCGGTGATCACCAGCTGCAGGTTAAACACCACCGGCACAGGAGCCGATTTGTTGTTTGTGGTGCCGTCGCCGAGTCGACCAGAGTCGTTGCGTCCCCATGCTTTGGTGTTCCCGTCCGTGTCGATGGCCAGCGAATGCTGGTCACCGGCGATTATTCGCACGGCGTGCAGCCAGGGGCCGGCCTTGCTTGTGGACTGTTCGGAGGCGAGCACCTTTACAGGGTAATAGTAGCCGCTGGTTGTATTGTTCCCGAGCTGGCCCTTATCGTTCTCTCCCCAGGCGTAGGCGTATCCGTCGCTGCCCAGGGCCAATGAATGCTCGTATCCACCGTCCACCTGTGTGGCTTGCAGTCCTTTGCTCTCGTCATCAGGGTTGGCGGGGTCGCGCACGTGCACAGGAACAGTCGAATCCGTTGTGCTGTTATTTCCGAGTTGGCCGCAGTAGTCGAATCCCCAGGCGTAGGCGTATCCATCGTTGCCCACGGCCAGCGAATGAGAGTATCCGGCGCTCACCTGTGTGGCTTGCAGTCCTTTGTTTGCGTCCTCGGGGTTGGCGGGGTCGCGCACGCGTATTGGTTTTGATGAATCGGACTTGGTCTTGTTGCCGAGTTGGCCATAGTGGTTGTATCCCCAGGCGTACACGTATCCGTCACTGCCCAAGGCCAACGAGTAATAGCTTCCGGCGCTAACCTGCACGTAGGTGAAGTCAGCCGACACGCCTGCTGGCTTTTTCACCTGGACCGGCGTGTTCTGCTGGGTGGTCGTTCCGTCGCCGAGCTGGCCATACCTGTTGTCTCCCCATGCGTAGGCGTTCCCGTCGCTGCCCACGGCCAAGGAAAAGCCATAGGTAGTACTACTGTCGTTTTTTGATCCGCTGACTTGGCTGAACCTGATGTTTCGCCTGGTGATGTCAGGCGGGGTGATGATGGTGGACTCGTTCCCCAGCTGGCTGCCCTTATCGGGGCTGATGCTCCACGTGTTGTTGGGGTCTTGGAAGGTCCATTTGGCGGTGAGGGTGAGGTTTTCGGTGACGGGTCTGCTGAAGTCGTAGGCGATGTTGCCGGTGAACCATCCGTCGAACTGGTAGCCTTCGCGCGTCGGGTCAGGGGAGGGGCGTTTGACTCTGCTGTTTGGGGTGGAGAAATTCTGATCTGCTGGTTCGGGGTTTCCTCCGTCCGCATTAAAAGTGACTTTGTAAGTGGTGCTTTGCTGGGTGTCTCTGGTGAGGGTCTGGTCGACGGTGTAGTTGAGGCTCCTGGTGAAGGGTTGGCCGTCCTGCCTGCCGGCGAGTGTGATGGCGGCTGGCCCGGGCTTGCGGGCGGGGATTTCCGTCTGCCAGGAGCGGTCTTTCCTGCTGAGTGTCAGTGCCTGGCCGTCCATGCTGGCTGATTCCAGGGTGGGTCCGGCGGCATTGTCGGTTCTGGCTGGCTTGCCCGGATTGTTTTGAGCGTCCAGGCTCCACGTGAACATGTCGTCCTGTCGGTTAATGGCGGTGATGCTGCTGCCGGCAGCGGCGGCCTGTGTGTAGGGTTGTTCCCCGTTGTCTGCCCGGACGGCTGTTGCGCCGGGCTTCCAGGTCCAGATGCGGCCGTCCGTGCTGGTGATCACGGCCTGGTCCTTGTTGGCGGCGATACGGCTGGCTTTTCTGTTTTCGGGCAGACCGAGGGTTGCGGAACTGGCTGTGTTGTCGTCCAGGTACCGGCCCTGCCCGTCCGCGTCCAGGAGGAGGAACCCCTGGTTGAGGGCTTGGGCCTGAACGGTGCGCATGCCCGGGTCCTGCTCGGCGCGTGAAGGCTTGGCGCTTCCGGCATTGGCCGTCTCCCAGGTCCAGGCCTGCCCGTCCGTATCCAGGGCGAGGATCCGGCTGGCGGAGGCGACGGCTGTGACGGCCTGCGCCTTTCCGGGCAGGCCGATGGTTTCCTGTGCTGCGGGTTTCGGGTTCGGGTTTTGGCTGTCGGCCTGTCCGGCCTGATAGGCGTGGACCTGTCCCTGCCGGTCCACGGCCAGCAGCCGGTCGTCGTTCATGCTGATGCTCGTGAACCCGGCGTCCTGGCCGGTGTCCAGGATCGTGGGTGTTGATTGGCCCCTGTCCCAAATGTAGATCCGCCGGTCGGATCCCAATGCGGCCTGCCGTCGGCTGCCTGCCGCGGCCTGCAGATAACGGAACCCGTCGGGAGCCTGGGCCGGGAAGGGAACCTGCACGGGTGTGCCCTCCTGTGTCCAGGTGTGGATGCGGCCGTCCCCGGTCAGGCCCACAATCTGGTTACCTGCGGCCTGGATGCTCGTGTAACAGGGTTCCTGCAGGCTGGGCGGGCTGATGGTCAGCCTGGCGCCGGAGGCGGGCCCGTGCTCCGGGCTCAGCGTCCAGTCCGTGGTCTTCGACCATTGGGCTTTCAGGGTCGTGTCCTGCAGGATCGGAGCCTGGAAGTCGTAGGGCTGGCCGTCACCTGTCCAGCCGTCGAACCGGAAGCCCTCACGTTGAGGGTTGTGTTGCGGGGGCGTGGCGAGGGTGCCGGTCTTCACGGTCTCCTGTGTGGGCTTGCTGCCGTCGGCCGGGTTGAAACGCACCGTGTGCGTGGCGCGATCAGCCGTCTTCTCTGCTGACTTGGCCGGAGCGGAGCCTGTGCCCTCAGGTGTTCCCGTCGGCGGTGACGGGGTGTGCGGGCTTGGCGTTGCTGGGCTTAATGGCGGGGTGGCTTGTATCGGCGATGGCGAGGAAAGTGGGATATTTGATGCGTTGCCGGGGACAGTGGCGGGGGTTTGCTCAGCTACGCGAGGGGTCTGACGACCCCCCCCCCCCGGTGAGTATGGGAGCGTCCGCCTGGGCGGATGCGACGCCCAGGCCTGCCAGCAGGCCCAGCAGGACGATCGTCATCGCCATTGTGCGACGCAGACGGGAAACCAGATGCATGAAACCAAAACCCCTTCACCAAACACCAAGCGGAACAAACGCCGCTCATCATTTGAAATTCTACCTGCCAGCGCCAGCCCTGCATCGGATTACAGGAATCGGGGTGGAAGCCAGCTGTCTTCTCGACATCCCCTGTTTTTCACCCTACCACCCGGTCAGTAGACAACACACGAACCAGAGGCAGTTGCTTGGCGGCAGTGATCCTCTCTGTCAAGGAGAGTCGTTGTTGACAGCGTTATTTGAGAACGGGAGCACGGACAGCGTCCGGGCCGGCTCGAGTTGCAAACTTTGCAAACTCTATAGTCGACTCTTCTGTGTTCATCTCCCTTCCTGGGCGGCAACAAGAGAGGTTTGCCTGTATCCTCACAGGCAGAAGTGTGGTGGGGGCGCGGGAGGGGTGTCGGCTCTCTTGGGGTTGAGCCTTACTTAAATGACACGTTTCTCCCTGCCCCCCCCCCTATATGGGTCGGGGGCGGGGGGATTGATACGCCGCCCGGCCCGTCTTACTCGTGCGAAGCTTGTGACAGTTGGCGTGTTTCCCTCCGGTGGCGGCGGGATGCCAGGATCCCGCCCATGCCGGTCATACCGGTGGCCAGGACCAGCAGGATGCCTTCCCCTCCGGCCTTGGGGAGGACTCCTGCGGGCATGTACGTATATCTGAGGGAAGTGTCGGTCAGGGTATTTCCCGCGCCGCCCGTTGTGTAGTTGACGCTGACTGTGACTGTGCCCGGCAGGTGTGCGGGCGTGGTCACGCTGGCGCTGCTGCCATCGCCGCGGATCAGGTTCGTGCCGGGGCTGGTGTCGAAGGTGACGCCGGTGATCACCGGCTGTAGGTTGAACGACACCGGTGAAGGAACAGGACTCTGCCTTCCTGCATTGGGATTGCCGAGCTGGCCATACCAGTTCTGTCCCCAGGCGTAGGCGACTCCGTCCGTGCCAATCGCTAGTGAATGCCGCCATCCTGTGCTGACTTGCAGGGTATTCAACCAGGGTCCGGCCGAGCTCGTGGACTGCGCGGAGGCAAACACCTTCACAGGGGAATTCCGGTCAATGGTGGTGTTGTCGCCGAGCTGACCATAGTCGTTGTGGCCCCATGCCCAGGTGTTCCCGTCCGTGTCGACGGCCAATGAATGGTAAACTTCTGCGCTCACCTGCACGGCTGCCACTGCGCCCGCATTCGCGGGGTATCGCACCTTTTGGGGGATATAATTCGTGTCTGCATCTGTGTTGCTGTAGCCGTTGCCGAGCGAACCGTACTCATTGTAGCCCCATGCCCATGTGTTGCCATCCTCGCCGATAGCCAATGCGAACCAGCTTCCGGCGCTCACCTGGACGGCCTTCAGCCAGGGGCCCGCAGCAGCCGTGGACTTGTTGGAGGCGAACACACGGCTGGGCGTGAGGTGGAAACTATTGTCGGTGGTGTTGTTGCCGATCTGGCCATGGTTGTTGTAGCCCCAGACGTACACATACCCGTCCTGGCCTAGGGCCATGTCGAAGGACCAACTTGTGCTGATCTGCACGGCGTGGAGGACGCCGCTGGCATCCGAGGGGTCCTTGACGGTTGTGGGCACGTTCTGCGGGCTGGAGCAGTCATAGCCGCCTCCTTTGGATATGCTGCCCCAGGTGTATACGGTGCCGTCGGCGCCCAATGCCAAGGAGTTCCAGGCTCCTGCGGCGACCTGGATCGCCTTCAGGCCTTCACCGGTGTTGCCGGGCCCGTGCACGCGCACAGGGGTTGATGAATTGGATGTGGTGTTGTTGCCGAGCTGCCCGTGGTCGTTGAGCCCCCAGGCGTACACGTAGCCGTCGCTGCCGACGGCCAGCGAATGGTAGCCTCCGGCATCAGCCTGCACGTAGGTGAAATCCGTGGGCGCGCCTGCGGGCTTTGGCACCGGGGCGGGCGTGTTCTGCTGGGCGGTCGTGCCGTTGCCGAGCTGGCCGGACTCGTTGTTGCCCCAGGCGTAGGCGTTCCCGTCGCTGCCCACAGCCAGTGAATACCCCGTCAGATCAGCATATACGTATCCTCCGCCACTGACTTGGCTGAATCTGATGCCTCGGTTGGCGTCTGGCGGGGTGATAGTGGTGGTTTCCTTGCCCAGCTGGCTGCCCTTGTTGGGGTTGATCTTCCACGTGTTGTTGGGGTCTACAAGCGTCCATTTGGCGCTGAGGGTGAGGTTGCCGGTGACGGGTTTGCTGAAGTCGTAGGCGATGTTGCCGGTGAACCATCCGTCGAACTGGTAGCCTTCGCGCGTCGGGTCGGGGGAGGGGCGCTGGACCCTGCCGTAGACTGGCTGGATGCTCTGGTCCTGTGGGGTCGGGCCTCCTTCGCCCGTGTTGAAATGGATCGCATAGGCGGAGCCCTGTCGGACCTCTCTGGTCAGGGTCTGGTCGACCGTGTATTTAAGGCTCCTGGTGAAGGGCCGGCCATCCTGCCTGCCGACGAGTGTGATGGTGGTTTGCCCTGGCTTGTGGGCTGGGGCGTCCGTCTGCCAGGTGCCGTTCTGTTTGCTGAGTTTAAGCGGCTGGCAGTCCAGGCTGGCTGATTCCAGGATGGGCGCCTGGGTGGTGTCGAGCCGGTCTGGCTGATTTTGCTTGTCTTGAGCATCTGGATTCCACGCGAACAAGCCGCCCTGCCTGCTGATGGCGATTATCCTGCTGCCGGCAGCGGTGGCCTGCATGTACTGCTGGTTTCCGTCGTCCTCCCGGGTGGGCGCTTCGCCGGGCTTCCAGGCCCATACGTGGCCGTCTTTGTCAAGGACTGTGGCCTGATCGCCGCTGCTGTTGATTCTGCTGATCTGCGTGCCGTCGGGCAGGCCGGCGACTGTGGGGCTGCTCATGCCATCGGCGAGATACCAGGCCTGCCCGTTCTCATTCAGGAGGAGGAACCCCTGGTTGAGGGCTTGGGCTTGGACGATGCGCATGCCCGGCTTCTGCTTGACGTGTGCGGGTTTGGCGTTTCCGGTATCAGTCGTGCCCCACGCCCAGGCCTTTCCGTCCGCGTCCACGATGAGGATCCGTCTGCCAATGGCGGTGGCGGTGGCGGTGACGGCCTGCGCTTTTCCGGGCAGGCTGGTTGTGGCCTGTTGTATGAATTTCGGGTTCGGGTCCTGGCTGTCGGCATCCCTGGACTGATAGGCGTAGACCTGTCCCTGCCGGTCCACTGCCAGGAGCCGATTATCGGTGATGCTGATGCTGGTGAACCCGGGATCCTGGCCGGTGTCGAGGATGGCGGGCGTCGACTGCTGGCTGTTCCAGGTGTAGATTCGTTGGTCCGATCCGAGGGCTGCCTGCCATCGGTTGCCGGCTGCGGCCTGCAAGTAGCGGAACCCGTCGGCGGCCTGGAAGGGGGCGGGAACCTGCTTGGGTGTGCCGTCCTGCGTCCATGTGTAGATGCGTCCGTCCCCGGTCAGGCCGAGGATCTGGTTTCCTGCGGCTTGGATGCCGGCGAATTGAGGTTCCTGCCTGTCGGGCGGGCTAATGGTCAGGACTGTTCCGGAAGCGGGCCCGTGGTCCGGGCTCAGCGTCCAGTCCGTGGCCTTCGACCATTGGGCTTTCAAGGTCATGTCCTGGAGGACGGGGGTTCGGAAGTCAAAGGGCCGGCCGTCAAGCGTCCACCCCTCGAATCGGAAGCCTTGACGCTGAGGATTCTGTTGCGGGGGAGTGGCAAAAATGCCGGTTTTCACGCTCGCCTGGGTGGGCTTGCTGCCGTCGGTCGGGTCGAAGCGCACTGTATGCACGGCTTGATCATCTGTCTTCTCCCCTGATTTGGCCGGAGCGTGGTCTGTGCTGTCCGGAGTGCCCGTCGCCGATGACGGGGCGCCTGGCGTGGGGCTTAGTGGCGTGGTGGCTTGTATTGGTGAGGGCGAGGAAAGTGGCATGTCTGTTGCGTTGCTGGGGGGAGTGGCGGAGGCTCCGTCAGCTACGCCAGGGGTCTGAAGACCCCCTTCCCCGGAGGGGATGGGAGCGTTCTCTTGGGCGGATGCGACACCCAGGTCCGCCAGCAGACCCAGCAGGACGATCATCATCACCAGGATGCGACGCAGCCGGGTACCCAGACGCATGACTCATAAGCCCCTTCACCAAACACCAAGCGGAGCAAACGCCGCTTGCAGAATAAGGTTCTCCCCGTCGGAAAGCTGCCAATCGCTCAACGCCAGTCCGCGCAACAGACTGCGTGAATCATGGCGGAACCCAGTCGTCTTCTCGACTTCCCCTATCTCTCACCCTACCACCCAGCCCACAGACAACACATACAAGCCAAATCAGCTCTTTGACGACAATGAATTTTTGTTGAGGAATAGCGTTTGTTTACAGCGATTGTCTGGTACTGAGAGCACGGACGAAGACCGAGCGGACTTGGATTCCATTCCCCCCCCCCCCTGGTCGGCGGCCCAAGTTTCCCTTTCGAGGGCAGAAACCTGCCGTGCATGCCTGCTCCTAATGTCTGTCAGCGGCAGTCGACAGTAGTGTGGGGTGGGGGCGCAAGAGGAGTGTCGGCTCTCTTGGGGATGAGCCTTGTATGTGACATTCCTCCGTGCGCCCCCGTTGTAAGCCGGAGGTGGGGGGATTGATCCGCCTCCGGCCTGTCTTACTTGTGCGAGGTGTGCAATAGCCTGTGCCGTTCTCTCCTGTGGCGGCGTGAGGCCAGGACTCCGCCTGCAGGCAGGTACGTGTATCGGAGGGAAGTATCGGGCTGCTGGGCTGTGCCGCCCAGCGTGTAGTCCACGCTGACCGCGACCGTGCCCGGCTGGTGTGCGGGCGTGAGCACGGTGACGCTGTTGTCATTGCCGCGCGTCAAGCCTGTTGAGGGAGTCTGGTCGAATCTGACGCCGGTGATCACCAGCTGCAGGTTGAACGTCACTGGCACAGGAACGAGACTGCGGCTTCCTGCGTAGGGATTGCCGAGCTGGCCAGCGTTGTTGTATCCCCAGGCGTAGGCGTTCCCGTCGCTGCCCAGGGTCAGCGAATGATTGCCTCCGGCGCTGACCTGCACGTAGGTGAAACCCTCCGGCAGGTCCGGGTATGTCTTGCGGTCAGGTTTTTCACCATGACCGGCGTAGTCTGATACTCTGCTGTCGTCCTGTTGCCGAGCTGGCCATTCTTGTTGTTTCCCCAGGCGTATGCGTTCCCATCGCTGCCCACAGCCAAGGAGAAACAAGAGCTGTAGTCTTTCCCACCGCTGATCTGGCTGAATCTGATGCCCCGGCTGGTGTCTGGCGGGGTGATGGTTGTGGATTCCCTGCCCAGCTGGCTGCCCTTGTCGGGGCTGATGCTCCACGTGCTGTTCTGGCTTTCGGTCCATTTGGCGGTCAGGGTCAGGTCCGTGGTGACGGGCCTGCTGAAGTCGTAGGCGACCTGTCCGGTGAACCACCCGTCGAACAGGTAGCCTTCGCGCGCCGGGTCGGGGGAGGGCCGCTTCACCCTGCCGTTCGGGGTAGGGAAACTCTGGTCTGCTGGTTCGGGGTTTCCTCCGCCTGTGTCGAAGTGGACCGTGAGCGTGGATCTTGGTTCGGCGCCTCGTGCCAGCGGCTGGTTGACCGTATAGTTGAGGCTCCTGGTGAAGGGCTGGCCGTCCTGGCTGCCGGTGATGAGGATGGTGGCTGGTCCTGGCTTGTGGGCGGGCATGTCCGTCTGCCATGAGTCGTTGTTCCTGGTGAGTTTGAGCGGTTGGCTGTCCGTGCTGGCTGTTTCCAGGGCGGGCGCCTGGGTGGTGTTGATTCTGGCGGGTTTGCCTGGCCGGCCCTGCTTGTCCAGGCTCCACTGGTGTAGGCCGCCCTGCTTGTTGATGGCGGTGATCCTGCTGCCGGTGCTTGCGGCTTGCATGTACTGCTGGCTTCCGTCGTCCGCCCGGGTGGTCTTGCTGCCGGGCTTCCAGGCCCATATGTGGCCGTCCTTGTCGGTGATGGCGGCCTGGTCGCCGCTGCTGTTGGTTCTGCTGATCTGCGTGCCGTCGGGCAGGCCGGCGGCTGTCGGCTTGGTTGCGCTGTCGGCCAGGTACCGGGTCTGTCCGTCCTCATTCAGGAGGAGGAGCCCCTGGTTGAGGGCCTGGGCCTGGAGAATGCGCGTGCCCGGGTCCTGCCTGACGGGTTCGGGCTCGGCGTTGCCTATGCTGTTCGCGTCCCGGGTCCAGGCCTGCCCGTCAGAGTCCACGATGAGGGTCCGGCTGCCGGAGGCGGCGGCGGTGACGGCCTGCGCCCGTCCGGGCAGGCCGGTCTCGGCCTGCTCCAGGGGTTTCGGGTTCGGGTCCCGGCTGTCGGCATCGCTGGACTGGTAGGTGTGGACCCGGCCTTGCCGGTCCACGGCCAGGAGCAGGTCGTCGTTGATGCTGATGCTGGTGAACCGGGTGTCCTGTCCGGTGTCGAGGATGGCGGGCGTGGACTGTCGGCTGTCCCAGGTGTAGATCCGCTGGTCGGATCCGAGTGCCGCCCGCCAATGGCTGCCGGCTGTGGCCTGCAGATAATGGAACCCGTCGGATGCCTGCGTGGGGGAGGGAACCTGCACGGGTGCGCCCTCCTGTGTCCAGGTGTGGATGCGCCCGTCGCCGGTCAGGCCCACAATCTGGTCTCCCTCGGCCTGGATGCTCGTGTAACAGGGTTCCTGCAGGCCGGGCGGGCTGATGGTCAGCCTGGCGCCGGTGGCGGGCCCGTGCTCCGGGCTCAGCGTCCAGTCCGTGGTTTTCGACCATTGGGCTTTCAGGGTCGTGTCCTTCAGGACGGGGGTCCGGACGTATTTTTCCCGCCAGTATGTTTCGGCTGAAAGTCGTGTCCTTCAGGACGGGGGTCCGGAAGTCGAAGGGCCGGCCGTTGTATGTCCATCCGTCGAACCGGAATCCCTCACGTACGGGATTATGTTCCGGAGTGGATGCGAGGGTGCCCGTCTTCACGCTCGCCTGTGTGGGTGTGCCGCCGTCGGCCGGGTCGAAGCGCACCGTGTGAGTGGTCTGCTCATCCGTCTTGTCGGACGGCTTGGCCGGAGAGGAGCCTGCGCCGCCCGTGCCTTCCGTCGGCGTCGTGGGGTTCAGGGGCGGGGCGGTTTCCAGCGGCGAGGGCGAGGGCAGCGGGCTGCTAGCTGCGCTGCCGGGGGCAATGCCGGGGGTTTGCTCAGCTACTTAAGATGTCTGGCGACCCCCCCCCCCCCCGCTAAACACAGGAGCATCCGCCTGGGCGGACGCGACGCCCAGGCCTGCCAGCAGGCCCAGCAGGACGATCATCATCGCCAGGATGCGACGCAGACGGGTACCCAGATGCATAAGCCGACAACCTTTCGCCCGCACCGGACACAGCCGCTTCCACCATCCTGGGAAACGTGCTGATGAATTCCTGCCTACAATGTCCCATCCGTCAGGAAGTGGCCTTTCAGGCCACATCGAAAACCCAACCAACTGCCCAACAGCATTGCACCCATCATGCTATCCGAAAAAGCGCCGCACATGGTGTAACCCACAATAAACGCTTCGAAATATAGGCCAAGCCAGCTTCGGGCTACGTGCCGGCACAATGCCCCCGTTTACCGCCTCACTGATGAAAAAGTGAGCAAACATCGTACCGCTAGCCAGTACTTCAACCTACCAGATTGCGCCTGCCGGTTGACCGCCAGCATATGGGGGCCGGGAAACGCTCGGAATCGAATCTAATCCGGATGTTGCATGGCTGTGTCCATGATGCCGATGCCGGTTCGGTGGAAGTCAGCATATGTGTGGTGGGAGGGGCGCGGGAGGCGTGTCGGCTCCCTTGGGGATTGAGCCTTCAGTGACACTTTTCCTCCGTGCGCCCCCGATAAGCCAGGGCCGAGGGATTGACCCGCCCCTGGCCGCTCTTACTCGTGCGAAGCGTGTAATAGTTGGTGTGTTTCCCTCCGGTGGCGGCGGGATGCCAGCATCGCGCCCATGCCGGTCATGCCAGTGGCCAGGGCGAGCAGGATGCCTTCCCCGCCTGCCTGGGGGAGCACGCCTGCAGGCAGGTACGTGTATCGGAGTGAGGTGTCGGTCAGGGTGCTTCCTGCACCGCCCATCGTGTAGTCCACGCTGACCGTGACCGTGCCTGGTTGGTGTGCGGGTGTGAGCACGGTGACGCTGTTGCTGTTGCTGATATGGTTCAGGTTCGTGGCAAGGCTGGTGTCGAACCTGGCGGCTGTGATCACCGGCTGCAGGGGGAACATCACCGACACAGGAACAGGATTCGGCTTCTCGCCACTAGTGGTGCCGTTGCCGAGCTGGCCATTGTTGTTTTGTCCCCATACTTTCGCGTATCCGTCAGTGCCGATTGCTGATGAAAAGTATCCTGCGCTGATTTGCACAGCATTCAGCCATGGTCCATCCGAGCTCGTGGACTGCGCGGAGGCGAACACCTTTACTGGGGTACTCTGATTGCTCGTGGTGTTGTTGCCGAGCTGGCCATAGTTGTTGCGTCCCCATGACCAGGTGTTTCCGTTTGTGTCGACAGCTATCGAATGATTGGCTCCGGCGCTCACCTGCACGGCTGTCACTGTGCCCGTACTTGCGGGGTATTGCACACGCACGGGGACAGGATTTGCGACGTGTTCTCCGTTGGTGGTGTTGTTGCCGAGCTCGCCATAGTTGTTGCGTCCCCATGACCATGTGTTCCCGTCCTCGTCGATGGCCAGCGCATGCCTAACGCCGGCGCTCACTTGGACGGCCTTCAGCCAGGGGCCTGCAGCAGTCGTGGACTGACTGGATGCGAACACGCGGCTGGGCGTGGGGTGGAAGACGGTGGTGCTGGTACCGTCGCTGGTGTTGTTGCCGAGCTGGCCGTTGGTGTTGTAGCCCCAGGCGTATACGTACCCGTCCTGGCCGATGGCCATGTCGAAGGACCATCGGGTGCTGATCTGCACGGCGTGGAAGACGCCGCTGGCATCCGAGGGGTCCTCGACCGTTGTGGGCACGGTTTGCGGGACAGTTGCGGGCAAGTTGGACGAGAGGGCCCATGCGCTCTGTAAGCTGCCCCAGGTGTATACGGTGCCGTCGGCAGCCAGTGCCATGGAGTTCCAGGCTCCTGCGGAGATCTGGATGGCTTTCAGCCCTTCGCCGGTGTTGTTGGGCCCGTGCACGCGCACGGGGGTTGACGAATTGGACTTGGTGTTGTTGCCGAGCTGCCCGCGGTTGTTATTCCCCCAGGCGTATACGTACCCGTCGCTGCCGATGGCCAGCGAATGATAGCCTCCGGCAACGACCTGCACGTAGGTGAAATCCGCAGGCGTGCCTTCAGGCTTTGGCACCGGGACCGGTGTGTTCTGCTGGGTAGTCGTGCCGTTGCCGAGCTGGCCATACTTGTTGTATCCCCAGGCGTAGGCGTTCCCGTCGCTGCCCACGGCCAGTGAATACCCCCCCGTCACATCAAACGGGGCGTATCCTCCGCCACTGACCTGGCTGAACCTGATGCCCCGGCTGGTGTCTGGAGGGGTGATGGTGGTGGTTTCGTTGCCGAACTGGCTGCCCCTGTCGGGGCTGATCTTCCATGTGTTGTCGGGGTCTTTGAAGGTCCAGTGGGCGGTGAGGGTGAGGTTCTGGGTGACGGGCTTGCTGAAGTCGTAGGCGGTGTTGCCGGTGAACCATCCGTCGAACAGGTAGCCTTCGCGCGCCGGGTCGGGCGTGGGCCGTTGCACTCGCCCGTAGGGGTAGTCGACCTGCTGGAGGCCGGGCGCCGGGCTTCCTCCGGCCGTGTCGAAGCTGACCGTGTGGGTGGAGCCTTCTCGGATGTCTCTGGTCAGCGGCTGGTCGACCGTGTAGTCGAGGTTTCTGGTGAAGGGCTGGTTGTCCTGGCTGCCGGTGATGGTGATGGTGGCTGGTCCTGGCTTGTGGGCGGGCATGTCCGTCTGCCATGAGTCGTTGTTCCTGGTGAGTTTGAGCGGTTGGCTGTCCGTGCTGGCTGTTTCCAGGGTGGGCGCCTGGGTGGTGTTGATTCTGGCGGGCTTGCCGGGCCGGCCCTGCCCGTCCAGGCTCCACTGGTGGAGGCCGCCCTGCCTGCTGATGGCGGTGATCCTGCCGCCTGCAAGGACGGCCTGCGTGTATGGCTGGCTCCCGTCGTCCGCCCGGACGGGGGTTCCGCCAGGCTTCCATGCCCAGACCTTGCCGTTCTTGTCGGTGATGGCGGCCTGGTTCTTGTCGGCCGTGATCCTGCTTGCTTTCATGCCCTCCGGCAGGCTGACGGCTGTCGGATCGGTTGTGCTGTCGGCCAGGTACCAGGCCTGCCCGTCCGCGTCCAGCAGGAGAAATTGTTTGCCAAGTGCTTGGACTTGGACGGTGCGCATTTCGGTGTCTTGTCTGATGTGTACAGGCTTGGCTTTGCCTATGCTGTTCGCGTCCCAGGTCCAGGCCTGCCCGTCAGAGTCCAGGGCGAGGGTCCGGCTGTCGGAGGCGGCGGCGGTGACGGCCTGCGCCTGTCCGGGCAGGCCGGTCGTGGCCTGCTCCAGGAGTTTCGGATTCGAATTCCGGCTGTCGGCCTGATCGGTTTGGAAGGTGTGGACCTGTCCCTGCCGGTCCACAGCCAGTAGAAGGTCATCGTTCAGGCTGATGCTGGTGAACTTGGTGTTCTGGTTGGCATCGAGGATGGTGGGTGTCGATTGTTCATTGTTCCAGGTGTAGATCTGCTGGTCGGATCCGAGTGCCGCCTGCCGTCGGCTGCCGGCTGCAACCTGCAGGTAGCGGAACCCGTCGGATGCCTGCGTGGGGGTGGAAACCTGCTTGGGTGCGCCTTCCTGCGTCCATGTGTGGATGCGCCCGTCGCCGGTCAGGCCGACTATGTGCTGTCCGGCGGCCTGGAGGCTGACAAATTGAGGTTCTTGATTTTTGGGCGGGCTGATGGTCAGCCGCGTGCCGGTGGCGGGCCCGTGCTCCGGGCTCAGCGTCCAGTCCGTGGTTTTCGACCACTGGGCTTTCAAGGTTATCTCCTTCAGGACGGGGGTCCGGAAGTCATAGGGCCGGCCGTCGAGCATCCACCCGTCGAACCGGAAGCCGGGACGTTGCGGGTTCTCTTGCGGGGGAGCGGCCAGGGTGCCGGTCTTCACTGTTGACTGTGTTGGCTTGCCGCCGTCGGCCGGATCGAAGCGCACCACATGCGAAGTTTGCTCATCCGGCTTCTCTGCTGATTTGGTCGGAGCGGGGTCTGTGCTGCCGGGTGTTCCCGTCGTCGATGACGGGGTGCCCGGGCTTGCTGTCGGGCTTAATGGTGTGGTGGCTTGTATCGGCGATGGCGAGGGCAGTGGGGTGTCTGTTGCGCTGCTGGGGAGAATGCCGGGGGTTTGCTCAGCTACGCGAGGGGTCTGACGACCCCCCCCCCCCGGTGAGCATGGGAGCATCCGCCTGGGCGGATGCGATGCCCAGGCCTGCCAGCAGGCCCAGCAGGACGGTCATCATCGCCAGGATTCGACGCAGACGGGTAACCATATGCATGAAACCAAAACCCCTTCACCAAACATCAAGCGGAATCAACGCCGCTTGCCTATTAAAGTTCTTCGTTCTTCCAGTCGAAAAACCGTTCTGTCTATCGATGCCGATCCTGCATCAAACAGCAGAGTCCAATGGCGGAAGCCAGTCGCCTTCTTGACATCCCCTGCCTCTAACCATACCACCCAGACTTCAGACAACAAACACGAGCCAAGTCAGCTCTTTGACGACAACGGATCTTTTGGTTGGGAAAAGCGTTTGTTTACAGCGATTATCTGGTACTGGGAGCACAGACGAAGGCCGAGCGGACTTGGGCTCCATCCCCCCCCCCCCCCCTGGTCGGCGTGCCCAAGTTTCCCTTTCGAAGGCAGAAACGTGCCGTGCATGCCTGCTCTCAATTCTTGACTGCAGTATTTGGACAGTAGTGTGGTGGTGGAGGCGCAAGAGGGGTGCCGGCTCTCTTGGGGGGTGAGTTTTAAGTGGCATTCCTCCGTGGGCCCCTGTTGTAAGCCGGGGGTGGGGGGGGGGATTGATCCGCCTCCGGCCTGTCTTACTCGTGCGAGGTGTGCAATAGCCTGTGCCGTTCTCTCCTGTGGCGGCGTGAGGCCATGACCCCGCCCATGCCGGTCATGCCGGTGGCCAGGGCGAGCAGGATGCCTTCCTCCCCGGCCCTTGGGAGAACGCCTGCAGGCAGGTATGTGTATCTGAGGGAGGTGTCGGTCAGGATGCGTCCCGCGCCGCCCATTGCGTAGTCGACGCTGACCGTGACCGCACCTGGCTGGTGTGCGGGCGTGAGCACAGTGACGCTGCTGCTGTTGCTAACAGGAGCCAGGTTCGTGCCTGGGCCGGTGTCGAACCTGGCTGCAGTGATCACCGGCTGCAGGTTGAACAACACCGACACAGGAACGTTTGAGTCGTCAGTAGTGCCGTCGCCGAGCTGGCCATAGATGTTTTCTCCCCAGGCGTATGTGTATCCGTTGCTGCCCACGGCCAGCGAATGATGGTCTCCGACGCTGAACCGTGTGGCTTGTAGCCCTTTGCTTGCGTCAGCTGGACTGGTGGGGTCGCGTACTGGCACAGGAACACTCGAGTTGCTTGTAGTGCCGTCGCCGAGCTGGCGATACAGGTTCCATCCCCAGGCGTATGCGTATCCGTTGCTGCCCACGGCTAGTGAGTGCTCGCCTCCAGCGTTGATCGCTGTGGCTTTGAGCCCTTTGCTCGTGTCCTTGGGGCTGGCGGGGTCGCGCACGCGCACAGGAACTGTCGAATCTGCTGTGTTGCTGTTACCGAGTTGGCCATAGTTGTTTAATCCCCAGGCGTAGGTGTATCCGTCGCTGCCCACGGCCAGCGAATGAGAGTATCCGGCGCTGACCTGTGTTGCTTTCAGACCTTTGTTTGCGTCAGTGGGGCTGGTGGGGTCGCGCACGCGCACAGGAACTGTCGAAGAGTTTTTGCTGGTGTTGCCGAGTTGGCCATAGTTGTTTAATCCCCAGTCGTAGGTGTATCCGTCGTTGCCCACGGCCAGCGAATGGTGCCATCCGGCGCTGACCTGTACGGCTTTGAGTCCTTTGCTCGGGTCGGTGGAACTGGTGGGGTCGCGCACGCGCACGGGGAAAGACGAATCTGCTGTGGTGTTGTTGCCGAGTCGGCCATTGTCGTTCCATCCCCAGGCGTAGACGTATCCGTTGCTGTCCAAGGCCAGTGAATGCTCGTCTCCGGCGCTGACCTGTATGGCTTTGAGTCCTTTGTTCGGATCCGTGGGGCTGGTGGGGTCGCGCACGCGCACAGGAACAGAGGAATTCGTTGCGGTGTTGTTGCCGAGCTGACCATGCTGGTTGCTGCCCCAGGCGTATACGTATCCGTCGCTACCCACGGCCAGCGAATGCCATTTTCCTGCGCTGACCTGCACATAGGTGAAGTCGGTCGGCACGCCTGCAGGTTTCCTGACTATGTTCGGCGTAATCCGTTGAGTGGTCGTCCCGTCGCCGAGCTGGCCATAGGTGTTGTCTCCCCATGCGTAGGCGTTCCCGTCGCTGCCCACGGCCAAGGAAAAAACATAGGTATAGTATTTTGCTCCGCCGACCTGGCTGAACCTGATGCCGCTGGTGCTGTCTGGTGGGGTGATGGTGGTGGTTTCGTGGCCGAGCTGGCTGCCCTTGTCGGGGCTGATCCTCCAGGAGGTGTTGGGGGTTTTGCTGGTCCATTTGGCGTTGAGGGTGAGGTTTTCTGTGACGGGTTTGCTGAAGTCGTAGGCGACTTCGCCAATGAACCATCCGTCGAACTGGTAGCCGCTGCGGGTCGGGTCGGGTGAGGGCCGTTGGACTCTTCCGTAGGGATAGGTGACTTGCTGGTCTCCGGGTTTGGGGCTTCCTCCGTCCGTCTTGAAGGTGACCGTGTAGGTGGAACTCTGTCGGATGTCCTTCAGAAGCGTCTGGTCGACCGTGTAGTTGAGGCTTTTGGTGAAGGGCTTGCCGTCCTGCTTGCCGGTGATGAGGATGGTGGCTGGTCCGGGCTGGCTTGCTGGCATTTCCGTCTGCCAGGAGCCGTCTGTTTTGTTGAGTGTCAGCGACCGGCCGTCCAGGCTGGCTGATTCGAGAATGGCCGCCTGGGTGGTGTTGACTTTTGCTGGCTTGTCTGGCTGGCTCTGGGTGTTGATGCTCCATTGGTATAGGCTGCCCTGCCTGCTGATAGCGGTGATCCTGCCGCCCGTAATGGCGGCCTGCGTGTAGGGCTGGCTCCCGTTGTCCGCGCGCGTGGGCGTCTCACCGGGCTTCCAGGTCCAGATGTGGCCGTCCGTGCCGGCGGTGACGGCCTGGTTCTTGTTGGCGGTGATCCGGCTGGCTTTCATGTTTTCCGGCAGGCCGGTGGTTGCGAGGCTTGTCTTGCCGTCGGCCAGGTAATGGGCCTGCCCGTTTGCGTCCAGGAGGATGAACCCCTGGCTGAGGGTTTGAGCTTGCCTGATGCGCATGCCCTGGTCTTGCCTGATGCGTTCGGGCTTGACGTTGCCGGTCTTGTCTGGGTTCCAGATCCAGGCTTGCCCGTCCGAGTCCAGAGCGAGGATCCGGCTGGGGGAGGCGACGGCCAGTGTCGCCTGGGCCTGTTCGGGCAGAACGGTTGTGGCTTGTTCTGTCAATTTTTCGTTCTGGTTGCCTGTCATGCCGGCTTGGAAGGCGTGGACCTGTCCCTGCCGGTCCACCGCCAAGAGTCGGTCATCGCTCATGCTAATGCTGGTGAACCCGGCATCCTGGCCGGTGTCGAGGAGCGTAGGTGTGGCCTCTTGGCTGGTCCAGGTGTAGATGTGCTGGTCGGATCCAAGCGCCGCCTGCCGGTGGCTGCCGGCTGCGGCCTGCAGGTAGCGGAATCCGTCGGGGGCCTGCAGGTAGCGGAATCCGTCGGGGGCCTGCGCGGGGAGAGGAACCTGCTTGGGTGTGTTGTCCTGCGCCCAGGTGTAGATGCGGCCCTCGCCGGTCAGGCCGATAAACTGGTCCCCTGCGGCTTGGACGCTGACGTAGTAGGGCTCCTGCAGGCTGGGCGGGCTGATGGTCAACCGGGTGCCGGAGGCGGGCCCGTGGTCCGGGCTCAGCGTCCAGTCCGTGGCTTTGCTCCATTTGGCTTTCAGTGTTGTGTCCTGCAGGACGGGGGTCTGGAAGTCATAGGGCTGGCCTTCGCGTGTCCACCCGTCGAACCGGAAGCCTTCACGCACGGGGTTGTTTTCCGGAGGGGATGCGAGGGTGCCGGTTTTCACGGTTGATTGTGTGGGCGTGTTGCCATCGCCTGGGTCGAAGCGCACTACATGTGAGGTTTGATCATCGGTATCGGATGGCTTGGTTGAAGCGGATCCTGTGGTGTTGATGCCGTCCTTCGGCGTTGACGGGCCTGGGCTTGGTGCCGTGGAATCCAGGGGTGATGCGGTTTGCAGCGGCGAGGGTGAAGGCAGGGGAGTGCTGGTTGCGCTGTTGGGGAGTGTGACGGGGGTTTGCTCAGCTACGCGAGGGGTCTGACGACCCCCCCCCCCCCCGCTAAATACAGGAGTGCCCGCCGGACTGGCGGACACGACATCGTCCGCGTTGGCGGACGCGACACCCAGGCCTGCCAACAGACCCAGCAGGACGATCGCCGTCGCCGATGCGCGACGCAGGCGGGTATCCAGATGCATGAAATCAATCCCCTTCACCAATGCCAAGCGGTATCAAGGCCGCCTGCCTATCAGCATTAACGTCTTTCAAGTCGATGAACCGTCGCTACTGTGGGCGTCGATCGCCCATAAAGCAGAAGCCAGTTATCTCCCAACATCCCCACTTTTCACTTTACCACCAAGCCAACAGAGAACGCACGAAATGCAGAAGCGCGACGGTATGCCTTAAACAACTGCTGATCCCATCTTGCCTGCCGGATAGAATGAACACACAATACGTCACGGCCTCTGATCGGCCGACAAGGAGTATGCCTATATGACCGGAAACGTCACCGATACCGTCGTCACCCTCAACAACGGGGTCAGCATTCCCCAGCTGGGGCTCGGGGTCTTCCAAACACCCGATGGCGAGGCGACCAGCCAGGCCGTCACCTGGGCCCTGCAGGCGGGCTACCGCCACATCGACACCGCCATGATCTATGGCAACGAGCAGTCCGTGGGGGAGGGGTTGCGCCGCTCCGGGGTTGACCGGCGGGATGTCTTCCTGACCACCAAGCTTTGGAATGACGACATTCGTGCGGGACGGGCCAAGGAGGCCTTCAAGGAGAGCCTGGACCGGTTGGGCGTGGACTATCTGGACCTCTACCTGATCCACTGGCCCGCCGAGGGCTGGCAGCAGGCCTGGGAGGACATGGAGGAGCTTTACACCCAGCGGCGGGTACGGGCCATCGGGGTCTGCAACTTCCAGAAGCACCACCTGGACGAGCTGCATACCATCAGCGGCACCAAGCCGGCCGTCGATCAGATCGAGTCCTCGCCCCAGTTCGTCAATGGCGACCTGATCGACTACTGCCACGGCACCCTGCGTGTGGATGTGGAGGCTTACAGTCCTCTGGGTGGCACCGGCGGCAACCTGCTGGCCGACCCCAGGCTCAAGGCCATGGCCGAGCGCTACGACCGCTCCCCGGCACAGATCGTGCTGCGCTGGCACCTGCAGCGCGGGGTCATCGTCATCCCAAAGTCCACCCACAAGGAGCGGATCGAGCAGAACGCGCAGGTCTTCGACTTCGAGCTGAGTGATGAGGATATGAAGACCATCACCGCCATGAACAGGGACGAGCGCACCGGCGCGGATCCCGACAACTTCGACTTCTGAAATATGGTGGTACAGGAGGAGACCCGACCTTGAAGGCGGGGCCTCCTCCTGGGACCCGGCGGAAGCCCCAACCCTTCCACCTGGCCTGGTTCCTATGGTAAAGGATTTGTGAGGATTCAGTTAATCGGTATTGCCGCTGATGGCTTCGTCGTCGGTCTCCTGTTCCTGGGGCGAACCTGAGATGTCGCGGTGGATGGACTGCATCTGCACCTCGATGTTCTGCAGGGAGCGGGCGCAGTCCAGCAGGGTCTGCGAATGCTCGGCCAGGCGGGCGTCGGGCAGGTCGGACTTGTAGCGCAGCTGGTGCTCCAGGGAGGCCCAGTAGTCCATGGCGATGGTGCGGAACTGCACCTCGACCGGCGTGTAGTGGGGGCCCGAGGTCAGGAAGACCGGCACGGCGTAGATGACGTGCAGGCTGCGGTAGCCGTTCATCTTGGGGTTGCGGATGTAGTCCTTGACCCTCAGCACCTGGATGTCCGACTGGTCGGAGAGGTAGCGGGAGACCGAGTAAACGTCGTCCCGGTAGTTGCAGATGACGCGCACGCCGGCCACGTCGAAGATGTGATCGCGCACCGAGGGGATGGTGACGGGCAGGTTCTTGCGGTGCAGCTTGCCGATCAGGGAGTCCACGCTCTTGAGCCGGCGCTCCATGTGGTGGATGGGGTTGTGACTGAACCGGACCTGGAATTCCGTGTCCAGCACGTCCAGCTTGGTCGAAATCTCGTACATGGCCCCCTCGTAGGTCTGCATGAGATTGACGAACTCCGTTATCTCGTCGATGTCCAGCTTGGGACGGTCCTTTTCGTCCAGGTCCGACAGTCGCTGCTTCATTTCGGATGCGCTCATGGCACTGTTACGGTCGAGTATCACATGAACCTCCCATGCCGCCGTTCGTAACCATCACTCATGGTACGCACAGGCCCCGATGGCCGCGGGACCCGACCTGCGCATACAATCATGGCTTATGGAAGCAGGCGAGGGCATGAGCGCGACCGCTCAGCATAAGGACAGCAGGGGCGTCTACTATGTGCGGACCCTGGGCTGCCAGATGAACGAGCATGATTCCGAGCGGATCGCCGGGGTGCTCCGGGCCCAGGGCTACCGGCAGGCCACGCCCGAGCAGGTACGCGCGCGCGAGGTGGACGTGATGGTGCTCAACACCTGCGCCGTGCGCGACAACGCCACCCAGCGCATGTACGGGACCATCGGGCGCTGGCACAGGTTCAAGCAGCACAAGCCCGACACGCGCATCGCCGTGGGCGGCTGCATGGCCCAGAAGGACCGGGAGCGGATTGTGAAGGCGGCGCCCTGGGTGGATGCGGTCTTCGGCACCAGGGACATCGGCTCGCTGCCCGGGCTTTTGGACAAGGCCCGCAAGGACGGGCGGCCCCAGGTGGGGGTTTCGCAGGAGCTGCGGGATCTGCCCGGGCGGTTGCCGGCGGTCAGGGCCTCGCGCTCACAGGCCTGGGTGTCCATATCGGTCGGCTGCAACAACACCTGCACCTTCTGCATCGTGCCCTCGGTGCGCGGGCGGGAGCGGGACCGTTCCATGGACGACATCCTGCAGGAGGTTGAGGACTGCGTGCGCTCCGGTGCCCGCCAGGTGACCCTGCTGGGGCAGAACGTCAACTCCTACGGCTGGTCCACGGGGGACCGCTATGCCTTCGCCCGGCTCCTGCGCGCCTGCGGACGGGTGCCTGGGCTGGAGCGGATTCGCTTCACCTCGCCCCATCCGGCGGCCTTCACCGACGATGTGATCGCCGCCATGGCCGAGACGCCCACGGTCATGCACCAGCTGCACATGCCCCTGCAGTCGGGCTCCGACCGGATTCTGCGGGCCATGCGGCGCTCCTACCGGTCCCAGCGCTTTTTGGACATACTTGACAAGGTGCGGGCCGCCATGCCCGATGCCCTGATCACCACCGACATCATCGTGGGCTTCCCAGGGGAGACCGAGGAGGACTTCCAGGCCACCATGGACGTGGTGCGCCGGGCGCGCTTCTCGTCCGCCTTCATCTTTGAGTATTCGCCCAGGCCCGGCACGCCTGCCGCGCGCATGCCACAGCTGCCCAAGGCCGTGGTCCAGGACCGGTTCGAGCGGCTGCAGGCCCTGCAGGAGTCCATCACCATGGAGCACATGCAGGCCTTTTTGGGCAAAGAGGTGGAGGTGCTGATCGGCGACGGGCACGGCCGGCACGACGGCAGCACCCATCGGGTGACCGGGCATGAGCGCACCGGGGTGCTGGTCCACGTCGGCGTGCCCCAGGGGATGCCTGCACCTAAGCCCGGGGACCTGGTCACCTGCACCGTCACCCAGGCCGGGCCCCACTATCTGATTGCTGACCCGGATCCCCGGGCGGGGCAGGTCTATGGCATCCGCTGAACCCCGCATCATCTCCATCGTGGGTCCCACAGCCTCGGGCAAGACCGCCCTGGGCGTGGCCCTGGCACAGGCTCTCCAAGCCCGCGGGCAGACGGCCCATATCGTCAATGCCGATGCCTACCAGATGTACCGGGGGATGGACGTGGGTACGGCCAAGCCTTCGGTAGGGGAGCGGCAGGCGGTGGTCCACCACCTGATCGACATCATCGAGCCGGAAGAGGCCATGAGCGTGGCCCGCTTCCAGGCCATGGCCCGGTCCCTGATAGCCGACCTGCGGGCCCAGGGAATCCGGCCGATCTTGGTCGGTGGCTCAGGGCTCTATACCCGGGCGGTCATCGACGATCTGTCCTTCCCCGGCACCGACCCGGCGGTTAGGGCCAGGCTGGAGGAGCGGGCCCAAGAGGAGGGATCCGGGCTGCTCTTCCGCGAGCTGCAGGAGCGGGACCCGGAGGCTGCGGCCCGTATGGACCCTCGGAATGTGCGGCGGACCGTGCGGGCTCTGGAGGTCATGGAGATCACCGGACGGCCCTATTCGGCCAGCCTGCCCCGGTATCGCTACCTCTTGCCCGCCCTGCAGCTGGGGCTGGACCTGCCCCGGGAGGAGCTGGACCGCAGGATCGACCAGCGCACCCAGGCCATGCGCGACCAGGGGCTGGTCGACGAGGTGAGCGGGCTGCGCAACCGCCTGGGGACCACGGCCTCACGAGCCCTGGGCTATCAACAGATTCTGGACTATCTGGACGGCCGCACCGACCTGGATGCCGCCTTCGGTCTGATAGCGCAGAAGACCAAGCGCCTGGCCCGCAAGCAGATGGGCTGGTTCGGCCGGGATCCGCGCATCCACTGGCTGAATGCCCTGGCCCCGGACCTGGCCCGGCAGGCCTTGGATCTGGTGGACCAGGCCGACCAAGGCCGCTTCGACCAGGCGGATGCCCATGCCGACCAGTCGGATCAGGGTAGGGTGACCAGACACCATTTGGGCGCGCTTTGACTTCAAGTACTTGAAGTTCCTAGGCTGGACGGGTATGACCACCATCACGCAGCCCCAGGCTGAACCCCAGACCGACCAAACCCAGACCGCACAGGGATCCGGGCCCTGGTACACCATCCGCCAGGCCTCGCTCATGTCGGGGATGCCGGAGACCACCCTGCGCTACTACGAGACCATCGGCATCATTCCGCCCATTGCTAGGGACCCCTCAAGCGGCCACCGCTGCTACAACCAGGATGATCTGGACCTGCTGGAGACCATCTCCTGCCTGAGCGCCACGGGCATGTCCCTGGAGCACATGCGGGAGTATCTAGGCAACCGTGCGGCGGGAGCCGAGGCCGCCGGACGGCAGATCGAGCTCCTGGCCGAGCAGGGGCGACGGCTGGACCAGCGGATGGCCGGCCTGCGGGCGCGGAAGCGGTATGTGCAGCTCAAAATACAATACTGGGGGCACGTGCGCGACCACGACCAGGCCGGGGCGACGGAACTGATCAATCAGAGTGCCCAGATCATCGAGGCCGCCAAGCGCAGCGGCAATGAGCGGCTGCCAGGCTGATGCTGTCGGGCTGAGGCTGTCGGCTCAGTGGGCTGGGCCCTGGTCCCATCCCGCGATCAGAAATATTCTGGTTGGGTTGACCGGGCGGACCATGCCTGTAATCAGGGCCTGCAGATCGTCGGTGTTGCCCCGGAGCGCTCGCTGGATGGCCCGGCGGTGGGCGGTCGGATTAGCTTGACCCCAGTCCAGGTCCCAGCCGGCATCGTGGGACAGGCGCGAGAGGAAGATGCGCAGGGTCATGCCGTCGCAGTCGGCGAAGGGATGCAGGTAGGAGAGCTCGTCGTAGTAGTGCGCCAGGCGCTCCACGAAGACTGGACGGTCCAGGCTGGCCAGATTGCGTTCGGCCGCCAGCTCCTGGCCGATGGCCGCGGCTCCCTGCTCCAGCATGGCCGCTGGATACAGGCTGGCATCGTCGTTTGGTTGAGGCCAGCGCAGTGCTCGTTCTTCTGGCAGGTTGGGCAGCAGCCTGCGGTGGATGGCTCGTAACTCTGCAAGATCGCCTTCGGTCGCCCAAGGCCACTGACAGACCAGAATGGTCCGCAGAAACAGGGCATCCGCATTGGCGTTCGTACCATTGCTCTGGGCTTCCAAGCGTCGGGCCGTGTCGGCCAGCGCTTCGGCCTGTCTTCTGCCTGCTACAAAGTCGCTGGCTGCTTGAAGAGCCGAAGGACCGGGCTGACGGTCATCGAGAAGTAGGTTGCGCAGAGCGAAGGCCACGGCGCTCTGACGTTCGGCTGGTGTCATGCCAACGATGCTAGCCCTGGCGGCCCCCGTCTGAAAGAGTTGTGCACACTGACCCGGCGTGCCCGATGCAGACCGGGGTTCTGGGTAGGCTGAAAGGGTTATGACACGTAAGCAGCAAGCAGACGCACGCGGTCGCGGTCGGACCGCATCCAAGGACAGTCAAGACCCGGAACCCTTCTGGCACAAGGCCTTGCTGGCCCTGCCCCGGGGCCTGGGATCCCTGGTGCGCGCCGTGGCCGGCAAGAATGGCGACAACTCCGCCTACCGCAAGGATGGACTCTGCTTCGTGCTGGTCATCCTGGCCGTGCTCTTCTGTGCCAGCGAATGGTTCCGCGTAAATGGCTTCCTGGGACGGGGACTGCATGCTCTGGCTGCGGGCGTTCTGGGACTCTGCAGCATCATCCTGCCGGTGGTTCTGCTTTTCGCGGCCTTCCGTTTGGTCTGCTACACCGGGCGCGAGGCGGGCAACCTGCCTGTGGTGGGCGGCCTCATGGTGGTTCTCTGGTCGGTCTGTTCCATCCTGGACGTGCTTATGGCCTCGGATTATCGCGGCTTCGACATGACGGCCATCAGTGGCTCAGGCGGCCTTCTGGGGTTCTTCCTGGGTTCGCCCCTGGCCTGGGGGCTGTCCAAGGTTTTCGCCGTCATCATCTTCGTACTCGTGGCCATTTTCGGCCTCTTCATCACCTTTAGATTCCATATGAGCGACCTCATGGCCTGGCTGCGCGGGAAGGGGACCCGTGCCTCCAGCCCGGCTTCGGCTCAGACCGCTCCCAACGAGGTCAGGCTGGGGGACGACACCCTGCCACTAGCGCCTGGCGTGCCCACTCACCAGGAGTCGGACCAGGAGGATGACCAGGATTCCCGCAAGGGCGGGGTGGCCGGCTGGTTCAGCCGCTTGCTGCATGGCCGCATCGGCAAGGACACGGACACCCATCTTGAGCGTTACGAGGCTGACGAGCCCTTCTCCCAGGCGGCCTCGCTGGAGGGGTCTGACCAGGGTGATCAGACGGTGCAGGCAGCTGAATCTGACCAGGTGTCCACGCAGAACATGCCCGCGGTGGAGGCACCGGCCACGGCTGCGCTTTTGGATGCCAGGGAGCAGGGGCACCCCAAGGTGGATCCGGCTGCCCTGTCCGGCGTGGGGGCCTCGGATCCATGGGCCGCTGCCGCTGCCGCAGCCGACACTGTGCAGATGGATGCCCAGCCGGCTCCGGGAGCAGGGAATCAGCCGGCCGGAGCCCAGGGTGCGGGGGCCCAGGCTGCCGGCGCGTCAAGCTCCTCCGATGACCGCCAGGTGGACGAGAGCCGACCCTACGTGCTGCCCAGCACGGACCTGCTGGTCAAGGGCAAGCCCCACGCGGTCAGGACCCCGGCCAACGACGCGGTCATCAAGGCCCTGCAATCGACCTTCCAGCAGTTCGACGTGGACGCCAAGGTGGTGGGCTTCCTGCGCGGGCCCTCGGTCACCCAGTACGAGGTGGAGCTGGGCCCGGGCGTCAAGGTGGAAAAGGTCACCAACCTTCAGCGCAACATCGCCTACGCGGTGGCCAGCTCGGACGTGCGCATACTGTCCCCCATCCCTGGCAAGTCGGCCATCGGCATCGAAATTCCCAACGTGGACCGCGAGATCGTCCACTTGGGAGACGTGCTGCGCTCCGACAAGGCTCAGCAGGACGACAACCCCATGATGACCGCCGTGGGCAAGGACGTGGAAGGCCACTATGTGACCGCCGACCTGACCAAGATGCCCCACCTGCTGGTGGCCGGCGCTACGGGTTCGGGCAAGTCCAGCTTCATCAACTCCATGCTGGTTTCGCTGATCATGCGGGCCACGCCGGAGCAGGTCCGCCTGATCATGGTGGATCCCAAGCGCGTGGAGCTGAGCGCCTACGCTGGCATTCCCCACCTGCTCACGCCCATCATCACTGAGCCCAAGAAGGCCGCCCAGGCCCTGGAGTGGGTGGTCAAGGAGATGGACGCCCGCTACGACGATCTGCAGTTCTTCGGATTCCGGCACATCAAGGACTTCAACAAGGCCGTGCGCGAGGGCAAGGTCCACGCCCCGGCCGGCTCCAACCGCAAGGTGGCCCCATATCCCTACCTGGTCGTGGTGGTCGACGAGATGGCCGACCTGATGATGGTGGCCAAGAATGACGTGGAGAGCTCCATTCAGCGGATCACCCAGCTGGCGCGTGCCGCCGGCGTCCACCTGGTCCTGGCCACCCAGCGGCCCTCGGTGGATGTGGTCACCGGCCTGATCAAGGCCAACATCCCCTCCAGGCTGGCCTTCGCCACATCGTCCTCCACGGATTCCCGGGTCATTCTGGATGCCACCGGCGCCGAGACCCTGATCGGCCAGGGCGACGCCCTCTTCCTGCCCATGGGTCAGGCCAAGCCCACCCGAGTCCAGGGAGCCTGGGTTTCCGAGTCCGAGATCCGCAAGGCGGTGGATTATGTGCGCACCCAGCGCAAGCCCCACTACCGTGAGGACATCGAGCAGATGGCCGACAAGGCGGATCACAAGAACGAGATCCAGGAGGAGATCGGCGACGATATGGACGAGCTGCTCCAGGCGGCAGAGCTGGTGGTGACCACCCAGTTCGGATCCACCTCCATGCTTCAGCGCAAGCTGCGCGTGGGCTTCGCCAGGGCAGGAAGACTGATGGACCTGCTGGAATCGAGGGGAATCGTAGGGCCATCGGAGGGTTCCAAGGCCCGCGAGGTACTTATTCAGCCGCCGCAGCTACAGCAGGCCCTGGCTTTCATCCGTGGGGATGCCACTTCCATGGATTCTGCCCCGGATGAGCAAGCGCAGGGCTGAACCTCGGTCCAAAAAGCCAGGCCTGGTCTACCGTTATGATGAAACTGCCGCCCGGCATCTATGTTGGACGGCCCGAGCGCACGAGTATCGCGTATAAGGAGTGGCAATGCAGGAGCATGCCGAGTCAGAGACCGGTCGTGAGAGGCGCAGGCTTCTCGAAGGATGGAACTCACCCCCAAACCTGGTCACCTACACCCGTATCCTCCTGGTTCTGGTCTTCATCGCCCTGGATCTGGTGGCCGGTCCCTGGGGCGAGCGCAAGCCTGGCATGCGGTGGACCGCAGCCGTGCTCTTCATCCTCGCGGCCTCGACCGACAAGCTGGACGGGTGGCTGGCCCGCCGGTACAACCAGGTGACCGAGCTGGGCAAGCTCATGGATCCCATTGCCGACAAGCTGCTGATCTGCTCGGCGCTGATTGTGGCCTCCGTCTTCGGCGAGCTCTGGTGGTGGGTCACCGTGCTCTTCCTGGTGCGGGAACTGGGCATCACTCTGCTGCGGGTCCTGGTCATCAACAAGCAGGGCCGGGTCATCGCCGCCTCCCGGGCTGGCAAGTACAAGACCTTGTTTGAGTGCATCGGCCTGGGCATGCTCATGATGCCCCTGTCAACGGTCTGGCCCTGGTACTTGGTGGCCACCCGCGTGGTCATCCTGGTGGCCCTGGCCCTCTGCCTTTACTCGGGAGCGGAATACGTGATGGGGATGCGGCGATGATCGGCAAGAGCGTGCAGGGACGTTGCGACGACCTGGCTGGACGGATCATCGACACCTGCCGTGATTCGGGCCTGTTCCTGGCCGCCGCCGAATCGCTGACCGGGGGGCTGCTGGCCGATGCCTTCGTCAGGATTCCCGGGGCGTCAGACGTTTTCCTTGGGTCGGCCGTCACCTACGACATCGCTGCCAAGGCCGCCATCCTCAAGGTGGACCAGGACCTGCTGGCCACCCAGGGCGCGGTCCATCCACGGGTCGCCCAGGAGATGGCCGAGGGCACGGCCAGGCTCTACACCAGGCCGGGGCACGAGGACACGGTCATAGGCATGGCCACTACAGGTGTCGCCGGGCCAGGCCCTGACGGGGATGATCCTGCCGGGCTGGTCTACATCGGTCTGGCCCTGCCCGTCCGGGTGATGGGTCGACGCATAGAGACCGGCCTTCAGTCCCATGCCTACCGGACCTATGCCTACGAGTTGCATCTGGATGGCGACCGGGAACAGGTGCGCCGGGGCACGGTTATGCGGATTCTGGACCAGCTGGATCGGGCCCTGCATTCGCGGGGCTGACGTCTTGATGCAGTAAGTCGCTTCTACAGCTTCTATAAGCGGATGTCGAGCTTTGTGCTTGCGGGATTTGCTGTAGCCAGCAGACCAAGGCTAGATGGTGGCTGTATTGAGCCATTCCGTCTGCCTTCTGATTCCTTCCTCTCATATACGTGCATATACGTGACCTTGGTCACAAAGCAGGCCTTTCAGGTTCCTCCCCTGGAATAATTTACGGGCTCGTCTGTTGGTCACTGTGTAAGAAGTTGAACACGATAATGGCGAAAGGGGCTGCTATGGCCAGCACCGAGACCGTGATGACTCGAACCAACGATACCTATGATGTCAAGCCGGCCGTACCCGGAGTGGAGCGCAACGCGCGGGTTCGTGACCTGACTCCCGCCCAACGTCGTGCCGTCGTCTTCGCCCAACAGCAGGTGATTCGGGCCAAGGCCGCCAAGAAGGCCAAGGAGGAGCGCCAGGCCAACCTGAACAAGATGTGGATGGAGGAGGACGGCATGGAAGCCAGCCGTCAGCGGGCAGCCTCCACCAACGACGGCCGGGCCGTCACCCACACCGTCTCCCTGCGCGAGGCCCTGGGCCACGTGCTGCGTGAGTTGAGGACCAATGATCATAAGACCCTGCGCGAGGTCAGCGAGAAGGCGGGCGTGTCCCTGGGCTACCTGTCCGAGGTGGAACGCGGCCAGAAGGAGGCCAGCTCCGAACTGCTGAGCTCCATCGCAGACGCGCTGGGCCTTGGTGTGCCGCAGACCCTGCGGATGGTGGCGGATTACCTGGAGTCCACTCAGGAGTAAGCATGTCAGGTCCAGACGATTGATTCGGCGGGCCGTTCTTGAGGGCGTCCGGTTCTGAGGAACCAGGCGCCCTCTTCTGCTGACTGTCGGTTGCTACCGTAGAAGGGGTGTGACAGGGTGGGTCTTGGACGAAAGGTGATGTCGGGTGCGTGAACGGGAATTCTGGCAGCTGCTGGAGGAGGTCTTCGGCCGGGTCTACGGACGTAGTCTGGCCCGTGACCAAAGGCTGACCGCCCTGGATGCCATGACCGTAATAGAGGCTCTGGATGCGGGCGTGGAGCCGCGCGTGGTCTGGAATGTACTCTGCGATCAGATGGAGATTCCCGACTCCCGTCGCTGGGGGAAGGACCACAATGCGCCGCCCATGCCGGCAGCCTGATCGGCGGGTTTTATCCTCCGCGAATTTATTTCCCATTCCAAGCGATTTTCGAACATTTGTTCGCATGGTCGGGTATACTGATACCCATGGTCCGGTGACCACCGGCACGTTCGACCACATCGGGCGCCGGGACCGCAGACGGGTTCCGACGGCGGATAGGCTGTCAATCGTGAGGTCGTCAATCAGGATGTCGTCATCGTGAGGTCGGTTACTAAGAAGGAGAGCCATATGGCACGTCAGAGCAACAGTGGCAAGGCGAAGAAGGAAGAGGAGGGCGGGATCGATCCCCGTCGCCAGGCAGCCTTGAACACGGCCCTCGCGCAGGTGGAGAAGAGCTTCGGCAAGGGTTCGGCCATGCGCCTGGGCGACAAGCCTGCCCAGGATGTGGAGGTCATTCCCACCGGGTCCCTGGCCTTGGATATGGCCCTGGGCATCGGTGGACTGCCCCGCGGCCGCATCGTTGAGATCTACGGTCCTGAATCCTCGGGTAAGACCACCCTGGCCCTGCACGCGGTGGCCAATGCACAGGCCGGCGGTGGAGTGGCTGCCTTCATCGATGCCGAGCATGCTCTGGATCCTGAGTATGCCAAGAAGCTGGGCGTTGACACGGACTCTCTGATTGTCTCCCAGCCGGACAACGGCGAGCAGGCGCTGGAGATTGCCGACATGCTCATCCGGTCGGGCGCCCTGGATGTCATCGTCATTGACTCGGTGGCCGCCCTGGTGCCCAAGGCAGAGATTGAGGGCGACATGGGCGACAGCCACGTGGGCCTGCAGGCCCGTCTGATGAGCCAGGCCCTGCGCAAGATGACCGGTGCCCTGTCCCAGGCCAACACCACGGCCATCTTCATCAACCAGCTCAGGGAGAAGATCGGTGTCTTCTTCGGCAGCCCGGAGACCACCACCGGCGGCAAGGCCCTGAAGTTCTATGCCTCGGTCCGTTTGGACATCCGCCGCATCCAGACCCTGAAGAACGGCGACGAGGCGGTGGGCAACCGCACCAAGGTCAAGGTGGTCAAGAACAAGATGGCCCCGCCTTTCAAGGTGGCCGAATTCGATATTCTCTATGGAGAGGGCATCTCCAAGGAGGGTTCGGTTCTGGACATGGCCCTGCAGACCAACATCGTCAAGAAGTCGGGCTCCTGGTTCACCTACGAGGGCGATCAACTGGGTCAGGGCAGGGAGAACGTCCGTCAGTTCCTCAAGGACAACCCCGGCCTGACCAAGGAGATCGAGGATAAGGTCAAGGTTGCCTTCGGCCTTATTCCCGCCCCCTCCGAGGACGACAAGGCCGATCATGCTGATCAGGCTGAAGCCGACCAAGGCGGCAAGGAAGACGACGTGGCTCCTGTCGACGTCAACGACACTGTGCCTACTGCCCAGGCCGCATGACCCGATGATCTCGGCTGAGGACTTCCTCAAGGAAAATCCTGTCCGACTGGCGCAGACCGAGGATTCTGCCGACTCCAGCATAGAGTCGGGGGATTCTCGGTCGGGTCGGTCACAGGCAGAATCTGCGGGTTCGGTTGGTCCAGCAGGTTCAGCAGGTATGACAGGTATTGGAACGGTCCTAGATTCCGCTACTGATTCAAGGTCTGCCTCATACTCCCCACACGCATCAAATTCCTTGCCCATCGCAGGTGCTGGTGATGCTTCTGTGCAGCCGGATGACAGCTACCGGGAAGACAGTCACCCAGTGCAGGTCGCTGCCCTGGGTCTGGGGCATGGTGCCCAGTTCGGAGGCAGTCTGGATAATATTGACAGTGCTGCAAATGCTGATAGGGGTGATGAATTCCTGGCTAGCCGCCATTCCCGTGGTCCCCGTTCCGTCCGAGGTTCTGGTAGAAGGGCCCGCCGTAGTGGCCGTCGCCCCCGTGCTGGCGGCTTTGGTGGCGGTTCCGCGCCTGCAGCTCCGCGAGCGGATGCCGATGATTCGGATGCGTGCAGAGAGGCTGCCCTGACCCTGCTGGATGCAGCGGCCCGTTCGAGTGGGGCTCTGGCCCGTCGCCTGGTCGACAAGGGGTTTGATGCGAACGTGGTCGATCAGGTGATTGATCGGCTGACCAGGCTGGGCCTGGTGGATGATCAGGCCTACGCACAGGATCTGCTGCGTTCCTGTCTGCATCGCACCATGGGGGAGCGGGGCGTACTCTCGGAGATGACCCGCAAGGGTCTGGATCCAGGGTTGGCTGCGCAGGTGGTGGCCCAGGCCTCTCGGGATGGGCTTTTTGTTGACTCCGCCTACGAGCTCGGTCGCAAGGTGGCCCGCAAGACAGCCGGACTTGAGCTTAAGGTGCGCAAACGGCGATTCTGGAGTGCTGGATCCCGTAAGGGCCATAGTCCCGGCCTCCTCAACCAGGTGGCAGCAGACCTTTTCGTCCCTGATGACCCTCTCGAATGAGCTGATTGCTGACAAGGCATCACACAGTAAAAGATAAGATGAGACCTCTCATATACCCCGGGTTCTGTCATCGACCGGATAAAATCCGGACGACGGATGGCCATCCATCTCGACCTGACGTTGCCGCCAGGCTCTAGCGGCCTACCCGAAGGCGGGACGAGCAGCCCCTGAATGCCTTCTGCTTGGCCTTGCTCCCGATGAGGCTTGCCATGCGGTCGGCGTTACCGTCGACCCGGTGGTCTCTTACACCGCCGTTTCACCCTTGCCCGCCTTTACCAGGCGAGCGGTCTGTTCTCTGTTGCGCTATCTCTCAGGTCGCCCTGGGCGGACGTTATCCGCCATCGTGCTCTGTGGAGCCCGGAAGTTCCTCAGCCCTTCCCAGGAGGAGGGGCCGCGGCCATCCGAGAGGTCTCGTCTAGAATGATAGAGATTCGCAAGGACCTTGAAAAAATTACAACATCATAGTCAATTCTTTACGGACACAAACCGATTTTTACATTTTTGCAATTACAGGAATCAGTCGGATGTTTAACGACTTCTGGGAATCAATACTTCATTGCCAGTTGGTAGCCACGGATGCTCTCATGACAGGCGGACAGACTACGAGCTGTTTACCGCTCGTAGGGGCATCTTCATTGAGTATGGCTTTCACTCCCTCATAGCCTAGTTGGTAATGGGGAAGGGCGACGGTGGTTAGCGGTGGTGCGAGATGGGCTGAGATTATCTCTTGATCGTCAAAACCTACAATGGAAATGTCATCAGGTATGCGGGATCCTCCGCGCTGGAGTTCGTCGTACAGACCCATAGCTACTCGATCGTTGTGACAAAAAACTCCTGTTGCCCCGCTATCTTTTACTCGCCTTGCAACGCTTCGGCCTCCTTCCTGGTTGGGTTCCACTTCAAAGGTCAAAGATGGATCAAAAGTGATGCCAGACTCTTTTAGGGCTTGTTTGTATCCTTCTAACCGGCCGGTCTTAGCCGGAGAATCGGCTCGGGTATTGACGAAGGCAATTTTTGTATGTCCTCGTTCTAGCAACAGTTGTGTTGCTGTCCGACCTCCTTGAATTTCGTCTGGCACAATTGCCAACGGTGAATTTTTCCTGTTCCCAAAACAGTTCACTAGGACGGTTCGTACATTATCGAGTGACTTCGGCACTTCGATTGGATGGTGATACCAGGTCGAAAAGGCAATCCCCCTGACCTTATACCGTAGAAACATCCGTATGGCTTCATCTTCAAGGCTTTGGTTGCCCTCGGTGTTGGCAATCAAAAGAACATATCCTTGTTCCCATGCTGCATTCTGCGCTCCATGGATAATTTGCCCAGCAAAGGGGGTGGTGGCAATGGAATCGGTAACCAACCCTATGAATTGCGAGTATCCACGCACTAAATTTTGAGCCATGGCATTAGGCCGATAACCTAATGCGTGTATTGATTCCATGACTTTCTCCCGAACCTCTGGACTGATCCGGGAGACTTTCTTGTTGTTCATCACTAGAGAAACTGTAGAAACTGACGTGTGCGCCCTTTGCGCTACGTCCTTGAGGGTCACTGGTTTGCTGTCATTGCTGATGGAACGGGGTTTATTGCCCCCTTGTTCTTTTGCCTTGGTAGGTTTATGTTGGTTCATCCCTTTGAAGCCCCGCCTTCAATGCCCTGTATCATTGCCTTATTCAGTATAAGAAAGACCAACATCAGAGGGGTAATAGTCACGCATACGGCAGCGAATGTTGCTGTCCAATCGGTGTTGCCCATGGCTCCAATGTAGTTTTGCAGCCCAAGGGGAATGGTCTTCAACCCGTCTGTAAGGATGAAGGTATTACCGAAGATAAATTCATTCCATATAAAAATGCTATTAACCAGCACTACGGTTACGACAGTATTCAGGGAAAGGGGCATTGTTATTTCCCAAAAGATGCGGTACGGGCCGGCACCATCCAAAGATGCCGCTTCATAGTTCTCTTGAGGAATGTAGTGATAAAAAGAGCTGAATAGGAAAACTGACATAGGTACGGAAAAACCTGCCAGGGGAATGATCATCGACAAACGCGTATCGAGAAGGTTGATTTGAGAGTAGTCGATAAAAAGAGGGACTAGTGCGATCTGCGTGGGGACGATCATGCCCAGCAAGAACACCATACGAATTATTTTGCTCCACTTAAAACCTAGTACTTCGATAGCATAAGCGGCCATCATGCCCATAATCACAATCAATAGGTCGGCCCCAAATGTCACGATGAGGCTGTTGAAAATATACTGGCCAAGGTTGCCGGCTTGAAATGCTCTCGAATAATTCTCCAACGTGAAGCTGTGAGGTATTCCGAAAGCATTGCCTGATGCAAAGTCATGTTCGGTTCTTAGACTGGTGATGAAGAGCCAGAGTAGCGGATAAACCTGGATGATCACAATCAGGATTATGAACACCCTGTTCAAAACAGTATGGAAGTTCAGCTTGCTTCGAAGAGCAGAGGGTTTTTTCTGTTCACCCGGAGTCAACATACTTGTTGTACTCATGCTTCTTCCTTTCTAAAAATGACCTTGAATATCAAAGCAACTGCTATCAGGCACTCGATAACGATGAACACCGAAATGGCGCTGGCATAGCCGTAATTGGTATTTGAGAAGGCTGTTCGATACATATAAGTCGTTACGAGTTGCCCGTAGCGTCCATTGGTCAGCAGATATGGAATATCGAATCCTCGCAGGCCATACGTGACTGCCATGACCACTGTGGTAATCCATACCGGTCTTATGTAGGGGAAACGAATCTTGGTGAAAAGTTGCCAGCCATTAGCGCCATCCAACCTTGCTGCCTCTTCTATTTCAGGTGGGACCGACATGAATGCCGCGTAGATAATCAACATGTAGAGACCGCTAAACCGCCATCCTTCAGGTATGGAGACAGCCGCAAGAACGGTGTGCGGATCTGATAACCAGGCATGAGTCCAAGAATGCAGTCCTATGGCATCCAAGGCCTGGTTGAGAAGTCCTTTGGGATCAACAGAGTATATTCTCTGGAAAAGAAATGAAATAGCGACTGTTGAAATGACTGCTGGCAGGAGATACAAGGTTTTGACCAAATTCCGACCTTTAGTCATTCCTGTGAGCAATGTGGCTACGAGGAGGGCACCTCCAAGCTGAAGAACCAGGCAAATAAGTAGGTAGATCATAGAGTTGACAAAGGACTGCCAGAAGACTGAATCTCCAGTCAGCATTTTTGCGTAATTGGCAAGTCCGGTGAATTTCATGTCAGAGATGCCATCCCAATCAAAGAAACTGATGATCAGGGATTGGATGACGGGCAAAAGTACGCCCGCTCCGTATAGGAGCAGGGGAGGAAGGATAAAAATCAACACTGATTTCTTGGATCTGTATGGAAGCATGGTTTGTCCTTTTAGACGGGCAGGGCTCAGATAGAGAGTCCTGCCCGAAATTCGTCAAATATCAGTTCAAATCTTTGAAAGCTTTAGGTCCATTTTCTTGAATGACTTTATCCATGGTGTTGATAAACTTATCCACGCTGATATCGCCCTGGACCAAGAGGGGCAATTCTTGTTGCAAGCGCGTATTTGAAGTCGAGTCGAGCTGTGTGTCCCAAGGCATGAGAGTTACTTTGCCGACCTTATCCGCATCATCGAAGTTGCGTTTGTATAGCGGCGTAGCGTCGGACGGAATCTTCGCAGAACTTGACTTCATCGGGGTGATCTGCCCGGTGTCCGCATAAACCTTAGAATACTTTGTTAAAGAATACTTGATGAAATCATGAACTAGCGGATCATAGGTCCTGGCGTTGATTGCCATTCCTATTCCCGATGGAGCGGCGTACTCATTCTCCGTGGTTTTGGCATCGGGCGTTGTGGGTAATAGGAAATAATCGACATCGTCTCGAACCTCTGGGTTCAGCTTTGATGTGGCCAAGGCAGGTAGGTCCCAGCTCCCGTCGTTGTAGACGGCTGCTTTACCGGAGGTGAAAAGCGCCTGAGCATCGGCGTATTCAGTTGATGAGAATCCTTGCTGGAAGCATTGTGATTTTCCCAGATCGGCCAGCCATTCTACTGCTTTGCGCCCTTCAGCATCAGAGAGTTTCGCATTACCCTTTTTGAGGTTTTTAATAAACTCATTTCCAGATGTTCTAAAGGGGTAAAAAGCCATGTAACGTTCCAACGGCCACATGTCCTTACCGTTCAAGGCAATCGGCGTACTGCCGCTTTTCCGTAAAGCTGTGCACATGGCAGGAAAGTCGTCAAGTGTCTTCGGGACGCTGATGCCGGCTTTCTTGAATAAGGCTTTATTGTAGAAGAAAACCTCGATCTGAGATTCAAAGGGAACCATATACAGACTACCGTTATCAAAGCGCTGATAGTCAAGAGCAGACGTTCGGTAGTTGTCATAGATTTTCATATCCTTCAGCATCTTTTCAACATTGACCATGCTTCCCTTTTTGGCTAGTTTTTGCGCAAAAGGCGTGGCATCGATATCGAAAAGGTCCGGGAGTTTATTCGCGGCGGCCAGTGTCTCTAACTTTTGAATGTAAGATGGCCGATCGGGTGTCGTAATCAGCTTTAGCGAAAACCCAGGGTGTTCTTTGGCGTAGTCTTGAGAAATTTGCTTCATGGCCTTGATGACTCCTCCGTCAGCTGGTCTGGACAGTAGCCATGAAATTTCGCGGGGCTTGATTTCGCCCTGAGGGTTGACGCTTTCGGCCTTATTGGCTGCTCCGCCACTACCGCACCCTGCTGCTAACAATAATGCGGCCAGCGTTGCTGCGATGGCAGCACATTTATTTTTCCTCATCCTGGTAATCTCCTTTGATTATTTGTATTGGTTGGTTGTCATTTTGTTGACAGATTTGTTCTTCTAATTTTTCTTTGCTTGTTTCATTGCCGGACTCTGGATATTTTGGCTGATGTGATTGTTGCTTCCCCATCTGTCACGGAAATGCCAAAATAGTCGCCCATGGGATTTTCCAAGCGTGAATGGAGTGTAGTGCTCCCGTCAACGTTGCACAGGCAGATGTCCTTATCCAAAAGGATGTCAATGTCATGTTTGCCTGAGGACAGATCACAAGGACGTTCTGAATCAATGAAATGGGGGATGTCACCCGATATCTGCCACTGCTCCCTTCCTGTAGTTGGTCTGGGCCAGTGATCTAAGACCAGCCTTGAGTAAGCAGGTTCTAACCGGAGTGAATATGCTTGGTCCCCATCCGCAGAGCTTCTGATCAGAAAAGCGAGATTGTCGGGTTGATGTTCGTGAAGGATGAATTCAATGTGCACCAAGCATGTAGAAGGAAGCTCATCTGAACTCATTGTGACCCACATGCCGTCATCTCTTTTCAGATTCACGTCGGGTTCGAATTTAACCATGGATAGGGGGGAATCAAATAACTCCTTAATTTCATGGGGAATGCGGAATGATAAGGATCCATTCTTCTTTTGTATTGCTTCAAGCACTGACATGGATCCCGCCCATTGCCAAGCGCCATCATCCCTGTTGCCTTCGCGTGTTGGAATCCATCCGAAGAAAAATCGTCTGTTATGCCATTCCACGCTTTTTGCGGCATAGAAAGCACGCGCATCAATGCTGTCCGAATCGGGCGGATCCAGCCATGGCCCCTGAAGAGATCGGGCTATACGGTAACGTGTGCAGAAACGTTCTGAAAATTCTGAATATACCAGATACCACCATTCTCCCCACCGGAAAAGGTCCGGGCACTCGTGGGTGATGAACCGGTCAGGTGCCCAAATTGGTTCAATGGCACGCCATGTGTGTAGATCTTCAGAAACGCATTGGGCAATTAAACCCCGTCTTCGAGATGGCCCAGATTCATGGCGAGCGGCTATCAGCATATGCCACAGCTGATCGGACTCGTTGAAGAAGACGAACGGATCTCTCCAGTCTGATGTGTCGTACCCTTCAGTGGCACAGAATGCATCCGCAGGAATCTTGTCCCAGTCGGTGAGGGAACCGTTGCTTATAGCATGCATCACCCATTGAATGGGCTGGTTTCGCTGATTCCTGATTCCGGGATTGACTCCGGTATAGAAGAGGTGGGTGGTGCCGTCTGTGTCTTCTACGACGCTGCCGGTGTAGGCGTTAAAATCCTTGTCTTCATTTGATCCGTTATGTAAAGCAAGGCCATAGTCGCGGTAGTTTTGTAGATCTCTTGTGCCGACCAGTCGCCAGCCCATTCCTACTTGGGAACCCTTACGCTGCTCATCGAGGTAGAAGAGCATGATTTCGCCATCGCGAGTGAAAGGTATAACATCACCGACCCATCCCTGGTCCGGCTGATAGAAGATTTGTCTACTCATTGAGAACCCCGTCGTTTCAGCAGCAATAATCACAATATGAGTTGTTCGAACGTTTGAACAAACTGTATTCTGCATTCTATTGACTTATATTCAGATTGTCAAAATAAGCGATTTTTGGATTCTAAAGTATTTGTTCAAACGTTTCAATTATTATATTTTTCATTCTTAATTGGAAAGGATCGAGAAAAGTGCCCAGCATGGAAATTGGTAACCAGTCAATTTTCGTTGGGTATGGTTCCGATGAGGTGCAACGCATGCGGTGTGTTTGTTGATCTAGCAAGCTTGAAGCGAGAAGTCCCTTGAGTCAGTGTCAAACCCATCGGCTTTCGGCTAAAATCGAAAGCACAGTCGATGGTGACCAAGTCCGCCATCGCACCAGCGGTTTGTCCGCTCACAAGTGCAAGGAGATTCCCATGGAGATCGTCATTACCGGTCGACATACCCAAATCAGGCAGCGGTTCCGCGATGTCGTGGACAGCAAGATGAACAGGGTGACGGCCATCGCCCCCGATGCACAGCGCATCCAGGTCGTTCTGACACATGAAGGCAATCCCCGCCAGGCTGACAGCGCCAAGAGGGTGGAGCTCACTGTCCAGGCCGGCAAGACCGTGATTCGCGCCGAGGCCTCCAGCGCTGACGAGTTCAGCGCGCTGGACATGGCCTTGGACAAGCTGACCCAGCGTCTGCGTCGGGTCCGTGACCGCCGCAAGGACCATCGCCGCGGACTGGAGCATCCGCCCCTGCCCGTCGAGCTGCCCGTTGATGACCAGGCAGGCGATCAGGGAGATCAGGGCCAGGAGTCCAACTCCGACAACAGCGCCCAGAGCGCCGTCGCCTCGGACCTGGCACCGGGTCAGTCGGTCGAGGTGCAGGTGGGAGACACCCCCATCGTCATCCGCCGCAAGCTGCACATCGCCGAGCCCATGAGCATCGACGAGGCCCTCTACGAGATGGAGCTGATCGGCCACGACTTCTTCCTCTTCGTCAACAAGGAGACCCAGCGGCCATCGGTGGTCTACCGTCGGCACGGATGGAGCTACGGTGTCTTCGAAATCGATACGCCTGAGCATGTAGGCCAGAAGAAGTAACAGCAATACGGATATTGAACTGTGGGGCGATTCCCCGGCGGCAGGTTGGCTAGACCTCCGGAGGATCGCCCTTCTTCAATGCCCGGTCCGGTTGCCAAGGTCGCAGCCGGGTTTGCGGAACCATAGATTTCGAGAAAATCGGTGCATTCGCGTAAGATAATCAGGGTCTGGGCCTACGTCAGCTGAGGGCGTGCGAAGGCCATAAAAGAACGGTAGGGAGCGCAACGTGGTAGCAGTCTTGGACAAGGTCCTCCGTATGGGCGAGGGTCGTCAGATTCGCAAGCTTCAGGGGGTGGCCAAGGCGACCAACGCCTTCGAGGATCAGATCTCGGCCATGAGCGACGAGGAGCTCAAGGCGCAGACGCCTAAGTTCAAGCAGCGACTGGAGAACGGCGAATCCCTCGATTCCCTGATGCCCGAAGCCTTCGCCACGGTTCGCGAGGTTTCCAAGCGCACACTGGGCCAACGGCATTTCGACGTCCAGCTGATGGGCGGAGCGGCCCTGCACTGGGGCAACATCGCAGAGATGAAGACCGGCGAGGGCAAGACCCTGGTGGCCACCCTGCCCAGCTATCTGAATGCCCTGGAGGGCAAGGGCGTGCACGTGGTCACGGTCAACGATTACCTGGCCTCCTACCAGAGCGAGCTCATGGGGCGCATCTTCCGTTTCCTGGGCATGAGCGTGGGCTGCATCATCACCGACCAGCGTCCCGCCGAGCGCCGCAAGCAGTATCAGGCGGACATCACCTATGGCACCAACAATGAATTCGGCTTCGACTACCTGCGCGACAACATGGCCTGGGACAAGGACGAGCTGGTTCAGCGCGGTCACCATTTCGCCATCGTGGACGAGGTGGACTCCATCCTGATCGACGAGGCGCGAACTCCTCTGATCATCTCGGGACCTGCCGAGGGCGATGTGACCCGATGGTACCGGCAGTTCGCCAAGCTGGTTCCCAAGCTCACCAGGGATGAGGACTACGAGGTCGACGAGAAGAAGAAGGTCGTCGGCATCCTGGATCCCGGCATCACCAAGGTGGAGGACTACCTGGGCATCGACAACCTCTACGAGCCCACCAACACCGCCCTGATCGGGTACCTGAACAACGCCATCAAGGCCAAGGAGCTCTTCCTGCGTGACCGCGACTACGTGGTCCAGAACGGCGAGGTCCTGATTGTGGACGAGCACACCGGCCGTCTGCTCAAGGGCCGCCGTTACAACGAGGGCCTCCACCAGGCCATCGAGGCCAAGGAGGGCGTGGAGGTCAAGGCCGAGAACCAGACCTTCGCCACCATCACCCTGCAGAACTACTTCCGCATGTACGACAAGCTGGCGGGCATGACCGGAACGGCCGAGACCGAGGCCGCCGAGTTCATGAACACCTACAAGCTGGGCGTGCTGCCCATCCCCACCAACAAGCCCATGATCCGCAAGGACCAGCCGGACCTGATCTACCGCACCAAGAAGGAGAAGCTGACCGCCATCGTCCGCGATGTGGCCAAGCGGCATGCCAAGGGCCAGCCCATCCTGCTGGGCACCGCCTCTGTGGAATCCTCCGAGGTGGTCTCCTCCCTGCTGGACGTGGCCGGCATCGACCACCAGGTCCTCAACGCCAAGCAGCATGCACGCGAGGCTGCGGTCGTGGCCGTGGCAGGGCGCAAGGGGGCTGTGACCGTGGCCACCAACATGGCAGGGCGTGGCACCGACATCATGCTGGGCGGAAACGTGGAGTTCCTTGCCGATCAGAAGCTCAAGGAGCAGGGCTTCTCCTCCGACGACACTCCGGAGGAGTATGAGAGGCGCTGGCCTAAGATGCTGGACTCCGTCAAGGAGCAGGTCAAGGACGAGCATGAGGAGGTCGTCAAGCTGGGTGGCCTCTATGTGCTGGGAACCGAGCGGCACGAGTCCCGCCGTATCGACAACCAGCTGCGCGGCCGTTCGGGCCGTCAGGGCGATCCCGGCGAGTCCAGGTTCTACCTGAGCCTGGAAGACGACCTGATGCGCCTGTTCAACTCTCAGTTGGTGGCTCGGATGATGTCCTCCAAGAGCATGCCGGAGGGGGAGCCCATCGAGTCCAAGACCGTCACCAAGGGCGTGCGCAGCGCACAGAAGTCCGTCGAATCCCGCAACTACGAGATCCGCAAGAACGTGTTGAAGTACGACGACGTGATGAACAAGCAGCGTCAGGTCATCTATGGCGAGCGTCAGGCGGTGCTCAAGGGCGAGGACATCCACAAGGACATCCTCCGCTTCATCAGCGAGACCATCACCTCATACATACGGGGTGCGCAAAAGGGCTCGGACAAGCCCGAGGACTGGGATGCCGACGAACTCTGGAAGGCGCTGGCCTCCGTCTACCCGGTCAGCCTTGACCAGGATGAGACCATGGACTCCCTGGAGGGCCTGAAAGGCGACAAGGCCGTCAAGGCCCTGGCGGACAAGCTGGTGGAGGATGCCGATTCCATCTACCAGGAGCGTGAGGATGAGCTGGGCGAGAAGGGCTCCAGGCAGCTGGAGCGCCAGGTGGTCCTCTCCGTCCTGGACAGCAAGTGGCGTGAGCACCTCTACGAGATGGACTACCTGAAGGACGGCATCGGCCTGCGTGGCATGGGCCAGCGTGACCCCCTGGTCGAGTACCAGCGCGAGGGCTACCAGATGTACAACTCCATGATCGACGCCATCAAGGAGCAGACCGTGCAGCTGCTCTTCAACGTGGACCTCAAGCAGATCGCGGCCAGCCAGGAGAACGAGCGGCGGGCCCGCGAGGAGCGCAAGGAGAACGAGGAGGGCCAGTCCGAGCCGGTCAGCTACCAGGCGCCTGAAGAGCCTGATGCAGAGGATGAGACCACCGACATCGATGAGACGGCCGAGGAGGATGACGAGGGTGCCCCGGCTGGCAGCATACAGGAGGATTCCGAGGAGGAGGATGCCTCTGAGGATGCCGCTGACGATAGCGCTCCGGCTCCGGTCGGACCCGCGCCTATCAGCCATGCCGAGGGCAAGGTTCCTGCCAGCAAGAGGCCCAAGGCCGTAGAGGATCACTCGCCCTGGGCCGATGGCCGTACCTTCCCGGGCACACCCCGCAACGCCCCCTGCCCCTGCGGTTCCGGACGCAAGTACAAGATGTGCCACGGCCAGAACGAGAAAAAATGACAGGTATTCGTAATCTCCGGCGGTCTGCCTAGGCAGGGTTGCTGATTTGATTGACGGTCATCGCTCACAAGGGCGGTGGCCGTTTCCATATATTGGATCCCCATCTTTCATATATTGGTAGCAAAGTGACCAAAATATGGGATTGCCTTGTGTGGGGAGGGGCGGGGCAGTAAACCTAGAGCAAACAGCGGGGCATCCGGCCCCGCTTCTTCAAAGGAAAAGAGTCATCATGCGGCCACTTAGCTGGAAATCCGTCCTGAACTCCTTGGTGTCCGGTCGACACCTGAGCGCGGATGAGGCCGAGTGGTGCATGAACGATCTGATGGACGGAAATGCCGACCCGGTACAAGTGGGCGCCGCCCTGTCCATGCAGTCAACTCTGGGTCTGACCAGCCCGGAGGTCGAAGGGGCTGCCAAGGCCATGGTGGGCCATGCGGTGCCCCTCAAGGTCAGGGGTGACGTGACCGACATCGTCGGCACCGGTGGTGACGGAGCAGCGACAGTCAACCTGTCGACCATGGGCGCCATCGTGGCTGCCGCAGCAGGGGTCAGAATCGTCAAGCACGGCAACAGGGCCGCATCCAGCAAGAGCGGCACCGCCGACTGTCTGGAACAGCTGGGTCTGCCCCTGGATCTGCCGCCCAAGGAGGTGGCTGCCATGGCTGACCGTTACGGCATCACCTTCGTCTTTGCCAAGACCTTCCACCCTGCCATGCGTTTTGCAGGTCCTGTCCGCTCGTCGTTGGGAATCCCCACCGTCTTCAACCTTCTTGGGCCGCTGACCAACCCAGTCAAACCGCACAATGTGGCCATCGGATGCGCCCAGCGCCAACTGAGCCCCATGATGGCCAAGGTCTATGCCTCACGCGGCCAGGAGGGCATGGTCTACACTTCGGTTGAAGGTCTTGACGAGATGGCTCCGACCGGCTCTGTCTCCATCTGGGAGATCCACCAGGGTCAAGTGGAGGAGCGGTCCTTCGATCCGACTCGCGAGTTGGGCATCGACCCGGTGGATTTGAATGACCTGCGCGGCGGCGATCCTGCCTTCAACGCCAGCGTCGTCAGGGACTTCCTGGCTGGAAAGTCGGTTCCTTCGCGTTCCACGGCCCTGCTCAACGCAGCGTCGGCCATTGTGGCTGACGGCACGCAGATCGATGCCGGCCCCGAGGACGATCTGAGCGTCCGGTTTGCACAGGCCTACCAACTGGCTACCCAGGTTGTGGACCAGGGCAGGGCCGCCGAACTGCTGGCGGCATGGATTCACGGAGCCCGGCAAGCACAGATCCGCTGCCAGCAAGAGGAACAGACACGCCATCCGGTCTTGGTCTAGGTTCGCGGCTGTCAAGCCTGTTCAGGCCCCGCTGGCTGATATTCCTGCCAACGGGGCCCGACTATTTTGACGGTTCACTTCTGGCGGCTCTCGACGTTATCGCCGGTAGTGCCGTTCGTCGTCATCGAAGAGCCCGCTTGAATCATCGCGGAAGTTCTTCCTATCGATGATCAGTCCCGCAATGCCTATCAGCAGGAGCAGGCCCGCCAACAGACCGGTCAGGCCGGACCAGCGGGGGATGAAGATGGTCAGGAAGAAGCAGACCAGGCCCAGCACCGTCATGATCATGAAGGCCATCCGCCCTCTGCCCAGGTCGCTCAGGTCGGGGTTGGGCGGCACAAAATTCGACGACTGGTCCATAACCTCGTCAGTGTCCAGCCAGCTTCTGCCCTGGAAATCTCGCGGTCCGGAACCTCCGACGAAGGCATCTCGCTTCAAGTCCTCGGCCTTCAGCGCCGCCTTCTTCTCGGACTTCCGAGCCTTCTTTTCGAATTCCTTGGCCGTCCTGGACGATTCCAGGGAATCCAGCTCGTCAGCGTGCGAATTCAGGAAGTCCACCCACTCCTCGTCCCCCTGTGAGGACCCGGTTCCCGCCTCGCTGTTATACTGATTCCCGGCGTCGTTATCCTTGTGCTCGGTCATAGAACCATCGTAACCTCGGCCGAACGCATTCGCTACCAAGGAGTCTCTGTGCTGTACTGGTTCTTCGTCAAATTGCTCGGTCCGTTGGCGCGTACCTGGTTCAAACCGACCGTAGAAGGTACGGGGAACATTCCCAAGCAAGGGGCTGCCATCATCGCCTCCAACCATTTGGCCGTCATCGACGATGCCCTCCTGCCCATCACCTGCCCCAGGATGATTCACTTCATGGGCAAGGCCGAGTACTTCAACGGCAAGGGAATAAAGGGCAAGTTCAAGAAATGGTGGTTCAGCTCAGTCGGAGTCTTCCCCGTCGACAGGTCGGGCGGTTCCAAGTCGTTGGGAGCCATGGAAACCGCGCGCTCCATCCTTGAGCACGGGCACATCTTCGGCATCCATCCGGAGGGCACGCGCAGTCCTGACGGCAGGCTCTACCGGGGGCACACCGGGGCGGCGCGGCTGGCCTTCGAGACCGGAACGACAGTGGTGCCCACCGCCATCATCGGCACTCGGCAGCTTCAGGAGCCCGGCCATGTGTTTCCACATAAGGGCAGGACCAAGGTCATCTTCGGCAAGCCCATCACCGTGCCCTACGTGCCGGTCAACAGCCTCACTCACGAAGAGATCCGCAACCTGACCGACAGGATCATGCAGGAGATCCAGGAGATGAGCGGGCAGCGCTACGTGGACGTGTATGCCCAGGTCATCAAAGCGCATGAGAGCAGGGAAGAACTGGACTGACGATTGGCTGCAGAGATAGGACAGTCAGACCACAGTCAGGGTCACGACTGCCGGTGAGCCGTCATCATTGACCACCTTGACCTGGGTGCCGGGGCCGGGGTCCTGGATTCGCACGGTGTGGGTCAGGTTGCCCAGCGGGGCGGAGATGTTGACCTTGAGCCCGTATCCCTGCAGGATCTGGGTGGCCTCGTCCTGGCTCTTGCCTTTCACGTCGGGCATACTGATGAATTGTGGTCCCTTGGAGATCACCACGTTGACCGCATCGCCCCAGTGCAGCTGTTCCTGGGCCTGGTGGGAGGCGGAGATCACCTGGTTGCGGGGGACCGTGTCTGACCAGTCCTCGCTGTAGTTGACCTTGAGCCGGAGGGCTTCCAGAGCCGCCTTGGCATCGTTCCTTGCCTTGCCGATGATGTCCGGCATGGCCACCGGCATCCGGCCCTTGGACAGGACCAGGCTGACCTTGGTATCGTGTCGGGTCTTGGTCCCCGGGGCCGGATCCACCGAAATCGCCGCCCCTTCGGGTATGTCCATGGAGTACTGGTCCTTGGAGGTGTCATGGTCGATCTTGTCGAAGCCAGCCGCCTTCAAGGCTTGCAGGGGGTTCTTGCCGTTGGAGGTGTCCGGCAGGAGGATGTCTTTGGGCACTGTGGCCTGGCGAATCCCCTTGGAGACGGTCAGTTTGAGGTTGCCGCCCCGCTTGCTGATATGGGCTCCGACGGTATCGGGATCCGCGGCCATGATGGCCCCTTTGGGCACTTGGTCGCTGAAGTCGTATTCGGTGTAGACACCGATGCCTGCGACCTTGAGCGTGCGGGCGTACTTGGCGTAGTCGGCTCCGATGACCCTGCACCCCTGATTCTCGGAGCAGGAGATGTCATCCGGCTTGGGCAGGGCTACATAGCTGCCCGGACCCAGGTAGTACCACCAGGCGCAACCGCCGCCTCCAGCCAGGGCCAGCACCAGCAGAACCACCAGCACAATGATCAGGCCCCGATGCCGGTGCTTGGGTTTGGCTGTCTCGGTACCTTGCTGCAAGGTCTGGAAGGAAGCCGGGATGGCCGTCGCATCGGCGGGGGAGGCTGCCAGGTCCTGAGGCTGCAGGACGGTCGTGGTTTCGGCCCGGGAGGGGGTGTCCACGTCATTGAGTTGATAGCGTCTGGTCGCTGCCTCTGTATCCTTCTGGGGCGGGGCCGGCACAGCCGGGACGGTGTCCGAAATCTCTTGGTCGGTTGCAGCAGCAATGGTCTCCGTGGCTGCATCCTCGGCATCGTCGCTGGGTGGCGTAGCTCCCTGGGTTGGCGATTCCGGAATCTCAGGGTCGTGCCCAGGGGTTCCGGCAATGGCAGACTCGGGCTGACCGCTGGCTGCGGCTGCTGCTGCGGTCCCTGCAGGCAGCACGTAGTCCATGGCCTGCCGATCCAGCCCCCTGACCACCTTCCTCAGGCTCTCCAGGGCCTTGCCCGCGTCGTCCGGGCGATTTTCGGGGGAGCGGTCGGTCAGCCCGGAGACCAGTGCGGCCACTGATGGGTCGATACCCGGGCAGACCCTGACCAGGGAGGGAACGTCCTCGTGGACGTGCTTGAAGACGATGGTCACCGGATTATCGCTGGCGAAGGGGACCGTGCCGGCCAGCATCTCGTAGGCGATGATGCCCACGGCGTATAGGTCGCTCTGGGGGGAGGCCTCATTATTCTCGATGGTCTCGGGGGCCAGGTAGGCGGCCGTGCCCATGAGCATGCCCGTCGAGGACAGGGTGGCCTGGGCGGCGGCGCGGGCCAGGCCGAAGTCGGTGATTTCCACGTGGCCGCGGTCGTTGATGAGGATGTTTTCCGGCTTGATGTCGCGGTGGATGACGCCGGCTCGGTGGGCGGAGGCCAGACCGTCGAGGATTTCGCCCACGATGCGCAGGGTCTCCTTCAGGGGATAGACACCCTGCCGAGCCATGTCCGTCCGCAGGCTTATTCCGTGGACATACTCCATGACCAGGTAGTCCAGCCCCTGGTCGACACCGGTGTCGTAGACCTGGACGATGTGGGGGTTGGCGATGGCAGCCGCAGACCTGGCCTCCCGGCGGAAGCGCTCCTCGAACTGGGCCCTGTGAGGTCCCTGGGCCAGCATGGTGTGCATGATCTTGACTGCCACATGTCTGGACAGTCGCAGGTCCAGAGCCTCGTAGACCGTGGCCATGCCACCTTGCGCGATCTCGCGCAGAATGCGGTAGCGCCCGTCTATGATCCGGTCGCTGGTCCTCTCGTCCGCTTCACTCATGCTCGTCTTGTCCGGCCCTCTGCACCTCGGAGGCCTGACCGGCCTCGGCATCAATGGAAGATAAAGATACACGTTCATGATACCCGGCGGTGGTGGCAAGCGGCAGGAAGCGTCGGCAGGCCTTCAGGAAGATGATTCGACCCTCTGTCGACAGATTCAGATCATCGGCCAGGGCCTGGGCTTGGGTCTGTGCTCGGGTGGAAAGGTCGGCCATACGTCGACGACTGGCATTTACGGCACCACAGGACTGCATCAGGTCACGGACCATATTCACCTGGGCATCCTTGCGGCGTTGGGAGGGGGAATCGTAGAGTCGGCGAACCTCCTTGGCCTGATCAGGGTCGGCCATGGCCAGGGTGTCAGCCAGGAGTACGGTCCGCTTGCCCTCGCGAATATCTCCGCCCACGGGCTTGCCGGTGTGGCGGTCGTCGCCTGTCACATCCAGTAGATCGTCCGCCAGTTGGAAGGCCAGACCCAGGTCCAGGCCCAGGGCGCGTACCGAGCCTTTATGCTCTTCCAGGTCTGCTCCGGACGCTAGCAGGCCCAGAGCCAGAGGGGCCAGCGTGGTGTATGAAGCGGTCTTCCACGCCATGGTGTGCAGAGCCTGACGGCGCAGTTGTTCCGGATTGTCCAGGCGGGCCTCCTCCATTCCCATGTCCAGGACCTGGCCGGTGACCACAGCCGTCTGCATGGCTTGAAAAGCCCTGCAGACGGCCGGCCCCTGAGGCAGGTCGGCAGCCGCTTGGAGGGCTATTTCTGTGCTCAGCGATGCCAGCAGGTCGCCAAGGAGGATGCCCAGGCCGGTGCCGCGGGCATTGGGCCCGGCGGGGTCTTGGCTGTTCGGATCGTTTCTGACAACTGGCCGGCTCAGGGCCAGATGGGCGGCAGGGCGGCCCCGACGACGAGGAGAGCCGTCGATGATGTCGTCGTGGACCAGGGCGCTGGTCTGGTAGACCTCCAAGGCGCAGGCAAGGTCCACTACCGCCTGTTCACGATTCGGATTCCGCCCGCAATCCAGAGCCCTCCAGACATCGCAGAGCAGCAGGGCGCGCAGTCGCTTGCCGCCTCGGCCAGCCTCGATTGCCTGGAGGATGACCGCCTGCAAGGCCTCCTGGGAGGGGTCCTGATCCAGGGGATGGTCCAGTCCAGGCTCTGGAGCAGTCAGGTGGTCGCAATGCTGCTGGAGCAGTTCCTCCATGCGCTGTTCGACCCGTGCTGCTGTCACGCTCTTCATGCCTTAGAGCCTATCCGCATATCTGCCCAGCAGGCAGGTTCCAGGACCTTGGTGGATGGATGACCCCACTTGACCACATGATCGGATATGGCCTTCTTAACGGTTCCCACTGGTTCAGGATGATGCCAAGGCTTCCCGGCCAACAGACCGGGGAGCGGATGGGAGGCGATGACGACATGAACGATTCACATGAACATGGCGTGACAGAACTGGTGGAGAACTACCGGGAGGGCCGACGACGATGGGGTGTGGAAGATGCTGACAGGCGATGGCTCCGGCAGCCCTTGACCGACTGGACTGCCTGTTTGAAGGGACAACAGGCAGAGCCGCATTTGAACCCCGACTCTACGGACCGTCTGGCCGTGGCCATCACGGAGACCCTGGCCATACGCGACGGGCTTATCCTGTCCATCCTGGCACCTGAGCCAGGTCTGGACGATGACCGGCTGCTGGATCTGTGCGTGCGCCCCAACGATCCGGCCAATGTGACGGCGCTCTGCAGCATTCTGGATTCAGTATTCAAGGATTCCACGATGCGGCCGGACCATCCCCGTTGCCGGGCTGGGCTTGTCATGCTCGAGGCCATGGCGGGTAAGGCGCCGCCGGGGTTCCGGTCCCAGCCCCTGGCGGTTGCGTCCTATGTTGACTGGTGGAGTGGGGGATCCCAGGCATCCGGGTTCGCCGAGCAAGCCCTGGCCGACGACCGTTCCTGCAGCCTGGCCGCCATCGTCCTGGCCTTGATCGGCCGCAGCATCGACCCGGCTTGGAGGCAATCGAGCTGAATCGGGAATAATCGTCCCCCTGGGGTGGTTCACTTAGTGAGTCTACGATTTGACCTTGCCATAGCTGTGCCTTAAAAGCAGTGTCGGCGGGTGGGATGATCCAGGAGGAGAATTTGGCCACGAAGGACACCAAGTCAGCCAAGACAGCCGCAGTGGATACCGGAAAGGGCCGGACCAGTTCAACCGCCGGCAAGACCAAGACCGCCACCAGGTCCAAGACCAGCAGCAGCAAGGCGTCCCACAAGACCTCGTCCCGCAAGACCGCCACTGCCAGCACTTCGACGGCCAAGACGAACCGGCGCCCGGCCTCCAAGACCACGAAGAAGGTCGAAGAGGAGCCCATTCTGCAGCAGAAGGAGCAGGAGCCTGACGAGGACCTGCTTGAGGACCAGGAGGACGACGACCAGCTGGACAAGAGCGAGGATCAGCTGGAGGACGAACCCGATGAGGACGATCAGGAGGAGGACGAGGTCTCCCGGGTCGAGGATGAGGCCGAGGAGGATCGCAAGGCCGCCCATGCCCTCGCCGCCAAGGTCAAGGGTGCCTTTGTCGTCGACGATTCCGATGATGACGAAAACGTCACCCCCTCGGGCAATCCCAAGCGTCGTGTGGTCACCGCCGGAGCCACTGCCGATCCCGTCAAGGACTACCTCAAGCAAATCGGCCGCGTCAGCCTGCTGAATGCCGAGCAGGAGGTGGACCTCTCCGAGCGTATCGAGGCCGGCCTCTATGCCCAGCATCTGCTGGACACCGAGGGTGAAGGCATGGACTTCAAGCGTCGCCGCGAGCTCAAGTGGGCCGCCAACGACGGGAAGAAGGCCAAGGACCATCTGTTGGAGGCCAACCTGCGACTGGTGGTCTCTCTGGCCAAGCGCTACACCGGCAGGGGCATGCTCTTCCTGGATCTGATCCAGGAAGGCAATCTGGGTCTGATCCGCGCGGTGGAGAAGTTCGACTACACCAAGGGCTACAAGTTCTCCACCTATGCCACTTGGTGGATTCGTCAGGCCATCACTCGCGCCATGGCCGACCAGGCCCGCACCATCCGTGTGCCCGTCCACATGGTCGAGGTCATCAACAAGCTCTCCCGCGTCCAGCGGCAGATGTTGCAGGATCTGGGCCGCGAGCCCACTCCCGACGAGCTGGCCCGGGAGCTGGATATGCCTGTCGAGAAGGTCCAGGAGGTCCAGAAGTACGGACGCGAGCCTATCTCCCTGCATACCCCCCTGGGCGAGGACGGCGACTCTGAGTTCGGCGATCTGATTGAGGACACCGATGCCATCGCCCCCTCGGATGCCGTGGCCTTCTCCCTGCTGCAAGAGCAGTTCCAGCAGGTTCTTGAGACCCTGAGTCCCCGCGAGGCCGGCGTCATCAAGATGCGCTACGGCCTGGAGGATGGGCAGCCCAAGACCCTGGATGATATTGGCCGCGTCTACGGGGTCACCCGTGAACGCATCCGCCAGATTGAGTCCAAGACAATGTCCAAGCTGCGCCATCCTTCGCGCTCGCAGACCCTGCGGGACTTCCTGGATCAGTGACCGCTGCGCCCGGCAAGGGGGTACTGATACTGTCGAGGCCTCCTTGCTAGAAATGGTCATCGGTGCGTAAGCGACCGCCCATGTGAGGATCTGTGTCCCCTGGGCGCCATGAGGTGAACGGCGAGGTAAATGGTGGCGAAAAAGGCTGATACGGCAAAGTCCTATGGTGCCGGAAGTCTGACGGTTCTGGAGGGCCTGGACGCTGTACGCAAGCGTCCAGGCATGTATATCGGGACTACGGACAGCCAGGGGCTCATGCACTGCCTTTGGGAGATCATCGACAACGCCGTGGACGAGGCCCTGGCCGGCCAATGCGACCACATCAAGGTCATCCTGCACAAGGACGGCTCCATCGAAGTGGACGACAACGGCCGAGGCATCCCAGTCGATATTGAGCCTCGGACAGGGCTGACCGGCGTGGAGGTGGTTCTGACCAAACTCCACGCGGGTGCCAAGTTCGGCAACTCTTCTTATACGGCCGTGGGCGGCCTGCACGGGGTAGGCTCTTCGGTGGTCAACGCCCTGAGCTCCCGGTTGGATGTCGAGGTGGACAGGGACGGCAAGACACATAGGATGCGGTTCCATCAAGGCCATCCCGGTACCTACCAGGACCCTGACCCGGAGCATCCCTCGCCTGACTCGCCATTCAAACGCACCAGGAAGAACCGGCCTACGCCCCTGGAGGTCGTGGGCAGCGTGCCTAAGTCCCGGACCGGTACCAGGGTGCGCTACTGGGCCGACCCCGAAATCTTCAACCCCACGGCCCGGTTCAGCTACGACCAGCTGATTGACCGAGTGCGCCAGACCAGCTTCCTGGTGCCCGGCCTCAAGATCACCGTGATCGACGAGCGCATCCCCGCCACAGGCAGCGCCGAACAGGACCTGCGCCTGGAGGTTGACGGCGAACCCGCAGGGGAGTCGGACGACCAGGGTGTTCGGGAGAACCCTCTTGAATCGTCTGACAGCGGCGGCCTCACTGAAGAAGGTGCTGTAGACGAAGGTGCTGTAGACGAAGGTGCCGAGGACGCACAGGTGGATGATACCGACCTCTCGGCCACCGAACAGGCTGACCGGGCCATGTTGAGGCCGGAGGACGAGTCCGGCCATCAGCGCGTGGAGGAGTTCCTGCACACCGGCGGTGTGACGGACTTTGTGGACTTCCTGTCCAAGGGCGAGCCGGTCAGTGACGTCTGGCGGATCAGCGGCCAGGACACCTACCAGGAGGAGACTCAGCGGGTAGGCACCGACGGCGAGCTGCACGCCGAGCAGGTGGAACGTGTCTGCGGGGTGGATATTGCCCTGCGCTGGGTCAATAACTATGATTCAGTCGTCCGTAGCTTCGTCAATGTGGTCGAGACGCCCGGCGGAGGCATGCACGTGGACGGGTTCATGAACGCCATGACCCGCCAGGTGCGTAAGGCCGTGGAGGCCAACGCCCGCCGTCTCAAGGTCAACCTCAAGGACTCCCACACCAAGGTGGAGCGCGACGACGTCCTGGCCGGGCTGGTGGCCGTGGTCACCGTACGCATCGCCGAGCCGCAGTTCCAGGGCCAGACCAAGGACGTGCTGGGTACGGCCCAGGTCAAGCCCATCGTCACCCGGATGACCGACGACCAGTTCGGCCAGATGATCAGCGGCTCCAAGCGCGGCTTCAAGGAACAGTCCGGCCAGTTGCTGGAGAAGATCGTCGGTGAGATGCACGCCCGCGTCCAGGCACGCAAGACCAAGGAGGTCACCAGGCGCAAGAACGCCCTGGAGTCAGCCTCCATGCCCTCCAAGCTCTCGGATTCCATGCCCGGCAACGACGACATCGCCGAGCTGTTCATCGTCGAGGGCGACTCCGCCCTGGGTACGGCCAAGGCTGCCCGAAACTCCATGTTCCAGGCCCTGCTGCCCATCCGTGGCAAGATCCTCAACGTCCAGAAGGCCTCCCTGTCCCAGATGCTGACCAACAAGGAATGCGCCTCCATAATCCAGGTGGTCGGCGCAGGTTCGGGAGCCAGCTTCGACATCGACCAGGCCCGCTACAACAAGGTCATCATGATGACCGATGCTGACGTGGACGGTGCCCACATCCGCATCCTGCTGCTGACCCTCTTCTACCGCTACATGCGTCCACTGATCGAGAACGGGCGAGTCTACGCCGCCGTGCCCCCCCTGCATCGAATCGCGCTTGCAGGCAAGAACAAGGGAAAGTTCATCTACACCTATTCGGACGATGAGTTGGAGGGCAAGCTGGCCGACCTGCAGGCCAAGCACATCGACTACAATCCCGATGTGCAGCGCTACAAGGGTCTGGGCGAGATGGACGCCGACCAGCTGGCCGACACCACCATGGACCCCCGGACCCGCATGCTGCGCCGCATCCGCATGGAGGATGCCGCTCAGGCGGCCGGCATCTTCCCCCTGCTCATGGGCGACGACGTACCGCCCCGCAAGCAGTTCATCGTGGACAATGCCGACGACTTCGACCGGAGCAAGATCGACACCTGATCGACCTTCAGCAGGGCGCAGGGAGGCGGGGAGAGGAGTGTGACGCATATGGACGGTCCCTTGGATAATTTCTCCCCGCAGACGGCCGACTGGTTCCGCCGGGCCTTTCCCGAGGGGCCCACGCCGACCCAGGTGCAGGCCTGGCCGGCCATCCGCTCAGGCGGCGATGCGCTGATCATATCGCCCACCGGGTCAGGCAAGACTCTGGCTGCCTTTCTTTGGGCCATTGACGAGCTCATGACCAGGCCCCGGCGCTCTCGGAAACCAGGGGTCGCCGTGCTCTATATTTCACCCATGAAGGCCCTGGGGACGGACGTGGCCCGCAACCTGCAGGGTCCACTGGAGGGCATCGCCGAACGTTTTGCCCGACAGGGACGAAAAGGGCCCAAGGTCCTAACGGGCATCCGCACTGGGGACACCGACGCCCGCGGCCGTAGGGCTCTGGCCGCCCATCCTCCGGATATTCTGGTCACCACTCCAGAATCCCTCTATCTGATGCTGACCTCAAAGACGGCCAGCACGCTGAGGAACGTCCAGACCGTTATTGTGGACGAAATCCATGTTCTGGCGGGCAACAAGCGCGGCGCTCATCTGGCGCTGAGCCTGGAGCGGCTGGACGACCTGGTCGGACGGCCCGTGCAGCGGATCGGCCTGTCGGCTACGGTCCGGCCGCCCGAACAGGTGGCACGCTTTCTGGGCGGCAGCCGTCACGTCAGCCTGATCCAGCCCAAGTCGTCCACAGCCATGGATCTGCGGCTGATCGAGCCCCTGGAGGACATGGGCGATCTGGCTGCACCGCCCGGGGAATCGGGCCAGGATGGGCAGATTGGCGACCAAAGAAGCGGATCCATCTGGCCTGCCGTCGAGCGGGCCATTCTGGATCAGATCCTGTCCCACCACACCACCCTGGTCTTCGTCAACTCCCGCGGCCTTGCCGAGCGCCTGACCGCCCGGCTGAACGACCTGCACCAGTCCGATCTGCAAGAGTCCAAACACCGTAGCCGAGGCAGCAGTGGGCAGGACCAACCGGATTTATCCCCTGAAACAGAGGAGCCCACGGCCAGGGCTGGGCAGGTCGGGGAGCCAGCCCACTATGATTCGGCCACCGGGTCCACCTCCGGGAGGACTTCCGGCCAGGTTGTCGACCAACCCATTGCCATGGCCCATCATGGTTCGGTATCCAAGGAACGCCGACGCCAGGTTGAGGACAACCTCAAGGCCGGCCGACTGCGCTGTGTGGTAGCCACCTCCAGCCTGGAGCTGGGCATCGATATGGGCTCGGTTGATCTGGTCATCCAGGTCAATGCTCCGCTGTCGACCGCCTCGGGGCTGCAGCGCGTGGGCCGGGCCGACCACCAGGTAGGTCGGGTATCGCAGGCCAGGCTTTTCCCCCTGACCCGCGAGCAAATCCTGGAGTGCACGGCCAGCATGGAAAGCATGGTCCAGGGCGACATCGAGCCCACCATCATGCCCAATAGCCCCCTGGATGTTCTGGCTCAGCAGACGGTGGCCGCAGCTGCCATGGGACCGCTCAAGGAGGAGGACTGGCTGGCCACGGTCAGACGGGCCGCACCTTTCGCCCACCTGGACCAGCAGGTCTACCGGGCGGTGCTGGGTATGCTCAGCGGCGCTTACACCTCCCAGGACTTCACCGCCTTCCGCCCCATCCTGGTCTGGGATCACCAGACCGGCACATTGACAGCCCGCCCCGGTGCGCAACGCCTGGCGGTCACCTCCGGAGGCACCATTCCCGACCGTGGCTCCTACAGCGTGGTCATGCCCTCAGAGGCCGCCGGCGGCAAGCCCCGGCGAGTGGGGGAGCTGGACGAGGAGATGGTCTACGAGTCCCGCAAAGGGGACGTGATTACCCTGGGCACCACTTCCTGGAGGATCCAGCAGATCACCCGTGACCGTGTGGTGGTGGTACCTGCCCCGGGACGCTCCGCAAGACTGCCCTTCTGGCACGGGGAGGGCACCGGTCGCGACCCCGCCTTCGGCCGTCGCCTGGGCAGGCTCGCCAGGGAATTGTCCCAGGGCCTGATACCGGCGGTCCAGACTGCCTCCGGTCGGCCTGGCTTCACCCAAGCCGTTTGCTCTCGTCTCTTGAAGGACGGTCTGGACCGTCCTGCCATCAACAATATGGCCGCCTTTCTGGCTGAGCAGCAGGTCTCCACCGGCCAGGTGCCGGACGACATGCATCTGGTAGTCGAGCGCTGCCCCAACGAGGAGGGCGACCTGAGGCTGATCCTTCACTCGCCATACGGCCGCAGGGTCAACGAGCCCTGGGCCCTGGCCATCGCCGCTCGGCTCTCCCGTGAGCGCGGATACGACGGATCCGTCTGGGCTGGGGAGGACGGCATTGTCGTTCAGATTCCGGGTACTGATGCCTTCCTGGAAGATCAGCGAATATTCGGATTTACCCCCGATCAGATAGAGCGCGAGGTCCGACGGCATCTGGTGGGCTCAGCGCTCTTCCAGTCCCGTTTCCGCCAGTGCGCAGCCCGCTCGCTCTACATGCCCAGGATGGAGCCCGGTCGCAGGGTACCGCTCTGGCAGCAGCGTCTGCGGGCCTCTCGGCTGTTGGACGCGGCTTTGAAGGAGGATGACTTCCCCCTGGTTCTGGAGGCCATGCGCGAGTGCCTGCAGGACGTCTACGACATGCCTGCCCTGCGCGAGCTGATGGCCGACCTGGAGCAGGGGAGCGTCCGTCTGGTCCCGGCTTCCACACGGACCCCCTCACCCATGGCCTCAGGGCTGCTCTTCGGCTACCTGGGGACGTTCATGTACCAGTACGACATGCCCAAGGCCGAGCGCGATTCCGCCATGCTGGCCATCGACTCCGACCTGCTGGAGCAGATGGTCGGGCAGGTGGACATGGCTGACCTCCTGGACCAGGGGACCGTCGACCAGGTGACCGCTGATCTGCAGCGGCTTTCGCCCAGGACCCAGGTCAAGGGGGCCGAAGGACTGGCCGACCTCTTGCGCACCCTGGGCCCCATGGATCTGGCCGAGATTCGTCGGCGTATGCGCGGCCAGGAGGACGAACCGGTGACGGAGGCACAGGCCCGGGCCATGCTGGAGGAGCTGCAGGCCCAGTCCAGGGTGGTTCGGGTCAGGCTGGGTACACGCGACTGCTGGGTATGGGCCGGTCAGGCAGGGCGGCTGACAGCGGTCCTGGGCCCAGGCATCCGGACATCGCCCCAGTCAATAAAGGAATCGGAATCAGACAGCGATGCCTTCGACCAGCTGGTCAGGCAATACGCTGCGGTCCATGGGCCATTCACCACCCAGGACCTGTCTGGTCACCTGGGCCTGGGAAGTGCTCCCTTGGAGGGCAGATTGCGTTCCCTGACCGCACGCGAGCTGCTTATGACCGGGGTCTTCCCTCGGCCTGACCTGAGTGCCTATGGCGAGCCTGGATGGGAGGGAGGCGAACCCCGCCGAGGGTGGCTGGATCCCGAGGTCTTCCGTCGGTTGCGCTCGAGGTCCCTGGCCAAGGCCAGCAAGGCCGCCAGTCCCGTCCCCGGCCATGTCTACAGCGATTTTCTTCTTCATCGGCAGGGTCTGTCACCCCTCGGCCAGGAGCCTCTGATGGGCACCGAGGGGCTTCTGGAGGTGGTGGGGCAGCTGGAAGGGCTGGCCCTGCCGCCTGTGCTCTGGGAGTCGGCCATCTTCCCGGCCAGGGTGCGTGATTACGGTCCCGCATTGATGGACGATCTGCTGGCCTCGGGCCAGGTGGTCTGGGTGGGGTCCGACCAGGGCGAGGGGCCTCTGGGAGCCATGACCTTTTATCTGGCCGAGGACCTGGATGAGGAGTTTCCAGCACAAGCTGCCGGTTCTCCACCAGTTACGGATGAGGCCGGCAAGTCGGGCAACCCAGACAATCTGGAAGAGACCCTGCTGGGTGTCTTGGACGACGGGGGAGCCTACCGGTTCGATCGCCTTCTGCGCGCCTGTGCCAGCCGGGGCGGGAATGACATTGAGTCCCCTGATTCTGAATCCTTTGATTCTGAAGCCTCCGGTCAGGAGGCTTTGGCCCGGTCGCTCTGGGATCTGGTCAGGCGTGGATTGGTCACCAACACCTCCCTGGCTCCGGTCCGGCGACTGGTCCGAGGATCGGGTCCGCTGCCATCGGGGAGGGCCCGCCGTTTGCCTCATGGTCTTCGTGGACGCAGCAGGACCGTAGGTCGCGCAGCCTTAAGACGGACGGCTGGCTCCTTGGCGCTGTCAGCGGCGGAGGAGGGATTCTGGACCCTGGTTGCGGATGAGCGCGGAGTAGCAGAAAGTGCAGCGGGCACCGGCGTGGCCAATCCAAGCGACAAATCGAGAGGCAGCCGGGATGGTGACCGGCAGCGTACCGTCCGCCTTGTTCACGAGGGGCAAGCCATCCTGGATCGCTATGGGCTCCTGGCTCCGGTCCTGCCTGAGGTACGGTCCCACCCTGGTGGATTCTCGGCGCTCTATCAGGTTTGCAGACGCATGGAGGAGGCCGGCCAACTGACACGTGGAGTCATCGTGGATGGTTTTGGCGGCGCCCAGTTCGCCCCCCGGGAGGTGATTGACCAGCTCAGAGGCTTCCAAGAGGATGAGCACAATGGTGATGGCGGATTGGAGCGGCGGCCTCCCGAGCCGGTGGTCATGGATGTGACCGATCCTGCCAACCTCTATGGCACGGCCCTTGCCTGGCCCTCCATATCCGGGGATGCCGGTGGTCGACCCACCCGGCGGGCGGGAAACCTTGTGGTGCAGAATCGAGGCCGTGCCCTGGTCCATGCGGCGCCCAAGGGGCATCATCTGCTGGTTTTCGGTAAGCCCGAGCGTGGATTGCTGGAGGCCGCCTTCGTCCAGCTGGCCTCATGGCTGAGGCGGGAGGGGCAGGGACGCATCCTCTTCAGCGATGCCAATGGCCGCCCCCTGACCATGCGTGAACCGGTGGGCATGGCCATGGCCGCAGCCGGGTTCACGGCCGGGCCAGGCGGCATGGCCCTCTACTGAGTCTTCACTGGGTGCCCTCAGGCCACGAAGGCGATGGGAGCTGCCAGCTCCTGGCCGGATGCGTCCCGGCGCATGTCCACGTCGGGCAGCTCGACCGGCGAGCCGGCGGCGGTGCTGGCGTGCAGTGGCCAGGTGCCAACCCGGGCCAGCAGCAGGGTGTCCTGACCCTTGAGGAAGCGCTGGGAGCGCACGCCGCGAGTCCCGCGGCCCTTGACCGGATACATCTCCAGCGGAGTCAGCTTGGCCGACCCGTTCTCGGTACCGGGCAGGGCCTCTGAGTCGCCGGCCACGGTCAGGACCACCGCTCCGGCCTGGGTGCTCATGCCGTTCTCGCCGGTCTCCTGATAGGTCCAGCCGATCTCTCCGGCCGGCACGATTGTAAAGGTGGCGACCTGGCAGCCCTGGGCCAGACGGATGCCCGCCATGCCGGCTGCATTGCGTCCCTGGGGTCGGACCTTGTCTCCCGTGAAAGTCAGCAGGCTGGCATCAGAGGAGATGATCACCATGCGGTCCCCGTCCTGGCAGGGGGCTGCGAAGACCACCTGGTCGTCGTCCTTCAGGTCGATGACCGACCAGGAGTCCATGGTGGTCGGCGACTCGCGGTTCCAGCGCTTGACCGTGCCCAGGCGTGTTCCCAGGGCCAGGGGCCGGGAGTCGGCCATGTCGATGACGGTGATGGCATGCTCGTCGGCCTGGGGTTCGGTGCTGGCGGTCCCGCCCAGGAGCTCGTCGGCCACGATGCCTCCGCTCAAATTGGGGTTGGCGGTGGCCGGGATCAGCGGCAGGTCGGCCACGGGGGCGGTGATCAGCCGTCCAGCTGTGGTGACCAGGCCATAGGTGGCCAGGGTGGTGGTGGCGAATATGGCGATGATCTGGTCGTCATGCCCCCGGTCCTGGTTGCGCGGCCGAGACCGCCAGGCGTCCAGGGCGCCCGGAGTGCTGCGTGCCAGCAGGCCGGTGGCGCTCATCATGACCGTACAGGGCTTGTCCTCCATGTGCAGGTCGCCGCCATCACTGCCGCGACTGGTTCCTCCGCTGGCCAGCAGCGTAGCCTGTGAACCAGTACCGGCCTTGCCGGAGGTCTGCTGAGGGGTCTGCTGATCGCCGGCTGCTGCTGACTGCACGGGGGCCAGGTCTCCGGAGGGCTCCTGGTCCAGGATGACCGTGCGCCTGGGTGTGCCCCACTGGGCCACCGCCTGGTCCATCTCCTGGATGACCACCCGGTCCAGCTCGGCCGAGGAGCCCAGAATCCGCTCCAGCTCCTCCAGCTGCTTTTTGAGGTCGTCTCGCTCGCCCTCCAGCTCGATTCTGCTCATCTTGGTCAACCGCCGCAGACGCAGGTCAAGAATGTACTGGGCCTGGGTCTGATCCAGGTCGAAGACCGCCATCAGCCTGGTCTTGGCCGCATCAGCATCGTCCGAGCCGCGGATGACCTGGATGACCTCGTCGATGTCGACCAGGGCCAGCAGGAGCCCCTCGACCAGGTGCAGACGCTCCAGGGCCTTCCTGCGTCGGAACTCGCTGCGCCGATGGATGACCGTGCGCCGGTGCTCAACCCAGACCTCCAGCAGCTCCTTGAGCCCCATGGTTCTGGGCCGTCCGTGGACCAGGGCCACGTTGTTGATGGTGAAGGAGTCCTCCAGGGGCGTGTACTTGAAGAGCTTGCCCAGAACCTTTGCCGGGTCGAATCCCGTTTTGATCTCGATGACCAGGCGGGTCCCGTTGTGCCGGTCGGTCAGGTCGATGGCGCTGGAAATGCCCTCCAGCTTGTGGTTGCGCACACCCTCGGAGATGCGCTCCAGAACCCGCTCGGGGCCCACCATGAAGGGCAGTTCGGTGACCACGATGGCCTTCTTGCGGGCGGTCACGTTCTCCAGGTGGGTGACGGACCTGGTCACGAAGGCTCCCCGGCCATGCTCGTAGGCCCTGCGGATGCCGTCCCGTCCCACGATGATCCCGCCGCCGGGCAGATCCGGGCCGGGCAGGTAGCGCATGAGTTCGTCCAGCCCTGCGTCCGGGTGGGACATCAGATACTTGGCGGCGGCCACCACCTCGCCCAGGTTGTGGGTGATCATGTTGGTGGCCATGCCTACGGCGATGCCCGAGGCACCGTTGACCAGCAGGTTGGGGATGGCCGAGGGCAGGACCTGGGGCTCCTTGAGCTTGTTGTCGTAGTTGGGGGAGAAGTCCACCGTGTCCTGGTCGATGTCGGCGTTCATGCCCAGGGCCGCCGGGGCCAGCCTGGCCTCGGTGTAGCGGGAGGCGGCAGGTCCGTCGTCCAGGGACCCGAAGTTGCCGTGGCCGTCGACCAGAGGCAGACGCATGGCGAAGGGCTGGGCCAGACGGACCATGGCCTCATAGATGGATGAGTCACCATGGGGGTGCAGCTTGCCCATGACCTCGCCCACGGCCCTGGCGGACTTCATGTAGGGGCGGTCGGGGTTGAGGTTCATCTGCCCCATCTGGTAGATGATTCGCCGCTGGACCGGCTTGAGTCCGTCACGGGCGTCGGGCAGGGCCCTGGCGTAGATGACGGAGTAGGCGTATTCCAGGAAAGACTTGCTCATCTCCTCGTTCAGAGGGGTTTCGACGATGTGCTCCTTGACCTGCCGGGGGTCGTACCCCGCCGCCTTGCTCCTGCGATGAGTTGCCATGCTCAAGCTCCTGCTCCTTCACGTTCCGCCTTATGATAACCGGACGGTCCGCCAAAGCGTGCCTGTTCGGCCCCGGTGTCGGCCTGGGGTCTGACCGTGGTTGAATGGAAACATGGGTCTGGATACACCTGACATGAAGGAACTGCTGCAGCCGAGTCCGCCTATCCGATACGGGGACCAGGCGGGGGACAAGCAAGTTGGCGGGGCCAGGCATCTGTCCGCCGTTCTGCCAGCCCTGAGCGCCTGCCTGGGAGCACCCGTGGCCACCGACGTCCACCCCTCTGCCAAGACCCTCCAGGAGGCACTGGGACTGCCGGATGCTCAGTCGGTGGTCGTCGTCCTGGTGGACGGTTTGGGATTCTGGAACCTGGTCAGCCGCCAGGGCCATGTGCCCTACCTGCGCTCGCTGCTGTCCGAACCCATCAACCAGCGTCCCCTCTGCACCAGCCTGCCTTCGACGACCGTGGCCGCCATGGGGGTCTTCGGCACCGGAACCTGTCCTGGGCTGACCGGCATGACCGGCTACACCCAGCTGAACCCCGACACCGGCCAGCTGAGCCAGATGATCCAGTTCAGGGGGGCTCAGGATCCCGAGCGCCTGCAGCGCCGTCCCACGGTCTTCGAGACCCTCCAGGCGCAGGGGGTTCGTGTGACATCCTCGGGCCTGCCGCGTTTTCGTGACTCCGCCCTGACACGTGCGGCTCTACGTGGTGGGGAATACCTGGCACACAACCACTCCCGTCAGCGTCTCCTGGCCGCCTGTCAGGCTGCCCGCCAGCCGGGACTGACCTATCTCTACATCCGCGATGTGGACAAGGTGGGCCACCACAGCGGCTGGGAGGGCGAAGAATGGGTGGCCGCTCTTGAAGCGACCGATGCCCAGCTGGCCGAGCTTCACCGCCGACTGCCCGCCGGGACACTGACGGTGATCGTAGCCGATCACGGCATGGTCGAAGCCGATCCGGACCAGCGCATCGACATAGCCCAGGACCCGGAGTTGAACCGAGATGTGAGATTGGTGGGCGGCGAACCCAGGGCTGTCATGCTCTATCTGAATCCGGGGGTGGATCCCCAGGTCGTGGCTGCACGCTGGCAGGAGCATCTGGGGGAGCGGGCCTGGGTGCTGACCCGGGACCAGGCCATTGAACGGGGAATCTTCGGTCCTGTCGATGCCCGTATCCGTCCCATGATCGGCGACATTATTGTTCTGGCCGGTGACCGGGCCACCCTGGTGAATTCGGCTGACCAGACTGATGCGGCGACCAGGCTGCCTGGCGTCCATGGTTCTTGGACCCGTCTTGAGACACAGATTCCCTGCCTGATCGATCTGGTCTGACTACTTGCCGAAGAGGATCTCATCCCAGCTGGGTACGGCCGACCGCCCGGAGTGTTTTTTGGCCCGCCTGCTGCTGCGACCATCCTTGGTCTCGTCCTCCTGCTCATCCTTACTGGCATCGTCGCTTTGATCCTGCTGCTCGGGCTGCTCATGGCCAGCCTGGCCCTGTCCATGGCTCTGCACCGGCAGGACCATTGTGGATTCATTGTCCCTGATGGGAGGATGCTCGGCCGTATCGGGGTCCTCGGTCAGTTCGGCATGGGGGTGGTTGGGCTCCCGGTCAACTGTCTGGTCCTGTCCTTCCTTGGGCTTGCCATAGAGCCAGGCCGTGAGCGCCGCCTGACGCTCTCCGTTCTCCTGGCCCACCGATCCGGTGTCGTCTTCTTCGATTTGAGCAAAGGCGTCCTCCTGGCTTGGAGGCCGCTTGTCGGTCTGGTCGTCGATCTCTTCGGCAGGGCCCTGATCCAAGGCGGGTCGCTCCTGTCCATGGCCGTCTTCGGAATCATCCAGCAGCATCCTGGCAGCCCCGTTCAGACAGGTAACGGTGTTGTCATGCATGTTCCAGGCCCAGCGGGCGTTGAAAATCCGCTTGTCCAGCGTGAACACGCCGTTGATGTTCCAGGGTTCGTACCCTCGTCTGGTGGCCTGCCAGGAAACCTGTGCCAGGCTGACCCCCGCACGGGCCAGCACCTTGCCTATCAGTTCCTGGTAGTTTCGTCCGCCTGATCCCTTGGGCGCCGGCATGGTCAGGAACTGCTCGATGGCGTACTTCTTCTCGGTCTCCACCGGGGCCGCGAAACGCCGTACCAAGGCTTCGTTGACAGCGTATTGCTGAGCCACCTGTTCGGGGCGGGCGCCGGCACGCACAGCCGCCTGGATGGCAGAGACAGGCAGGGGCTTGGACTTGCCTGTCTGAGGATCCACGTCCTCTTCTTCCTTGACCTGCTTGGCCTCAAGAATGGCGCGATCAAGCGCATCGTCGACCCGTACGGCGAAGTGCCGGTGGTCACAGACGAAGACCAGATCGCCCCTGTCGTCGACATGGTCAAAGCTGGCCATCCTGGTCCCATTCTCAGACATGCACGCCCCTATCCTCTTACGGTTCCTTTACACGGCCTCAGGTATTTCCATTGTGCCCTATGGTTCGTATTTTACGTGCTTTTGAAATCGTGTATCCTATGCGCAGTACATATCGTGTGGAATGACCGGTATACGAGGTGACTGGCCGAACAAGGAAAGGGTACACGATGGCACAGGATTACGATACCCCGCGAGACAAGGATGACGACGAGGAATCCCTGCAGGAGCTTGGCAAGAGCGGGCAGGATTCCGGGGCTGACCTGGATGACGACGAGAACGCCATTGCCGAGGACTATGAGCTTCCGGGCGCTGACCTGAGCAATGAAGACTCCTCGGTGACCGTCATCCCCATGCAGGGCGATGAATTCATCTGCTCCAGCTGCTTCCTGGTCAAGCATCGGAGTCAGCTGGCCTACACCACATCCGACGGTAAGCCAGTCTGCAAGGAGTGCGCCGCCTGATGGCCTATGACGAGTCCTACAACGAGCCTGAAACGGTCGAGGTTCTGTTCCAGTCCTTGGACGGGGCCGACATGCCGAAATACGCCATGCCCGGTGACGCGGGGGCCGATCTTCGAGCCAGGGTCGCCGTGGATCTGGCCCCCTTCCAGCGGGCCTTGGTGCCTACCGGCGTCGCCCTGGCCCTGCCCAACGGCTACGTCGGCCTGGTCCATCCCCGTTCAGGACTGGCGGTCAAAATGGGTGTGACCGTGCTCAACGCGCCCGGGACCATCGATGCCGGGTACAGGGGCGAGATCAAGGTGCCGCTGATCAACCTTGATCCGCATGAGTCGGTCCACTTCGAACCTGGGGAGCGCATCGCCCAGCTGGTCATCCAGCGCTACGTGCAGGCCCGTTTCGTGCCCGCTGAACGCCTGCCCGGCTCGATGCGTTCGGATGGCGGATTCGGCTCGACCGGCCGCTGATACGCCCTGCGGACACGAGCGACCCGAATGGGCTATGCGGAAGTGTAGGATTGGTGCATTATATCGGGACATTGGAGGCTTGAATGGTCACTCAGGAGGGCAGCGTCTGCAGCAATGATGTCGGCGATCAGGCCCCTTCTGGCTTGTCCTCCAAAGCCCTGGGCTGTGAGGTCAGTGACGATCCGCTCAACCCCCTGATGCCCATCTGGGAGATTTGCTCCGCCCATCATCCCGATGAGGACCTGTCCATGCTTCAGCGTGCCTACGATCGGGCCGTGGTCCAGCATGCCGACCAGAGGCGCAAGTCCGGCGAACCATACATCATCCATCCACTGGCTGTAGCCCAGATTCTGGCCGACCTGGGTATGGGGCCCACGGTGGTCTCGGCCGGTCTTCTGCATGACACTGTGGAGGACACCGACTACACCCTGGATCAGTGCCGGGACGAGTTCGGCGACACGGTGGCCGGGCTGGTGGACGGGGTCACCAAGATATCGAAGATGGACTACGGCGATTCGGCCCAGGCCGAGACCATCCGCAAGATGATCGTGGCCATGAGCCGGGATGTTCGCGTCCTGGTGGTCAAGCTGGCCGACCGGGTCCACAACGCCCGCACCTGGCGCTACGTCAAGGCTTCATCAGCCCAGCGCAAGGCCCGCGAGACCCTGGACGTCTATGCGCCCCTCGCCAACCGACTGGGCATGAACGCCATCAAGACCGAGCTGGAGGAGCTCAGCTTCAAGACCCTCTATCCCAAGATCTACAACGAGATCGTGGTCCTGGTCTCCCGCAGGGCCGGCCAGCGTGAGGTCTACCTGCAGCAGATCCTGGACGAGATCCATGAGGATTTGGATGCCCAGGGCATCAAGGCCCAGGTGACCGGGCGGCCCAAGGACTATTTCAGCATCTACCAGAAGATGATCGTGCGTGGGCACGATTTCGCCAACATCTATGACCTGGTCGGGGTGCGCATCATCGTGGACACCATCCGTGACTGCTATGCGGCCCTGGGCGCCGTCCATGCCCGGTGGAGCCCGGTGCCTGGGCGGTTCAAGGACTACATCGCCATGCCCAAGACCAACCGCTACCAGTCCCTGCACACCACTGTGGTGGGTCCGGGTGGCAAGCCGGTCGAGATTCAGATCCGTACCTGGCAGATGCACCGTCGTGCCGAGTTCGGCATCGCCGCCCACTGGAAGTACAAGGAGAACGGTTCCGCCGGCCGAGAGCTTTCCCAGCCGGACAAGTCCGATGTCAAGCGTGAGCGCCAGGATAAGGAGCTGAGCCAGGAGGACAACCTGACCTGGATCCAGCAGCTGGCCGACTGGACCAGCGAGACTCCGGACTCCAACGAGTTCCTGGGCTCCCTCAAGGATGACCTGGGCGCGGCCGAGGTCTATGTGTTCACCCCCAAGGGCAAGATCATCTCCCTGCCGGCCGACTCCACACCCGTGGACTTCGCTTATGCCGTCCACACCGAGGTGGGCCACAGAACCATGGGCGCGCGTGTCAACGGCCGTCTGGTTCCTCTGGACACCAAGCTGCGCAACGGGGACACGGTGGAGATTCTGACCAGCAAGTCGGACACCGATGGGCCTTCGCGCGACTGGCTCAGTTTCGCCAAGAGCCCCCGTGCCCGCAGCAAGATCCGTCAGTGGTTCAGCAAGGAGCGCCGTTCGGAAACCATCGAGGAGGGCAAGGACGAGCTGATTCGCGCCATGCGCAAGCGGAACCTTCCCGTGGCCACCCTGCTGACCCCCGAAGCCATGGTGGGAGCTGCTGACGAGCTCAATTATCCCAATGAGAATGCGGTCTATGCCGCCATTGGCGATGGACAGGTCTCCACCCAGAACGTGATTTCGCGTCTGGTCCATGACGCTGGTCGGTCAGCCCTTGAGGACGAGGTGGAGCAGGAGGCCATCCCCCTACAGCGGGTTACCAAGTCCAGTCGGCCGGAGACTTCCCAGGGGATCTCGGTCAAGGGCGTGGACGATGTCTGGGTCAAACTGGCCCGTTGCTGCACCCCGGTGCCGGGAGACCCTATAACCGGGTTCATCACCCGCAACCAGGGGGTCTCGGTTCACCGGTCCGACTGTCAGAATTTGCTGGAGTTGCGCAAAAAGCAGCCCGAACGGATCATCGAGGTCGCCTGGACGGGCGAACAGGGCACTTTTATGGTCCAGATCCAGGTGGAGGCCCTGGACAGGCCACACCTGCTCTCGGACATCACCCAGGTGCTGTCCGACCATGGGGTCAACATTCTGTCGGGCAGCCAGTCCACAGGCCGTGACCGGGTGGCCGTCAGCCAGTTCGTCTTCGAGATGGGCGACCCCCAGCATCTGAACACGCTCCTGTCGGCCGTCAGGAAGATCGACGGGGTCTTCGATGCCTACCGGCTCACCGGAGCCAAGGGCTCGACCAGTCCCCATATGCGGGCCATCTGACCTTCCTCTGCACTCTTGTGGCGGCGTCCTTCATACTGTTCTTTCGAACCAATCACTTGCTCCCGGCCTTGAAAATCTGCTGTGCCGGAATCTGATAGACGGTTATTAACGGTGATTAGAGAAGAACCCCCGGCGGTCAATGACCAAGCCGGGGGTCCTACCAGCGGAAATGGGTGATTAGCGCACGGCGTTCATCCATTGCTCCTTGGTGGCTTTCTCGGCTTCAAGCTCATGTCTCTTGGCCGGATCCTGCTCGGCGGCAATCCGCCGGTCCAAATCCTCAAGTTGGGTGGCCAGCTGCTGCTCGAAACTGGAGACGCGGGCATCGGCCTCGGGGTCAGACTGATTCCAGGCGGCATCCTCCACGGCCTTGATCTGCCGGTCTACGGCATCCATCCTGCCCTCGATCCGACGCACGTCGTCACGGGGGACGAAGCCGATGGCGTCCCATTCCTCTTGGATCTTGGCCAGTTCCTGCCGGGCCTGCTTGGCGGCCTTGGTGTCCTTGACGGGCAGCAGGGCTTCGGCCTTGGCCACCAAGGCCTCCTTCTTGGTCAGGTTCTCCCGCTCGTTGACCGAAGTCTTGTCACGGTCGGCCTGACGGGCGTTGAAGAAGACATCCGCGGCCTGACGGAACCGAGCCCAGAGGGCGTCATCATCCTGGCGTCCTGCACGTCCGGCCTGCTTCCAGCGGTCCATGAGCTCATTGAACCGGTGGGAGGTGGGTCCCCAGTCGGTCGAGTCCTTGATCTGGTCGGCCTCGGCGATGATCTCCTCCTTGATCCGCTTGGTCTCGGACCGCTGGGCATCACGCTGCTGCGCCCACTTGCGGCGGGCCTGGTTGAAGGTGGTACGGGCGGATGAGAAGCGCTTCCAGAGTGCGTCCGCGTCGGCCTTGTCGATACGGATGGTGGTGCGCTGGTGCTGCTGCCACTGCTCGAAGAGGGAACGGAACTTGTCCGCCGTGGAACGCCAGTTGGTGGAGTCGCCCAGGGATGCGGCCAGCTCTTCGGCCTTCTCTACAATGGCGGTCCGCTCCTTGATGGCCTTGGCCATGGCGTCCTTGCGGGCCTGCGCCAGCTCATCCTTGCGGGCCTTCCCCTGTTCAGCCAGCTGATCCAGCTGCGTACGCAGGGCGGCGAGGTCACCGACCGCCTCGGGCTTGTCGGTCTCCTCCTTGAGCGAGGTAATGGACTCGTCGATCTCGTGGGCCTTGATCTTGGGGCTGCGCAGCCTGGAGGCGAAGAGGTTCAGCTTCTCCTTGAGGTCCAGGTATCGGCGGGCATAGAGGTTCAGGGCCTCCTTGGCATCAGCGTTGGGGAACTGGCCCACCTGGCGTTCCTGGTCGCCCTCGCGAACGAAGACGTTGCCTTGCCCGTCCACCCGGCCGAAGGCTTCTGCCTTCTCAATCTCTTCCTGGCTGTAGGTGGGAGCGGCCGGGGCGGCCTTGACGTGAGGGGCCTTGTGGGCCAGAGCTGCTGGCGAGGGGACTGCCTTGGGCTTTGCCGGCTTAGGCGCGGCAGGTGCTGGTGCCGGAGCAGGCGCTTCGGCGGTTGCAGGCTGGGGCTCAGCCGGTACCTGTGCGGTCTGTGTCGGTGCGTCCTCAGTGGAAGCGGTCTGTCCGGGGGCAGCCTGTTCCTGCCCGGCTTCGGGCGTCGTCGCAGCAGCGACCTGGCCCTCCGCGTCCGCGGTGTGCTCCTCCTGCGGTGTCGGGGTATTCTCGGGTGTGATGGCGGTGTTGTCGGCCATGGCCAGCTCCTTAGGCTTGTGTGTTGGAGAGATCGCAAAATATGGCAATACCATTTTCCTTGACCTCCTATAGTATAGGTTCTTATGGCAAAAGGCACATCTCTATCCGGTTTCCCTGAATGGCTTCCTTCGCAAAGAGTGGTGGAGCAGCGAATCCTCGACACGCTCCGCAAGGTCTTTGAGTTAAACGGCTACATCGGCATTGAGACCAGGGCCGTGGAAGAGGGATCCAGCCTGCTCAAGAAGGGGGAGACCAGCAAGGAGATCTACCTGCTCTCCCGCCTTCAGGATCTGGGTCAGGAAAAGGATGTGCCGGTGGAACGCCGGTTGGGCCTGCATTTTGACCTGACTGTGCCTCTGAGCCGTTACGTGGTGGAGCACAGCAACGACTTGACCTTCCCCTTCAAGCGCTGGCAGATTCAGAAGGTCTGGCGGGGGGAGCGCCCCCAGGAGGGACGGTTCAGGGAGTTCGTCCAGGCCGATATTGATGTGATCGGCAATGGGGAGCTGCCCGACCACTATGAGGTCGAGGTGCCCTTGGTCATGCTGAGCGCCCTGGAGGAGCTGCGGGCCTTTGGACTTCCCAAGCCCACGGTGCATGCCAACAACCGCAAGCTTTCCGAGGGATTCTACCGGGGTCTGGGCTTGGAGGACGTCGAGGGCGTCCTGCGCGAGATCGACAAGCTGGACAAGATCGGCCCTGACGAGGTGGCCAGCCTGCTGGTCAGTGAATGCGGCGCCGATGAAGACCAGGCCAGAGCCTGCCTGGATCTGGCCGAGCTGACCGCCGACGATGGCAAGCAGCTGCGTCAGCGGTTCGATGCCCTTGTCGACAAGGTTGGCATCGACAAGCAGTCTCCTTCATACGCTCTGGCCATTGAGGGACTGGGGACGCTGGCCATGATCATCGACGAGGCCGCCCGCATCCGGCCGGGCTCGGTCATCGCCGATCTGAAAATTGCCCGTGGTTTGGATTACTACACCGGCTCGGTCTACGAGACCTTCCTGGAGGGGGCGCAGTCCCTGGGTTCCATCTGCTCCGGCGGCCGCTATGACAACCTGGCCAGCCAGGGCAACCGCACCTATCCCGGTGTGGGGCTGTCCATCGGGCTCTCACGTCTGCTCTCCTACCTGCTGGCCCGGGGGGTCCAGGCCTCCCGGGTCTCCCCGGCGGCGGTCATGGTCGCTGTCTGGGACGAGGAGGATCGCACACTCAGCAACCACATCGCCCAGGACCTGCGTGCCCGGGGGATTGCCGCTGATGTGGCTCCCACCGCGGCCAAGATCGGCAAGCAGATCCGCTATGCCGACCACCTGGGCATCCCCTATGTCTGGTTCCCAGCCAAGGAGGGCCAGCAGGAGGGCGACCAGGTCAAGAACATCATTACCGGCGAACAGATTCCGGCTGACCTGGTGTCGTGGACGCCGGATAGCCTGTATGCCCGGCAGAGTGTGGAATACCAGGCCTGACGCAGGGGCAGGCCGAGCATTATGGAGGTACAGGAAAGCATGGGCCAGTCGGCTTACAGAACGAGCTACGCCACGGATGTCACTGAAGATATGGTCGGTCGCCAGGTGACGGTGGCCGGGTGGGTGGATCGCCGCCGTGATCACGGAGGCGTGGCCTTCATCGACCTGCGTGACCGTTCCGGTCTGGTGCAGATCGTCATCTATGACGAGGAAGAGGCCCGCCCCCTGCGCAGCGAGTACGTGATCCAGGTCACCGGCAAGGTTCGCGAACGGCCCGAGGGCAATGACAACGAGCATCTGTCCACCGGGCACATCGAGATCGTGGCCGACAAGATCGAGGTGCTGGCCAAGTCGGCAGCCCTGCCCTTCCAGGTGTCCACTGCCCTGGAGAATGAAGCCGAGAACAAGCTGCCCGGCGAGGATGTGCGGCTGCGCTACCGTTATCTGGACCTGCGCCGGCCATCCATGCAGCACAACATCCGTCTGAGGGCCGCTATGAACCGTGCCGCCCGTGCCGCCCTGGACAAGATGGACTTCTGTGAGATCGAGACGCCGACCCTGATCAAGTCCACCCCTGAGGGTGCCCGAGACTTCCTGGTGCCGGCACGTCTGGTGCCCGGGTCCTGGTATGCCCTGCCGCAGTCCCCCCAGCTGCTCAAGCAGCTGCTGATGGTGGGTGGCTTCGAGCGTTACTACCAGATCGCCCGTTGCTACCGCGACGAGGACTTCCGTGCCGACAGGCAGCCCGAGTTCACGCAGTTGGACATCGAGATGAGCTTCGCCTCCCAGGAGGACGTCATGGCCATGGCCGAGCAGGTCATCGCCGAGGTCTGGAAGGCTGCGGGATTCGAGGTCAGCCTGCCCATCCCCAGGATCAGCTGGCAGGAGGCCATGGACAAGTATGGCTCCGACAAGCCTGACCTGCGCTTCGGCAACCCCATCGTCGAGCTGACCGACTACTTCAAGGACACGCCCTTCCGGGTCTTCCAGGCACCTTATGTAGGCGCCGTGGTCTACCAGGGTGCGGCCAACCTGCCCCGCAGGCAATTCGATGCCTGGCAGGAGTGGGCCCGCCAGCGGGGTGCCAAGGGTCTGGCATACGTCCAGTTCACCGGCGACGGTACCCTCAAGGGCCCCGTGGCCAAGAACCTGTCCGATGCCGAGCGTCAGGGTCTCAAGGAGGCTGTGGGAGCCTCGGATGGAGATGCCGTCTTCTTCGCCGCCGGTCCCCGTGAGGCCTCGCAGACCCTGCTGGGTGCGGCCCGTGTGGAGATCGCCCGTCGCCAGGGGCTGCTCAAGCCCGACGAATTCGCCCTGACCTGGGTGGTGGACTTCCCGCTCTTCAAGCCCACTGACGACCCGGACGACGACGATGTGGCCGTGGGCCATTCCAAGTGGACCTCCATGCACCACCCCTTCACCATGCCCTCGGCCGATTGGATCGACCGCTTCGACAAGGATCCCGAGCACGCCATGAGCGACTCCTACGACATCGTCTGCAACGGTGAGGAGATGGGCGGCGGCTCGGTGCGTATCCACCGCGACGACATTCAGGACCGGATCTTCAAGGTGCTGGGCATCGGTCCCGAGGAGGCCCATGAGAAGTTCGGCTTCCTGCTGGATGCCTTCGAGTACGGCGCCCCGCCCCATGCGGGCATCGCCTTCGGCTGGGACAGGACCGCACAGATCCTGACGGGAGCCGACTCCATCCGTGATGTCATCGCCTTCCCCAAGTCCGGCGGCGGCCAGGATCCCATGACCGGAGCCCCGGCTCCCATCTCCGACCAGCAACGCGCCGAGACCGGTGTGGACTGGGAGCCGGATCAGGAGGATGCCGACTGAGCGCATTCCGTCACTGATCGACGAGAGTCCAAGAGGGCTGGAATCCTGCGGGGTCCTGGCCCTTATCGTTTACGCCTGTCTATGCGTTGCCAGGTCAATCAGTTGCGCTCGGCCAAGGCCTCTGTTTTCAGGAGGACCGTTTCTATGGCCGTTACGCAACAAAGTATGAGTAAACTGCCCAATATGAGCGAAACAACCAAACATCCGTCGGAGCGGATTCTGCCGGAGAAACCGGTCTCGGATCTCCCAACCAAGGACAAGTCCGGGCCGCTGGTCGAGCTGGCCCACGTCGAGAAGCATTTTGGCAGCCTGCATGTCCTCAAGGACATCAACCTGCAGGTCCAAACCGGCGAAGTGCTGGTGGTGGTCGGACCCTCAGGCTCCGGCAAGTCAACCATGTGCCGGACCATCAATCGCCTGGAGTCCATCGACTCCGGTGTTATAAGGATCGAGGGGGAGCCCCTGCCGCAGGAGGGACGCGACCTGGCTCGGCTCAGGGCCGAGGTGGGCATGGTCTTCCAGTCATTCAACCTGTTCGCCAACAAGACCATCCTGGAGAACATGACCCTGGCGCCCATCAAGGTGCGCCATATGCCCAAGAAGGATGCTGAGGACCTGGCCATGGACCTCTTGGCCCGGGTGGGCGTGGAATCCCAGGCCTCCAAGATGCCCTCCCAGCTCTCAGGCGGCCAGCAGCAGCGTGTGGCCATAGCCCGCGCCCTGGCCATGCAGCCCAAGATCATGCTCTTCGACGAGCCCACATCGGCTCTTGACCCGGAGATGGTCAACGAGGTGCTGGATGTGATGATTCAGCTGGCCCAGGAGGGCATGACCATGATCTGCGTGACCCACGAGATGGGCTTTGCCCGTCAGGCCGCCGACCATATCGTTTTCATGGCCGATGGACGGATTCTGGAGAAGGACGACCCCGACGACTTCTTCGATCACCCCAAGACCCAGAGGGCCGCCGACTTCCTGTCCAAGATTCTGACCCACTGAAGCAGGAGGGAAGCGTATCCGCATGAATGCAAGCATGCATGGCATGGGCCAGCCGTTGAAACGGCTGGCCAAGAATCTGACCGCGATCCTGTGCGCTTTGGGTTGCCTGATCTCCTTGGCGGCCTGCGGCTCCGACAAGGAGGCAGGCAAGATTCGGGTGGGCATCAAGTTCGACCAGCCTGGTCTGGGCTTCAAGAAGGCCGGGACCTATGTGGGCTTCGACGTGGACGTGGCCACCTACATCGCCGACAAGCTGGGTTACAGCCCCGACGACATCGTCTGGAAGGAGGCCCCCTCCAAGCAGCGTGAGGCCATGCTCCAGAACGGTGACGTGGACATGATTCTGGCCTCCTATTCCATAACGGACGAGCGCAAGCGGGCCGTCTCTTTCGCTGGACCCTACATCGTGGCCGGACAGGACCTGCTGGTGCGCAAGGAGGACCACCATATCCGTGGCCCCGAAGACCTCAATGGCAAACGACTGTGCTCAGTGACTGGATCCACCTCGGCCGTCACCGTCAAGAAACGGTTCGCCAAAGAAGTCCAGCTGATGGAGCAGCCGGGCTACGCCGAATGCGCCACCGCCCTCTTCTCCGGCATCGTCGATGCAGTCACCACTGACGACATCATCCTGGCTGGTCTGGCTTCCGCCTCACGTGGAAGGCTGCGGCTGGTGGGCAAGCCCTTCACCCAGGAGTACTACGGTGTGGGCATCAAAAAAGGCAATACCAAGCTGGCCCACAAGATCAACGCGGCCCTGGCCGACATGGAGGCCAACGGCTCCTGGCAGCGGGCGCTCGAGAACAACACCCGGGGCACCCATTACAAACCCGATCCGCGCTACAACCCACCTAAGCCCAAGGAGGGGGAGTGAGATGTCAACCATCATCGAACTGTTCACCGACTACGACATCCCGGCAGCCTTTTGGGTCAACATCCAGCTGACCCTCTGGTCGGCCCTCTTCTCGCTGATCCTGGGCATCATCCTGGTGATCATGCGCATCTCGCCCATCTCCTCCCTGCGGGCCGTCGGCCGAGGGTATGTGGAGTTCTTCCAGAACATGCCTTTGACCATCATCATGGTCTTCATGGTCCTGGGTGCCTTCGCACAGCTCAAGATCAGCTTCTCGCCGGAATTCTCCGTCAACTTCTTCTGGCTGGCAGTGACGGGCCTGTCCCTGTATACGGCGGCCTTCGTCTGCGAGTCCCTGCGCTCAGGCATCAACACAGTGCCTCTGGGCCAGGCCGAGGCGGCCCGTGCCCTGGGGTTGAGCTTCTTCCAGTCGGCCTCACAGATCATTCTGCCCCAGGCCTTCCGTGGTTCGGTAGCGCCCTTGGGCAACACCTTCATCGCCCTGCTGAAGAACTCCACCGTGGCTGCGGCCGCCTCCGTGGCATCCGAGAGCTCCTCCCTGATGAGCGAGATGATAGAGTTCCACGCCAATGCCATTGTGGCCATCTTCCTGATTTTCGCCCTAGGATATGTGATTCTGGTTTTGCCCATCGGAGCTTTGACCACGTACCTGTCCAACAAGCTGGCAGTGAGGAGGTGAGCGGCCATGGCACCAGATAATGAGAGCTCGCTGCTCTTCGATCAGCCCGGTCCCAAGGGTCGGCGCACCATACGAATCGCCAATTGGATAGCCGCTATCATCTTCGCCATAGTGGTCATTCTGGTGCTGATGAGGCTGCACAATCCTCCTGATGGGGAGAACCAGCTCAGCTGGGAGCTTTGGCGTCCGGCCCTGGACTACGAAGCTTGGTCGGACTTCTATCTGCCTGGGCTCTGGCTGACCATCAAGGCTTCGGTGGTTGCAGTGATTGGCTCGGTCATCTTTGGGTTTGTCTTCGGCCTTGGCCGTCTGCTGCCCAACTGGCTGGTAAGGGCAGTCTCAGGAATCATCGTGGAGTTCTGCCGGGCCGTCCCGGTTCTTATGATGATGATCTTCTTCTGGCGCTGGTTCGCCTTTGCCGGAGTCAGCCAGGCCTCCTATTGGGCCGTCGTGCTGGGCCTCATTCTTTACAATGGCTCCGTGGTGGCTGAGTTGATTCGTTCGGGGGTGGGCAACCTGCCCAACGGCCAGCGTGAGGCCTCCCTGGCACTGGGGCTGACCAGGACCCAGTCGCTGATGCAGATCGAGGTTCCGCAGGCCGTCTACGCCATGCTACCGGCGGCCGTGACCCAGCTGGTCGTGGTCCTCAAGGATACGGCTCTGGGCTCCATCATCATGTACACGGATCTGCTGCAGGAGTCCCGTCGTCTGGGCTCCATGTACTTCAACATCCTGCAGACCCTGGTGGTGGCCTCGGTGGTCTACTTCTTCGTCTGCTTCCTGCTGTCGCACTTCGCCCGTTGGCTGCCCAAGAAGATGCAGGAGCGCACTGCCGCCCCCGCCGACTTCGTGGAGCCGGCCGCGCCCGTGGCCATCATGGATCCCTCCAACGTCAACCAGATAGCCGTAGCCAAGGAGGTGGACGAGGACCGGTACGGCGGTGCGCCGTTGCAGTACCACGCCCACCACCGTGGATCCAATGCCTCCATCCAGCACTGGAGGAAGACCCGCTACATCCAGGGCTATGACAGAACCCAGCCCGACACGCTGGTCGATCCGCACAAGGCGAGTCTGGAGATTCCGGACTTCCTCAAGCCTGGACGTGGCGGCCGCTCCGACGACGATCAGAAGGACGAGGGCAAGAAGCAAGAGGGCAAAGACCAGGACTGACCGGTCCTCAGCTCCCATGATTCCAAGCCTGTGTCCGGCCGGACTTGTGTGCCTGGCCGGATAGACTGGTGGACATGGTCCAAGAACATGCTGATTCCTCAACCGCCTCAACCGACCAACCAGTCTCCTTGGGCGACCTGGTCCCCGAGGCGGGAGGCCCCCGCAATCTGACCGAGGATCAGATCTACGACCGCTTTTTCTCCTGGGTGGCTTCCCGGGGCATCACCCCCTGGCCGCATCAGGAGGAGGCCGTCCTCTCCCTGGTTTCTGGCGACCATGTGATCCTGTCGACCCCGACCGGCTCGGGCAAGTCCATGGTGGCCCTGGCCATGCACTTCATCGCCCTGTGCACCGGACGGCGCTCCTACTACACGGCCCCAATCAAGGCCCTGGTCTCTGAGAAGTTCTTCGACCTGGTTTCGATCCTGGGCCGTGACCGGGTGGGCATGATCACCGGCGACACCCATATCAACACGGATGCCCCGGTCATCTGTTGCACGGCCGAGATCCTGGCCAACCAGGCGCTCAGGGAGGGCAGGCATGCCGATATCGGCTGTGTGGCCATGGATGAGTTCCACTATTACGGGGATCCGGACCGTGGCTGGGCCTGGCAGGTGCCCCTGCTGACCCTGCCCGATGTGCAGTTCCTGCTCATGTCGGCCACCCTGGGTGACGTGGATCAGATCGCCGTGGACCTGGAGCGCAAAACCGGGGTGGGTGTGGACATCGTCGCCGATGCCCCCCGACCGGTGCCTCTGGATTACCGTTACGTTGACACCCCCCTGCCTACCACTGTGGAGTCCTTGCTGGCCGATGGGGATTCGCCGGTCTACATCGTTCACTTCTCCCAGGATGCCGCCCTGGAGACGGCCCAGGCCCTGTCCAGCACGGGGGTCTCCGACCGGGGCCAGCGCGACCGGATCAAGGCGGCCATGGCCGGCACCCGCTTCACCACGGCCTTCGGCAGGATTCTGCAGCGGCTGCTGCGCACCGGGGTCGGGGTCCACCATGCGGGCATGCTGCCCAGGTACCGGCGTCTGGTGGAGCAGCTGGCCCAGGATGGCCTTCTGCCGGTCATCTGTGGCACGGACACTCTGGGGGTCGGCATCAATGTGCCCATCCACACGGTCCTGCTGACCGGGCTGACCAAGTTCGACGGCTACAGGATGCGCCGCCTGCGGGCCCGGGAATTCCACCAGATCGCAGGCAGGGCCGGGCGCATGGGCTTCGATACCAGCGGGCTGGTCGTGGCCGAGGCCCCCGAATACGAGATAGAGAACGCCAGGGCCGTGGCCAAGGCGGGCAACGACCCCAAGAAGCTGAAGCGGATCAAACGCAAGAAGCCCCAGGAGGGGTTCGTCACCTGGGGCAAGGGGACCTTCGACAAGCTGATCGAGGCCCGTCCCGAGACCCTGACGCCGCACCTGAAGATCACCCACGCCATGGTGCTCAACGAGGTCGACCAGGGCGGGGATGCCAGGAGGCGGGTCGAGGACCTGATCGAGGACTCCCGTCAGACCCCGCAGCAGAAGGAGCATCTGCAGGACCGGGCCGACGAGATCTTCCAGACCCTGACCGACACCGGGGTCATCGAGACCGAACGGAACCCCGACGGCGGCCTGGACTACTTCACGACCGTGGACCTGCCCGAGGACTTCGCCCTGGACCAGCCCCTTTCGCCCTTCCTGCTGGCCGCCCTGGAGCTGCTGGATCCCGAGGATCCGGATTACGACATGAATCTGCTCTCCATGGTCGAGGCCACCCTGGAGGATCCCCGGCAGATACTCAAGGCCCAGCAGCGGCAGGCCCGCGACGCGGCCATCCAGCAGATGAAGGAGGATGGCCTGGAGTACGAGGAACGTATGGAGCGTCTGCAGGAGGTGACCTGGCCCAAGCCCCTGGAGGAGCTGCTGGGGGAGGCCTTCGACCGCTACCGCCGGGATGTTCCCTGGGCCAACGACTATGAGATCCACCCCAAGTCTGTTCTGCGGGACATGATCGAGACGGCATCGGACTTCAACGGCTACATCGCCCGCTACGGAATATCCCGTTCGGAGGGGACCCTGCTCCGCTATCTGTCCGATGCCTATCGGGCGCTCAGCAGGACGGTTCCCGAAGAGTTCATGGATGAGCGACTGGAGGACATCCTGGCCTGGCTGGGACTGATCGTGCGCTCGGTGGACTCCAGCCTGGTGGATGAATGGGAGGCTGCGGGCAGGGCTGAAAATGGCGAAGTCGCAAGCGGCCTGGATGCCGCCCCGCCCAAGGTGGAAAACCAGGTGGTGACGGACCGGCGGGGGCTGACCCTGCTGGTGCGCAACGCCATGTTCCAGCGGGTGGAACTGGCGGCCGCCGACCGTCCGGAGGCCCTGGCCGACCTGGATGCGGACTGGGGCTACGGCCTGCGGGCCTGGAGCGACGCACTGGATGACCTCTACGAGGACCATGAGCAGATCCTGACCGATGCCCAGGCCAGATCCTCGGACTTCTTCAGCTTGGATGACCGTGACGAGCGCCAGGGGCACACCTGGCGGGTCCAGCAGATCTTCGACGATGTGGAGGGCGAACGCGACTGGGGCATCGCAGGCATCGTGGACCTGGATGCCACCCAGGAGAGCGGTCAGGTGGTCTTCAAGGAATACCGGGTGGGTCCCATCGAGGAACTGATGGACCTTTAGACCCCGGTCCTTACAGGACCTTGGAGAGGAAGGACTGCAGCCGGGGGCTCTGCGGGTGGCCGAAGATCTGTTCGGGCGTGCCCTCCTCCTCGATGATTCCGGCATCGGTGAAGATCACCCTGGAGGAGACCTCCCGGGCGAAGGCCATCTCGTGGGTGACCAGAATCATGGTCATGCCGCCCTCAGCCAGGGAGCGGATGACTTCAAGCACGTCGCCCACCATCTCCGGATCCAGGGCCGAGGTGGCCTCGTCGAAGAGCATGATGTCGGGATGCATGGCCAGGGCGCGGGCGATGGCCACACGCTGCTGCTGCCCGCCTGACAAATCCGTGGGCCGCGCGTCCGCCTTCTCCTGAAGCCCTACGGTCTCCAGCAGGTCCAGGGCCTGCTGCCGGGCATCCTCCTTGGGCGTCTTGTGCAGCATGTGGGGGGCCAGCATGATGTTTTCGGCCACGCTCATGTTGGGGAAGAGGTTGAAGTGCTGGAAGACCATGCCCACGTGTTCGCGCAGCTTGTCGATGTCGGTCTTTGGATCGGAAATGTCGATTCCATAGACGCTGATGGTGCCCGAGGTCGGCATCTCCAGGGCGTTGATGCAGCGCAGGAGAGTGGACTTGCCCGCGCCCGAGGGGCCGATGATGGAGATGACCTCTCCAGGCTTGACCTCCATGTCGATCCCCTTGAGGACCTCGGTGTCGCCGTAGCGCTTGTGCAGGTCGCGGATGGATACGGCCGCCTGGGACTCTCCCTGGTTGCGGTGACTTTGGTTCTGACGGATGCGACGGGTCAGTCGTCCGGTGTCCATGTCCGGGTCCTCGAAGTTCATCGATGCAGCCTCCTATCGAGCATATTGGCCATCCAGGTCAGGGCGCTGATGGCGACGAAGTAGATGACGCCCACCATGAACAGGGTTTCGGTCACGCGGAAGTTGGCCGCGTAGATCTGCTGGGCCTGGTAGAGCAGTTCGCCGAAGCCGATGGCCAGCAACAGGGAGGAATCCTTGAGCATGATGACCAGCTGGTTGATGATGGAGGGCGAGGCGATTCTGACGGCCTGGGGCAGGATGACCCGGCGCAAGGCCATGCGACGGGTCAGGCCCAGGCTGCGGGCCCCCTCCATCTGCCCGACGTCCACCGAGTCGATGGCTCCGCGCACGATCTCGACAAGGTAGGCTCCGGAGTTCAGGGACAGGGTCAGTGCGCCGGCCAGCCAGATGCTGATGCGGTGGCCGATCAGCTGGGGGACGCCCAGGTAGAAGAAGAAAGCCCAGACCAGGACGGGTGTGCCCCTGAAGACCGCGACGTAGATGCGGGCAATCCAGGACAGAATCCGGTTGGGGCTGATCCGCCACAGTCCTAGGATGATACCGATGGCCAGGGCGATGACGAATGATATGGCCGTGATGGCCAGGGTGTTGCGCAGGCCCAGCATCAGGGAGGGGAATGCCTGACGGACCAGCTCGAAGAATCCTGGCCGGGATGCGGAGGCACTCTTGCTGGAATGGCTGCCGCCCACATAGGAATCGACCAGTTTTTTATAGCTGCCGTCGGCTTTCATCTTGGCCAGACCCTCGTTGAAGGCGGCCACAAACTCCTTGTTCTCGCCCTTGCGGACGGCTGCTCCATAGGAGGCACCGGGCTCCTTCTTGGTAACGGTCTTCAGCCCATTGCCCTGGGCGATGCCGTAGGCCAGGACCGGGTAGTCGTCAATGACCGCTTGTGCATTTCCGGACTTGACCATCTCATACATGGTGGAGGACTGGTCCACCGCCTTGACAGTAAAGCCGTACTGGTCTGCCCGCTGCTTGGCGAATGCCTCGCCCTCGCTGCCGGTCTTGACGGCCACCACGCTGCCCCGCAGATCCTTGTAGCTGTGGATCTGGTCGTTGTCCTTGGCGATGGCCATCTGCACGCCGGAGTCGAAATAGGGATCGGTGAAGTCGTAGACCTGCTTGCGCTGGTCGGTGATGGTCATGCCTGCTATGACCACATCGGCCTGCTGGGAATTCAAGGCCTGGAGGGCGGCGTTGAAGCCCAGGGACTGGATCTGCACTGAGAACCCCTCGATGTCGGCGATTTTGCGAATCAGATCCATGTCGATGCCGACCAGGTTCCCCGAGGAGTCCCTGAATTCGAAGGGGGCAAAGGTGGTGTCGGTGGCGACGCGGAAGGTGCGTCCGTTGACCGCCTGCGCGGCGGGGGAGTCCTGGGCCGCCTGCGCCGGCGTGGCCAGGGGAGCGGCGATCAGGGCTGAGAGCCCCAGGACCAGGGCCAGCAGGCCGACGGCCCACCTGCCTGGACCCGATGTCCATCTCTGGCGAACATGCGTGGCGATCACTGGCGATTCTCCTTATTGTTCCGACCTATGCCGGTTCCGGTTTTCCAGGCGACAGACCTTGCTGCCGCCCATTGGCCTGCCTGATGGGTATCCAGGCTGATGACCAGTAAACTGTACACACACCAGGTTTCCGGAACCCAACTACGCGCTGGGCGATACGGCTATATGGGTTCCCAGTCTAGCGCGTTCGTCTTTCTGTTTGCGGCAGACGCTGGCCTATGCTGGTGAGGGCGGGGAGCCATAGGGGCCCCGAGGAATGAGGTAGTGCAGATGGTTGATGATCTCTTCCAGGCGGCGGATCCCCCCGAGGAGCACACCCTGCCTCTGGCGGTCAGGATGCGGCCCCGAGGCCTGGACGAGGTGGTCGGCCAGGACAAGGTCACAGCCCCGGGAACCCCCTTGGAGCGGTTGGCCCGGTCGGATCCGAACAACCGTCTGACGGCTCCCAGCTCGGTCATTCTTTTCGGTCCTCCCGGGGTGGGTAAGACCACCTTGGCCTACATCGTGGCCCGACAGTCCGGGCGTCATTTCGAGGAGCTTTCGGCCGTCGCCTCGGGGGTCAAGGAGGTGCGGCAGATCCTCGCCCAGGCTCGGGAGCGGCTGGTCAGCCAGGGACAGGAGACGGTACTCTTCATTGATGAGGTGCACCGCTTTTCCAAGTCCCAGCAGGATGCGCTGCTGCCGAGTGTGGAGAACCGGGATGTGACTTTCATCGCAGCCACCACGGAGAATCCAAGTTTTTCGGTCATTGCGCCCCTGCTTTCGCGGTCCGTGGTGGTCAAGCTGGAAGCCCTGGACGACCGGGATCTGGCCACTCTGATTCACAGGGCCGTCAAAGACCAGCGGGGACTCAAGGACCAGGTACGGCTGGATCCGGATGCTTTGGACCAGATCGTGCGCTTTTCCGGGGGTGATGCCCGCCGAGCCCTGACCATCCTGGAGGCCGCGGCCGGAGCCGTCACTGAGGACGGGCCTCGTGCCAAGGGGGCGCGTCGGCCGTTGATCAATACCAAGGTGGTCTCTTCGGTCATGGACGTGGCCGCTGTCCGCTATGACAAGAAGGGCGACGATCATTACGACGTGGCCTCGGCCTTCATCAAATCCATGCGGGGGTCCGACGTGGATGCGGCCCTGCATTATCTGGCTCGGATGATCCGGGCTGGCGAGGATCCGCGCTTCATCGCCCGACGGATCATGATTGCCTCCGCCGAGGAGGTGGGTATGGCCTCTCCGGAGGTGCTGGAGATCACGGTCGCGGCTGCCCAGGCCGTGGCCATGGTGGGTATGCCAGAGGCACGTCTGATCCTGGCTGAGGCAGTCATCGCCGTGGCCACCGCACCCAAGTCCAACGCCTCCTACCTGGCCATCAACCAGGCCTTGGAAGACGTGGATGCCGGGCATATCGGCCAGGTTCCCCTGCATCTGCGCAATGCTCCCACCAAACTGATGAAGGCCTGGGGCAACCATGAGGGCTATCAGTATGCCCACGATGCGCCGGATGCAGTGGCTCCGCAGCAGTACATGCCGGACGAACTGGTCGGACGACGCTACTATCACCCCAATGACCGGGGCTATGAGCGCCAGCTGGGCCCCCGACTGGAGGCCATCAGGGCCATCCTTGACAGGGCTGCCGGGCCGGAGGGAAACGCCGGGTCTAGGCAATGACCGTCCAGACTCCTATACTGGGCACCCAATAGACGTTGAGCAGCCACACAATGACCGAAACGCCGCAGGGTCCAGGCCTTCCATATTGACGGTCGCCACGCTCCCACAAGGAGCCTGTCGCTGTCGGCGGGTCTGGCATGGAAGCATGGGGTCCGCCTCATGCACGGGCGCGAGGGTGACGATGTCGACAGCGGTCATTGACAATGCAGACATATCCGAACAATCGAAGGGCCTCGGCGTGGCCGAGGACGACCTGGCGGTCCGCGAGATTACCCGGCGAGTAGACAATGCTCGTGAATCGGCTACTTTTTACAAGATCGTGGCCCTGGTGGCCGCGGGAATGCTCATGGACAGCATCGATGTCTATGTGGGCAGCGCAGTAGCCAGTTCGGCCTTGAGCACCGGATGGTCCACGGTCGCCCAGAACTCCCTATTCCTGTCGGCCGGCTTCCTGGGGCTCCTGGTGGGTTCGCTGCTGGCCGGGTTCATCGGAGACCTGCGGGGGCGCAGGACCGCCTATCAGATCAACCTGCTGCTCTTCGGAGGCTTTACCCTGCTGGGTGCTCTGGCACCGAACATGGCCATCCTTTCGGTCTGCCGTCTAGGGGCCGGTCTGGGGCTGGGCGCCGAGATTGTCACCGGCTTCTCCATGGTCAACGAATTCGCTCCCATCAAGCACCGCGGCCGCTGGAGCGCCATCGTCTCGCTGGTGGCCAACACCGGAGTGCCCCTGGCCATGCTCCTGTGCGCTTGGATCATTCCGCGCTGGTCATGGAGGCCGCTCTTTGTCGGCATTGGTCTGGCAGCTGCGCTGATCTGGTATCTACGGCGCGACATCCCTGAGTCCCCTCGCTGGCTGGCCCTGCACGGACGGATGGACGAGGCCATCAGGGTGGTTGAGCTTTTGGAGGCCGATAATGGTCGGGAACGGACAGGCTCCGGTTCTGGCGACGACTCTGCCATCGCTGGGAAGAACGAGGGCCTTGGTGCACCTGCCAAGGCTTCGGGCAGCATTGTCCGCGGCCTGGTTGTGGCTACTGTGGCAGTCTCGGCCACCAACGTCTGCTCCTATGCTTTCACCTCCTGGGTGCCCACCATCCTGCTCAAGCGGGGCATAAATCTGAGCGGATCCCTGTGGATCAGCACACTGATGATGCTGGGAGCACCTCTGGGTTGCCTGATTGGATCCCTGCTTCTGGACCGAATCGGCCGCAAGCGGATCATCGTCACGGCCTTCCTGCTGACGGCGGTCTTCGGTCTGCTCTACGCCGCGCAGACCAGCCAGGTCACGGCCGTTCTGGTAGGCATCCTGCTCATGGCCAGTCTCTACGTCCTCATGTCTTCGGTGGTGGCGGTTTACGCGCCCGAGCTCTTCCCGACCACGGTCCGTTTCCGTTGCGTAGGCATCGCCAATGCCGTCGCCAAGCTCTGCAATGTGCTCATGCCCGTGCTGATTGGGGCCATGCTCAGCCAGTGGGGGAGCACCTCAATCTTTGTCACCATCAGCCTGGTGGCCCTGGCCTCCATGCTGGTTGTGGGCCTGATGGGCTGGGAGACGTCCGGCCGCTCGGTGGGCTGATAGGAACGAACCCAAGGGCGTAATGAGTCCGGGAAGTAAAAGGCCTGGCATGAGCCTGGTGCCGTCGAGGGGCGGCCAGGTAATCAGCCAGGTCCTTTTCTCACTATGGGTCCTTTGTCGGTTAAGAGGAATCAGAGCTGATTGGCCAGCAACCGGTTGTAGACGCAACGTAGCTCGGTTTGGAAAGTCTCGGGGTCGATGTCGGGATTCTGCTTGAACAGGTCGATCCACCAGTTGTTGACCGACCTGATTCTCTTGCGAGCTATGTCTGCGCCCGACCTGGTCAGTGCGATGATATTGACCCGATGATCGGCTGGATTCTGTTCACGGCTGACCAGGCCCTGGGCCTTCAAAGCCTTCAGATCCCGGGCCAGCAGACTGGGATCTACACACAGGTCCCGGGCTATCTGGCGCTGGCTAAGGCCTGGATGATCATAGAGGTATACAATCAGATCACCCTGGGTGCCCCGTAAGGTGGGGTCACCTGTGTACCGGCTGGCATCGTTGCGTGCATGCCGGTAGATTCCGGCTATGCAGCTGCTCAGGTTGTGGTAGTGGCTCTTCTTCAACATCGTTGCTGCCCCCTAGCTGGTAAGAAAGATCAAAGAGTTCTGCGGGCATGGTTGACCCGATGACCGCATGGACCCCTTCGGCGCCGTTCCCCCTCCAGGCCTATTTCCGGCAACTCCCTAGCCTCGGCCCAGCACGGACGACGCATTTTTCATCATATCAATACCGTCGACACCATAGGTATCGTCCACGATTCGTGCTTGGGCTGGCCGCATCAAGATTGCTGGGAATCTGCTTCTGCTCGATGCCCGTATCTGCCGATCATCCAGAAATATTTGTCTACCACAGGCTCGTTGGATAAAAGGAATTGCATTTTTTGCCCGGCCAAGCAGGTCTGCATCCGGCGGGTAAGAGTCGGCCGTGGTCGGGGACTATCACCGTCATTGCTCCACGGTATGCTAAGTTGTTACCTTTTCGCGACGGGATCTCGAAAGGACTGGCATGCGGGTACTGGACTTCGACGGCACCATCTACGATGGCGAGAGCCTGCTTGACTTTTACCTGTTCACTGTTCGCAAGGATCCGAGGGTCTTGCACTACCTGCCGGTCGCCCTCTTCTATGCCGTCCGCTACCGCCTGGGCAGAGTCACCCTGGAGCAGTTGGACTCGGCCATGCGTCGGGTGGGCTCGCGTTACCTGCGTCGGCTGACCTCGCGTCCCGGATTTGACATGAATCGCCTGGTCAGCCAGTTCTGGGATGCCAACATGCACAAAATCATGGATTGGTACACCCCCCAGGACGACGACGTGGTGGTGACCGCCTCCTTCGATCTGGTGGCTGGGGAAGCCTGCCGTCGACTGGGCATCACCCGTTGCATCGGTTCCACCTTGGATTTGGAGTCCCTGACCGTGGGCTACCTCAACTTCGGACCCGACAAGCCCCTTAACTTTCAGCGAATCCTGGGCGAGGGGACTGCGGTTGACGCCTTCTATACCGATTCGGCCTTCGACCTGCCCATGATCGATCTTGCCCGGCGAGCCTACCTGGTCGAGCATGGCCGGGTTCGCCGCATCAAATAGGCAGGCCACCATGGCTTTTATCAGTCAGTTCATGATTCGAAGGGGAAGACCAATCCCCACCGGCGGCGCAGGGAGTCCATGAGCTCCATGATGCGCAACGTATCCTTGTGGGGCATCTGGGCACACTCGGTCTTGCCATCCAGGATGGCCTGAGCGGCGCTGGCCACCTCGTACTCATACCCGGTCAACTGGTCGGGGATGGGGTAACTCTTCCTCAATTTATGGTCCCCGTCGTACAGGTCGATTGACTCCACGTTGTTGATGTTGGCGCACTGTAGGTAACCCTGGTCTCCCCAGATGCTGCCGGCCCGGTCGCTGACCGAGACCATGGAGCTGGTCGCCGCGCCCATGGACCCATCCTGGTAGAAAATGGTCGTGGTGTTCTGGCTGTCCACGCCCTCCGGGCTGCGGACCCAATCCGTGCAGACCCGTCCAATGGGCTTGGGGCCCATGACCATGTCGATGAAGTTGAGAGGGTAGACGCCCACATCGAGCAGGGCGCCGCCGGCCAGGGCCGGATCGGTCATTCTGGCCTTGCCGACGGTCACATAGCCCAGGTTGGCGGTCACGGTCCTGACGGTGCCGATTTCCCCTGTGGAGACGATGTCGTCGATGATGGAGCGCGAGGGCATGTACCTGGTCCAGATGGCCTCGGTGCAGAGCAGGCCGGTGCTCTCGGATGTCTCTATGACCCGCTTGGCCTGATCGGCGTTGGCTGTGAAGGATTTCTCGACCAGCACGTTCTTTCCGGCCTTCATGCAGGCGCTGGCCTGCTCGGCGTGGAGGCTGTGAGGTGTGGCGATGTAGACCAGATCCACTTGCGGATCATCCAGGAGTTCCTGGTAGGAGCCATAGGAATGCCGGAATCCATATTTTTTGGCGAAAGCGGCTGCGCGATCACCATCCCTGGCGGCCACAGCGTAGGGGGCCACCAGATGGCTATACCGTTGGTCCCCAGCCATCATGACCACCGTCTTGGCCAAGGCGTTGGCTATCCTTCCGGCGCCGAGGATGGCGAAGTTGATTCGCATGCCCTTCTGCTCAGCCTCTTGTCGTTTGCCGTTCAATCTGCTCATCCTCGACTCCTTCGTTCGGATTGCCATCTGCTGTGATGGCCTCATACAATTTCTGCAGGGTTTCCTGGGCGTGGCGGGCATCCAGCTGGCACTCCCAGACTGTGAAGACCCGCCATCCCATGGCTTTCAGCTTCTTGCCCTGCTCCTGATCCCGCAGACGGTTTCTCGTCAGCTTCGTAGTCCAAAACTCCACATTGGATTTGGGAAGGGAGAATTTGTCACAGCCCTGATGCATATGCCAGAAACAGCCATTGACGAATACCATGGCCCGCCACTTGGGCAGAACCACATCAGGATGGCCCGGATACCTCTTGTCATTCTTGCGAAATCGCAGACCTCGCGAGAAGAGGTAGGACCGGACCTGACGTTCTATTGATGTCTCCGTGCCCCTGATTCGGGACATGGTGTAGCTGCGTGTGCCGGGCTGGAATCTGCTGGGTGTCTTTTTTGAAACCATCCCCGGCACGGCTCAGAGGATTTCGACGCTGTTGATGAAGACCGGCTCAAGGGGACGGTCTCCCGAGTCTGTGGCCACGGCATCCAGCTTGTCGACCACCTTCCGGGAATCCTCATCGGCCACCTTGCCGAAGATGGTGTGGTGCCCGTTCAGCCATGGGGTGGGCACGGTGGTGATGAAGAACTGTGATCCGTTGGTGCCGTGGGTCTTCCCTGTGGCGGGATCCCGGCGCAGCCCGGCATTGGCCATGGCCAGCTTGTAGGGTTCCTCAAAGGTCAGGGAGGGGTCGATCTCATCATCGAACTCATAGCCGGGGCCGCCTGTACCCGTACCCAGCGGGCAGCCACCCTGGATCATGAAGTCCTTGATGATCCGGTGGAAGGTCAGCCCGTCATAGAAAGGATCCTGACGCTTCTGGCCCGTTTCGGGGTCGGTCCAGTCCTTGCGGCCGGCGGCCAGATCCAGGAAGTTGGCTACGGTTTCAGGGGCCTGATCGTCAAAGAGGTCCAGACGGATATCGCCTTCTGAGGTGTGCATGATGACTGTGCTCATGTCCCCGATTCTTTCATAAGACGGCGACGCGCACCGAGGATCCGAAGGGCATCAGGGCCAGGCGGGCCATCTTGAAGGCCTGCAGGCCGAAGGGTATGCCAACCACGGTCAGCATGGTGACCAGCCCGGCTGCCAGATAGGCCAGAGCAAGCCACCAGCCACCCAGGATGATCCAAAGCAGGTTGGCCAGCCAGGATCCCAGCCCGCCTCCATAGATGACCTGTCGGCCGAATGGGGTCAGGGTGAGTCTGGCCATCTTGAAGGCCTGGACCCCCAAGGGGATACCCACCACCGTCAGGCAGAGCACGATGCCGACCAGGGTCCATGCCAGGGCGATGGCCAGTCCCCCCAGCAGCAGCCAGCAGATATTGCCGATCAGGCGCATGTAGGTCCTTCCGTCAGGGTTGCGGTGACGGCCTTGGCGCAGGCGGTCACCTTCTTGATGATGAGAGTCAGTCGTTCCTGCCGCTGCCCGGGTGCAAGCTGCTGATCCAGTGCATCGATCAGTCGCATGCCGGATTGGACGATGCCACGCGTCACTTCCACGCCCATGGCAGGATCAGCTGGCCGTAGGGCTGTCCATGCCTGGATCAGCGGCTGGTTGACCTGCCGGTGGAAGTCCAGCAGGGCTTGGGCCTGCCGGTCCGTGGACCGATCGCTCCTTGGGACGGGCTCCTGGGGATTGGAGGGACTGCCGTAGATCAGAGTCTGGCGTAACTGCTCATCGTGCTGCTCGGCATAGAGGTTCATCAGCCATCCGTGTCCGTGCAGTCCTGCTTGTTCCAGATTGGTGCGAGTCCAGACCTCGACCGTCCGGTGCGGGTCGTCCGTCTGATCCAGGGCCTGCTCCAGGGCCTGGCCCCAGTCCGGCAGATGCCGTTCCATGACCATGTCGCAGAGCTGGTCGGTATCCCGGGCATAGCGGTAGAGGGAGTTCCGGGCCAGATTGGTGCGTCGGGCCACTTCGGCCATGGTCAGTTGGCCTCGTCCGCCGGTGCGCAGGATGGCCTCGGCTGCGGCGATGATCTGGTCCAGGGTTTTGGCGCGGTGTTCCTGGAGCGTGGATTCGCGAATCCTGGGCATGGTCCTCCTTGGTCCGGTCTGCTGGGTGCAGCGATTGTGAATCGAGCTCGGCCGGTCTTTGGGCATATGATATGGCCTATTCGCAGTAGAGCCAAGCTGCCGAGGTATCTTCAGCCTGCGGCTTGTCCGCGCTGAGTGAACTTGCCAGACAGGTTTTCGCGACGTATAGTCGCAAAAAATCGCAGACCATGATGAGGGGAGATCTGATGACCGGATCGGCAAGCATGGGCTTGAAGAAGGGCAGCCAAGAGTCTCAGGAGACGGCACCGCCCTGGCGCGCCCTCTGGGTGTTGGCCCTGGGGCTGGCCATGATTGTGCTGGATTCATCCATCGTCAACGTCTCCATTCCATCCATCATCGCTGCCATCCACATCAATCTTGCTCAAGCCCAGTGGGTGACCGCCCTCTACAGCATCGTCCTGGCGGCCCTGCTCCTGCCTTCCGGTCGGTTGGGGGACATGATAGGCCGCAAGCGGATTCTGCAGGTGGGCACGGTCATCTTTGTGCTGGGCTCCGTCTTCGCCGCATCGGCCTCCTCTGGCACACTGTTGCTCCTGGCCCGGCTCGTTCAGGGAATCGGTGGCTCCCTGGTCATGCCATCGACCCTGTCTACCGTGTCCGCCACCTTCCGGGGTCGCCATCGGGCTACCGCATTCGGCATCTGGGGGGCCGTCATGTCATCCGCCGCAGCGGTCGGCCCCTTCCTGGGCGGGGTTTTCACCAGTACCATCGGATGGCGGTGGATTTTCCTGGTCAATCTGCCCCTGGGACTGATCGTTCTCGTGGCCAGTGCAGTCTTTGTGCCAGAGACCAAGTCATCGCCTCGACAGAGTGGCGACCGGTGGGGGATGCTTGCCGACTGGAAGGGCATACTCCTTTCGGCCCTGGGATCGGCCCTGGTGGTCTTTGCGCTGATAGAGGGGCAGACCTACGGCTGGTGGCATCCCCGTGCCGCACTTGAACTGGGCCCGTTGCACTGGTCCGCATCGGCGCCTCTGTCGCCGGTTCCGGTCAGTCTGGTTCTGGGGCTGGCCCTGCTGGCTGCATTTGCTCTGACCGAGCTGGCCAGGGCAGGTAGGGGCAAGATGGTTATCCTGGACGTATCCATGTTCGCCATCGGCACCTTTGGATGGGGCAACCTCACGGCCGCCATCGTCAACGCCGGTCAGTTCGCGGTCATGTTCATCCTGCCCCTCTATCTGATCAACGCCAGAGGCTTGAGCCCCTTGGGGGCTGGATCCATCCTGGGTGTCATGGCCCTGGGATCAGTTGTTTCGGGGGGTCTGGCACGGGTGGTCTCAGCCCGTCTGGGAGCCGGCGGCACTGTGCAGACGGGCCTGCTGATGGAAATCATCGGCGTGGCCCTGTCCATTCTGCTCATGCGCGGGTCTGTGCCGGTCTGGCACATGACTTTGACTCTGATCATCTACGGTGCCGGCCTGGGCTTTGCCTCGGCACAGCTGACCAGTCTGGTGCTCTCCGGTGTTCCGGTGGCCCAATCCGGCCAGGCTTCGGCCACCCAGTCCACCATCCGTCAGTGGGGGACCGCCTTGGGTGCTGCAGTCTCCGGTTCCGCCCTCTCCTTGGCTCTGAGCCTGGTGCTGCCAAGCCATCTGAGGGCTCTCAAGGGGATCTCGGCGCAGATGGCCGATGGTCTGGTCAGATCGGTTCAGTCCTCTGCCGGCAACGCCATCGTTGGCATGCGGGCCCAGGGCACCGGGGGTCGACTGGGAGCCTTGGGCCCCCAGGTGACCAACGCCCTGACTGAGGGATTTACTCAAGGCGCCCAGTGGGCCATGGGCTTCGCAGTCCTGCTGCTTCTCCTGGGGCTGGTCGCCTCCGTGCTGGTGCGCCGGGCCGCCCGCAAGGCTGGCGCCGATAAGGTCTGAGGCATTCGCAAACCCGCTTTATTCGTAGCGGTCTCCCCTCGGGACTGACTGCTCGTCGGCCGGCCGCGGCTCGGTTTAGAATCATGGGTATGGGCATACAAGAGGAACAGCCGCAGCGGGATGGCGATCTGCTGGTGGCTCTGGCTCAGATCGACACCTGTGTGGGCGATCTTGACGGCAACGCCGACATTATTATGGACTACTCGCGAAAGGCAGCTGGGCAAGGGGCGACCCTGGTGGTCTTTCCCGAGATGAGCCTGACCGGTTATCCGATCGAGGATCTGGCATTTCGTGCCAGCTTTCGTCGGGCCGCCTGGTCTCGGGCCGACCGGCTGGCCGGGGAGCTGAAGGAACAAGGTCTGGGCCATCTGTATGTGATCGTGGGGACCGTGGGCACCGATACGGATCAGGACAGGCCCCGCAACCGGCTGGTGGTCCTGCACCAGGGTCGGGTCGAAGCCGGCTACGACAAGCACTTCCTGCCCAACTACGGTGTTTTTGACGAGTACAGGATTTTCACCCCCGGGGATAGAACCGTGGTTCTGGAGGTGCAGGGGCACCGGATTGGGCTCGCCATCTGCGAGGACATCTGGCAGGAGGGCAATCCCCTCAGTGACCTGGCTGCCCGGGACATCGACCTCTTGGTGACCATCAATGGCTCCCCCTACGAGGAAGGTAAGGGGCATGTCCGCTACGAGTTGGCGGCTCGCCGGGCCAAACAGGTCGGCGCGCCCCTGCTCTATCTGAATCAGGTGGGCGGGCAGGATGATCTGGTTTTTGACGGTGGCAGTTTCGTGGTGGACCAGGATGGCACCCTGCTGGAGCGCTCGCCCAGATTCGTCCAGGATCTGTCCATGTGGACCCTGCCCGCAAAAGGGGAACGCCCACTGCCAAGCCAGTCCTGCATGGTGGAAGAGATGCCTGGGGACGAGGAGGTCTATCGGGCCTGTGTGCTGGGTCTAAAGGACTATATGGTCAAGAACCACTTCACGGGTGTCTGTCTGGGACTCTCAGGTGGAATCGACTCGGCCCTGGTGGCCACCATGGCCGCGGATGCCTGCGGAGGGGAGCATGTGCGCGGCATCTCCATGCCCAGCCGCTACTCCTCGGAAGGCTCCCGGGATGATGCTGCCGACCTGGCTCAGCGTCTGGGCGTGCGTTACGTGGTCCAAGCCATAGAACCGGAATTCGATGCCTTCCAAGGGCAGCTGCACCTGGAAGGGGTGGCTGAAGAGAACCTGCAGGCTCGGATACGTGGCGTCATCGTCATGGCCTACGCCAATGCCGAGGGGCTTCTGGCACTGGCCACAGGCAACAAGTCCGAGCTGGCCTGCGGCTATTCGACTATCTATGGCGATGCGGTCGGCGGCTACGCGCCCATCAAGGATCTGCTCAAGACCCGGGTCTGGCAGCTGGCCCGCTGGCGCAACGCCCAGGCTCAGGCAAAGGGTGAACGTGAGCCCATTCCGACCAATTCCATCGTCAAGCCGCCTTCGGCCGAGCTACGCCAAGGGCAGAAGGATTCTGATTCCCTGCCAGACTACAGCCTGCTTGACAAGGTTCTGGAGGCATACATCGAGCATGCGCATGGTCGGGCCGACCTTCTGACCGACGGCTTCGATCCTGATACGGTCGATACGGTCATGCGCTTGGTTGATCGGGCCGAGTGGAAGCGGCGCCAGTACCCGCTGGGGCCCAAGGTAACCTCCCTAGCCTTCGGCCGTGACCGCCGGCTGCCCGTCACCAACGCCTTCAGGGAGTGATGGCCATGGGTTCCCAAGAGGAGCGAACGGCCTGGTACTTCAACACCGTCACCGGCAAACCCGAGCAGGGCAAGCTGTCTCCGCAGGACAGGCGGATGGGCCCCTATCGCAGCAGGCAGGAGGCCCTCGATGCCTGGAAGATCGCCAAACGCCGGAACAAGGAATGGGATGAAGAGGACCGACGCTGGCGGCAGGCCTGGGAGGGTGATCCTGGACAGTGACAGTCATCAGCTGACAGATGAAGCTACCGCAGGATTGCTCGATAGTCTTGGCGAGCCAGTTGACCATACAGTCAGAACGGCTCGGGGCTCAGGCGGTGTGCTGGGCGCACTCGCAGGATATGGGCGTGGCGCCCATTGCGAGTCTTCATGCAGTGTGATATAGCTCACGTCACGATTCGGTTTCCCGTGGTAATGCGCACCCTATACTTGAAAGTGACAGTGGTGTGAGGAAGCGCCATTGACCATATCAACAAGGAGTTGACTATGACAGCAGTTGAGACCAACACCGTCTCTCCCGCAGAGCTGCAAGCCAAGGCTTGGAAGGGCTTCAAGGGCGAGGACTGGAAGAAAGACATCGACGTTCGTGACTTCATCCAAAAGAACTACACGCCGTACACCGGTGACGAATCCTTCCTGGAACCGGCCACCGAGAAGACCAAGTTCCTGTGGAATTACCTGGATGACAATTTCCTTGCCGTAGAGCGCAAGCAGCGCGTTTACGACGTGGATACCCACACCCCGGCGGGCATTGACGCCTTCCCAGCCGGATACATCGACGGCAAGCCTGCCGGCGAGACTCAAGACGACGTGATCGTCGGCATGCAGACCGACGTTCCCTGCAAGCGTGCGATGATGCCCTATGGCGGCTGGCGCATGGTTGAGCAGGCCCTCAAGGAGGCTGGCAAGGAGCCCGACCCCGAGGTCAAGAAGATCTTCACCCGGTATCGCAAGACCCATAACGATGGCGTCTTCGACGTTTACACCAAGAGGATCAAGCTGGCCCGCCACAACAAGATTCTGACCGGTCTGCCCGATGCTTACGGCCGTGGCCGCATCATTGGCGACTACCGTCGTGTGGCCCTCTACGGCATTGATGAGCTGATTGCCCGCAAGAAGGCCGACAAGGATTCGATTCCTTACCGTAACGACTTCACCGAGGAAGAGATCGAGCATTGGATCCGCTTCCGCGAGGAGCATGCCGAGCAGATCAAGGCTCTGAAGCAGCTGCTTACCCTGGGTAAGGAGTACGGCCTGGATCTGAGCCGTCCCGCCATGAACGCCAAGGAAGCTGTCCAGTGGACCTACATGGCCTACCTGGCCTCGGTCAAGAGCCAGGACGGCGCCGCCATGTCCATCGGCCGTCTGTCCGCCTTCTTCGACGTCTACTTCGAGCGTGATCTGGCTGCTGGCCTGATCGACGAGACCGATGCCCAGGAGATCATCGACAACATCGTGATGAAGCTTCGCATCGTGCGCTTCCTGCGGACCAAGGACTACGACAACATCTTCTCGGGCGACCCCTACTGGGCCACCTGGTCCGACGCTGGTTTCGGCGACGACGGCAGGCCCCTGGTCACCAAGACCTCCTTCCGTCTGCTGGCAACTCTGACTCTGGAGCACCTTGGACCCGGCCCCGAGCCCAACATCACCATCTTCTGGGATCCGAAGCTGCCCGAGGGCTACAAGCGCTTCTGCGCTCGTATCTCCATCGACACCTCCGCCATCCAGTACGAGTCCGACAAGGACATTCGTGCCCACTGGGGTGATGACGCAGCCATCGCCTGCTGCGTGTCCCCCATGAGGGTCGGCAAGCAGATGCAGTTCTTCGGCGCCCGTGTCAACTCCGCCAAGGCCCTGCTCTACGCCATGAACGGCGGCCGTGACGAGATGACCGGCATGCAGGTCATCGACAAGGACGTAATCAAGCCTGTCACCCCCAAGGAAGACGGTTCTCTGGACTTCCAGGAGGTCAAGGACAACTACGAGAAGGCCCTGCAGTGGCTGAGCGAGACCTACGTCGAGGCTCTGAACATCATCCACTACATGCACGATAAGTACGACTACGAGTCCATTGAGATGGCCCTGCACGACAAGGAGGTCTACCGCACACTTGGTTGCGGCATGTCCGGCCTGTCCATCGCCGCTGACTCCCTGTCGGCCATCAAGTACGCCAAGGTCTACCCGATCTACAACAAGGATGCCAAGGGCACTCCTGAGTATGTCGAGGGCGCTGACGACGACCTGATCGTCAACTACAAGACCGTCGGCGAGTTCCCGATCTACGGCAACGACGACGATCGCGCCGACGACCTGGCCAAGTGGACCGTCTCCACCGTCATGGGCCAGATCAAGCGTCTGCCCGTCTATCGTGGCGCTGTGCCGACCCAGTCCATCCTGACCATCACCTCCAACGTGGAGTATGGCAAGAACACCGGGTCCTTCCCCTCCGGCCACAAGAAGGGCACCCCGTATGCTCCCGGCGCCAACCCCGAGAACGGCATGGATTCGCACGGCATGCTGCCCTCCATGTTCTCCGTGGGCAAGATCGACTACGACGACGCCCTGGACGGCATCTCGCTGACCAATACGATTACCCCTGACGGCCTGGGCCGCGACGAGGATGAGCGCATCAACAACCTGGTGGGCATCCTGGATGCCGGCAACGGCCACGGGCTCTACCACGCCAACATCAACGTCCTGCGTAAGGAGCAGCTGGAGGATGCCGTCGAGCACCCCGAGAAGTACCCGCACCTGACCGTGCGCGTCTCGGGTTACGCCGTCAACTTCGTCAAGCTGACCCGCGAGCAGCAGCTCGACGTGATTTCCCGCACCTTCCACCAGGGCGCGGTGACCGACTGATCGCACTTGTGCGATAGTCAACCGTTGATGAGACGGTGAATCATGGGGCGGGGCGCACCAAGGCCCCGCCCCCTTTTCGTCTTTTTCAGGAGGATCCGATGACGGAGACCACCACCTTCCATACCACACAGCCGCACATGCTCAAGGAATCCAAGGTCTACCAGAGCCAGACCCTGATGGGCGGCCTTTCGGGGTTCGAATCACCCATTGGACTGGACCGGCACGACCGCATGAATGCCTTACGCACGGGCGATATCGGATTTGTTCACTCCTGGGACATCAACACCTCAGTGGACGGGCCGGGCACAAGGATGACCGTCTTCATGAGCGGATGTCCCCTGCGCTGCCAGTACTGTCAGAACCCCGACACCTGGAAGATGCGCGATGGCCAGCCCGTATATCTGCAGGCCATGATCGACAAGGTGGCCCGCTACCAGGACCTCTTCAAGAGCACGGGTGGCGGAATCACCTTCAGCGGTGGCGAGTCCATGATGCAGGCTGCCTTTGTATCACGTGTCTTCCGAGCTGCCAAGGAGATGGGCGTCCACACCTGCCTGGACACCTCGGGCTTTCTCAATCGCAACTACACCGATGCCATGATTGACGATATTGACCTGTGCCTGCTGGATGTCAAATCCGGCGACGAGGCCACTTACAAGAAGGTGACCGGCGGCACGCTGGCACCCACAATCGAATTCGGCAAGCGTCTGGCTGCCCGTGGCAGTAAGATCTGGGTCCGCTTCGTGCTGGTGCCTGGGTTGACCGACTCCGAGGAGAATGTCGAGAATGTTGCCCGGGTATGTGAACAATTCAAGGACGCCATTGAGCACATTGATGTGCTTCCTTTTCATCAGCTAGGACGGCCCAAGTGGCATGAGCTGCGCATTCCCTACCCGCTGGAAGACGCCAAAGGTCCCTCCGCGGCCCTGAAGGATCGGGTCAAGAAGCAGCTGGAGGCCCACGGCTTCGTGGTCTACTAAGCCATAGAACCCAATTTCGTTCTTGAGCGGGTCCAGGAGCAATCAGATTAATTTTCCTGTCGCTCCCCACGGCGAACACCGTGGGGAGTTTTGTCTGCCTGAGCGAAGGTCAGTCGGCCAAGCAACGAATGACCGACTTCATGAAGAACCGCTCAATCAATTCCGGATTCAGTGAATGACCGGCTCCGTGAATCGATAAATTGTCGACCATGCATGCTTAGTAAGAATTGTCAGCGGGTTGAGGCCATGGACTATGCTTTCAGACGTGTGTTTTCCGGGCCGGTCAGCCCGGTGGCGTGATGAAAGACAAACTATAAAAGAGGTTGAGCGCAGGTGACCACGGATCCTCAGACGCAGCTGCTTTCAGAGCCCGCCCAGGGTGTGCCGTCGGTCATCGATGATATGGCCGGATACCGCCGGGCCTGTCGGATGCTCTCCCGGGGGAGCGGTGCGTTGGCCGCGGATGCTGAACGGGCCTCCGGCTTCCGCTACGGCCACGATGACTACCTGGTGCAGTTCAAGCGCCAGGGGTCGGGGATATTTCTGCTGGACCCACCTGCTCTGATGCAGGCGGGCTGTGACTGGTCTGAATTCAATAAGGCTGTTGATGGGGCCCAATGGATCATTCATGACTCCCCTCAGGATTTACCCGGCTTCTATGCGCTGGGCATGAGGCCCTCATCGCTCTTCGACACCGAGTTGGCGGCCAGGATGCTCAACCTGGGTCATTATGGTCTGTCTGCAGTGACCGCGCACTACCTGGGGCTGACGTTGGCCAAGGAACACTCTGCCGCAGACTGGTCATATCGTCCACTGCCGCGCGATTGGCGCAATTACGCCGCCTTGGACGTGGAACTGTTGAATCAGTTACGAACGCGCGAACTGGAGGACCTGCGCCGTCACGGCAAGGATGAGTGGGCCAGGCAGGAATTCGCCTGGCTGCTGGAGCAGGGCAAAGTTCCCAAGCCGAAGCCCGAGCAGCCCTGGCGGCATATCTCGCACATCAACGCCCTGCACAACGACCGCCGAGGCCTGGCCGTGGCCCGTTCCCTGTGGACCACCCGAAACCGGTTGGCCCGGCGCTACGACATCGCTCCGACGCTCCTCCTGCCCGACAAGGCCATCATCGAGGCCGGCAGGCTCAAGCCGCATAACAACGCCCAATTCCGGGCCATCCGGTCCTTGAACGAGCGGGTCAGGATCCACACCGGCGGCGAGCAGGACCGGATGTTTGAGCGCTATGCCCCCATCCAGCGCCGGGTCAGGCCCTCGGTCTGGAAACAGGCCATTCTGGAAGCGCTGAGTCTGCCCACCGAAAAGCTGCCGGTGTCTCCCAAGCCTCGGTGTGAGGAGACCAACGCCCCCAAGTCCATGCAGGTCTGGCGGCACCGCCATCCCGACCGGTTTGCCAGGCTGGAGGCAGCGCGCAAGGCGGTGACTGAAGTGGGACACCGGACCAACACCCCTGACGAGATTTTGATCAAGCCCCGCTACCTGCGCAACCTCTGCTGGACTGACGAACCGGAACAGCGTGATGTGGCCGACTTCCTGCGTCAGGAGGGCGCCCGCCCCTGGCAGGTTTCGCTCCTGTCAGAGTCCCTGACTCGCGCTATTATGTAACGGTTGCCTTACTGGCAGATCAAACGGTTTGGATGAATTGGAGCGCAGCGTGAAAATCAGCGTCAGAAACCTCGAGCCCACCAAGGTCAGGCTCACCATCACCGTCGATCCCGATGAGCTGAACCCCTACCTGGATCAGGCCCGTAAGGAGATCGGCAAGCAGGTGACCATCCCCGGCTTCCGTAAGGGCCATGTGCCCGGACCCATCATCGATCAGCGCGTGGGCTTTGCCAGCGTGGCGGGCGAGGCCGTCAACGCCGGTGTGCCCGAACTCTACTCCAAGGCTCTGGAGGAGAAGCAGCTGCACGCCATGGCGCAGCCGCAGATTGATGTAAAAGACATTCCCTCCTCGGCCAAGGACGACACCAAGCTCAAGTTCACCGCCGAGGTCGAGATTCGTCCCAAGTTCGAGCTGCCCGAGATTGAGGGCATGGAGATTGAGGTCCCCAAGCCCGCCGTCACCGACGAGGACGTGGACAAGCGGCTGGACAACCTGCGTCAGCGCTTCGGCACCCTGGTCAGCGTGGATCGCCCCGCATCCAAGGGCGACTACGCCAACATCGACCTTGACGCCGTCATCGACGGCGAGTCCGTGGACTCCCAGCAGGGAGTCAGCTACGAGCTGGGCTCCAACACCATGCTGGATGGTTTGGATGAGGCCCTGGACGGGCTGTCCGCCGGAGAAGAGACCACCTTTGAGGGAACCCTGGAGGCCGGCGAGCACCAGGGCGAGAAGGCCCAGATCAAGGTCAAGGTCAACTCGGTCAAGGCCGAGGAGCTGCCCGACCTGGATGACGAGTTCGCCAAGGAGGCCTCGGAGTTCGAGACCCTGGAGGAGCTGCGCGAGGACGTACGCAAGCAGTGCCAGGTGGATGCCGAGGGTCGGCAGGCCACTGATGCCCGCGATGCCTTCATTGCCAAGCTCCAGGAGGGCTTGGACATCCCGGTGCCCAAGGGTATCAAGCAGTCCATGGTGACCGATCAGCTTAAGAACACCGGCAAGGATCCCGACAAGGCCAGCAAGGACGAGAAGACCGAAGCCGAGGAGAGCGTGGAGAAGGAACTGCGCGACCAGATGACCCTGGACGCTCTGGCTGAGAAGCTGGGCATCACGGTCAGCCAGGCCGACGTAACCAACTTCCTGGCCTCCATTGCCCAGCAGTACGGCATGGACCCCAGCGCCTTCATCAACGGCATCGTCCGCAATGGCCAGCTGGGTTCGGCTGTGCAGGAGGTCGGTCGCTCCAAGGGCATGCTGGCCGGCATGCGGGCCGTCACCTTCAAGGATCCCGATGGCCAGGAGGTTGACCTGAGCCGCTTCCTGGGCGAGGATGAGCCCGAGGCCCAGGAGGAGCAGGACGAGAGTGTCCAGGCTGCCTCCGCCGCGGCTGAAGTGGCTGACCAGCTCTCCCAGGATCAGGAGTAGCTTTCTAAGCAAGGTACAGGGCCGCATCCAGGCTGTTTCGCAACTGGGTGCGGCCCTGTCATAGCGGTTGCGCAAAGAGCAGAAAGACCGAGGCCGCGTCGATTGCGGGGGCTACTCTCAATACAGATACGTTTATCGAAGGAGACAGGGTGAACAACTCATTGGCAACCAGTCCTGTGATGGAGGAAGGGGAGGCCCCTACGCCGACCGATCCCATCTTCAACCGACTGCTCAAGGACAGGATCATCTGGCTGGGGGACGAGGTCAAGGACGCCAACGCCAACGTCATCTGCGCACAGATGCTGATGCTGGCGGCCGAGGATCCCAAGAAGGATATCTGGCTCTATATCAATTCGCCTGGCGGTTCCATTACGGCCGGCATGGCCATCTACGACACCATGCAGCTGATCGAGCCCGACGTGGCCACTGTTGCAGTCGGCATGGCGGCTTCAATGGGTCAGTTCCTCCTCTCCAGCGGGGCCAAGGGCAAGCGTTTCGTCACCTCCCACGCGCGGGTGCTCATGCATCAGCCCTCGGGCGGCGTTGGAGGCACGGCCACTGATGTCAGGATCAACGCCGAGCTGATCATGGACATGAAGCGCACACTCTCCCAGTTGACAGCCGAGCAGACCGGCCACACCCTGGAAGAGATCTACCGGGACAACGAATACGATCACTGGTTCACGGCCCAGCAGGCCCTGGAGTACGGCTTTGTCGACCGGATCGTGACCACCCACGGCACTATGACCGCGGATCAAGGGAAGTGAGCACTCCATATGGCATCTGAAGAAGCGCAATTCGTAGCACGGGCCCGTCGACTGGCAGGCCCTCGCGGCCTGGCCGCTGTGCCCACCGACCGCTATGTGCTGCCGCAGTTCGAGGAGCGCACCCCATACGGCTACAAGCGCCAGGACCCCTACACCAGGCTCTTCGACGACAGGATCATCTTCATGGGCGTCCAGGTGGATGACACTTCATCGGATGACATCATGGCCCAGCTCCTGGTTCTGGAGAGCCAGGATTCCAACCGCGACGTGATCATCTACATCAACTCGCCGGGGGGATCCATGACGGCCATGACCGCCATCTATGACACCATGCAGTACATCAAGCCCGATGTACAGACTGTCTGCCTGGGCCAGGCCGCCTCGGCCGCTGCAGTTCTCCTGGCGGCCGGCACCAAGGGCAAGCGTCTGATCCTGCCCAACGCCCGTGTACTGATTCACCAGCCGGCCATGGAGCAGGACTTCGGCAAGGCCACCGAGATCGAAATCCAGGCCAAGGAGATGCTGCGCATGCGCACCTGGCTGGAGGAGACCCTGGCCAAGCACACCGGTCAGGATGTGGAGAAGATCCGCAAGGACATCGAGGTGGACACCATTCTGACCGCCCAGCAGGCAAAGGACTACGGGATAGTGGACGAGGTCCTGGAGCACCGCAACTAGCTCCGGTGACTACGCGCATGATTGATCGTCCGGATGGCGGCGGGCCCCTGGGACCCACGGCCTCCGGACGTTTTTGGCATCATGGACGATGCCAGTTAGAATTTGATTTCGGCGATTCTTGCGGATTCTCCGGGAAGGGAGAGCCATGGGCCGTGTGGTCAGCTACAATGACGGACTGAATCGCTGCGAGTTCTGCGGCAAGGATGAGCACCAGGTGCGCCGCCTGGTCAAGGGTCCTTCCTGCGCCATCTGCGACGAATGCATACGTCTATGCGCCCAGATCATTCAGGAGGACATGGCCAAGGACGCTGCCGACCAGCGGGTGACCCTGCCTGCACCCTCAAAGATATTCGCCTATCTGAACCGGTATGTCATCGGCCAGGAGGCCGCCAAGCGCACGCTGTCGGTGGCGGTCTACAACCACTACAAGCGCGTCAACATGGATCTGGGCGACCGTGGGCGTGCTGCAGACACTGCGTTTGAACGCAAGAATGCTGCCCCACGCGTCCAGGTGGACAAGTCCAACATCCTGCTCATGGGTCCCACCGGCGTAGGCAAGACCTACCTGGCACGAACCTTGGCAACCATCATGAACGTCCCCTTCGTCATTGTGGATGCGACCAGCCTGACCGAGGCGGGTTATGTGGGCGAGGACGTGGAGTCCGTCCTGCAGGGGCTGCTCCAGGCCGCCGACGGCAATATGGACCTGGCCCAACGGGGGATCATCTACATCGACGAGATCGACAAGATCGCCAGAAAATCCGGGGAGAACACCTCCATCACCCGTGACGTGTCCGGCGAGGGGGTCCAGCAGGCCCTGCTCAAGATTATCGAGGGCACCCAGGCCCGTGTGCCGGTACAGGGTTCGCGGCGGCACGGTGATGTCCGCACGGTCGTCATGGACACGTCCAATATCCTCTTCATCTGTGGCGGCGCCTTCGTCGGCCTTGAGGAGATCGTACGCCGGCGGCTGGGCCTGCGTGAGAGCGGATTCTCGGCTACTCAGGGGACTGACAGGGTGCCCGACGACCGGGTCATGAGCCAGGTCAGGGCCGAGGATCTGGAACAGTTTGGCCTGCTTCCCGAGTTTGTGGGGCGATTGCCGGTCATCTCCACCTTGGAGCCGCTGGGTGCCGATGAGCTGCGGAGGGTGCTGACCGAACCGGACAATGCCCTGGTCGACCAGTACCGGCGCATGTTCCTGGATGACGGGGCTGATCTGGTCTTCACGGATGCCGCCCTGGATCGGGTTGCGGCCGTCGCCCTGGAGCGCAAGGTCGGCGCCCGAGGGTTGCGGGGAATCATCGAGCACACCCTTGAGGCGACCATGTTCGAGCTGCCGGACAGGACGGATGTCTCCCGTGTTGTGGTGGATGCCGATGCCGTGGACGGGACAGGATCGCCCCGGTATGAGACCGGGCAGGGCATGACGGCAGTTGTTGGTCGTCGTTTGGCCTGACCCCGCCACGATGTGCGCCGCTGTTGGCCGGGCCCGATAGGATGATCATTGATGCCGGAAGGGAGGCCCCATGGGTGCTCGTAGCGCTGTCGTGGTTACGCACAGCCGGGTCCGGGCAAGCGGCCACCTGGTGGATGAGGTCGAGGAGCAGCTGCGCCGGGATGGATTTCGCGTCTCGATTGTCGACAATATTGCCGCCCCGGAATTCGGCAGCCCCAGCCAGAAGGTGGCCGACGACACCGAGATAGTCATTGTTCTGGGCGGCGATGGAACCATTCTGCGGGCTGCGGAGCTGGTCAAGGGCACCCAGGTGCCCATCCTGGGGGTCAACCTGGGTCATGTAGGATTCCTGGCGGAGTTCGAGAGCTTCCAGATTGGTGAGGCCATTCGCCGGGTGGCCGATCATGACTACTCCATCGACGAGCGCATGGTGGCCCACGTGGACCTGTGGATACCCGGAGCCGATCGACCACTGAGCGACTGGGCCCTTAATGACATGACCCTGGAACGATATGATCGGGGCAAGATGATCGAGGTATCGGTCCGAGTGGACGATGTGGAGATGAGTTCCTTCGGCTGCGACGGCATGATTGTGGCCACCCCGACCGGATCGACGGCCTATGCCTTTTCGGTGGGCGGGCCCATCGTCTGGCCGGATGCGCAGTCGTTGCAGATGGTGCCCATTGCTGCCCACGCCCTCTTCGCCAGGTCCCTGATCATCGGCCCGAAGTCGCAGTTCACCCTGGATGTTCTGGGTGATTCCCAGTCGGCCGGCTGGATCTGCAACGACGGACGCCGTCAACGGCCAGTGCCCAAGCGGTCCCGCATTGTGGTGCGTCAGTCCCATGACATCCTGAGGCTGGCCAGGCTGTCGGGGGTGCCCTTCACCAGACGACTGGTCTCCAAGTTCGACCTGCCGGTGGTCGGCTGGAGGGAGCAGCATCGCCCCTCGGTGGCTGCGAATGGGCAGAATCAGGGGGAGCCGCCGGAGTCGAACAAGGAGCACTGATGCTGGAAGAGCTGGAAGTACGAGACCTGGGTCCCATCCATCATGCTTTGCTACGGCCTGCTGCGGGCATGACGGCCATCACCGGGGAGACCGGGGCCGGCAAGTCCATGCTCCTCAACGCCATCAGACTGATCTCGGGGTCCGCTGCCCGTCCGCAGTTGGTGTCGCCTGGAGCACGTGAGTCGTGGGTCCAGGGGATTTTCGATGCTGGAGCGGCAGGAGGCGAGAATCCAGTGATTGCTGCCGTAACCGAGGCTGGCCTGCCCTTGGAGGATGAGGGGCAGATCTTCCTGGCACGAACCATGCCGGTCAAGGGGCGTTCCCGTGCTGCTCTGAACGGCAGGAAGGCCCCTCGTGGCCTGTTGGAGGAGGTGGCTGGGATGCTGGTCACTGTCCATGGCCAGGCGGATCAGATGCGTATGGCCAGCCCGGCCCGGCAGCGCGAATTTCTGGATGTCTATGCCGGTGACGGCCCGCAGTTGGAGGCTTTTTCCAAGGCTTTCAGGCAGTACCGACAGGCTCAGGACCATCTGGAGGAGCTGCGTAACCAGCAGTCCGGCGCGATGGCCCAAGCTGATTATCTTCGTGAATCCATTGCCCGGATTGACCGCGTTGACCCTCATTCCGGCGAGGATCGTGAACTCAAGGCCCAGCGGGACCGGATTGAGCATGCTGCCCAGATCAGTCAGGGAGTCATGTCCGCGCTGTCCGCCTTGGACTCCGGCCAAATCGACCCTGATGCTGACGCACCATCGGCCACGGCACTGGTCGAACGGGCCATTGCCGCTTTGGAAGGCATCGGTGTGGAGGGGGTCTTTCAGGAGTCGGCCCAGCGGCTGCGGTCGCTGAATGCTGATCTGTCTGATCTGGTCTTCACCCTGAGTAGCCAATTGGATGACGAAGGCCAGGAGGGCGATCTGGACAAGATCAACGCCCGCATCCACGATCTGGATGAGCTGACCCGACGCTGGGGACCGGATATCGACGACGTTCTGGCCTGGCGCAAGAAGGCTGCGTTCGAGCTTGAAGACATGGATGCCTCACCCGAGAAGCTGGAGGAGCTCCAAGGACAGGTTGAGCAGCTTCACGGAAGCGCCTTGAAAGCGGCACGGACTCTGTCTGCGTCTCGAGCCAAGGCTGCACGAAGACTGAGCGATCTTGTTGACGGCGAATTGCACTCTCTGGCCATGTCGGGCGCCGGGCTGGAGATCCGCGTCAGGCCACGCCAGGACCAGGAGATGGACGGGCATGGTCTGGACCAGGTTGATTTTCTCTTCAGACCATATCCAGGTTCGGACCTGCTGCCTATGGGTAAGAGCGCCTCGGGCGGCGAACTCAGCAGGCTCATGCTGGCCTTGGAGCTGGTGGCCGCCGAAGGCCGGACCTCATCGGGGCCTGACGGGTCTGGCCATGGACATACTGGTCTCGATTCCCAGGTTGGCGGCCCGACGATGACCTTCATCTTCGACGAGGTGGATGCCGGTGTCGGCGGTCGTGCTGCCGTCGAGCTGGGTCGCCGTCTGGCACGGCTGTCCGTCACCGCCCAGGTTATTGTGGTCACCCACCTGCCGCAGGTGGCTTCCTGGGCCGACCGACAGTTCGTCGTGGCCAAAGGACGTGAAGGTGGCGATGCTGTAGAGACCCTGGTCCGCCAGGTAGAGGGCGAAGACAGAGAGCGGGAGATCGCCCGGATGCTGGCTGGCAGTGAGTCCACGACCTCCCTGAAGCACGCTCGGGAGCTTCTGGCCTCCAGCAGGCTCCAGGCCCGATAGGTCTGGTTGCCGTCTACGCTTTGTCGTGCCAACGTTCGTCGATTTAGTGACTTTGACAAATCTTGGCGACATTGCTGCTTTTTGCGGCCTTGCCACTTCGTGCTGGACATCTGTCATTTTGCTGCTTTTCGTTTTGATGCTTTGGCCGTACTCATTTGGCTGTTGGTGGCCATGCGGTACGATGATGTTGGATTTTTCGTTGCGTACACCGTGTCCGTCCTCGGCTTGAGTAATGAGGCGGCAACCTGATTCTGATGGCCGTTTGCCTGAATTTGTGATCGTTCAGAACTCCCGCATTGCAGAGCCGTTTTGATCGAATCTTGAACCAAGTAACAGAAGATCAATGGTGAGTTGTCTTCACGGTCAAACTGTTATAGTGTATACATGAACACCGGAACAGCTCAGCCAGGGTTGTGCCGACAATCAATGAAAGGGGCTTGGATGAAGCTGATCATCTCATCCCTGTCCGGACAGCCGATTTATCGGCAGATCGAGGACCAGATACGTTCGGCCATCCTGACTGGAGACCTGAAAGCTGGGGAGGGGCTGCCTTCCCTGCGACATCTCTCGCAGGAGCTCAGGGTGTCCGTGCTGACCGTGACCCGCGCTTATACCGAACTCGCTCAAGAGGGTTTGGTGGAGAACATCCAAGGCAAGGGGACCTTCGTGGCCGACAGTGGCGACCAGGTCATGCGGCAGCATCTGGAGGACCGCGTGCAGTCCCTGCTGGGGGAGGCGGTCGATACGGCTCGTCGGGCCGGCATGGAGCCGGACCGGATTCGCGGCCTGCTTGACGGCCTGCTTGGCAACAGGGGTTCTGCATCCGCGTCCGAAGAAGGGAAGGAATAGCAGTATGCGTGCATCACCGCCGATGACAACTTCCGGTGAAGAGGTCGACTATGCCCTGCGCGTCAGTGACTTGGGAAAAAACTACGTCAAGGCTGACGGCACGGGTTTCCGCCTGCACCAGGTCACCATGGATCTGCCCATGGGCTACATCATGGGATTGATAGGCCCCAACGGTGCAGGTAAATCCACCCTGATCCGGCTCTTGCTGAATATGACTCGCCGAGACAGCGGAGAAATCAGTATTCTGGGCCGTGATCCCTTGAGTCAGGAGGAGGAGGTCAAAGCAGATCTGGGTGTGGTCTTCGATTCCATTTATTTCCTTGAGGCATGGAAAGTCAAGGCTGTCGAGCCAGTGATGGCACCCATGTATCCCTCTTGGAACAGTGATCGTTATCAGGATTATCTGCATCGGTTCGGTCTGCAGGAAAACCGCAGAATCGGCAAGCTCTCCCGTGGAATGCAGATGAAACTGATGCTGGCTGTTGCCCTCAGCCACGATGCAAGGCTCTTGATTCTGGATGAGCCCACAAGTGGTCTGGATGTCCTGGCCAGGGACGAGCTCATGGATATTCTGCTGGACTACATCGGCGACGGTCGTCACTCGGTGCTTTTCTCCACGCACATCACCGAAGATCTCGAACGGGTGGCTGACTTCGTTACCTATATCAACCGGGGGTCTGTCTTCTACACCGGCCCCAAGGACGAATTGATGGAGGCTTTCCAGGTTGTGAGAGGAGGGCCGGACGATCTGGCTAGAGCGCAAATGCCGCATCTAATGGGCTTGCAGCGTTCCGCCACCGGTTTCGAGGCTTTGGTCCCTACTGAACACTTGAAGGATTTTCTGGCATCTGCTTCTCCTGCCGCCGTGGAGCCTTCAGGGGACCGCTACCTGGTGGAGCGGGCCGACTTTGACAACATCATCAGACTGACCGCGGGCTCACCTGCTGCGGCCGACAAGAATAAGGAGGTGGAGTCATGAAGGCGATAGCCAAGCAGATCAGGTTGGACATGCAACGTTTCTCAGGAGCAGGGAGAACTTGGGTTGGTGTGCTGATTTTCATGTCCGCGCCGCTCATCGGAATCCTGCAGAACCTAGTCATGACCCTGACAGGCAATGATGGGGAAGATGCAAGGACTGCCTTGACGGGAGCAGTGGCCTGCATGGGAATCGGACTGATTGTAGGCCAATTATTTGGTTTGTTCGCCGATTTCAACAATACGGCAATTCGGTTGAACGGTCTGCTGCCCATAACACGTGATCACCAGGTATTCGGACGCTATGCTGCTGTAATTCTGCTGGTTCTGGTTCAGTCTTGCGGCTATGCAGTATTCTTCTTCTACGCTACTGATTCATTTTTGCATGGTCGGGACCATTGGCGCGATACTGTCTTGTTTGCTCTGGGGTTGTTCCTGTTGGAATCTTTGCTCTTTGCAGTAGCTACGCCCTTGTTTTATTGGCTGGAACCAGTTAAGGCAATGATAGCCTTCCTGGCGCTTCTTGGTTTGGTACCAATCATGGCCCTTATCGGCAGTTTGCTGCCCTTGGACTGGGGGACCCTCTGGGATTCAATCATGCGATTTTTGACATCCGGCCTGTGGCAGCCAGTGCTCCTCGGGCTGGCCTTGATTCTGGCGGTTGATACGGTTTCGATAGTCTTATCTCGCAAGGTCTATGCCAGGAAGGAGATCTGAGCCAATTCGCTCAGGCTTCAGGACTGCATGACCGTGTGGCGGACGTAGTCGGACATGTCCCCTGGATCGATGCAGTCCTGGAAGCGCACAGGTGCGTTTTCCAGGGCGCGCAGAGCCTTGGGGGGCCTGGTGTCGGTGGCCTCGGCCAGGATGTCCATGCAGTCGAAATCACTGTCCGGGGTCTCCAGGCCCAGGGATTGGCAGACCACCCGGGGGAACTTGTAGGGGCTGGCTGTAGACAGCAGCACCCGGGGCACTGCAGGATCCCTGTCGGTCTGCCCGGTCATGACCTGGTATCCGCAGGCCGTGTGCGGATCGATCAGGTATCCCCGGTCCTCCCAGCAGTTGCTGATGGCCGACGCCACCTGGTTCTCGTCGGCCCAACCGCAGGAGAAGAGCCTGCGGATTCTGGTCATAACGGTTTCGGGCACCTGGTAGCGTCCCGTGGACTCCAAGTCGGCCATAAGCGAGGCAATCAACTCGGTGTCGCCGTCGGCCATGTAGTAGAGCATCCGTTCCAGGTTGGAGGAGATCAGGATGTCCATACTGGGGGAGGTAGTGGTGTAGAAGGGGCGGTTGCGGTCATAGATGCCTGTGGTCAGGAAGTCGTTGAGGACCCGGTTGCGGTCCGAGGCCACGGTCAGCCGGGCCACCGGAAGGCCCATCATCTTGGCGTAGTATCCGGCCAGCACATCGCCGAAGTTGCCGGTGGGCACGCAGAACTCGACAGGATCCCCAGGTCTGATCACTCCCCGTTCCATCAGGGAGCCATAGGCCCGGAAGTAGTAGACGACCTGCGGAGCCAGGCGGCCCACGTTGATGGAGTTGGCCGAGGAGAGGACGGTCGAGGCCTTCTCCTCCAGTTCACGAGCCAGATCGGTGTCGGCGAAGATGGACTTGACTGCGGACTGGGCATCGTCGAAATTGCCCCGAACCGCACAGACCTGCAGGTTGCCGCCCTGCTGGGTGACCATCTGCAGGCGCTGAATCTGACTGACCTTGCCCTGAGGATAGAAAACAGTGATGCCCGTGCCCGGCGCGTCTGCGAATCCGGCCAGCGCCGCCTTGCCCGTGTCTCCGGAGGTGGCGGTGAGCACCATGATCCGTTCGCCATCCTCCCCGGCCAGGGCCATCAGTCTCGGCAGAAGCTGCAAGGCCACATCCTTGAAGGCCGAGGTGGGCCCGCGGAAGAGCTCCAGTACGAAGTCGTTGCCGCCCAGGTCCACCAGAGGGGTTATTGCCGGATCGGACCACTGTTCTCCGTAGGCTGCGTCCAGGCAGGAGTCCAGCTGAGCGGAAGAGTAATCGCTCAGCAGTCCCGAAAGGACCAGTTTGGCCGTGCCCCTGTAGTCCAGGCCGGCAACCGTGGCAGGGTCGATGGTCAGTGCGTCCAGTCCATCGCTGACGTAGAGTCCGCCGTCAGGGGCCAGGCCCCGTCTGATGGCCTGCTTGGACTGCAGCTGCTCCCTGTCGCCTCGGGTGCTGTGGTATGTGCTCATGGTTGCCTGCCCCTCCGCCATGTCGCCGAACTCATCATTACCAGGGCATTCTACCCCGTGCAGGGGTCCGAACCATTGCACTGCTCGGCTCGCGGAGGAAACTGTCTGTGGACGTCAGGGCCTGCCAGGGGCCGGCATGGCGTACAGTATTGCCCACCAGCCCTGTATCCGAGGCTGTATGTCAAAGACAAAGGAGCGACCCATGGTCGAAGAGAACCCGGTACAGCAATCCTACGATGTCCTGAACTCTTCGATCTCGCAGGTGGATCCGGAGATCGCCGCACTGCTGGATGGGGAGTTGGAGCGTCAGCGCGGCGGCCTGGAGATGATCGCCTCTGAGAACTTCGTGCCCAAGGCCGTCCTGCAGGCCCAGGGATCCGTGCTGACCAACAAGTACGCCGAGGGCTATCCCGGCAGACGCTACTACGGCGGATGCGAGTGGGTGGACCAGGTCGAGAACCTGGCCCGGGACCGCGCCAAGGCCCTGTTCGGCGCCGAGTACGCCAATGTCCAGCCTCATTCGGGCGCGCAGGCCAACGCCGCCGTCTATCAGGCCCTGATCAAGCCCGGCGACACCGTGTTGGGCCTGGCCCTGGATCATGGCGGCCATCTGACCCACGGTATGAAGATCAACTTTTCCGGACGTTTTTACCATGCCGAATCCTACGGGGTCGATCCGAAGACCTTCCGCATCGAGCCCGAGATCATCCGCCAGCGGGCCCTGAAAACCCATCCAGCCCTGATCATCGGCGGATGGAGCGCTTATCCGCGTATTGAGGACTTCGCAGCCATGAAGGAGATCGCCGACGAGGTGGGTGCCAAGTTCTGGGTGGATATGGCCCACTTCGCGGGTATGGTGGCAGCCGGCCTGCATCCCAGCCCGGTGCCCTATGCCGATGTGGTCTCCTCCACGGCCCACAAGACCCTGGGCGGACCCCGCTCCGGGTTCATCCTGGCCCGTCAGGAGTATGCCAAGAAGCTCAACTCCTCGGTCTTCCCCGGCAACCAGGGCGGCCCTCTCATGCATGTGATCGCGGCCAAGGCCGTGGCCTTCAAGCTGGCCGGCACGCCTGAATTCAAGGAACGCATGGAACGCACCCTGGAGGGCGCAAAGATTCTGGCCGAACGCCTGATGGCCAAGGATGTGGCCGACAACGGCATCACCGTGCTCACAGGGGGGACGGACGTTCACCTGGTCATGGTGGATCTGCGCAACAGCGAGATGGACGGCCGTCAAGGGGAGGACCTGCTGGCCAAGATCGGCATCACCGTCAACCGCAATACGGTGCCCTTCGATCCGCGCCCGGCCTCTGTGGCCTCCGGTCTGCGCATCGGGACCTCCGCCCTGGCTACTCGCGGGTTCGGCCCGGCCCAGTACGAGGAGGTGGCCGATGTGATTGGCACTGCGCTGGCCCAGGGCCCCCAGGCGGATCTGGATGCCCTCAAGGCCCGGGTGGACCGGCTGGTTGAGGCCTTCCCGCTCTATCCTGAGCTGGATCAGACCCACTGATTGGCCCTTGGAGGAGGGAGGTGCAGCAATGCCCTCCCTCCTCTTGTTATTATTGCCCTCGCTGTGGGTTACAATCGGTACAGAATATGGGTCTGGCGGACCCTTGAGGGCGAAAGGATCTGACGAACATGAGTGAAAGCGAGAACTCCGGTCGCCAGGATGTGTTCGATCGGGTCTGTGCCATGGCCGATGCAGCGGCTGCTGCACAGGCAGGTCTGGCGGGCATGACCGGTCAGGCCAGGAACGCTCTCTTGCTGGCCCTGTCCGATACACTGATCGACCAGGCCGAACAGATTGCCGCAGTCAATGAGCAGGACTGCACCCAGGCTTTTGAAGAAGGAATGAGCGCCGGTCTGATCGACCGTCTGCGTTTGGACAAGGTTCGTATCGCGGACGCCGCCCGGGGCGTGCGCATGGTGGCTGGGCTGACCGATCCACTGGGCGAGGTGGTTCGTGGCCATGACATGCCAAACGGCATGCGGCTCAATCAGGTGCGGGTTCCCCTGGGGGTGGTGGCCATGATCTATGAGGCCCGACCCAATGTCACCATCGATGTGGTGGCCCTCTGCCTCAAGTCCGGCAATGCGGCCCTCCTGCGAGGGGGTCACGCGGCCGAACGCACCAATCGCGCCCTGGTGGAGCTGATAGGCGGGGTGCTTCGTGAGCAGGGGTTGAATCCGGCTCTGGTGGCCTCCGTGGACCGATACGGTCGCGAAGGGGCCCAGGCTCTGATGAAGGCACGGGGTCATATCGACCTGCTGGTGCCCAGGGGTGGCCGAGGGCTGATTCGCAGCGTAATCGAGCAGGCCACCGTGCCCACCATCGAGACCGGGGCTGGCAATGTCCATATTTACGTGGACCGTTCGGTGGATATGGATCAGGCCATTCCCGTCATCGTCAACGCCAAGACCCAGCGGGTGGGTGTCTGCAACGCCGCTGAAAAGCTGATTGTCCACCGGGATGTGGCCGCTGAGTTCCTGCCACGTGTGGCCCAGGCGCTGACCCGGGCCCAGGTCGAGCTGCACCTGGACGCTGTCTCCATGGACATCCTGGCCGGGCATGGTCTTCCTGAAGAACTGCTGGTCCGCGCTGAGGAAGCCGACTGGGACCGTGAGTATCTGGATTTGAAAATGGGGGTGCGCGTGGTGGACTCCCTTGACCAGGCCATCGAGCACATCAACCGTCACTCCACCGGCCATACCGAGGCCATCCTGGCCCGGGACTATGAGGCTGTCGAAGAGTTCTCCCGCCGGGTGGATTCAGCCGTGATCATGGTCAACGCCTCAACGCGATTCACCGATGGAGGCATGTTCGGCATGGGTGCCGAGCTGGGCATCTCCACCCAGAAGCTGCATGCCCGAGGACCCATGGGTCTGCAGGAACTGACCACCACCAAATGGATCGGCTACGGCAGGGGGCAGGTGCGGTCGTGAACGAGAAGATCGAAGAGCTCTTCCAACGCGAGCACGATAATCCGCGTATCTGGCTGAGAGTGGCTTCAGAGCGGCTGAGCCTGCTTCGGTACGTCTTTCTGGTCCAAATCGAGGACGGCATCCCTGATGCAGACCAGCGCTCCTGCCTGGAGTATGCCGATGCAGTCCTGATTGGATGGCCGGACGAGCATGCCGATGATGTGTACGACCTGGACCAGGACCAGCTCAACCAGGTCAGGCATGACATCACCGTCATGGAGGAACGGGTGCCTGTCTTCCGCAAACAGGAGCAGGAGGGGCGCATTGCCGACATGTCCGACTCATTGATAGCCATCACCGGATGTGTGGCCCAGGTTCGTCAGGCCTACCAGCCAGGCTTTCCCCTGCCCACCTACTCTGAGATCCGCCGTGTGGTCCAGGAGGAGTGGAATGCCGACATGGAACGAATTGATCCCGACCGTGTCAACCCCAGCGCCGAGCAGATGCGCCAGGAGGCCGAGTCTGAGAATGCGGAGAACGCCTCGGAAGCCAGACGGGAGGGCGAGCAGGCGTGAACCGGATGATGTCCGAGCTGTCCAAGGAGGGGGAATCTGGACAGGAGCCATCAGATATTGACGGGGCCTGTAGGTCGGTCCACCCTAACCGTCGTCCCCGGGTTGGAATCATGGGCGGTACCTTCGACCCCATCCATAATGGCCACTTAGTGGCTGCCTCGGAGGTGGCCTGGGTCTACGACCTGGATGAGGTCATCTTTGTGCCCACCGGCCGCCCGGCGTTCAAGCTGAACAAGACTGTGACCAATGCTGAGGACCGTTATCTGATGACCGTGATCGCCACGGCCTCCAACCCCAAGTTCACGGTCTCCCGGGTGGACATTGAGCGCCCCGGCATCACCTATACCGTGGATACCCTGCGCGACATCAAGCGGATGCGTCCCGACAGTGACCTTTTCTTCATCACCGGGGCGGACGCCGTGGCCGAGATCATGCGTTGGAAGGATGCCAACCGGATGTGGGATCTGGCCAAGTTCGTGGCCGTCTCCCGACCCGGCTACTCCTCCAGCCTGGACAACCTTCAGGTGCCTGCTCAGCGGGTGGATACCTTGGAGATCCCGGCCCTGTCCATCTCGTCCACGGACGTGCGCCGTCGCTCGGCCCGGGGTATGCCGGTCTGGTACCTGGTCCCGGATGGGGTGGTGCAGTATATCAACAAGCACGGGCTCTACCGTTCGGCTTCCTGAGCTTCGTATACCGTCGGACTCGCCAACACGAACTGCCCTGCTGTGTCAGCGCGCGCCATTATCATGGAGGCTGTCCGCTTCAGCGAAAACAACGTTTGGAGATATGGTGAGCGCGATACTCAAAGGCAGACCAGGAAAAAATCTCATACTTGTCACAGGCCGGACCCATCCCAGACTCGCGGCGGACGTGGCCGATCAACTCGGCATTGACGTCCTGGAGACGACAGCATACGACTTTGCCAACGGTGAGATGTATGTGCGTTATACGGAGTCGGTGCGTGGAGCCGATGTCTTCGTTTTGCAGACCCACTCCGACCCGGTCAACAAGTCCATCATGGAGCAGCTGATCATGATCGATGCCCTCAAGAGGGCATCGGCGCGGTCCATCACCGCTGTCTGCCCACTCCTGGGCTACTCCCGTCAGGACAAGAAGCATCTGGGCCGTGAGCCCATCTCCTGCCGGCTCATGTTCGACCTGCTCAAGGCAGCCGGCGCGGATCGAATCATGTCGGTGGACCTGCACGCCGCCCAGTCCCAGGGCTTCTTCGACGGGCCCGTGGACCACCTGATCGCCATGCCCGTGCTGGTGGACTATGTGCGCGACCGGATGGACCTGTCCAAGGTGGCCGTGGTCTCTCCTGATGCAGGCCGCATCCGGGTGGCCGAGCAGTGGGCCCAGCGCCTGGGAGGCGTGCCCCTGGCCTTCATCCACAAGACCCGTGATATCACCCAGCCCAACAAGGCTGTGGCCCACCGGGTGGTGGGCGACGTGCGCGGCCTGGACTGCGTGCTGGTGGACGACTTGATCGACACTGGTGGCACCATTGCCGAGGCCTGCAACGTGCTGGATGAGGCTGGCGCCAACTCCATCACCATCGTGGCCACCCATGGCGTCATGTCCGGACCTGCCGTGGAACGGCTCAAGTCCTGCCAGGCCAAGGAGGTCATTCTGACCGACACGGTCCCCATTCCCCAGGAGAAGCGCTGGGACGGGCTGACCGTCCTGTCCATCGCGCCCCTGCTGGCCTCGGCCATCAAGGCGGTCTTCGAGGACGGCTCGGTGGCCCGCCTCTTCGACACTTATCCAGCCCATCACGGCCAGGGCTTCCTCTTCGCTTAAAGCCTTGCCTATCTGGCATGGCGTGGCGTAATCGTCCGGCTGTGGCATAATGAACCTGGCGGGGCCCTAGGGTTCCGCCTTTCCCCCATGGTGTAAAGGCAGCACACGGGTCTTTGGAACCCTTAGTCTTGGTTCGAATCCAGGTGGGGGAGCTTACGCTCGCCGATTCCGGTCGGAGACGGCCTCCTTGGGGTCGGTGACCAACCGAAAGGAACTGTCTTGGCAGTCAAGAAGATCGAAACCTGGCTCACCGACATGGACGGCGTGCTGGTGCACGAGAACACGGCCCTGCCCGGCGCTGCCGAATTCATCGACACCCTCAAGCGCAACAACCGCCAGTATCTGGTGCTGACCAACAATCCCATCTACACCCCTCGTGACCTTTCGGCCCGCCTTGGGCGTTCGGGCATCGACGTGCCCGAGGATAGGATCTGGACCTCGGCCCTGGCCACCGCCGACTTCGTATCCCGGACCATGCCGCGGGGATCTGCCTATGTGATCGGCGAGGCCGGGCTGACCACGGCCCTGCACGAGGCCGGGTTCATCCTTTCCGACATCAACCCGGACTATGTGATCCTGGGCGAGACCCGGACGTACTCTTTTGAGTCCATCACTACAGCCATTCGCCTGATTCTTGGTGGGGCCCGCTTCATCTGCACCAATCCTGACGCCACCGGTCCCAGCGAGAACGGCGTCCTGCCGGCGGCTGGCGCAGTGGCGGCCCTGGTGACCAAGGCAACCAACCGTGAGCCCTACTTTGTGGGCAAGCCCAACCCGATCATGTTCCGCACGGCCCTGAACAGGGTGGGTGGCCACTCCGAGACCACAGCCATGATTGGCGACCGGATGGATACCGATGTGGTGGCTGGAGTCGAGGCTGGTCTGAATACCTTCCTGGTGCTGACCGGCATCACCACACGATCCGAGGTGGAGACCTTCCCCTACCGCCCTGACCAGGTGGTGGACTCCATTCAGGATCTGATCGACATCGCCGAGAGCGGGGTGGTGGAGTTTTGAGTGGGGTGCAGACGCTGACCGCTGGCATCATCCTGGCCGCAGGCGAGGGTACCCGCATGCGCTCGGCCCATCCCAAGGTTCTGCACACCCTGGCCGGCAAGACCTTTCTGCAGAGGGTCATGACCTCGGTGACCGCCCTCAATCCCGAGCTGACGGCGGTGGTGGTTCATCATCAGGCCGACCTGGTGGCGCAGGCTGCACGGTCCTACGATCCCCAGGTGCGCATCGTGCGCCAGGACAGCCGACCGGGCACGGGGCGTGCGGTCCAGTGCGCCGTGGACCAGCTGGATGGCGAGCTCCAGCACGACGGCCAGGTGCTGATCGTCGCCTCGGACATGCCCCTGCTGGACGCGGACACGCTGCATAGCCTGCTCGACTATCATGTCAGCTCCGGTGATGGAGCCACGGTACTGACGGTCAATTTGGATGATCCCACCGGATACGGCCGCATCATTCGCGACCAGGATGGACGGGTCCTGCGCATCGTCGAACAGCGGGATGCCACCGGCACCGAGCTGGCCGTCAAGGAGGTCAACACCTCCGTTTACGTGTTTGAGGCTGACCTGCTGCGACAGGCGGTCCGCGGCCTGGACGACAGCAATGCCCAGGGTGAGTTCTATCTGACCGATGCCTTGGAGACGGCCCGCCGCCTGGGTCGGGTCGGGGCCTTCGCCGCTCCTGATCCGCTCAAAGTCGAAGGCGTCAACGATCGGATTCAGCTGGCTGATCTGGCCAAGGCCCATAACCTGCAGGTCTGCCGAGAGTTCATGCGCCAAGGGGTCACCATTCTGGATCCGTCCACCACCTGGATCGAGGACGACGTGGTCATCCAGCAGGATGCCGTCATTCTGCCCGGTTGCTTCCTGCAGGGTCATACCGAGATTGCCTCGGACGCGGTCGTCGGTCCCTATACCACCCTGATCGACGCCATCGTCGAGCCGCAGGCCAAGGTGGAGCGTTCCCATGTGCAGGAGACCCGGATCGGAGCCCGGGCCAACATCGGTCCCTGGACCTATCTGCGGGCTGGCAACGTCCTTGCCGAGGACACCAAGGCCGGGGCCTTCGTGGAGATGAAGAAGGCCACCATCGACCACGGGACCAAGGTTCCCCACCTGTCCTATGTGGGGGATGCTCATATAGGCCACGACAGCAACGTGGGAGGCGGATCCATCACGGCCAACTACGACGGTGTGCACAAGAACCGCACCGAGATCGGGTCGGAAGTGCACGTGGGCGCAGGGAACCTCTTCGTAGCTCCCGTCCAGGTGGGCGACGGGGTCACGACCGGGGCCGGATCGGTCATCCGCCATCCGGTCGAGGACGGAGCCATGGTCTATTCCACCAATGACCAGCATCAGGTTCCGGACTGGAAGCCCGCCTGGGAGCGGTAACCATGACAACATCTTCTTCGCAACAAGGAAAGGCGTGACAAGTGCCAGCATTGCAGGAATCCATCGACGCGGTCCGGGTGGCCGCTCGGGCAGCCAACGATGTCAAAGCCATGGACATCGTGGCCTTCGATGTCTCCCAGCCCATCGCCATCACCGACATCTTCATGGTGGCCACCGGCAGCAACGAACGACAGGTCCTGGCCATCGCCGAGGAGGTGGAGAAGCAGCTGCATCTGCAAAAGAATCTGGATCCACGATCGCGGGAGGGCATCCAGGAGGCTCAGTGGGTTCTGCTGGACTACGGTGACTTCGTCATCCACATCATGCACAAGCAGGCCCGGGCCTACTACGACCTGGAACGGCTCTGGAAGGACTGCCCCCAGGTGGATGTGCAGTTGGAGCACCCCTTCACCCTTGCCGATGACGACCCGGATGACCAGGTGGCCTCCAAGGCGGATGATCTGAATGGGGATGATCTGCGCAGCCGTTTCGCTGACCCTCAGGACAACCATGACTGATTCGGATACCGCCGCTGAAAATGGACGGCATGTGCGCTCCTTGACCGTGGTCCGTCATGGGCAGACCGCATACAATGCAGGGCACAGGATGCAGGGCCAGATCGACATTCCCCTCAACAGCGTAGGCCGTTGGCAGGTGGAGAGGACCGCCGAGGAGCTGCGGGCCGAGTATGTGGATGGCGTCCCCCAAGACCGTCATCTGCTGGTGATCTCCTCTGACCTGGGCCGTGCTGCCGCCACCGCCCACGCCTTCGCCGACCCCTTGGGCCAGACGGTCCATCTCGATCCTGGGCTGCGCGAACGCGGCTTCGGCGAGTGGGAGGGAGCCAGCGCCGATGAGGTTCGTCAACGCTGGCCCGAGGATTACGAATCCTGGTCCCGGGGTGCCGGGGGAGAGCTGCTCCACGGTGCCGAGACCAAGGCTCAAGTCGGCAAACGAGGCCTGGAAACCCTGAACCGATGGATCCACCGGGCTGGTCCGGACACGGATCTCATGGTCTTCTCACATGGGTCTTTCATTGCCGAGGCCCTTCAGGCTCTGCTGGGCATGGCCAGTACGTACCCCGAATACCTGGGTCTGGTCACCATGCGGAACGCCCATTGGGCCCGATTGATGCCACGAGACCTGCCAGGCGGTGGTCTGCGCTGGTCCATGATCGACTACAATCGTGGTCCGGCCATCGCCATGCGGGGGGATTGGGACAATCCCCGAGGGCTGGTCCAGACCGACTGAGGTCCTAGGCGGTCGGCCGACCATCACACTATCGCCATGACCACCAGCTACCATAAGAGCGCAGCCACCAGCCGTTGGATCAAAAGGGGTCGGAGTGAAGCAGTTCTTTCATGACATTTCCTGGGCGCAAATCATCGCCGGCGCTCTTGCAGCCATGACCTCCTTCTGGCTGGCCGCCAAGATCGGCGTGGCAGGATCCATCATCGGCGTAGCCATCGGTTCGATCGTCTCCGCCGTGGCCTCGCAGATCTACAAGAATGTTCTGGAAGCCTCCGGCCAGAAGCTGCAGGAGTCCGTGGTCGGCAGTGCTGACCAGGATGATGATGACTCCAAAACAGGATCGAATGACGATTCGGATGCCGATGGACAGACCACCATGTTGCCGGCCCAGGGCAAGGGTCGTTCTGACGATTACAGCGATGCTGCCGACGGATCAACCCAGGTCATGGCCCCTGTAGATGGTTCCACCCAAGTCATGCCTCCTGTCGGTGACGAAAAGTCGACAGCCACGACCGGTAGGACCATTTCATCCAGCAATGGTCCAAGAACCCATGCGGCCTCCATTACGGCAACCAGCAGGAAAAAGCTGGATCAGCGCCACCGCAACGTCATCATCGTCTCCGTGGTGAGCGCCCTGGTGGCCGTACTGCTTTCCGCCTTGGCCATCAATGCCCTGACCAAAGGCGAAGGCACCGACAAGGTGGTTCGCAACGTCGTCAGCCCACCGGCCAGCCAGGTGGTAACCCCCAGCCAGGAGGAGACTCCCTCAAAGCCCGCGCAGCGCACAGAGGAGCCTGAGAACCAGCCGACCCCGGGTGCCCCTCAGAGCCAGCCGTCCGGAACAAAACAGAACCAAGGCACCGAACAAGGGTCAGGACAGGTGCAGCAGCAGGGAGGGAAACCCACGAGCTCACCTTCGCCGTCTGCTGATGCGACCGGCTCCACGCCCAGTCCCTCAAACACGGCTTCTACGCCGCAGTCGTCACCGACGAGCACGACAAATTCCTCGCCTCTTAACTGACCTGCCGTTCGGCGCGGCACACGCATCCCACCATGTAATGTGACTAGGGTCACTTTCGGCCGGTCCATAAGGTCCGTCCCCAAGGATCTGGTCCCGAAGGCGGGACCAGCAATGAGAAAGGTGTGTATATGCGCAAGGTTCTGTGCTCTCCGGGCTCCTATGTTCAGCAGGAGGGCGCCATGGGAAAGCTGGCCGGGGAATACGCGGCTCTGGGCACCAGGGGCGCCCATCTGATCGTCGATCCGGTCATCGACGGGCTCTACCACGACGACATTGTCGCCTCCTTTGAGCACGATGGGATCCCCTACGAACTGATGAAATTCGGCGGCGAGTGCTCCATGGAGGAGGTCGACCGCCATCGTGCCCATTTGGGCGACAGCGACGCAGTGATCGGCATAGGTGGCGGCAAGACCTTGGATACCGCCAAGGCCGTGGCCCACTTCGCCCACCTGCCGGTCATGATTGTGCCCACGGCGGCTTCATCGGATGCGCCCTGCTCAAGGCTCTCTGTGCTCTACACGCCTGAGGGTGTTTTCGACCGTTATCTGCCCCTGCCTGCCAACCCGAACGTGGTCCTGATGGATACCGACGTGATCGCCAGGGCCCCGGTACGCTTCCTGGTATCAGGGCTGGGCGATGCCTTCGCTACCTACTATGAGGCGGCTGCCTGCGTGCAGTCGAACGCGGTGACCATGACCGGGGGGCACGCCACCATGGCCGCCTTCGCCCTGGCCCGTCTCTGCCGCGACACCCTGCTGGAGGATGGGGTCAAGGCCGTGGCCGCTGCCAAGGCCGGTGTGCGCACAGCCGCTCTTGAGAAGATCATCGAGGCCAACACCCTGCTGAGCGGTCTGGGCTTCGAGAGCTCCGGTCTGGCTGCCGCCCACGCCATTCATGACGGGATGACCGCCCTGGAGGGCACCCACTCCATGCTGCACGGAGAAAAGGTGGCCTTCGGCACCCTGGCACAGCTGGTCCTTGAGGATCACCCCCTGGAGGAGACCCGCAGGGTCTACGGCTTCTTCCGTAGCGTGGGTCTGCCCACCTCCCTGGAGCAGATCGGTATTGGGCAGGCCAGCGATGAGGATCTGCTCAAGGTCGGCGAACATGCCTGCGGTCCTGACGAGACCATGGGCAACATGCCCTTCGAGGTGACCCCCACCGATGTGGCTCACGCCCTGCGCGCAGCTGATCAGCTGGGTAAGCAGCTCTGAGTTCTCTTTCTCTGATCCCTCTTTACAAGTACAGGCGGCCGCCGGCATGAAGTCGACGACAGCCTGTACTTTGACCGGTTTTGCGCTGATCACCCTTGCAGGGAGGCGGCAGCCTTTCGTATGGTTTCCTGATCCGGGCAGGTGGCTGGACCGGGCTGTGTAGTGGAAAGGGCCCCTGCGCAGTTGGCCAGTGTCAGCGCCTCCTCGATGGGCAGGCCTTGGAGGATGCCGGCACAGAGGACACCCGAATGGGCATCGCCTGCACCGTTGGTGTCTATGGCATGAACCTGTGGGGTGGGAATATACTTGCCCAGCCCAGCATCCGTGGGTTGGCAGTACCAGGCACCACGGGCGCCGGCCCTAAGAACCACGGGGCTATCTAATCTCAGTGAGAGCGAGCGGCAGAGGGATTCCAGCTCGGTTGCATCGCCGGTCTCGAGTCGGCAGCCCAGACGTTCCGCCAGGATTGGTCCTTCGCGTGCATTGAGCGACCAGATCGGATGCAATCCGTTGACCGTGCCAAGCACATCCAGTGCAATATCGGCCACCATGGGTCCGACATCGAAGAGCACAGGGAACCCTTCGCCCTGGTGTCTGTGAGCGAATCCGACCAGGCTTCTGGTGTTGTACCTGTGGCAGAAGGAATATCCGCTCAGGTAGATGACGTCACCGGAAACCAGGTGCATGCTTTCGTATGTGCCCTCCGGTACACGGGTCTCTGCGCCCCTTGCCGATACGAAGGTGCGTTCGCCCGATGGTTCGATCATGGCCACTGAATAGCCGGTGTCACAGTCATCCAGCATAGGCCCTTGGGCGGGAACCTGCAGGGCGGCAAGGGCTCTACGGGCCATGTCCGCCATCGGACCTGTGCCAATCGCCCCCATATAGGCTATCGGTGCTCCCATCTGCCTGGCTGCGTGGATCACGTTGTATCCGCCGCCGACTTTTATGGCGCTTCGCCTGGCGAAAATGTCCCCTCCGCGCTCCGGGAGGTGGTCGATGTCCATAGTCAGGTCAACCACCACCTGACCCAGATGGAGGATCCTTGGCTCAGTCATTGCCGCTACCCCCCACCGCTGTGGAATCCTTGGAGAGGAGGTGCAAAATGGCGTAGAGGATTCCTCCCAGGAGGAGGGATACCAGCCAGGCCAGGCCGTTCCGGCCCAGGAAGCTGCCAGCCAGCGGTCCTGAGAACCAGACCTCGTTCTTGGAGACCTGGGCCGTCACGAACAGGAAGCCGACGACCATCCCCACCAGCCAGCTGATGATGGCGGGGAGGTTGACTCCGTGCCAGTACCAGTAGGGGGAATCGGCTTGAAGGTTCAGAAGGCCGTCCGAATCGTAGCGCTTGCGGGAGATCATATCCGACAGGAAGATGCCTGTCCAGGTGCTTAGCGGCACTGCCAGCAGGGAGATGAAGGTGACGAAGGGGCCGTAGAACCCGTCGGAGCCCAGCGTGAAGTACAAGGCTCCGCAGGTTGTCACCACCACATCGACCACGACAGCATAGACGCGGGGAATTCTGATCCCCAGGGTGATGGTGGTCAGACCGGCCGAATATACGGAGAGGTTGTTTGACATAAGCAGGCCTGCAAATGCGGCAATCAGATAGGGGATTGAAACCCATGCAGGCAGAGCGCTTCGAACCGCGGCGACAGGATCGGCGGCGGAGGCAATGGTGGAGTTGCCTGCTGTCAGGACCGATCCCAGGCCGATGACCACGACCAGGGGGATGCCGGCGCCTGCCGCCGCGGTCAGGATCAGAGGGCCTGATTTTACCGAGGTCTTCTGGTAACGGGCCATGTCTGCACCGGAGTTGACCCAGCCGATGCCCGTCCCTGCGGCTATGGTGCCGACACCGATAAGGAAGGCGCTGGCCGATCCAGGAGCATTGCCGATGAAGGAGGACCAATCTACGGTCGTGGCCAGATAGATGGCCACCAGCAGGGTAAGGGCTCCGAATATCCAGGTGGCCCACTTCTGCACAGTCAGAATGAAGGCGTGACCGGCGGCCGAGACCACCACTGTCAAGGCTACGAAGACGGCAATGCAGACAAAGATCAGGAAGGGGGAGCGCTTGGCATCGGCTGAAGTACCGAAGATGATGGCGATCAGGGAGAGCAACGCAAAAGCGCCGGTCATCGTGTTCACCGTCTCCCAGCCCAGTCTGGACAACAGAGCCACCAGTGTGGGACCTGCATTGCCTCTGACTCCGAAAATGGCCCGGGACAGGGTCAGCGTTGGGGCCCCTCCTCTTCTGCCTGCTATGGAGATTATCCCGACAAGTGCAAAGGATCCGAAGGCTCCGATGCTCGTGGCGAGCACGGCCTGCCAGAGGTTGAGGCCCTGGGCAATCAGGGTAGCTCCCAGAGGGATTCCCAGGATCGAGATGTTGGCGGCGAACCAGACCCAGAAGAGCTGACCGGGCGACCCGTTCCTCTGATCCTCGGGCACGGGTTCGATGCCCCTTTGCTCAACTCTGGAGAGGATGGTGCCCTCTTTTGGTGCAGTTGACATGGATTGTCTCCTTTGACTCACGATGTACTGGATGCAGCGATGGATTGTCTGGTCAGGCCTGTGGTGTGGTCTGGGTGGACCCCATGATCTCAGGGTTGACTGGATTTTGCATTCTTGTATTCCTGAAGGATTCTGTCGTATCCGTTTTGCGCTTTACCTTAGGGTAATCAGGCCACGGGCAGTTTTCTGCAGGTCAAGGTGAGATACCGAAGCCACCTGGGAGCAGAGTGCAGGGTCGAACACCTCGGGGCCGGTGCATGCGCCGGTCATTGCGCCAGTCATGGCAGCGATGGTGTCCGTATCGCCGCCCAGGTTGACCGCGACGAATAGAGCCGATTGGGGATCGTCGGCGAATCTCCAGGCCAGGGCAAAAGCGGCTGCCACAGACTCATTGGCCTCCACCGAAGTGCCGCAGTCTTCGATGAGGTGGCGTTCGAAGTCGTCCTCATCGCTGAATTCTTCGGACACTTGTATTGCCTGGCGGGCCCGAGCGGGAACCGATGCCTTGGGTGTCCAGGCTCCGGCGGTTTCCATGGCGGGTACCAGGCGCAAGGACTCATTCAGTGCCTGGCGAACGGTCATTCCTTCAAGTCCCAGACTGACTGTCGTAGCGATCAGCGCTGCGCTTTGAAAGCCTGCGACCGTGTCGTGGGTGACCTGGCAGGACTCGTAGATGCGATTGGCCAGCCGTCTGGTGTCTTCGGGCCTGTTGGCTATCCCTACCGGGGCGACTCGCATGGCCGCCCCATTGGTGGTGCCGGTCCTTCCTGTTGCCATGATGTCCGCGCCATGGCGAACCTGTTCCAGGGCCAGCTTGGTGGATGGCCCGAGCAGGTCCAGTGATCCGCGTGACTTCATGCCGTCCTCCCAGGCCAGAAGGCGCTTAGCGAACTCTTTGGGATCGATGTGTCCTCTGCCCTCGATGATCAGCTCTGCGACAATCAGTGCCTGCTCGGTGTCATCGGTCACAGATCCCGCAGGCATACCTGGAGCGATCGGCTGATCCGCAATAGCATCACGAAGGGTGTCAACCCTGCCGTAGGCCTCATGGATGGCTGCTGGACTCATGCTCTGCGTGGGCATGCCCAGCGCATCTCCCAAGGACAGCCCAGTAAGTGCGCCCAGTGCGCCCTTTTCAGTTCTGGTCATTGTTGTGCATGCCTCCAGAGTCGTTGCGATGAGCCCATGAATCTGTTTGCAGATAGACTGCGACATTTTTAATCAGAATAATTGTAAGGCCCTTGGAGGTTTGTCGGCACAAAGGTTGTGGCAAGCATGATTCACAATGAAGAATGGGAGTCTGAGCGAGCTCTATCCTGTTAGGTGGGAGATAAAAACAATGCTGGTTAGTCGAGGTTAAAGATTTGATCGAGGTGTGGGTTCTATAGATTGCCGACAGTGATTGGCGAAGATTATCCCTTGATGCCGTAACGGAGTTTGTCGGGGTGTCCTAATCTTGGCTTCGGCATGGGTGGGCTATAGGAACTAAACGCGTTGTTTATGTTGGGGGTTTGGCCTTGTGGCTGTAAGCGTGTTGGGTGGTTGTTAATAGGTCGGGTTGTTAATAGGGGTCTTGCAGGGGTGCCCGTTCCTGTTCGATTGGGGAATGAGAACCAGATCGAAGAGGGCCAGGCATTGCCCCATATGCCATGGGCGGATGCGCAAGCATGGGCGCAACAGATCAGGCACGCAGCGCCGGATGTGTCCGTCCTGCTCGATCGCGTCCACCGCGCGCAGGCAGGACCGGGCCCGCGCCGCGCAGTTGAGGGAGTTCCCGGACTGGCCGCTGACGGGCAGGACCCGGGAGCAGATGGGGGCCATGGGCGCCAGGGCCTGGCGTAAACGGGTCGGCTGGTGCTGGAACATCAAGCCGGCAATCACACCGGACGGGGTGGTCCATCACACGCTCATGGCCGACGGCACGTATATGGCACACGGCTGGTGCCTCCTGATAGCGATCGACGGGCAGACGGGCCAGGTCATCGACCGGCAGTGGTGCCATCAGGAGAACACGGCGGCCTGCACGGCCCTGTCCTCCCGCATCCCCGGGCCCGACGTGCTCATCACCGACGGCCTTCGCGGCGTGCAGAAAGCCTGCCATGCCTGCTGGCCGGGCACGCGCATCCAACGGCCTGGTGCACGTGCAACGCAACACCAAAACCGACCTGACACTCAAACCACGACTTCAGGCCGGCAAGGAACCCAAGCGACCCTCCGACCAGCTCACCCGGGTCCATACCATCGAGGAAGCGGTGCGTTGGGGTGAGGCCTTGAACGCCTGGCACGAAAGATGGAAAACCCTCATCGACGAACGCACCATGGCCAAGGACGACCCAGCCAACCCCAAAGCCAGCCACCAATCCTGGTGGTGGACCCACCAGGAACCCCGCCGCTGCTACCGCAGGCCCGAACACCTCTTCCAAGACAGGCAGCTCTTCGCCTTCCTGGAACCCGAACTCACCGCCGGCGGGCCAGTGGAACGCACCACCAACCGGCTGGAAGGAGGAGTCAACCCACCCATCAAACGCACCCTCCTGCAACACCACGGCCTACCCGAGAGCCACATGAGACGCGCCTGCGAATGGCACTGCTACATGAAAACCGACAACCCCGACCCCGCCAGCCTGATCAGGGACGAACACCACCAGCCACAACCAGCACCCAAACGGGAAACCAGACAGGAACAGGACGAGCCCGAACACTACGGCACCGCCATCAACTGGAACGAGTTCCACACACCATTCAGATACCCCAACACCACACTCTGACCAACACACAACCAAACCCACACACAGAACCTAAAACAACGCGTTTAGTTCCTATAGCCCCTGATGCCGGAGAGACCGTTCTGTATCAGCATAGAGGCTAGATTGGCTGAGCTCTGATAAGGATGCGAAGGGTAAGGAATACGAGCGGTGTCCATCTCAGTTACACCCCTTTAGATAAAAAAGTGCCGCCCTAGTGTGCATATCATATAAATATGATAGAGGCAGTGGCGGCTTCTAACAAGCTTTAATATACTCGGGATATCAGTTAGAAAGCTTCATCAAGATAAAGCTTCACAATATAAACACATTTCTTATCGGATGGTCTTTCTTCTATCATGAGCTACTGCAGATCACCCTTCAATCGGCAAACATAAAACTGGTCGGCTCGGCCGGGGTTGTGGTCATCGGCGGCTGCGCCTTGATGTCTGGCCGCCGCTGTCGCACGCCTGCGGCGTGCTGCTGAAGGGGTTGGGAATGTGGTGTTTGTGCCGCCCCCTTCCATTCTGGCCCGGGCCGCTGCGACTCAAGCCCCGAGCGTCTCCGCCCACACCCCGCTCCGGCCGAGGGGGCCGAACAGCATGCCCCCTCGGCCTCCGGGGGAGTGTTCGGATCCACGCGGGGGCTTGACTCTCCGCTATACCCGGGCCGCCATTCCAGGCGTCGGCACAAACAGTCCCGGCACCAAGGAAAGGAACACCCATGAACACCACAACCAGCCTCCAGGACGACGTCAAGCAACTGAGCCAGGACCCCCAACTCATGCTCACCGCAGGCCGACAGGCCCTCGACAGCATCATGCGCATACTCGACGGCACCCACCAGCCCGAAGCCATAGGACACGACCGGCTCACCCGCATGGCCGCGCTGATAGAAACCTCACTGCCGCACCGCGACGCGCTCCTGGTCGCCGCCATCAACCCCGACACCACCCGAGACGACCTGACCACCATCACCGAACAACCCCACGACCCCGCCGCCGTCAAACTCATCTTCACCAGCCTCACCACCTGCTTCGAAGGCCGGACCCCCGTCAACCAGGAACGCGCCGACAGAGCCTACAACCTCTTCGACCAGCTCACCGCCGCCGTCGGCCCCACCCCACACCTCAGCGCCTCCAGAGCCTACCTGGCCTGGGCCGCCCGCGACCCCGACCAAGCCAGCTCATACATGGTCCAAGCCCTCACCCTCGACCGAACCAACAACCTCGCAGCGCTCATCGCCCTGGCCCTCAGTAAGAACATCAACCCCACCGACGACTAACACCACACACAACCAAACCGAAGAGGTCTCCTCCCAAACCAAGGAGGAGACCTCTCCGCGTCCGATGCGTTTCTCCCGCCCCATAAAAGGGGCACTCGAATCCGCTTCATTCCCTAGGAATGATCGTTGTTTAGATTAATCATGCTTGTCTGCAGCATCAACGGCATGAATGACGAGTAGGGAGATGAGAATGGTGAGAACCTCAGTTATCAAAGATGAGAGCGCCATGGCTTCCCACCTGCTGAAGGCCAAGGCCATCAACCCCATGAGAAACACAAAACTCACAACTTCGCTAACAAGCTTCTTCAAGACCTTGTGACTGCTCATGCTAAACAACACATCCACCAACGCATCAGTTATGTAGGTACCAAAGAACCACAACAGAAAGATAACGATGGTACCCAAAACCCCACGCCACCCATGCACCCAGGAACGAACGCCACCGAAAGGGAGCAAGCGATAAGTGACACCAATGCCGACCGCAAAAGGAAAGACAAAACCCAACAACACAGTTCCGAAAAAACCAACACCGGTAATCGCATCCGAAACCGTTACATGGTCTGATCGTCCACGGTCACTCATCGCTCACCCCTCTCTCCATGAATCAGAGGAACAAATCAACCCATGTCGCCGTGTATTCAGCAATATCGTAAGGGATGCCCAGCTGCATCAAACCTGAGACGATAGCGGCATGAGTCCAGACGCCGGTGGCTTCCAGGAAGTCTGCAATCCGACCGGCCCACGGAGCAATCTTGGCAGGAAGCTTGGAACCTCCCCAGCGCAGAAGCTTAATGACAGCTTTCTTGGCGATCGTCGTAGCCCAATTCCTCGATTGGAAGCCATTACCGGCAGTGCCATCATGCATCGAGAATGCATACTCGGTCAGGATGCCAGCACCTTCATAATCACCGTTTTCCCATGCGGTATCCGCTATCTCCAGCACATCCCTCGGAGTCAGCGAATCGGTGACTTGACTCACGATAGATGTCGAAGCGGTATCCACAGGCTCTGCAGCCATCGCCTGACTGGGAACCATGGCGACTCCCATAGACAGCGCAAGTGGAACAGCAACGCTGGCGAGCAACCTACTTTTGATAGTGTTCAGAGCTTTCATCATAAGCCCCTTTCCGTTTGTTGAGTCAATTCATCCTTGATAACCAATAACGAAGTCAGCGGTGTCAGCCATGGCACCTCTGACAACCCAGCTAAAACTGGAATACTGCACTGATAGATAGGCCTAACTATCATTCTTGAGTTATTACATCAACGGTGACAGTAACACCACCGTTACACCATCATAGGGCTATAGGAACTAAACGCGTTGTTTATGTTGGGGGTTTGGCCTTGTGGCTGTAAGCGTGTTGGGTGGTTGTTAATAGGTCGGGTTGTTAATAGGGGTCTTGCAGGGGTGCCCGTTCCTGTTCGATTGGGGAATGAGAACCAGATCGAAGAGGGCCAGGCATTGCCCCATATGCCATGGGCGCCAGGGCCTGGCGTAAACGGGTCGGCTGGTGCTGGAACATCAAGCCGGCAATCACACCGGACGGGGTGGTCCATCACACGCTCATGGCCGACGGCACGTATATGGCACACGGCTGGTGCCTCCTGATGGCGATCGACGGGCAGACGGGCCAGGTCATCGACCGGCAGTGGTGCCATCAGGAGAACACGGCGGCCTGCACGGCCCTGTCCTCCC
>NZ_JACFQO010000003.1:0-204286 GCF_016101375.1 Bifidobacterium sp. W8110
CAGATACCCCAACACCACACTCTGACCAACACACAACCAAACCCACACACAGAACCTAAAACAACGCGTTTAGTTCCTATAGGCCACAAATATGTATATTTATGAAAATATGAAAGGAAGTGGCCTCTTTGAGGGGGAATTGAGTGTCCGGAACGGGAGTTGAACCCGTACGCCTGTATATATATAGGCACTAGCACCTCAAGCTAGCGCGTCTACCATTCCGCCACCCGGACAGGTGCGTAATCGCAACGGAGACAATCATAGCATCTAAGGCGACATCGCGCACTGGGCGATTGGGGGAGCGTGTCGTCAAAGAGAGCGTTTTTCTGTGGCGGGCTGTAGCCTGACACCATGACTGCACCCCTCTTCCTGCTGGATCCCGACCACGATGACTCCCCACTGGCCAGCGATGAGCTCCACACTGGCTGGCGCCTGACCCTGCCCGAGCACATCCGTCGCCATGCACTGGGCTCCATGAGGCTGAAGAACGGTGACCAGCTGGATCTTTCAGATGGGGGCGGATTGCGCATCGGCGCCCTGATCAGGGATGCTTCGACCGGCTTGGTGGAGGTCACAGCTGTAGGGCGGCAGGCACCTCCCGAAAAGGAACTGATTCTTGTTCAGGCCCTGGCCAAGGGTGGCAGGGACGAGCAGGCCATCGACATGGCCACACAGATCGGGGTGGATCAGGTCATCCCCTGGCAGGCTGACCGGTCCATAGCCAAATGGCGACCCGGCCGCAACGACAGGCATTGGCAGGCCACCTTGGAGGCTGCCACCGAACAGAGTCGTAGGGCCTACCGACCTCGACTGCTGGACAAGTTGGACAGCCATGGTCTGGTCTCCTGGTGCCGGAAGGCGACCGATCGAGGCGGCCTGGTCCTGGTTCTGCACCAGGATGCCGACCTGGGATGGGATGCGGTCCGTAACCGTGTCGACAGGCTGCCGGCTGGCTCCTCGGCCGCCGTGGTTGTGGGTCCCGAGGGAGGGATTGCGGATCAGGAGGTCCAGGCCATGATGAGGGAGGGGGCCCTGCCGGTCCGGTTGGGCGGCAACATCCTCCGGGCTGCTTTGGCCGGACCTGTGGCCCTGACCCTGCTGGCGGACATGCTGGGTCGCTGGCAGTCAGAAGCCCCTGAGCCCAGCGCATGAAGTCGCACGCAATATACATCCTCGCCCATAAGATGGAAAACAGAGAAAACAGCAAAAACAGCAATATCGGCAAACACTAAGGAGTGGTCATGAGCGATGACGATCGACAGGGGGACTGCATTTTCTGCAGAATCGTGGCAGGGGAGGTCCCCAGCGAAAAGGTCTACGAAGATGAGACCGTTTACGCTTTCAAGGATGCCAACCCCAAGGCCGCCATCCATGTCCTGATCGTCCCGCGTCATCATTATGGTTCAGTGGCCGAATTGGCCAAGGCTGATCCCGACACTCTTGCCCACATCGTCCAGGTGGCGCAACAGATTGCCGACCAGGATTTCCATGGAGCCTACCGGTTGATTTTCAACACGGGAGAGGATGCCGGCCAGTCCGTCTTCCATGTCCACGCCCACGTCCTGACCGGACAGGTGCTGCCCGAATGAGGTCCATGTTCACCATCGTCATCGTGCAGGAAGGGAATCCGTGGCGGTAACTACGCGAACCCTGGAGATTCCGGAGGGAATCGACCCGGTTCAGGTGCTGGGGCCAGAGGATGCAGTCATCGACAGGATTGAACGTGCCTTCCCGGCAGTGTCCATCCTGGTTCGTGGCAATCGGATCATGCTGCGCGCACAGGACCGACAGGGCGACGTTCAGGCGGCTCAGATCCGGAATTTACTGACCGAACTCATGCAGACCGCCGATCAGGTTCCCGTGGATGCCGATCAGGTGGGGCGAATACTGGACCACCGCCGTTTGGGGGCCGTTGACACTTACTCCCACCCAGAAGAGCAGAAAATTAAAGATAACAATGCTGCAGATAACAATACTGCAGACCGAACCCTTGCAGACCACAGAACCCAGGGTCGGACTACGACAGACAGTACTTCTGCAGACCCCGGTTATCGGGGAACAGGCGTTGCAGAACCGGACGAGGACAGCACCTTGGAAGATGTCGACCAATCCCGTCAGGTAGCCGCCAGGGCAGTTCGTAGCCGCCCCCTGACCCAGGCCTCCAAGGGTCCGATTAGACCCAAGACCGCTGGCCAGTCCGCCTATGTGGCGGCCATTGAAACGCATACCATCACCTTCGGCATTGGCCCGGCTGGCACCGGCAAGACCTATCTGGCGGTGGCCAAGGCGGTTCAGGAATTTCGGGCCGGACGCATCGGGCGCTTCATTCTGACCAGGCCTGCCGTGGAGGCAGGGGAGAGTCTGGGCTTCCTGCCTGGCACCCTCAATGAGAAGGTGGATCCCTACCTGCGGCCCCTCTATGATGCCCTGGCTGACATGCTGGGCACCTCGCGGCTCCACCGTCTTCTGGCCGACGAGACCATTGAGGTGGCTCCGCTGGCCTATATGCGCGGGCGCACCCTGAATGATGCCTTCGTCATCCTGGACGAGGCGCAGAACACCACTCGCAGGCAGATGAAGATGTTCCTGACCCGCCTGGGCTTCAACACCAAGATGGTCATCACCGGCGACGTCACCCAGGTGGATCTGGGCGGGCCAGCATCTGGTCTGGCCACCATAGAAGATGTGCTGCGCGGCATCGACGATATCGCCTTTGTGCACCTGCAGGCGGCTGATGTGGTGCGTAATCGGCTGGTCGGGCAGATTGTCCGGGCCTACGACCGTGCTGATCGGGCCCGCATCCGGGGACGGGAGCAGGCATGAGCGTAGAAGTGACCAACGAGACCCAGTGGCTGATCGATGCCAAGACCTTCTCTGACCTGGGGGTATGGGTTTTGGACCAGATGCAGGTGAGCACCCAGTCCGACATGACCATCATCTTCAACGATCCCGAGCCCATGGCGGTGCTGCACGAGCGCTGGATGAACCTGGCCGGCCCTACTGATGTCATGAGCTTCCCCATGGACGAGCTGCGCCCCGGTGACGAGAACCATCGACAGGAGGGCATCCTGGGCGACATTGTCATCTGCCCCTGGGTGGCTGCCCAGCAGGCCCTGGCAGCCGGCCATTCCACCATGGAGGAGATGCTGCTGTTGGCCATTCACGGCACCCTGCACCTGCTGGGATACGACCACGCCAGCAGGGAGCAGGAGGCGCAGATGTTCGGTCTGCAACGCCAGCTGCTGCTGACCTTCCTGGCTCTGCGCCAGGGGCCTATCGTAGATGCCGCGCTGCCGGCCGGGGCCACCAACGCTCTCGACATCTATGAGCGGTACGGCCGTGGTGCCCATCAGAAAGGCAGATCCCATGAGTGAACGGACCATCGTCGCCCTGGTGATCATGGCTCTGGCCGCCATCGCCCTGGTCGTGCTCTCCCTGGCGCTGGCCGAGGCCCAAGGGGCGCTCAACCGGGTGACCCGATCCAGTCTCAACAATTTGATTCTGGGCCTGCAGACCGACCAGGAACTCAGCCAGTTCGCCAGGATGAAGCGGATCGACCGCATTCACCAGGCCCAGAGCCTGATCTCCCAGCGGCAGGTGACGGGAAGCGCCTGTGCCTTTTTCCGCATCATTTGTGACATCATGGTGGGCGTCTTGGTTGCCTGCATGGCTGCTCTTGGTGGCCTACCCCTCTGGGAACAGCTGCTGTGCGGGGTGATCATGGCCATCCTGGTGGCCGCCGTCTCCGTCACCCTGGGTCCGCATGGCCGCTCCCGCCAGCCCATGGAGGCACTGCTCAAGCACGTTCGCCTGGTCGGGCTGGCCGTTCTTCTGACGCCTTTCAAGCGCCGTCGGCAGGCTGAAGCCCGCTCCCGCAAAAACCATCGCGGCGACCTTTCCGACGACGAGGAGCTGGAGAAAATCCAGATCGAACAGGGCCGTGCCATGGTCGACCAGCTGGTGGAGGCCGGTGCCTTTGATCCGGAAATCTCCGAGATGTTGAAGAACGTGTTGACCCTGTCGACCACACTGACCCGCGAGATCATGGTCCCTCGCACCGACATGATTTGCATCTCAAAGGATGCCAGTCTGGATTCGGCCATGAAGCTTTTCTCCCGATCGGGATTCTCACGTATTCCTGCCATCGGGGACGACGTAGATGACCTGGTCGGCATCGTCTACCTGAAGGACGTGGTCCGGGCCCTGGCCTTCAACCACAAGGGTGACAGATCGGTCGCCTCCATCATCCGTCGGCCCGTTCTGGTGCCAGAGTCCAAGCCGGTGGACGACCTCTTCCACTACATGCAGCGCTCCCGCCACCACCTGGCTGTGGTTGTGGACGAGTACGGGGGCATCGCAGGCCTGGTCACCATTGAGGATGCCATTGAGCAGATCGTGGGTGAGCTGGAGGACGAGCACGACCGGGTCCAGCACGACGAGCCCAAGCAGATCGGTCCGCACACCTGGCAGCTGCCGGTCCGCACGCCCATCGCCGACCTGGAGGAGCTTTACGAGATCACCATCGATGAGGACGATGTGGATACGGTCTACGGTCTGCTGACCAAACTGCTGGGCTCCGTGCCCGTCTCTGGCTCGTCGGCGGTGACGCGCGGTATTAGGCTGACCGCAGGCGAGGCGGTCGGCCGCCGCAAGAAGATCGCCACCATCGTGGTCGAGCCAGCCAACGGATCAAGCATCGCTCTGGAGGACGGTGCAGAACAAAAAGAAGAACAGGACGACGGGGATCAACCCGAGCAGGACAGTCAGGAGAATTCATGACCAAGGAAGAACAGAGCGATGCCAAGGTGCCGGTCCACCGATCGGGATTCGTGGCAGTAGTGGGCCGACCCAATGTGGGCAAGTCCACCCTCATGAACGCCCTGGTTGGTAGGCCCATCGCCATAGCTTCCTCCCGGCCGGAGACCACACGTAAGGCTATCCGGGGGATCATGACCCGTCCCGAGGCCCAGGTGGTCTTGGTCGATACACCGGGCATTCACCGTCCGCGGACCCTGTTGGGCCAGCGACTCAACGATGTCGTGGAGGCCTCCCTGTCGGATGTCGATGCCATTGCATTCCTGCTGCCTGCCGACCAGGCCATTGGCCCCGGCGATCGCCGCATTTTGAGCCGGCTGCGGTCCGATTTCGCCCGCAAGGACAAGGACGGCAAGTGGGTCTGGCGAAAGCCTTTGATCGCCGTGGTGACCAAGATTGACCAGCTGAGCAAAGGCCAACTGGTGGACAAGCTCCTGGAGATAGGCGCCTTTGCTGACTTCTCCCAGATTGTTCCGGTCAGCGCACTGGAGGCTGACAACGTGGACGAGGTGGCCCAGGTGTTGATGGATGCCATGCCCGAGGGCCCTCAGCTCTACCCTGACGACCAGCTGACCGAGGAGCGTCCCGAGGATATGATTGCAGAGATGGTCCGCGGAGCCTACCTGGAGGAGCTCGACGACGAGCTGCCCCACTCCCTGGCCGTCCGTTTGGAGTCCATTGAGCCGGATTCGGAGGGCGGGCGCGACACGGTTCACATCGGCATTTATGTAGAGCGCGACTCCCAGAAGCCCATCGTCATCGGACGGGGGGCCGAGCACCTGGTACGGGTGAAGAAGAAGCTGCGCACCGCCGTCAACCGGACCATGGGCCGCAAGGTGCGGTTGGATCTGCACGTCAAGGTGGCCCGCAACTGGCAGACCGACCCCAAGCAGCTGGAGCGCCTGGGGTTCTGATCGTGCTCAGCGGCGGGGCGCCGGGGTGCGCTTGGCCGTGTACATCCGGGTGTTGAGCAGGTCGGCGTAGCGCTCGATGACCTTGGGCCGAATCACCTTCATGGATGGTGTCATCAGTCCGTTGTCCTGCGTGAACTCCTCGGGCAGGATGATGAACTTGCGGACCGACTCGGCCCGTGAGACCCCTTCGTTGGCCCGGTCCACATACTCCTGGACCTCGGCCCGGACCACTGCGTTCTGCGCCGCCTCCTGCAGGGACATGTTGCGATCCAGGCCCTTGGAGGCCAGCCAGGGCCGCAGGGCGGATTCGTTCAGGGTGACCAGGGCCGAGATGAAGGGCCGCTTGTCGCCCAGAACCAGGGCCTGGGAGACGATCTCGGAACGCTCGATGACCTCCTCGATGGGCCTGGGGGAGACGTTCTTGCCGCCGGCCGTGATGATCAGGTCCTTCTTGCGCCCGGTCAGGAAGAGGAACCCATCACGGGAGAGCCGCCCCAGGTCGCCTGTGGCGTACCAGCCGTCCTCGGTGAAGGAATCGCGGGTGGCCTCCTCGTTCTTGTGGTAGCGGTGGAATACGCAGACGCCCTTGATCTGCACCTCGCCGTCCGAGGCGATGCGGATGGTGAATCCCGGGAAGGGGATGCCCACCGAGCCCCTGTGGTAGGGGGTGCCCAGGGGGTTGAAGGCGCAGGGTGCGGTGGTCTCGGTCAGGCCGTAGCCCTCGTAGACCGGCACATTGGCGCCGCGGAAGAAGCCCAACAGTTCAGGGTCCAGGGGAGCGCCTCCGGAGACGATCCACTTGGCCCGTCCGCCCAGGACCTGGCGTAGGGAAGAATAAACCAGCGGGTCGTAGAGGGCTCGCCGCAGGGCGCTGCGCCTGGTCGGCCAGCCCTTACGGGAGATGTCCTCCATATAGGTGCGTGCCGCCCGTGCCGCCCCGTTGAAGACCCTGCCCTTGATGCCATGCCCGGCCTTTTGGGATGCGGCGTTGTAGACCTTTTCGAAGACCCTGGGCACGCCGATGATGACCGTGGGCTTGGACTCCTGCAGGTCCGACAGCAGGGTGGCCAGTCCGGAGGAGATGTACACGTGCATGGTCCCATAGACGACCCCGTAACTGATGGCCCGGGCGAAGGTGTGGGCCTGGGGCAGGAAGAGCAGGATGGATCCATCCGGATCGTGGGTCAGATTGGGGATGAAGGCGTTCAGGTTTCTGGCCAGCTGGCAGTAGTGTTCATGGGTCATCTCCACGCCCTTGGGGGCCGCTGTGGAACCGGAGGTGTAGACGATGGAGCAGAGGTCCGTCTTCCGGATGGAATTGATCCGCTCGTCGAGTTCGGCATCGCTGACCGATTCCCCATAGGCCTGCAACTCCTGCAGGGCACCGGACTCCAGGCAGGCGATCCGCTCCAGGGTGGGGCACTCCTTGTCGGCTCCTTCGGCCTTGGCCCGCATCTCAGCGGTCTGCACCACCAGCAGCCTGGCATCGGAGTTGTTGACGATGAATCGGATCTGCTCGGCCGAATCGGTGTCGTAGATGGTGGCAATGACCCCGCCGATGGACAGGACGGCGGCGTCCACGATGTCCCACTCGTAGCTGGTCCTGCACATGAAGGCCACGGCATCGCCCTTCTTCAGCCCGTAGTGCATGAAGCCCTTGGCGGTGGTCCTGATGTCATGCAGAATCTCTCGGCCGGTCCGGTAGGTCCAGCTCCCGTTCTCCACGAAGTGCAGGACCGGCTGGTCTGGGGTGCGGCGGGCCCGGTCGGCGTAGATGTCATAGACGGTCATGTCGTCAGGCACCGGTCCCATGCCGGCGGTGGTTGCCGAAAGCATACCGGAGGTCGAATCCATTCGCGTGGTCGTGGCGTAGTCGGCCGACCAGAAATGCGTGTTGGGCAGGGAGAGGGACTCCTCGGCGGTCCGAGGCGCGGCCTGTGACGGATTCGCATTCTCCTCGCCATTCGGTCCCTCCCCATGACCCACCTGGTGTGCCACAAAAGATTTGACCGATGCTAGTAACGACACGTTGTCTCCTTCAATAATCGCGGGATATGTCCAGAATAGCCGCCTACTTGGAGAAGGGCGGGCCCGGTGCTAGAGTAGCCACGTTGCTTTGGCGAGGGAGGCTTCATGGCCTCCGTTATCGACTCGGCTGGATCATCGGCGTCCTTTCCTTTTGGGCGGTCCGGAATCCGACGCGGCGATGCGCCAGGACCGGCCCAGGTCGGTCTTGAGGAACCATTCAAGGAAGGAAGCCAACATGGCTAATACCATTAAGCTCGAGGGCGAAGTCCGCGATCAATTCGGCAAGGGGGCGGCACGCCGCATGCGCGTGGCCCAGCAGATTCCCGCCACCATCTACGCCGGCGGCGCCCAGCCCGACTACATCAAGCTGCCCATGCGCGAGACCACTCTGGCTCTGCGTCGCGCCAATGCACTCTTCTCCATCAGCTTCGGAGGACAGACCAAGACGGCCGTGGTCAAGGACGTGCAGCGCAACCCGGTCAAGCGCCAGGTGGAGCACATCGACTTCTATGAGGTCCGCGCCGGCGAGAAGGTCACCGTGGAGGTGCCCGTCTTCGTCAGCGGCGAGACCAAGGGCGCTGCCGTGGCCCTGATCGACACCCAGAACCTGCAGGTCCGGGCTGACGTGTCCAACCTGCCTGAGCGCATCGACATCAGCGTTGAAGGCCTGGCCGAGGGTGACAAGATCCTGGCCAAGGACATCAAGCTGCCCGAAGGTTCCGAGCTGATCATCGACGATATGGAGGAATCCATCGTCTCCGTCGAGATCCCCAAGGAGGAGAGCCTGGAGACCCCCACCGAGGAGACCGATCAGGCCGAGGCGGAAGCTGCTCCGGAGGCCGACGACCAGGGCGAGTGAACCCAAAGGTTCAATTTGCAAGGCCGTGGGATCATCACGATCCTGCGGCCTTTTTGTCCAAGACGGTCACAATGCGAAATGCGCCGGACAGGTCAAGGCCTGCCTATGCGATAGTTCGGGTACCGGGCATCGCCACAAGCATCGCACCCGAGCAACCAAATACAGTAGCAAGAAGAAGTGGTAGATAATGGCAGAGCAATCACATCACGACCCGAAGGCACTCAATGAGTTGGCGGACGCTTTCAAGGTCATTCCCAACGATCATCCCGCCTCTGACGAGGAGCGTGCCCGGCTGATTGACAAGCCCGCCTTCGGCCAGCTCTTCTCGGACAATATGACCCACATGGGATGGACTTCGGAAGGCGGCTGGAAGGATCGCAGGGTTGAGCCCTACGGACCGATCAGCCTGGATCCGGGGGCCTCGGTGCTTCACTACGCCCAGGAGGCCTTCGAGGGACTCAAGGCCTACTACCACGACGACGGTTCCATCTGGCTCTTCCGGCCTGATGCCAACGCACAGCGCTTCTACAACTCAGCCAAGCGTCTGGCCCTGCCCCCGCTCGAGCCCAATGACTTCCTGGGATCGGTCGCGGCCCTGGTCCGCCGTGACGCAGCCTGGGTGCCCAGGCGGCGCGAGTACACGCTCTATATGCGTCCCTATATGTTCGCCTCCGAGCCCTTCCTGGGCGTGCGCGCCCCGCATGCGGTGGACTATTGCGTCATCGCCTCGCCCTCGGGACCCTATTTCGCCGGTGGTGTCAAGCCGGTCAGCATCTGGGTGGAGGACAAGTGGTTCCGTACCGGCCCAGGCGGAACCGGCTTCGCCAAGTGCGGCGGCAACTATGCGGCTTCCCTGCTGGGGGAGAACCGCGGTGCCGAGCATGGCTGCGAGCAGGTCTGCTTCGTCGACGCGGCCACCAAGACCTACCTGGAGGAGCTGGGCGGCATGAACATGTTCACCGTCCACAAGGACGGGCACCTGGAGACCCCCAGCCTGACCGGAACCATTCTGCCTGGTGTCACCCGCAACTCCCTGATCACTCTGGCCCAGGATCATGGTCGCGACGTGGTCGAGACCATGATCCGTCTGGACACCCTGCTGGACGACATCCGCTCGGGCGAGGTCACCGAGGTGTTCGCCTGCGGGACCGCTGCAATCATCACCCCGATCGGGCGCTTCAAGTCCGAGAACTTCGACGTCCAGGTGGCCGACGGCGGTTCAGGCAAGGTCACCATGGACCTGCGCAACGAGCTCCTGGGCATCCAGCTGGGCGAGATCGAAGACCCGCACGACTGGATGTGGAAGGTCTGCTGAGCGCTGACCCCATTCCTGCCTGACAGGTCTTGAATGGAAGGCGACTTCAGGGCGACGTTTCGCCTTGGGTTGCCTTCCTTCATATTTGTGGCCTTGCGCACATCACCGGCCTGTTCAGCTCTGTATTTGGCTAATCTATAGACGGATTTGAGTGCGGGACGATTCCGGGAGGAGAAGCGCGGGATGAAGACGGCCTTGGAGGGGAACCTGATCTTCATGGTCATCGAGTACCTGGGCATCTTGAGCTGCGGGCTTTCGGGCGGTCTGGCTGCCGTGCGCAAGGGCTACGACATCATCGCCATCCTCCTGGTCTCCTGGATCAGTGCCCTGGGCGGCGGGGTGGTCCGTGACGTTCTTCTGGGTCAGGTGCCGCCCAGTGGCATCACCGACAAGGGCTCGGTCATCGTCACCCTGGCTTCCGGCCTGGTGGTGGCTGTCGCACATCCCGAAATCAGCCGTATGACCTGGTCCATGCTGGTCACCGATGCCATGGCCCTGGGATCCTTCGCCGTCAACGGGACCGCCAAGGCCCTGATGTGTGGAACCGGCGGCATGACGGCCATCTTCATGGGGATGGCAACGGCCCTGGTCGGGGGACTGCTGCGAGACATCCTGCTCAATCAGGTGCCTGCGGTCATCCAGGACCAGCACTGGTACGCGCTGCCTTCCCTGATCGGTTGCCTGCTGACCCTAGCCTCCACGCGCGCTCAGCAGCATGGCCTCTATCCGGCCCGGGTCGACATGATTCTGGACCTGGCCATCGTGGCCCTAGTGGTCGTCCTGCGCATTATCTCGGTAAAATTCGACATCCTGGTGCCTGGGGCAGTGGACCGACACTCGGCCCGACTCCCACTCAGCGACGCCCAGTTGGCCAGTGCCATCCGTCACCTGATGCGTGGCCGGTCGAATATCAGTGTCACCATCAAGCACAGCGACGAGGACCCGGATACCAAAAAGGGCCGGTGACCCAAGCGCTTGGGTCACCGGCCCCAATGGGGCACCCGGTTCAGAGGGCGTTGACGGCGTTGGCCAGACCGGACTTGCGGTTGGCGGCCTGATTACGGTGAATCACACCCTTGCCGGCGGCCTTGTCCAGACGGCGGGCGGCCACCTGGTAGGCAGCCTGAGCGGCCTCCTTGTCACCGGCATCCACGGCCTTGCGCACGGAACGCACGGAGGTCTTGATTGCGCTCTTGACCTCCTTGTTGCGCAGGTGCGCCTTTTCGTTGGTGATGACCCGCTTCTTCTGCGACTTGATGTTTGCCAATGTTGCTCCAAACGATGAATGTATCTGTACAGACAACCTACCATAGTAGCACCCGACCGGGAGAAGAATCCGCCAGAGGCGGGCGCTTCGGCCCAGGGCATCGTCTAGAATCGTTAGACCAGACGTACGTGAGGAGAGCAGACCGGTGCAGGAAGCCAAGAACCAACCAGGATTCACCGACCAATCGCTGATCCGCAACTTCTGCATCATCGCCCATATCGATCACGGCAAATCCACGGTGGCCGACCGGATCCTGCAGCTGAGCGGGATTGTGCCCAAGCGCGAGATGCACGACCGGTTCCTGGACAGGATGGACATCGAGCAGGAGCGCGGCATCACCATCAAGTCCCAGGCCGTTCGCCTGCCCTGGGTCAAGGACGGCGTCGAATACACCCTGGGCATGATTGACACCCCCGGTCATGTGGACTTCACCTACGAGGTCTCCCGGGCCCTGGAGGCCTGCGAGGGTGCGGTCCTGCTGGTGGACGCCACCCAGGGCATCGAGGCGCAGACCCTCTCCAATCTCTATATGGCCCTGGAGGACGACCTCGTCATCATCCCCGTCCTCAACAAGATCGACCTGCCCTCGGCCGAGCCGGACAAGCACGCTGAGGAGATAGCCAACCTGATCGGCTGCTCCACGGACGAGGTGCTGCGGGTATCGGGCAAGACCGGCGAAGGTGTTCGCGAACTGGTGGACCGTATCGTGGACCGGATACCGGCTCCCAAGGGGGATCCCAAGGCTCCGGCCCGGGCTCTGATCTTCGACTCGGTCTACGACTCCTACCGGGGAATCGTCACCTACATCAGGATGGTGGATGGTGAACTCAAGGAGCGCCAGAAGATCCGCATGATGGGCCGGGGGACCGTGCACGACCCCATCGAGCTGGGCGTGATCAGCCCCGATATGACCCCTACCAAGGCCCTGGGTGCCGGAGAGGTCGGCTACGTGATCACCGGCGTCAAGGACGTCAGCCAGTCCAAGGTGGGCGACACGGTCACCACCGAGGCAAATCCCGCCAAGGAGCCCCTGCCCGGCTATCAGGATCCCCAGCCCATGGTCTATTCCGGGCTTTTCCCCATTGACAACGCCCAGTTCCCCGAGCTGCGCGACGCCCTGGACAAGCTCAAGCTCAACGATGCCGCCCTGGTCTACGAGCCTGAGACCTCCGTGGCCCTGGGCTTCGGATTCCGCTGCGGCTTCTTGGGGTTGCTGCACATGGAGATCGTCACCGAGCGCCTGAGCAGGGAGTTCGGCATGGACCTGATCGCCACGGCCCCCAATGTCACCTACCAGGTGACCATGGAGGACGGCAGCGAGCACACGGTGACCAATCCCAGCGAGTTCCCCGACGGCAAGGTGCGCCAGATTCTGGAACCCGTGGTCAGCGCCGACATCATCACGCCAAAGGAGTTCATCGGGCCGGTCATGGAGCTCTGCCAGGATCATCGCGGGCAGATGGGGACCATGGAGTACCTGAGCCCCGAGCGCGTCGAGATGCACTACCGGATGCCCCTGGCCGAGATCGTCTTCGACTTCTTCGACCAGCTGAAGAGCAGGACCAAGGGATACGCCAGCCTGGACTACCAGCCGGACGGGACCCAGTCCGCCGACCTGGTCAAGGTGGACATCCTCATCCAGGGGGAGAAGATCGACGCTTTCTCGGCCATCGTCCACAAGGACAAGGCCTACGCCTACGGGGTGATGATGACCAAGAAGCTGCGCAAGCTGATTCCGCGTCAGCAGTTCGAGATTCCCATCCAGGCCGCCATAGGGTCCCGGATCATCGCCCGGGAGACCATCAGCGCCCTGCGCAAGGACGTGCTGGCCAAGTGCTACGGAGGCGACATCACCCGCAAGCGCAAGCTGCTGGAGAAGCAGAAGGCGGGCAAGAAGCGCATGAAGATGCTGGGACATGTTGAGGTGCCCCAGGAGGCCTTCATCGCCGCTCTGAGTACAGGCCAGGCCCAGGACCGGGACACCAAGGACAAGATACGGGCCGCCGCCAAGAAGGAGGGCTGAACGGGTGGGATCCTACCAGGTCTACATCCATGTACCCTTCTGCATGCGCCGCTGCGGCTATTGCGACTTCAATACCTATACGGCCAGCGACCTGGGCGGGGGCGCCAGCCGGGAGCACTACGCCGATCTGGCCATCCAGGAGATGCGCATGGTCCGGGACTGGCAGACATCTAGGGGGCTGATAGAGCCGCCCGTGTCCACCATCTTCTTCGGCGGAGGCACCCCGACCATTCTGCCCGCCCGGGACCTGGTGCGCATGGCCGAGGCCGTAGCCGACCTCTGGGGGCTGTCCCCCGGGGCCGAGATTACCACCGAGGCCAACCCTGACACTGTCGATCGGGCCTATCTGGAGCAACTGCTCAGGGGCGGCATCAACCGTGTCTCCTTCGGCATGCAGTCAGCGGTATCCAGTGTCCTGGCCACCCTGGACCGCACCCATACGCCGGCCAATGTGACCACCGATGTGGCCGCTGCTAAAGAATTGGGTCTCAGAGCCAGTGTGGACCTGATTTATGGGACGCCGGGGGAGCGGCTTGAGGATTGGCGGACCAGCCTGCAGGCGGCCCTGGACCTGGGCGTGGACCACGTCTCCGCCTACGCCCTGACCCTGGAACCCACCACCAAGATGGGCCGTGCTGTGCGCCGGGGCCAACTGCCCGCCCCCGATGACGATGACGAGGCGACCAAATACGAGATGGCTGATGACATGCTCTCCCAGGCGGGCCTGTACTGGTACGAAATTTCCAACTGGGCCCGCCCCGGCCAGGAGAGTCGCCACAACCTGGGTTACTGGCACAACGTGGACTGGGCCGGCATCGGGCCCGGCGCCCACTCCCACTATCGGGGGCTGGATGGTCAGGACTCGGGCATGGCGCCGGTGGATGAAGCCCGGGAGCAGAAGCCCATGCCTTCCGTATCGCCTGGGTTCAGGGCCACCGCAACAGCATCAGCGGAAAAGGCCGATCCGTGGACATCCTGGTGGCTTTCGCAGGAGCCCGGCCTGGAGGAGCGGCGTGCCCGGGCCATCCGCTCCTGGGACATCGCCCACCCCAGGGACTGGGCGGCCGCCATGGATGCAGGACATGTGCCCTGGCAGGATGCCGAGCTTCTGGGCTGGAGGCAGGACCTGGAGGAGACGGTCATGCTGGCCCTGCGCCTGCCCGAAGGCCTGGGACTGGATCGACTGACCAGGCTGGCCGGTCGTCCGGCCGATCCGAAGATCCTCAAGGATCTGGTCGATCAGGGCCTCCTGCTGCCCGTGCCTGACAGAATCCAGGTGACCCGAAGGGGTCGCCTGCTCAACGATCTGGTCATCGACCAGGTCCTGGAGGCGGTAGGAATTCGTTAGACACTGCGGAACGTTACACGGATGTCACCTGTGGATGCATTATTCTGTTGATTCACCATTGACAAGGCTCCTCAAGGGTGGAGCATGCCGGCCCCGCCCCCGTCCACGAATGAGGTGATTGCGGTGTCATTCACGGCCCCTCTCGATCTGCATGTCCACGGCCCCCAGGGGCTCTATGACCCTGATACGGAACACGATGCCTGCGGTTTCGGCATGGTGGCCACCCTCAACCGACGGGACGAAAGGCTGATCGTCGAGCAGGGCATCCGCGTCCTGGTCAACCTGGACCACCGAGGGGCCGTGGGAGCCGAGCCCAACACCGGCGATGGGGCCGGCATCATGCTCTCCATGCCCGACGAGTTCATGCGCACCCGGGTCTACCGGAATCTGCCTGAAGCCGGCCATTATCTGGCGGGTATGGCCTTCCTGGACAGGGATCCGGCGCAGGCTGCAAGCCAGGAGGAGGCCATAGCCTCCATTGCCGGCCAGGAGGGGCTGCGTGTCCTGGCCTGGCGGGCAGTGCCCACCGACCCGAACGGGCTGGGTCTGCAGGCTCTGGCCTCCATGCCCCGCTTCCTCATGCCCATCATGTGTGATGCCGGTCCTCAAGGCCGAGGAGGACTGGACCTGGAGCGGCTGGGCTACCGGGTCCGCAAGCGGGCCGAGCACGAGTTGGGCGTCTACTTCGCCTCCCTGTCCTGCCGGACCATCACCTACAAGGGCATGCTGACCACCAAGCAGCTGCAGGGCTTCTTCCCCGACCTGAGCGATCCGGCCATGAAGGCCCGCCTGGCCATCGTCCACTCCCGCTTCTCCACAAACACCTTCCCCTCCTGGCCCCTGGCCCAGCCCTTCCGGATGATCGCCCACAACGGGGAGATCAACACCATCCAGGGCAACCGCAACTGGATGTCAGCAAGGGAGGGGATGCTGAGCTCGGAGCTGCTGGGTGACATGGCCCCGCTCCTGCCGGTCAACACCCCTGGAGCCTCAGATTCTGGCACCTTCGACGAGACCCTGGAGCTGCTCCACCTGGCGGGTCGGTCCCTGCCCCACGCCGTTTCCATGATGATGCCCCCGGCCTGGCAGCAGGACCCGAACATGGACTCGGACCTGAAGGCCTTCTACGAGTACAACGACGCCCTGATCGAGCCCTGGGACGGCCCGGCGGCCATCGTCTTCACCGACGGAACCTTGGTGGGCGCCCAACTGGACCGCAATGGCCTGCGTCCAGGCCGCTGGCAGCTGACTGATGACGGCCACCTGGTCCTGGCCTCGGAGGCCGGTGTCCTGGAGGACACGCCCCAGGAGTCCATCGTCGCCAAGGGCAGGCTGGAGCCGGGGCGCATGTTCCTGGCCGACACCAAAGAGGGCCGGATAGTGCCTGACAGCGAGATCAAGCGCCGGCTGGCCGGTCTGCACCCCTACAGAAAATGGGTTTCCGAGCGTACCGTCCGCCTGGACGATCTGCCTGAGCGCGAGCATGTCAATTACTCGCGCATCTCGGTCCACCGCCGGCAGCAGGCCTTCGGCTACACCCGGGAGGACCTGACCATGCTGTTGGGGCCCATGGGCGAAACCGGCCGTGAGCCCATCGGCTCCATGGGCAATGACGCGCCCATCGCCGTGCTCTCACGCCGGTCCCGTATGCTCTTCGACTATTTCACCCAGAAGTTCGCCCAGGTCACCAATCCGCCCCTGGACTGGGAGCGCGAAGAGCTGGTGACCAGCATCGCCTCGGCCATCGGGCCCGAGCCCGATCTTTTGGAGGACACCCCCGAGCACGCCTGGAAGATCCACATCGATCTTCCTGTGGTGGACTCCGTCCAGATGGCGCAGATCAAGCGTCTGGACCGAGCGCCGGTCCTGGAAGGCCGCTTCCGCCCCCGTCTTATCCGCGGCCTCTACCAGGTTGCCGGAGGCGGCAAGGGCCTTGAGGAGCGTCTGGAGGCCATCGAAGGGGAGGTGGATCGGGCCATCGAGGAGGGCTGCAATGTGCTTGTCCTGTCCGACCGGGACTCCAACCACATCTGGGGGCCCATACCCTCCCTGCTGCTGACCGGGGCCGTCCAGCACCACCTGCTCCGTCGGCACACCCGCACCCAGGTCTCCCTGGCAGTGGAGGCCGGCGACGTGCGCGAGGTCCACCATGTGGCCCTGCTGATCGCCTACGGTGCCGCCTGCGTCAACCCCTACCTGGCTCTGGAGTCTGTCGAGAACCTGGCCAACAGCGGGGACCTGCATGTGGATGCCGAAAAGGCCTCCGACAACCTGGTCCGGGCGCTGAGCACCGGTGTCCTCAAAATCATGAGCAAGATGGGCGTGAGCACCATCATGTCCTACCGGGGCTCCCAGCTCTTCGAGGCCGTCGGGCTCAGCCAGGAGGTCATCGACCGCTGGTTCACCGGCACCACCTCCCTGGTGGGCGGCATAGGACTGGATGAGATCGCCGCCGAGGTTGCCCAGCGCCATCGGGTGGCCTACCCCATTGAGTGGACCGCCGGATCCGGGCATGACCTCGAGACAGGCGGCAACTACCACTGGCGGCGCACCGGCGAGGATCACCTGAACGACCCAGAGTCCATCTTCCTGCTCCAGCAGTCCACCAAGCGAGGGGACTACGGACTGTTCAGGGCCTACACGGACCATGTGAATGCGGCCGCAAAGCAGGGCATGACCCTTCGTGGACTCATGGAGTTGCACTCCGACAGGGCGCCCATTCCGCTTGACCAAGTGGAGGCTGCCGAGTCCATCGTCACCCGCTTCTCCACAGGCGCCATGAGCTACGGGTCCATCTCCCAGGAGGCCCATGAGACCATGGCCTTGGCCATGAATCGCCTGGGAGCCCGGTCCAACTCGGGCGAAGGCGGCGAGTCCCCGGACCGGATCGCAGACCCTGCCAGGACCAGCCGGATCAAGCAGGTGGCCTCGGCCCGGTTCGGGGTGACCAGCGACTACCTGGTTTCGGCCACCGACCTGCAGATCAAGCTGGCCCAGGGAGCCAAGCCGGGGGAGGGCGGCCACCTTCCCGGCGCCAAGGTCCCGCCCTGGATCGCCCAGGTCAGGCGTTCCACCCCTGGGGTCGAGCTCATCTCGCCTCCGCCCCACCACGACATCTACTCCATCGAGGACCTCAAGCAGCTCATCCACGACCTGAAAATGGCCAACCCAAGAGCCCGTATCCACGTCAAGCTGGTCTCCGAACACGGGGTGGGAACCGTGGCCGCAGGGGTAGCCAAGTGCCATGCCGACGTGGTCCTCATCTCCGGCCAGGACGGCGGCACAGGAGCGGCCCCACTCAACGCCATCAAGCACGCGGGGACTCCCTGGGAACTGGGCCTGGCCGAGACCCAGCAGACCCTGGTCATGAACGACCTGCGCTCGCGGATTGTGGTCCAGTGCGACGGAGAGCTCAAGACCGGCCGCGATGTTGTCATAGCCGCCCTTTTGGGGGCCGAGGAGTTCGGCTTCGCCACCACGGCACTCCAGGTGGAAGGCTGCGTCATGATGCGGGCCTGTCACAAGAACACGTGTCCCCAGGGCATAGCCACCCAGGATCCGGAACTGCGCTCGCGCTTCACCGGACGGCCCGAGGATCTGATCAACTTCTTCATGTTCATGGCCCGCCAGGTGCGGGAGATCCTGGCCTCCCTGGGATTCGCCAGCCTGGAGGAGGCGGTCGGCCACGTGGAGTGCCTGCGCCGGGACCCCTCTGTGCAGACCTGGAAGAGCCAGGGCATCGACCTGGATGCCATCCTGCGCAAGCCCGGTCCCACCCCTGGCACTGTGCTGCACCACACCCAGGCCCAAGACCATGAGCTGGACAAGTCCCTGGATGTGGACCTGATCAACCAGGCCGTCGATGCCCTGGACGAGGGACGGCCGGTGGCCATCCAGGGAACCGTGCGCAACGTCAACCGGAGTGTGGGCACCATGTTGGGCTACAGGATCACCCGCAAATACGGCGCAGCCGGCCTGCCGCAGAACACCGTGGACATCACGCTGACAGGCTCGGCCGGTCAATCCCTGGGCGCCTTCATTCCCAGGGGCGAGACCATCCGGGTGATTGGCGAAGCCAACGACTATGCAGGCAAGGGTCTGTCCGGCGGTCGTCTGATCCTCCACGCTTCCCAGGGCGTCCGCTTCGATCCGCACCAGACCGTCATCTGCGGCAACGTGGCTGGATTCGGTGCCACCTCGGGCGACATGTTCGTGGCTGGACGGGCCGGGGAGCGCTTTGCCGTACGCAACGGCGGCGGACGCTTCGTGGTCGAGGGCCTGGGCGAGCACGGCTGTGAGTACATGACCGGCGGCCTGGTGGTCGTTCTGGGGTCCACTGGCCGCAATTTCGGCGCCGGTTTCTCGGGAGGGGATGTCTACCTGCTGGACATGGATACCTCCCGGCTCAATCCTGAAGCCTGGAATGACGGCTCCCTGCTGGCCCTGGAGCCCGACCAGAACCAGGCGGCCATGCTCAAGGAACTGATCGCTGAGCATGTCCGGCTGACAGGATCAAAGGCTGCGGCCGCCCTGCTGGAAGACTGGCCAAGCGCGCTGGCCCGGTTCACCCATCTGGTACCCCGTCGTTATCTGGCCATGAAGCAGGCCATGGAAGAGGCCGAACGCGAGCAGGTGGACTTCAACGCGCCCGGTGTCTGGGACGCCACCTACGCCCAGGTCATGGAAGGAGCGCACTGATATGGTCGACCCCAAGGGATTCCTCAAGGTACGCACCCGGCACGAGCTGGCCGAGCGCCCGGTCGCTGAACGTCTGAAGGACTGGCGGGATGTACACCAGTCCACCGGCCCCGGGCCCTGGACCGCCGAGCAGGCCGCCCGCTGCATGGACTGCGGCACCCCCTTCTGCATGACCGGCTGCCCCCTGGGCAACCTGATCCCCGAGTTCAACGACCTGCTGTCCAGGGGCCGCTGGGAGGAGGCCTACGAGCGGCTGAGCCTGACCAACAACTTCCCGGAGTTCACCGGGCGGATCTGTCCGGCTCCCTGCGAGTCCTCCTGCGTGCTCTCCATCCACCAACCGGCCACCACAATCAAGCTGGACGAGCAGACCATCATAGACCAGGCCTGGTCCCTGGGCCTGGTCAAGCCCAGGCCGCCTCAGAGGCTGACCGACATGACCGTGGCCGTGGTCGGGTCCGGTCCCGCCGGGCTGGCCTGCGCCCAGCAGCTGACCCGTGCCGGTCACACGGTGGTGGTCTATGAACGCGCCGATGCCATAGGCGGGCTCCTTCGCTACGGCATTCCCGCCTTCAAGCTGGAGAAGTCCCTGCTGGACCGTCGGCTGGAGCAGATGGAGGCCGAGGGGACCCGCTTCCGCACTGGGGTCGAGGTGGGCCGAGACCTGACCTGGGACCAGCTGAGGGCCCGCTATGACGCCTTGGTGGTGGCCATCGGCTCCACCGAACCTAGGCGGGTGGACCTGCCCGGACGGGATTTGCAGGGCATCCACTACGCCATGGACTTCCTGCCCGACCCCACCCGCAAACTCATGGGCCGCGAGCCCCTCAACAAGATCGATGCGGCCGGCAAGGACGTCATCATCATCGGCGGTGGCGACACAGGTTCGGACTGCCTGGGCACGGCCCTGCGAGAGGGCGCCAAGTCGGTCACCGTCCTGCAGATCCGACCCAGGGAGCCCTCTTCCAGGCCCGACAACCGGCCCTGGCCGACCTACGCCCGGCTCTACAATCCCACCTCCTCCATGGAGGAGGGCGGCCACTACGAGTACGCGGTGGACAGTCTGGAATACCTGGGCGACGGCTCCGATGACCGGATCAACCTGGATCAGACCAGCGCCCCCACCGGTTTCGACCGTGACTCTGAGGGGCAGGTGCGCGGCGTTCGCGTGGTGGACGTCAGTCGTGACGATCAGGACCGAATCATCCCGCATCCTGACACCGAGCGGGTCCTGCCTGCCGATTTGGTGCTGATCAGCATTGGATTCGCCCATCCGGAGACGGCCACCCTGACAGGACAGACCGGCGTGGGCCTGGACGGGCGCGGCAACGTGGCCCGGAATGCCGACTACGCCACCGACCGCGACGGAATCTTCGTGTGCGGCGATGCCGGACGTGGGCAGTCCCTTGTGGTCTGGGCCCTGGCAGAGGGTCGCTCCTGCGCGGCGGCCGTGGACCGGTATCTGACCGGCGCTACCGAGTTGCCCGCCCCCATCCGAGCCGATGAGCGCGCCATGACCCTGCCCGCGGCCGACCGGCGCCCACGCTAATATGAAAAAGAATGGTGCCGATCGAAGGGATGGAGGCAGTGGGATATGACCAACCGCGCTGAACGTAGGGCGCAGGCCAAGCGGAGCCGCCGTGGCGGCAGCGACGACCGGAGGATGACGGCCAAGGGCAGGGCCGGTGTGATGGACGAGCGGGCCTTGCAGGAGCGCTCCCGCCGGCTGGAGGCTGGCCAGAGCGCCGAGTGGAAGCCCACCGGGCACACCGATGACCTGGTGCAGAAGGACTCCGTGGACCCCAACGACCGCAACCCCCGTCTGCTGAGGGCTCCCAGCGGCGTGCGTCAATGGTTGCGAATCCTGGTCTGGGCGCTGATCATCTGCTCCGGCCTGGCCTTCCTGGTCTGCATGTGGCTGCCCCACGTTCCCATCTGGGCCACCATCGCCATCGCGGCGGTCTTCTGCCTGGGCGTACTGGGGCTCTTCCTGGTCGGCGGCAACCGGGACAATCCCCGTCTGGACTCCTACGGAACGGCCCTGTGACCATGACCGAAAGCGTGGCAGAAAAGCGGGCTGTGCTCATGCAGCATGTGGGATTCCGCCGTCAGGGCCGGGTCATCCTCGACGATGTCAATCTTGAGGTGGGCCGCGGGCAGAAGTGGGTGCTCTTCGGGCCCAACGGCGTGGGCAAATCCACCCTGGTGGCCATGATGAGCACACGAGGCTTCCCCAGCACCGGCAGTGTAGAGATCCTGGGCAACCGGCTGGGCAAGGTAAACGTCTTCTCCTACCGTCATCGGATTGGTCTGGCCTCTGCTGGCCTGGCCAAGACCATCAGCCCCCAGGAGGATCCCTACGACGTGGTGCTGACCGCATTCAGCGATACCACCGGCCGCTGGAGGGAGACCTTCACGGCCGAGCAGGAGGAGGCCACCCTTGCACTGATGGACCGGTTCGGCATCGCCTACCTCAAGGGCAAACGCATGTACCGGCTCTCAGAGGGGGAGCGCGGCCGGGTGTTGATTTGCCGGGCGCTGATGGCCAATCCCGACCTGCTCATCCTGGACGAGCCGACCACCGGTCTGGATCTGGGCGGACGCGAGCTGGTGCTCAGGGCCTTGAGCGACATCGGCCGGGAGGACAGGGACCGCACGGTCATCCTGGTCACCCACCGCCTTGAGGAGATCCCTCTGGGCTTCGATCGGATAGCCATGATGGGACGACGTCCTGTGGACACTGCAGACACGGGCGATCCGGATCCCGGCACCATCGTCTACCAGGGGCCCCTGGAGGATGGGCTGACAGGTCCGCGTCTGAGCGAGCTCTTCGGTCTGGACCTGACCGTGGTCCACCGCGACGGACGTTGGGGTGCCTTCGCCGTCTGAAGGGCACTGGCCGCCGACGTTCTGACACGCCCGTATCAGCTCAAGGAATAGGAAATTTGTTCACCAAGGCGCGGGTATAGACTGTTGTGGTTTGTCTGCCCGGGGACCGCGGCAGACCTGTATGCGTGAAGGATGTTGACGTGATCAAGATATGGACCCGCTACCTGCGGCCTTACTGGCTCCAGGTGGCCGTTCTGGTGCTTTTTCAGGTGGCGCAGACGGCCTTGAACCTCTATCTGCCCAACCTGCAGGCGGACATCATCGACAAGGGCGTGGCCGTAGGCGACCAGGATGCCATCTACAGGATCGGCTGGGAGATGATGGGCATCACCGCCATTCAGATCGTGGCCAACGTGGTCGCCGTCTACTGCGCCACCCGGCTGGCCATGAGGATGGGCTATGAGCTGCGCAGGGACCTGTTCGCCTCGGTGGAGGGCTTCAGCCTCAACGAGATCGAGCGCTTCTCGGCAGGTTCCCTGATCACACGCACCACCAACGACGTCCAGCAGATGCAGATGACCACCATGCAGACCCTGATGATCATCCTGCAGGCCCCGGTCATGCTGATCGGCGGGCTGGTTCTGGCCCTGCGCCAGGACGGGCCCCTGACCTGGTCACTGGCGGTCATCGTCCCCCTGATCCTGGTGGTGGCCCTGGTGCTCATGGGCAGGATGGGACCCCTGTTCACACGCCTGCAGAACATGCTGGACTCCGTCAACCGCCTGGTCCGCGAGCAGATCTCCGGGGTGAGGGTCATCCGAGCCTTCGTCCGTGAGAAAACCGAGGCAGCACGCTTCGACAAGGCCAACCGCGACGTCTACGGCGTCCTGATCTCCACCGGTAGGTTGATGAGCATGATGGTGCCGCTCATGTGGTTCCTGCTGAACATGTCCAATGTGGCCATCATGTGGTTCGGCGGCCGCCGCATCGACTCCGGCGCCATGCAGATCGGCGCCCTGCAGGCCTTCATTCAGTACTTGATGATCATCCTGTCAGGCCTGATGATGGCCGCCATGATGTCGGTCATGCTGCCCAGGGCCGCTGTGGCCGCCCGAAGGATCAACGAGGTCCTGGAAGCCACCAGCGAGATCACCGCTCCTGAGCACCCCTACCGCAACGAGCACCCCCAGGGGCTGCTGGAGTTCAAGCACGTGGACTTCAGCTACCCGGGCGCCCAGGACCCGGTCCTTTCCGACATCTCCTTCACCGCCCGGCCGGGAACCACCACGGCCATCATCGGGGCCACGGGGTCCGGCAAGTCCACCATCATCCGGCTGGCCAACCGCATGTTCGACGTCACCGACGGCCAGGTCCTGGTGGATGGACACGACGTGCGCGAGTACGACCCGGACCAGCTGGCCCTGATCTTCGGGCCGGTCCCGCAGAAGGCTACCCTCTTCACAGGCACCATTCGCGACAACATGCACTATGGGGACCCCGACGCCGACGACGACCGCATCTGGGAAGCCTTGCGCATCGCCCAGGCCGAGGATTTCGTCCGAGAGATTCCCGAGGGTCTGGACGCTCGCGTGGCCGAAGGCGGCACCAACTTCTCAGGTGGGCAGAAGCAACGGCTCTGCATGGCCAGGGCGATCTTGCGCAACCCCCGCATCTACACCTTCGATGACTCCTTCTCCGCGCTGGACATGACCACCGACCGGGCCCTGCATGAGGCCCTGGTGCCGGTCACCCGCCAGGCCACCCAGATCGTGGTGGCCCAGAGGGCGGCATCCATCCGCCAGGCCGACCAGATTCTGGTCCTGGACCGGGGCCGCATCGTCGGTCGTGGCACCCACGATCAGCTCATGGAGGACTGCCCCACCTACCAGGAGATCGTCCAATCCCAGGGCGGGCGGGGTCCCGACGTGGAAGAGCTCAGCATTGACGAGGGGAGGGCCGAGTAGATGGCCAAGGACTTGAGCACGAATACAGGCTCGCAGGCCGTGGGTGGCCGCCGTCACACCGTGGGCCGGCTGGTCCACTATCTGCTGGCCAGCCCCTGGAGGGTCATCGTCATGGTTCTCGCCGGCATGACCGCCGTTGCCATGATCGTCATCGGCCCCAAGGTCATGGGCGAGGCCACCAACGTCCTCTTCGAGGGACTGTTGGGGTCCATGCTGGTCAAGATGGGCGCCAAGCCCGGCACTCCCAAGCAGGCTGTGGTCACCTACCTGCAGTCCCGAGGGCAGGACAAGTTCGCCCGGATGATCGAGTCCATGAACGTCCAGGTGGGCGTGGGCATCGACTGGGGGCGCTTCGGCACCATCCTCATGTTCGTCATCGGCATCTACCTGGTCTCCATCCTGGTCAGGCTGGTGCAGAACTTCCTGATGACCCGGCTGGTCTCCGACGCGGTCTACACCATGCGCAGGCAGATCGAGGACAAGCTGGACCGGCTGCCCCTGCAGTACTTCGACCGGACCCCGCGCGGCGAGGTCATGAGCCGGACCACCAACGACATCGACAACATCTCGGGCACCCTGCAACAGATTCTGGGTGAGCTGCTCTTCTCTGTCTTCTCCATCATCGGGGCCTTCATCATGATGCTGACCATCTCGCCCCTGCTGACCCTGATCGCCTTCATCATCATCCCGGTCATGGCCCTGTGCGCGGGCTTCATCCTCAAGAAGACCCAGCCCCAGTTCACCCGGCAGTGGATCCGCACCGGACAGGTCAACAGCCACGTGGAGGAGATGTTCTCCGGCCACATGGTGGTCCGGGCCTTCGGCCACCAGCGCAAGGCCGAGGAGGAGTTCGAGGAGCGCAACCAGGAGCTCTACCAGGCCAGCTTCAAGGCCTCATTCTTCTCCGCCCTGGTCACGCCCATGTCAACCTTCTTCGGCAACCTGAGCTTCGTGATCGTGGTCATCATCGGCGGCGTGCATGTGCTCAACGGCAGCATGAGCCTGGGTGGTCTGCAGGCCTTCACCCAGTACACCCGTCAGGCCTCGCAGCCCATCGGCCAGCTGGCCTCCATGGGCACCATGCTCCAGTCCTCCCTGGCCTCCTGCCGCAGGGTCTTCGACTTTCTGGACGAGGCCGAGGAGGTGCCGGACATCGAGCATCCAGACCATCTGGGCCAGGAGACCGGAGGCAAGGTCGAGGGGCACGTCCGCTTTGACCATGTCCGCTTCTCCTACGATCCGGCCGAGCCGTTGATCAAGGATCTGTCCATCGAGGCCAAGCCCGGGCAGACCATCGCCATTGTCGGACCCACCGGGGCGGGCAAGACGACCCTGGTCAACCTGCTCATGCGCTTCTACGAGATCCAGGGAGGGCGCATCACCATCGACGGCGTGGACACCTCCAGGGTGACCCGTCACGACCTGCGCAGCCACTTCGGTATGGTCCTGCAGGACACCTGGCTCTTTGACGGGACCGTCCGCGACAACCTGCTCTACGGGCTGGACGAGGGGCAGACCATCCCAGAGCAGACCATGATCGATGGTGCCAAGGCAACGCATGTGGACGAGTTCATCCGCAAGCTGCCCCAGGGCTACGACACCGTTCTCAACGAGGACAGCAGCGAGCTCAGCCAGGGCGAACGCCAGTTGATGACCATCTGCCGGGCCTTCCTGTCCGACCCCGACATTCTGATCCTGGACGAGGCCACATCCTCGGTGGATACCAGGACCGAGCTGCTGGTCCAGCAGGCCATGAACACCCTGCGCAAGGGCAGGACCTCCTTCGTCATAGCGCACCGGCTGTCCACCATCCGCGACGCCGACCTGATTCTGGTGGTCAACCACGGCTCGGTGGTCGAGCAGGGCACCCACGACCAGCTGCTGGAGCGCGGCGGCGCTTATGCCTCCCTCTACGACTCCCAGTTCATCAAGGGCGAGGAGGGCTGAGGAGGCATGAGCCTTAGACGCGGTCCGCTGAGCGTAGGGGAGCGGGTCCAGCTGACCGACCGGCGTGGCCGCAAGCTGACGGTCATGCTGGAACCAGGCGGCCTGACCCAAACGGATCATGGCCTCTTGCCGCACGAGGCCATGATCGGCCTGCCCGAGGGATCCGTAGTGGTGACCATCTCGGCAGACAAGTGGCGCCGGATGCGTCACAAGCAGGATGCCGGCACAGACACACAGGCATCTGACAGGGCCAAGCCCTGGAAGTCCTCGCGAAGCATCGGAGGATGGGCCTTCACGGTCATGCGCCCAAGGCTGGAGGACTACATTCTCTCCATGCCTCGCGGCGCCCAGATCATGTACCCCAAGGATGTGGCCAGGGTCATCCTCCTGGGAGACATCCGTCCTGGCATGAGGGTCCTGGAGTCGGGAGCCGGATCAGGGGCCATGAGTCTGGGCATCCTGGATGCCGTTGGCACGGAGGGGAAGCTGACCAGTATCGAACGGCGGGAGGAGTTCGCCCGGGTGGCCATGGGCAACGCGACGGTCTTCTTTGGGCAGCGCCCTGCCCAGTGGGACCTGCGTACCGGCGACTTTGACACCGTTGCGGCCGACCTGCCCGAGGACGGATTCGACCGTATTGTTCTGGACATGCTTGACCCCTGGAACCGTCTGGGGCAGGCCTATCGGGTCATGGCCCCCGGCGGCGTGCTGACCGCCTACGTGACCACCACCACCCAGCTCAGCCGACTGGCCGAGGCCCTGCGCGCCGATGGCCGATGGACCGAGCCTGAGATCATGGAGAGCCTGGAACGCTCCTGGAAGGCCGACGGCCTGGCGGTACGCCCTGAGCATGAGATGATCGGGCATACCGGCTTCCTTTTGACCAGCAGGGTCATGGCCCCCGGCCAGGAGGCTCTGCGCAAACATATCCGTGCCACCAAGGACTACCTGACCGACGTGGATCAGGGACGGAGGCCTGCCACGAGCAGCGGCTCCGGTCAGAAGCGCGACATGGAGGACCTGGAGGATCTCGAGGATCTGGAGCTGCGCCGGGTCTCCGATCGCAAGCTGCGCAAGGTGTTGCGCGACCTTGACCACCAGGTGCGCACCCTGCGGGGCGGGGAGGATCAGGAAGACTGATTACACATGACCGGCGTATCCTCCGGGCTCTGACATAATGGGAATGGCGACTGATGAGATTGTCGGGAAAGGAAGCATGAATGGGTTTGCGAAAGGGTCTGAAGGCAGAGGATCTGCGGCGGTGCAGCCGAACCCTCATGCTCATGCGTCACGCCAAGACCGAACGCCAGGGGTCACAGGGCGATCGCAGCCGTCAGCTTACCGACCGGGGCCAGCGGCAGGCCCGGACCATGGGCCGTGGATTGACCGCTCTGGGCCTGGTGCCCGACCGCATCATCTGCTCGGGTGCGCCTCGGGCCCGTCAGACCCTGGACGGCATGCTCAAGCCCCTGGGGGATGGGCCGCGTGTCGATTACCGGGAATCCCTCTATGAATCCGGCATGCAGGCGGTCTTCGACCAGTTGGCGCAGACCGAGGACCGTGACCGCCGGGTCCTCATCCTGGGTCATGAGCCCACCATGTCTATCTGCTCACAGTGGCTGGCCGAGGACAACTCCGACCCCGACCTTTTGGACCTGCTCAATCTAGGACTCCCTCCGGCCACTATGGTCGTGCTGGGGTCTGAGCGACCATTGACCGACTGGGGAACCCACCAGGCCCGTTTGCTTGGTATTCTTGGGCCCCAGGATCTTGAAGACTGACCGGAAGAACAAGCCGTGGAAATCCTCTATAGGCAGTCTTAGCGACCGGTAATCCCGTGGCTGCTGTTATGTCGTTATCGATTCAGGTTATGGCGACACCTTATTTGCACCAATTACCCGCCTCACCCCGCCGCTGATAGGCTGACCGAAGACATCAGGACGAAACTGGGAGGTTTCATGGCAGCGATTACATCCGTGTCCGGATTCCCGCGCATCGGCGCGCACCGCGAACTCAAGAGGGCCATCGAGGGCTATTGGAAGGGCGAACGGAATCTGGACGAGGTCCGGCGCACGGCCGCCGACCTGCGGTCCAGGCACTGGCAGCTTCAGCAGGAGGCCGGCGTCGACCTGATTCCCGTCAACGATTTCAGCTATTACGACCAGGTCCTGGATACCTCCATCCTCCTGGGCGTCGTGCCCGAGCGCTATCGGAACCTGGGCCTGGGCCCCGAGGACACCCTCTTCGCCATGGGCCGCGGCTACCAGGGGGAGCAGGGTGACGTGACGGCCCTGCCTATGAAGAAGTGGTTCACCACCAACTACCACTACCTGGTTCCCGAGATCGACCAGGACACCAGAATCGCCTTGGAAGGCGACAAGCCCTTCAAGGAGTTCCAGGAGGCGCGCGAGCAGGGCATCGCCGCCAAGCCGGTGCTGATCGGCCCCTATACCTTCCTCAAGCTGGCACGCGGCCCCCAGGGCGAGCTGCTGGATCCCGACCCGGCATTGGTCCGGGACCTGGCCAGGGCCTATGCAACCATTCTGGAGCGGTTCATCAGCCTTGGCGCCGACTGGGTACAGCTGGACGAGCCCTACCTGGTTCTGGACAAGGAACAGGGCGACCTGGACCTCTTCGGAACTCTTTATGAGCCAATCCTCAATGCCCGCGAGAGTGACCAAGGCAAGGTCCGTATTCTGCTCAACACCTACTTCGGCCATGTGGGCGACTGCTACGACCGGCTTGCTGAACTGGGCTTCGACGGGATCGGTCTGGATCTGGTCGAGGGCAGGGATGAGAATCTGGCGGCCCTCAAGGAGCACGGCGTGCCCGAGGGAACCACCATCTTCGCCGGTCTGGTCAACGGACGCAATATCTGGCGCAATGACTACGCGGTCAGCCTGGGCCTTCTGGATGCCCTGCACCAGGTGACCTCGAACGTGGTGGTTTCCACCGCATGTTCCCTCCTGCATGTGCCCTACACCGTGGCCGACGAGGATGGGCTGGATGCCGACACCGTGCGGCCCCACTTCGCCTTCGCCCTGGAGAAGCTGGGCGAACTGCACGACCTGGCCCGGCTGGCCGATGCCGATGAGGACCAGCGTCGCTCCAGCAAGGCCCTTGCCGATAACCAGAAGCTCTTCGATGGCAGCCGCGTCCAGCCCGACCCCCAGGTGCAGCAGCGCCTGGCCGGCCTTAAGGACGAGGACTTTGTGCGCACCCCGGCCCGGCCCGAGCGCCAGAGGATCCAAGCCCGGGAGCTGGGTCTGCCCCTGCTGCCCACCACCACCATCGGCTCCTTCCCCCAGACCGCCGAGGTCCGCGCCGAGCGGGCCCGCCTGCGCAAGAAGGAGATCAGCCAGGAGGACTACGACGACTTCATCGCCCGCAAGATCGACCAGGTCATCGACCACCAGGAGCAGATCGGCCTGGACGTTCTGGTCCACGGCGAGTTCGAGCGCAACGACATGGTCGAGTACTTCGGCCAGAACCTCAAGGGCTACCTGTTCACCCGGAATGCCTGGGTCCAGTCCTATGGCACCCGCTGCGTCAAGCCTCCCATCGTCTGGGGGGACATCTCCCGCGCCCGGCCCATCACCGTGCGCTGGTCCTCATACGCCCAGTCCCGCACCAACCATGTGGTCAAAGGCATGCTGACCGGTCCGGTGACCATCCTCAACTGGTCCTGGCCCCGCGAGGACATCGATCACAAGCAGCAGACCCAACAACTGGCCCTGGCCATCCGTGACGAGGTCCTGGATCTGGAGGCTGCGGGCATCCGCATCATCCAGATCGACGAGGCCGCCCTGCGCGAGAAGCTGCCGCTGAGGCGCTCCGACTGGCACAGCCGATACCTGGACTGGGCCATTCCCGCCTTCCGGCTGGTCCATTCCGGGGTCAAACCCACTACCCAGATTCACACCCACATGTGCTACTCGGAGTTCAACGACATCATCAAGGACATTGATGCCATGGACGCCGATGTGATCTCCTTCGAAGCCTCCCGCTCCGACCTGACCGTACTGGATGCCATCCAGGAGGCCAGGTTCGAGACCGAGGCGGGCCCCGGAGTCTACGACATCCACTCGCCGCGCGTCCCCTCCACCGAGGAGATCGTGGACCGGATCCACGCCATCCTGAAGAAGCTGGATGCGGCCAAAGTCTGGATCAACCCCGACTGCGGATTGAAGACCCGAAACGACAAGGAGACCTGGCCCAGCCTGGAGCACATGGTGGCCGCCGCCCATCAGGTGCGTGCGGAGCTATCGTCCAGTCAGGAGTCGGATCATGCATGAGCCTATCTTTTCCCTGGAGGTCTTTCCCCCCAAGCGCGATGCCCCGGTGGGCACCATCTATGACACCTTGGATGGGCTGGAAGGGCTGATGCCCGATTTCATCTCAGTGACCTACGGGACCGGCCGCCGCTCGGACCGCACGGCCACGGCCCGCATAGCCAAGACCATCCATACCGAGTACGGCATCCCAGCCGTGGCGCACTTGACCGCCCAGTACGCTGACCGCGAGGTGATCGACCAGGCACTGGACATGTTCGACGATGCAGGTGTGGCAGCGGTGCTGGCCCTGCGAGGCGACAGCGTGGAGGGCCGTGAGCCTGCCGGGGTCTTCGAGCATGCCAGCGACCTTGCCGCCTACATCCGGTCCCGTCGGCCCAACCTGTCTATATACGGGGCCTGTTATCCTGAGACCCATCCGGAGGCCGCCTCGCCCGAGGAGGACATTGAGAATCTGCGAATCAAGGTGGATTCCGGCGTGGATCATCTGGTTTCACAACTCTTCTACGACAATGCCGATTTTCTGGACTTTCTGGACCGGGCACGGGCAGCCGGCATCCAGGTGCCCATTGAGGCCGGCATCATGCCCATCACCAACGAGGGCCAGGTACGGCACATGAGCGAGGTCTGCAAGGCGCGGATCCCGGCTGCGGTCGAGTCCATCCTGGAACGTTGGGGCGACGACCGGGCCAGCCTGCGCGAGGCGGGCATCATATACGCCTCACAGCAGATCGCCGACCTGGTGGCCCATGGGGTGGATGGCATCCACCTTTACTCCATGAACCATTCCGGCGTCACCAGGCGCATCTGGCACAACGTCCGTCACCTCTTCCGGCAGGTAGGCGCCAACCCAGAGTCCTCCAGCGACAAGAGTTGACGGCATAAAAGCGGTGTATTGTGCCCCGCATTGATGATCGAGCGAGCGTGGTTCTCAACTTTCAGTTGCGCTTCGTCCTCAATCGTCATTGCGGGGTCTCAGCCATGGCAGAGCTTTGAGCGCGGCTTTGTGCAGCGGCGGTATCATGCCAATCAACAGCCCAAGGATCATCCCTCCGATGGTTATCCAGGAGGCCAGATCATGCCCCAGCAGAATGAGCATCACCACCAGGCCGACACCGACCAGGGGTAGGACCGGTGTCCAGCGTTGCTGCGAATCGGTCAGTCGGTCGTTTTTCTTCGGTAGAAGTCCGCATATCACCCCCCATACCAAACCTATCAAGACACAGGCGATGGTCAGTATGATATCGGTCAGCTGCATTCCAGGGTTCCTTCGTACATGATTGCCCGGGTAAGGCCTTTCTGGCGCCGCGTATGACTGCTATGCGTGCGAAAACCGCGAAAACGTCCAACAAATCGTGGCAGACCGGAGAATGACGCGGCCCTGGTACGCATGCGTTTGATGTAGTTGAGCGCCTTGGCGGACTGCATGACGGACAAGGCGGCATTTCATGCATTCCAGGTCAGCTCCTCTACGATGATCGACCTGCGGACTTGTTCGCACATCAATGTGTTCGTGGATGCTATAGACAGCTATCATAGCCGCCACAGAGCGGAATCGATAATGGATGGCGGGCAGGGAGCACCTCCATGGAAACGATGGTGTCAGGGAAAAGCATGTGTTGAAGAGTCTCCCCATGGGGATTTGGAAACACGTCCCAGGTCGTGTTCAGAATGCCTCCAGGACCACTACTTCGGGATTCGTTGCGTTGTCGATGCGAATGGCGGAGTCGCCTATGCTCCGCCGGCATTGGCTATCGTATCCTCTCTCTGGCTGAGGCGGTGCGGGAAGGCGGCAAGTTTCATGGCCCAACCTGATCTTCACCATATACTGCGCATTCTTGGAGTGCCACAGGGGGCTGACGACCCGTCACCCCTATAATGCCTGTACCGGTTCCGGGACATCAGAGTCGTCGCGGAGCCTTAGCAAAGGCAGGGGATGAGTCATGGAAGATCCGGCGCAACCGACCACTTCGACCCTGATACACCTTGGGTTGCACGACCTGGACAAGGCCCGGTTCCGGCTGGATCGGCTTGCCCGTCTGGTTGACGATCAGGAGCTGGAACAAACCCTGGTCCAGAGCCTCGACCAGGCCTGTGATCCTGACGAAGCCCTTGCTGGGTTGATACGAATTCTGGAGCAGTTTCCGCAGGGAGACCGGCCGGGCTTTCTGGCCGGATCCCCGCAGGAAATTCAAGAGGCGGCCCAGTCACTGATCAGGGTGCTGGGGGCCTCGGAGGCCATGGGCCGACTGATGCGCTCGCGGCCGGAGTTGGTAGAGGCGGCCGCCAAAGACCCCGACCACCTTGCTGACTGCACGGCGGAAACCAGGCAGAAGCGGGTTCTTGACGCCTTGGACAAGGTGAAGACAAATTCGGACTCAGAGCCCCCGCTGGTGGCCTATACCGATGCACTGCGGTTCGAATACCGGCTGCAGCTGGCTGCCGTCATGGCCCGGGACCTGGCATCTGAGGATCCCCTGGAGCCGGAGCCAGAAATCAGCCGGGCCCTGTCGGACATGGCCGACGCTGCACTGCAAGGGGCTCTGAGCATCGCCAATCGTCAGGTTCCCAATGCGGATTCATGCCGTCTGACCGTCATTGGCATGGGCAAGCTCGGTGCCCAGGAACTCAACTATGTATCCGATGTGGACCTTATGTACATAGTGGAGCCTGCCTCGGGGGTGGATACGAACGGAGCCGATCCCATTGCCGTGGGCACTGCCATGGCCGTCCTCCTGCAGCGGGTCTGCCAGGCGGTCATTCCCGGATCGATTGAGCCGCCGCTTTGGAAGGTTGATACCGCCCTGCGGCCCGAGGGACGTGACGGCCCCCTGGTGCGCCGTCTGGCCTCTTACGCCGACTACTATGCCCAATGGGCCGAGAATTGGGAGTTCCAGGCCCTGCTCAAGGCCCGTCCGGTCGCTGGCGACAAGGCCCTGGGCCAGGACTATTCGTCCATGGTCGCCCCCCTGGTCTGGGGTGCCTGCCAGCGTCCCAACTTCGTCTACGACTGTCAGAGGATGCGCCAGCGGGTTGAGCGGCTGATACCGGAGGATCGCAAGGAGCGTGAGATCAAGCTGGGCCGGGGAGGGCTGCGGGACGTTGAATTCACCGTTCAGATGCTCCAGCTGGTCCATGGTTCCAGCGATGTCGATCTGCGTTGTCCGGCGACGCTTGATGCCCTGCAGGCATTGTCCAAGGGCGGCTACATTTCACGTAAACACGGCGACCAGCTGGACCATGACTACCGGTTCGAGCGGGTCATGGAGCATCGCCTGCAGATGTGGCAGCTGCGTCGCACCCATCTCTTCCCGAAAATCAACCGTTCAGGCACCCTTGGTCAGCGGCCGCCCAGCCTTGAGGAACTGGAGAGCAACCGCGCTCTGCGACGGCTGGCCCGAGCCTTCGGCCTGCATGCCGACCAGATGCTGGCCCAATACCAGGCCACCAGGATAGAGGTACGCAACCTTCATCAGGCCATCTACTTCCGCCCCATGCTGCCCATCAACGCCCAGGTGGACGAGGACGAAGTCAGTCTGCGCCCCCAGGCGGCCCGCGCACGGTTCGCATCCATCGGTTTTGCCGACCCCGATGCAGCCATTCGCCACGTCACGGCCCTGACCACAGGGGTCACCCGCTCGGCGCGGATCAACCGCATTCTCATGCCCGCCGTTCTCCAGTGGCTGGGGGAGGGACAGGATCCGGACATGGGACTCCTGGGCTGGCGAACCCTGGAGGAACATTTCGGCGGCAAGAGCACCTATCTGGGCTTCCTGCGGGACTCCGCCTCGGCCGCCCGCCGCCTATGCCACATCCTGTCCAACTCCCGCTACCTGTCCGGCGCCCTGGCCCGGTCCGTCCAGTCGGTGACCTGGCTGGGGCATGACCAGGACATGATCCCCCGTGATCGGGAAACCTTGGACAAGCGGACCGCAGCCTATCGAACCCGGCATGCGGACTCGCTGGAGGAGTTCGCCACTGCGGTGCGGGCCATGCGCCGCCAGGAGATCGAACGGATCGGGCTGGGCTGGATGAGCGGAGTGGACGATCAGCGGGCCTGCCTGGCGGGCATGTCCGATGTCTACGATGCAGCCATTGACGCGGCCTTGGACTGGGCCGTGAATCACCGTCTGGGGCAGACAGGTTCGGGTGACGAAGAACCGCGTCAAGCGCCGGCAGAGATGGCCTTGATCGCAATGGGGCGCTACGGCGGCCGGGAGGTCAATTTCAACTCGGATGCCGACATCATGCTGGTCTACCGCCCTGCATCAGGCGCCGACCAGGACCAGGCTGCCGAATTCGCCCGTGGAGTGACCACCGACCTGCGGGCCGTCCTGGCCGGACCGGCCAGCCTGGAGCCCGGTATCGACCTGGACTTTGACCTGCGCCCTGAAGGACGTCAGGGGCCTCTGGTGCGTTCGCTCGACTCCTACCAGCGCTACTACCGCGAATGGTCGGAAACCTGGGAACATCAGGCCTTGATCCGGGCCAGATTCGCAGCAGGGAACGCCGGCTTGGCCAAGGACTTTTTGGAGGGCATAGCCAATCCGCTTCGCTACCCTCAACAGCCGCCCAATGAGGAGGAGCTGGGGCAGATCCGCCGTCTCAAGGCCAGGATGGAGGCGGAGCGGTTGCCACGCGGCGTGCGTCGGGACCGGCATCTGAAGCTGGGGCGGGGAGGGCTGTCCGACGTGGAGTGGACGGTTCAGCTCCTCCAGCTGCGTCACGCCCACGACCTGCCTGAGCTACAGGTCACCGGCACGCTGACCGCCCTGAACGCCCTGGAGACTGCGGAACTTATCGAGGCCAAGGATGCCAAGGCCCTGCGCCGCAGCTGGGTGCTCTGCACCGCAGCCCGCAACGCCAACTTCCTCTGGTCCGGACGTGTCCTGCAGGCGGACATTCTGCCGGACGACGGGCAGGTTCTGGGGGGCATAGCCGTCTGCCTGGGCTATCCGGCCCACCGAGGCCAGCGCTTTGTCAACGAGCTGCTGGCGGCCATGCGCCGCTGCAGGCAGGTCATGGAACGACTCTTCTACGGGAGCTGACCCTGGGTCCATCCGGGGTCGTATGCTTGTTCAGGTCACATAAGGTGGCCACCTTGAGGAAGGTGAGCCGTTGTCCCAACAAGTTGATCACGCATCCAACACCTCTTCCGCCGTCGATTCTCGTTCCGGCCCCGCAAATACCGTTCCGCTTCGTGGGCGAAGTGTGGTGACCCTGGACGACATTCCCATGACCCAGATCCTGGACCTGCTGGATCGTGCGGCCTACATCGACACCCACCGCCGCCAGGTGGCCCACACCTGCGACGGCCGGGTCCTGGCCACGCTCTTCTATGAACCCAGCACCCGCACCCGGCTCAGCTTCGAGACGGCCATGCTCCGTCTGGGTGGGCAGGTCATTGGATTCGCCGGGGCCCAGCTGGCTAGCGTCTCCAAGGGGGAGTCCATCAGCGACACCCTGAAGACCGTCTCCAATTACGCCGACATCGTGGCCATCCGGCACCCCAAGGAGGGGGCCGCCCTGGTGGCATCCAAGGCAGCCACGGTCCCGGTCATCAACGCCGGCGACGGCGGACACATGCACCCGACCCAGACCCTGACCGACCTGGCCACCATCCGCGCCCGCAAGGGTCGGCTGAACCACCTGACCATCGGCCTGTGCGGGGATCTGACCTTCGGCCGCACCGTCCACTCCCTGATCACCACCCTCTGCCGCCTGGGCCACGTGGACTTCGTCCTGATCAGTCCCGATGAGCTGCGCACCCCGGAATACGTCCTGGAGAGGATCCGCTCCTCGGCCGACTGCACCTACCGGGAGACCGGGGACCTGAATGGGGTCATCGGCGACCTGGATGTGCTCTACATGACCCGTGTCCAGCAGGAGCGCTTCTTCAACGAGGACGACTATCTGCGTCTGCGCGACACCTACATTCTGAATGCCGACAAGCTTAGGGCTGCGCGCCCCGACATGGCCATCCTCCACCCCCTGCCCAGGGTCAATGAGATCGCCGTGGAGGTGGACGATGATCCGCGTGCGGCCTACTTCCAGCAGGTTCGCAACGGCATGCTGGTCAGAATGGCCCTGGAGAGTGCCCTGCTGGGTGACGAGCTGCCCGGTTACCGCGAGCGGAAGGAGGTGGCGGCATGAAGGTCACCAGCATTGTTGACGGCATCATCATCGACCACGTTCGTGCGGGTACAGCCCTGAAGGTGCTGCACTACCTGCGTGTGGACCCGGCGAAGACGAGGCTGGCCCTGATCATGAACACGGATAGTCGCAAGTACGGGTCCAAGGACATCATCAAGATCGAGCAGACCGGGGATCTGGATCTGACCGCCCTGGGATTCATCGCCCCCGAGGCCACCGTCGATGTGGTGCGACAGGGCAGGATCGTCAGCAAGCATCAGCCGGACCGCCCCAACCATCTGGTCAACGTCATCACCTGCGTCAACCCTCGTTGCGTCACCACGGTGGAGACCGGCGTGGATCAGCGCTTCCACCTGGACGCTGCCGGGGTCTACCGCTGCGACTACTGCGACGAGAAGGCTGAAGACTGACATGCGGCTGCTGGGGTTGACTGATTGGCGCAGCGGCAGGGCAGCCGATCTGGTGCTTCCCCAGGCGGTTGACAGCAGGCTGATTGACGAGACCGGCGTCATGTCGGCAGATGTGGACCGGATAGATGCTTCGGGGCTGGTGCTGGCCCCGGCACTGGTCGATCCGCATGTCCACCTGCGGGACCCCGGTCAGACCGACAAGGAGGACATGGTCACCGGCACAGCCGCCGCAGCGGCCGGAGGCTACGGGCTGATACTGCTCATGCCCAACACCCAACCTGCCATGGACGGCCAGGCGAGGATGGCTGACGGGTGCACGGTCATCGACTACCTGGAATCCTACGAGCGCGACCACGGGCTGAGCCTGCCGGTGGACTACGCCCTCTGTGTGGCCGCCACCATGGACCGGGCCGGCCGTCAGGCCTCAAACCCGGACGACTGGTCGGGGCACCTGCCCGGCCACGGATGGGCACACCCCGTAGTGGCCATCAGCGACGACGGATCGGCAGTAACCAACCAAACCCTGGAGGCTGTGGCCGCCAACGCAAGGGCTTTCGACCTGCCCATCCTGGATCACTGCGAACACCACGAGCACGGTCAGGTCAACCTGGGTGCCATCAGCCGCCGACTGGGACTGGAAGGGATTCCCGCCTCAACCGAGACCGCCATCATCAATCGCGACATCGAACAGGCGGAACGCACCGGCACCAGGGTGCATCTGCAGCATGTCAGCACTACCGGGGGATTCGAAGCGGTCCGACGGGCCAAGGCCCGTGGTCTGCCGGTCACCTGCGAGACCGCGCCCCACTATCTGGCCCTCTGTGACGAGGACCTGCTTCGCTGCGGCAGCATGGCCAAGATGAACCCTCCGCTGCGCTCCCGCGCTGACCAACAGGCTGCGCTTGAGGCCGTAGCCGACGGTACTGTGGACATGATCGCCACCGACCACGCCCCGCATACTCTTGCCGAGAAAGCGCTGGGGCTCAAGGACGCACCCAATGGCATCGTCGGCCTGGAGACTGCCTATGCGGTCTGCAACCAGGTCCTGGTCAAGAGCGGGCTCATCAGCCATGACCGCATGATCGAGCTCATGTCCCTGGCTCCGGCCGAACTCATGGGCATGCATCGACTCCTGCCTGAAGACCTGCCCTCGTACAAGGCAAACAGGGGCTGTAAGGCCGGTCATCTGCAGCTGGAGGCCGACCGGCACAGCGACACCGGCCAGCCGCCCGTCGATCTGGTCATCTTGGACCCTGATGCCAAGTGGAAGGTTGATCCCAGCCGCTTCCATTCCAAGGCACGGAACACCCCCTTCGCCGGGGCGGAATTGTCCGGCCGGGTCATGGCCACCATCAAGGATGGGCGTCTGGTCTTCTCCCGACTGCCCGCAAGCCGCGTCATCACCAGGGAAAGGATCTGAGCATGGACCGATTGACCGCGCTCATTGAGGACAAGCACAATCCGACCGTGGTAGGTCTGGATCCGCGACCGGAACTGCTGCCCAGCCAGCTGATCGAACAGGCCAGACAGCGCGCAGCCGGGAGCATGGCCCAGATGGGTCTGGACCCCAAGGACCCGCAGCAGACCCAAGACGAGCAAGCCCAGGCTGTCTGGGCGGACCACCTGGCCCGGGCCTATCTGCGCTTCAACCTGGCCATCCTGGAGGGCGTGGCCGACCTGGTGCCTGCAGTCAAGCCGCAGATCGCCATGTACGAGGCCCTTGGACCCTGGGGCATCAGGGCCTACACAGGCACCTGCCGGGCCGCGGCAGACCGTGGCCTCTACGTCATCGGGGATGTCAAGCGCGGCGACATCGGATCAACCGCCGAAGCCTACGCCGCCCACCTGGACGGGCTTCCCCTGCCCTTCAATCCTGGACAGACAATGAGTGGGCCGACCCGAGCAGGTGGGAGGTTCCCCTGGTACGAGGATGCCCTGACCATCAATGTCTACCTGGGCTCCGACGGGGTGGAACCCTTCCTGCAGGCGGCCGAGCACATCCAGGGTGACCTCTTCGCCCTGGTGCGCACCTCCAACCCCTCAGGCAGCCAGATCCAGGAGCTGGGCCTGGACGCCGACTCGGGTGGCGGCACCATCTATCAGCACCTGGGTGACTTGATCGAATCCTGGGGGCGGCCCTCCATCGGCGAATCAGGATACTCCAGACTTGGAGCCGTGGTCGGTGCCACCCATCCCGAGGGCGGAGCCCTTTTGCGCCGGGCCATGCCCCACACCTTCTTCCTTGTCCCCGGCTACGGAGCCCAGGGCGGTTCGGCGGCCGACGTGGCACCCATGTTCGACCGGTCCGGCGGCGGCGCTGTGGTCAACTCCTCCCGGGGGATCATCGCAGCATGGCGGAAGGATCCGGACTACAGCCCCCGGCTCAGCGTTCAGGCGGCCCTTGGCATGGTCACCCGCGATGCCCGCCAAGCCGCACAGGCCATGAAGGACGCTCTCAATCAGGCGATCAAGGAGGCCCGATGAAACCCAACCTCTTCATATCCACCAGCCGGGTGGAGGATCAGGCCCGACAGGCAGGCCGGATGCCCGGACGCCGCACGGCCCAGGTCACCGGCATGGAGCCCTTGGACCGGCAGGTCTGGCGGATGACCATCCAAGACCCCTACCTGGCAGCCCACGCCCAGGCAGGAGCCTTCATCAACCTCTACTCGGCCGATCGCATGACCATGATGCCCAGACCCTTCGGTATCAGCCGAGTTCTGGATGGCGAGCAGATTGAGATCATCTTCGCCGTAGTTGGCCAGGGGACCTATGAATTCTCCCGCCTGCAGCCAGGCATGGCTGTGGACCTGCTGGGACCCCTGGGCCATGGCTTCGACCTGGAGAAGCCGGCTCACTATCTGCTGGTGGGCGGCGGCCTGGGCGTTCCTCCGCTGATCCGCGCAGCGCAGTGCCTTCAAGGCCGGTCCGCTGTGCGTACCACCGCCCTGCTGGGATACCGGGACCATCGGTTCGCCGATGCCATCATGGGCTCGCTGACCGATCAGCTGGAGTCCATCGACAACGCCTCCGGGGATGTCATAACCCTCTTGGATCGGGTTCGCGGCGACATCGATCCCGAGCGGACCATCATCCTGACCTGCGGACCTCTGCCCATGATGCGGGCCGTGGCCGCCTGGGCCCGCAAATACAGCCTGCCGGCCCAGTGCTGCATGGAGTCCCGTATGGGTTGTGGCTACGGCACCTGCGTGGCCTGCGTGGTCGACACCGTTGATGGCAGGCTCAAGGTGTGTAAGGATGGACCGGTCTTTGCCGCCGACCGTCTGATCTGGGATGCAGACCAGGTCGAGAAGGGGGCACGATGAGCGGGCTTACAATCGCAGGGACGCAGACGGCCATAACGATGGATCCGCTGGAACCGCACGCCTGGCGGCATGGCACTGTTGTGGCCGGCACGCCATGGAAGAACCCTGTGGGCACCGCTTCAGGCACCTTCAACCTGGATGCCTGCGGGGATTATTACGATGTCTCCCAGATGGGCGCCATCTCCACCAAGGGGGTTTCGCCGGTACCCTGGGAAGGCAACCCCACGCCCAGGACAGCCGAGAGCCCCGCCGGCATGGTCAACTCCGTGGGGCTGCAAAACCCGGGCGTGGACCATTACCTGGTGGACGAACTGCCCAGGCTCAAGGCCCTGGGAGCCAACGTGGTCACCAATGTGGCCGGCCACAGCGACGAGGACTACGCCATCGTTGTGGAACGCCTGGCAGACTCCTCCGCGGATATGCTGGAGATCAACGTCTCCTGCCCCAACGTCTCTCATGGGGGGATGTCCGTGGGCACCGACGCCAAGGCCCTGAACCGGTTGATCACCCGGCTGCGGGGTCTGACCGACAAACCCATGGTGGTCAAGCTGACCCCCAACGTCACCGACATCGTGGAGGTGGCCCGGGCGGCGGTGGATGGGGGAGCGGATGCCCTCAGCCTGATCAACACCCTGGTAGGTATGCGCATCGACATTACTACGGGCAAACCCATCCTGGCGCAAGGCACCGGCGGCGTCTCCGGCCCTTGCATCCTGCCCATTGCCTTGTCCTTCGTCTGGCGGGTGCGCCAGGCACTGCCCAACATTCCCATCATCGGCATCGGGGGCATCGACTCGGGAAGCAAGGCCTTGGAATTCCTCTATGCGGGGGCAAACGCCGTGGAGGTGGGGGCTGCGGCCCTGGTGGATCCTGTGGCGCCCATGAGGGTGGCCAGGGAGCTGGACGATCTGTTGGACGAGCGGCCCGATCTGGCCGATTTGCTCAAGAAAGGGGAGTGCTGGCGATGAGCGCATCCGCAGCTGAAAACAAGGCCGGGCATGACGGGGATGCCCAGGAGCAGACCCGCCGCATCCAGGAGGGCTTCACCAGCTTCCTGCTGCAGAGCGGAGCCCTCAAGTTCGGTGATTTCACCCTGAAGTCGGGGCGCCGCTCGCCCTACTTCATCAACGCGGGGGCCTTCAACGACGGACGGCTGATCGCCCTGCTGGGTGAGTTCTACGCCCGGACCATCGTGCAGGCCGTGAAGCAGGGGACCCTGCCCGCCGACATCGACACGGTGTTCGGTCCGGCCTATAAGGGGATTCCCCTGGCCGTCTCCACGGCCATTGCACTGAGCGGGGCACATGGGATGCCGGTCGGCTACACCTTCGACCGCAAGGAGGTCAAGGACCATGGAGACGGAGGCCTCATGGTCGGCACCCAGCTCAGGGACGGCATGAGGGTGCTTCTGGTGGATGACGTCATGACCGCCGGGACCGCGGTTCGCCAGGTGGTACCCAAGATCATGTCCCAGGCCAAGGTGACCATAGTCGGTCTGGTGCTCTCTGTGGATCGGATGGAGCGCACCGGTCAAGGCCGGGGCTCGGCTGTGGAGTCAATCATGGACGAATTCCACTTCCCGGTCATCAGCATCGTCAACGTTCGTCAGATTTTCGATGCGGCTGCCTCCATCAAAGGCTCGGATGGGTCGCTCATCCTGGACCGGAGCACGGCCGATGCCGCCAGGGACTACCTGGAGCGTTACGGGGCCTGAGTAAAAGCCTGGCTCACGCTGGCAAGCCGATTGTGCTTATATGCCACATCGACGCACATTCTTCGGATGGTCATGCTGTCGGACGACTTTCGTGTAGATTGGTAAAGGTCCGACGGGCATACCTCGGATCATCATCGCAAGGAAGGCCATGGATCGTGACGAAACCGCTGGAGCAGAATGGTCATGATAAACCGGACCAGACTGAAGACGACGAATTGAAAAACGCCAAGCCTGCCGTCGCGGCCACGTCAGCTGACGCAGTGAAATCTTCGGATGCTGCAGAACATGCTGATGGGCGTCTTTCGACTGTTGAGGAACCGGTAGAGACAGGCCGGCCTCAAGAAGGCGAGCCTGAAGAAGAGAACAAGCCTGCCCAGCGATCCCGGAGGCTGCCGCTGATACTGGTTGCAGTGGCTCTTGTGTTGGTTCTTGTTGCAGGCATCTACATGCTATGGACCAGCCGTACAGGAGACGCCCGGACAGATCATAACTCTTCCGCCGAATCGTCGTCCGTCCACTCCAATCGGGGACCCAGCGGTGACGCCAAGGCCTACAAGGCCCTGCAGGAGGTCGCTGTAAAGCCATCGGTGGCCGACGACCAGGGAGGGCTGACCGTTTCGGCCAAGGGGGTCGGCGGCAGGAAGAAGGTTGCCGATGCGCCTACCCTTGAGATCTTCATGGATCCCATGTGCCCCTGGTGCGGCAAGGTGGGCCGGGTCATCGATCCCCAGCTGCAGCGCATGATCAGCGCCGGTCAGATCAACGTCACCTACAACTTTTTGAACTTCCTGGATTCAGTATCCAGCGACCAGTACTCCAGCCGCGTGGACAACGCCCTGGCCATGGTGGCACAGGAGGACCCGGACCACCTGCCGGCCTTCGCCGCCGCCGTCTTCGCAGCTGATTTCCAGCCCGATGAAAGCTCCTATCAGGCGGTCTCCGATGCCCGTCTGGCCGACCAGGCTGTAGGAGTAGGTGTGCCAAGGTCCCTGGCAGACCGCTTCGCACAGGGTACATACAGGCCATGGGTTGACAAGGTCAACGCCTACTCCATCACCCGCAAGGATGCCAAGGACGCCAAGGGGGAGTTTTCGACCCCCACCATCATGATCAACGGCAAGGTCTGGGATCTGACTGCAGCGGCGAAGAGCCAGGGAGGCCTGGAACATCTGGACCGGGCCCTGCTCAAGGCCATGGGACTCAAATCACAGGATGTGGGCCAACAAGGAAAGATGCCCTCCATCGGAGCCCAAGGAAAAGCGCTGGAAGTACAGTAACCCGCTGCTTGCTTTGCTGTTACTCGACTGACTCCTGTTCAATCAGCGAATATCCATGGTTGGACACCACCTGGCGCAGTTTGTCCAGGTAGAGTTCGGCGGCATGGGACAGCTTGGTCCGACTGTTCACGATCCAGCCCACAAGCATGGATTCATCCGACTCCAGGGGGACGCTGACGATCTTCTCGTTGTTCAGGTCCTCGTTGTCGATGCCGGTGCAGACCGTGTAGGCGTTCAGCCCGACGATGAAGTTGAGCATGGTTGCCCGGTCGCTCACGGTGATCTGCTTGGGGGAGTAGTCGGGCCAGACTGCCTCCTCGGCAAAGTAGAAGGAGCCTTCTTCGCCCTGCTCATATTGCAGGAAGGGGTAGGGCTCCAGATCCTTCATGGTCACCATGGCCCGATCGGCCAGCGGATTGGTCCGGGCGATGAAGACATGCAGGTCCGCCCGGAAAAGAGGGTGGAAGTCCAGGTGCTTCTCGCGGAGCATCTTGGACAGAACCCGTTTGTTGAAGTCGGATTCGTAGATGATGCCGATCTCGGACTGGAGGGTGGCCACCTGGTCGATGATGTCCCTGGTGCGCGTCTCACGTATGGTGAATTCGTATTCGTCCGAATCGATGGAGTTGATCATCTCCACGAATGCTTCGACTGCGAACATGTAGTGCTGCGTGGAGACCCGGCAAAGCTGCTTGCGGGGTCTGACCTGCCGGTAGCGGGCCTCCAGAAGGTCGGTCTGGTCCAGTATCTGACGGGCGTAGGTCAGGAATTCCGCCCCGTCCACGGTCAGAGCGATCCCCTGGGAATGACGGGTGAAGATCTCGATTCCCAGCTCGTTCTCCAGCTCCTTGACCGATGAGCTCAGGGCAGGCTGGGAGATATAGAGCTCATGCGAGGCCTCGTTCATGGAACCGCATTCGACAATCTTGACGATGTAGCGCAGTTGGAGCAGTGTCATACAAGCCAATCTATACCCAAGGCTCTATCGGCCCAGGGCTGCAGTTTCAGCCATGCCCTGGGCCGCGGCCTCCTGATCGAGATAGCGCCCCGGACCCAGGACCTGGGGGTTGCCGTCTGCATCGGTCTCAAAACTGTATACCATGGGGACGCCGGTGGGGACATTGATGGATTGGATGTCCTTATCGTCAACGTCCTCGAGAACCTTGATCAGGCTGCGGACCACCGAGCCATGGGTGACGATGAGCAGATTCCGTCCTTGCGCCAGGTTGGGGGCTATTCGGCTACGCCAGTAGGGATGCAGACGTTTCAACAGATCCTTGAGGCACTCGGCGTGTATGTCTGCCGGATTCCGACCGTCCAGCCCGTCGCCCATGGCTGGGGCATAGCGCGGATCCCGTCCCTGGAAGTAGGGTGACTCGGTTTCGATGGCCGGAGGCTGAACATCGTAGGAACGCCGGAAGATGTCGAATTGATGCTGACCGTAACGTTCAAGCATTGCCGGTCGCGTCTGCCCCTGGAAGGCGCCATAGTGGCGTTCGTTCAACCTCCAGGTGCGCTCCACCGGAATCCAGGCCCGACCAACCAGGTCCAGCACAGTGTTTGCAGTGACTATGCTGCGGGTCAGCAGGGAGGTGAAGACCAGGTCGGGCAGCAGGCCTGACTCCTTGAGCAGCCGTCCGGCATGACGGGCCTGCTGCAGTCCGCGTTCCGTCAGTGGCACGTCCACCCAACCGGCGAAGCGGTTGACCGACTTCTGGGTCCAGACGCTTTCTCCGTGTCGCATGACGATGAGTTGCGAGGTCATCGAATCGATTCCTTTCCCGATGACGTGCTTAGAACCAAAGCGAGCTGTTCTCGAAGAAGAGAGAGGCATCGTCCCCATCCTGGATGGATCGGTCGATCTGTTCGGCAGCCCCCTCGGCTCTGGACATGACCAGTCCTATGGCCCTGGGCAGGGCGTCGGCCACCTGCCCGGCACGGATCGGCTGTCCTATGCGTCCTGTAAGGGTCCCCTGGCCCTCCGGTTGGTTGTCCTCGGCCACCAGATCCGCGAAGTCCTGTGGCTTGCGGGGGTCGAAGATCAGCGGCTGCTCCCAGCCGGTCTGCCTTCCGCCGCTGGCCAGGGAACCGGCAAGCCCGTGCAGGAAGGCCGCAGCAGCCGTCAGATCCACCATCAGCGTGGCATCATCCTGGATCGGTCCGGCGTTCTGGGCCAGCATGGCCCCGATGGTTCCGGAGAGCACGTCCCCCGAGCCAGCCGTGGACAGCCAGGCTGGGCCGAAACCGGTGGTCATGACCCGGGGGCGGTCGGTGCCGTCCTCGCCGACAACCAGGGTGATGGCTCCCTTGAGCAGAATGGTGGCCCCGGTCAGCTGGCAGGCGCGGACAGCCCAGTGCAGGGGTTCGGCCATGACCTGGTCGCCGTCCACGTTCTCGCCATGTGAATTGAGCAGAGCGGCCATTTCACCAGCATGTGGGGTCAGCACCGTGCGCGGGCCCAGCCGGTCCGGCAGCAGATCCAAAGCACCGGCGTCCACTACCACCGGCGGGTCGGCTGCCGCCTCGTCCTCGTCCAGGTCGGCGGCCTGACGGCTGAGTATATCGGCAATCAGATCCCGCTGACCGTCCTGGCCTTCAGGTCCGGCGGCCTCCTGGGCCTGCCCGTTGGGTACACCAGAGCCCAGCACCCAGGATTCAACCCTTCCCCGGCCCAGGACTGTCTCAGGCAGCTCCTGCAGGATCAGGTCACCCACCTGTTCGGGGCCGCAGTAGCGGATCATGCCCACGTTGCCGTTGGCAGCAGCCTTGCTGGAGAGCAATCCTGCGCCATGGTAGAGGGCGGATCCGGTGACCAGGCCGACCACGCCCCGGCTGTACTTGGTGTCATCCACCCGTGGCGCCCGCAGGAGACTGGCGCATTCTTCCGCGCTCATACAGGAGACGCTGGGAACCAGGGCCGAGGTGTCAAAACCGAAGTCCACCAGGACGATTCTGCCGCAGACGTAGGCGGCCGGGGGCAGCATCAGACAGGGTTTCATGGCTCCCATGGTTACGGTCACATCCGCCGGGATGTAGGCGCCGGGCAGGGTACCCTCGTCCACATCCAAGCCGGAGGGGGTATCCACGGCCAGAACCAGTGGCCCATCCTGACTGGCGGGGTCGTGCCAGGCGGGCCTGTCGGGCAGACCGCTCTCCATGCCCAGTTCTGCGGCCAGAGCGGCGGGAATGCCGCGCAGCGCCCCCTTGAGGCCGATCCCGGTCATGGCATCGATAATCAGATCCGCCTGTCTGCACAGTTCCAGGGCCTGGTCCAGCTCCTCGGATGCCTGGTCCGGTCCGGAGGGGGTCTCACAGCCGGGGATGGCCGCCTGGGGGTCCAGGGCCGTGACTACTCCGCCGGCACGCAGTAGGGCGTCCAACCCGCCCTGGTGGAGGCTTCGACCGGTTGCCACCACGGTCACATCGGCCCCATGTCCGGCCAGGTCAGCTGAGGCATAGAGACCGTCGCCGCCATTGTTGCCGGCCCCCGCCAGCAGAACGATTCTGGCGCCTGCAGGCTCCAGCCCGGCCTGGGTCAGCATGACGTCGGCCACGGAGGCCAGGGATCCGGCGGCGACACGCATCAGGGGCACCCCGTCATCCAAAAACGGCTGCTCCAATGATCTGATCATATCGGCGGAATAGGCGCTGGTGGCCAGGGTCCGGCGGGCTTCGCGTCGTTCATCTGGTGACGGCTTCATGGCATCACACCCCTCATTCAACAGGTCCACGTTCGGCGGCGCGGCCGGCTACGTGCTGGCTCCACTCTATCCGATGGCCATGTCCTGTAAGCGTTATAAGGTCTGCCTATTTAAGAGGGCAGGAAAGGAAATCATGCAGGGATTCGCAATGCCGAATCAGGGCCAGATCATGGCGGTGGTTTTGACGGTGGTTCTCTGTGGCCTGATCGGCTTCGAGCGCGAGTTCCTCAAACACGACGCTGGCATCCGCACCCACATTCTGGTGGGTCTGGGCAGCTGCCTGTTCACCATGGTCTCCCTCTATGGCATACAGGCCGCTGTAGGCAACTACTCCTGGGATGCCTCGCGAATCGCGGCCGGAGTGGCCTCGGGCATCGGCTTCATCGGTGCCGGGGTCATCTTCTTCAACCATGATTCGGTCAAGGGGCTGACGACGGCCAGCGCCATCTGGGTGGCCGCCGCCGTGGGCATGGCCTGCGGGGTCCAGCTCTTCGCCATCGCCATCCTGGCGGTCGTCTTCTACTTCCTGGCTGTTCTGGTCATCGCGCCCATCCTCAAGTGGTTCCTGCGCAACCGTCAGAACACGGTTCTGCGCATTGTTTACCAGGACGGTCACGGCTGCCTGCGCGAATCCCTGCTGTTGGCCACCCGCATGGGCTTCGAGTCCCGGGTGCTGACCATCCACGAGCTGCACCGGGATGCCTGGAAGGGGGCCGATGTCACCGTCAACCTGCTGGGCAAGGGTGATGTGACCGAGCTGGTCGAATCCATCGGCCAGACTCCAGGTGTCAAGGGCGTGGAAGTCCTGGGGGAGGACGACTGACCCGCTGACGACATACAACCTGCTGGCACGGGCCAACCGGTGGCTGGCTACTCTTCGGCCACCAGATCCAGGTAGTCGTCGCTCCAGAGGTCCTCATCTCCGTCGGGCATGAGCAGGACCCGCTCAGGGTTGAGTGCCTTGACGGCCCCCTCGTCGTGGGTGACCAGCACTATGGCCCCCTCGTACTTGGCGATGGCCTTCAGTATCTCGTCGCGCGAAGCGGGGTCCAGGTTGTTGGTGGGCTCGTCCAGCAACAGGACGTTGGCCCGGCTGGTCACCAGGGTGGCCAGGGCCAGGCGGGTCTTCTCTCCGCCGGAGAGCACCTTGGTGGGCTTCATGGCATCGTCCCCTGAGAAGAGGAAGGAACCAAGGATGGTCCGCGCCTGGGTGTTGTCCAGGTCAGGGGCCACATGCTGCAGGTTCTCAAGAACGGTGACATCGTTATCCAGTGTGTCGTGCTCCTGGGCGAAGTAGCCGATCTTGGCCCCATGCCCCAGGGTCACCTTGCCCGTATCGGGCTGCTCGATGCCGGCCAGCAGCCGCAGGGTAGTGGTCTTGCCGGCGCCGTTGTAACCCAGGATGACCACCCGGGAGCCCTTATCGATGGCCAGGTTGATGCCGGCGAAGACGATGTTGGAGCCGTAGGCCTTGGACAGGTCCTCGGCCATGATGGGCGTGCGGCCGCAGGGGGCGGGATCCGGGAAGCGCAGGTCGGCCACCTTTTCGGCCTTTTCCGCCTCCTGGGTGTCGGCCAGCAGGCGCTGGGCGCGGCGCATCATGTTCTGGGCGGCCACGGCCTTGGTGGCCTTGGCGTGCAGTCGGATGCCCTGACGCATCAGACGGTCGGCCTTCTTCTCGGCCACCTCCCGTTCGCGGCGACGGCGCTCCTCGTCCACCACCCGCTGGCGCAGGTAGGCCTTCCATCCCATGGTGTACATGTCGATGCAGGAACGCTGGGCATCCAGGTGCCAGATGCGGTTGACGGTCTCGTCCAGTAGCTCGGTGGAGTGGGAGATGATCAGGAAGCCGCCCTCGAACCGGCGCAGGTAGCCCTTGAGCCACTCGATGGAGTCGGCATCCAAATGGTTGGTGGGCTCGTCCAGAATCAGGGTGTCGGCATCGGAGAAGAGGATTCTGGCCAGCTCGACCCGTCGGCGCTGACCGCCGGAGAGGGTGCCCAGTGCCTGCTGCAGGGTCTCCTGGCTCAGCCCCAGGCTCTCGCCCATGACGATGGCCTGGGATTGGGCCGCATAACCACCGGCGTTCTCGAAGTCCTGCTGGGCCTTGTCGTAACGCTTCATGGCCTTTTCCATGATCTTGGGATCAGGACTGGTCATCTCGGTCTCGGCCTTGCGCATCCGCTGGACGATGGATGCGATGTCCCTGGCGCTCATGACCCGGTCCAGGGCGCTCTGCTCGGAGTCTCCCGCGTGGGTTGACTGGGGCAGGTATCCCAGCTGTCCGGTCACCCGCACCTTGCCGGCCGAGGGGAGCATGTCACCGGTAATGACCCGGGTCAGTGTGGTCTTGCCCGCGCCGTTGCGGCCCACCAGGCCGATCCGGTCGCCCTTGGTCACGTGGAAGTCGGTGGCTTGCAGGAGTAGTCGGGCACCTATCCGGATCTCAAGTCCCTGCGCCTCAATAGCCATGCCGCCTCCGACCCCGCTTTCCTCATGGATTCAAAACTTGCAAGGAATCATGGTAGCAAGAAGCAATCCCTGCCAGTGCGTCTCGGCTGACGGGGCAATGGATGAACCACGGGTGGGTCAGCGACGGACCAGCCTGAACCTGCTCCAGGGGAAGTAGACCAGGAAGGCGCCCACGGCGGTCAGAGCGATGACCAGCACGCCCATGGCGGCCGCGAAGGAGAAGATCCTGATGCCGATGCCCAGGCAGGCCCAGATGACCACCAGGCCGAAGACCCAGTCCTTGCCATGCCTGTTCATCAGGTAGGCGACGGCCAGGAGGGCGCCGACCACGATGATGGTGGCGAATCCCTGGACGGCACTGCCGACCCTGTGCCCGGCCACCACCATGTATCCGGCATTGACCAGGGTGGCTACGCTCAGCCAGCTGGCGTAGATGGACAGCGGAATCCAGTCCAAGGCCTTGGCGGCGGTGGGGGTCCCGGCCTTGGTGGCATCCCGGCGCACCAGGGCATAGAGCATCCAGGCCAGCACAGTCAGGATGAGGATGATGACCAGGGCCCAGAAGTTGCGCTCCATGTGCCACAGGGCCAGCCAGGCGATGTTCAGGCAGCAGGTGGCCACGAAGAGCAGCCCGCTCAGTGTGAAGGGCAGGAAACCCAGACGTTTGCGGCTGGGACCAGCCAGGCAGAAGCGGAAGAGCCAGATGGCCAGGGCGATGTAGACGACCCCCCAGATGGCGAAGACGTAGCCGGCGGGCATGATCCAAAGGTCCACCTTGCGAGCCAGGCCTCCAACTGTCGTGCCGTTGAAGTGGTAGACCTCCGCATAGCCGTTGAAACCCACCATGGCCACCCAGGCTACCCAGAGCAGGATGTCCTCGAAGAGCTTCCAGCCTCGGCCCTTGGAGGATTCCTGCTCCTTTTCGGTCTGACCCTGCTTTTGCTGCTGGTTCTGTGCTTGGTTTGATCCCTGCGCTGCCTCATTGCCGCTGCGATCAGAACTGCTCTTGCCTTTGTTGGTGGTCTCATCGGCACTGGCTTTTCCAGTCGATGCCTTCTTCGACGAATCCCCGGACCACTTGGCTGCGGCTACCGAAGGCGATGAACCCGAGCTGGATGAATTTGAAGTAGACGGATTCGGAGTCGATGAATTCGAAGCCGACGCATCAGACGATGCCGAACTTCCATTCCTTGAACTCCCGGTTGCTGAAGTCGATCCCGAAGCCGATTGGCTGCCCTGCATGGCAGGGGAAGTGCGCTTGGCCCTCTCGACCGGGTCCTCATCGTCGGTCCAGAGTCTGCGCGGATTGTCCTTGTCAGTCATGGCACATGCTTCCTCTCCTTGCCGGCCGCAACCCTGCTGCCCGCCGTGGGGATGTCCCCGGGCACGGGCCGGCCGGCCTCTGTCTCAACTCTAAATCGGCCAGCCTTGCTCGGTGGTATTGACCACCCGGCCCGGGCGGCCGCCGGTGCTAGCCTGAAGCCGAACGCTGGAAAGGGGAGTGCAGCATGGCCGAACCTTCACATCGATGCGACTGGGCTCAGGTGGCTGATCCGCTTATGCGCAGCTATCACGACCGCGAGTGGGGCCGCCCCCTGCACGGCTCCCAAAGGCTCTTCGCCATGCTCTCCCTGGAAATATTCCAGTGCGGACTCAGCTGGCAACTGGTCCTGCATCGCCGCCAGGCCCTCCTCAAGGATTTCGACAACTTCGATATTCAATCGGTCGCCGCCTTCGATGCCGGCCGCATCGACTCTCTCATGGCCGACCCGGCCATCATCCGCAATCGACGGAAAATCGAGGCCACGGTGGCCAACGCCACCCTGATCGCCCGCCAATTTCCCGGGGAGGAGTTCGACCGCTACTGCTGGTCCTTCACCGGCGGGCTGACCATCAACCACGACTACCCGGACGATCCATCCATACCACGCTACGACCATCTGTCGGCCATCGTCTGCAAGGACATGCGTGACCTGGGTCTGCGCTTCCTGGGGCCCGTGACGGTCCACTCCTTCCTCCAGGCGGCCGGCATGATCAACGACCATCAGCACGACTGCTTCCTCAACGGCTGCTGCCGCCCGCCCCTGGATCCGCCGGACCCGGCCATCTAAGCCATCGTCGAACACCTGTTCGAATTATTCGGCCCCGGCGATATTATGGTCAGGCTTTGGCCTCAGCCTTGGCCATGGGTCTTCAGGGAAGCGGATGGGAAGCACGTGAAGCAGCAGAACAAGCCTAAGTCGACAGTGGACGCGGCCATCGAGAACCCGCGCATGATCGAATCCAAGGGGTCCCTGGTGGCGGACCTGTCCATGGTGCCCAACGACCGCAAAATCGTCATCCAGGGCGCCCGGGCCCACAACCTCAAGAACGTCAACCTGTCCATACCCCGCAACCGGATGGTGGTCTTCACCGGTCTGTCAGGCTCCGGCAAGTCCTCCCTGGCCTTTGACACCCTCTTCGCCGAGGGTCAGCGCCGCTATGTGGAGTCCCTCTCAGCCTATGCCCGCCAGTTCCTGGGCCAGATGGACAAGCCCGACGTGGACTTCATCGAGGGCCTGAGTCCTGCCGTCTCCATCGACCAGAAGACCACCAACCGCAACCCCCGGTCCACCGTGGGCACCATCACCGAGGTCTACGACTACCTGCGTCTGCTCTTCGCCAGGACAGGCATTCCCCACTGCCCGGTCTGCGGGGCCGAGGTGCGCGCCCAGTCGCCGCAGCAGATCGTCGACACCCTCATGTCCAGGCCGGAGGGGACCCGCTTCCAGCTGCTGGCCCCCATCGTCAAGGGCCGCAAGGGCGAATTCGTGGAGACCCTGGAGCTCCTACGCTCCGACGGCTACTCCCGGGCCATCATCGACGGGGACATGCACCAGCTGTCCGACTCCATCAAGCTGACCAAGCAGAAGAAGCACACCATCGAGGTGGTCGTGGACCGGCTGGTCATCCGCGAGGGCATGCGCCAGCGGCTGACCGACTCCGTGGAAACCGCCCTGCGACTGGCCAAGGGGACCGTGGTGGCCGACTTCGTGGATCTGGATGCCAAGGATCCCGAGCGTCGCCAGCCCTTCTCCGAGAAGCGGTCCTGCCCCAACGGCCACGAGTTGGAACTGGACGAGATCGAGCCCAGGACCTTCTCCTTCAACGCCCCCTACGGAGCCTGCCCGGCCTGCACAGGCCTGGGATTCAACCTGGAGATCGACCCCGAGCTGGTGGTGCCCGACCCGGAGAAGAGCCTCAAGGACGGGGCCGTGGAGCCCTGGAGCGGCACCAAGAGCCAGCAGCGCTTCTACGGCCACCTGCTGGACGGCCTGGCCAAGGAAATGGGCTTCTCCACCTCGACCCCCTGGAAGGACCTGCCCGAGGAAGTCCGCCACGCCGTCATGTACGGGCACGACTTCAAGGTGGACGTCTCCTACCGGAACCGCTGGGGCCGCCTGCGCGAGTACACCACCGGGTTCGAAGGCGTGGTCCGCACCCTGATGCGCCGCCACGACGAGACCGACTCGCAGCCCATGAAGCAGTACTACGAGTCCTACATGCGCGAGGTGCCCTGCCAGGTCTGCCAGGGCAAGCGTCTGAAGCCCGAGGTCCTGGCCGTGACCGTGGACGGCCTGTCCATCGCCCAGGTCTGCGACATGGCCGTGTCCGCCAGTCTGAAATGGGTTGAGGGCTTGCACATGGAGGGCGCCCAGGCCAAGATCGCCGGCGAGGTCCTCAAGGAGATCCGCGCCCGTCTGCGCTTCCTCAACGATGTGGGCCTGAACTACCTGACCCTGTCCAGGGCTGCGGCAACCCTCTCCGGAGGCGAGGCCCAGCGCATCCGCCTGGCCACCCAAATCGGCTCGGGCCTGGTGGGCGTCATGTACGTGCTGGACGAGCCCTCCATCGGCCTGCACCAGCGGGACAACGACCGGCTGATCAAGACCCTGCAACGGCTGCGCGACCTGGGCAATACCCTGATTGTGGTCGAGCACGACGAGGACACCATCCGCCAGGCCGACTGGCTGGTCGACATCGGCCCGGGGGCCGGCGAGCATGGCGGGGAGGTCATCTTCTCCGGGCGCTCGCAGGACCTGGTCAAGGCCTCCCGCTCCATCACCGCCGACTACATCGCCGGTCGCCGTTCCATCGAGGTGCCCAAGCGCCGCCGCAAGACCAGCAAGACCAGACAGCTGACCGTGGTGGGGGCTCGTGAGAACAACCTGAAGAACCTCAAGGTCTCCTTCCCGCTGGGGGTCATGACCCTGGTCACCGGTGTCTCAGGCTCAGGCAAGTCCACCCTGGTCAACTCCATCCTCTATCCGGTTCTGGCCGACCAACTCAACAACGCCCGCATCGTGCCCGGCAAGCACACCCGAGTGGAGGGCGTGGACCAGGTGCGCAAGGTCATCCACGTGGATCAGAACCCCATCGGCCGCACCCCGCGCTCCAACCCAGCCACCTATACCGGTGTCTGGGACAAGATCCGCCAGCTCTTCGCCAAGACCCCCGAGGCCCAGGTGCGTGGCTACGGTCCAGGCCGATTCTCCTTCAACGTCAAGGGTGGCCGTTGCGAGACCTGCCACGGTGACGGAACCATCAAGATCGAGATGAACTTCCTGCCCGATGTCTACGTCCAGTGCGAGACCTGCCATGGCAAGCGCTACAACAGGGAGACCCTGGAGGTCACCTACAACGGCAAGACCGTCTCGGACGTGCTGGACATGCCCATCGAGGAGGCCGCGCACTTCTTCAAGGCCTATCCCTCCATCGCCCGCTACCTGGACACCCTGGTGGACGTGGGTCTGGGCTATATCCGCCTGGGACAGCCGGCTCCCACCCTGTCAGGAGGCGAGTCCCAGCGGGTCAAGCTGGCCACCGAGCTGCAGCGGCGCTCCGATGGCAAGACCGTATATATCCTGGACGAGCCCACCACGGGTCTGCACTTCGAGGATGTCCGCAAGCTGCTCAAGGTCCTGCACGGCCTGGTCGACAAGGGCAACACGGTCATCGTCATAGAGCACAACCTGGATGTGATCAAGACCGCCGACTGGATCATCGATCTGGGACCCGAGGGCGGCGACGGCGGCGGCACCGTGGTGGCCCAGGGCACTCCCGAGCAGGTGGCCGCCAATCCGGACAGCTGGACCGGCAAGTATCTGAAGCCCATGCTGGATCCCGCCAAGGTAGCCAAGGCCACTCGATCATGACCCGCAGCTGCTTCGAGCGGCACACGCCGCAGGTATGGCGACGCACCGCCCAAGCCATGGAAGAGGAGTCAGCCACCGGCACCACGACCGGCGTCAACAAGAACGGCGCACCCCTGCTGGGGGACAGCCGCGACCTCTTCCGCCCCAAGACCTCGGACATCCCCGCCCAGCCGGGGGTATACAAGTGGCGGGACGGCGATGGTCGGGTCATCTACGTGGGCAAGGCAAAGAACCTGCGCAACCGTCTGACCAACTACTTCCAGCCCCTGGAAAACCTGCATCCTCGCACCCAGACCATGGTGCTGACGGCCCGGAGCCTGGAGTGGACCGTGGTGGGCACCGACCTGGAGTCCCTAACCCTGGAATACACCTGGATCAAGGAGTTCGACCCCCGCTTCAACGTCAAGCTGCGGGATGACAAGACCTACCCCTACCTGGCCGTCTCCGTGGGGGAGGAGTTTCCCCGGGTCTGGATGACCCGCGTGCGCAAGCGGCACGACACCCGTTACTTCGGCCCCTATGCCAAGGTCTGGGACATGAAGCACACCCTGGATGCCCTGCTCAAAACCTACCCGGTGCGCACCTGCACCCCCGGTGTCTTCCGCAAGGCCAAGCTCAGCGGCCGCCCCTGCCTGCTGGCCTCCATCGGCAAGTGCTCGGCCCCCTGCGTGGGCCGGATCAGCGCCAGCGACCACCGGCGTCTGTGCACGGAGCTGACCGGGGTCATCACCGGCAGGCTGGGCAAGAGCTACCGTGCCGGGCTGACCAGGAGCATGCAGAAGGCCAGCAAGGAGCTGGACTTCGAGAAGGCCGCCCGCCTGCGCGACCAGATCGCCATGCTGGACACGGTCATCGAGCAGAATGCCGTCGCCTTCGCCTCCAACGTGGATGTGGACGTCTTCGGTGTGGCCTCCGACGAACTGGAAGCCTCGGTCCACGCCTTCTTCGTGCGCTCAGGAGCCATCCGCGGAGAACGCAACTGGAGCGTGGAGCGGGTCGAGGACGTCTCCGACAGCGAACTGATCAGCGACCTGCTGGTGCAGGTCTACTCGGACCTGATGAATGAGAACGACAGCGAGCTGCATAAGCTGCCCGGAGAGTCGGATACCCCTGTCTCCATCAGCCAGGACAGGGATGCCATGGGCTCCACCCAGAAGGTCACGGCCCTGGATGCAGAAGCCCGGGCCAGGGCCACCAGGAGCCGACACCAGCATCAGGATCAGACCGGTCGTGCCGACCTGCTGGCCCCCATCTCGCCCGTGCCTCCCGAGGTCATTGTCCCCATCCAGCCGGATCGGACCGGTGACCTGCAGGAGTGGCTGCGGGAGCTGCGCGGATCCGCAGTGACCATTCGGGTGGCCAGCCGGGGGGAGAAGAAGTCCCTGATGGACCGGGCCAACGCCAACGCCCGTCAGGCCCTGCAGCGCAGCAAGCTCAGCCGCATGAGCGACATGGGCACCCGCACCCAGGCCATGAACGACGTGGCCAAGGCCCTCGGGCTGGACCGCGCCCCGCTGCGCATCGAGTGCTACGACATCTCCAACACCGTGGGCGGCCAGTTCCAGGTGGCCTCCATGGTGGTCTTCGAGGATGCCGTCCCCAAGAAGTCCGAGTACCGTCGATTCGCCATCCGCGGCGAGGACGGCAAGGGGGCTATAGACGACACGAGTGCCATCTACGAGACCCTGACCCGGCGCTTCCGTCACGGCAACATCGCCGGCGATAGCGGCGACAGCATGGAGGCCGAGCGAAAGGCCAGCGACAAGGCACCCGAGCTGGTGGAGCAGGAAGAGGGAGCCATCGTCCAGCAGAACACCGCCGCCCGCCACTTCGCTTACAAGCCCAACCTGATCGTGGTCGATGGCGGCAAGCCCCAGGTGACCGCGGCCGCCCGGGCCCTGCACGACTGCGGCGTGGACGATGTGGCACTGTGCGGCCTGGCCAAGCGCCTGGAGGAGGTCTGGGTGCCTGACGACGACTATCCCATCATCCTCAAGCGCCAGTCCGAGGGCATGTACCTGCTACAGCGGGTACGCGACGAGTCCCACCGCTTCGCCATCACCTACCACCGGCAGACCCGGCGCAAGGGTGCCCTCCGTTCGGCCCTGGACGAGATTCCGGGCATCGGCCCTACCTACCAGAAGAAGCTGCTCAATCACTTCGGGTCGGTCAAGCGCATGCGCCAGGCCTCCCAGGAGGAGCTTGAAGCCGTCAAGGGCATCGGCTCCGCCAAGGCCGAGGCCATCTACCAGGCCTTGCACAGTGACCAGGACCAAACCGGGGACAGCCAGCGATAAAATGGCTCAGGAGGCTGGCAGAGGGCCGTGCCCTGATCTTGATTGGTGCGTGATTGCGGATATGAATGGACCTGATCGTCGTTGTGCCGTCCTGGGCGACCCAATCAGCCATTCTCTTTCGCCCCTCCTGCATGGATCAGCCTATGCAGCACTGGGCCTGGACGGCTGGCGCTACGACCGGGTGTGCATGGACGCTGACGGTCTTGCGGACTTTATCCACGGCCTCGACCCGTCCTGGGCAGGACTAAGCCTGACCATGCCCTTGAAGAGTGCTGTTGGTCCCCTGGGAGATTTTCGCGACTGCTGGTCCAAAACCCTAGGAGTTGCCAACACAGCAGTCTTTGCACAGGGCGGCCCCGCCAAAGGCATCTCTTTGTACAACACAGATGTAGAGGGGATTGTAGCTGCCCTCTTGGAAGCAGCCGACCGCTGCCGGGCCGATGAGGACCCTGACGATCTGGCCGCCCTGCTGGAGGCTGCCGGCCAGGGCCGGCAGGATCGGCTTCCCGATCAACCGTACCCAGGGGCGCAGGCCCTGGTCATCGGCAATGGGAATACAGCCGAGTCCGCCTTATGCGCCTTGAAGGTGCTGAGGGTCGAGCGTGTGGATCTGCTGGCTCGCAACCCGGAACACTGCGACCACATGTTGGACCTTGCTTCCCGATTGGGTCTGCCCGAACCAACGGTCACCGCTATGGATCAGGCTGAGGCAGCCCAAAGAGCTTTGACCAGGGCTGATATTGTCGTCTCCACCTTGCCTTCGGGTGCGGCCGATCCCCTTGCCCGTCTGGTCAGCACAGCCAAGAGGGCCGAGGCCGACGAAGATGGACGACTGGGTCCGGTCCTGCTCGACGTGGTCTATGACCCCCGGCCCACCCCGCTCATGAGGGCCTTCCGCCGCCAGCCGGGCGGTCGGGTGATAAGCGGTGAACGCATGTTGCTCTATCAGGCCGTGCGTCAGGTGGCACTGATGACCGACCGACCCCTGGCCGCTGTTCCGGTGGCTGCTATGGACCAAGCTTTGAGGGAGGCATGACGATGACGACGGAAAAACCGCCCTTCGCAGGCTTCGAAGTATTGCTGATCACGGGCATGTCCGGCGCAGGCCGCTCCCGCGCTGCCGATTCCATGGAGGACATGGGCTGGTATGTGGTCGACAACATGCCCCCGCGCCTGCTGGTGCCACTGGTCGACATGATGACCTCGGCCGGGAGTTCCCTGCACCGCCTGGCTGCCGTCATCGATGTTCGCTCCCGCTCCTACTTCGACGACCTGTCAGCTGTGCTCAGCCATCTGGACGACCTGGGCGTACGTTGCCGCATCCTCTTTCTGGATGCCTCCGATCAGGTGCTGGTCAAACGATATGAGTCCGTCCGCCGTCCCCACCCCCTGCAGGGCTCGGGCCGCCTGATCGACGGCATCCACGAAGAGCGCCGCCTGCTGGGTGGACTCAAGGAGCGCGCCGATATAGTTATCGACACCTCCAACCTGAGCATCCACCAGCTCTCAACCCGACTCTATGAAATGATCCTGGGCTCCGGTCCGACCACCGTGGGCGTGCACATCATGAGCTTCGGATTCAAATACGGCCTGCCCATCGATGCCGACTTCGTCGCCGACGTCCGCTTCCTGCCCAACCCCTACTGGGTCCCCGAGCTGCGCGACCTGAATGGCCATGATGGCCCCGTCCGTGACTATGTGATGGCCAGCAAGGGAGCCAAGGAGTTCCTGGATGCATACACCACCGCCATTCTGACCGCGCTCAGCGGCTATGCGCGTGAGGACAAGCACTATGTGACCATCGCCTTTGGCTGCACTGGCGGACAGCACCGCTCGGTGGCCATGGCCGACGCTCTGGCCGCCCGTTTGCGGTCCCGGGGAATGGAGGTGACCGTCTCGGCCCGCGAGCTGCCGCACCGTTCCCGCGGATAGCCAAAGGCGCAATTTGTCCAAGATATTCGGTATCACAGTAATCCGGTGGTTTGCACGGCTGGTGTGTCGCGCGGCCTGGAAGTATTCATTTTTCAGTATTTTTTCGTAGGAGGACGGCTCTTGGCCCTACTTGATGATGTCAAAAGCGAGCTGGCCGCGATTGACAACGAACCCCCCTCTGCCAAGAAAGCACAATCGGCGGCCATGATCCGCTTCGGTGGCGGTCTGCACATCATTCAGCGCCACATTGTGGTGGAAGCGCAATTCGACTCCCTGCCGGCAGCGCAGTGGTTGCAGAACACCATCAGGGACGTCTATGGCCATGATTCCGATCTGATCCAGGTCAACAGGCAGGCCCCCACCGGGAACCTGACCCGCTACTCGGTCCGCGTGCTGCGGGCGGGCGGTGCCCTGGCCCTGCAGACCGGTCTGCTGGACCGCCGCAAGCATCCGGTTCGTGGTCTTCCCGCCGACATAGTCTCCGGCAACATCGCCCAGGTCAAGGCCGCCTGGAGAGGGGCCTTCCTGGCCCATGGCGAGCTGTCCGACCCGGGCAAGGCATCCTACTTGGAAATCGTCTGCCCCGGATCCGAGGCCGCCCTGGCCCTGGTGGGCGCAGCCCGCCGTCTGGGCATCAACGCCAAGGCCCGCCAGGTGCGCAGCTCCGAGCGCGTCACCCTGCGCGACCCGGACGTCATCGAACGCATGCTCAACCTCATGGGCGCCCCCAAGTCCTCCAGGGAGTGGACCGGCAAGCGCAGCGACGGTGAATCCCGTGGCAAGGCCAACCGCCTGGCCAACTTCGACGACGCCAACATGCGCCGCTCCGCCAAGGCAGCTGTCGAGGCCAGCGCCAAGGTCACCAAGGCCTTTGAAATTCTGGGCGACGACATCCCCGAGAATCTGCGTGCAGCCGGCCAGCTTCGTCTGGATCACCGTGAGGCCTCCCTCGAAGAGCTGGGCCGCCTGGCTGATCCGCCGGTCACCAAGGATGCCATCGCCGGGCGCATCCGCCGTCTGCTGCAGCTGGCCACCAAGGTGGAAAAGAAGAGGGCCGAGGAGCAGGCCAAACAAGAGTGAGATATCTCACACAGGTCGGTCTGCCTGAGTACCATGGCAGGGGAGCGGGCGCATGGACCCGCAGTCAGAAAGGATACGCATGAAAACACTGAAGAGCCTCGGTGATCTCAAGGGCAAGCGCGTGCTCGTCCGCGCGGACTTCAACGTGCCGCTGGACGGCACCACCATTACGGACGACGGCCGCATCCGCGCCGCCTTGCCAACCATCGAGCAGCTTCGTGGCGAGGGCGCCAAGGTCATCCTCATGGCCCACCTGGGTCGCCCCAAGGGCAAGGTCGTTCCCGAGCTGAGCCTGGCCCCCGTTGCCGCTCGCCTGGGTGAGCTGCTGGGCGTGCAGGTTCCTCTGGCTGAGGACACCTACGGCCCCGATGCCCATGCCAAGGTGGCCGCCATGAACGACGGCGACGTGGTCCTGCTGCAGAATGTGCGCTACAACCCCGAGGAGACCAGCAAGGACGAGGCCGAGCGTGACGCCTATGCCCGCAAGATCGCCGATCTGGGCGACGTCTTCGTCTCCGACGGATTCGGCGTGGTCCACCGGGCCCAGGGCTCCAATTACTCCGTAGCCAAGTTCCTGCCTTCCGCAGCCGGCCTGCTGGTCGAGAAGGAAGTCAAGGCCCTGTCCAAGGCGACCGAGAACCCCGAGCGCCCCTTCACTGTGGTCCTGGGCGGCTCCAAGGTCTCCGACAAGCTGGGCGTCATCGAGAACCTGCTCAGCAAGGCCGACCGTCTGGTCATCGGCGGCGGCATGGTCTTCACCTTCCTCAAGGCCGAGGGCTACGAGGTCGGCTCCTCCCTGCTGGAGGAGGACCAGGTCGACACCGTCAAGGGCTACATGGCCACCGCCCGCGAGAAGGGCGTGGAGCTGGTCCTGCCCACCGACATCGTGGTGGCTGATGAGTTCAAGGCGGATTCGCCCCACCAGGTGGTTCCTGCCGACGGCATCCCCGCAGACAAGATGGGTCTGGACATCGGTCCCGACTCCCAGAAGCTCTTCCACGACAAGATCGTGGACTCCAAGACCGTGGTCTGGAACGGACCCATGGGCGTCTTCGAGTTCCCGGCATTCGCCGATGGCACCAGGGCTGTGGCCCAGGGCCTGGTCGATGCCACCAAGGCCGGAGCCTTCACCATCGTCGGCGGCGGTGACTCCGCCTCGGCCGTGCGCAACCTGGGCTTCCCCGAGGATGGCTTCTCGCACATCTCCACCGGCGGCGGCGCCTCCCTGGAGTTCCTTGAGGGCAAGGAGCTTCCGGGCCTGAAGGTGCTGGAGTAAAATCGGCAGACAGACGGGCAATGCCGGGTCACCGGGTTTCGCATCCGGCGGCCCGGCATTGTTGTTGCGCGGATGGAAAGGTCTGGTATGGCACGCATTCCCTTGGTGGCCGGCAATTGGAAGATGAACTTCGACCACCTGGAAGCCACCTATTTCGTACAGAAGCTGGCTTGGCTCCTGCGCGACGCCCACTTCGACCGCAGGCGCTGCCGGGTGGCTCTGATGCCCGCCTTCACCGCCCTGCGTTCCGTCCAGGTGCTGGTGGAGGCCGACAATCTGCCCATCGAATACGGGGCACAGGCCGTCTCGGTCACCGCTCAAGGGGCCTTTACGGGGGACGTGTCCGCCGACATGCTGGCTCAGCTGGGCTGCAGCTACGTCATCGTGGGCCATTCCGAGCGGCGCAAGTACCATCCGGAGGATGATGCCAACATCGTCGACCAGGTCCGGGCCGTCCTGGCTGCGGACATGAAGCCCATCCTCTGCGTGGGGGAGAGCTACGAGGAGCGTCGCCAGGGCATACAGCTGGACTTCGCTGTAGGGCAGGTCAATGACGTCACCCGAGACCTGGCCAAGGAGGACATGGCTAACCTGATCGTGGCCTACGAACCGGTATGGGCCATCGGTACCGGCATGGTCGCTACTCCCGACACCGCCCAGCAGGCCGCCAGGGCCATCCGCGACCACATCTCAAACAAGTTCGGGGAGCCAGCCGGCCAGGCCGTGCGCATCCTCTACGGCGGCTCGGTCACCTCCAAGAACGCCTCCCAGATGATCACCCAGCCGGACGTGGACGGCTTCCTGGTGGGCGGCGCCTCCCTGGATGTGGAGGAATTCTCGCGAATCGTGCGACTGGCCGCCAAGGGCTGATGCGTTTTTCCCCGGGTATCTGTATACTTGTTCCCAGTTCCTTACATGGAGGTATGCGCTGTGACCATTGTCAAGATTGTGCTCGAAGTCGTTGTGATCCTCGCCAGCATACTGCTGACCATGCTGATTCTGTTGCACAAGGGCAAGGGCGGTGGCCTGTCCGACATGTTCGGCGGTGGAATCGGCTCCAACGCGGGCACCTCGGGCGCAGCTGAGAAGAATCTGAACCGGCTGACCATTATCGTAGCCCTGATCTGGGTGGCCATCATCATCGCCCTGGATCTCATCGCCAAGTACAAGCTGGCCTGATTCCAGCAACCAATACCTGCAATACCTGACCCCGGCATCGACCGGGGTTTTTCCATATCTGGGCGACGGTGGCGCAAGGCTCATAGTCCTTGACTATTACCACAATATGTCATTCACAATGCACCGATAATCCAACGATCCAGCCGCCTGACGGATAGAGTGGAAAACGGTGTGCCCGACGAGCGGCGCACCACACAATGTCGTGCAAGCTAAGCAAGCGAAAGGATGTGCTCATGGCTGAGCAAGCTGCACCGAGCCTGGAGGGCTGGTTTTGCCTTCACCTCTTCTGGAAAATCGATTGGGCCAAGTGGCGCCGAGCGCCGCAGGACGAACGCCGGGAATGCCTGGACGAGTTCAAGGCCTTGGCCACACGGCTGGACGCGGTCCAGTCCCAGGGCCAGGGGAGCCACTACTGGTGCCGGGTCAATGGACAAAAGGCCGACCTGGGCCTGATGGTCCTCAGGGAGACCCTGGACCAGCTGCAGGAGGTCGAGACCTCCTTGGAGAAGCTGCGACTGTCCGATTACCTGGAGCCGACCATCTCCTATGTGTCGGTCACTGAAGTGGGCCTCTACTCGGGCAAGCCGACCACGGACCGTGGATGGTCCTATGTCAATGCCAGCCTTCATCCCAAGACGCCCGACAAGCCATACATCTGCTTCTATCCCATGTCGAAGACCCGCGTTCCGGGCGCCAACTGGTACACGCTGCCCTACGACCAGCGCAAGGCCTACATGCACGACCACGGCAAGATCGGCCGCTCCTACGCCGGCAAGGTCTCCATCATCCTGACGGGCTCCATCGGCCTGGACGACTACGAGTGGGGCGTCACGCTCTTCGCCGACGACCCCGTCGAATTCAAGAAGATCGTCACCGAGATGCGCTACATCGAAGCCAGCTCCATCTACGGCGAATTCCCCTACTTCCTGGTAGGCACCCAGACCGATCCCGAGCGCATTGACAGGCTGCTCACGGACCAGATGGGACAGTAACACCATGTCTGCAAGAGAGAGAAGATCGATCCTTTCCACGCCCATATGGTTCTTCATGGTCATCGTCTTCATCACCCAGCTGGATGGGGGAGCGGTGCCGACCATGCTGCCGTCCATCACACGGACCTTCGGCCTGACCACCATGGGCTCCTCCTGGGTGGTCGGACTCTACACCCTGGGCCTGGTGGTGGGCACCCCCATCACCTCCAACCTCTCCGACGCCCACGGGACCAGGAAGGTCTTCCTCTGGGAGCTGGCCTTCTGGTTCCTCGGATGTCTGATGACGGCGGTCTCGCCCAACTATGCGGTCATGCTGCTGGGCCGGTTCATCCAGTCCCTGGGAGACAGCGGCATCATGGTCCTGTCCATGAACGTCCTTCTGCAGCGCGCCCGCAGGAACAACCAGGGCAGGAAGGTCTCCACGGTGGGCATCATCGCCGGCCTTTCCGCCATGGTCAGCCCGGTCCTTTCGGGCATGCTCCTGGGCATCACCCACGGATGGCGGGCCTACTACTTCATGATGCTGCCCTTCCTGGCCATTTTGTTTATTCTGGCCTGGTTCATGATGGGCGACTCCCAGACCGACCGCGCCTGGAAGACCGACTACCTGGGCCTGGGCTCCTTCAGCATCGCTCTGGCCCTGCTGATGGTGGCGATCACCTTCCTCCAGTACGGCACCGCCTATCTGGCCCTGATCATCGGATGCCTCCTGGTCACAGTGGTGGCCGGCGCGGTCTTCCTGGTGCATGAGCGGGGGCTGGGCGACTCCAAGGAGACCATGCCCTTCCTGCCCATCCGCCTGCTGAAGCTGCCCTCCTACGGGCTCACCCTGCTGCTGGGAACGCTGGGAGGCATGTTCTTCTCCCTCTTCGTCTACATTCCGACCTATGTCCACTCCGTCTTCGGGCTCCCGGTCCGCTCGGCCGGCATGGTCATGGTCGGCGTCGGGCTGGGCTCCGTGGTCGGATCCTGGTTGGGCGGGCTCCTGGTCGACAAGTTCGGCTACCGGACCACGCTCGTCTTTTCATCGTCGCTGATAGGCCTGATGGCCCTGGTGATCACCCTGACCCTGCACAACCTGCAGCTCTTCATGGTCCTGTCCTTCCTGATGGGGGTCGGCATGGGCTCCATGATGTCCTCGCCGCTCCAGGTCATCGCAGGAAGGCTGGCCGGGCCCGAGAACCGCATGCAGGCCATCGGCGGGCTGTCGGCCTGCAAGAAGATCGGCACCACCATCGCCCCCCTGCTCTTCGCCTCGGCAATTGAGCTCGGCAAGGTGGGCGGACAGGCCGGTCTGGCCTCCTACAGGAACATGTTCCTGGTGGTCATCGTCATAGCCCTGGTCAATATCGGCCTGACATACTGCATTCCATTTTCACAGAAAGAAGTTGCTGATGACTGAACCTACAGCAGTCCTCCTCATGGCGTACGGCACCCCCTACCAGGAGTCCGACATCAGGGGGTACTACACCAACATCCGCCATGGGCAGGAGCCGCCCAAGCCGCTCATGGACCAGCTGGTCGGCCGCTACAAGGCCATCGGCCTGCCCTCGCCCCTGGCCAGGATCACCACGGCCCAGCGCGACGGCCTCCAGGCTGCGCTGGACAAGGCCCACCCCGGCGCCTACAAGGTCTACGAGGGGCTGAAGTACATCACCCCCTTCATCAAGGATGCGGTCGACCAGATCGCCGCCGATGGCATCACCAGGGTGATCGGCCTGCCCCTGGCCCCGCAGTACTCCTCCTATTCGAGCGAGGACTACCACAATCGCGCCCGCAAGGCCATCGAGGCCCATCCGGGCATGGAATACCTGCCGGTGCGGTCCTGGTGGAACCACCAGGAGCTGATCCACTTCTGGAGCGACCAGCTGGTGGCCAAGAAGGATCTGACCGACCGGCCGGACACCAAGGTGATCTTCAGCGCCCACTCCCTGCCCTTGCGCATCATCCAGGGAGGGGACCCCTACAAGGATGAGGTCATCGGCCTAAGCAATGCTGTGGCTCGGGCAGCCGGTCTCGATGAGGACCAGTACGTGCTGGCCTGGCAGTCGGCAGGCCGCACCGAGGAGCCCTGGATCGGGCCTGATTTCGTCAAGGTGGCCAAGGATCTGATCACCAAGAGCGGCATGAAGACCATCGTCTCCGCCTCCATCGGCTTCATCGCCGACAACCTGGAGATCTGCTACGACGTGGACATGGAGCTGGCCAAGGCCATCGAATCCGCCGGCGGCACCCTGACCAGGCTGAACATGCCCAACGACAGTCCCGCCCTGATCGCCACCCTGCAGCATGTGGTCGAGGAGACCAAGGCAGAGTAGTCCCACGGCAGCAAGATATCCAGCAAAATCCAGCACGGATACCAATTGTGCCCCGCCGGTTCAAAACCGGACGGGGCACAATCTTTAATAGCAGCGACTTTCGGCTAGGCGCTCAGCCGTTGACTCGGTCGATGCCCTTCTGCACGTCGGAGAGGACCGAATCCCAGGAGTCGATGAAGGCGGCGACGCCATCGGCCTCCAGCTTGTCGGTCACGTCCTTGATGCTGATGCCCAGGTCAGCCAGCTTCTGCATCACCTGGTGGCTCTCCTCGTAGGTGCCCTTGACCGAAGGAGCGCCGTTGCCGTGGTCGGCCAGAGCGTTCAGGGTCTTCTCAGGCATGGTGTTGACCACGTCAGGGGCCACCAGCTCGTCCACGTACTTGCAGTCGGAGTAGGCGGCGTTCTTGGTGCCGGTGGAGGCCCAGAGCGGACGCTGACGCTTGGCGCCCTTGGCTTCCAGATCGGCCCAGCGGGGATCGCTGTCGAAAGCCTTCTCGAAGAGCTCGTAGGCCAGGCGGGCGTTGGCCACAGCGGCCTTGCCCTCCAGGGACTTGGCCTCGTCCGAGCCATTGGCCTCCAGCAGCTTGTCAACCGCGGTGTCCACGCGGGAGACGAAGAAGGAGGCGACCGAGCCCATGTGCTTCAGGTCATGGCCGTTCTTGTCGGCCTGGACCATGCCCTCGATGAAGGCGTCGATGACCTGCTTGTAGCGCTCCAGGGAGAAGATCAGGGTCACGTTGACCGAGATGCCCTTGGCCAGGGTGGCGATGATGGCAGGCAGGCCCTCCAAAGTGGCGGGAATCTTGATCATGGCGTTGGGACGGTCGACCTTGGCCCAGAGTTCCTCGGCCTGCTTCTCGGTCTCTTCGGTGTTATGGGCCAGACGAGGATCGACCTCGATGGAGACACGTCCATCCACATAGTCGGTCTTCTCGGCAACTTCCCGGAAGATGTCGGTGGCGTTGCGCACGTCGGTGGTGGTCAGCTCGCGGACGGCTTCCTCGACGGGGATGCGGCCCAGCTGCTTGAGCTGTTCGTCATAGGGACCCACCTGGCTCAGTGCCTTCTGGAAAATCGAGGGGTTGGTGGTCACGCCCACCACATTGCGCTCGGCGATCAGCTGCTGCAGATTGCCCGATTCGATGCGGGTGCGGCTCAGATCGTCCAGCCAGATCGAGACACCTGAATCGCTGGTGCGCTGGGTGTTTGCATTTTCTGCCATCTTGTCACTCCTTATTTGGGTTCCCGATGGAATCACATTCACTATGCACTACCGGGAAGTCTGTTGCTGTATTCCCACAGGCCCGCGTTTCGGGCGTGCCTGCAAGGGGAGGGGGCCGGCGTCGCGGACGGCCCCCCTATTGATCACGATGCCGGGTTCAGTTGGCCCGACGGACTTCCTCCAGGGAGGCCTGTGCTGCTTCGACCACATGATCGGCGGTGATGCCCAGGTCACGCATGTTCTCGTCGCCGCTGCCCTGCAGGCCGAACTGCTCGATGGAGACGGGCTTGCCATAGCTGCCCAGGTACTTGTACCAGGGCGTGGCCAGTCCGGCCTCGACGGAGACGCGGGCCTTGACGGAGGCGGGCAGAACAGCTTCCTTGTACTCGTCGTCCTGCTCCTCGAACCACTCCAGCGAGGGCACGGAGATGACGCGGGCCTTGACGCCCTGCTCGGCCAGGGTCTTGGAGGCGGCCACAGCGTGCTGCACCTCGGAGCCGGTGGCCATGATCAGTACGTCGGGCTGGCCCTCGGTGTCGACCAGCACGTAGGCGCCCTTGCGGACGCCCTCGCGGGCCTTGGCCTTGGTCTCCTCCAGGGTGGGCACGCCCTGCCTGGTCAGGATCATGGCCGTGGGGTGGGTGTTGTCCTTCTCGAAGAAGGCGCGGTAGGCTTCAGCGGTCTCGTACTGATCGGCCGGGCGCACAACCTCCATCCGGGGGATGGCGCGCACGGCGGTCAGGTGCTCGATGGGCTGGTGGGTGGGGCCATCCTCGCCCAGGGCCACGGAGTCGTGGGTCCACACATACAGGTTGGGGATGTCCATCAGGGCGGCCAGGCGCACCGAGGGGCGCTCATAGTCGCTGAACTGGAAGAAGGTCCCGTTGTAGGGCCTGGTGTCCGAACCCAGCAGGATGCCGTTGGTGATGGCGCCCATGCCGAACTCGCGCACGCCGAAGTGCAGTTGGCGGCCGTACTTGCTGGCCTTGGGCCACTGGACGGTCTTGTCGGCCTCGGGGGCGAAGGAGACGGCACCGTTGATGTTGGTGTTGTTGGAGCCGCCCAGATCGGCGGATCCTCCCCAGAGCTCGGGCATGATGGGGGCCAGGGCGTTGATGACTGCGCCGGAGGCCTTGCGGGTGGCCACCTTGGAGCCGGGCTCGAAGCCAGCCTCCAGGTCGTCCAGGGCCTTGTCGAAGCCCTCGGGCAGCTTGCCGGCATGGATGCGGTCGTAGAGGTCGGCCTTGTCGGGGTTGGCCTTGCGCCAGGCCTGGTACTTCTCGTCCCAGTCCTTGTGGGCGGCCAGGCCGCGCTGGGCGACCTCGCGGGCGTGGGCCAGGGCCTCCTCGTCGATCTGGAAGCTCTGCTCAGGGTCGTAGCCCAGGGTCTTCTTCAGGCCGGCGACGGCCTCGGCGCCCAGGGCTGAGCCGTGGGCTGAAGGATCGTTGGTCTTGCCGGGGGTGGGCCAGGCCATCAGGGTGTCCACCTTGATGAACTTGGGACGGTCGGTGACCTGCTCGGCCTTCTCCAGGACGGCAGCCAGGCCCTCGACGTCCTCCTTGTAGGAGCCGTCGGGCTGGATGAAGCTGAACTCGTCGGTGTACCAGCCGTAGGCCTGGTAGCGCTTGAGAATGTCCTCACCCAGGGCGATGCGGGTGTCGCCCTCGATCTGGATGTGGTTGGCATCGAAGATGACGGTCAGGTTGCCCAGGCGCTGGTCGCCGGCCAGGGAGCTGGCCTCGGAGGAGACGCCCTCCTCGACGTCGCCCTCGCCGCAGATGACCCAGATCTTATGGTCGAAGGGGGACTGCCCCTCGGGCGCGTCCGGATCCAGCAGTCCGCGCTCGTAGCGCTGACCATAGGCGAAGCCCACGGCCGAGGCCAGACCCTGGCCCAGCGGGCCGGTGGTCATCTCGATGCCGGGGGTCAGGCCGTACTCGGGGTGGCCGGGGGTCCTGGTGCCGGCGGTGCGGAAGCGCTTCAGATCGTCCAGGGTCAGTCCGTACCCGGAGAAGTAGAGCTGCACGTACTGGGTCAGCGAGGCGTGGCCGCCGGAAAGAATGAACCGATCACGCCCAACCCAGTCGGGGTCGTTGGGGTCGTGACGGATGAAGTGCTGGTAGAGCGCGTAAGCGATGGGCGCCAGCGAAATAGGGGAGCCGGGGTGGCCGCTTCCGGCCTTCTCGACCGCGTCGGCCGAGAGGACCTTGGCCATCTTGACAGCCCGCTCATCGAGCTCGGACCATGTGAAATCTGCCATATGGTGCTGCTTTCCTTCCAATTCAGAGGTCTTCATGTTCGACTTGTGTCGAAAATGTTCGATTACCTTCACATTGCGCTTCCATCGTATCGGTTTGAGACGACACAATTCGGCTCTTCGCGCGACATTTTGGCACTCTCATGGCCCGAGTGCTAATAATGAAACCATGACGGAAGGAGCGACATTGCCTAATACCAGACGCATGCTGGTGCTGCGCGCGGTCGTCGAGGACTATATTCGTTCTCGCGAGCCGGTAGGGTCAGGTTCGCTCACCAGAAATCATCAGCTTGGAGTCAGCTCCGCCACCGTGCGCAACGACATGGCGGCCCTGGAGAGCGAGGGCTACCTGGTTCAGCCCCACACCTCGGCCGGCCGCATCCCCACCCAGAAGGGCTACCGCTACTTCGTCGACAGGCTGGCCACCATCGTGCCCCTGTCCGCCGCCCAGCGCCGGGGGATCAACGCCTTCCTGTCCGGGTCGGTCAATTTGGAGGACACGCTGCAGCACGCCGCCCGGCTTCTGGCCCAGATCACCGGGCAGATCGCCGTGGTGGCCTCGCCCTCCCTGGCCAGCTCGAACCTGCGCAGGGCCGAGCTTATAGGACTGAGCCGGGGGACCGTACTTATGGTGGTCATCACCGACACCGGCCGGGTGGTCCAGCGCACCCTGCACGGGCCCCTGCAGGAGGATCCGAACGCCCTGGCGGATCTGTCCGACCAGATCAACCGACAGTGCCAGGACCTGCCCCTGGACCGCGCCGCTGACCGCTGCCGCATGCTGGCCGACTCCCTGACCGAGGGCCGAGACAAGTCCATGCTGCGCCTGGTGGCCACGGTCTTCGACGAGATGGCCACCCGGGAGCAGACCAGCGGCCTCTATATGGCCGGCACCTCCCAGCTGACCCACAGCCAGGCCGTCTCCCTGGGGGACCTGGGCTCGCTGCTGGACGCCCTGGAGGAACAGGTGGTGCTCATGCGGCTCATGCGGGCCCAGAGCGAGCTCTCACGTGAAAGCAACGGAGTCAGCGTGGCCATCGGCACCGAGACCCGGACCCCGGAGCTGGCCCACGCCTCGGTGGTGACCAGCGGATACGGGCATGCCCGGTCCAGGCAGACCGACGGCTCCGAAGCGGACGAGCCCGTGGCCTTCGTGGGTTCCATCGGCCCGACCCATATGGACTATCCGGCGACCATGAGCGCGGTTCGTGCCGTGGCCTCCTATCTGACCGGTTTCCTGGCCGGCGACGGGGAGCCGTGACCGTCAGGGCAAGGGCATAAGTCATAGGTATCGTGGGCCCATGCAACTATGGGTCGAGAGGGCATCAAACGAAAAGGATGATCGGTGGCAGATTACTACGAGGTTTTGGGAGTCGAGCGCGGCGCGAGCGATCAGGACATCAAGCGCGCCTATCGCAAGATGAGCCGCAAGTACCACCCGGACATCGCCGGGCCTGAATACGAGGACAAGTTCAAGGAGGTCAACAGCGCCTACGAGGTGCTCTCCGACCCCGAGAAGCGGCGCATGTACGACGCGGGCGTGGACCCCAATGATCCCCAGGCCTCCCAGGCAGGCGGCCCCTTCGACATGGGCGACGTCTTCAACCAGTTCTTCGGCGGCGGCTTCGGAGGCACCACCCAGGGGCCCATTCCGCGCACCCAGCCGGGCCGGGACGCCCTGGCCCAGGTCTCCGTGGACATGAAGACAGCCATCTTCGGCGGCGTGGTACGCACCCCCATCAGCACCTACGGCCTCTGCCAGGAGTGCGGCGGCTCGGGGGCACAGAAGGGGACCTCACCGGTGACCTGCCCGGTCTGCAACGGCAAGGGCTATGCCCAGAAGGTGGTGCGGACCCTGCTGGGGCAGATGATGAGCCAGGCCCCCTGCGAGCGGTGCGAGGGCCACGGCACCATCATCGAGCACCCCTGCCCGGTCTGCAACGGCCACGGCCGTGTACGCACCAGGCGCGAGGTGGGCGTCAACGTGCCCGCAGGCGTGGCTGACGGTTCCCGGCTGCGGCTGGCCTCCCAGGGCGAGGTGGGCGAGGGCGGCGGCGCAGCCGGCGACCTGTATGTGGACATCACCATCAAGCCCGACAAGCACTACACCCGCAGCGGCCAGGATCTGCACTGCTGGATCGCCGTGCCCATGACCTGGGCCGTGCTGGGCCACCAGGTCGACCTGGAGACCTTCGACGGCCAGCGCCAGGTGGACATCCCCGCCGGCTGCCAGCCTGACCAGGAGATCACCATCAAGGGCCTGGGCGTCACCAGGCTGGGCAACCGGGAGGAGCGCGGCGACATCATCGTCCACGTGCTGGTCCAGATCCCCACCAAGCTTGACGACGATCAGCGCCGCCTGATTGAAGACTTCGCCAACAGCCACGACTCCGAAGCCAAGCAGGTCCCGCAGAGTGCCAAGCCTGCCGGAGTCGGGGGTCGCAAGGGGATCTTCGGCAAGCTCAAAGACATCTTCAGCTGAGTCGGCTGAGTCAGCCCAGCAGCGACCTGCACATGGACCGGTACTCGCTCACATAGCCGCCTCCGAAGAAGGCGCAGTGCCCGGCGATGGCGTAGAGCTGCCAGAGCGTGGTCCGGTTCTGGTAGCCGGCCGCCAGGGGATGCACGCTCTGGTAGCCGTCCAGAATCTGCCCCAGGTAGGGGATGCCGAACAGCTGCAGCATGGCCAGGTCCTCCTCGCGGTGGCCGCCGTGGGCCGCAGGGTCGATCAGGACGGCCTGGGTGTTCCCGTCGTTCCTGGTCCACATGACGTTCCCGCTCCAAAGGTCCCCGTGGACCCTAGCGGGCTTGTCATTGGCAGCCGCGCCCAGCAGCTCCGGCAGGGCCTGGATCACCTCTTCGGTCATCTTCATGTCATCGCGGTTCAGGGCCCGCCGATCCATGGCCATGCCCACCATGGGCTTCAGCCGTCCCTCGCCCCAGTAGGTGGCCGGGTCTTCCCAGTCACCCACGTCCATGGGCAGCGGATCCTGCAGGGGTCCGAAGTAGCAGGTGCCCGTGTAGCCCTCGGGCGCGGAGCCGAAGTGATCGGCCCCGGCATCATGCATGTGGGCCAGTTGGGCACCGAAGCGGTAGGCGGCACCAGGCGTGGGGGAGGCGGAGGTCACCTCCTCGATGTCCAGGTAGTCCGGGCCCCAGTCATAGACATCCACCACCCGGGGACCGCCCTGCGCCTGGGCCTGACCCAGCCATTGAAGCCCGCGCCCCTCGCACTCGAAGAATCCCGCCGGGGCCCCGCCCCTGGATTTTCTGTAGGTCTTGGCCATGATGATCCACACCCCTATTCGTCGAGTCGTCGATTCCGACAAGACCTATTGTGGGCATTCTGCGAGACATGCCCGGCCCTTGGCTCTGCCTGCCCAGCGTGGTGGCTATGCTTGCCATTGTTGTCCGACATAGCAAGAGGGGTCCATGAATTTCTTCGAAGCCATTCTGTTCGGCCTGGTGCAGGCCCTGACGGAGTATTTCCCCGTCTCATCCAGCGCCCATATCCGCATTGTGGGCGGCCTGCTAGGCCAGGATCCGGGCGCAGCTTTCACAGCCATCATCCAATTCGGCACCGAGCTGGCGGTCCTGCTCTACTTCCGGCATGACATCGCCCGCATACTGACCCACTGGTTCCGCTGCCTGGCCGGCAAGGACGGCTCCTCCTGGCGTGAGCGGATGGGTTCCAAGGACCATGACGCGGCCCTGGGCTGGTACATCATTCTGGGAACCCTGCCCATCGTGGTGGCTGGCCTGCTCTTCCAGAAGATCATCGAGACCAAGCTGCGCAACCTCTGGATCACCGTGGTGGTGCTGATCGTCTTCGGCCTGCTGCTGGACTACTTCGACCGCCACGGCCGCCAGAACAAGGAGATCCGCCAGATGAGCGCCCGCGACGCCCTGCTCTTCGGCATCGGGCAGATGCTGGCCCTGATCCCCGGCGTATCCCGCTCGGGCGGCACCATGACCTTCGGCCGCGCCCTGGGCTACACCCGCGAAGCCGCCACCCGGGTCAGCTTCCTCATGGCCATCCCCGCCGTCTTCGGCGCCGGCATCCTCGAGACGGTAAAATCCTTGAAGAACATCAACGCGGACGCCGCCTTCCCCGGCTGGGGGGCCACCATCTGCGCCACCGTGGTCAGCTTCCTGCTGGGATACATCGTCATCATCGCCTTTTTGAAGATCGTCTCGCGCTTCTCCTACCGGGGATTCGTCATCTACCGGATCGGCCTGGCCATCTTCGTGGCCATCATGCTCATGGTCGGCGCCCTGCCCGCAGTAGGCGGCGTGGCGGCCAGCTGAGCCTTAGTGAACTGCCGGGGGATTCGACGCTCGGATGGCTGCGTGATACGATTTGCTCATGTGTTGCCCATGGTTGCGGGGGACTGGGTCAGCCAAGCGTTTTGAATCCTTTTGGGAGGTTTGTTCTGGTTTCTTCGTCGACGTCTGCCGGTTCTCGTAAGCATAGGTTTGGCCTGCGGTCGTTCATGTCAGCATTGGTGCTGATACCCCTGCTGCTGACCGGCATGGCCACCGGCACCGTCTTCGCCTCCGGCTCAGATGTCAACTGGGGAGGGGGGTCGCTATACCGCTCAGGTAGATAACGGTTCCCTGAGCGATCTACCACCAACAAGCCTGCCTTCCCCCTCGCCGCTGACGACGTCATCTGTTTCTTCTTCCCCTGTTCAAACCCCGACAGGTTCTTCCCAATCCCTTGGAATCTCGCCATCCAGCTCTTATTCACCTACTGGGACCCAGTCTGCTGCTGATTCTCATACTGTGGTGTTCGACCCTGCCGATGGAAGCAAAACGGAACATGTAACTGTGCCGGATGGCTCCTTGGCGTCGCCTCCTGCTGATAATCCGAAGCGCGACGGCTACCGTTTCGACGGCTGGTCCGAGCATGACGCAATGATGGATTTCCGCACCCCGATCACCAGGGACATCACCTTGAAGGCCGAGTGGACCCCGGTGACTGATTGGGTTCTCAGCCCAGACCATGGTCCGGCTTCCGGCGGCACCAGCATCACCATCACACCACCGAGTGCGGGTTCACCCTCGTTCAGCACCTTGGAAGCCCATGACGGCAAGCTGATGGGTGTGACCGGCGATGGCCGCCTATTCACCTGGACAACGAACGATAAGAAGCCTGTTCAGGTACCATCACCCCGAGATACGTCTGGCGAGAGGCGATTCACAGCTGGAGTTGTTGGCGATGACAGTTACGCGGCCTTGAGCCGGGACCACCGCATCTACACTTGGAGCAAAAGCGGGGAGACGCCAGCTCTGCATGACGCAGATTCTACGGCATACACCAGCATTACCATGGCTGCTGACCACCTCATGGCAGTGGATCATGAAGGCCGTATACACACATGGACCAGTAAGGGTGAACCAACAGGAAAGGCTATAAGCTTACCCAAGCAGGCATTGGCAGTCAAGGTGGCTGGCAACACCGATCGACTGCTTGCCTTGGACCGCCAGGGCCAGGTATGGACTTGGAAACCCGATGCCATTGATTCCGATCAGATCCAACCCTTCAAGCTTGCCAGCCGAATTGTTCAGATATCAGCCATGGATCATGGCTTTATACTTCTGGACTCAACAGGCCAAGCCAGCTATCTGGACAACAGACAAAACCAGACAGAGTCGCTAGTCCTGCCCGACCATTCTGCCGTGGCTGCAATAAGCATTAATACAACACAAGCAGCTTTGGTTGATTCCAATGGCCACATCTGGGCTTGGAAGCCCGGCGAAGCCCCCAAGCGGACGAACAACGGGAGCCAGCAGTACGTGCAGGCCGCCGAAGCCGGCAGCAGGATCATCGCCATCGGCAGGCAGGGCAGCCTATACAGGTGGAGCTTGGACGGGCAGGGCCAGCCCGGCACGCCAGCCAGACTCGACACCACAGCCGCCCTCACCCTGGAAACGGCCAGTCTGGACAGCCAGCCGCTCAAACTCACCAGGAACAACGACTCCTGGCGGGCGGACATGCCCGCCCATAAGCCGGGAGAAGCCGTCATCTTCATCGCCGGCAGGCAGGACGGGCAGCCCTTCACCAGAAGCCTCAGCTACACGGTCGATCAGACACTGACCAGAGGCGCCGAACCGAGATCCACGCTCATGGTCCATTTCGACACGGGCGAAGGAAGCCCCGTACCAGCAGACCAGCTTTTCCCCGCCCCGAACGGCAGGGTCCAGCGCCCCTCACCCGACCCTGCGAGAGAAGGCTTCCTGTTCGACGGATGGTTCATCGGGCAGGCCGCCTACGATTTCAGCAGGCCCGTCACCAAGGACCTGACCCTGACCGCCAAATGGTCGCCGGCAAGCCGGAACAGCACGTGGAGCATCAGCCCAAATAAGGGCAGCCAGCTGGGCAGGGAATCCACCACCATCACCCCGCCTAACAGCGCCAGCGGGGGCATCAGATTTAGCCAGGTCAGAGGATCAAAAAACGAAGTTAACTATAGCTATAATTTTTCTTTGGCTGTGGGCAGCGACGGGAACGCCTACGCCTGGGGAAACAACGGCGATGGACAACTCGGCGACGGGACGACCACGGAACGGCATACGCCGGTCAGAGTGAGGAAGCCTGACCGCATGACGTATCCGGACCTGCCGGAGGATTTCACGTACATGCAGGTCAGCGCCGGAAATAATTTTTCTCTGGCCCTGGGCAGCGACGGGAACGCCTACGCCTGGGGAAACAACGGCGATGGACAACTCGGCGACGGGACGACCACCGGCCGGACTACGCCGGTCAGAGTGAAGACGCCCGACCGCAACACCTATCCGGACCTGCCAGAGGATTTCACCTACGTGCAGATCAGCGCCAGCGGATACTATAACTCGCTGGCTGTGGGCAGCGACGGATACGCCTGGGCATGGGGAAATAACGAATTTGGCCAGCTCGGCAACAACACCAGCTCTTCGTATATTCCTGTGCGTGTGCGCGACCCCGCCAGCCCCAGGGACGCGAGCAAAGGCCTGAAGGCCGTGCAGGTGAGTGCCGGATGGGATCATTCGATGGCCTTGGGCAGCGACGGATACGCCTACGCCTGGGGATGCAACCTTGTTGGCCAGCTCGGCAACACCGCCAGTGGCTCCTATCGGAATCCTGTTCCTGTGCGTGTGCGCGACCCCACCAACCCCGCTGACGCGAGCAAAGGGCTGAAAGCAACACAGGTTAGCGCCGGAGTCCATCTTTCTCTGGCCGTAGGCAGCGACGGAGACGTCTACGCCTGCGGAGACAACAACTATGGCGAGCTCGGCAACGGCACTAAAAACCCCTCGTCTGTTCCTATACACGTGCGCGACCCTGCCAATCCCACCGACAAGAGCAAAGGACTAAAAGCCACACAGGTCAGCGCCGGATACTGGTATTCGCTGGCCGTGGGCAGCGACGGGAACGCATACGCCTGGGGATACAACAGCAATGGTCAGCTCGGTGACGGCACCAGAAACGACAAGTCGGTTCCTGTGCCGGTGGCGTTCAACCTGCAGCTGGTGATCACCGGTGTCAGGTTCGACCAGACACCCGTATCAGGCCTGACGCGCGGCGACGGAAATAGCGTCAGCCTGCTCACGCCCGCACACCAGCCGGGCACCATCACGGTCAGCGTGGACTACACGCTCGGCGGCGCACCCCAAACGCCGGACACCTCCCTCAGATACACGTACCTGCCCGCTGGCGTGCTCCCCAAGGCCGGAGGGGAAGGCATCCTGCTCGCCCTGGCCATCGGCATGACCGGCATGGGCGGGGTCCTCGCCTCACGCCGCCACCGAAGGGAACTACACCAGCTACTACACGCTTCGCACGAGTAAGAGCGGCCGGGCGGCGTATCAATCCCCCCGCCCCCGGCCCTACATAGGGGGAGCAGGGAGGAACGTGCCATTGAAGGCTCAAGCCCCAAGAGAGCCGACACTTCCTCCCGCGCCCCCACCAGACTTCTAAAAGCGGGAGCCGAGGGCAGGCATGCACGCCCGGCTCCTGCCCGGGAGAGAGGGAAGCACGGCTAGGCCGTCCCGAAGGCTTGACAGCCCCAACCAGCCGGGCCGCTGTTTGTTCGTCAAAGCATAAGTTCATATAGGCCCGTTCGGCTTCTGTAGCAGAGTGGCTCTCGGATTCAACTGTGTTCGGGTGAGCTGTCGGGGGATCGACGCTCACATGGTTGCGTGATAACATTTGGTCAGTGATGCCCAAGGTTGCAGGGGACGGTGTCAGTAAGGTATCCTGGATTCTTTGGGGAGGTTTTTCGTGGCTTCGTCGTTGACGTCTGCCAATTCGTGTACGCACAGGTTTGGCCTGCGGTCGTTCATGTCAGCACTTGTGCTAATACCCCTCCTACTGACCGGCATGGTCACCGGCGCTGTCTTCACCTCCGGCTCAGATGTCAACGAGGGAAGGGGTCGCTATACCACTCAGGCAGATAACGATTCCCTAGGCAATCTACAACCGACCAACCTGCCTTCCCCGTCACCACTGGCCACTTCATCTATTTCCCCTTCTACTAGTCAGTCTCCGACAGGTCCTTCCCAGTCCTTTGGAATCTCGCCATCCAGCTCTTATTCACCTTCAGAAACCCAGCTAGCTGCTGATTCTCATACTGTGGTGTTCGACCCTGCCAATGGGGGCGAGGCTGAACGTGTAACTGTGCTGGATGGTTCCTTGGCGTCGCCTCCTGCTGATAATCCGAAGCGTGACGGCTACCGTTTCGACGGGTGGTCCGAGCATGACACAATGATGGACTTCCGATCCCCGATCACCAGGGACATCACCTTGAAGGCCGAGTGGACCCCGGTGACTGATTGGGTTCTCAGCCCAGACCATGGTCCGGCTTCCAGTGCCACCAGCATCACCATCACACCACCGAGTGCGGGTTCACCCTCGTTCAGCACCTTGGAAGCCCATGACGGCAAGCTGATGGGTGTGACCGGCGATGGCCGCCTGTTCACCTTGACAACGAACGATGAGATGCCTGCTCAGGTGCCATCACCGCAGCGCGAGTCCGGCGACGTGCGATTCACAGCTGGGGTCGTCGGCGATGACAGCTACGCGGCCTTGAGCCGGGACCACCGCATCTACACTTGGAGCAAAAGCGGGGAGACGCCAGCTCTGCATGACGCAGATTCTACGGCATACACCAGCATTACCATGGCTGCTGACCACCTCATGGCAGTGGATCATGAAGGCCGTATACACACATGGACCAGTAAGGGTGAACCAACAGGAAAGGCTATAAGTCTTCCCAGTCAGGCCTTAGCAGTCAAGGCGGCAGGCAATGCTGATTGCATGCTCGCTTTGGATGGCAAGGGCCAGATCTGGTTTTGGAAGCCAGATGCCATTAATGTCAATCAGATCCAACCCGTCAAGATTGCCAACCGCATTGTTCAAATATCAGCCCTGGACCATGGCTTTATGCTTCTGTACTCAACAGGCCAAGTCAGCTATCTAGACAACGGACAAACCCACCCAGAACCACTGGTTTTGTCCGACCATTCTGCCATCACAGCCATCAGCAGTGACGCCGCCCAAACGGTATTAGTTGATATCAGAGGCCGACTCTGGGCCTGGCAACCGGGAAGCAAACCCATCCGGGCGGACGACGGGAGCCAGCAGTACTTGCAGGCTGTCAAGGCCGGCAGCAGAATCACCGCCATCAGCAGGCGGGGTGGAATATATAGGTGGGGCCTGGACGCTCAACAAAGCAATCCGGGGAAGCCAGCAAAAGTCGAGACCGCCACAGCGCTCACCTTGGAATCATCCAGTCTGGACGGCAAGCCTCTCACGCTTACTAAGAACAACGGCTCATGGAAGACGGACATACCCGCCAGCAAGCCTGGATCAACCGCCATCACACTCGTCGGGAGGCAGGACGGCCAGCCTTTCAGCATGAGCCTCAACTACACGGTCGACCAGCCGCTGACGCAAGGCGTTGAGCCACGATCCACGCTCACGGTCCGATTCGACACGGACGGAGGAAGCCCTGAACCAGCAGACCAGCATTTCCCCGCCCGATACGGCAGGGTGAAGCGGCCGTCCCCCGACCCGGCGCGCGAAGGCTTCCTGTTCGACGGATGGTTCACCGGCGAAGTCGCCTACGACTTCAGCAGGCCCGTCGACAAGGACCTGACCCTGACCGCCAAGTGGACGCCCGCAGGCCGGAACAGCACGTGGAGCATCAGCCCCGACAAGGGCAGCCAGCTGGGCAACGAGGCCACGACCATCACCCCGCCAGACACCAGCCGAGGCATCAGGTTCAGCCAGATCAGCGGAGGAACAGACTACAATGACGGTTTTTCCTTGGCTGTGGCCAGCGACGGGAACGCTTACGCCTGGGGAAGTAACCAGTATGGCCAGCTCGGCGACGGGACGATCACCAGACGGACTACGCCGGTCAGGGTGAGCAAACCTGTAGGCGCGCCGACGGATTTCACCTTCGTGCAGGTCAGCGCCGGATACTGGCATTCGCTGGCCATCGGCAACGACGGCAACGTCTACGCTTGGGGAGACAACAGGTATGGCCAGCTCGGCAACGGAACAACCGGCGGCTATCAGACTAAGCCGGTCAGAGTGCAGACGCCTGACCGCAAAACATATCCGGATCTTCCAGCGGATTTCACCTACGTGCAGGTCAGCGGCGGAGGCAATAATTCGCTGGCCGTAGGCAGCGACGGGAACGCCTACGCCTGGGGACTCAACCAGTATGGTCAGCTCGGCAACGGGACGACAACCAACCGGAATACGCCCGTCAGGGTGAGCAACCCCGCAGACACGCCGACGGATTTCACCTTCGTGCAGGTCAGCGGCGGAGCCTATTATTCGCTGGCCGTGGGCAACGACGACAACGTCTACGCCTGGGGAATCAACCAGTATGGCCAGCTCGGCAACAACACCAGCAACACTTTTGCGAATCCCATTCCTGTGCGCGTGCGGGACCCCGCCAACCCCACTGACGCGAGCAAAGGGCTGAAAGCCGTACAGGTCAACGCCGGATGGCGTCATTCGCTGGCTGTGGGCAAGGACGGATACGCTTACGCCTGGGGATACAACGACGATGGCCAGCTCGGCAACAACACCAGTAACACTTTTGCGAATCCCATTCCTGTGCGCGTGCGGGACCCCGCCAACCCCACTGACGCGAGCAAAGGGCTGAAAGCCGTACAAGTCAGCGGCGGATACGAGCATTCCCTAGCACTGGGCAGCGATGGATACGCCTACGCCTGGGGACGCAACTACGAAGGCCAGCTCGGCAACACCGCTAGCGGCTCCACTGTGAATCCCATTCCTGTGCGCGTGCGGGACCCCGCCAACCCCACCGACACGAGCCAAGGACTGAAAGCCGTACAAGTCAGCACAGGATTCCAGCATTCCCTGGCCGTGGACAGCGACGGATACACCTACGCCTGGGGAAACAACCAGTATGGAGAACTCGGCAACGACAGTATCTCCACAGGGGACTATAGTCCTGTTCCTGTACCGGCGGTGTTCAATCTGATGCCTGTGATTACCGGCATCAGATTCGATAGCACACGAGCTTCAGGGCTGACGCGCGGCGCTGGCAACAGCGTGACCGTGCTCACGCCTGCACACCAGCCGGGCACGGTCACGGTCAGCGTGGACTACACGCTGGGCGGCGCACCCAAGCAGCCGGACACCTCACTCAGATACACATACCTGCCTGTAGGAACTACAGTCGTGATTCCCCGTGCCGGCGGGGAAGGCATCCTACTGGCCCTGGCCACCGGCATAACAGGCATGGGCGGGGTCCTGGCCTCACGCCGCCACCAAAAAGAAACACAGCAACTGCTTCATGCTTGGCACGAGTAAGACAGGCCGGGTAGCGTATTAATCCCTCCCCCCCCCCGCCCCCGACCAACCACTGGGGAAGTAGGGAGACCAGTGTCACTTAAGGCTCAACCCCCAAGAGAGCCAACACTCCCTCCCGCACCCCTACCACACTTCTCCAGGCAGAATTAGGAAGGCAGGCATGCACGCCCCCACCCAGGAGAGAGGGACAAAGCTCCGAGACAGCCTGGCCGCCTTTACTGATCAAGCCATGTGTCATATAGAACCAGATGACATTTTTACAAAATCTCAGTTAAATCTACCCGACATCAAAAAGACGTGACCAGGTTCACATTTTCCTCGGCCGGTTGCAGGTGCTTATGTTTAGCTAAAGGATCCCGGTCTCGTTCTTGCAAGCTGGATTCATGGGGAACAGCCGTGGAAATGCCGAGTCCGTTACGACTGGCCGGGTTTGCGAAAAGCAAGATTCAGCCGCTTTCGTGCGCTACCATGAAAACTCCTTCGGTACTTCGGCTCTCCTGCGGCCTCGATAGGCCGTATGCAAAGGACTGAAGTGCGCAAAAGAAGGTCTAATATACGGGATTAGAGGAGGCCGATTGGCTGGTATGGAGGTGATGGACCATATCACGCCATCCAATACCTTTCGCTTCCCGCAGCACCAACCGGTGGCTACAAGCCGCCCTGTTAGGATGTTGAGGATCAGCCATGCATTTCACAGTAGACAACCTTGAAGAGGTATTTCCCCTGGCAGAATTCATAGCCGATTCCTTCGGTCCTATGGCCGAAATTGTTGTGCATGACATCACCCGCCCGGAGAATTCCATCGTATTCATCCGTAACGGTCAGCTCTCCGGACGCTCCCTGGGTGACGGGATTACTGATCAGACGCTCCAACTGGCCATACGGGCCGACCAGGACGGGGCCGACTTCGTCTCCGACTATCGTGGGCGCCGCCTGAACAAGCACGAGTTCCGCGTTTCCTCCTATCTGGTCCGCAACCTGGAGCAAACCGTCATTGGCCTGCTCTGCATCAGCATCAACATCACCGAGCTACAGCAGGCCGCCCATGTGCTGCAGACCCTGTCCTCGATCGACTCCGACGATGTGCAGATCTCCACGGAGACCTCGCGCAGCCGCATGAGCGAGGAGCCTGCGGAGAACATCCGCAGGATCACCAGGGATGAGGTCCGCCAGTTCAACATTCCAATGGACAAGCTGACCAAGCAGGACAGGTTGGACATCATTCGCAACATCAAGGACCGGGGCATCTTCCTGATCAAGGGCGCGGTGGGCATCGTAGCCCCCGAGCTCAAAATATCGATTCCAACCCTTTACAGGTACCTGCAGGCCCTCAAATAGGGCCTAAAAGTAAAACCTCCGGCAGCAGGAGAGGGGGGTATATTTCTGCGCCGCCGGAGGAGCTCTACAGCACGGCCGCCGCCGCTGGCGACAACCGGAACGTGGCCACACATACAGACCACGCAAGTATTGCATAGGTAAAACAGGGAGACCACAGTTTCCTCAAGCTGTGGTGCATTGCAGATTCAGCCAGGCTAGTTACGTGCCCTCATTGGCCTAGGCCTTTCTTCATGCTATCACCTCTTCAAGGATGCATCAGGTACTCCCGTTTCTGGCAGGTCCCCCGACCTGTTGCTAAGAGCAAATTATCACAAGGTCCCGGACATGCTCAACACTCCGTTCGCTATCCGCCATGACAACCAGCATTGCAAGCGCCAGACAGTGCGAAATTCAGCGGATACGACCACTGTAAGTGAGCCTGAACAACAAACCCCAGTTGGATTGGTAACAATAATTTATTACCTGAATTTCCGCTAGGGGAATCAGAAGTCAGGAATTATGGAAAATTCGATCACTGATAATTCAGCAGGTGGGTTGGCTGCCAATCGCAGACTGAGAACTGTCCCTAAATGAAAGATAGGGGAGAGGTAGAAAATCCAGGTGGGCGATGCAGGAATCGAACCTGCGACCCCTTCGGTGTGAACGAAGTGCGCTAGCCGCTGCGCCAATCGCCCGGATTGGAAAAGACCACCGAAGTGATCCTCGTGGGCGATACTGGATTCGAACCAGTGACCCCTTCCGTGTCAGGGAAGTGCGCTACCTCTGCGCCAACCGCCCGGGTCATTCTCGTTTCGAGAGAGAGGTGGGTACGAGAGTCGAACTCGTCTATACGGCTTTGCAGGCCGCTGCCTAACCGCTTGGCTAACCCACCGTATTGGTTAAACTGCTCGAAACCTCGAGCGGGCAACGGGACTCGGACCCGCGGTCTCGACCTTGGCAAGGTCGCGCTTTACCAACTAAGCTATGCCCGCACATTCAACTTTCACCGTGGTGGTGACTGCCGAAGCACGTTGCACTACTGTAGCGTAGACCTCCGCACTTGGCAAAAAGCGCGTGTCGCCGCGTCATAGAGCCACCCTCCGCTGACGGCAAAGCCGCGCAATACTAGGCTTCCTACCGGTAGGGTGAGAGGTATGAGTGAAGAAGCCAGGCAGCACTGCACCATGGTGGCCGCCTTCGATGGCTGGAACGATGCGTGCTCAGCCTCGACCAACGTCATCCGCCACCTTTTGAACGTCTACGAGTCCCACGAGATCGGCAGCATTCCGGGCGACGGGTTCTACGACTATCAGATGTCACGGCCCATGCTCTGCCATGTGCAGGGTCGGCGGCGGATCATCTGGCCCTCCGCCAAGATCTACCGGGTGCAGATTGATGACACCCACACTCTCCTGCTGGAGATGGGTCCGGAGCCCAACTACCACTGGAGCGACTTCTGCCGACGCAGCATCCACTGGGCCGAAGACGACGAGGCGGAGGCCATCATCACCCTGGGCGCCATGTTCGCCGACTGCCCCCACACCAGGCCCCTGCCCATCGACGATCTGGCCGGCGACCAGCCCAAGACCGACACCGACGGCCACTCCGGCCCCATAGGAATCCCCACCGTCCTGGATGCCCTGGCCACCCAGGACGGCTACAGCACCGAGTCCATCTGGGTCTCCGTGCCCCAGTACCTGGGCAGCGACGAGTGCGCCCAGGGCACCCTGCAGCTCCTGCAAAGACTCTCGGCCATGCTTGGTGTCCACCTTGACGAGGGGGAGCTGCCCCGCAAGGCCGCCGAATGGAAGGCCCAGGCCGGCATGCTGCTGCGCTGCAACGACGACCTGGCCAACTACGTCCACCGTCTGGAGATGGATGTCGACCAGGCCCAGGTGGACGAGCCGGCCGCCGAAGAGCTGGTCCGGGAAGCCGAGGATTATCTGCGCTCCATGGGCAACAAAGGCCCCTCCTTGTCTGAGTGACGACCTAGGCTGTGGCTCGATAACCATGTCCAGCCTGCACCCTGTAACGCGGGCTCCGATAGCAAGGACGGCATTCATGACACAGTCGAGCATCTCCATCATCGTCAAGGGCGAACGGAAGGAGGTGGCGGCGGATCAGACCGGCGTCCAGCTTTTTGCTGACGACAAGGACATCATCGCCGTCGACCTCAACGGGCAGCCACGTGACCTCTACACACCCCTGCATGAGGGCGACAAGGTCGAGCCCATCACCCTGGAGAGCGACCAGGGATTGGCCATCATGCGGCACTCGGCCACCCACGTCATGGCGCAGGCCGTCCAGGAGATTCGTCCGGACGCCAAGCTGGGCATCGGTCCGGCCATCAAGGATGGCTTCTATTACGACTTCGACGTGGACAGGCCCTTCACCCCCGACGACCTCAAGCAGATCGAGCAGCGGATGAAGCGGATCATCAAGTCCTCCCAGAGCTTCCGCCGGCGCGTGGTCACCGAGGAGGAGGCCCGCAAGGAGGAGGCCGACCAGCCCTACAAGCTGGAGCTGATCGGAGCCAAGGAGGCCGAGATCAACAGCGAGGAGGCCACCGAGGTGGCCACCGGCGGCGAGCTGACCATGTATGACAACCTGGACCGCGAGGGCAACACGGTCTGGAAGGACCTCTGCCGGGGCCCCCACCTGCCCAACACCCGCTACATCCGCAGCTTCAAGCTCATGCGCACGGCAGCCGCCTACTGGCGCGGGGACGAGAAGAACCCCATGCTCCAGCGCATCTACGGCACTGCCTGGGCCAACAAGGACGACATGAAGGCCTACGCCGCCCGTCTGGAGGAGGCCGCACGCCGCGACCACCGCAAGCTGGGCGCCGAGATGGACCTCTTCTCATTCCCCGACGAGATCGGGCCCGGACTGCCCGTCTTCCACCCCAAGGGCGCGGCCGTCATCAACGCCATGGAGGACTACTCCCGTGAAATGCACCGGCGCAACGGCTACTCCTTCGTGCAGACCCCGCACATCACCAAGGGCCACCTTTACGAGATCTCTGGCCATCTGCAGTGGTACAAGGACGGCATGTACCCGCCCATGCATCTGGACGAGGAGAAGGACGCCAACGGCAAGGTCACCCGCCAGGGCTTCGACTACTACCTGAAGCCCATGAACTGCCCCATGCACAACCTGATCTTCAAATCCCGCCAGCGCTCCTACAAGGAGCTGCCCCTGCGTCTGTTCGAGTTCGGCACCGTTTACCGCTACGAGAAGTCCGGCGAGGTCCACGGCCTGACCCGCGTGCGCGGCCTGACCCAGGATGACTCCCACATCTACTGCACCCGGGACCAGATGAAGGGGGAGCTGACCAACCTGCTACAGTTCGTGCTCAAGGTCTTGAAGGACTTCGGCCTCAACGACTTCTACCTGGAGCTGTCCACCAAGGATCCCAACAAGTTCGTCGGCTCCGACGAGGTCTGGGAGGAGGCCACCAACACCCTGGCCGAGGTGGCCAAGGACTCCGGGCTGGAGCTTGTCGACGACCCCGAGGGCGCCGCCTTCTACGGGCCCAAGATCTCCGTCCAGGCACGCGACGCCATCGGGCGCACCTGGCAGGTCTCCACCATTCAGCTGGACTTCAACCTGCCCGAGCGCTTCCAGCTGGAGTACATCGCCGCCGACGGCTCCCACCAGCGTCCGGTCATGATCCACCGGGCCCTCTTCGGTTCCATCGAGCGCTTCTTCGCCATCCTGCTGGAGCACTACGCCGGCGCTTTCCCAGCCTGGCTGGCCCCGGTCCAGGTGCAGGCCGTGCCCGTGGCCGACGAGTTCGCCCCCCACCTGGAGCACCTGCTGGACCAGCTGCGCGATGACATGGTCCGGTGCGAGATCGACCGCTCCGACGACCGCTTCGGCAAGAAGATCCGCAACGCGGCCAAGTCCAAGGCCCCCTTCATCCTGATCGCCGGCGAGGAGGATGTCTCCAAGAACGCGGTCTCCTTCCGCTTCCGCGACGGCAGCCAGCTCAACGGCGTGCCCGTGGAGCAGGCCCGCGCCTGGATCAACGAGGCCATCAAGGTCCGCGCCCAGATCAACTCGGCGGACGACTTCCGAGCAAACACCTCCTGCAGTCAGGACTGACCAATGTTCGAGCATCTACGGCGCCCCTGGAAGCGCATCATCGCCCCCATCGCCCGCGGCCTGGTTCGTCTGGGCGTGAGCGCCAACGGTGTCACCATCATCGGAGCCGTAGGCACCACACTGGTTGCCATCGTGACCGGGTTCACCGGCTGGCTCCTGCCCGGGGCCATCGTCCTGGCCATCCTGGTGGCCTTCGACTCCCTGGATGGGTCCGTGGCCGCGCTGACCGGCGGTGGCACCCAGTTCGGGGGCTTCCTGGACTCCACCCTTGACCGGATAGCCGACTGGGCCGTCTTGGCCGGGGTCATCATCTTCTTGCGCCGCCACGAGCTGGCCTGGGTGGCCGATGGCAGCCACCAGGGTCCCGACATCTGGGCCCAGGTGGGCATGGCTGCTGCGCTCTTCGCCATCATGACCTCCTTCGTCACCTCCTACGCCCGGGCCCGGGCCGAGGCCGAGGGCTTCGAGGCCAAGAACGGCATCGCCACCAGGTCCGACCGGCTGGTCATCATCCTGGTGGGCATGGCCCTGACGGGAGCCGGGCTGCCCCTGGCCGTGCTCAGCTGCTTCCTGGTCCTGCTGGCCCTGCTGGGCATCGTCACCGTCTGGCAGCGGATCAGCCACGTCGCCAAGGACATGAGCCGCAACCCGCAGCCCGCCAACCCCAACCACGAGTGAGCCTATGCCGGACCGACTGCTCATCTTTCTGGCGCAGCATGCCCGTCTGGTGCCCGAGGGGCTGCTGCGCGGCCTCTTCCTGGCGGCGGCCGACCTCTGCTGGCTGTTCCGGATAGGCGGCGTCAGACAGCTGGAGCGCAACCTGGCCCATGTCATGCCGGAGGCCGATCATCGCAGCCTGCGGCGCACCTCGCGCCAGGGCATGCGCTCCTACTTCGTCTACTTCGTCGAGGCCCTGACCGTAGGAGCACGGACCAAGGAGCAGCTGCTGGCGCGCATACATGGCGGCGGCAGCGCCTACCCGGATCCGGCCAAGAGCAACATCGGCCTGCGATCCCTGCCCATCGGCATGGGCCACCAGGGCAACTGGGACTACGCGGGCTTCTGGGCCTGCTCCACGGTCGGCCAGGTCACCACGGTGGCCGAGCGGCTGCGGGACCAGGGCATGCTGAACACCTTTGCGGACATCCGTCGCCGCCTGGGCATGAACATCCTGCTGACCGGCGAGCCGGACATCACCGGCCGTCTGACGACCCTGCTGCGGAAGCCCGACCAGGTGGTGCCCCTGCTGGCCGACCGCGATCTGAGCCGCCGAGGCGTCTTCGTCAAGGCCTTCGACTCCTGGATTCGTGTGGCCGCAGGTCCTGCCGTCATCGCCTTGGATGCCCGTCTGCCCCTGTATACCGTGAACATGCACAGGGAAAGGCTGACGGGGGAGCGCCGCCGGCAGGCCAAGGCCCCCTATGGTTATGTCTGCCAGGTGGATGGGCCCATCGCCATCGAGCCCTACCTGGACATGCCCCGGGAGCAGGCCATCAACGACCTGACCCAGGCATGGGTGGACCAGTGGGCCCAGGGCATTCGCGAACATCCCGAGGACTGGCACATGCTCCAGCCGATTTTCCTTGAGGATCTGGATCTTTCCCGGATGCACGACCTGCCGGACTTCATCCTGGCCCAGGCATCCACGAACAAGGGAGGTGACGGGCATGAAGGCACCCGAGCAAAGGCCTGATCAGGAGCCGGAGCGGGCCGCCATCAAGGCGCCCCTGCGGGTGGGGATCATCTCGCCCTACTCCTTCGAAACCCCGGGCGGCGTCCAACTGCACATCCGCGACTTCGCCAGGCATCTTATGGACCGTGGCCACCAGGTGCAGGTCCTGGCCCCGGGCCGACGCACACAGGACATGCCTCTCTGGGTGCAGACCACCGGTTCCTCCTTCTCCATTCCCTACAACGGATCCGTGGCCAACCTGAGCTACTTTGGCGTGGCCGGCCACAAGACCAGGCAGTGGGTCAGACAGGGCCACTTCGACATCCTGCACCTGCACGAGCCCGAGGTCCCCTCCCTGAGCCACAAGCCTCTGAGGCCCGGATTCATTCCCTGCCCCTATGTGGCCACCTTCCATGCGGCCTTCGATTCGACGCCGCTGGCACTGAGACTGACCAGGCGCTACCTGCGCCGATACCTGGCCAACATCAGCCAGGCCATCTTCGTCAGTCCCTCGGCCATGCAGAACGCCAAGAATCTACTGGAACCGGGCATACCCAGCCAGATCATCCCCAACGGCATCGAGACCCGAGCCCTGCGCAATGCCCGGCCGCGACCAGAATGGCAGGGGAGCGAGCGGGAGCCCACCATCGGCTTCCTGGGACGGATGAAGGAGGAGCGCAAGGGGTTCAGGATTCTGGCCCAGGCCGCACCTGCCATTCTGCAGCGCGTGCCCGGAGCCCGCTTCCTGTGCGCTGGGGACGGCCAGGCGGAGGCACGGAAAATACTTGAAGCCGTCGATCCCGGACTGGCCCGACACTTCACCTTCCTGGGTCGGATCAGCGACGAGGACAAGGCCTCCTTCTATCACAGCCTGAATCTGTATGTGGCCCCGCAGACCGGGGGGGAGAGCTTTGGCATCGTGCTGGTCGAGGCCATGGCTGCTGGCTGCCCGGTGGTGGCCTCGGACCTGCCGGCCTTCGAGGATGTCTCCCAGAAGGGCCGCAGCGCGCGTCTGTTCGCCATCGGGGACCCCCAGGACTGCACCCGGGTGATCCTGAGCCTGCTGGATGACCGACCCGCACGGCTGAACCTGGCCTCGTGCGGAATGCGTCGGGCCAGCGACTACGACTGGGAGCGGGTCACCGACCAGGTTCTGGATGTCTATGCCCGTGCCCTGGCGGCCCGGCCCGATCATCGCCGTGGCCTGCTGGGCAGACTGGTGGGCCGGAAGGCTGGTTCTCCTTACGATGAAGCCCCCACGAACGGGCCTGAAAACCCGTAAAATTGTCGAAGAGCGGAACTAGAATTCCATTCGTTTACGCATTCGTACCGTCAGGAGACATATGTCAGGGCATTCGAAGTGGGCGACCACCAAGCACAAGAAAGCAGCCATCGACGCCAAGCGTGGCAAGCTCTTCGCCAAGCTGATCAAGAACATCGAGATCGCTGCCCGCACCGGCGGCGGTGACCCCGACGGCAACCCCACCCTCTACGACGCCATCGTCAAGGCCAAGAAGTCCTCCGTGCCCGCGGACAACATCACCAGGGCCGTCAAGCGCGGCTCGGGCGAGGAGGCCGGAGCGGCCAACTACGAGACCATCGTCTACGAGGGCTACGCTCCTGCCGGCGTGGGCATCATCATCGAGTGCCTGACCGACAACCGCAACCGCGCGGCCGCAGAGGTCCGTTCCACCCTGACCAAGGGCGGCGGCTCCCTGGCCCAGAACGGATCGGTCAGCTTCAACTTCGAACGCAAGGGCCAGATCATCGTCCCCTCGGAGGGCCTGGATTACGATACGGTCTTCGAGAAGGCCGCCGAGGCCGGTGCCGAGGACGTGCAGGACAACGGCGACAGCTACACCGTGCTGACTGCCCCCGGCGACATGGTCACCGTCCGTAAGGCCCTGCAGGATGCCGGTATGGACTACGACTCCGCCGACCTGATCCTCAACCCCAAGAGCGAGGTCACCCTGGACCTGGACTCCGCCCGCAAGGTATCCAAGCTGATCGACAACCTGGACGACCTGGACGACGTGCAGGAGATCTACAGCAACTGGACCGCCCCTGACGAGGTCATGGCCCAGTTGGACGACGAGTGACCCTATGATTGTTCTCGGCGTCGACCCGGGGCTCACCCGATGCGGCGTTGGCGTCATTGAAGCCGGTGCATCGCGCCGGCTTTCCTTTGTTCATGTGGACGTCGTGCGCTCAGACCCCGAACAGAGCCAGGACCTGCGTCTGCTGGCAATCTACCAGGGGCTGACGGCCGCCCTGGACCGTTTCAGTCCCGATGTGGTATCCATCGAGCGGGTCTTCGCCCAATCAAATCACAACACCGTGCTGGGCACGGCCCAGGCAGCCGGGCTTGCCATGCTGGGAGCCGCGCAGCGGGGGATTCCCGTGGCCCTGCACACACCCACCGAAGCCAAGATGGCCGTGACGGGCAACGGGCAGGCTGACAAGATTCAGGTACAGCGAATGGTGGCCCGCATCCTCGGGCTCAACCAACTGCCCAAGCCCGCCGATGCGGCAGATGCTCTGGCCCAGGCCATCTGCCACGCCTTACGGCCCGCCGGTGCCATCCAGGGCGGGGAACGCGAGGAACATCTGACCCAGGCCCAACGTCAGTGGGCCCAAGCCTCTGCCAAATACGGCAGGCACCGGGGAGTCCAGCGAGACATGTAAGCTGATTCGAACAGACGTTCGATTTCATCGAGGGGTGATCAAGTGCTGGCAATGCTGACTGGGCGGGTGGCCGCCATCGAAACGGGCTCTGCTGTCATCGATGTTTCGGGAGTGGGTTTCGAGGTGCGCATGCCCCAGTCGGACTTGGCCTCCATGCGGGCCGAATCCACAGTCACCGTCTACACAGTCCTGTCCCTGACCCAGGATGCGCTGACCCTCTACGGGTTTCTCAGCCGCACATCCAAATCCCTCTTCGCCCAGCTGCAGAAGGTCAGCGGCATCGGACCCCGAGTGGCCCTGTCCATCCTCTCTACCCTGAACTCGGACCAGCTGGCCCAGGCCGTGGCTGACGGCGATGCTGCGGTCCTGTCCCGGGCGCCGGGTCTAGGCAAGAAAGGCGCTCAGAAAATCATCCTCGAACTCTCCGGCAAGCTGGATCTGGATGCCGGCAAAGGCCGACAGGGACCCGCCCAGACGGACGACGGCGCCCACCAGGTGGTTGAGGGACTGATTTCCCTGGGCTGGCTGCAGCGTGATGCCGAACAGGCCGTGGAGCAGACCTGCAAAGAGGGCGACTACACCCTGCCCCTGCAGTCGGCCGACATTCCCAAGGTGCTCAAGCAGGCTCTGACCCGGCTGGACAGGGGGCGCTGACCCATGGCTGACAAGCAGATGACCACGGGTTACATCGATTCCCAGAATGGCGACGCCCAGGAGGAATCCCTGCGGATGGTCTCGGCCAGGCCAATCGAAGGCGAACCGGTCAGCGACGAGGAGCTGAGACCGGAAAACCTGGACGGATTCATCGGCCAGCCCAGGCTCAAGGCCCAGCTGGGGCTCTTCCTGGAGGCTGCCAAAAAACGGGACGTGGCACCCGATCACATCCTCCTGGCGGGCCCTCCTGGCCTGGGCAAGACAACCCTGGCCATGATTGTTGCCCACGAGCTGGATGTGCCCATCCGTGTCACCTCGGGCCCAGCCGTCCAGCATGCTGGTGACCTGGCCTCCATCCTGAGCTCCCTGGAGGCCGGCGAGGTGCTCTTCATCGACGAGATCCACCGTCTGCCCAGGGCCGCAGAGGAGCTGCTCTACATCGCCATGGAGGACTTCCGGGTGGATGTCATGGTGGGCAAGGGCCCCGGAGCCTCCTCCATTCCGCTGACCCTGCCCAGGTTCACGGTCATCGGCGCCACCACCCGTGAGGGCATGCTGCCATCGCCCCTGCGCGCCCGTTTTGGCTTCACCGCACACCTGGACTTCTACCCGCAGGAGGAGCTGGAGAAGCTGGTCGAGCGTTCAGCCAAGGTCTTGGGTATCCTCCTGCAGGATGACGCCGCCCATCAGTTGGCCCTGCGCTCCCGTGGCACGCCCAGGATTGCCAACCGCTTGCTGCGCCGTGTACGCGACTGGGCCATAGTCCACGATCTTCCCCAGGTTGGTCCTGATGACGTCAAGCAGGCCCTGGCCCTCTACCAGATCGACTCCGAGGGGCTGGACCGCCTGGATCTGGCCGTTCTCAAGGCCATCGTCAACAGTTTCGACGGCGGTCCCGTGGGTCTGAACAACCTGGCCGCCATGGTAGGCGAGGAGGCCGAAACCGTCGAGACGGTCTGTGAGCCCTATCTGGTGCGCGAGGGCTTCCTGGTACGCACACCCAAAGGGCGTGTAGCCACCTCCAAGGCCTGGGAGCACCTGGGCCGCAAACCACCCGAGGATGTCATGAAGCTGTTCTAGACTGGGGTCTTCGCAGCAATGCGCATCGCCGTTTGATATCCGAAGAAACAAGGAGTGGAAACAACCATGGGATCCATGATTTTCATGATCGTCATCATCGCCCTGATGATCGCCATGATGTGGGGAAGCTCCCGCAAGAGCAAGCAGCAGCAGGCCGCCGTCCAGGACTTCCGTGAGTCTCTGCAGCCTGGTGACGCGGTCGCCACCACCACCGGTCTTCTGGGTAAGGTCGTCTCCGTAGACCTGGAGAAGGAGCAGGTAGTCATCGACTCCGAAGGTTCCCAGTCCCGCTGGCGCATCCAGGCCATCACCAGGCCGCCGATCGTCCCCGCCTATGTCCACGACGACGAGGTTGACGAAAACGGCAACCCCCTGCCCGAGCAGGTCGAAGGCCAATCCAAGGACGCGGATGCCACAGCCGAGGTCACCGCCGCTGAAGACGACGACAATGCCAGCGACAATGCCGATGGTGAAGAAACCGCTGCCGACGATACTGCCACGCAGAACTTTGCCGCTTCCGAGGACAAGGCTGAGGCCGAATCCCAGTCGGAGCCTGAAAACGAATCAGACAAGGCCAAGACTGCGGAGAAGTCCGAAGACGCTGCCGATGCGGATGCATCCAAGGATTCCGACGAATCCAAAGAGTCCGAGACTTCGGATTCGACTTCCGCCAAGTCCTGAACCTTATACGCGCGCCACACCTTCCGTCGGGTTGACTCTGAACGGAAACGCGGCGCGCGTATGATGGCCCCGGCAACCACTTCCTAGGAGCAAGACAGAAAGAAGATCATGGCTCAATCGGACGATATCAAGGTTGGAGAACTTAAGCAGGTGGGCGATGACGACGCCGCTTATCTGATCTCATTGATCCGTACCATTCCGGACTTTCCCAAGAAGGGGATCCTTTTCAGGGACTTCATCCCGGCCATGTCGGATCCCAGGGGATTGGCCATCATCCTAGATGCCATGAAGCGCACCCTGCCCGTGAAGCCAGAGGACTTCGACCTGGTGGCCGGCCTTGAGGCGCGCGGCTTTCTGATAGGCCCACAGCTGGCCAGCGACCTGGGCAAGGGCTTCCTGCCCATGCGCAAGGCAGGCAAGCTCCCTGACCCCACCTACAGCCAGGAATATGCCCTTGAATACGGCAACGCCCGCATCGAGATCGAGCAGGACTGTCTGCAACCAGGCCAGCGAGTCCTGATAGTTGACGACCTGATCGCCACCGGAGGATCCGCCCAGGCAGCTGCACGTCTGGTGGAGCAGGCCGGAGGCCAGGTGGCCGGTTTCAGCTTCGTCATGGAGCTCAATGGGCTGGATGGCCGCAAGGCCTTGGGGGCCTACCCGGTCACCTGCCTGATGAACATGCCCGCCTGAGCACGATTGGGGGACCATCACCATGGATTTGTACGAATACCAGGCCAGGCAGCTGCTCGCTGAACATGGCATCTCCCAACCCAGGGCCGTCTATGCCTCAACCGCAGAAGAGGCCGGCCAGGCAGCCGACGTCATCGGCTACCCATGCATGATCAAGGGCCAGGCCACCATCGGTCACAGGGGACAGGCGGGAGCCGTCAAACGAGCCGAGAATCATGACCAGGCCGTAGCCTTGGCCGAGGCCATTCTGCCCATGAACATCGACGGCCATCCGGTCAGCGGTATTCTGGTCACCGAGGCCCGCAACATCCTGCACGAATACTACCTGTCCATTTCTGTGGACCGCACCTCACGGGACTATGACGTTTTGGCCACGGCCAGCGGCGGCACCGAGGTGGAGACCATCGCCCGAGAACACCCCGAATCGGTCCGGCGCCTGCACATAGGCCCCTTGGAGGATTTCGACAGACAGGCAGCCCGTACCATGGCCGAGCGCATCGGCTTCTACCACGCAGACCTGGAGCAGGCCTCGCAGATTCTTCTAGGAATGTGGCACACCTTCCAGGACAGCGATGCAACCCTGGTCGAAATCAACCCCCTGGCCAAGGTGGGTGATCCGGACGACGAGGCCACCAAGCACCTGGATGCCCTTGATGCCAAGATCTCCCTGGACGGGAACGCGGCCTTCCGGCACGACGGCTGGAAGCGGTTCGCGGATCCGGCTCAGGTGGACCCGCTGGAAGCCAAAGCCAAGGCCGCGGGCCTGCATTACGTTCGCTTGGACGGCCAGGTGGGCGTCATCGGCAACGGCGCAGGGCTAGTCATGAGCTCCTTGGATGCTGTCGCCGGGTCGGGACGACGACAGGGCGTGCCCGTGGGACCGGCCAACTTCCTGGACATCGGTGGCGGAGCCTCGCCCGAGGTCATGCGCACCAGTCTGGACGTGGTCCTTTCTGACCCCAAGATCCGTTCGGTCATGGTCAATGTCTATGGAGGCATCACCTCCTGCCAGCAGGTGGCCCAGGGCATCCTGGCCGCCGTGAACGCTACGGGAGAGCAAGACCAGAACGACGACCGGCCCATCGTGGTCCGCTTCGACGGCAATGAGGCCGCCGAAGGGCTGGACCTGCTGGCCAAGGCCCAACAGCCTCGGCTCAGGGTGGCCCGGACCATGGAGGAGGCGGCAGACCAGGCTGTGGCCCTGGCCGCTCGAGCGGGAAGGGAGACGGGCCGATGACCCTCTTCATTGAAGACGGCGCCCCCGTCATGGTCCAGGGCATGACCGGTCACCAGGGCATGGTCCACACGGCCCGCATGATGGCGGCAGGCACCAATATCCTGGCTGGAGTCAACGCCCGCAAGGCCGGAATGACGGTCGACTTCGACGGTCCAGACAATCAGACCCGTCATGTGCCCGTATACGCCGATTGCGCAACCGCCCGTCAGGCAACCGGAGCCCGGACCTCCGTGGTCTTCGTTCCACCCAGGTTCGCCAAGGATGCCATGGTCGAGGCCATCGAGGCCGGCATCACCCTGATCGTGGTCATCACCGAGGGCATTCCAGTGGCCGATACTGCATACTGCGTGGCCCTGGCCAGGGAACACGGCTGCCGCATCGTCGGCCCCAACTGCCCGGGACTGATGACCATGTCCGACCGGCCAAACGGCACCGGCGTGGACCTTGGTATCATCCCGCAGGGTATCGCCGGTCGAGGCCCGCTTGGACTGGTTTCCAAGTCCGGCACCCTGACCTATCAGCTCATGGGGGAGTTGTCCTCCATCGGTTTCACCGCCTGCCTGGGCATCGGCGGCGACCCCATCGTGGGCACCACCATGCTGGAGGCTCTGCAAGCCTTCAACCGCGATCCTGACACCAAGGCCTGCGTCATGATCGGAGAAATCGGCGGTTCGGCCGAACAGGAGGCTGCCCACTGGGCCTCCACCCACATGACCAAACCCATCGTGGCCTACATCGCCGGCTTCACCGCTCCGGAGGGCAAGCAGATGGGCCACGCCGGAGCCATCATCTCGGGTGGCAAGGGTACGGCCGCCGACAAGAAAGAAGTGCTTGAGTCCGTCGGTATCAAGGTGGGCACCACACCCGGGGAAACCGCCCGGCTGACCCGTGACCTGTTGCGGGAGCATGCCATCATATGACCGACATGGTGAAGGCATGGCTCAGAGGGGCTCTTGAGGCCTTCCTGGCCATGCTTATCTACACCATCGCCCTCGGCGCCTGCATGGCACTGCTCCTGCTCATCATCTCCATTGAGGAGGGCGGGCCCTCCCTGTCCATGGCCACCGTTGCCCTGACAGAAACCATCACCCTGCTCACCCAGGGTTGCGGGTTCAGAGCTGGAGCTCTGACCTTGACCATCATTCCCTTGCTGCTGACGGTTCTGCTGATCTGGGTGATCCGCGCACTAGTCGGTCGACTGGGCATGTCCTTCGGTGGCTGCATTGCCGGCCTGGTCGTCTGGATGCTGTGCAACCTCATCCTCATGCAGGGCAGCCAGACCATCCAGGTCGACAGCACCCCGGTCATTCTTCTGCGGACCAGCCTGGTCTTCCTGCTGGGTTACGGCTGGGCCTGGGTCCGCTCTGAACCATTCCGACAGGCTTTTGCCAAGCGGATCAAAGAGGCCTTGCCAGTCCAGGCCCGCAGGACCATCCAGCTTGGGCTCACGGCCGGTTTAATCCTCCTGGCTGCCACGCTGGTCGCCGGCCTGATCGCCCTGATCGTCTGGATCGCCCTCTATCACACAGATGTGGGACGTTTGTTCGAACTGACACGTATGGGCACTTCCTCGGCCTTGACGACCAGTCTGGCTTCCCTGGCCTGGCTGCCCAACCTGATCATCTGGGCTGCCTCCTGGCTCTTCGGAAATGGTTTCAACATCGGCAGTCTGGCGACCTTCACCCTCTGGTCAGGCCACGCCTCCAGTCTGCCCTCGCTGCCCCTCTTTGGACTTTTCCCAGAGCCGGTTTCCCGGCAGGAGGTTCGTCTGATCCTGCTCAACCTGCCTCTGCTGGTCGGCCTGGTTGCCGGAATTCTGTTGCTGACCGGGCCATGGGGGGTCAGAATTCACGCCGCCGTGCGTCAAGCAGGACTGAAGTCCCGAGATACCGGCGTCTGCTTCCTGATGGCAACCCTGGCCATGGCCCTGGCCTGGCTGGTCACCTTGGTCGGCCTTGCCCTGCTTTTTCAGCTCTCCAATGGGGCCCTGGGCCGTCAGCGACTGGCCGGGGTGGGCGTGCCCATAGCCTCCTCCCTGCGCATGATCGGGACCTCCCTGGGGGTCGGTCTGCTGGGAGTATGGCTGCTGGCACTCGTCATTGCTGCCCTGATCGTCATCAAGGACGCTCTGATCGTCTACCTGCGTCAGTCAGGCGACAAAAAGACTTCCGCCAAGGCGGAAAACGAGGAAAAACACAACCAATCACGCGGTCAGGAGGGAAAGGAGCCCAAGGCAACCGACCGAGCAGACACACCACGACAGGTCTCGTCCACCCGCAGACCGGGAAAGTAGGTCCGAAGGTGGCGGGGCGCCTCGGCATTCAAGCATAGGAGTAGGAGTTTCCATGGTCACCACGAATCGAACCATCAACCGAGCGCTGGTCTCGGTCTACCACAAGCAGGGGCTTGAGGCCCTGGCATCGGCTTTCCGCCAGGCAGGCACCGAGGTCGTCTCCACCGGCAGCACCGCAAAAAGGCTGCAGGATCTGGGCGTCCAGGTCACCCCGGTGGAAAAGGTCACCGGTTTTCCCGAGAGTCTAGACGGCCGGGTCAAAACCCTGGATCCGCACATCCACGCAGGACTGCTGGCCGACATGACCAACCCTGACCATGTCCAGCAACTCAAAGACCTGGGCATAGCCCCATTCGACCTGGTGGTGGTCAACCTTTACCCCTTCGAGCAGACCGTCCTTGAGGGCGCCGACTCGGACCAGTGCCTGGAGCGCATCGACATCGGCGGTCCCGCCATGATCCGCGCCGCCGCCAAAAACCATGCCAGCGTGGCTGTGATCACCGACCCGGACGACTATGCCCTGGCCGCCGAACGTATAGCTTCCGGCACCGGTTTCAGCCTGGCCGAGCGTGGACGTCTGGCTGCAAAAGCCTTCGCCCTGACCGCCTCCTACGACGCGGCCATAGCCGAGTGGACAGCGCGCACATGGGTCGACGACAAGCAGAACAAGGCCAATGATCAGGGCCCAGCTCAGGCGTTGACTCGCACCTGGCGCCTGGCCAGCCAGTTGCGCTACGGGGAGAACCCCCACCAGAAGGCCGCCCTCTACCTGGATCCGCTGGACCGGGACGGGTTCGCCGCAGCAGAGCACCTGGGCGGTGCCAAGGAAATGAGCTACAACAACTATGTGGATGCGGATGCCGCCTGGCGCTCCGTCTGGGACTTCCCCGACCTGCCCGCAGTGGCCGTGGTCAAGCACTCCAACCCTTGTGGTCTGGCCGTGGGGGAGGACATCGCCCAGGCCCACCGCCGCGCCCACGCCTGCGACCCCAAGAGCGCCTATGGCGGGGTCATCGCCGCCAACCGCACGGTCACCCTGACCATGGCCCAGCAGATCAAGCCGGTCTTCACCGAGGTGATTGTGGCACCGGGCTATGAGCCCAAGGCCCTGGACCTGCTGCGGACCAAGAAGAACCTGCGCATCCTGTCTGTGGAACGCCGCCCGCGTCTGCGCCCGGTCATCCGTCCCATCGACGGGGGAGCCCTGGTGCAGACGCCCGACCTGATCGATGCCCCGGGGGACAATCCCTCCACCTGGCGTCTGGTCTCCGGCAGCCCCGCCGACCAGGCGACCATGGATGACCTGACCTTCGCCTGGCGGGCCATCCGCTCGGTCAAGTCCAACGCCGTGCTCCTGGCCAACCAGGGAGCCACCGTGGGCATCGGCATGGGCCAGGTCAACAGGGTTGACTCCAGCCACCTGGCCGTGGAGCGGGCCAACACCCTGGACGAGGGCCGTAATCGCGCCAAGGGTTCAGTGGCCGCATCCGACGCCTTCTTCCCCTTCGCAGACGGTCTGGAATATCTGATCCAAGCCGGGATCAGAGCCGTGGTGCAGCCTGGAGGATCGATCCGTGATCCTGAGGTGATCAAGGCCGCCCAGGACGCTGATCTGACCATGTATCTGACCGGGACTCGCCACTTCTTCCACTGATGAAACCGGACCCCGCGGCCGAATGTCGCCCTGCGACAAAATCATTGACCGCGGGGTCCAATGCGGTGCTATGCTGAATGAACTGACCAGCGAAGATGCTGACTGGTTATCAATCATTCGAAGGAGAAATTGTGACCTATCAGACTGTCAATCCCTTTAACAACCAACTGATCAAGACCTATCCGGATGCCACCGACGAGGATCTGGAGAATGCCCTGGCCCGTGGCCATGACCTCTACAAGACCTGGCGCAAGCAAGAAGGGCCCGGAGACCGTCCCGCGCAACTGCGCCAGGTCGCCAAGCTCTTCCGTCAGAACGAGGACGCCCTGGCAGCCAACCTGACCCTGGACATGGGCAAGCTGGTCGGCGAGGCCCACGCCGAGGTGGAGCTGTGCGCAGACATCGCCGACTACTTCGCCGACCACGCCGAGGAGCTGCTGGCTCCCGTCCCTCTGGACAACCCCGCTGGCAAGGCCTACTACATCAAGCAGGCCACCGGCATCGTGTTCATGGTCGAGCCTTGGAACTTCCCCTACTACCAGATCATGCGTGTGTTCGCCCCCAACTTCATTCTGGGCAACCCAATGATCCTCAAGCACGCCTCCAACGTGCCAGGCTCGGCTGTGGCCTTCGAGGAGACTGTGACCGAGGCAGGAGCCCCCAAGGGGAGCCTGACCAACCTCTTTGTCAACTATGACCAGGTGGACCGTGCCATCGCCGATCCCCGCGTCTCAGGCGTGGCCCTGACCGGGTCGGAACGCGGCGGTGCTTCCGTGGCCAAGTCGGCTGGAGCCAACCTGAAGAAGTCCTCCATGGAGCTGGGCGGCAACGACGTCTTCATCGTCCTGGATGACGCTGACTGGGATCTGCTCAAGAAGGTGGCCCCGAGTGCCAGGCTGATGAACGCAGGCCAGGTCTGCACCTCCTCCAAGCGCTTCATCGTCACGGAGAACCTCTACGACGACTTCGTCTCGCTCATCGTCGATGCCTTCTCGCACGCGGTTCTGGGCGATCCCAGCAACCCCGAAACCACGCTGGCCCCTATGTGCATGGTCTCCGCCCGCGACAACCTGGCCAAGCAGGTCGAAAAGGCTGTGGCCGGTGGAGCCAAGGTCGCCTACGGCAACAAGCCCTACGATTCGCCGGGGGCCTTCTTCACCCCGACGGTTCTGACGGACATCGATCGTGACAACCCCGTCTACAACCAGGAGATGTTCGGCCCCGTGGCCTCCATCTACAAGGTGGCCAATGAGGATGAGGCCATTGAACTGGCCAACGACTCCAGCTATGGCCTGGGCGGTGTGGTCTTCTCCTCGGATACCGATCATGCGGATGCCCTGGCCCGTCGTATCGAGACCGGCATGACCTTCATCAACGGCAGCTGGGTGACCATGCCTGAGCTGCCCTTCGGTGGCGTCAAGAACTCCGGCTATGGCCGCGAGCTCTACAGCCTGGGCTTCGACACCTTCGCCAACGAGCATCTGATCTTCCAGCACAAGAACTGATCCACCTGCACCCACTCCTTGTTGAAACAGCGACCGTGCCATCATCGTCCGAGGGCGATGGCGGCACGGTCGCTTTGTATCAAGAGCGCTGGTAGGCTCGAACCGGCAAAGCAAGTGCAGCAGCAAATGGAGGTCGTCGGGAATGCAGGAATTGGGAAGCATGACAGACGCAGATGAGGACGAGAATCCGGACCCCAAGCCCCCGCAGTCGGCCAGGGCGGCAAATCGCCATCCCTTCGTCTCGGAGGCTCAGGAGGGTCGTCCTATCTGCGAGGGCATCATCTTCCTGGTAGTGCTGATCGCCGCGCTTGTTGCCTTCCTCGGATACACCTGGGCCGCGACTGGACTCGTGTCCGTCGCGGCCCTGGTTTGCGGTACTCTGCGTCTAACGCTCAAGGATCGCAGCCCTTGGAAGGTGCGGTCAGTGCCCTTCGATGTCTTCATCAGCATCGGCCTGGGCATCGGCCTTCTGGTCACCTACTTCAGCATTCAGCTGCTGCTGTGACCCCTTTCAGGTTTTTCGATCCTCGGTGGTTCAGTCTTCAGTGGGCTTGTTTTTGTGTTCCTCGTCACCGTCTTCTGTTTCGGATGCAGTGTGAAGGGGCTCGACCTGCAGATCGGGAATGGTTCCTGCCTCGGCAGGGGTGACATCATCCTGGCTGGTATCGGCATTCTTACCTGGATCGGCATCCTGTCCAGCATCGACATCGGAGAGAGCCGACACATCGACAGTCTGAGCCGTGGTGTCTGCAGGAGCGTTTTGAACTGGAGCAGGAGAGGTCTGGGTCGATTGATCGTGAGCCTGGACACCTGTGGGAGCATAGGCATAAGCCTGTGATTCTACGCCCGCCTGGATACCGGTGACAAAAGCTTCAGCTTGTGCTTCCGGCTGGGCATCTGTGGCGGCACCCATGGCGCGCATGGCCATGTTGTCGGTGATGATGCTGGTCACGATGATGACCAGGGCGACCAGAGAGGCAGCCAGCAGGGGGCAGATCCAGAAGAGCCAGAGCTGTGAGATCGGGCTGACGGCCATGTGCTTGGACTGGGCGAAGATTGCGATGCCGGTGGAGCGAGCCGGGTTCAGTCCCGCGCAGGTGATGGGATAGGTGACCAGGACGCCGACGCCATAGGCCAGCCCGGTATAGAGAGCATGGTTGCGGCGGGCGCGGCCATCGGAGCGAAGGGTGGTGATGGCCGCAGCCACCACGATTATGCATCCGATGAGCTCGACCACGATGGCCATGGGCGCTCCGAAAGCGATGTGCTGCTGACTGAGGGTGGCCGCAGCGGGCGAGCCGCCGGAAAAACCGTTGACCGAGAACATGAGCCAGGTTCTTTGCGGCACGGACTTGCTGACCGGAATAAGGGCGACGGCGATCGCGCCGGCCCCAATAGCGCCAATCACCTGGGCGACGATGTAGATCAGCCCATCCACCATGCCGATCTGCGAGGTGAACATGGCGGCAACGGTCACGGCGGGGTTGAAGTGCCCACCGGAGACGCCGCCCAGCATGGCCGTCACGGCCAGGTAGGTCAGGGCGGTTCCCAGGACCGGCAGCACCACGCTGGGCTGGCCCATGACCAACTGGCCGAAGCTGTAAGACAGGTAGATGACCGCGCAGATCAGAAAGGTGCCCACCAGCTCTGCGGCCGCACGAATCCAACGAACATCACGGGGCCTGATCCGCATGCGGACGGGCTTTGCGGCAACCTGCGCGTCGGCCTGTTCGAGAACCGGCTCAGCACTTGCTTCCATAGTCATGTTCCCCACCTTGCAATCCCTTCGACGACAATGAACAACAACAGTTTCTACCTTAGGGCAAGCCAACAACACTTCCCTAGGCTCCGATATAGTATGATATGACCTTTCGGCGGCTGCAGTCGTCCAGAACGGTATCCGTTACATAACTATCAGGCCACGTTGGGAGAACGATGCCACATCCATACACACAGGCGATCAGAGCGCGCGAACAGGGGGAGGAAGGCATCCGCCTCCAGAAGGTGCTGGCCCAGGCCGGATTCGGCTCTCGTCGCAAATGCGAACAGATCATCACCCAGGGCAGGGTCGAGGTCGACGGCGAGCTGGTCACCACCTTGGGCAGCCGGGTGGATCCCTCCCACCAGCAGATCCGCGTGGATGGATCCCGCATCCATCTGAACGACAAACACGTCACGCTGGCCCTGAACAAGCCCCGCAAGGTCCTCTCGACCATGGACGACCCCAAGGGCCGGTTCACCCTGCGCGACATCATCGGGGATCGCTACGAGCGGGTCTTCCACATGGGCAGGCTGGACTACGACTCCGAGGGCCTGATCCTCATGACCGATGACGGGGAGCTGGCCCAGCACGTCATGCACCCGCGCTACGAGGTGGAGAAGACCTATATAGCCACGCTCAGCGGCCATATTGGCGGCAACGTCTGCCGGCGGCTGGTCAGCCAAGGGGTGGAGCTGGACGACGGCCTCATCCGCCTGGACCATTGTGCCATCATCGACCACAACCGCGAGCACACCATCGTCAAGGTGGTCCTGCATTCGGGCAAGAACCGGATAGTCCGGCGCATTTTCGGCGCCATCGGCTACCCGGTGACCAGGCTGGTGCGCACCCAGATTGGCCCCATCCGGCTGGGCGAGATCCGTCCGGGCTCCTACCGGGTGCTCTCCGCAACCGAGATCAAGGCCCTGGATAAGGAGGTCGGACTGTGATCACCGTCGCCATCGATGGCCCTGCGGGAGTGGGCAAGTCCTCCACCTCGCGGGCCCTGGCCGAGCATTTCGGACTGGCCTACCTGGACACGGGTGCCATGTACCGGGCGGCCACCCTCTGGTGCATGGACCGCGGGCTGGACCTGGACACGGATCAACCCGACCAGGAGGCGATGACCGAGGCCGTTGCCGATTCCATCACCGGTGGCCACCTGGTCATGGGACTGGACCCCGAACATCCCAGAGTCAGCCTGGACGACCGTGACGTGGATGAAGCGATACGCTCCACCAGGGTCTCCGAGCACGTTTCCGTAGTCTCTTCCATTCCGGCCGTGCGCCATGTCCTCATCGCCGCCCAACGGGCCATCATGGCCGACCAGGAGCGTGGCGTGGTGGCCGAAGGACGGGACATCACCACAGTGGTGGCCCCGGATGCCCAGGTCCGTGTGCTGCTGACAGCCCGTGAGGAGGTCCGCCAGGCCCGTCGCAGCGGCCAGGCCCAGGCTGGATCAGCAGGCGCCGAGGATCTGGCTGCCCGGGATGCCCGGGATTCCAAGGTCACCTCCTTCATGAGCGCCGCGGACGGGGTGACCACCGTGGACAACTCCGATCTGACCTTCGAGCAAACGCTGCAGGTCCTGATCGATCTGGTCTCCTCGGCCATGGAGGAGGACTCCTACGACGAGTACGCCCGGAACCTGGACGACTATGAGCTGGACGAGGAGGACCGTGCCCTACTGGAGGGCGGCTCCGAGAACCGGGATGACCGGGACCAGGGCCCCAAGGCCGTAGGCGTACTGGCCGTGGTGGGAAGGCCCAATGTGGGCAAGTCCACCCTGGTCAACAGGATTCTCGGACGCCGTGCCGCTGTGGTCGAGGACACCCCTGGCGTGACCAGGGACCGGGTCAGCTACGAGGCCGAGTGGGCCGGCACCCAATTCAAGCTGGTGGACACCGGCGGCTGGGAGAGCGATGTGGAGGGCATCGAATCCGCCATCGCCTCCCAGGCACAGGTCGCCGTATCGCTGGCGGATGCCGTCATTCTGGTCGTGGATGGCCAGGTGGGGCTGACCGCCAGCGACGAGCGAATCGTCACCATGCTGCGGGCCGCGGGCAAGCCGGTCGTCCTGGCCGTCAACAAGCTGGATGACCGGATGGCCGACTACACCGCATCCGAATTCTGGAAGCTGGGTCTGGGCGAACCCTATGCAATCTCCGCCATGCACGGCAGGGGGATAGGCGATCTGCTGGACGCCGCGCTGGAACAGCTCAGCAAGGCCGAGAAGACCTCGGGATTCCTCACTCCAGAGGGCTTGCGACGGGTGGCCCTGGTCGGCCGGCCCAACGTGGGCAAGTCCTCCCTGCTCAACCAGCTGGCACACGAGGAGCGGGCCGTGGTCCACGATGTGGCCGGCACCACCCGCGATCCGGTCGACGAGGTGGTCCAGGTGGACGGCGAGGACTGGCTCTTCATCGATACCGCCGGCATCAAGCGCCGCCTACACAAGATCTCGGGTGCCGAATACTACTCCAGCCTGCGCACCCAGGCGGCCATCGAACGCTCGGAACTGGCGCTGATCCTCTTCGATGCCTCCCAGCCCATCGCCGACCAGGACTTGAAGGTCATGAGCCAGGCTGTGGATGCGGGCCGGGCCATCGTCCTGGTCTTCAACAAGTGGGATCTGCTGGACGACTTCGGCCGGCAACGTCTTGAGCGGCTCTGGCAGACCGAATTCGACCGGGTCACCTGGGCCGAGCGGGTCAACCTTTCCGCCAAGACCGGCTGGCACACCAACCGGCTGGCCAGGGCCATGCGCACCGCCCTGGAATCATGGGACAAGCGCATACCGACCGGCAAGCTCAACTCCTTCCTGGGCAAGGTTCAGGCTGCACACCCGCATCCTCTGCGGGGCGGCAAGCAGCCGAGGATACTCTTCGCCACCCAGGCCTCCACCAGACCGCCGCGTTTCGTGATCTTCGCAACCGGTTTCCTGGAGCATGGCTACCGCCGCTATCTGGAACGCTGCCTACGCGAGGAGTTCGGCTTCGAGGGCACTCCCATCCAAATCTCCGTGCATATCCGCGAGAAAAAGAAGCACAAATGAAGCAGGTCCCTGGCCCGGTTCTATAGTCGGCCCAGGGACCTTTCCATAACCCCGCAGCTCGGGCGCAACACCGCGACCATCTCACTCCAGCCACAGCGCAATTCGTAATTGGCTGACGGAATCCGTGTCAATCTCGCGGTTTAGATTTTATTGATCAACTTTTGAAACACCTGAACGGGGTCTTTGTACCATCACTAGCCGTAATAACCCTGAGCCTGAAGATTGAATAAGGATCAAATATGAAATTTAAGAAAATAGCACACTTAACTCAGGCAAATGCAGACCAGATTGCCAGAAAATGGCATTACAGCGATACTTATGGTTTTTATGATATGGAAAATGATCTAGAGGATTTTGAAGAAATAATCACTCCAAAATTGCGTGGAGATAAGTATTACCAGGTTTTGGATGATCAAGATGAACTGGTTGGTTATTTTTGCCTGGAAAGGCTATCAGAGGAAAAAGTGGAAGTCGGATTGGGATTGAGACCGGATTTAACCGGACGAGGTCTGGGATTGAATTTTGTTACAGAGATCGAAGCATTCATACAGACTAATTTCAATTACAGAATATTAGTTCTATCAGTAGCTAGCTTCAATAAACGTGCAATTAAAGTTTATCAGAAAGCTGGATTTAAAACGGATGGTTCTAAACTGCAGAAATCAAACGATGGTGTATATGAGTTCATTAACTTAAGCAAAACTTTGAATCGATAATAATGAAAAACAATCCTCCACGATTGTAGAGGATTATCGAAGAATCGATATAAAGACAACCTACAATCTGCGAGCGGGCAGTCAGATAAACATTGGGTAGGGCACTGTTGAAACGAGTGGATTCGAAATTTGCTCCTCCCGCAAGAGGCCATTCTCGGATTTGCCTCATGAATGACTCAGATAGGCCGCGGTTTAGGAATTGAATAAATCTGATAAGTATCCGCACTGCGCTCTCCATCGGTTGATGGCGAGATTGCTTAGCTGTTCGCGGTGAGTTTAAGTCCCAAAGGATTGGAGACCGCTCCGGACCAGAAGAGGCTTGATAAGCGGAGACTAGATCTGTCTAGACAGCTATACACAAAATCTCAAGAGTGTAAATGATTTATAGTATGGATAATATCAATTACTAATTATCAACTATTTCGATTGTGAGTAGTTAAAAATGGCGCATAATAGCAATGTTCTTTTACCGGGGGTGATTAGAGTGGGAACTCTCGTCAGCGACAATCCCCGATTCCCTGAGATGCAGGTGCCGATACGTGTCACTGAAGCCGGCATTGAGATAACTATATCGTGGAAAGATGAAGATTCTATTTCTCGCTTATGGTCTGATGGTGTGACCTATGCGGACGATCTTGATAAGACACAATACCTATATGAAGTACCTCGAAATCTCTGGTTTTACGATGTAGACGGTAGTATTGCTTTATTAAATTGCCGCGAAGACAGTATGACTCGGAGAATAGGCGGATACGGTGGAGGCAGGGGGACAATAATTGCGGATTGCGCCGTGATGGGTGCAAGGTTACATAAGAATTATCAAAAAATATATGGATTGCGAACTTCAATCGTCGGTCTGAGGCAATGGGTTGGAAACAGTAGCATCGCAATAGAAAGTCCGTCAGATAAAGATTCTCATAACATGTCCGAGACGCTTAACATTAAAAGCCCTGATGACATACATCTTGAAAACAATCCTCTCGGGTACATTCACTTTGATTGGTCACTTTCTTATTCTTCTAAAAATAACATCTGTACAATAAACGACAAGACATACATAGAGACCAAATCATCCCGACTTCTGTCTTGGCGAAGCGCAAAGCACTTGTCTAGAGCACTACAGGATTTGCTGCGCATCTCATATGGAGAGAACCGTGATTTAACTGATTCACAAGTCCTCCGTTCGCCCAATCCTGCAACTACTGTAAACAATGAAATCGCCACTGAAAAATGGTTGCCACTAACTAAGGCGATTCACGAACCCTATGAACCAAAATATAATCTAAACTTGATTCCCTATAAAGAGTTGAAGGAAGATGGCATACAAAAATGGCTCTCATTGTATGATCAGATACCGCGAGCAATTGACCCAATTGTAGATTCTTTTACATTAAACAAAGCTACAGCTGATGTTCGGTTATTAGAAGTAGGTTCTGGCATGGAGGCCTTAGGATATTATTTGCTGAAAGCCGGCGGCAAGAACAAAAAAGATGCCAACAAGTTTAGTTTTAAAGATAGATTAAAGCTAATAACTGAAAATCTCGAAGATATCCTTCCTTTTGATGTTAACGACTGGATAGAGCAAACCACATCGGCGTATAACGGAATAAAACATGCAAATAGGAAGAGACCTGACATAATAGTGTGCCTAAATACGTGGCAAAGAGCAGTTCTTGCCTTCAGATGTTGGATAGCGCTCGAACTTGGAATTGATGAAGATCTTTTAAAAAATCGTGCGAAGATGGATCACATGCAAGGTCGATACAAATTACTTTGGGATGATGACAAAGAGCAGGAATGAACATCATCAAATAGGTCTTTACGTATTCTCTATTTCCTTAATTACAGGAAACAATCTATAAATTGCTGTAATAAAGTATTACATTGCCGGATACTTGATTTGATCTAAATCAGCTTTAAACCCCTTCTAACTAATTCAAAAAGGCTCTTACTTATATCCTGATTAAGCGTTTACAGTCATCTTTTAACCTCGGTATGACATACAAGAACTAGCGGTGGTAGACGGGTCCGCCCTGGCCGGCATACTTTCTTCCAGCGTATGAACCATAGGCAAAAATGAGTACAAGGACGATTGCCAGAGCCGTTCCACAGGTCCAATAGAGCCTAGCTCCGCTATAAGCCAGGGCAGACAGGATCATGACCACGCCCAGAATCATGAAGAGCACACCGCCAAACTGCTGACAACGGCGCCAAGCCTCGCGGCTGGAGTAGGCACCTGGCACCCGAAAACCGCTGATGCCATTGGGTCTGATTTTAGGAGCAAAATTGCCGATGACTATGAGAGCCAGACCGGTCAAGAGAATGACGACCTTATCAATGCCGAAATCCGTCGGCCACCAGTTCAAATGAGGATCGGCAGCGGCTATGGAGAACGTATCTATAACCGCGAAAACAATCTGCATGTATAGCCCACCCAGCAGAAAAACAGTTAAGGTATGTCCCGCTTCATCACCACGTTTAATCAAATATGCGCGCAGGACGAACATCATGATGGTCCAGATCAGCGCAATGACCAGACAGATGCATGGCATCCAAACCAGCTCCTGGGGAGAGCCCCAGCGATCCACCTGGTTCTTTGCATTCCAATGAAGCGGGACCTTTTTATTCTGCAGATGATTAACCACTATGCGGGTTACGCCCAGCATGATCATCCCCGGCAACCACTGAGCCACGACCAGGGTCGGGACGAACCGACCCGCTTTGCCGCCATCTGCCATGAAAGTCCCCTTAGGACTCCGAAACCGCCGTCGAACCAGTTCCCTTGCTCACAGTCTGCGGCTCGGGCAGACTTCTCTTGTCGCTGGCGCTTGTCCGCAGGCGGTAGAGCCACTGAATGGTGCTGTCCAGCACACTCAGATTGAGTTCGTAGATGACCCTGGTGCCCTGCTTGTGGCCGACAATCAGGTCTGCTTCTTTCAACTTCCTCAGATGATAGGACAGCTTGGATGGCGTCATTCCCAGCTTTTCGGCCAGGCGTCCAGCCTCCATGCCGCCCTGCTCCAAAAGATCCAGCACACGACGACGCAGGGGATCAGCCAGAGCCGCTGTTGTTTCCTGAATAGCCATAAGTCTCCTTTTTCGATGATTTTCTCTAGTATTTGCATGCTAACATTGTTTCAACCAATATTGTATATCTTCTTCAACTTTTATCTGCTTTTCACTCACTGAGCGCAAAATATTTGACAATCGAGGGGACTAATGCCTTACGCGGGAACACTAAACTGTTGAACATACCTGCTTTTCTGAAGCCAAGGGTGATTGAGAGGAACATTGGCTCAAACCCGGTGAGCCGGACCTGATCCGATGTCATGCTACTATGAATAACTTCGGCGAATAGGAGAATTTGCGGCATGGGCGAAAATGAAATAAAAGTCAACAATGGCAAGGCCGCCATCTTCGACCTCGACGGCACACTTCTGGATTCCATGGGAGTCTGGAAGGAAATCGACCAACGATTCTTTGCTCGCCGCAACATCCCCATGCCGGACGATTACGCATCTGTAGTAGCCTCCATGCAGACCGGTGCCATTGCCAGATACACCATCAACCGCTTCCACCTTGACGAGCGCCCAGAAGATCTTGTGGAGGAGTGGAACGAGGACGCACTCCTGCTCTACGCCACAGCTGTGCAGCCCAAGCCACACGCACTCGATTACCTGCAAGCGCTAAAAGCCAGCGGTGCCGCCCTGGCTGTGGCAACCAGCCTCCCTCCCCGCCTGCGACAGGCTGCTCTGAAGCACGCTGGGATGACCGATTGTTTCGACCAGGTCTGCAGCGTAGATGATGCCAAAAGCATCGGCAAGGAGGAACCGGAAATCTATCTGTTGGCTTCGCGGATGCTGGGCGTCACGCCTGACCATTGCACAGTGTTCGAGGATCTTCTGGTCGCCGTCGATTCGGCCAAGCGCGCTGGGATGAAGGTCTGGGCCATGTACGACCAGTCCTCGGCAAAGGAATGGGATTCCATCCGCTCTGAGGCCGATGGCGCTATCACTGATTTCGCCCAGGCGCCTGCCATACTCTGACTCGCTCCGCACCGGCTGGAGCCGGCTGTTACCATGAAAAGCGTCAAATAATTCGGTGGAGGCGTTATGGGCAATTCAGGCAAGGTAAATGCCGGTTGCTCAAGGTGGCTGTACTCACGTTTGCTCGCTCGTCTGGGATTGCAGAATTGGTGGCCAGCAGAGACTGACTTCGAAATGATGATAGGAGCGGTGCTGGTCCAACATACAGCCTGGGGAAACGCGGCCATGTCCATCGAGCAGCTGCGCAAGGCCAACCTGCTCAACCCCTACAACATGGCCGACGTCGACCTGGCAAGACTGACGAACCTGATCAGATCAAGCGGCTTTATGAAGGCCAAGGCACGCACCTGCAAAGCCCTGGCTAAGTGGCTGCTAGCTCACGGCATCCGCAAGGCTGATGTTGAGGACTGCACGGATGAAGGTCTGCGTGACAGCCTGCTCACCATTGCCGGAGTCGGACGTGAGACGGCGGATGTCATACGGCTTTATGCCTTCGGCCAGCGTTGCTTTATCTGGGACGCCTATGCACGCCGGATGTTGGACGGTCTGGGGTGGGCCTCCTTACGGTCATACCAGGAGGGCGAAGAGTACGAGGCGGATTTTATTCGGGTTGATCAATGGTCACTGAACGATCTGCGTGAATATCACGGGCTGATTGTCCAAGCAGGCAAAAACCATCGCAACCCCCAGGCCTATGCTGCCTTCCTTACGGAACTTGGCAGCCCACAAAGCTCCTCCAAATGAGTTCAATCGTTGAGGTTCGGCCTATGACGTGCATGCAAGGATGCATACGATTTATCACAAGACCTATGACGATACCTCAATACGCCACCTCTACATAGCAACCCTTATACGGCATCCCTATAAAGCACCTATATATGGCTGCATCTTATGACCGTATTCCCGTGTGACAATCTTGTCCGCACCTCTGTGAATCGCGCACAATAAGGCATCGACTTGACTTCAAGCGGATTGAACTCCGTAGACTATGTTTCATCCGCATACTTGGCAGACATATATGCCAGGTAGTGAAGAATGGGGAGCATGAGCATGAAGGCAGCAAAGTTTGTGAAGCCAGGCCGCATCGAGCTGGAGGAAGCACCGATGCCGACCATCGAAAAGCCCGGAGATGCTGTGATTCGGGTCGTCCGGGCCTGCGTGTGCGGATCCGACCTGTGGTGGTACCGGGGGATTTCCTCAATGCCCTCAGGCAGTCACGTAGGGCACGAAGCCATCGGCCTGGTCGAAAAGGTGGGCTCCGATGTCACCCACGTCAAACCTGGTGACTTCGTCATAGCGCCATTCACCCATGGCTGCGGGCACTGCGCGGCCTGCAGGGCCGGCTTCGACGGTGACTGCCTTGATCCGGACAGGCGGGGGAGCGGCGGGTACCAGAGCGAGTATCTGCGATTCACCAATGCGGATTGGGCGCTGGTGCAGATTCCAGGCCGGCCTGAGGACTACAGCGACCATATGCTCAACTCTCTGCTGACCCTCTCCGACGTGATGGCCACCGGTTATCATGCAGCCGCTACAGCCCAGGTCAAAGGGGGCGATACGGTCGTAGTCATGGGCGATGGAGCGGTGGGTCTGTGCGGAGTCATAGCAGCCAAGCTGCGTGGGGCCGAACGCATCATCGCCATGAGCCGGCATGAGGACCGCCAGAGGTTGGCGCGTGAATTCGGGGTCACTGACATTGTGGCTGAACGCGGAGACGCTGCCGTGGAGCAGGTCATGGCCCTCACCGACGGAGCCGGAGCCGATGCCGTCCTGGAATGCGTGGGCACCGAACTGTCCACCGACACCGCCATCAGGGTGGCCCGGCCCGGCGCAGTGGTCGGCAGGGTGGGTGTGCCGCAGCAGGCCACCATGGACACCTCTAAGCTGTTCTGGCGCAATGTTGGGCTGCGAGGAGGCACGGCCGCAGTCACCACATATGACAGGCATCTGCTGCTTGATCAGGTGCTCAAGGGCAGCATCCAGCCAGGCAAGGTCTTTACCAAGCGCTTTGCCTTGGATCACATCCAGGAGGCCTATGAGGCCATGGACCAGCGCACAGCTATCAAATCCCTACTGCTTGTCAGCGAATGAGGCTGCAGCAGTAATCAGCTGATTCCCGCCGCTACTGACTTTGCCAGTGGCGGCGCGTAAGCATGGCTGCTCGAACATGTCCGTTATTTCGAAAAAATCAGGGCCGAGTCAGGGATAATTCAGGGTAAATCAGGGTATTTCATCCCTTCTTTCGCTGATATCAATGGAATTGACTGATGACGACAAGGATGACCGTCATACAGGGGCAAGCGACGAACGAGGGCACATGACATCTGCGAGGCGAATCAGCATTACTGGGCGTAGATGCCTCCGTCTGGAAGGTCGTCGATGATCATCCAAGGGAAAGATGCAACTATGAATAACCCCAACGTAAGCGAAAGCAGAGGCCCGACACCAACGATTGAAGCTACGGGGCTGTCCATGGTGGTCTCCCCGCGCCGCGGCGATTCACTGACCATTCTCAATGACATCGCATTCACTGCCTATCCGGGGGAGATGACCGGCATCATCGGGCCGTCAGGTAGCGGCAAATCGACGCTGCTGTACTGCCTGGCTGGGCTGGAGAAGGCCACTAGCGGCACTGTGCTTCTGCTGGGCAAGGACATAACTCGTCTGGGGCTGTCGGCCATGACCAAGTTCAGACGCCAGCATCTAGGCTTCGTATTCCAGTCCTACAACCTGATCACCAGCATGACAGTCGAACAGAATCTGGCTCTGCCATTCACCCTTCGCGGATCCCGCTTTCCCAGAAAGACGGCGGATTCCCTCTTGAAGTACTTTGGCCTGATCGATCAGAAAAAGAAAAGCGTCACCCTGCTGTCGGGCGGCGAACAGCAACGTGTTGCCCTGGCCCGCGTCTTGTTGTCCGACGTAGACGTGGTATTCGCAGACGAGCCGACTGGCGCTCTGGATCAGGAATCCGGAGAAAAGGTCATATCGGTGCTGAAGGAACTTGCCAACCACGAAAAGAAAACCATCGTACTGGTGACGCATAACAATGAGGTGGCGGGTCAGTGCGATCGGCTGTTTGCCGTGCGCGATGGCCGTATCAGCCAATCATTCTCTGCGAAAGCGCCCATGGCATGAGAGGTGCCCTGTCCGAACTCAAAGCAGCGCCCATGGTCTGGAGCGCCGTCTTGCTGGCCATGGTCGTATCCCAGACCGTCATCTGCTCCCTCATTGCGGTCGCCACGATCATTGATCAGGACCATCAGGGCCCGGAGCAGGAAATTGGATCCACATACACTGGTCCCGCCTTGGCATTCAGCGTGATCATCACCGTAGCTGTGCTGCTATGGGTCATGAACTCAGCACTGAATCAACGACGGCATCAACTGGCGCTCATGGTTTTGCAAGGCGCTTTGCCTTGGCAACTGCTGGCCTGCAATCTGCTGATTGTCATGGGATTATTCATCCTGTCTGTTGCAGCCACCTGCCTTTTGCTGCCGGTGATTACGCCCTTGACCTTCGCCATGGTGACAAATCCATTAGATTTGCATTTGACCTATGCCGGCAGCCACCTGTTCGATTCGCCGGGCAAAGGCCTCGCTTTCAGCGCTGCGCCCATCTTCATAAGCACCTTGTTGACTATCCGTTCGCTCTCGAAAATACGACCAATGGAAGCCCTCAGGCAATCCCAGAATCCGCCAAAGCGGATAGGCGTCTTCCGCTTCCTCCTGGGAATCGTATGCTTGATTGGTGCTGGCTGCATGTTGCTGATTCCAGCTTTTGCACTTGCAACTAACCCTCGTGCCAGTCAGATGAGCAGCGATGCCGCTGCGGATCGGATGACGGTATTTCTCGCCTTCGCCATGGGCGGCATGTTCCTCCTGATATTCTCGCTGGCAGCTTTCGCGCCATACCTCTTGCCCGGCTTCACGGCGATATGGACACGTATTGTGGCGTTGCCATCCAGAACCTGGAGGCTGGCAGGCCAGCAGGCTGTCGGCAGCATACAGCGCCAGGGAGCGACGATAATCCCGATGACTGCGGGTCTATCATTGCTGATGACCGTCGGCGGAGGGTTGAGCACAATGATCACCACCTTGCTAGTCGCTTTTCCCCACACACCAGGCAGCACTGTTCCGGCGACCACAGACATGTTTGCGAGTCTCTCGGCGCTCACCGGACCGCCAATGATCATCGCGATAACAGGTGCAATTGCAGGCACCTTGATCACTACCAAAGGCAGAGGACTTGATCTGGCGTTGACCTACGTATCAGGTGCTGGAATCGGCCAGCTCAGAGTATTGGGCGCGCTTGACGGCATCATCACTATGATTACCAGCACACTGTTCTCCCTGGTCATCACCTTGCTCTGCACCTCATCCCTGACTTTCATGCTCTCACGCTTCATGGGCAAAGCACAGATGAGCGTGCAATGGGGCGCTTGGATTGTAGTGGTGCTCATCGCATCCCTGCTTGGTGCCGCAGCCACAGGTATCCAAGCCCTGACCACCAGGTTCGAGAACTCTGTCAGTGTCATATCTCATGCCATCGGCGAGTAATAAAGCCTCGCCGCATACACGCGAATACATATTTGAGCCACAGCGAGCCTGCCGACCTCTGTCATTCCTCCATGTCTCTTGTTAAATAAATTAAGTCGGTATATGCAGCGCTCGGCTTGATGAATTCAATTGGTAGGTGCAACTGTGGGCACTTGATGGCTTTCCACCAATACAGGTAAACACAGGAGTATGCGACGATTTCCTACACGCGAGCATTTGCAAGGCTCATATAGGGTACAGTCAATGACAAACCGTGAAAGGTGACGATGAACCAGTCAAACCTTGTCAACAACAGACAAATGGAGGACCGTCATGGCGCGACCGACCACCAAGGAAGAACTCATCAAGGCGGCTGATGATGGCTTCGACAAAATCATGGCGCTGCTTGAGCCACTGACACCCGAAGAACGCAATGGCCGCTTTTCCTTCGACCTGAGCAAGGAGAAGGGGGCTCATTGGGCACGCGACAGGAACATCAAGGATGTGCTCGTCCATCTCTACGAGTGGCATCAGCTGCTGTTGAACTGGGTGGAGGACAACCAGGAGGGCAGGACCCACGACTTTCTTCCGGACGGCTACAACTGGCGCAATTACGGCGAGATGAATGTGAAGCTGCGGGACAAGCATGATGACACCACCTATGATCAGGCCTTGAACCTGTTTATCGAATCCCATAAGAAGGTCATGGCCCTGGCGCAATCGTTCACCAACGAGCAGCTATTCACCAAGGGCGCCCTCCCATGGACAGGCAACTCTACCTTGGGCTCTGCCTTCATCTCTTCAACCTCCAGCCATTACGACTGGGCCCTGAAGAAGATACGTAAGTACTTGAAAGGACGCAAATAAGCGCTAGGACACCTACACCTGATAAGAAGTTGCTTGATACGCAGACGTTAATGAGTTGTCTTGCGACGGGATTCACAGGATGGGCGACCCTAAAAGCAGCATCCCAGTATATTCGTAATAGCAATGGAGCATAACCACGATAACCGCTTGTATAACAGTATGCAGGACGTTATCTAGGATGTAGACAAAACAGAGAAGGACATCATCGGTGAAACGATCTCGCATTGATCCAGATGCTGATGATATAAGGCTGATCAAGATGGTGGCTGACGGAAATGAATCAGCCTTTGAAGCACTTTACCATAAGTATGCCCATACCGTCCAAGCCTTTATTGCCTTGCGAATATCCGACGATGAGGATGCCAGTGAAGTTTTTGCTGACACATGGCTGGGCTGCTGGCGTTCCTCAAAAATCTTCCGCGCAGACAGCAAGGTGCTTACCTGGATACTCAGCATTGCCCGGCGGCAAATCTATATGAAACGTCGCAAACCGAAACCACCTGACCAAATGGATCAGGCGGAACTTGACTCGATAACCGATGATCAGCTGGAGCCTGTAGAACTGGTCAATAGGGATCTGACGATGAGAATAATACGGCAAAGGATTGATGCACTCCCAGCAGAAATGGCATACACGGTGACGCTGGCATGGCTTCACGAGTTACCCTACCAGGAAATAGCCTCCCTGCTCGACGTTCCGGTCGGGACTGTGAAATCTCGCATTGCCCGGGCAAGACAGATTCTGCGCCCGCAGTTGACCGACCTCGCTCCAGTCAAAACCCAAAACTGCAAAGCCAGAGATAATTGAAGGGGTGATTATGGCAGACCGATACAAGAGCACAAGCCCAGACAGCACAGGCCCAGTCACCGAAGAATACCGGGGTGAAGTTCAAGAGGCGCTTAGAGAGAAAGAGCAAAATGCCCAGCCGGCAGTTCCGGCTTTTACTAGCGTAATGAAGGCCATCCACCAGAAGCCGTCGCTGGCAACGGATCAACCAATACCATTCATGCGTCGAGTGCGTTCCTGTGGCCCGCTTGTTCTGGCACAATTACGCCTCATACCGCGATATATCTTACTGGTGGAAATTGCGATAGCAGCGTGCTCCGTTTTAATTAGCAACCTTATGCAAGGTGCACGTTACGGCAGTCTCGGTACGCATATCTTTTCAAATATACTCATGCTCAACATGGCACTGACCATGATCCTGGTCTTTTCCATTAAAGATGATCGTGAATTAATGCTCAGTATGCCCCTGGGACCTCAAGTTGTAGTAGCTACTAGGCTATTGCTGGCCTTTATCTCCAACATTGTCGTCGGAGGAGCAGCCTTATTGATTGTCGCTGCCATCAACCCTGGAATAAGGCCCCTGCCAGTTATTGCCCAAACCATAGCCCCCATAACACTCCTGGCGAATATCGTGGCCCTCTTATGCATATGGCAATGCTCTTGGATTGCACTGCTCCTAGGGGTACTTGCACCACTATTGAGAACTTTGCAGAACTTTAGGTCATCATTTTTCCTACCGGCATGGGTCAATTCGGCACCCACTACCGCCGCAGCCTGGGCAGGGTTCATCCTCGTTACAGTGGGACTCATATCTGCTGTTATCCTTACAGCCCCTCTTGCCTGGCATACTCGACTCGCCGGTGGAGATAAAAATTAATGAACCTTTCCATCCTCTCTCGCTACTAACTAAGCAGACGGAACGAGTAGCGAGCAATGTCTGGCGGCAGCCGAGACCAAAACCAGATATGAGGAAGGTGGACGAGGTTGGCTTTCGTAGGTATACAGCTCAAGAGGCTTTATAGGCTGGCATTACTGCCATTCATACTAACCGCAGGTATTCTTCTTGCGGGCTTCGTACTGGAGGGCATCTGGTCATTGAGCCGCATACGGCTGGTTATGATGGTTCTTACTCAGGTGCCAGTATTTGCTGCTGGCCTATCTACAGCTTTTGTGCTCAATGGTGACCCAATCGTTGAACTTGCTGAGTCAACTCCAACTGGATGGCGGAAAGTTCAAGTGACCAGGCTGCTTATCATTACCGGAGCATTTCTTGCTGCCGAAGGCCTTCTTTTTATTGGCTTGCATGTGATGCGACTTTGGCCACGTGACATGGGATGGGTGAGCATCATTACCCCGGTTGGCAGTATATTCATTGTCAACTGTCTGGTTTTCCTTATAGCCGTACTCACCACGTCTATGCCAACATCGTCGCTGGCTTCCATAGCTATTTGGCTGTTTTTATGTTTTATATGGGATCCATACATCACCGATCCGGTCCGGCAACGACTCATTCCATTGTTTATTGCAGCAGCAGGCGCAATCTTCGGATGGAAAATCTGCAATTATGCGGAGCGCAATGTTATAAAAATGGCAACCCTATGAGGATACTGAGCCTTGTACGCATCACGCTACTGATGTTTTATCGGCGCAAAGCCTTGTGGATAGCCAGCATACCGCCGGCGATCTTCGCCCTCTTTTTGGCCTATGCCTCTCCTATGTCACCTGGATTCAACAACACAGATGGTCTGGTCTTTACGGGACAGGTTCTTGCTATGTTCACCCCGTTGGCATACGCAGCATCTTTTAGCGACCTTATGACTGCCGGCAGGCGAACAGGTATGGACGAGCTTGAATCCACCTCCCCCTTGCCGATGGCAGTCATCCGCTCGGCTCATGTCTTGGGAGCCTGGGTCATCTGCATATCGTCTTCCCTGCTTTTCCTTGTATTGATCGCGGTCCACCAAGCCTTTAAAGGCAACGGTAAGGCAATACTGGTGGCCCTGGCATTAGCACTTGTCATACTCTCACCATCAATGCTGATCGCTATGGGGATATCCGCCCTGCTAGGAGCCCTGTTGCCCACAATCGTAGCCCGAATTCTTGCCGTCCTGGCATGGGCCTGGCTGGCTTTCTATACCCCCCTATTGCCACTTCCAACGCTCAATGGCGGCCCGCTGGCCGTCATTGGCGATCCCATTGCCCAAGGATGGTTCCATACAGATCCTATGTACGTACCGGCGAACGGCCCCTTTACCGTCCAATCGGGAGTCATATCCTTGCTCTGGCAGGCGTGTATTATCTTCCTTCTCTTCACTGGCGCAAACATAGCCTCCAACCACATGAAAGTTCGGGTCTGACTATCCACTGACTTTGAAAGGAATTACTCACATGTTTATCTCTATTGACCATCTGACCAAGGATTTTCGGGGGAGACCGGCCGCTTTGAACGATCTGACCGTTGATCTTCCACAGGGCATGATAGGGCTTATTGGTCCAAATGGTGCCGGCAAAACAACCCTCATGCGCATTCTCACCGGAATAATCAAACCGACTAAAGGTAAAGTTTTTATTGATGGGCAAGACCTGTCATCGCCGGCCAATAGGCGAAATCTAAAACGACACCTGGGTTATCTGCCTCAGCACATCACCCCCTACGACAACCTGTCGCCACTTGAATTCCTTGATTATATCGGCATCTTGAAAATGATTGACAACAAACACGTACGGCAGGAGCAGGCACATACCCTCCTGGGACAAGTGGGATTGGAAGACGTGATGAACCTACCTATCCGGGGCCTATCCGGGGGTATGAGGCGCAGGGTTGGCATCGCACAGGCCCTTATGGGCGACCCCCAGCTGCTGGTAGTCGACGAGCCCACAGCAGGGTTGGATCCCGAAGAGCGCATGCGGTTCCGCACACTCCTTGCCCAACTGGGACAGGATCGAACCGTTATCCTCTCCACCCACATACTCGATGATGTTGCACAAACCTGCCCTTGGGTGTGCGTATTACGTTGCGGACGCAACCAGTATGACGGGCCGACAGAGGGGCTGATCCATGAAGCTGCCGGTCACACCTGGGTCACGCCCCCCATCGCAGCCCCACCGGATAATGCCACAATCATCAACGCGGAACCTACCCCACAGGGGACAAGGTACCGCATAGTCACCGACACCCCGCCCGCAGGCTCTGTCGAAACCGCACCCAACCTTGAGGACGGATATATGGCCTTAGCCAGTGAGCAGCAGATACCGCCTCTTACAAGGACACCCAATACTCAAGTATGAAAGAACGCCGAACAATTATGAAGCGAACCAAGCAGAGCCTCAGGACCCTTTCCCTTATATGCGCCACAATTATGCTGACTGTTGGGGTTGGCGGCTGCACTGATGGCATGAGGCACCCTGAAGAATATTCCACCGATGGAAGCAATAAGGTTGCAGCCACCAGTAACCCGCAAGCAATTTCAAAAGAAGAACTGGGACACACCTGGCCTCTGAAGGTAGATAAAGGCACCGTGTCATGCAAGCTCAGCAAGCATGGAGACCCCATCCTCCGCTTTACCACCTCAGATGGCGCACAGTACGCGCTGAACCAGGTGCAAGACAATGAGAATCTCAAAAGCATTGAAACATTAAAATCAGATAAGAGTAAGTCAGTAGGAACTCTGATGAGTTTCGCCTTCTCGGTCTGCGACATATCAAAATAAACCAATTTACAGTGCCCAACAGATAGCCAAACGGTGGGCAACAATGACGACAGGTCAACCAGGTTGACCGCGTGGAGAATGTCCTCACATTGCATTGTCTGTCGCTGATGTTGCTCATTCATAGCGTCAGGCGAATCCCGCTCACATTGGCCAGTGGAGAAGGCAGTTGCTCACGGGTCTTCTGGGTAATCTGCCTGCCATAACTATTGATCCCCCCCCCCACCAATTGGCTTATAAAATCACTCGATAAACTGCGAGACAGTACTTTTCCCAGCACTAGAGGGCCCTATAATTCACACAGTCAGATTTCCACAAACTGTTGCATTGCTGATCTTCTAGCCCCAGCTCTGACACGGCTGACATCATGTCATCCGAATGGGGGACAGAGATACAGCGACTGGGATGACATAAGAAGCGAGAATATCTTTTTACTCTCATGGTGTAGCGCTTCCAAAGCCGATTACGGCGATACCAGTTGCGCAAACACAAAAGGGAGACAGCATGCAAGATTGCGAAGTCAAGAGACAAGAAGACCCCTTGCCAGTGATTGAGTGTTCACAACCTCCTATCAATCACAAAAAACTCAGCCTGATCATGATTGGACTTATTGTCGCCGTCTCTATGACCAACATAGATTCGACAATCGTCTCCTTATCGAGTCAGGCAGTCCAATCAGGTCTGGGTCTGACCGCAAGCGGCATACAGTGGATTGTCAACGCCTACATGCTGGCTGCGGCCGCCACTTTCCCCATCTGCGGGCATCTGTCTGATCTAGCGGGCTACAAGCGCATCATGCTTTCAGGTACATTCCTTTTTGGAATGGGCAGTTTATGTTGCGGACTTGTTCCTGCAAATTCACTCTCGCTGATGCTGATGATCTTCTCCCGAGCGCTCCAAGGCATTGGTTCAGCCATGATGTTCCCGGCCGCTATCGGTATTCTGTTCTCCTACTCGGCCGAAAACAAGAGGGCCGGAAATATGGCTCTGTTCTTCGCCATCACAGGAGCCATGACATGTTTGGGCCCCATTCTGGGCTCTTGGCTGATTCAATACTCCTGGCGCGACATCTTCTTTATCAATCTGCCTCTGGCTCTGGCGGCAATCGCCATGATCGTCTCGATGATTCCGAAGGACTCACCCACAACCGAACCCGGTAGTCAGCATATTGACTGGGCTGGCGGCCTGGCCGTAGGACTCGCCATGATAGCTCTGATCGTGCCGATTCAACAGGGCAGCACCGTTGGCTGGTCGGATTGGCGCATTATTGCCAGTTTTGGTGCCAGCCTTGTGCTATTCCTTGTGTTCGGCTTCTGGGATTCGCACGTTGACAATCCAATCATTAAACTCAGAATCTTCCGCAACCCACCATTCGACATTTCCCAGCTCGCCATGTTGGTAGCCGCCGTGATCTTCCAACCCATCATGTACTTCCTCAGCGTCTATGGGCTCCTTGCACTCAACCGGTCAACATTGATGACCAGCCTATTCATCCTCTACTTTTTCTTAGGTTTCCTGGTTTCCGCCTTGTTAGGCGCCCAACTCTTCAACAGACATGGCATGAAACCGGTATTGCTGATTGCCGGCTTGATAGCCGCAACGGGTTTCTCCCTCATGTCGCTTACAGCCGGTTCACTCGATAAAGGACTGCCCTCCAATACCGTCTGGCTGTCACTTTCCATGGTGGTTGCGGGTGCAGGGATCGGATTCATGTTCTCGCCATCATCCACTGATGCGGTCAATCGGGCCATCAACGCCTCTTATGGCGAAGTCACTGCCATCAATCAGACCTTCAAAAACTTCGGCGGCGCCTTGGGCATGGCAATGCTTGGACCATTGTGCACCCATTATTTTGCCCTGGATATTCATAAAGCCTTGGGCAAGTACGGAGTAAGTGCATCCCGAGCGCAAGCCATCGCAGATACTATTGGATCCGGAACTTCGGCAGGTGCTCAATCACAATTCGCCAGTATGCCCCGATCCATGCGGAATATGATCATGCCTCTGATCAGGGCCTCCTATGCCAGCGGCAGCAGCAAGGTCTTCCTAGCAATGGGTTGTCTGTCCTTGCTATTCATTCCCTTGGCTCTCTTGTATCCCCGAAAAGGCAAGCAAATTTTCGCTGGTAAGACAGTCAAAAACCAATGAAGATCCCGGTTTCGAGGCTCGGAAACAGGAAAACCCGACGATTTCTACAGGCATTTTGGCAGTAGGGTGAATAAGTGTGCAAATCATGGGAGACATGAGTGAAAATCACTGAGGGAATTAATAGAGAAAACCAACAGCAAGACCAGCTTTCAATGAATCTAAATGGTGATTGCGGCGACGGTCAACTTGACGCGACCGCAAGGACCGATGCCCAGCGTCAACGTCTTCATAACACCTGGAACTGGTATTTCATTGTGGAAGCAGGCTGCGTAACAGGAGCCAATTGCTTCTTCTCGACTGCATCCATGACCTATAAACTTGTTTCAAGCTTTCTCATCCTATTGCCCTGCCTATTTTTCATGATCGTGGTTCTGCCTAGGGTATATGACAAGTCTGAAAGATTTGATCGGAAAACGGCAGATCAGCCGGTAAGCAAAACAGGAGCATATGGTTGGATTTTCGCTCTGCTGACGCTGGTCTGCCTGCCCATGGGCGCCTGGTTAGATGGTACCGCTATTCTGGCTCAGCTGTTTATCGTGCCACAACTCTTCATCGCTTTTGCCTACCTTCCTGCCCTGGGATTGGTAGGAGTCCTGAATATAGCCTATCTGGGCATGGTCTTGGCTGGAAAGAGATTTTTAAGCACTGATCTAACCGGCAATCTTATGCTCATGATTCTCGTAGTGGTATTCTCCGCAATGATTGGAAAGTCCTTTAATGTCCTGGCTTTGACCAACGGACATAATCAAATGCTGCTGGACAAAATGGAGTCTCAACAAGAGACGATTCGCAGACTCAGCAGAGCCGAAGGAGCGTCCATCGAGCGTGAACGTGTGGCCAACGAAATGCATGACACGATCGCCCAGTCTTTGACTTCCATTCTGGCCTTGGCCAGGGTAGCTCATGAAGAACTGATCGACGACATACCTGCAGCTCAGAAACATTTGGAAATGATCGCCAGCACGGCGAAGGGTTCTTTGGATGACACCAGAAGAATGATTGCGGATTCGGCACCGGCTGATCTGGATGGCAGGGACCTGAAGACGGCCCTGGAGCGGACAGTGCATGCCGCCGCAGCAAAGACAGGTTTTCAATCACAGTGCCAGATTCAACGAACCTTGCCGCCCTTGCCTAAGCAGACCGAGGTCAACCTGCTACGTATAGTTCAGGAATCCCTGACTAATATTTCCAAGCATGCCAATGCCAAGCATGTACAGGTGAGCTTGCTTTTGAAAGGGCAGGAACTGTTACAGCTTCGGATCAAGGATGATGGTCGTGGTTTTGATATTCAGAACTTGGATTTCCAGGAGATGGAAAAGGCCGGGCATGGCTATGGTCTGCGAGATATGGCCAAACGAGCTCAAGACGCGCGTGGGCGCTGTACGGTAACCTCCGTTCCAGGGCAAGGCACCTCCATAACTGTAAATATTCCTGTCGAAAGACCAAGTAACACTACTCGACCAGATAAGGAGGAAAGATGATCCGACTTGTCATGGCCGACGACCACCCCATGGTTCGGGAGGGCATACGCAGCATGCTGAAACGCCATGCAGACCTTGAAGTGGTTGCCGAAGCATGTAATGGCGCCCAGGCCATAGAGGCTGTAGCGAAAACACGTCCGGATTTGTTGCTACTCGATCTGCGGATGCCTGATATGAACGGTTCTGAAGTCACCCGGAAAGTGCTGGCTTCTTATCCCAAAACCAAGGTATTGATCCTTACCACTTATGATTCCGACCACGATATTCTGCCGGCCATAGAGGCCGGAGCCAATGGCTATCTGCTGAAAGACGTAGAACCTCATGTCCTGGCCCAAGCCATCCGTGACACTGTTGCAGGGTCCACTGTCCTGAATCCGACCGCCGCGGAAGCAGTCAGCAAGGCGCTGCGCCCTGCGACCAGACCAGCACTGTCCGAACAAGAGACACGTGTGCTGCGCGAGGCCGCCAAAGGCATGACCAATCGGCAAATCGCAGAACACTTATACATCAGCGAGGCAACAGTGAAAACATACTTCAGTCGGATCTTCGCCAAATTGGAGGTCAGCGATCGCACGGCTGCAGTAGCGGAAGCCATCGAAACTCTAGGCTTGAAATCCGAGCAGTAAACCTGCTGGCCTAACTTCCATAACTGGACTAACTTCAATAACCAATAGCCCGCTAACCGATAGCCCCTTAAGCGATAGCCTCTTTCGAATCCAGGGGCAAGAACCGGCTTTATACAAGAACAAACGTTATAAGTCTTATATATTTTTCATTCGGCCGTTCGAGACATCTAATCGTTGCTCTTTCAATCAAATCACGAGTAGGGGAGGTACTTCATCTTTGTTCATTGACCGTGCGAGTTCAGATAAACTTGAGCCTTCTGTTTGTCGACAGCCAAAGCGGCTGTTAGAATAAGGATCAGGCCTTCCGGAGTGTGAATCCTGGCTTCTAGTGAGTTCCACGGCTTACGTAATGGAGCTGAAGTGGAGCCCGGACGGAGGCGCTCGCATGCATCCACAATCTTGCTGATCTGCTTTTCCGTGACTGCTACGCTCAGGCTTCCTATGGACTCCATATCCGTATCAGGGTCGCCAGTATTGGAACCACTCTTACGAATCAGCACATCCTGAAAGGCCCAGCGCCTCAAGTGAATCATCATGCCCGGCATGGTGTATAAATTGATGAAGCCCAATCCCTGCGTCCAGAAAACCTCTGATTCATCTAGATCGTCGCTATACAGGCACATGAACATGGGCATGAGATAGATGCCCCTATAAGGTTCCGGCGGTTCCGCATCCTTCCCCGGCTCCGGCACGGGACTTATGCCTGCACCTGCATAAGCAGTAGTTTTGGGCTGGTCATGGTTGTCCATGGCTACCTCGTTCCTTAGTTGAAGTGTTTTGAATTGGGTAGTCAAACACAAAACGTGATACGTAGACGGAAGATACTGACTGCATCACTCCCATTTGACGGTTGCCGGATCTATCCCGTTTGCACGCGCTGCAGTTTCGATTGCAACCAGCATCCATTTCGCCAATCCAGGTTCCAGTTGTTCGTAATGGCGCCTGAAACGCGGGTCGGCCACATACATCCGCCCCAGAATGACATGCATGGACGGCGTCACATGGAACCATGACAAAGCCTGCCGATGTTCGTCAATCAGTTCGAGAACCTTATCTGATGTCGGAGCCAGCCCTTTTCGTTTGGCTTGTGCAAGCTCACTTTCCACGTCTTTAAGCCGGGTCATGTCCTTTTTCTGTTCTTGTTCGGAGCGGGAAGCTTTTCGCTCCGCATACTCAAGCCACTGTCTGCTAGCACCCCAGCGTTCGTATGCTTCCGAAAAGTACCGGTCCTCCTGATCGATCTTCGTAGGAGCTGAATCATTACCTGACCTTCCCTCGGCAAGGGCTATGAGTCGGTCCAGACGATCCGCAGCTTTCCTAAAAAGCTGGATTTTCTCATCAATTCGCGAGCGCTGTCCCTGCAACTCGTCCAAGGCAAGCGGTGTCTTGCAATCGAGCAATGCCTTGATTTGTCTGGCATTGAATCCCATCTCCCTATAGGTCACAATTCGCTCCAGCCGTGCGACGTCATCCTGCATATATTGCCGGTAATTCGACAGTCCACGAATGGGATAGATCAGTCCTTCCTCTTCCCAGTGGCGCAGCATTCTCCTACTGACCCCTGTAAGTTCAGACATCTGACCGATGCTCAAGCCGCTCTTGCTGCCTTCGCCACTGAATTCGCTCTCACGTGTCATGCCTTGACCCTAAACCCTGCCATCATGTCAAGGTCAAATCAATTGTTTCCTGGGGATGGATGAGGCAGTGCATGCACACACCGGCCCCAAACGCCCCAATAACAGGTTCTTGAGGAGGCAGCTTTTGATCCTGCTTGTTTGCGAAGTATTCCCCCTCCGATTATGAAAACGACTAAATCCGGCGAGACTCCTTCCCCATATGTGCAAATTAGCCTCGTCAGCAGCGACGTGTCCCCTGCAGGGGACAGTTTCTTTTCCCGCGTTGAAGGATTGCGCCCGCCGAACTTGCATAGGAATCAGTTGAATTCCGATTTGGAAGGGGAGGCGCAATGGCATATACGGACGGAAACAACGACCCGCAACTGGCTGTGTCCACACAGGGGTTGGTCAAGGCCTATGGCGGATTCAAAGCCGTGGATGGACTGAATCTACGGGTGCCGGCAGGCGGGGTCTACGGACTGCTGGGACCAAACGGAGCCGGAAAATCGACCACTATGAAACTCCTTCTGGGATTGACAAAACCGACTGCTGGAAGCATGTGGCTGCTTGGACAGCAGGTCGGGAAGAAGAGCAGGATCCAGCCGGGCCGTGTGGGCTCCATGATTGAAGGACCCAGCTTCTACCCAGGCTTATCAGGTCTCGATAACTGCCGCATGGTAGCCGATTATCTGGGTCTGCCAGTTTCGGCTTCCTCAGAAGTGCTCACCAAGGTTGGATTGCGGGGATACGAGAATAGGAAGGCGGGCGCCTACTCCCTGGGGATGAAGCAGCGGCTGGGCATCGCCATGGCGCTGATCTCACATCCGGAGCTCCTGCTCCTGGATGAGCCCACCAATGGCTTGGATGCCGAGGCAGTGGTCGAGGTGCGACGAATGATTATGGACTTGGCCGCCTCGGAGGGGGTCACTGTCATCATCAGCAGCCATATCCTGTCGGAGATTGAAAAGATGGCTCCGGTGGTTGGCATCATTGCCGATGGTCATTTGCTCTACCAGGGAACTTTGAAAAACCTGCGGGAAGAGGGTCATATCGATCTACGGGTGTCCGATCCTGGGCTCGCATCAGAGATGCTCGAAGCTCAAGGCATTCACCACGAATATATCAGGAAGAGCGCAACCCTGCGAATTCCCGAGATACCCGATCCACAAATCGGGTCGCTGGTAACTCGACTGGTTTCGCATGGTCTGCTGGTATACCGTGTCGCTTCCGAACGCAAAAGCCTGGAAGAGGCCTTCCTCGAACTAGTGGAAAACCCGCAGAACCATATTCCACAAAACTATGTCTTACAGAACCATGTAGCTCAGAGTGGTATGAAGCCGTCCGGTCTTAAACGGAGGAGCACACGATGAGCTCTGTCGAATCAATCTCCATGCGGTCCGAAGAATTTCGATTGGGAAAACCGCCACGCCCATCCCATCCAGGAGGGCTACCTGTTCTGCTTTCCATGGAGCTTCGCAAGTTGAAAGGCTCCTCATTCTGGTGGATGGCCTTGGGCATGATTGTTCTGGTTTCGTCATGGTCGGGCTTGGCATTCATGAAACGAGCTGAATCTTCGAACCCCGCCACTCGTACCGTAGCCCTTGCACAAGGTGAGATCTTCCAGACCGTAGGCCTGCTGGCACCAATCCTCGCGGCCCTGCTGACCAGCCGGCTTGCCGTCATGGAGAGCAGCGAGCGCATGGATCTCAAATGGCTCTCCTTGGGCCAGAGCCCGATGGGGATGTTTCTTGCCAAGCTCGTAGTTGCGGGGTGCGCGCTTACACTTTGCTTCGTAATTCCTCTGACTTGGATACCGTTGACGGCCTCGGCACAAGGGTTCCATCTCGAGGGCAGTCTGGCCGAATACATACTCCTTCCGACACTGATTGCCTGCTTCTCATCCATGGCTGTCACGACCATACAACTCGCCCTCTCCCTGACTATCGAAAGGCAGGCCATAGGCCTGGGACTGGGTGTGATAGCCGGTCTGATCGGGACTGGACTGGCCCCGATGAGTATGCCGGGTCTGGGCTGGTTCTTCCCGGCCGGGATCAGTTCCGCCGCCAGCCCGTTCCTGTTTTCAGCCAGCTCTGATGGTTTTGCCAGAATGACCTTGGTCACCAACCCCTGGCCAAAAGTTCTGACCAGCCTTCTGGCATACATTATCTGGTCGGGAATATCAGCACTCATCGTCAAGGTCAAGGAGTCAGACCGATGAACAGGCAATACCCTGTAAACGCTATAACCATCACCCCGATGCATCGCCACAAGCCATCGATCGCCGCCGCCCTCAGATGGGAGATTCGCAAGGCCGGCAATCTCTGGTACTGGCTGGCCACCATGCTCTTCGACGCCATAGGAATCTTCAACGGTTGGGACCAGTACCAGAGCTACAGACCGGACTTCCAGGCTCAAGGAGTGACCTGGGCTGCGGTCTGGGGGCAGGCGATCCTTCTGCCAAGCATGGTCTTCATACCAGTCCTGGTCGCAGCCTTTGCAGCCCAGGTTGAAGCCAGCGAGCACAAGGGACGCAACTGGCAGCGCCTTAATGCCTCCGGCATGGTCGGGACCGCCATAGTCGGGAAGATGCTGCACGGACTGCTGGCATCCCTCCTTACCGTCGCCATTTTCGAATCCGAATTCATACTCGTGGGTGTTCTGGTAGGAGGCTTCGACCCTGCGGAACTCGGTCCCTATCTTATGCGTGGCGTACCGATGACGTTGTCAGTGTGGGCCATTATGACTCTGACCCAGGCCATAGCTGCCAGAGCCGAATCCTTTGCCTCAACCATGAGCATCATGTTTCTGCTCACTCTGGCAGGCTGTGCGCTGTCGGTTGCCGCACCGGCTTTGGCACTGCCTTATCCGCTGGCCCTGATCACCACTGCATCCGCAGCCCGTGACATGGGCAATATCGCGTCTACGGCCTCTATGGCGGCCTCGTGCATGACGGCAATCCTCTGGGTGCTGATCAGCCTCCTTATATTCCGGCACGAGGCCCGCAGAGCAGTCTAATTTTGATGCAGAGTCAATGAAGAGAGGATGCAGCACTCGCAAGGTCGCACATTTCAGTGTCTGACAGCATAATGGACTACCAGCAGTTACCAGGAAGAGGCTCATCGATGAGGGCAGACAAGAAGACTCAAGGTTGGATTCAGTTATGGAACCGGCCATACACGGCCTTCGTGGCAGTCTTTCTCTGCGCCATCTACGAGACGATGATGCTGACCAGGCTGATTCTCGCCCCGGGCAGTGCCAATCGAACCCTTTACCAGGTTTTGAAGTCTGACAGCTGGGGCTTGCCCCTGTTCGTGGTCATTATTTTTGTCGCACTTGTCACCCTATGCCTGCGCCGCCTATATCCTATGGCGACCCTACTGGTTTTCAGTGGCCTGCTTGCCCTGACTGCCGCAATCTATGGCTCGGGATGCACCTACCTGATCATCCCCTGGCTCGTCAACCTCTACGCCTGCGCTGTAGAAGCCAAAAGCATGGCATCATTGGCAGCCGGACTGTGTAGTTCCACCATTCTGGGTCTGCTCAGCATTGCACTCTCTACCAACTGGCATCATGATGTCCACTTCACTGACCTTCTATATCCGACTGGTCTGGCATTCGCCCTGTGTCTGACAGCCGCCTTTTTCTCACGCTCAGCAAGGCAGTCACGCATGTCGGCGCAGGCGCTGGAGGAGGAGCGCTCGCATGCCCAGACCCTGGCCCGCGAGCGGGACCAAGCCATGTATCAGTCCAAGGTCGCCGCCGATTTGCACGACAGCCTGGGTCACGACTTGACCGCCATCATCGCCCTATCCGAGGGGATGGATCATGCCAGCGGTAAGCCGGAAATTGATGAGGCCATCTCGATGATCAACGACCTGGCACGACAGGGATTGGACGACACCCGGACAGCTGTAAAAACCCTGCAATCAAAGGCAGGACCTGAAAACGACCCAGCGCAGTCCATAGGGGAGGAGCATGGCTGGAATGACATCAAACCCATCCTCGACCACGCCCGTCATGCCGGCATCAGCACTGCCCTGACAGAGACAGGCCGCCGACCACAGGATCCCAGGCAGGCCAATCTTGCTTTCACTGTGACCAGGGAGGCGATCACCAACGCTCTCCGCCACGGACAAGGAGTCGATCGTATTGTGGTTTCCTGGGATCACGACAGCCAGGGCGGCACAAACATTACCGTTCGTGATGATGGCCAACTTTTGAACAACGATACTGACAACAACGGTAGCAACGGTACAGGCCTTGCCAGGTTAGGAGCCGAAGTGCAAGCTCATGGGGGCAGCTTCCATTCTGGTCCTGGTCCTGACGGTTGGATCTTGCAGGCCCGCATACCCTCACTAGCCGCAATGGCAGCTGACAACAGGGGTAAGGAGGAAAGTGCATGATCCGTGTCATGATCGTCGACGACCAGCGCCCGACCCGCATGGGACTGGCACTCATGGTCGCCAAGGATCCAACCTTGCACGTCGTAGCACAGGCGGCCAACGGCCAAGATGCTCTGGATCAGCTGGCTACAGCCGCCGAAAATCAGCAGCCTCTGCCCGATGTGATTCTGATGGATGTGCGCATGCCTGTCATGGACGGGCTGGATGCCACCAGCCGTATCAAAAAGCTCCATCCTGAAATGAGCATTCTTATTCTGACCACCTACGACGAGGACGACTATGCGTTCACAGCCTTAGGGGCAGGCGCCTCCGGCTTCTTGCTCAAGGATGTCAAGACAGCCGATCTGAATAGAGCCATCCATGCGGTGCAAGCAGGCGATGCCATTCTTACGCCGCGCATCACGGCCGAAGTGATCAGGAGGGGAGTCCCAAAGACAAGAGCCAGTGATGAGTCTAAGGCTCGCGAAAAATTCGCCCAGCTGGGCAAACGCGAGCTTGAGGTCGCTTCGCTGGTCAGCCAGGGCCTGACGAATGCGGAGATTGCCGAGCGCCTCCAGCTGCAGCCCGACTCGGTCAAAAAGACAGTCAGCCGCATACTGGCAAAACTCAAGGTCAGGGACCGGATCAACATCGCCGTCCTTTGGTATCAGGCCAACTTGGCAAACCACTGAATAGCACTGAATGCAAGCGGGCTTATCCCTAGATGGAAGGGGACTTCATCCGGCTGTATCTTTTACGGCTTAATCCATATATTGGCGATAGAAGTCCGCCATTTGGTTCATCAACGGCACATCCAGCTCGAAGCCCCTCGACTTGTCGAAATGCTTGGCCGAATATGCGTTATAGCTTTCGTTAGAAGGCTTTTGACCCAGTCGTCTCATGTGTTCCTTGTATTTCTGGTCGAATTGCTTGCGGTATCGCACTGAGTCCTGTGAATAGTAGACATAGGCGTGCCCGCGATCCTGGTATTCACGGAACCGGAATCGTGGGTTGGACTGAAATTCCTCACGGAAGAGGTCATAACTATATCTGACCGGTACCACCTGATCGTCCCGGCTCTGAGTGATGAAAATTCCCGCCTTGGATTTCTTCAAGCCATCCAAAGCGGTATAGCCCGCAAACTTCCCGAACTTTATATGCTCATACAAGCTCACGCAGGGCATGATGAGCGAGACGGCAGGGCCAGCGATTTTTCTGCCGGGCTGACGCATCATATCGATCGAGCGATTGAATCCAGAAACCATGACCGTGGCCTTGACCTCTGGGTGAAGGTTGAGAACAGCGCCGACGGCATAGCCTCCCCAGCTCTGTCCGAACAGGAAAAGAGGGAGACCCTTATATGATTGCTCACCCTCCACGAAACGAAGGGCTTGGTCAAGATCCTCGACCCCTTGAGGAAGGCCCCTGACGGACTTGCCAGCGCTTTCATCATTACCGGTGACGTCATAGGCGAAGACCAGGAAGCCCTGGGAGGTGAAGTAGTTGGCAACATCCATGTAGGTATTCTGTCCGCCGCCGCCGAAACCATGAGCAATGACCACAAGGCCCTCAGCCTTGTCCCCAGGCTGGTTCGAATTCTCTCTTGAATACTGATATCCTGCCAGTTTCTTACCGTCCTTGGACCGGAAGACGCACCGCTTCATGCGCAAGCCGGGAAAGTCTGCGAGCGCATAACGCATCCATCCGGGAGTGTTATACCGTTTTCCGAAGGTGTCCTCATAGACCAAAATGGAAGCCCCCGGCAGAATGATAACCATGACAAGAACAAGTACTATTGCCAGGGCAAGAAGGGCCCGCCTCCAATTGCTTTTGGGCTTTGTCCCGTCCGGATTTTTGGACATTTCACTCCCTGATCGGCACCCCATTGTCTGCTTGTATAGATATAAATTCTATAACTATGAGACCAGACCGACCAAGCGGTATCGCAGTGATTTAATCGCGTGTTTGTAAATACTTGTCCTCCTATTCGTGTGGCAAAGGTTGTCAGATTCTTATTAGCCGGTGTTCGTTTGAAAATGGTTCCATTTGTATGGATTATCTACTACCGTGCAATGCAACCCTCGCAACGCAGACCAATGTAATGAAATCAATGGCGCTATTGAGTTTGATCTGCAGTGATTTGGACTGCAATAACAGATCCTGCAATAATCAGACAAAAGTACCTTCCTGTATTTATCAATAAGAAATGAGCGGACTGTGATATTCCCGGCCCGCTCACTGCTTTGCACTTTTACACCACACAAAAGAGACAACTACTCACAACCTACAGCTTAGAAGTCAGTGGCTCGTCTCATCTTTATCTTGTTACCGCAAACCTGGGAGTATCCCTTAGCCAAGAGCTGCCCCCACCGCTCAGCTGGCCTGCTGCTGGGTCAGATCATACACAGTGACGCCGTCAACCGTGGTTGCGGTATAGTGCTTGGCCACCCACTGCGAGATTTGTGTGGCCGTATCGGAACCTCCCATCTGATGACCGCCCATCTCACCAGCTATGTAGTAATGAATCTGCTTATCCTTCACGTACTGCTTGAACTGTTCCAAGTTGGGGTAGGGGTCGGAACCATTGAACCCGCCAATGGCCATAACCGGCTTTTGAGAGGCCAGCTGATAGCCCGCCGCCTGCTGGGATCCTGTCGTGGCCGCGGACCATCGGTAGGAGTCGGATGACTTTTCCAGCATGACGACGACCTTGGAACTGGACCGGCCTCCACCAAGCAGACTTCCTCCTTTCATCCTTCCTCCTTCTGATCCCCCATGGAATCCAGATTTGCCCCTGCGCTGTGAACGCATGGAGGGCGCACCCGAAGAGCTGGATTCCCCCTGTGGCCCTGAAGAATCCTGGCCCATGGGACCTGGTCCTTGAGAACCCATGCTGGGAGGCTGTTGACTATCCGAACTACCACCGGGCATCTGGCCCTGCTTGCTCGGCTGTCCCAGCTGATCCGTCGGGTCTTGACCCATTTGATATGAACCCATGGGACCGCCGTCACCACCAGGTATGCCTTGCTGCATATTGCCAGGTGCCATGCCGCATGCCTGACCACCACCATGCCGGCCACCGCCAGGAGCACCCCCGGGCATACCACCGGGGCCGCCACCCATGCTCCTTGAAGTCAGACTGGGGCCGGCCAGGACGATTGATCCCATGTGTCCTTGGGATACGGTGTACAGCGTCCATGCAGCAGGGCCAGCCATAAGCCCTATGACCGAGAGAATGAGGGCTACAAGAGCGAGTCGTCGTATTCGCAAGAGTCCAGCCAAAGCAAAACCGAGGGCGCCCATGAGACCGATTATGAGAATGGACCACTTGAGCCAGGGGAGCCACTGGGAGCGACCTGCCAGACTGAAATCCCAGAAGGCCGCGAAGGTGATAAGAATCGGCGTGACAATCCTGGCCCAGAGCTTGTCCCGGGCGATCCACAAACTGAATGCGCCGATGGCCACCATCGCAGCCAGGGCTGGAGCCAGTGCCACAGTGTAATACTGGTGGAAAATGCCGGCCATAAAGCTGAAAACGAGCCAGGTAACGATCGACCAACCTCCGAAAGCAATGACGCTGGCCCTGCGCACATCAGTACGGGCAGCTCTGCCGATAACTAACAAGCTGATGACAATGCCCGCGAAAGCCAAAGGAGCCAGCCAGGAAATCTGCGTACCGAACTCGCCGCTGAACAGACGGTTAAGGCCAGTCTGGCCCCACTTGCCGCCACCGCGACCACCACCAGCCGGCATGCCGCCACCTTCATGGCCATGGCCAGGTATGACCGATTCCTCCTCGCTGCCGGTCAAGCGTCCGAAACCGTTGTAGCCAAAGGTGAGCTCAAGGAAGGAATTTCGCTGGGAGCCACCTATATAAGGCCTGTCGTTGGCTGGCACGATGACCGTCAGCAGCACCCACCAGCCAGCGGCGACGATCATGGAACCAATGGCAGCCAGTGAATCCAAGATGCGACGAACCATGCCTGTCGGCGAGGCCAGAAGAAAAGCCAGGGCAAAACCAGGCAGTACGAGCAGCGCCTGCAGTTGCTTGGTAAGGAAGCCGAATCCAATCAGAGCACCGGCCAGGACCATCCACCAAGTGCGCTTTCGATTGCCAGAAGGATGGTTGGCATACTCCAGGGATCTGAGGAGCGCGTGAGTGGCACCGGTCATCAATAAGACCAGCAAGGCATCGGGGTTGTTGAAGCGGAACATGAGCGCGGCTACCGGAGTGAGCATGAAGATGAAACCGGTGACAATACCCGCCCAGTCTCCCCAATACCGGCGCACTGTGGCATAGAGCAGGTAGGTGGTCGTAACCCCCATCAGCGCTTCCGGCAGGAGGATGGCAAAGGAACTTAGACCAAAGATACGCACGGAAAGTGCCATCAGCCAGAGGGCTGCCGGCGGCTTGTCCACGGTGATGGCGTTCCCTGAGTCCAGGGACCCCCAGAGAAAGGCCTTCCAGCTGACCGAGCCTGCCTGGGCCGCAGCCGAATAAAACTCATTGGTATATCCGGATGCTGTAAGGTTGATGAAGAATATTGCACAGGCTGCAAGCAGCATGGCTCCAAGCGCCACCCAATCTCCACGAGTCCGTCTGGGCAGAATATACGCGCGGGAGGTGTGCTCCTCAGCGACTGTGTCTACGCTTGTTGATCGTAGCGGATTGAAAGTCCGTGAATGCGAGGGAGAAGCCATAGCTGCTGTTAGAAGCCAATGAAGCGTTCAGATAAGTGAAGTTTGCTCTTTCTATATCTGATTTCGTTTGCTGTCAGTCCGTTTCCACTGCTGTCAGCCACTCAACAAGCGGCAGCTTCTTTGACTGGATTCTGCATACTTGAATGCGGATCCTTCTCTTCTGCAGGCAAGAGGGATCCGCGTAGCTCATGTTGGCGGATCTGATCCCAGATAGCAGGGGAGTCCAGGTCGACGCGAAGCTGCTCGACCGCTCGGGCCTCCATACCCTCCCTGACCCGGTGCATGCCTTCCAGATCCTTCTTTACCGTGTCTGGAATGTCGACCGTCGAGCCGGCATCCTCCACCCAGCGAACAGGCAGCTCCAGCATGGTCATTCCGGCCTGCTGGGCTCGCACAAGCAGCTCGGTATTGAAGAACCACTCGTCATCTTTCACCTGAGGCAGCAGGGCATGCGCAGCCTGGGCAGTAATGGCCTTGAAACCGCACTGTGCATCATGACAGGAGACCGCCAGATATGAGCGGAGCATGAGGTTGTAGGTGCGCGAAAATGAATTCACGTTTGGGGGAGCGGGTGACCTGAGATTGCGGCAACAGACGCGAGCCAAAGGCGATGTCAGCCCCACCCTGGAGCAGGGGAAGAATAAGGCTGCCCGTAGAGCCGATGTCGCTGGATAGATCCACATCCATATATGCTACGAATGTCGCCCTGGAGCCAAGCCAGGCCTGTTTCAGGGCGTACCCGCGGCCCTTTCTGGTGAGGTGCAAGGCGCGTACCTGATTGGGACACCAGTCACACAGGGACTTGGCGATCTGCCAACTGGCATCGGTGCTGGCGTTGTCCGCAATCACGACATTCCAGCTAAAGGGTGTCAGATCTCTGGGGTGACGATCCAGAAAGCTGCATAAGGTGGATACGGAGTCAACCAACTGGGTCTCCTCGTTGTATATGGGAATGACAATATCGGCATCGACCGGCGCTGGATCGCCATGGTAGATAGGCGAATCATCTTCACCCGGTGGGATTTGCCTGTTGCCAGAAGAGCGCTTGCCAGGCACATAGAGTTGCCCGCTGATGTTTCTTTTGAGTATATTCGTTGTATTCATGACTCATAGTAAACAGCGGCTTCTTGGGATATTCCTCGAACTTGGCTTTATAAACTGATTAGACTCCTTAAAAAGTATCATGAGGATTTCTCAATGTTTGCTGACACATCAGCGTCAAGAATCAACAATCGATAGCTTTCTGCGCATCAATCAGCTTTGTGTTGCTTGACGCTCAGCAAAGGATAAACCGCATTAAATTCCCAAACACCGTCAAGGGCCGGCACTGCTCATATACATCCGAGCTGGATCCATACCATTAATAATCCTGAAACAATGATTGTAAGAGTGACGCATCTCTTGGTTGAGCATTTTCTGATTTATCAAGTTCAATCCCTAGATCTAATCCTGAAATGACCGCAATAGCTTTATGGGTTGGCCGCCGTTCCCACGTCGAAGACAAATGAATCAAACACTAGCTGGCTTTCTTGGTCTTGGATTTTAGTCCTGCGGAAAATATTTAATCAGAGCTTGCTTTCTTCCCCTTCCCTTTATGCTGGCAGCCGGAGTATATGGATAATCGGAGATGCAAAAGTCCAAATTGAATTTGGGAACATAAGTACTGGGGAAACCACCCAGATACTATCGCTTCCTAATACCCGAGGTTTGTAAAATGCGAATAAGAAAGTTAGTAGAGCAGTATAGATTGCAGCAAGATATTCTGAGAAACCAACCGAAGCATTAAAGTTTATTTACTCAATTCATGATCACGTACCGGATCAAAGAGACCGTACATGCTCCCGCTGTAAACTCCACTCTTAATTCCTGTAATTCACCGAAATGTGATACTGAATAGAAAACTGTGCTAAGAACCAAGAGCAGACTCGGCACAAACCAAAAACTGTCAATTGTCCACCCGACCGCTCTCTGACGACATTTCTTTTGCAGAATCGCGGCATAAGCTGAAAGGACATATTATGGATAGCTACGCGCGCGAGAGAGGGAGAGAAAAAAAAAAGAGCAGTATCAGCTATATGGTTTTCTTTTTCCATCTTTTATCTCAAGCAGTAAAAGTCAATCTATCAACCATAGCAGATTCAATTCATAGCAGTGATTAGGGTAATAGCAGTGATTAGGGCTCAGCATAGCTAAAAATTTAAAAAAAAATAATATGAATAATATCAAATATACTTTCGTCCAAATTATTAACTAAATAAAATGCAGAATTAAGAACGGAAGGGCCACATTATTAGATAGGCAAATATCTATTGGTTAAAGCGGACAAAACCGGTATTGGAATAGCCGTATTACAACTTACATATTTAAAGTAATTGAATATAATCTACTGCTTCACCATAAATAACCTAATGTAAATAACCTAATGCGCTGAACGCTGACCCCTCCGTTTCTGGCATCAGTAGCTCAATATAACGGTCTTGACTCATGACTTACGTTTGATAAATAGAATTTTTTCAAATACAAGAATGTTGTGATACTCAAATAATGAATTTATCCGCGCACTTGTATCTATGACTTTACCCACTAATATCAATACGGTTCATAACCATGAACTATTTTTCTTCGGTGCTTTGCATATAGATGTAAAAGCCTGTGTGCTCAAATCACTAACTACAAATAACTCTTGACTTAAGCAAACGTTAACTCGCTCTTCTTCGCTGGAATCGACAAGAAGATATTTTCCAGCATCAAAACTGATTCTATAAATCTTTTCTATACTCGACAGGCACTTTGACAAAATCAACGGTCTGTTTTAGAGTTTGATACGAATCGAGTAAATTCGTATCGATTTAAGGACAGAGGTGTTCGCACAGTCAAAGACATGTATCTGCAGTCGTCTGAGCAAAGGTACAAAGCCCTGCGTCGACCGTTAGACGTGTCTACTTGTCTGTTATGCTGAGGAGGTGGGCTATGAGCGCCGCAACAGAATTCGCGACGTTGATAAACAATCGAAAAAAGGGAAAACGCGACAACAACAACACAGATATTAAGCCCGCATGCGGATTTCTGCTGCCATGGCTCATAGGTGCTTCTTGCCTCACGCTTATTCCCATGATAGCTTCTCTTTTTCTGAGCCTGGCAAATTACAATATGCTAAAGCCACCTCGCTTCATGGGGCTGGCAAATTATCAGCGAATGCTCACTGACCAGCGTTTTCACCAAGCGCTCAAAGTAACTTTTACCTATGTTATTATTTCCGTTCCTCTCCAACTTGTTGCCGCTCTAGCCCTCGCGATTTTGCTCAACAAGGGCATGAGAGGACTCGCCTTCTACCGATCAGCCTTCTACATACCTTCGATGCTCGGAGGGTCTGTAGCAGTTGCTGTACTGTGGAAAATTATCTTCGGGACAAATGGGATAATTAATCAGACACTGCAGATGTTTGGTATACACAGCACCCAATCGTGGGTGGCGAATCCGTCTACAGCAAATTGGACGTTGATTGCATTACACGTGTGGCAATTCGGATCAGCAATGGTGATTTTCCTTGCTGGTCTTCGCCAGATACCTAAAGAACTATATGAAGCAGCCAGCGTGGATGGAGCTGGCAAATGGCGACAGTTCCAATCGATTACTATACCAATGCTCTCTCCAATAATCTTTTTCAATCTGGTCATGAGTATTATCAATAGCTTCCAGAACTTTACCCCAGCTTTTGTGGTATCCGGAGGTACTGGGGGACCGGCAGACTCCACACTTTTCTATACTCTATATTTGTATCAGCAAGGGTTTGGATCTATGCGCATGGGTTACGCATCAGCAATGGCATGGGTGCTAGTAATCATTGTTGCCATTTTTACAATCATTAACTTCGTCTTGTCGAAGTTTTGGGTTCATTATAGCGACTGATAGTCAAGAGAGAGCCATGACATCTATAAATTCATCATCCAAGACCATACAGAAAACAGACTTTCCGGGAGAACACGCACGAGCAAAGAACACAAAAACATGGGTTGGAATAGTGAAGCAGCTCGTTGTCCTCGCTTTGGCTATTCTCATGCTTTATCCAATACTATGGATGGTCGCCAGTTCGCTCAGAGCTCCATCAGAGATCTTCGCGAATTCCGGACTCGTTGTGCGTAAGCCCGTATGGAGTAATTACAGTGAAGGGTGGAACGCCTTAACTTACCCCTTCAGCCGTTATTTTATGAATTCATTCTTGATTGTTGCTTGCGCAATATTAGGCAATATTTTTACTTGCTCCATGGCAGCATACGCTTTTGCGAGGTTGAAATTCCGTTTCCGAGGTCTTCTCTTTGGCTTTATGCTGCTCATGCTGATGGTCCCAGTACATGTGATAATAATTCCGCAATATATACTTTGGAATAGCCTGCATTTGGTCAATACTTTTGTTCCTTTAATTCTTCCAAAATTCCTTGCTACAGATGGTTTCTTCACATTTCTTATGTATCAGTTCATCCGTGGGTTACCCCGCGATTTGGATGAGGCTGCTAAAATCGATGGGGCAGGGCATATACGTATTTTCTTTCAAGTATTGCTGCCTTTGATGAAACCGGCTATTGGGACGACAGCCGTATTCACCTTCATCTGGACTTGGAATGATTTCTTTAGCCAGCTAATATATTTGACCAAACCAGAAATGTACACTGTTCCCATCGCTCTGCGTACTTTCATAGACGCACAATCTCAATCCTCATTCGGGCCTATGTTCGCAATGAGCGTGGCTTCAATCATACCTCTGTTGATTGTTTTCACACTAGGTCAACGCTACTTAGTCGAAGGCATAGCCACAACTGGCGGTAAATGACAAGCAATTGGAGACAAATACAACATTTTCCTATAGGAAGTTAATTCTAGTCAAAACAACGAAGGAGCAATTATGCGAAAAACCGGCAAATGGCATCGTATTTTACCCATTGCTTACCTGGCAGTGGCAATGTGCCTTACAGGATGCGGATCGAGTGTATCCGATTCTGCGGCTGAGAAAACAGCTATCGTCACTCCAGCGAAAGGAAAGGTCTCTCTTACCATTGATTGGTGGGGAGCCGACAGTCGGGTAAAAGTAACAGAGCAAGCAATTCAAGCATTTGAAAGCAAGCATCCGAATATAACAGTCGAAACACAATACTCAGATTGGTCTGGCTACTGGGATAAACTTGCAACTAACTCCGCTGGTGGAAATGCACCGGATGTAATGCAAATGGATGAGCTCTATCTTGCATCATATGCTTCCCAAGGTTCGCTATTTGATATGGATCGTGTCTCGAATTATCTGAATCTCAATCACATGGATTCTTCCTTAAGAGGCATGGGCAAGGTAAATGGAAAGCAATATGCTGCTCCGATCTCATCCACGCCGCTTGGCATAGTCGTTAATATGGATGTCCTAAGTAAGCTTGGGCTAAATCTGCCTGATACAAAGCAGTGGACCTGGGATGACCTAATCAGCTTTGCAAAAGAAGTAACTACTAAATCCAATGGACAAATTACAGGAATAGCTCCACTAAATAACGGCATGGGATTACAGATTTGGGCGAGGCAAAACAATGAACAACTCTTCAATGAAAATAAGGTATCTATCTCAGAAAAGACTCTGTCTTCATTCCTAAAAATGTCCTACGACTGGACGCATGGAAAAAATCCGATATCCGGGACGGCAGATCATCTTTCAGAGCAGGCTTCCGGGACAACAGACCAATCTGATCTTGCGACCAATAAAGCCGCAATGGGCTTTACCCAGGCAACGCAAATCACTGTCTATTCGAAAGCGGCTGGAACCGATAACATGAAACTCGTTCCTATACCTCAAATGAAGGCGAACGAGAAGGCTTCATATCTCAAACCTGGAATGTACTGGACTATTTCAGCCAAATCAAAACATCCTGCCGAGGCAGCGATGTTGGTTGATTTCCTTATCAATAACAAAACCGCTGGTAAAATACTTGGTACAGAAAGGGGAATTCCAAGTAACAACGATATTCGTAAAGAACTCTCCGGAACTTCAACTGGTGTTCAAAGACAAACACTTGATTTCCCCACACTGATAGCAAAGACCATCGGCAAATCTCCGGCAGTTACTCCTAATGGAGCCTCTGACCTCGATAAAATAATTGCCCGCTATTCGCAAGATGTCGCTTTCGGCAAAAGAAGTGCTAATGATGCTGCAAAATCCATGAAAAAAGAGATACAAGATAACATAAATTCAGCTCAATAGATTATTCCCTGCAGGGTATGGCTGGTTCTGCATACTCAAGGAGATGCTGAATCAGCCACACCCAGGTATCAAGGCAGAACTCATGATTAGAGTGAAATACAATGAAGCTTTTCGATTCAATTTATAATCCACCTGAACGCGCGCCTGATCAAGACGAAGCCTGTGATATTAGTAGTCAATCAGCACCAAGAAGGGTTAAAGATGTTGTAGTTCATCACACTTCACAACTTATTGAACTTAACATCCTCCTGATCGTAACTTCTTTACCAATCCTGACTTTGCCTATTGCATGGTTTGCAGCCACCAACATTTGCCTATCATTATTAGAAGGCAAAATAGTTTATGTCTGGCATGACTTCTGGCATTATATTCGGAATATCTGGAAACCGGCCTTACAAATGGGAATCACAAACATCTTCATGTTTGTGCTCGCTGGGATTGGCATGGCCTTCTATAACAAAGGTGGAGACATGCTGGGTAAATCTCTTTCTTGCGTGTGTGTGATCATTTGCATTGCATTGCTGTTGCAATCAATTTACCTACCGACTATGAATAACTTAACTGGGCTGACAATGAAACAGAAGTGGGTTAATGCAGCGCTCCTTGTCCCTGTTCAACTCAAATGGACATTAGCGACCGCATCATTCGACATGTGCATCGTTTTCATTGGTGTGGGTTTACTCCCATATAGCTTCTTCATTATTCCGCTGATTGGAGTTTCTTTACTGGTATTAGTCAACGCGGAATGTGCCAGTCATGGGTTGATCACTTATGTTGTCAAGCAAAGAGGAAGATAAGGAAACTGAATGGTACTCTTACATTCACACGTACAAATTCTTGGTCGAATAACTAGCAAGGCTGTCCAGTTAGCAATAAATGATCTACAAAGGGACCTGAAAAAGGTTATCTCTGATTCAGATGTGTCCGACTTTTCACTAAGGCTTGAGAAAGACTCGAATCTGCCTAGACAGACTTTCTCTATTAAAGCGGAAAGAAACGGATTAAGTATGTGTGCCCCGGATGAATTAGGCTTCGTATATGGAATTTATCATATAAGCCGCGAGCTACTTGGAATACCAGACTTCTGGTTTTGGATGGATTGGAAAGCGAAGCAACATAACTATGTTGAATTACCTGATAATTATCAATATACTTCCGGTCCTTTCCTGGTAAAAAATCGCGGTTGGTTTATTAATGATGAAGTTTTGCTCATGGAATGGAGCATCGAAAACGATAGGTTGCAGCCATGGCGTATGGTATTTGAAACCTTGCTTCGATGCAATGGCAATATGGTAATACCGGGTACAGGTTCAGATGTCAATAAGCATATACCACTGGCAAGGGAACGTGGACTTGTAATCGCTCAGCACCACAGTGAACCTCTGGGTGCTCCAATGTTCTCAAGCGTATATCCACACGAAGCTCCATCATGGTCAATCAACAAAGATAAATTTATTTCACTATGGAGGGCCAGTGTTGCTTCTAACAAGAACAGCAAGACCATTTGGAATCTTGGATTCAGAGGGCAAGGCGACAGACCATTTTGGCTGGACGATCCAGCTTTTTCAACCGATCAAGCCAGAGGGAAACTGATAAGTGAAATTATCAAGATACAACGCGAGATCGTTATCCAAGCAAATCCACATGCAACAATGTGTACATATCTGTACGGTGAGGTCATCGATTTATATGCAAAAGGACTAATCAACATACCAAGAGATGTAATAAAAGTCTGGTCCGATAATGGCTATGGGCGAATGGTTGCTCGCCGCCAGAACAATACAGATACACGTATAGATTCAATGCCACGATCTGATGACACCGGTAAACAAGGAATTTATTACCATGTTTCATTCTTTGATCTTCAAGCGGCAAACCATATTACTACCTTGCCCAACAATCCTTGTGACGTGGTCAAAGAATTAACCCATGTCCTTGGCCACAAGGCCACTGATTATTGGATCATTAACGCTTCAAACATCAAACCACATACCTACTACCTCGATTTGATTGCAGATCTTTGGAGGAAAGGAATTTCGGAAAAACCTGACGCGTTTGTTAAACATCATGATGAGCGATATTCCTCTACATACTATGGAAAGGACAACAGGCAAGCGGTAGAAGAATCAATCCAAGCCTATTTCCATTATGCTGTCTCTTTCGGACCGCATTGGGATAATCACGCAGGTGAACAATTCTGGAACTATATTCCTCGGGTGCTCATCAGCCAATTCATGCATGACTCAAACAGTAGATCAACTGAGTTAGATTGGATGTGGAAATCCGCCTCCTTGAAAGAACAGGTGACATCATATAAAGACCTATGTAAAAAAGGTGCGGCTCAGTATGAAACCCTAGTCACATTCCAGAACAAAAGAGCCTTGAAAATGGATAAAACCGCCCGCAGATTGTTCGAAGATACCTTATTGCTTCAGTCACAGGTATACGCCCACTGCTCACGTGGCGCTCTTCTCACATGTAATTCACTGGCACAAGGGTTTAAAGGCATGTGGCAAAAAGCCTTCTATAGTGCCGGTTTAGCTCGTCGCGAGTATATAAGAGCAAGAGAAGTCTTGAATAAAAGCGAACATGGAGTTTGGACGAACTATTTTAAAAATGAATGTCTAACTGATATAGCACAAACTGCTAATGTACTGAGTGGCTTTATGTCCTATGTGCGGAATGAAGGTGAGGGGCCATATTTCTATCAATGGCAACGAGATTTTACCTATTCAAAAAACGAGCAAAAAGTGTTGGTATTACTAATTAATCATAATCATCTCACCGACGACCAATTATTTAGAGCAATGCTAACTCGCTGGGAGGAATGAAGCGACTTTTTTGCTTTTTTTAAAAATGCGCTAGAGTACAACGACTATTCAGTCCAAGGGGTTTAACCGCCTCAATGATTTGATTGTCTACAGAGCCTTCTATACGGTTTATAAGTGTATCTACGACTCGGCGAGAAACAAACTCAGGCCTCGGTGATACATTTGCAACCGGAAGTTGGAATGATTTTGCAACTGGATCATCGAAAACACCTATAAGAGAGACATCTATTCCTATTCGAAGATGCTCTTGTTCAAGAATCCTGTGTAAGGGTTCGAAATCTTGCGGAGATCTTGAAACTACCGCCAAACGATCTCTGCAGTTCATTAGGATTTCTTTTTTAGAAACCGAAATGCCTCTCCATCCTGATGACCCTATTCGTATAATGGCAACATCTATACCAAGCTGACGTGCTCTCATCACCCCACATCGATAAAAAAGAACAAAAGACTTAAATTTATCTTCTCGCCCTTCCGAATCAGGTTTAATAAAAACTATATGTCTATGCCCTGCAGATGCGAGCGTATCGACGATAAGTTTCGCAGCAGCCTCATAATCAAAATAAATTGTATCCAGCCCAAAACTTCTATTAGGATGTCCAAAAATAACAGAAGGAATCTCTAATTTTGAAGCCACCTCAATTCGCGGATCATTCTTCTCAACATCCATGATGATGAAACCGTCGCATGAAGAACGCCCAGACAACCTCGTTAAGGCTGCCGGTCCTTCTGACGTTGCAGATAGAATGATATCAAAGTTACGCTTACGCGATTCCTCAGCAATAGTCGCGAGATAGGGCGGAATAATGGTTGCATCCGAATCTGCCGTTATAGTTTCAAGTACGGCAATGAGTTGTGTTTTAGACGTCCGAAGTACTCTTGCTGCTGTATTAGGTTGGTAATTCAGCTTTTTCATTGCTGACATTATTTTGTCTTTTGTAGCTTTAGAAACTGGACGTGACCCATTCATAACATAGGAGACCGTACTTTGAGCGACACCTGCCAAAGCTGCAACATCTTTACTAGTCGGGTGTTTCCGATGCGACGTAAGCGAATTAGCCGATTCCAATTCTCCCAATGTCAAGTGATCCTCCAAGAAGACACCCTCACCAATAATCAATATCTTTACAACTCTATCCACTCGCATAGACTGTGACGAGCCTAAAAATCCCGATTAGATTTCACCAACTTCTAAAACTAAATCTCTACTTATGGAGCTAATCACAGTATCTAGTCTTTTCACATCATCTATTCTAATTAACGTGAATAAAAAATGATAGCCGGGATATCTTCATTATAAAAATCAGGTATGAATTGACACCGCTCGGTCGCTTTATAAGATCAAGTTTATTTCTAACAACTTTGTAACTAGCTCAACTATATCGAAACCAGTAGTCCAAGAAACTAATAAACCATGGTAGATTGACTGACTCAGCTGTTAAAGGAATTATAGCCCATTAACCGAAAGAAAGTTCGCACTTTAATTGCAATCACAGATTACTTCAAAGCTGTTTGACAACACTATTCAAAGACCTACGTTTGGCAGCTCTTAACAGGCTGTTAATTGTGCCTCCAAACGTCCTAAGGCAGAGAAGAAAATAGAAACTCTTTCCCAGTGTTAGCGCAAGTGCATATTGTCAAATACACTTGACGTAAAGTTTGCCTTACATTTTAGTAATGTCCATCCAGGTCGACCGATTCTAATTTGAGTTCAACAAAGGAGAAACCCATGAAGAACAAGGAGATCAGTAAAGAAACTGTCGATGTGCAACCCATATCGTTTGGCACTGTTCGTTCGGTTCCCGTTCGATGCCAGCGCTCACAACCGCTTTGGTTCCAGGCCTGGCGATCAGCATAGTTCCGGGAATCCTTCTGGCTGGCTTCATGCCACAGCCCATGCCATGGATAATCAAGGCTCTAGCTTTGTCCCATATCCGTGAGCTTTTGGTGGGTAATTTTGGTGGATCCCGATACCTTGCCTGGATCAAATCTATATGCAGAAGAGAACATAGAGAGCCACTGGTACGGAAGGGCCGCGCAACTTTCATACCGCATTTTCATCGGGTTGGCGTCGGCCGGTTGCCTGCTGGCCAGTTTGATGGGAGCCGATCAATGGGCTCTCATGCTGGTGTGTGTTCTCATAGGGATGCTCTTGATCCTTGCCCTGTCGTATGCATTTGTGAGGTTCGCCCATCATGGATAACCGCCGGGCAAAATGCGAAAGGAGCGTGGCTGGTCTCAGGAGCAACTATCAAAAAAGCTGGGAGTAAGTCGTCAAACAGTTATTTCGATCGAAAAAGGCCATTTCGACCCTTTACTTCCACTAGCCTTCCACCTAGCTGATGTATTCGATTCAACCATAAAGGACATATTTCAACCCTGAAATTAACACAGCGCCTGTAACCGCGATTACGTTCGGTAACATCATGCAATATAAACCAGAATGAGTTATAGGAGTAGCAATACGCAATCCGCGGATTCAATTATTCTACTGTTTAAATTATAAACATGCCGTTCAAAGCTCAAATAGAATTCATCCAAGCTGATGAGTTCTATACTCTTGCAGCTATGGCTGCGCTACAAGTACGTGTCGTTTTCAAATACTCGCTAATATCAGCAGCGTGGGCTAAGACAAACCGCAGGATGTTTATTTCTGCCCCTGCCTTGATATCAAAATCGGCATTCTCGTCGTGTAGAAAGTAAATGAGAAGGAGCTCAATGTCTTCCACTTCTACCTGCTAAGAGGTCAAAAGCTCAGATACACATTCCTTTGAAGGCAAGCAGGCCACTGGCAGTAGTGATGGCGTCATTCATCTGTTTTCTCAGTATTTTGATAACAAATATTATACAATATAACTACTGTTGAACCGTGCTTTGAGTTATTTTGGTATATAACCCTGAATAGGCGTTGATTCAACTGTAATCGGAAGCTAAATCAGTATTGATCAGCAATCGTATCTAAAGATTTAGAGTCTCTCCAAATTGGTACAGCCAGCAACTTAAGTGACTAAGTCACAAAAAATGATTTTGATGACATACTCTATTGATTTCGGCCATAACAAGCGTACTTAATCGCACTACATTACTGTATATTATTCGTATATAGGTTATAATTATTTAAATAAGCTTGATTTATTGATAATATCTAAAATTCATGGATTTCATCGGCAGAACGCAGATTTGTCAATTCATATTCCACTATCTATAGCTGTTTAGACTGCTTATTTAATAACGCATGTCTGTTCCAGGATGACCTGCATGCGCGGGGGTCGAATAGAACACAAGGTGAGCCTGCAGAAGTTAGTTAATGCTCGGCACATTCAAGTCACCGCAGGCTGTGTCTTTAGCATTCTTATACTATCAAAATATACATGACTTTCTTCAATACTCGACTTCCTTTAGGCATCCTGCATGAGTCAATGCATAAAAACCAGTGGGTTGGATATATTTCAATTTTATTAATAATGTTAAGGCTTACAATCACTAAACTAAGGAACTTGCGTAAAGTAGGGATTCAAATCAAAATAAAGTTGTTTTTATTGCTTTTCTCATAATTAAATACGATTCTAGTTAATCAAGTATAGTATTTATCTGCTTGTCTGCTAAACTTAAGAAGCGCTTAAAAAGATAGTTAAGTATAATCATGCTGACCATTTCGAAACGTTCCTGCCAATCCGCAGGCCTATGAAGAAGTTCTCCATAAAGTATAAAAGCTATAGCATTTTCAGCTATCACTTTATAATCTATGAGGGTTTGCAATCTAAGTTTTTGCTCACTGCTTTTCATGTCCTTAGGCATCCACTTTTCCTGTGCCTGTTCAAACATGACTTGATCAACAGTGGGCCCCACTTCTCCACCATTGTTTATCAATACTGGATTATCTAATACGAGCCAGAAATCATCGTCCAACAAATCCAAATCATCTCCTGCTGGCGTGATTGGCGTGATTGAATCTTTCACTATGTCCAATAGCATATTCACAAGAGCACTAGCCCATTTTGTGTTATCTGATAAGTCTTCTTCTTGGGGCCAATCACGCAGTTGTGATCTCATTAGACCCACTACAACCATTTGTCCATTAAGTGCATGCAGCCAGTTTGTGAGTTGAGGTTGCACACTACTACTAGCTTCGATTGCATTAATTAAAGCAACAGAGTTAGACTTAAATGTATCTACTAAATAAGTGGACTCCTCTTTTTCCTCATTAATATTGGAAATCCAAGCATCATATGATGTGTTTACTTTATCGCGACTTTCTTGCAAGTCTTTTGCAAGATCCCTACGGGATTCACGCTTATTAAATTTATAAGCTACCCAAGAGATGATAACAGATGCTGTCGCCGTCACAATAGAAGCTGTATTATTAATATCATTCAGCACTGACTCAAAAATACTCATCACTAACCCTTCTCTATGAAGAATAGTAGCCCCCTCTCTCTGAAGAATATTATCATAGTGTATCTGTCTTATATTCACTTATTCGTTTATTATTTTTTTGCTATTTGAAAAAAGCTTGAAATCTCTCCATAAGTCACAGAATTAACTGGCTGAAGGTAGTACACCCAGATATTGATATTAACAATGTAACGCATAATGTCGAATTTTCTCAAAGAAACGATATTTATGTATGCAATTGCGACCAGGCTTGTTAAAGCCTTAATATTCTAACATAATCAGGAAGCTCAATAGTGTTTAGGGGGGGGGGTCTTGTTCAATTGAGTCACGAGGACCAGGGCGAATAGGGCCAGGCATTGCCCCTTTTGCCATACGCCGACGCGCACACACGGGCACAACATAGCGCTGTGTGCTCCCATCTTGCTCGATGATGCCTACCGAGCGCCGCGCCGACTGGTTGCGTGCCTCGCAAACTCAAGGATTCCCTAGACCGGCTGTAACAAGGAGCACCCGGATGTAGATAGGGCCTATAGAAGCTCCAAGGTCTGGCGTAAATAGTCGGTAGCTGATGCCGGAGCATAAGGCCGCGCAACGCGCTTAACGGGGGGTCATCACACTCTCATGGCCGACGGCACCTACGTAGCCCATGGCTGGTGCTCGATTATCGTGACTGACGGACAGAAGTGGCTGATATCGATGACAGTGGTTCCACAGTGAGAACATCGCGGCCTACACCGTTATCTTCAGCCGTATCCCAGGGCCGGATGTGCTCATCACTTGCGGTTGCGCAGTTTGGGGAAAGTCTGCGCTGCCGTCTGGTATCCAACGCTGGCTGGTGCACGTGTAAAGCGACACTTAAACGGCCCTGATTCTCAGGCCAGGGCAGCAGTACTGCAGTGAATTGAAGAAACTGATCGACCGGCTCACCCAGGGTCGATGACGTCGAGGGGCTACACGGTAGGGCGAGAGCCTCAACGCCAAACAAGAGCAATCGAAGGCGTTCATCAACAAACACACTATCACCAGTAAAGACCCAGCCGATCCCGAGGCCGCAAGCGGGTCCTAGTGGTAGACCACCAGAAACTACGTCGCTGTTACCGCAGACTTGAAAACAACTTCCGTAACGGCCAGCCTTTTTCCCTTTCTGAAACCCGAGCTCACCCAAGACGAGCCGGTCAAACCTACCCTGCTCCAGAACCACTGCCTGTCTCCGAAACACGCGAGACGCGCACGCGAATGCCGAACTATATGAAGGACCCACGTCACGACCCCGCCACCCTAAGCAAGGGTGAACACCACCAATTACCACCGGTATATAAGGACAAAAGAACAGATAGGAAACAGGCAAGCCCGAAGCTGCGGCGTAGCCACCGACTGGAACATGTTCCACGCTACAAACAGATACCCGACACCACAGCATCACAAACTCACAACCAGTCACATACACTGAATCTGAAACGGCACGTTTAATCCTGATTAGAGAAAATACCGCCATAGAATGCGTTCCACCCTGAAAGGCAGCACAGGCAGTACCGACTTCTAACTTAAGTGACTCTAAATCATGCCGGTGCCGAACGAGAATCCTCATGCCTTGAATTTTGGAACGTAGACGACCCTGAATGCGGTGGCATAAAGGGACAGGAGAGGTTCATAATGACCCTTTCTCAGACACTCGTAAGTAATCCTGGACACACACGGGATTCTCCTGACTTCCATCAGCTCGACCAGCTCGTTCGCAAAAGCCCAGCTGCAAGAATCAAAATCCTGCCGACTTCTCAAACCAATCCGCCACAGGCAACCGGATACCACCATCTGGAGGCAGCTCCATGCAAAAGATGAGATGCTAGGTTAAACTTGAATGTAGAAAGCTATTCGGAGGGACTGCCCCATATGCCAAGGTGGTCCAGTGAAAGAGGACCTCGACTTGCGTTTGTGATCAGACAGTTGCCTATGCGGTCGGTATAGACCGTCGAAATTGGTGAGCTTCGTTTCTAATCCGCCACCCTACTGTGTAGCGGCCAGAGCATGAGGTTCCCAGTTATTTGCGGCGACTGTCCCCGCAGGGGAATCCTCAGGCCAAAACTACCGTCACTCACATTCGCACCATCCACTGCAATTATTCCAACATAAGGTCGATGGCCCGAAGTTGCGCGATGACGGTCTGACCGCCCGACCAGTCACAGCCTACGATTCCCCTGATGATGAACCAGACCGCATCACCATCAGAAGGAAACCCATGTCGAACCCTAGTATCATCACCATCACCGACCTCGGCTTCGCCTATCCGAGCAGCCCATCCGCCATTTTCGAGCATCTGTTCGCGACCTTGGATCGGGGCTGGACCGCCCTGCTTGGCGATAACGGCTGCGGTAAAACCACCTTGGCTCTGCTCCTGTGCGGACGCCTATCGCCGACCCAGGGAAGCATCAGCCCGAAACCCAGAAGCCTGGTCTGTGAATACTGCCCCCAGGACATTGCCGAACAACCGCATAACCTGGACGATTTTGCCAACGATTGGTCACAGCGGGCCGTTGCCATCAGGCGGACCCTGGGCATAGCAAACGATTGGGCCTACCGATATTCGACCCTCTCCGGCGGCGAGGCAAAGCGCCTACAAGTAGCCTGTTCCCTCAGCCGGGAACCTGACCTGCTGATCCTGGATGAGCCGACCAACCATGTGGATGCAGCAACTAGGACCCGAATTGGCCAGGCTATGGATAGCTTCGCAGGCATCGGTCTATTGATCTCTCACGACCGGGCCCTGATCGACGCCAGCTGCCCTAGGTCGTTGGTTTTCCGCAAACGTCACACGCAGGCCGGCAATGTGCTGACGCTGACCCAGTTCAAGGGCAGGCTGGCGCAGATCGAGGAGCAGGAGAAGGCTGAAGACCGTCACGCCCAGGAGGAATTGGATGGCAACCACAGGGAATTGGACAGGCTTATGCGGTACAAGGCTGCCCGCTTCCAGAAACTCCAGCATGTGGATGCCCTGAGACGGCAGGGAGGCCGGATCGACCCACACGACCACGACGCCCGGAACATTCACAAACTGGCCAGGCCCGGGGCCTCGGGAACAGCAGCTGCCCGCGGCTATCGGCAAGCTGACGCGCGCATCGCCGCGACCAGCAAAATGAACGCCGACCTACAGACTGCCGCAAAACGCTATGACGGGAGCATGAGCCTGCAGGCTGAAGCCAGCCACAAACGTGAATTGATCCGGATTGATGGCGGCGACCTACGTGGCTGGATGGAAGGGCATGGCGTCGAAGACTTCCGCCTGTATCTGCGCGGGAGTGCAGCTACAGACAGCGGGGCAGACAGCCAGCATGGGCCAGCCCTAGAGACCATCAGCATCGGGCCGAAAGACCACATCGGCATCAGTGGTCCGAATGGACGTGGTAAATCCACCTTGCTCGAGCTACTTGCCGCCCGTCTGTCCACGGATCTGCCCCGCCTGATCCTGCCTCAGATCATTGGCTCGGCACGAATACATAAGGCCCTGGATGACGCGGCCGCGCTGCCGGGGACTCAGAAAAAGAAACTGATGTCGGCTTACGCCCAGCTCAACGCTGACCCAGAAGATCTTCTGGCCGGTCACGAACTCTCTGCGGGCGAGGGCCGCAAACTGTTGCTGTGCCTGGGATTCTTGGAGCATCCCCAGCTACTGATCCTGGATGAACCGACCAATCACCTTGACCTACGTTCCCAGTCAGCTCTGGCCGAGGTGCTGGCACCCTACCAGGGAGCCCTGGTGATCGTCTCCCACGACGAAGGCCTCTTGGACGCTGTAAGTTCGATTCGCTGGGAGGTCGAATGATCCCAGGACACCCAGCAGCCTGATATTAGTGTGCGTGTTAGGGGACGCAAGTCATTGATGTACCAGTCGCCATGCGACCTCCATATGAACATGTTGCCCCAAACATGTCGGCCCAATCCGCCACAGTGCTGTGCAGCTAAAAGAGCGAAGAAACGAGAAGAACCAGTGATGTGTCAAATATGTACCCGGAGCCGGGAATACAGATAATAAAAAAAAAACCAAGGGCTAAGACCTTGGAATCGTTGCTATTTGGTCGGGCCGGCGGGATTTGAACCCGCGACCCCTTGACCCCCAGTCAAGTGCGCTACCAAACTGCGCTACGGCCCGACGGTGCATCAGCACCGAGTAGAGATAATAGCACAGCGTAGCGGGGCCGACAACGGTCCGGCGAGTCCTTGCAGACTAGACCAGGCAGGCCAGGTCCCATACTCAACTTGCTATCATGATTCTGGACGGTCGGCGCAACCCGCGTCGGCCGCAAGTCGTCCCAGCCCGGAAGGGGTTCCATGAGCACAGACGTTTTCGACCTTTCGGCCGCGAAGATGCGAAACAAGGGCATGAGCGAAGTCTCCATCAACCAGTTCAAGCACCTCTACGAAACCTGGGAACGGGGAGATGCCAAGGCCTGCGTGCGCGAGAAGGACGTCACCCCGCTCAAGGACGTGCCCCGCACCAAGGACATCCACGACGCCATGGACATGGACATGGCACTGGACGCATTCTCCCGCACCGCCTTCATCAAACTCAACGGAGGGCTGGGCACCTCCATGGGTTTGGAGAAGGCCAAGTCCCTGCTGCCCATCCGCCGACACAAGGCCCGTCGGATGCGCTTCCTGGACATCATCATGGGCCAGGTGCTGACTGCACGCAAGCGTCTGGGAGTACCCCTGCCGCTGATCTTCATGAATTCCTTCCGCACCTCGCGCGACACCATGCGTGTGGTCAAGCAAGACCGCCGCTTCGTCCAGAACGACGTGCCCATGGAGATCATTCAGCACATCGAACCCAAGATCGATGCCGACACCGGCCGTCCTGTCGATTTCCCGACCAATCCCGACCTGGAATGGTGCCCTCCCGGCCACGGCGACATCTTCTCGACCATCTGGGAGACCGGTCTGCTGGACACGCTCAAGAAACAGGGAATCGACTACCTGTTTATCTCCAACTCCGACAACCTTGGCGCCAGGCCTTCAAGGACCCTGGCCGGCTATTTCGCACAGTCCGGAGCGCCCTTCATGATCGAGGTGGCCAAGCGGACCGAGGCTGACCGCAAGGGCGGCCACATCGTCATCGACAAGGCTAGCGGACGCCTCATCCTACGGGAGATGTCACAGGTGGACCCGCATGACCGCAGCTCGGCCATGTCCATCCGCAAGCATCCCTACTTCAACACCAACAGCATCTGGGTCAGGGTCGATGCCCTGCGCGACAAGCTGGCCCAATACGACGGCGTGCTGCCCCTTCCCATCATCGAGAACCGGAAGACCGTCGATCCCACCGATCCTTCCACTCCTCCCGTAGTGCAACTGGAGACAGCCATGGGCTCAGCCGCTTCGCTCTTCGACGGGGCCATCTGCGTCCAGGTGGACCGTATGCGCTTCCTGCCCGTCAAGACCACCGACGACCTGTTCATCATGCGCTCCGACCGCTTCCATCTGACCGACTCCTACGAGATGGAGGATGGCAACTACGATTTCCCCAACGTGCAGCTGGATGAGCGCTACTACAAGTACATCGCCGACTTCGACGAACGCTTCCCCTACGGGGTTCCCAGCCTGGCGGCTGCCAACTCGGTCACCATCGAGGGGGACTGGACCTTCGGCAGGGATGTGACCCTGTATGCAGACGCCCACCTGAGCGACCAGGGACGCTCCTCATACGTGCCCAACGGTCAGTATGTGGGACCCCAGGGGATCGAACCGGACGAGTGGGTCTAGAGCCAGGCGCAACAGGGTTCAGCCTGTCAAGAAAAGGTACCGTATTTGGGTGTTTGACTCCCACGGTCCTGAAAATCAATCTATGATAGATAAGCGTGCGTTAGGCGCACTGATATACAAAATTTTAACGATACGCGAGGACTGATGGCAGAAGGCACGAACGGAAGACGGCGTTTCTCGGATAAATGGGGCAAGCACGAACTTGATGTCCTGGCCGTCTTATCGTCCGCTTTCCCGCAATGGCTTACATCACGGCAAATAGCGCAACGGGTCAAGGCCTATGCCGATTCCTACGGCGAACTGGCTGACCAGGCCGCCAAGGCCGCCTTCGCCAAACAGTTCCAGCGTGACCGCGCCAAGCTGGCGGCCATGGGCATAGCCATCGAATCCCGTCAACCCGAATATTCCTCCAAGTCCGAGGGGCAGGATTTCGCCTCCTACCGTCTACAGCTGGGGGACGAGCCCCGCATCCGCATGCACTTCAACCAGGAGGACATGCCGGTGCTGGCCGCGGCCAACTACCTTGCGCGATCCATAGCCATGTCCCAGGAGGCCAGCGAGGAGCCGACCCGACCGGTTTCGCGCACCACACCCAGAGTGCCGCAGGTGCCCATCCCCGGTCTGGGCCTGGACTCCATAGCCCCGGGACTGGGCACCCAGCGCATTCCCGACGATCTGGTCAAGGTCATCGATTCCCGCCGCTTCGCCGCCACCGTGGACGTGGACGGGGAGAACCTGAACGTGGCCTATGCCGACTCGGACGATCTGGCCATGTTCGTCCTGGAGCACCCCGATGCCTCCATCGTCAGTCCTCAGGAGGCGGCAGACGCATTCCGGCGGCGTCTGGATGCAGCCGCCCGTTTCAAGCTGGCCGACGAATCGCAGAGCCCCGGCGCAGCAACGGTCATCTCCCCGGAGATTGCCCGGACCAGCGTCGAGCATTTCGCCACTGACCTAAGCGACGACGACACGGACCTTCGGCACGCCCGCCGAGCCAGTGCATCCTCCTTCCAGACCGGATCCGAGGTGGACCGCCGCCTGCGGCTTATGCTTTTCCTGTCCGCACACCTGGGCGAGGAGTTCTCCCTGGCTGAGCTGGCCGATCGCTTCATCGGCCATCCCAACAGCAAGGAAGAGCTTCGCAAATACGTCAATACCATCCACAAGGACATCAACACCCTGACGACGGTCTCGGACGACGGGGAGATGGCCGGCAGCCAGTTCTTCGACATCGACTGGTCCCTGTTGGACGACAGCGGCATCGTCTCGGCCACCAACTCGCTGGGGCTGGAGCGACTGGCCGGCATCTCGCCCCAGTACCTGAGCATGCTGACCGCCTCGCTCAACTACCTGGCCCATTCACCCCTGCTGCCCGAAGAGTCCCGCAGCCAGGCCGAGTCCCTCTACCAGCGCCTGCGCACGCATGTTGGGCCGGGTGAGACACCCTGGCTCTCCCTGACCGGGTACGAGACCGAACCCAAGAGTTTCTCGGTGGTACGCCGGGCCATCAAGACCGAGTCCCTGTTGGACATGGAGTACACGGACGCCGCCGGTCGGACCCGCCGCAAGGTTGTGGCCCCAGCCAAGATCTTCGTGGATGAGGGTGTCTACTATGTCGCCGCCTGGACCGACATCGGTGATGCCGCAGAGGGCACTGAGGCTGCGGACGCCCCCTCGGACTCCAGCCGCCACCTCAAGCAGGGCACCGGACGCAACCGACAGTGGCAGGTTCTGCGAATCGCCAGAATCGAGCATGCGACCATCGTCAAGCCCAACCACAAGGTGGAGTTCCCGGATGTACCGGTCAGCGAACTGCGCAAGTGGTCCTTCGACAACGGCACGGCTGCGGTCTTCATCACCGACCGGCCGGACCTGCCCTACATCAAGTCCCTGCCGGGCGCCTCGGTGGAGCCTTGCGGACCCGGGCAGAAGATCCACCTGACCGTCTCCTCGGACTCCTGGTTCGTAGCTTTCTGCATCGCCCACGCCAAGCACATCACCGCAGTGGCGCCCAAGACCCTGCGCACCATGATCCTGGCCCGTGCCCAGCGCGAGATCACCATCAGCGACGCTCACGACAAGGAGCAGGACCGGCACTAGTCCCGGTCGGAGAGGAGTGCCATGCCTGGATGGATCTGGATTCTTCTGGTGATCTTCATGCTGGCCATGCTGATTGGCGGAGCCGTCTATGCCATCCGCCACGCCATGGCAGCCGGCCGCTCAATCAGGCGGGTCTCGGATGATCTGAACCGCCACATGCCACAACCCCCGGCAGCAGGGCAGTCCCAGGTAACGGATAGGACAAAAGGTCCGGCCTTCGCCCTGCCCCTGTCACAGTCAACCGAGCGATACAGTCAGGCCCATTCCCTGGTCCTGCAACGCAAGGAGCAGCGCAGAAGGAACCACAGCCGTATCTGGCGGCGGTGGAAGCAATTCAATAGGTAGTTCTTGGAGGAACATGTCAGGTCATCGTCACCACGGACAGGATTCATCAGCATCCGAACCGGGGCCGGCGGAACGCTACGCCCGTTTCAGTCGTAACCGCAAACGCATGACCGGAGCGCCCGCACGTTTTCAGTCCAAGTTGCCCTTCCCTCTGGACGACTTCCAGTTGGAGGCCATCACCGCCCTTGAGGATGGCGACAACGTCCTGGTGGCCGCTCCGACCGGCGCCGGCAAGACCATTGTGGCGGACTTCGCCGTATTTTTGGCCCAGGAGCAGAACGTCAAGACCTTCTATACCACCCCCATCAAGGCCCTGAGCAATCAGAAATACCATGACCTGGTCGACCGCTATGGCGAGGATCGGGTGGGGCTGCTGACCGGCGACACCTCCATCAACTCCGAGGCGGACATCGTGGTCATGACCACCGAGGTCCTGCGCAACATGCTCTACGAGCAGTCCTCCACCCTGACGGCCCTGAAGTACGTAATCCTGGATGAGGTCCACTATCTGGCCGACCGCTTCCGGGGGCCAGTCTGGGAGGAGGTCATCATCCATCTTCCGGCTTCCATCCGAATTGTGGGGCTGTCGGCAACCGTGTCCAACGTGGAGGAATTCTCCGACTGGATTTCTTCGGTGCGTGGGCGCACACATCTGGTGGTCTCCGAGCGCAGGCCCGTGCCGTTGGAACAGCATGTCCTGGTCCAGGCCGACAGGCATACCGAGCCCGAAATCCTGGACCTATATCGGCACGACGGCTCAGGACGGCAGACCCCAAAGATCAACCCGCGTCTGGTCTCCCGGCTGGCTCAGCTGGACAAGACCGGACAGGAACGTGCCCAGGCCCGCGACCAGGGGCACCACCACCGTCATGGCCGCGGCGGCAGGCCGGAGCGACGAATGGGGGAGCGGTACCGTCCAAGCCGGGCCGATGTGGTCGATGAGCTTGACTTCATGGATATGCTGCCCGGTATCTACTTCATCTTCTCCCGAACCGGCTGCGACCAGGCCGTCCAGCAATGCATCCGGGCGGGGCTGCAGCTGACCACTGATGAGGAGGCCCGCCGCATACGGCACATCGTGGACTCCATGGCAGCCGGCCAGCTCAGCAAGGAGGATCTCAAGGCCCTGGGATTCTCCCAGTTCCGCTTCGCTTTGGAGCAGGGCTTCGCCGCCCACCACGCCGGCGTGGTCACCCTCTTCCGGCAAATAGTCGAACATCTGTTCGAACTGGGACTACTCAAGGTGGTCTTTGCCACCGAAACCCTGGCCCTGGGCATCAACATGCCTGCCCGCTGCGTGGTAGTCGAGAAGCTGGAGAAGTTCGACGGCACCGGCCATGTAGCCCTGACACCCGGTGAGTTCACCCAGTTGACCGGTCGGGCCGGCCGGCGCGGAATCGACGACATCGGCCATGTGGTGGTGGTCGACCATCGGGACTTCAGCCCCAAGACCATGGCCGCCTTGTCCAGCAGGAGGGTCTACCCGCTGCACTCCAGCTTCCGGCCCACCTTCAACATGGCCGTCAACCTGCTCAACTCATCCAGCTACGGGCGTGCCCGGGATACCCTGGATCACTCCTTTGCACAGTGGGAGGCCAACCGATCAGCCTCGGAACTGGAGGAACGCATCGAAACCCTGACCAGCGGCCTGGAGGACTACCGAAAGGCAGCCCGGTGCAGCCGTGGCGATCTGATTGAGTTCATGCGCATCCGTGCGGCTCTCTCCTCGGCCCAGAAGAATGATCGCCGCCGCTTGAAGCGTCAAAGGTTCACCAGTGAAAAAGCCCGCGACCGGGCCTTCCGCGACCTTGATCGGCACATCGACCAGCTGCGCGAGCAGGAGCGCAACCATCCCTGCCGCCAGTGCCCGGACCTGCCCAAGCACCTGCGCTGGGGGAACCGGTGGATCCGCATGGACAAGGAGCTGCAACGCACCCGTGAACAGTACGAGTCCAAAACCGGGTCAGTCTCGCGCCAGTTCGACAGGATCTGCCAGATTCTGGCAGACCTGCACTACACCCGTCCCGTGGATCCTGACGACTGCCGACTGACCAGGAAGGGTCAGCTGCTCCGGCGCATTTACAGCGAGCAGGGTCTGAGCCTCGCCGAGATCCTGGACCGGGGCATCCTCAACGATCTGGAGCCCGCAGAACTGGCGGCCGCCGTTTCCGGACTGGTCTACGAATCCCGACGTGGGGTAGGGGAGCAGCCGGGGGAGAGGGCCGGATACAGAGCTCACAGGCTGGTCGAGGCCATGGAGGATATGAAGCGTCAGTGGTCCCAGGTGCAGGAACGCTGTGATCAGGCCGGATTGGAGCTGCCCCCGGAACTCGACTTTGGCTTGGGGCCAACCATCTACTACTGGGCCTGCGGCGACTCGCTGACCGCGATTCTGCGTGACAGCGATCTGACGGCGGGGGACTTCGTGCGCAACGCCAAGCGCCTGTCCGATGTGCTCACCCAGATCGTTCAGGTGGAACCCTACCTGGGAAGGGGAGGGCATCACCTGGCCAGGACTGCCAGCATCGCCGCCGACCAGGTCAACCGAGGCATTGTGGCTTATACGGGCGTGGAGTGAACACGGCCGTATATAGGGAATAAGTTTCAGGTCAACACTGTTCTGTAGCTTGGAAGCAGTGACGGACACGAGTATGGAGGAATCATGGCAGAGCGCAGTCTTCGCGGCATGAGTATTGGGGCGAAGTCCCTGGAATCCGATCAGAATGTGGACTTTGCGGCACGCAGCGAGGTCGCCTACATCTGCCCAAAGGGCCATCGGACCATCCTGCCCCTGGCCGAGGGCGCTGAGGTGCCACAGGAGTGGGAGTGTCGCTGTGGGCAGATCGCTCATCTTGAGGGGCATGACGAGGAGGAGTCCGGCAAGACCGGCAAACCGACCAGGACCCACTGGGACATGCTGCTGGAGCGTCGATCCGAGGACGAGCTCAAGGCCGTTTTGGACAAGCGCCTGAAAATGCATCGCGAAGGATGGTTCCCTGACTATGAGTAAATCACCGCGCCGTCTGGTTCTTCTGGACCTCGACGGCACCCTGACCGCATCACATCCAGGCATTATCGCTTCCGTAGTGCAAACTTTTAAGGATCTTGGTTATCCCGTGCCCAATGATAGCGAGCTTCGCAGATTCATCGGACCGGCCGTGAAAGTATCGTTGCGCCGCAACGGCGTCAGGGAGGAAGACCTCGACAGGGGCGTACAGATATACCGACGCTATTACAGCGAGATGGCATCATTCGAGGATCCGGAGCATCCTGGGCAACACATCCCTGGACGCCTGCTCGCCACCGTTTTCGACGGCATCCCAGAGCAGCTGAATCGTATACACGAGCGTGGTCTGACGTTGGCCGTGGCCACCTGCAAGCCTGAGTATCAGGCCCTGCCCGTCTGTGATCACTTCGGATTGAGGCCACTGGTAGATGGAGTCTATGGCGCCAGTAAGGACTCCACAAGGGTCACCAAGGATCAGGTCATCACCTATGCGCTGGAGCAGCTTGGTTTCGATGCCGAACACGGCGATCGGGCCCTTATGGTCGGCGATCGCTGGACTGATGCCGATGGTGCTCAGGAAACCGGTCTGGACTGTCTGGGATGCGGCTGGGGCTATGCCGAGCCCGGAGAACTTGAGTCCCACGGCTGCTACCGTGTCATCGACCAAGTCGACCAGTTGTTCCAGGCCGCCGAGGATTACTTCGACAAAGAACAGACTCAGCACTGAGTCGACCAGAACTGTATCCTGCCTTTTAGGGACCGCCTAGGGCCACCCGAGATTACCAGGGTGGCCCTTTGCCATCTGTGAGTGATGCTAGTGAAACGTCACCAAATTTGACCACAATAGATCGACCATGAATCGCTGGAAAATGGCAAAATCGTAATCATGACCTAGTAAGCCGATAATGTACGTTATGTCAAATTACTTATTGTTTTTCTCCCCTATTTGAGCCGCACATGGCTTCCGTACAATGTTGTACTCATCGATCATGCGGCCCGCTGACGCTGCTCGTGCTGGTGCTCCAGACGCTGGCGCAGACGCATGGCAGTCAGCTCATCGATGGGCCGCTCAGGCAGACCTGGTGTCAGCTGTCCAGTAGTCAAATCCACATGATCGCAGGTCTGCAATTCCAGATCCATGCGATGCCAGATTGCGCCCACAGAGATAGCAAAAACGGCACGCCCGGACTGCATCAGTGCGAAGACCTGATCCGGGCCTGAGCATTCGGTGACCTGATCACCGTCGCAAACCACGGTCACATGCTCAAGCTGACCGACAGTCCGACGCTCAAGATAAGCCACGGTACTCGTTGCGTTGACCAGGTTGACGCCGGCATCCAGGAGGCGCTTGAGGACAGCCAGGATGACCACATCCTTGAAGGAATAGAGCCTGCGAGAGCCCGAGCCATGCGAGGCCTTGATTGACGGTTCCACAATCCGCTTGCGGGCCCAATAATCCAGCTGCCGATAGGTTATGCCCGCCACCTTGGCCGCGACCGATCCCCTGTAGCCACGGGTCGTGCCTTCGGCCTGCTCAGGTGAAAAGAGTTCCCCTTGCACCAGCGTCGGCACCTCTTCGGCCATGTCAAGCCCCCTGTCAGTTCTTGGCGATGACTGCCCGATTATCGAAGTAGACCAACCGGAATTTGCCGATCATGATCTCGTCGCCGTTGTGCAGATCGGCCTGATCCACACGTTCACGGTTGACGTAGGTGCCGTTGAGGCTGCCCGTGTCCTCGACACGGAAGCCATGATCAGTCCGTACGAATATGGCGTGCGCTCGGGAGACCGTTGAGTCGTCCAACAGAATATCCGCCTTCGGATCGCGGCCCACGCTGACCTGGTCCTCGTCCAGCAGATAGCGGGATCCCGACACCGCTCCCCTGGTGGAGATCAGCAGGGCTGTACCCTCAGGCAATCGGGCCATGGTCTCCAGGTCGTCCTTGGTCAGTGGACGGTCACCGTTGGAGGTGACTGGAATGTTCAGGGCCGGCATGCCGATGATGGTCGTCTCGCCCGCAGTGGGAATAGGTTCTGTCATAATTGCCTATTCTACAGGCTTTGCATACTGGTAGTCCTGCATGCGTCGAACCTGGTCGATTTTGACACTATCGGACTGCTCCACGGAAACGGATGCATGGAATTGCACCTTGATCCGCGAGCCCACTCCCCCAGCGATCTGTATGGCGTTCTGCAGGCTGTCCGGATCCCCGATGGCCTTCACGACGTAGGGACTCTGCAACTTGGTGTGGTCGCACTGCAGGCCGGTTCGGGTATCCAACAGATAGGTATTGGTGACCACCCGGACATCGTTGAAGGATATGACCTCGGCCCCTGCATTGCGCAGCTCCTCGATCAGGTTGAACATGGTGGAGGCATCCACACGGTCGCTGTCCTCGGTGACCGTCACCACCACTCCCCTGCCCTGGGCCGGCAGCCGTCCGGACAGGATGCCGCTGCTCTGCTCGTTCTGCTGGGCGATGCGGGCGGCTTCCTTTTGCTTGTCGGCAGCGGACTTGATGGAGGTCAGCTGCTGGTTGAGCTGGCTCTTGCGCTCCTCCAGCTTGTCGACCTGGTTGCTGGTCTCGTCCAGCACCCGCACCAGTTCTTCCTCGGATAGGCTCTGGTAGGAGGACTGATTATTGCGCACCTGGACGGCGTACCCGAAGCCCAGCAGGGCGCACATAAGGGCCACCAGGACGCTGGTGACCAGCCTGACCCTGGTGGCGTTGGAGTTGAGCGTGCGTAGAGGCCGCCGGCGAACCACCGGGAAAGCTCCGGTCTGCGTATCGTCGGATGGAGCTCTGACCCGTCCAGGCCGTCTGGGCGGAATGCTCTTGGGCATCTGTTCATCGCGCTTCTTCCTGAAGGTGTGTCTCATATGCTCACCCCTTGAAAATGAAGCGCCGAATAGCGGAGACGTTGGAGAAGATGCGGATGCCCAGAACCACGATGACGGCTGTGGACAGCTGGGAGCCCACACCCAGCTGGTTGCCCAGGAAGACCAGAAGGGTGGCCGTGATTACATTGGAGATGAAGGAGACCACGAAGACCCGGTCCGAGAAGCTGCGCTCGAAGTATGAACGGACCGCGCCCATCAATGCATCAAGGGCGGCCACCACCATGATGGGCAGGTAGGGCTGCAGCACGATGGGAATGTCGGGCTTGAGGAAGATACCCGCAACCACGCCCAGGATCAGGCCGAGAATTGCCGACATGTCAATGACTCCTTCCGGCATATGACAGATTGGGCAGACCGACGGCATTCAGATTCAGACGCCGTTGCTTGCTCACATTGACGGTGATGTTCGCATTCTTCAGATCGTGCAGACGGTTCTGCAGATCGCTGCGAGACATCAGATCAGAGAGAGCATTCTGGTCGCCTATGGCCTCAATCTTGTAGGGTGCCTCGATGGAGGCGGTCCCCACCAGGATGGTCTGACCGGCTGTGCGCACTGAAGTCTGTGTCCCTATTCTATTGCCGTTGATGGCAATGGCCTCGGCTCCCGCAGACCAAAGCTTGGTCAGGAACCACTGCAGGTCCTGGTCGGTGACCAGTTTAATCTGATCGGCATTGTCCCGGACATCCTTGGACGCAATAGGGTTGGCCAGGGTGATGACGATACCCTGGCCCTGCACCTTGCTGGTGCCGTTGGTCAAATCGTCTGCGATTTGCGTGCTGTTCTGGCCTTGGCCACCCACTTGACCCGAAAGCGTGTCGATATTGCCGTTGAGGTCCGAGATCTGCCCGTTAAGGTCGTTGGCACGCTTGCTGACCGCCTCCACCTGGGTTATCAGCTTTTCACGCACCTTCTGACGCGGGTCCCTGTGCAGTACCTGCACTATTCCCGTGCCAGCCAAGCCGACCAGCACGCAGATGACGAAGACCAGGACCCTGTTCACCCAGATGCTCAACGGTGATCTGCGTTCAGCAGGCAACAGGCGTGCATCCTCGAACATGGGATCCATGGGACGGTTGGTCAGATCATCAATCAGCCTCAGGGACTCATCGGCCATTCGCCGCCGGATGGACTCCTGGGAGGGCTCAGAGCTCTCCTCATCCACATAGTGGCGTTCAAGGCCAGCACTGGAATGCGAAAAAGCCGCCCGCCGGTGAATGAGGGCACGGTCGGGCGGCACGGGGAAGGATTCAGGCGTCATCTGCGGTTCAGTCATGGTGGCGGTCCTGACGGTCCTGGCGAAGCAGCCCGATGCCTTGACGTGCGTAAATCAGCCCTGCCAGCCAGTAGAGCGCCACACCCCAGATGACAGCCGCAAGAGCCACCAGATGGAAGAAGCGGAAGAAGGTCGAGGTACCCACGTCTGCAAAAATCAGGGCAGGTATGGCCAGCATGAGCACAGCCGTCCCGGTCTTGCCCGCGAAATGCACCGGCAGAGGACCATAGTCGTGCTGGGCCAATGCCAGAACAAGCAGGCCCATGAGCACATCCCGGGCCCCGACCAGGGCCAGAAGCCACCAGGGCAGAATGGAGGCGATGCTCAGAGCCAGGACGGAGCAGAGAATAAGCAGGCGATCGGCCACCGGGTCCAGAATCTGGCCCAGCTTGCTGACCTGGTTGAACCTGCGGGCAATAATCCCATCCACACCGTCTGACAAGGCCGAAATCAGCATGACCACCAGGGAAATGATCAGATGTCGGTTGGCCACCAGGTAGGCAATAAGGGGTATGGACAGGATACGAAGCAGGCTGATGACATTCGGTACGGTGAGAATCACCGACCTCGGCTCAGGGCTGTACCTGCTGCGTGAAATTCGATCGATCAGTGCCATCCGACTACATTCTAGAAGCTTGGAGGGCTGTTACAAGGATGGCGCGCGCACCGATCTCATAGAGCCTGTCCATCAGGTTGTTCACCTGGTCCCTGGGCACCATGGCCCTGACGGCCGCCCACTGCTTGTCGTGCAGGGAGGAGACCGTCGGCGACTCATAACCGGGCGTGATGGCTACAGCCATTGCAACGCGCTCGACCGGGATGTCGTAATCCATCAACACATAACGGCGGGCTGTCAGCACACCCTCCAGCCTGCGGGACATGACTGCCAGACGCTCATCATTCGGATCCAGGTGTGGCGATCTGATGAGAATCCCCTCGGATTCCAGGATGGGATCGCCGAAGACGCGGAGCCCGGCATTGCGCAAGGTGGTGCCGGTGGAGACCACATCAGCGATCAGGTCTGCCACACCGAGCTGGACTGAGGACTCCACTGCCCCATCCAGGTGGATCAATTCGGCCTTGAGTCCCTTGCCGGCCAGGTAATCACCAAGAAGCCGGTCGAAGGTGGTGGCGATCCGCTTGCCGTCTACATCCTGTAGATTCCTGATACTGCTGGATTCGGGAGCGGCGAACCTGAAGGTGGATGCGCCGAATCCCAGCTGGGTGACCTCGACGGCCCCGGTGCCCGAGTTCAGCAGAAGATCACGCCCGGTGATGCCCAGATCGATGGTTCCCAGACCGACATAGACCGCTATGTCGTTGGGTCTTAAGTAAAAGAGCTGGATGCCGTTGTCAAGGTCATCGACCACCAGCTGCCGATCGTTGGAACGCAGACGATAGCCAGACTCTGACAGCAGCCTCCATGCGGGCTGGGACAACATGCCTTTATTGGGCACCGCGACCTTCAACACGGCAACCTCCTAATTGCGGAAGCGAATCTACAGCGGAATGGGATTGGGGGTCACAGGTACCTGTAGACATCCTCCAGAGTGATGCCCCGATCGATCATCATGACCTGGATGTGATACAGGAGCTGGCTCATCTCCTCAGCCGTCCGCTCCTTACCCTCATACTCGGCGGCGATCCAGGTTTCCCCGGCCTCTTCATTTACTTTCTTGCCGATGAAATGCGTGCCCTTGTCCAGTTCGTCCACTGTCAAGGACCCTTCTGGGCGCTCCTTGGCCTTGGTCGTGAGCTCCTCAAACAACCCATCGAAGGTCTTCATCTGGCTATCTCCATTCTTCCTGCAAAACCTGTCAGTCCTTGTAGCTTACCTGCGCGGCCTGTCTGATCCGGTCAATGGCCTTGGCCGGGTCATCAGCGCCATAGACGGCGGAGCCCGCAACCAGGACATCGGCTCCAGCCTCTGCCACGATGGGAGCCGTAGTGGGGCTTACCCCGCCATCCACCTGGATGTGGGTCTTAAGACCACGGGCGGTGATCTGATCACGCAGGCGGCGGGTCTTGGGCATCTGATTGTCCAGGAACTTCTGGCCGCCGAAGCCTGGCTCCACGGTCATGACCAGAATCATGTCAAACTCATCGAGAATATCGAAGATGGGCTCCACCGGTTCGGCAGGGCGCACAGCCAGGCAGGCCTTGACCCCCATGTCGTGCAGCTGGCGGGCCAGACGGACCGGGGCATGGACGGCTCCGGTGTGGAAGGTGACTGAGGCGACACCCAGCTTGGCGAATTCGGGGGCCCAGCGGTCGGGGTCCTCAATCATCAGATGCACGTCCACCGGCAGATCGGTCACCTGGCAGATGCGCTCCACCACGGGCTCACCAAGCGTCAGGTTGGGAACAAAATGATGATCCATCACATCCACGTGGACCATATCGGCATTGGCAATAGCCTTGAGATCCCGCTCCAAGTTGGCGAAATCGGCGGAAAGAATGCTGGGTGCTATCTGAATGCTCATGGAGATTATTCTATGTTGAACGGAAGACGGGCGGCACCGGTTTGTGGCTCAATTGCAAAGGTCCCGACTCTCGGGCAACCGACCCCTGTCCTACTTGCTCCGGGCCTCGGATTCCTGACGTATCTCGAGCTCGGTGATGGTCCTCAGCTTTTCGGACAGCAGGGAGGTCGGCTTGCCCTTGCGCGCTATGAGTACGAAGGCCGCGGCCGCCAGGAAGAAGACAGTCATGGACACCCAGACATTGATCCTGACACCCAGGAATTCGTGGGCGAAGTCGATACGAAGGGCCTCGATCCAGGTGCGCCCCAAGGTGTACCACATGACATAAAGGGCGAAGAGGGACCCGGCCTTGAGGATGTTCACCGCCTTGTGGCCGATCCAGACCAGAATGGCCGCGCCAATCAGGTTCCAGATCATCTCATACAGGAATGTGGGTTGGAAGAGGGTGCCGGTCGGGCAGGTGGCCCCGTCATAGCACTGTTCGCTGCTGCCGATGGCGGAACCTGCGGCATCGATCTTCAGTCCCCAAGGCAGTGTGGTGGGAGCTCCGTAGAGCTCCTGATTGAACCAGTTGCCCAGCCGCCCGATGGCCTGTGCCACCAGGAGGGCAGGAGCCACGCTGTCTGCCAGCAGGGCGGTCGGGTAATTCTTGTGGCGGCACCAGGCCCAGGCCGCCAGGGCTCCCAGGAGGACCGCACCCCAGATGCCCAGGCCTCCACGCCAGATGCGCAGAATGTCCGCTGGGTTGCCATCAGCCCCGAAATACCGCTCGGGTGTGGTGATGACGTGATAGAGCCTTGCGCCGACGATGCCGGCCGGTACCGCGCAGATGGCGATGTCCAGAATCTGATCGGTCCGGCCACCTTCCTTCTTCCAGCGTCTGGCCGTAATCCAGGCAGCCACGATGATGGCCAGAAGCATGGTCAGGGCATAGAACCTGATGGTGACCGGCCCCAGTTGGAAGCTGGATATTCCCGGCGATGGAATGTAGGCAAGCGTCATAAAGCCCCAATCTAGCCTCTGGGCCTTACAGCCCTACTCACTTCCTGGCCTGGGAGATGCCCCAACGCAGATCAGAGCAAACCTCAGCCAAGGCCTCCAGTGCCTTTCTGCGGTCCTTCCGCGGCCTGCCCTCGTCATCCAGAAGACAGTGAACCAGGGCTGATCCGACGATGACCCCGTCCGCGTATGCGCCGACCTGGGAGGCCTGCTGGGCGGTCGAAACCCCGATGCCCACGCACACATAAGGAGCGCCCGCATGCCTGACTCTCGCCACCAGGTTCTGGGCCGAGTTGGACATGCTGGTTCGCTCTCCGGTCACACCCATCCGGGATGTCGCATAGACGAAGCCTCTGGCAGCTCGGGAGGTGAGCTGCAGACGTGCATCGGTGGAGTCGGGCGAGACCAGATAGACCCGGTCGAGGCCATAGCGGTCCGACTGCTCTATCCATTCCCCGGATTCGTCGACGATCAGATCCGGGGTGACCAGCCCGGATCCTCCGGCTTCGACCATGTGTTGAGCAAAGTCCGCTACCCCATGATGCAGAATCAGATTCCAGTAGCTCATGACCAGAGCCCTTGCACCGTCCGCCTGGACCTGTCGGACCGCATCGAAGACGCCTTCGACCTTGACGCCATTGTCGATGGCGCACTTGCTGGCCGCCTGGATGACCGGGCCATCCATGACCGGATCGCTGTAGGGCAGTCCGATCTCGACGATGTCGACCCCGTTTTTCACCATGACCCGCATGGCCTCCAGGGATGTGGGCACGTCGGGGAATCCATAGGGGAAGTAGCCAATGAAAGCGGGTCTGCCTTGCTGGCGGAGGGCCTGCAGCGTGGATGCCACCGGGCTGGCCGCAGAGCTGAACCCCTTGGGCTGGACGGGCTGGGCGGGGGCTTTCTGCCATTGCCATTGCTGGTTGACCATCAGCGGGCCTCCTCTTCTGTTTGACCGCTCTTTCCGTGCCCGGCCTGGGCTTCCAGAGCGCTGGCCTCCTGCTCGGACAGGTAACCGAACCATCTGCCCGCCGTGGCCACATCCTTGTCGCCCCTGCCCGAGATGTTGATCAGAATGACAGGATTCCTGATTCCCTTGCGCAAAAGGTCGGCGGCCGCCTTGCTGGCTCCGGCCAAGGCGTGCGAGGACTCCAGGGCAGGGATGATGCCCTCGGTCCGGCAGAGGTCGCTGAAAGCCTGCATGGCCTCCTTGTCGGTCGCATAGTCGTACTTGACCCGGCCCATGTCGTGCAGCCAGGCGTGTTCAGGTCCCACGGAGGCGTAGTCCAGGCCAGCGGAGATGGAGTAGGTGTCCATGGTCTGGCCCTGGTCGTCCTCCAACAGATAGGACTTGGTTCCCTGGAAGACGCCGACCTGGCCTGTACCCGGCGACAGGCGAATGGCGTGCTCGCCCGACTCGGGCCCGTTCCCGCCGGCCTCGTAAGCGTAAAGGGAGACCCGGGGATCGTCCAGGAAGGTGTTCATGATGCCTATGGCGTTGGAGCCTCCACCGACGCAGGCGACAACCCCGTCAGGATGGTCGATGCCATATGCAGACAGCTGAGCGGAGGCCTCTTCGCCGATGATCTTCTGAAAGTCCCTGACGATGGTCGGGAAGGGGTGGGGGCCGGCCACCGTACCCAGCAGGTAGTGGGTGGACTCCACGTTGGTCACCCAGTCGCGCAGGGCCTCGTTGATGGCATCCTTGAGGATCCTGGTCCCGGTGGTCACCTCGACGACTTCAGCTCCCAGCATTCGCATCCTGGCCACGTTCAGGGCCTGCCTGCGCGCGTCGATCTGCCCCATGTAGATCCGGCACTTGAAGCCCAGGAGGGCACAGACCGTAGCGGTTGCCACGCCGTGCTGCCCGGCGCCGGTCTCCGCTATGACACGGCTCTTGCCCATGCGCTTGACCAGGAGCCCTTGGCCCAGGGCATTGTTGATCTTATGGGCGCCCGTGTGGTTAAGGTCCTCCCTCTTCAGGAAGACCCTGACCTGGCCGCCGACCCGATCGCTGATCAGCTTGGCGAAGCGAGGAGCCGGGGTCAGGGCCGAAGGACGCCCCACATAGACCCGGTTGAGTCTGTTCAGCTCCTCGCTGAAGGCCGGATCAGCCTTGGCCTCCTTGTAGACACGCTCCAGCTCGTCAAGGGCGCCCACCAGGGCCTCGGGGACGAAACGTCCGCCATAGGGTCCGAAATAGGGACCGTCATGTGTCGAGAGGGGCCTGGCCTCGGCGGCCTTGAAGCGGTGACCGGCCTGGACCAGCAAGCGGACCGTACCCTCCTGGTCCTGGGAGGTGACCAGACCCTCCCCTATCAGGACCGCATCGGCCCCTGCCCGGGCGTACTGCTCCAGCTCGACCGTCCCGAACACTCCGGACTCGGCCACCTTGACCACGTCCTTGGGCAGGTTGGAAGCCAGCCGGGCATACTGGTCAACGTCAACGCTCAGGTCCTTCAGGTTCCGGGCGTTAATGCCGATTACCCTGGCACCGGCCGCTATGGCCCGCTCGATCTCCTGACGATCATGAGTCTCGACCAGGGCGGTCATGCCCAGGCTCCCGGCCAGGGCTAGCAGGTGCTTGAGGCGGGTATCATCCAAGGCCGCGACAATCAGCAGGATCATATCGGCGCCATTGGCCCTGGACTCCCAGACCTGGTAGTCGGAGACGATGAAATTCTTGTTAAGCACGGGAATGCCCACGGCCTGCCTGACCTGCCGCAGATCCTCCAAGGACCCCAGGAAGCGTCTGCCCTCGGTCAGGACGGATATGGCCGAGGCGCCCCCGTTGGCATACTGCCGGGCCAGAGCGGCGGGATTTTTGATGTCGGCAAGATACCCCTTGGAGGGCGAGGCGCGCTTGATCTCTGCGATGATCGGAATGCCGACGCTCTCCCTGAGCAGTCGGGCGGCATCCAGGGGTGTGCGCTTCATGCTCCTGACCTGTTGCTTGAGGCTTTCCAAGGGAATCTTCTGTACCCGGCCCCTAGCATCTTCCACGGCGCCGGCCACCAGTTCATCCAAGACGGTCATAGAGCCCTTCCCTCCAGTTTCCTGTGTGTTCCCTGCCACAACCTTAGCGTCTTTCTGCACTGGATGGCCCTTCCTGGCTCTGCATTTCCGCCTGAGTACGATTACCCTGTACCGCCGGAAGCGGTCCGCCGGCTTCGAAACACGACCTGGTCCCGGTATGGCAGGCGGCCCCCACCTGGTCCACTTCGATAAGCAGCGCGTCCCCGTCACAGTCGATGCTGACTGCCTTGACGTATTGGACATGCCCGGAGGTGTCCCCCTTGCGCCAGTATTCCTGCCTGGAGCGGGACCAGAATGTGACTCTTCCTGTTGTCAGGGTCCGTCTAAGGGCTTCCTCGTCCATGTAACCGACCATAAGAACCTGGCGGCTGTCATACTGCTGGACCACTGCGGCCACAAGTCCCTTGGCGTCCTTCTTGAGCCTGGCCGCTATGCTCGGGTCCAAACGTGCTTCCTGGTCCTTCGAAGACTGTGACATTGATCCTCGTTCTCCTTGATGATTCAACTGATGATTCAACTGATTGATTCAGCTGATTGATTCAGCCAGTTTGTCCGACATATCCTCGTCGGTCGCTTTTTTATGGTATTGGGTACGGTTTCCCGATTGCTGCCAATAGGACCTGCAAATGCCATGCACCGCATGGTGCCGAAATTCTCTGCGGGATTGGTTCAGGCCTGCCATCGAACCGGATACCCGGCCGCATGGAGCGCCTGCTTGACGTCCTTGATGGACACCTGTCCAAAATGGAAGACGGAAGCCGCCAGGACCGCATCGGCCCCGGCCTTGACAGCGGGAGGAAAATCGGCGGCCTTGCCTGCCCCGCCGCTGGCGATGAGCGGAAGGGATACCGCCTTGCGCACGTCGGCGATCATCTCCAGATCGAATCCCTGACGGGTGCCGTCCGCATCCATGGAGTTGAGGAGGATCTCACCGGCTCCGAGTTCCTGGGCCTGCTTGACCCAGTCGATGGCATCGATGCCGGTGGACTGGTGTCCGCCCATGGTGGTCACCTCATATCCCGAGGTAATGCCCTGTGCATCGGATCGGCGGGCATCGACCGAGAGCACCAGGACCTGGCGACCGAAGCGGTGGGCGATGTCGCCGATGACCTGCGGGTTGGCAATGGCTGCTGTGTTGATGCCGACTTTGTCAGCCCCGGACCGCAGAAGAGTGTCGACATCCTGCGGGGTGCGCACGCCTCCGCCGACGGTCAGCGGGATGAAAATCTGGTCGGCGGTGCTTTTGACCAGGTCCACCATGGTGGCTCGCCCGCTGCCAGAAGCAGTCACATCCAAAAAGGTCAGCTCGTCGGCTCCCTGTTGGTAGTAGGCGGATGCCAGTTCGACCGGGTCACCCGCATCGCGCAGATTCTTGAAGTGGACGCCTTTGACCACACGACCCTGGTCGACATCAAGGCAGGGAATGACACGAACCGCTACCGTCATGCGACCTGCCTTCCTGCCTGAACCGAATTGTTTGAGTCACGACACTAGCTTCTGCAGTGTCGGAAGACTACCGTATGTCCACACTATGGCATGGCCACACTGCAAAAGGCCGAATCAGGCCTGAAGCTTGACGGCCTTGGCTGCCAGCTGACCACAGGCGCCGTCGATGTCCGATCCGCGGGTGTCCCTCATGGTCGCAGTGATGCCGGCCTTGTGAAGAATGTCCAGGAACCGCTGCTCATCCTCAGGCTTGGAGGCCGTCCAACGAGACCCTTCAATCGGATTCAGAGGTATGGGGTTGACATGCGCCCAGTCGTCCCCGTAGTGGTTGAGGCGCTTGGCCAGAAGGCGGGCATGCTCGGCCTGGTCGTTGATGCCGCGCATCAGGGCGTACTCGATGCTGACCCGTCTGCCGCTGGCCAGGTAGTAGTCGTGGGCTGCATCCAGAACCTGGGTGGTGTTGAAGCGCCTGTTCATGGGCACAAGCTCGTCGCGCAACTTGTCGCTGGGGGCATGGAGGGAGACGGCCAGACGGACCGGGATTCCCTCCTTGGTCAGCTTGCGGATGCCGGGGACCACGCCGACCGTGGACACAGTGATATTCCTGGCCGAGATGCCGAATCCCTTGGGTGGCAGGGCGCTGATCTGCCTGACTGCGGAAAGCACGGCCCGGTAGTTGCCCATGGGCTCGCCCATCCCCATGAAGACGATGTTGCTCAGACGACCCGGGCCGCCCGCCACCTGTCCGGACCTCATCATCTTGGAGGCGGCCCTGACCTGTTCCAGAATCTCTCCGGTCGACATGTTCCGGGTCAATCCAAGCTGACCTGTGGCGCAGAAGGGGCAACCCATGCCGCAGCCGACCTGGCTGGAGATACAGAGGGTGGCCCTGGAGGGATAGCGCATGAGCACGGACTCGATCCTGGACCCGTCGAAGAGCTCCCAGAGGGTCTTGATGGTGGTCCCCTGATCCGCCTTCTGAACGGTGACCGGGGTTATCAGTTCAGGGAAGAAACGGTGTGCGGCCTCCTGGCGGTTGGCCGCGGGGAAGTCCGTGAAGTCGTCCGGGTTGGTGGACAGATGGTTGAAGTAATGGTTGGCCAGCTGCGAGACACGGAATTTCGGCAGGCCCAGTTGGGCGCAGACCTCCTGCCGCTCCTGCTGGTCCATGTCCGTAAAGTGGCGCGGCGGCTTGCCTCGCCGGGCATGGTCGGCAGCCAGAACGTCCCTGAAGGCCCCATCCTTGCCTCCTGGGGTGATGCCTGTTTCAGGCTCGGCACCGGTGATATCGACATCTGTCATACCTCTACCTCATCCTGTATCAGCCAACCGACAGCCCCTCTGGGCATTGGGCCATCGATTCCGGTCACAGGCCAGTGACCAAAAGGACCAGTGTGATGAATGGTGCGGACATGAGGATGGAATCAACCCTGTCCAGCACCCCGCCATGGCCCTTGAGCAGGTGGCCCATGTCCTTGATCCCCAGGTCGCGTTTGATCAAGGATGCACTCAGGTCGCCCAGCGTGCCTGTGGCTCCGACCATGATGCCCATGAGCAGGGCGACCCACCAGATCCGTCCCCAATCCGCCATGGGATAGGTGGCCGCGAAGATGACCAGGGCGCCGACCAGGCAGCAGAGCATGGAGCCTGCCAGTCCCTCCAGCGACTTGCCGGGCGAGATGCGGGGCGAAATCTTGTGCCTGCCAAAGAGCGAGCCGAAGAGTAGTCCACCGATGTCGCTCAAGGCGGGCAGGAAAATCACCATGAAGGCATGTGCGGCAGGGTGCCCGCCGAAAGTGGTGGGCAGGGTTATCAGACAGGCCAGGAGGGTGATGTAGACAACAGTCAGGAGGGTGACACCCACATTGGCCAGGCTGCTTGACCGGACCTCCCCATCTGCGGTGCCGTAGGAGGCGTCGGCCATGGTCTGCGCATCCTGGCTCGACAGCTTGGCGTTCACCGCCTTGAGCAGACGGCCACCCAGGCGATGATTGCGGGTGGCAGAAAGGGCTCCGACCAGGGCAGTGACCAGAACACCTGCAGTCATGACCGCAACATGGTCCGGCGCGTAGAAGGAGGCCAGCATGGTGGCCGCCGAGCAGATCCAGAGCTCGACAACCGGTATATGCAGCCCCGCCGTGGCAAAGTCCACCCTGAGCTCCCAGAGCCCCAGGGTCATGAAGATCACGATCAGGTAGATGAATGCGTCGATGCGCACCAGGATGCAGGCCAGGATGATGACCACCAGAAGCGCGCCGGTAGCCACCGCCTGTGGCATGTTGCGCCCGGTCCGTTTGTTCAGGGTTGCGACTGCATCCTGACCTGCCTTCTCGGCTAAGCTTTCCTTGGTACTCATGAAGTGTGGACCCTCCCCAAGCGGATCAGACCTCGAGGATCTCCTTCTCCTTGGTATCCAGGAGCTGGTCGATCATATCGTTCTTCTGCTTGGTGACGGTCTCCAGCTCCTTCTGCAGCCGGTTGCCTTCATCCTCGCCCAGGTCGCCATCCTTGACCTTGGCCTCCAGCTCCTCCTTGACCTTGCGCCGGATGTTGCGGACGGCCACCTTGCCCTCCTCGGCCTTGTTCTTGGCCAGCTTGACATAGTCCCGACGGCGCTCCTCGGTCAGTTCGGGCATGGTGACCCTGATGACGTTGCCGTCACGGCTGGGGTTGACGCCCAGGTCGGAGTCGCGGATGGCCTTCTCGACCGCTCCCGCCTGGGAGGGGTCGAAGGGGGTGACTGCCAGGGTGCGGGGCTCCGGCACGCCAATGGATGCCAACGACTTGATGGGCGTGGGAGTGCCGTAGTACTCCACCATGATGTCGTTGAGGAAGGAGGGATTGGCACGCCCGGTCCTGATTCCCGAGAAGTTCTCCTTGGTCGCCTCGATGCTCTTGTCCATCTGCCTTCCGGCCTGGTCCACCACTGTGGTCATGATCTGCTCCTTGCTGTATGGACCATCCGCCTGTGCGCGCGAGGTCCGTCATTCTTATACTCTACGGCCAGGGGGCCACGGGGCCAAGCGGCACGGGGTGTGCCAGCATCCGGCTACAGGGTACGATCAGGACCACCGTGGACCAGGGTGCCCAGACGCTGGCCTTTGAGTGCTCCGGTCACGTTGCCTTCGCCTTCAAGCCCGAAGACACGGATGGGCATGTCATTGTCCCGGGCCATGGACAGCGCCGCTGCATCCATGACGGCCAGGTTGTCCACCAGGGCCCGCTGGTAACTCAGATTGGTGAACATGCGCGCAGAAGCCTGCTTGTGCGGATCGGCCGTGTATACACCGTCCACCCCGTTCTTGCCCATGAGAACCTCGACGCAGTGGATCTCCAGGGCCCGCTGAATTGAGACGGTGTCGGTGGAAAAGTAGGGCATGCCTGATCCGGCGCCGAAGATGACCACGCGCCCCTTCTCCAGGTGACGGATGGCCTTGAGCGGAATATAAGGTTCGGCCACCTGGCCCATGGTGATGGCTGTCTGCACCCTGGTGGCCTGACCGTCCTGCTCCAGGAAGTCCTGCAAGGCCAGGCAGTTCATGACTGTGCCCAGCATGCCCATGTAGTCGCCGCGCGAGCGTTCAATGCCGGCCTGGCTGAGCTCTGCTCCACGGAAGAAGTTGCCGCCGCCCACCACGATGGCCACCTGAACGCCGCTCTGCACCGCCTGGACGATCTCCTTGGCCACACGCTTGACCACCTGCACGTCGATGCCGACCTCGCCTCCCCCGAAGGCCTCTCCGGAGAGCTTGAGCAGCACACGACGAGGCGATGCTGGGTTTTGCGCTGAATCGGATCCGGTCATAAAAGCCCTTTCTCCAGACATGATGACGGGCGGAATACGCCGCTAACAGGGTATCCGGGCTGGGCGACAACCCCTTCCCGAATAGGCGAAGGAAAGAGACTCAGGCAATCGGCCTGGGAGGAAAGAAGGGGAGCGGCCACGAAAGCCGCTCCCCTACCATCAATGCCAATCGTCTGCCTATCCCTCAGGTGGGATCAAGCGGGACGACACCGGGCATTTCTGGGCTGCCAACTACTCCTCGTCGCCCTTGCCGACCTCGAGACGGGCGAAGGCCAGAGCCTTGCCGCCAGCCTGCTTGAAGAGATCACCAATGGTCTTGGAGGTGTCCTTGACGTACTGCTGCTCCAGCAGGACGGTCTCCTTGAAGAAGGCGTTCAGACGCCCCTCGACGATCTTGGGAATGATCTTCTCGGGCTTGCCTTCAGCCTGGGACTTCTCAGTGGCCACGCGACGCTCGGACTCCAGCACGTCGGCCGGCACATCCTCGCGGCTGAGCCACTTGGGGCTCATGGCGGAGATCTGGAGGGCCACCTCATGAGCGACCTGGGCGCCGGCCTCATCAGTGGCGATCATGGCCACGATGGATGGGGGCATCTCCACGGACTTGCGGTGTGCGTAGATCTCCACACGGGGACCTTCGACCCGGGCCACCTGGCCGACCTTGACGTGCTCATGGAAGAGCGCGCCGGCCTCCTCAACGGTCTCCTTGACGGTGCCGGACTTGGATGGGGCGGCATCGACCTGCTCGGCGTTGGAGGCATCAGCCTTGGCCACGTCGTCGATGACCTCCTGGCCGAACTCGACGAACTGAGGGGTCTTGGCCACGAAGTCGGTCTCGGAGTTGAGCTCGACGGCATAGCCGATCTGGCCCTGTCCACCCTCGACGACGGTGGAGGCGATCAGGCCCTCCTGAGCCTTGCGGCCCTCACGGGCGCCTGCGGCCTGGATGCCGGTGGCGCGGATGATCTCCTTGGCGCGGGCCATGTCGCCCTCGGCCTCGGTCAGGGCCTTCTTGACGTCCATCATGCCGGCGCCGGTCTGATCACGCAGCTCCTTGATCAGTGCAGCGGTGATTTTTGCCATGAAACTCTCCTATCTAGACGCCAGATTTCAGGCGGCCTGATCGGCAGCTGGGGTCTCCTGCTGCTCTTGCGCAGGCTGCTCGGCCTGGGGAGCCTGGGCGGTCTCCTGGGCCTGCTCCTGCGGCTGTCCATCCTTGTTCTCCAGCAGGTTCTTCTCCCACTCGGCCATGGGCTGGTCGGAGGCCTCCTCGGTCTTGGCGGCCTTGCCGGAGCGCTCCAGCAGACCGTCGGCCACGGCATCGGCCATCAGCCTGGTCAGCAGCTCGACGCCGCGAATGGCATCGTCGTTGGCGGGAATGGGGTAGGTGACGAGCTCGGGATCCGTGTTGGTGTCCACCAGGGCAACGACCGGGATACCCAGCTTGTTGGCCTCGGAGACGGCCAGGGCCTCCTTGTTGATGTCGACCACGAACAGGGCCGAAGGGGTACGGCTCATGTTGCGGATGCCGCCCAGCTGACGCTCCAGCTTGTCCTTCTCGCGACGCAGGAGCAGGAGCTCCTTCTTGGTCAGCCCCGAGCCGTGCACGTCGTCGAAGTCCATCTCCTCCAGCTCCTTCAAGCGGCCGACCCGCTTGGTCACGGTCTGGAAGTTGGTCAGCATGCCGCCCAGCCAGCGCTCGGAGACGTAGGGCATGTTCACCCGGGTGGCCTGTGCCTTGATAGCCTCCTGGGCCTGCTTTTTGGTCCCCACGAAGAGCACGGTGCCGTTGTGGGCCACGGTCTGCTTGATGAAGTCATAGGCCTGGTCGATCAGACCGAGCGACTTGAAGAGGTTGATGATGTGGATGCCGTTGCGCTCCATCAGGATGTACTGCTTCATCTTGGGGTTCCAACGACGGGTCTGGTGTCCGAAGTGGACGCCAGCCTTCAGCATTTCGCTCATGGTGATCTGTGCCATGTCCGTACCTTTCATTGTCGGTTATTGCCTGGCCATGTGCACCTGCGTGCAACTCCGGGGAGCCGACCGACACAGGACGTCGCGGACATGGCGCGAATTTGCGGCGTGTGTTCGGGAATACTCTTGGCGCGCCTGCCCACCCGTGACAGCGGACCTGCGCATTGACACGCCGAATTATTATGATACCCGAGGCCAATGACCTCGGGTACCGTGTTCGCCCTCTGCCTACCTGGCTGATCTCAGCTGCTGCATGGCCTTGCGGCGGACATCGCTCTCCAGCCGATCCACATAGACATGGCCGTCCAGGTGATCGCACTCGTGCTGAATCATCCGACCCATGATGCCATGGCCTTCCAGAGTCACCGTCTTGCCGTCCAGGTCGATCCCGTGGGCTCGGGCGTAGTCGGCCCGCCTTGTCGGATACCAAAGGTTGGGCAGGGAAAGACACCCCTCCTCGCCATACTGTTCGCCGGAGGTCTTGTCGATGACCGGATTGATGATGTAGCCCACCTTGCCGCCGATGTTGTACGAGAAAACACGCAGGCCCACGCCTATTTGATTGGCCGACAGGCCGGCCCTGCCAGGGTCGTCGACAGTGTCGACCAGGTCACGGACCAGACCGCGCACAGCCGGGGTGATGCTGGTCACAGGATCGCAGGGGGTGCGCAAAACCGGATCGGGAACCACTCTGATTGTACGAATCGCCACTGCTTACTCCTCGTTATCCCGGCCGTCGCGGCCGTCCTTCTCGTCCTCCGGGGCTGCTTCCTCCTCCTGGCGGCCATCCCGCTTGCGTCCGGTCATGCTGGCCAGGGAATCGCTCATGGTGGTCCGTGCCCTGCTGACGATGTCGTTCTCCTTGGCGGCCGGCTTGGCTGGCGTCCTGGGCGCATAGAGGACCTTGTCCACAAGTTCGGCATACTGGCGGAGCACCTCGGGGCGCACCACCTTCAGGCTGGGGGTCAGGGTACCGTCCTCCTGGCTGAAGTCCTTGTCCAGCACCAGGAACTTGCGCACTGACTCGGCCCGCGAGACATTGCAGTTGGCCTTGTCCACATACTGCTGGATGAAGGCATGGATGGCCTCGTTATGACTGGCCTGCTCCATGCTCATGTCAGCGTCCAGACCCTGGGAGGTCAGCCAGGACTTCAACATGCCGGCATCCAGGGTGACCAGGGCGCCCACGAACGGCCTGCCGTCGCCCACGACAACGGCCTGGGAGACTATCGGGCAGGTGCTGATGACATCCTCCAAAGGCGCCGGGCTGACGTTCTTGCCGCCGGCGGTGATGATGACGTCCTTCTTGCGGCCGGTGATGAAGACGAAGCCCTGGTCGTCGATCTGGGCCAGATCTCCGGTGTGCAGCCAGCCGTCTTTGTCGAGAACGGTGGCATCCAGCTCAGGTTGATGGTAATAGCCCATAAAAACGCTGGGGCCCTTGACCAGAAGCTCGTCATCGTCGCTCAACCTGACCGTGATGCCCGAGCCTGGGCGGCCGACCGACCCCACCTCGTTGGCATCCTCGAAGTTGACGATGCATGGGGCCGCCGTCTCGGTCATCCCATAGCCCTGGATGAAGGTGATCCCGTCGATTCCGTTGAAGAAGTGGGCCAGGTCGGCATTCATGGGCGCGCCGCCGCAGGCCAAATAGCTCAGGTTGGAGCCCAGGGCGGACTCGATCGTGTTGCCGACGGTCTTGGTATAGAAGGCGTGGGCCAGGCGGGTCAGAGGCGAATGGCCGCGCCCTTCCTGTTCGTCCTTGGACCACTTGACGAAATGCCTGGTGGCCTTGGCGAAGACCTTGCCGGCCATGCCGGTACCGGCCTTCTGCGAGGCGGCGTTATAGACCTTCTCGAATACACGGGGCACGCCCAACAGATAGGTGGGACGGAAGGTGCGCAGATCGGTCAGCAGGTGCTTGGCATTGGAAACATACCCGACCACGCCCTGGGCGCCGATGGCCACGTACTGGATGTAGCGGGCAAAGCAGTGGGCCAGGGGCAGGAAGAGCATCAGGCGGGAGGGCGCTGCCAGCATGTGGTAGAGCACGTCCCAGCCCACGAAGACGATATGGACGAAGTTCCGGTTGGAGAGCATGGCGCCCTTGGGCTCCCCGGTGGAGCCCGAAGTGTAGACGATGGTGGCCAGGTCGTCGGCCTTGACCTGGGCGATGGCCTCATCCAGGCGCTCGTCATCGATCCCCTGGCCGAATTCGCTGACTGCGTTCAGGCCCCCTGCTTCGAAGTTGAAGACATACTTGAGCTTTGGCGATGACCCCCGGACCTGCTCCAGAATCTGCGCATGCTCCGAATCTCCGGCGAAAGCCAGGACACAGTCCACGTCCTGGACGATCTTCTGTGCCTGGCTGGGCGAGTCGGTCTCATAGATGGGCACCGAAACCGCTCCGATGGCGGCACAGGCGAAGTCCGTGACCCCCCAGTCATAGCTGGTGGAGGCGTAGATGACTACGGTGCTGCCTTTTTCCACACCCAGGGCCATCATGCCCTTGGCCACGGCCCGAACCCGTGCGGACATCTGCCCGGCCTTGACATCGTGCCAGTTTCTGGTCATGGGATCCTGCCACTGGGCAACCAGCTCCTCAGGATCGCGGGCGGTGCGTTTTGCCAGGAGCGAATAGATGGTGTCCTTGTCCGTCGTCGGGTGTTGAAGCTCGACCGTATATTCACGCAACATACCCACCATCATATGGGCGACCCCGCCAAAGCCGCCGCCTAGCCCATGTCGAAGCGCACACAGACCCAGCGCGAACCGCTTCTTGCAACGATCAGGTTGGTCAGCACAGTACGCTCGCCGACCAGGAATCCGATGGTGGTTTCGTACCGGTCACGGTCCACACAGTAGAGCTCGACCAGTTTAGGAATCAGCGGCAGGTAGGCCATACCGACATGATCCGCCGTGCGGACCATGCCCAGATGTTGATCACGCATCAGTCTGGCCAGTACAGCCAGCCGTTCCATGCAAACGCGGTTGAGCACACGGTCCAGGCTCTTCATCGGCAGGCGGCCCCGCAACACATCGAAGACCCTGGATGCCAGCGCACACAGATTGACAAGAATTCGCTTCAAATCCCCCGACAGACCCTTATGACCAGCAGCATCCGCCGGCCGAACGAAGTTGACGGTTCGCACTGTCAAATTGATGTTTCCAAGACCCAGTGGCACCTGCATACAGGTAGACGGCCACCAGCCGCCAAACCCCTGCCCTGTCGAATCCTCGATTGTCCGATCCCGATCCCAAGTCGGCGTCAGATCCATATACTCCGTCATACTTCTCACCTCGCACTTCTATGTGCTTGTTCCCCCTCCCATGCCGGCGAGGTGCACTGGGCAAACGACGCAACGACAACGATTACGTCCAGAGTATGAATGCGCTGAGGCATTGTAAAGGCCGGTTCGGGAATGTGGTCAACCTGAACCGGCCCTGATGCGGATTGTGGATAAATGGACTGTGAATGCCCTGTCTTGTTTAGCAGCGAGGAGCAGGAGTCACTGCCACACGGCACTTCTGGAAGTTCTTGACATCCACGTAGCCGGTGGAAGCCATGGCCCGGCGCAGGGCCCCAATCAGATTCAGGCTGCCATCGGTGCGATCGCTGGGGCCGAAGAGTATGCGCTCAAGGCTTCCCACCTGGCCGACCTGGACCCTGCGACCCCTGGGCAGATCAGGATGATGGGCCTCGGCCCCCCAGTGCATGCCCTGGCCGGGAGCCTCTGTGGCCTTTGCCAGGGGCGTGCCCAGCATGACCGCGTCGGCCCCCATGGCCAAGGCCTTGACAAAGGAACCCGAGGTGCCGGTCTCACCGTCGGCGATGACCTGAACGTAGCGTCCACCCGACTCGTCCAGGTAGTCACGACGCGCCTCGGCCACATCCGAGATGGCCGTGGCCATGGGGGCCTGAATTCCGATGGTGGCGGAGTCGGTAGAGGATGCTCCCCCGCCGAACCCGACCAGCACCCCGGCGGCCCCCGTGCGCATCAGATGCAGGGCGGCCTGGTAGGTGGCGGCCCCGCCAACGATGACCGGAACGTCCAAGTCGTAGATGAACTTCTTCAAATCCAGGGGCTCATGTCTGGTGGAGACATGCTCAGCCGAGACCGCCGTGCCGCGGATCACAAAGAGATCCACACCTGCATCGACCACCGTGGTGTAGAACTCCTGCGTACGCTGAGGGGAAAGGGCTCCAGCCACCGTGACTCCGGCCTTGCGAATCTGCTGCAGACGGCGGGTGATCAACTCCGCCTTGACCGGCTCCCGGTAGGCCTCCTGAATGACCGCAGTAGCCTGCTCCGGCGAGGCATGGGCTATTTGGTCCAACTGCGGACGCGGATCCTCGTATCGGGTCCACAGTCCCTCCAAATCCAGCACACCCAAACCGCCTAACCGTCCTAGGGCGATGGCCGTCTCGGGGCTGGTCACCGAGTCCATGGGCGCTGCCAGTAGGGGCAGGTCGAACTCGTAGGCATCCACCTGCCAGGCCGTGGAGACATCCTGGGGATCCCTGGTCCTTCTTGATGGGAGTATGGAGACATCATCGAGCGTGTAGGCCACCGTGGCCTTTTTGCCGAGGCCGATTTCGATTTCCTGTGTCATGTCTGCCAGCCTAGCGCCTCATGATGACGCTCTGGCGTGCTACGAGCGGGTTACGAGCATGGGAACAGAGGGTAACAAACCTAGGATAGAACTGTTCGCGAGCGCAACTGCGGCACCGGGGCAGGATCGGGCCCCGACCCGCCGACCGATAGGAGGCCGCAATGGAGAAAGTCACCGTGAAGGGACGCATCGTCGAGCTCGACGGTGACGAGATGACCCGGGTCATCTGGAAAATGATCAAGGAACGGCTGATTCTGCCCTATCTGGACGTGGACCTGGACTATTACGACCTGGGTATCCGCAACAGGGACGCCACCGACGACAAGGTCACCGTACAGGCGGCCCAAGCCATCCAGCGCGAGCATGTGGGTGTCAAGTGCGCCACTATTACCCCTGACGAGGCCCGGGTGAAGGAATTCGGTCTTAAGCGCATGTGGAAGTCACCCAACGGAACCATTCGCAACATTCTTGGAGGAACCATCTTCCGCGAGCCCATCGTCATCGATAACATCCCCCGGCTGGTTCCAGGATGGTCCAAGCCCATTGTGGTGGCCCGCCACGCCTTCGGTGACCAATACCAGGCCACTGATTTCACCGTTCCCAAGCCTGGAAAGCTGAGTGTCGTCTTTACTCCTGAGGACGGGAGCGACCCGGTGACCCGAGAGGTGACCACCTACCCAGGACCAGGCGTGGCCCAGGTTCAGTTCAACCTCGACGACTCCATCCGCGACTTCGCCCGCTCATGCTTCAACTATGCCCTGCAGAGGCACTATCCGGTCTACCTAAGCACCAAGAACACCATCCTCAAGGCCTACGACGGACGGTTCAAGGATATTTTCGCCCAGGTCTACGAGCAGGAGTACCAGGGTCGGTTCGAGGAAGAGGGGCTGACCTACCAGCATCGTCTGATTGACGATATGGTGGCCTCCTCGCTCAAGTGGCAGGGCGGCTATCTCTGGGCCTGCAAGAACTACGATGGCGATGTCCAGTCCGATGCAATAGCTCAAGGGTTCGGTTCCCTTGGCCTCATGACCTCCATGCTGATGACGGCAGACGGGCAGACTGTAGAGGCCGAGGCCGCCCATGGGACCGTGACCAGGCATTACCGGCGCTGGCTCAAGGGCGAGACCACCTCCACCAACCCGATCGCCTCTATTTTCGCCTGGACCGGCGGACTCAAGCAGCGGGCACGGCTGGATTGCACGCCCAAGGTAGCCCGGTTCGCACGAACTTTGGAGTCTGTGGTCATCGAGACCGTGCGCTCCGGCCGTATGACCAAGGACCTGGCCAGCCTGGTTGGTCCCGATCAGCCCTGGCTGGACACCGAAGGGTTCATGGATGCCCTGGACCAAGCCCTTGCCGAGCGTATGGCTTCAGCTGCTGCCAAGGCAGACTAGCAGAACAAGACAAGACATCATCGCCTTCCATTACAGGCGGTCATTCTGCTCAGATCAGCCTTGACCGTCTGCCCCTTGGCGAGAACCTTGTGCGCAAAAGCAAGGAAGTTCCGTACGCTCCTGACCGAGAGCCAATACAATGGTTGGTCGGGACCCGGCCGGAGTCGGGCTCTGTCGGAACGAAGGAGCGAATGTGAAGAAGACCGGCTTTGCACGGCATTTGTCCGGCTTGCTGGCTTTACTGGCGTGCCTGGTCATGGTGGCATCGACTGGTGCCTGCGGTCCGGCCCCGGGCAAGGGGGAACCGTCCCCGAGCGCCCCGCAGAGTCAGGCGACCTCCACGGCAGCTGCAGAGGTACCTGGTCAGGTAGCCATTTTCACACCTTCTGACGGCATCACCCTCTCCCAGCACACACCCATCAACAAGTGGGCCGCCCTGGTTCCTGAGATCAAGGCGGCACTGACCAAGGAGCATCTTTCCGGAAAGCGCATCGATACCTATACCAGCGGGAATCTGGAGGATCAAAGCAAGGAACTGCAGGATTACGTGGTCAACCGCCTCTCGGAGCGCAAGGCCGGGAAGACCTCAGCGCCGACCACGCTGGTGGTAGCGCCCATGACCTCGCCGGACTCCATTACCCGCCAGTATGGCGACTACATCAGCAAATCACTGGATGCCGATGCCAAAGACAAGGCGCGCACACGTCTGGTTTCGTCTCTGCGTCTGGCCACCGGAGCAGGCATGCATGTGGTGCTCCTGGCCAACCAGGTACCGGGCATTCAGCCGGATCTGTTCGTACAGTTGTCTGATGCACGGGCCATTGGTCAAATGCAGGCGGACAAGCTGGCCAGCAAGCTGGAGCTGAACAAGGCCAGCAAGGACAACCCCTGCCGCATCGAGATTCTGCTGCCGAACCGCCCGGCCGATGCATCCTCTGATGAGTCCTCTGATGACACGGACACTGAAGCCGGCCAGGCTGAACGGGACAAGCAAGAGGAGCAGAATTCCTTTCCTGCCCAGGCCTTTGCCGGAATCTGGCAGGTGCTGGGGCCATACTTCAAGGATGGGAGGGCTATCAGCCCCTCGGGACTCCTGAAGGCGGACAGCACCGAGCAGGACTGGCAGGCGGTCGCCTTCGACCCAGGCAAGGATGCTTCGGCTACCGGCAAAGAGCTGGCGACCCGCCTGGCTATGAACGATGGCTCAAAGACCCGTACCGAAGTGGACGGCATTTTGGCTATGAACGATTTCATCGTTTCCGGGGTGGTCTCAGAGCTTGGTGATCTTGGATATAGGGGTTCATCAGCGGATGTCAACCCGGAGATCTCCATATCCGGCATCGTGGGATCAATGGCCGGCCGCAAGGATCTGCATCGGCAGCGCGTACCTAAACCCGCCCAGAGCCCTACAACCCAAAATCAAACAGGGTCGGAGGCGAACCCTTCACAGCAGGCCCCGGGCAAGACCCAGGGATCCACGCACCCGGACGACCACGCCGCCTGGCCGATCATCAGCGGATATGGTGCCTACGTTGATAACATCCCACAAATCGTTGACGGACGGCAGTGGATGACCGGGCTGGAGGACAGGCTGGGGCTTGCGGCTGATATTGCCAAGGCCTGCGTCGGCCTCAACAGCCAGGGCAAGGTGCCAGCCATGGATACGATCCAGACCGTCAACCAGGACGGGAAGCAGCTGCGCCGCCTGTCAAGACCCTTGGTTGCGGTTTCGGCCTCCAACCTCAAGGCGGCGCTGATTGATACAGACTACATCAAGCCAGCCGACGCGGGCCTTTGAGCATAGATCTCCTGCTCGATTCGGTCCTCATACCGCTTGAGAACCTCCTGACGGCGGGGCTTGTATGAGGCGGTGAGCAGACCGTTTTCACGAGTGAAGTCCTGGTCCAGAATCAGATAGCGGCGGATGCCCTCAGCCCGGGATACCTGGCTGTTGGCCGCGTCCACTGCATGGTCGACCTCAGTGCGGATGATGGGGTTCTCCCCGGCCGAAGCAATATCTTCCAGGGGTTCAGCACCCTGATCGCTCAGCCAGCGGTCGACTTCCTCGGGATTGAGGGTAATCAGGGCCGAGATGAATGGTCTGCGGTCCCCGATGACCATGCAGTGGCTGATGATGGGCGAACGTTCAACGGCTGTTTCCAGCAGCGAGGGCGAGATGTTCTTGCCTCCTGCAGTGATGATGATCTCCTTGCGCCGACCGGTCAACCGAACGAACCCGTCCTCGTCCAGACTGCCCAGATCGCCGGTCAGCAGCCAGCCGTCGCGAATCTGCCTCGTGGTGATTTCCGGATGGTTGTGATACCCCATGCAGACATCGGGGCCTTTGACGCACAGCTGGCCCTCCTGGTCGATGCCCACGGTGATCCCGGGCATGGGCAGGCCGATGGTGCCCAGCCGATAGCCCTTGGTGGGGTTGACCGTCACCGGGCCCATGGTCTCGGTCATGCCATAGCCCTCCAGAAGGGGCAGGCCGATGCCATTGAAGAAGTCCGCAATGTCCCTGTCAAGGGGAGCTCCGCCCGAAATGGCATACTTGACCCGGCCGCCCAAGGCCTCCAGGATGGGGTCGTAGACGGTACCTGTGTACATGAGGTGCTTGGTCCTCAGCGACATGGGAACCCGGCTTCCGGTCTGCTGGTGACGGGACCACTGCCTGGCCACTCCTGCAGCATCCAGGAAAATCCTGCCCCTGGCACCTGTTCCGGCCCGCTGGGAGGCGGCGTTGTAGATTTTCTCGAAGATTCGCGGCACAGCCAGGATGAAGGTGGGCTTGAAGGTCTGCATGTCCTGCAGCAGATTACGGATGGACCCGGTAAGCCCCAGGGTGAGATCCGTGGCGATGGCGAAGAACTGCAGACAGCGGGCAAAGGCGTGGGCCAGAGGCAGACAGAGCAGAAGCCGCCTGCCCTCGCCCAGGCAGATGTCAGGAACCGCCTGGGCACCTGAACGCACAGTGAAGATGATGTTGCTGTGGCTGAGCTCTATGCCCTTGGGCTTGCCCGTAGAGCCTGAAGTGTAGACGATGGTGGCCAGGTCGGAACCTTGCACCGAGTCGGCCCGGGCCTGGAAGTCCGCCTGGTCCACCGTCCGTCCATAGGCGCTCATGGTGGTCAGCGCTCCCCTGGTGATCACATACAGGTCGTTCAGATAGGCGCACTGGGAACGAACCGCGTCCACCCGGGCCCTCATGTCGTCATCCTCCAGAAAGGCCATGCCCACATGGGAGTCGTTGAAGATACGCCGGATCTGGTCGGGAGAGTCCGTCTCGTAGACCGGCACCGTCACCGCTCCTATGGCCAGGATGGCCATGTCCAAGGCAGTCCACTCCCAGCGGGTGTGCGAGACGATGGCCACCGAGTCCCCCCGACCTATCCCCCGGGCCATAAGTCCCTTGGCCAATGCGACGACACGGTCGCGGAACTCACGGGCCGTGATGGTGCTCCACTCACGTCCGCTACGGTACTCGAGCAAAGGATCGTCGCCCAGGCGCTCCACCCTGTCCTCAAGCAGTGAGAAGACGCTTGCATCAGCATCTATTGGCTCCTCAAGCGGACGCGTGAATTCTTGCTGCATGTTCTGCATGACCACTCCCTGCTGAAACGGCGTTATGCTTAACGATTCTAACCGCTCCCCCGGGCTGGCGATATACCCGGTCTGCAGACTCGCGCGTCATCTGAACGACCCTGGCACTTCTATAAAGGTTTGAGACGAATCCGATGATTTCCGACTTTAGCGCCTGGATCCAGGTACAGGCCTTGATCGTCTTTCAGTCCCCAGTGCAGACACTCCTGGGCACAGTGGTCAGAGACTCCCTCTACCTTCCCCCAGACTGTGCCGGCCTGAAGTCGGGTTCCCACCGGCAAAGAGCTCTGCGCAGGCTCGTAAGTGGAGACCAGGTTGCCGTGACGAATGGAGACCACGTCCTTGCCTCCCACGGAACCTGCAAAGACTATGACACCGTCTGCCGGAGAACGGATATAGCTACCTTGCTCCGCCGCCAAATCTATCCCGCGATGACCGCTCAGCCATGGACGATCCGGAGGATCGAATGGACGCATGGCCTGAGGGACAGCCTTACCTCCAGGCTTTGGTTCAAGGGGCCACAGCCAGCCCCGGCGGCAGGCTGTGGTCGATGAGGTAAGTCGACCGTTCTGCGCCGGAGCTGCAGCCGAAGGCAGGGTCGGCGCAGGCTGAGCCGTGACGGTCACTGTGGGCCCTGCAGCCGACAGGCCCAGGGCCAGCATCAGTACCAGCAGCGTCCCGGGAAACCAAGGGGGGCGGCAGCCGGAAGGCATGATAGGCATCCGGCCGGTAACCCGCCTGATGCCCTTGTTCTTATGGTCACGCGCAGAGGCCATGGTCGCACCTTCATTCCGTCATCTTGGATGCCCGATTGAGCGTCCATCATCATGATGGATTGGGGGCGAAAGCCACGCAAGACGGAAGGAGGCATGTGGTCGAATACGCAATCGTCCACATCCAGATAGACCGTAAGGCACCCTACCTGAGAATCCGCGGAAAGGGTTCCGAGCCAAGATGCCTTTGGCGGCCTTTTAAGCCAGATGGATGACCGTCCAGGAGACGGGAGGCAGCTGAAGGCTCAAGGCATCCTCATCCATCTTGAAATCTGTCCGGGCATGCATGACGACCCGCTCCTGGTCTTCAAGAGTGTTGCGTGCCGAGGGGTCGTCCTCATGCAGGGTGCTGACCGTGGCCTGTCGATGTCGATCCTGTTCAGGCAGGGCGATTTTGAAATCAACAGAACTGTCGAGGCTGCGGTTGACCACGAAAACACTGAGGGATCCGTCGGCACCTCTGACGGCCACTGAATCCGTCATGGGCACCTGGCCATAGCGCGAGGTCTCATAGGTATCTCCGCTTTGCAGGCTCTTGAGTACACTGGCGCCTCGTGCATAACGGGCGGTCAGGGCGAAGGGATGGAAAATGGTCTGCCTCCAGGCCGGGCCGCCGGGCTCGGTCATGATGGGGGCAATGACGTTGACCAGCTGGGCCAGGCTGGCCGCATGAACGACGTCGGCATGCCGGAGCAGGGTGATCAGCAGGTCGCCCACCACCACGGCATCTGCCACCGAATAGACATCCTCCAAGAGCGGCGCGCCTATAGGCCAATTGCCGATGCCTTCGGGCGATCTGCTGGCCTCTGCAGCCTGGTACCAGACATTCCACTCGTCGAAGGAGATGTAAACCTGATGGTCACTGCCCAGCCGGGCACGCGAGGCGGCGATGATGGCTGCCACATCGGTGATGAAACTGTCCATGTCCACGCCAGAAGCCAGAAAGCTGGCCATATCTCCATCCCGGGGTGCGTAATATGCATGGCATGAGAGGAAGTTCACATTTTCGAAGCAACGCTCCAGGACGGTACGCTCCCAGAGACCGAATGTGGGCATGGTGTGCGAAGAGGATCCGCATACAACCAGATCCAAGTCCGGATCGATCATCCGCATGGCCACAGCCGTCCGGTTGGCCAGATCCGCATATTCCTGTGCACTCTTGTGGCCGATTTGCCAGTCGCCGTCCATCTCGTTGCCCAGACACCACATCCTGATGTTGAAGGGGCGATCATGGCCGTTGGCACGCCGCTGTTCAGACAGCTCGGTACCCGATGGCACATTGCAGTATTCGAGCAGATCCAGGGCCTCCTGCAAGCCCCTGGTGCCCAGGTTGACGGCCTCCATGAGCTCGTTGCCGCCCAGCTTGTCCAGCCATTCGCTCATCTCGTGCAGGCCGAACTCGTTGCTTTCGCCGGAATGCCAAGCCAGGTCGAGACGACGAGGACGGCTTTCGCGCGGTCCCACGCCATCCTCCCAGCGGTAGCCCGAGACGAAGTTGCCACCCGGGTATCGGATGGTGGTCACGCCCAATTCCTTGACCAGATCCATGACGTCCCGGCGGAAACCCTGCTCGTCTGCTGTAGGATGACCCGGCTCATAGATGCCCGAGTAGATGCCCCTGCCCAGGTGCTCCACGAAGGATCCGAAGAGGCGATCGTCAATGGGCGTGGACTCCTGCTCCTCATCCACCCTGAACTGTGCCCTACCGCTGTGATTTAGCTGCCCTAGCGTCACTGTCTAACTCCTTCGTTCTGACTCTGTTGTCTATGGCTCTCGCCGACCCTATAACTATGGGCCATTTGAATAGTACCGTTGTGTCTTCGACAAGGCACCCGTCTGTCGCCTCCTGCAATCTCAGAAGGTGCCTCCTGGCACAGAACGAAAAACCGCGTAATCATCCCACCTCGCACTAGTGATGGGAATATTCGAAACAGACCGGTAGCACCAGGCCTCGAGTCGGGAGAGTTAAACACGATTTAATCGATTGGGCATCCCGATACTCGTATTTACCACTACTCGTATTTGCCACAACCAGGAGCATTTGATACAGGGGGGGGGGGGCATTGCCTGATAGATCATACAATATTAAAGAAACCTGATGGATAAAGAAAACCGCCGGAGAACCGGCGGTTGAGAGCTCCCGCAGCTGGGCTTGAACCAGCGACATTTCGATTAACAGTCGAACGCTCTGCCAACTGAGCTATGCGGGAATGTCCCGTTCAACTCTCGCTGAACACAATTACCATACTATAGTCCGAACCGTAGTATCCGACAACTTGGCGTGTCGATTACATGAGGATCCTGTCCATTGGCATGGCCGAATCAATGGAGAAGTCAGGAGCAGAGGGAGACAATCCAGCCTGGACCAGATTGACGCCCAGCATGGCCACCATGGCGCCGTTGTCCGTGCACAGTTCGATCTTCGGAATACGGACCCTGACACCCTCCTGGTCACCGAACTCCTGAAGCTTGCCACGCAGCTGCGAGTTGGCCGAGAACCCGCCGCCGACAATCAGGGTATCCGTGTCGAACCTGTGGCAGGCAGCCATGGCCTTACGGGACAGGACGGTGGCCACGGAATCCGCCAGGGAGGCGCAGACATCATCCACGGGAATGTCGAGCCCGGCCTGCTGTCTGCGTTCGACCCATCGAGCCACGGCGGTCTTGACCCCCGAGAAGCTGAAGTCATAAGGATGATCGGCTCCGGCCCGACCCTTGGTCAGCCCTTGGGGCACGGCGATGGCGTGAGGATCGCCCAGACGGGCATGGCGGTCGATGTGCGGGCCGCCGGGATAGGGGAAGCCGAGCAGACGTGCAATCTTGTCGAAGCACTCCCCCGCCGCATCGTCCAGGGTGGTGCCCACCACCTGGACCGATCGCGCCAGGTCATCCACGTGCAAAAGTGAAGTGTGACCGCCGGAGACGATCAGAGCCAGGGCATTCTGGGGGAAGGGACCGAATTGAAGCTGAGTGACAGCTATGTGTCCTATGACATGGTTGATGCCATACAGGGGCTTTTTCGCCGCCCAGGCCAGCGCCTTGGCACCGGAAACGCCGACGGCCAGGCATCCAGCCAGTCCAGGACCTGCCGAGACCGCTATGGCATCCACTTGGGACAGGTCCATATCTGCATCCTTGAGGGCCTGGGAGACGACCGGCACAAAGGACTCGGCGTGTGCCCGCGAGGCGATCTCAGGGATAACGCCGCCATAGCGGGCGTGCTCGTTCATGGAGGATGCCACCACGTTGGACAGCAGGCGGTTGCCCTGAACCAGGGCTGCCGCGGTCTCGTCGCAGGTGGATTCGATGCCAAGCACCAGGGGCTCACTCATGGTCAATGATCCTTTCCTGTCCTTTCGAAAGCTTGCGGCCGACAGAGCCCACCGGGCCCGGTCCGACCGAGCTCAAAGGCCTGGTCATAGCCCAGGCATCCACGTCTTCAGGCTGATAATAGCCCTTGCATAGTCCCGTCTGGGAGAAGCCAAAACCCTTGTAGAGGTCAATGGCAGCGGGGTTGTCTGCGCGCACTTTCAGGTTCATGCGCTGCAACCCCATACGGTCGGCTGAAGCGATAAGCTTTACCAACAGAGACCCTGCAATGCCGCGATTCCGGACTTCCGGCAACACTCCCAAAGTCATCAGCTCGGCATCCCTTTCCCCCGACCAACAACCTCCATAGCCCAGGATGGCACCCTGGTCCTCCCATACCAGATAGGTGCGCGAAGGGGCGGACAGCTCAAACCGCAGTTCCTGCCGACTCCAGGCCTGGTCGCCGAAGACCCGTGCCTCCAGATTGACAAGCTGGTCCAGGTCCCCCAAGGCCGCTGCGCGAATCATGACCGGACTGCTACATGCTTGAGCGGATTGGGCACCGACACGTCCGGTCGACGAAGGTAAAGCGGCTCCACTGAATCGACCAGCCCCTGCTGGGCACGTCGGCATGCACAAGCAGCCATCAGACCCGTCCCTCGTGTCCCATTCTCCAAAAAGGAGCCTTCGTCCAGCACCACCCGTATATCAGATTGCTTATCCAGGCGCTCCCACTGGTCTGCGTAGCGGCCAGCCCCGTGGCCGCTGACGACCAGAGTGACAGGACCGTGGTCCAGAGACTCCCGCTCCTCCGCGATGGCCGCGATTCTCTCACAGATAGCAGCTGGGTAGTCGATGCTCATTTCGGTCAGCGGCCTGGCCGGAGCCTCCACATCTACAAAGTCGTCAAAGAGACGGTAGTAGAGCTGCCGACGTCGAGCATCGTTGACAGCCAGAACCAGCAGCCGGGTATGGTCTTGGCCCCGCTGCTTGAACCGGCTGTATGCATAACGGGCCTGCGGCTCCAGGATGTCCTGACCCAACAGACGGGCGCCAGTGGCAAATGCCAGGGCTTTGGCGGTGACGATGCCGGCCCGCAGCCCGGTGAAGGGCGCAGGGCCCAATCCCACCACGACGGTCCTCAAATCTTCTGCATGCAGCCCAGCCTGGTCCATGACCTTGGCGATATTGACCTGGAGGCGTTCCACATGCGAGCGCGAGTCGGTCTCGATGCAAGGCTCCCGTCCGGGCAGCCCCACAGTCGAGCCATACGAGGTATCGATCACCAAAAGGGGCGTATCGGTCCCGTTCATACCGTCATCGCCTTTCTCAGCTGCTCCAGTCTGGTGGCCCATGAAGGACCCACTGCACGCAGACGTACCATACGCTGACCCTGGGAGCTGGGTGGCGCGTCAGGATCTTCCCGGGGATCGACGGGTCGGTCGATGGTCACTTCCAGACGTTGATCGGCCAGCGCTGAAGCCATCTGCTCGCCCCACTCCATCAGAATGACGGTGCTTTGGCCCGGATCCTCCAACTCCTCGTCCAGACCCAGGGACTCCAACTCGTCCAGGAGTCGATCAACGGCATCCTCGCCGGGCAGATAGTCCTGTCCGCCCAGCCGGTAGGCATCCACGTGAATCAGGGTAACAGGTAAGCCGTCGGACAGATGGCCATGCAGCTCTCTTGCAATGGTGAACGTGGGCGAGACTACAGGGCCGTCCACTCCAAGTCCACTGCCCAGCCCCTGGGCCAGCGTGGTCTTGCCCGCCCCCAGAGGTCCGGACAGGAGGATCACATCCCCGCCTTGCAGACAGGTGGCCAGGTTTCTGCCCAGGCGTTGCATATCATCGTCTGTGGGCACGGCCAGCCTGAACCCATCCTGCCGCCCGGCGCTCTCCTGCAGGCTCATGCCAATGTCCTTCCCTTGGCTGCAATCAGCTCCACTGCACGTTCCAGAGCATAGCGGGCATCGCCGCTACTGGTCTTGCTGACCTCATCAGCCTGGGCCAGGGCCTCGATGCAGGCCGCCAGACCGGAGGAGGTCCATCCATGCAACTGCCTCTTGGCTTCTCGTAACTGCCAGTATGCGGCCTTGGCCTCGGCCGTGGTGATGGATCCCGACTCGATGGCAGCCTCCTTGCCCAACGTTCGTAGCTTCAAGGCCAGTACTCCAATCAGGGATACTGGTTCGTTGCCCTGTTCCAGAGCTGAACGCAGTGCGACGACTGCTTGGGCCGGTCTGCCGGCAAGGGCCCTGTCCGCCACAGCGAATCCGGACACAGCTGGGTTATCAGTCAAATAATGGTTGACAATCTCCAAGGTCATTGGGTCCTGGTCAAAATCGAAGCAGAGCTGGGAACACATGGCGGCAAGTTCCGGAGTACGCTCGCCAAGGACATCGACCAGGCGCTGGGCCGCCCTTGGCTGGATACGACGCTGATGGGCCTTGAATTGCCCATAGACGAAATCGACCTTGTCATCGAACTTCTTCAGATCCGGCATACGCTCTATGACTGCTCCGGCCCGTTCCATCTGGTCCAGAAGCCTGCGGCCCCGGTTGCCCCCGTCATGACGTGCAATGACGATGCTGGATTCGGATTCTGCGGGCTCGTGGCAGAAATCCACCAAGGCCTGAGTCAAGGCCTCATCGGCCGCCTGCAGGTCATCCAGGAGGACTACGGCCGTCTGACTGAGCAGGGAAGGTCCGACCGCCTCCTGAAAGGCGTAAGCGTCGCAGTCTGCCGCGTCCATCTCTATGTATTCGCTGTCCGGATTGGCGGCACATGCCTGTGCGCACAGCTCCTTGACACGCTGCCCGTTGAGGAAGGGATCGCCGCCGACCACCAGATGGACGGAAGGGTTCTCCTGCTGAGCTTTGGTCATGACTCAAATCTCCCTTCATCACTGGACATTGACCTCGGTCGTTTTTTGAAGGCCAACTGTGTCAGAAGACCATAGGTTTGCTGCAACCAGCCCTTGATTGACACCCAGGCCGATGGACGAAAGGGAACCCCTGAGGTCACGTCTGTCAGCGCTGACCATGAACAGTCCCGCCTCCGGGCACGGATGAGTCGGATCAACCGGTGATCAATCACGGCCATCAGACCCAGACCAAGCAGGCAGGCACTGCCGACTGGCCCCGATGGCCAGGCCGCCGGAGCAACAGCCTCACCCAGCCATGTGGCGGCAAAAGCCATGACTCCGGTACCCAGGGAGGTCAGTCGCGCCAGCAAGAGCCCTATTGGAGGCCAGAGCCAGGAGGTGAGCAGAGCCAGCAGGCCGGTCACCGTGGCAGCGTCGACCACAGGAGTGACCAGAAGGTTGGCCATTGGGGCCAGCAGAGGCAGTCCGGGACTCATGAGCACCTGCACAGGCAGTGTCCCGGCCTGGGCACACAGGGTCGTGGCCAATGGACGCGCCAGAATTGCAGGAAGATGGTCTTCAAGTAGGGCCGTCAACCGCCGGTTGCCCAGAGCTATGCCCAGCACGGCACCGCAGGAGAGCGCAAAACCGTAGCTTGCGGCCATGGAAGGCCGCAGAATCAGGATTAGCAGCACGCACCAGGACAGGGTATTCACTGACTGGGCGGGCCGGCAGGCAGCCAGAGCCAATGCTGAAAGAAGCCCCATGGCCTGAGCTCGCAAGACTGAATCCCCGGGGACCATCAGCATACCCAAACCCAGATAGGCGGCAGACAAAACCAGAGCCATCAGCAAGGGTGGCGAGCGCAGGGCCCGCATGGTCGAAACCAGTAACGAAGCCAGGATCATGAAGTGCCCGCCGGATACAGCCATCAGGTGAAGGATGCCCGATGCCCGGAAATCCTGGGTCAGACGGGCTGCATAGGCGGGCTCCACCGCCGGTCTGCCCAGAGAGCCATCCGACCCGGGCAGGGTTTGGTTGCCCAGGATGCCCATGGTCAACCCGGGCACCAGGATACGTCCTTGGTCGTCCAGTCTGCTGGTCTGTTCGAGAAAGGCCCCTTGCATGCGTGCAATCAATCGTCTGCCGGGCCATGGCGGCCTGACCTGTTTCGTGCCATCTTCCACAGCCAGCCAGGGCATAGAACGGCCGTAGGCGGAGGGTTCCAAGAGGCCTCGCGCACGATACTGTCCGCCCTGTTGCAGCTGGCATGACCGGCTGCGGGCGAAGAGGATGATCCGTTCATCGGAAGGCATGCGCACCCCGGACACAGTCACCCATTGCAGCCTTAATTCCGTTTGACAGTCCCAGCCTCGCCGGGAGGATGCGCTCATAGGGCCCACAGCCCGGCCACGCACCTCGGCAAGCGCCTTCCCCTGACGGATCTGACGGGCTGCAGGCCCGCCGCGCACTGACTCATGACCAACTGCAGCTGCAGTAGCCACAGCCAAAGCCACCGCAGCCAGGACGGCCAGCATCGGTAGTCTCCGAGGACCAAACCCAGTGGACACCTGGGTTGAGGAGGGTGAGACAAGTATGGAAGAAGAATAACGCCTGGACCCAGCGTACGAGTGTTGGCTTGAGAATCGCTGCAGCCACTGAAACCGAATATCCCGATGAGCCGTGTTCTCATGACTGGTCTTTCTGGTGTCCGTGGTATCCACACAGGGTGTATTACGATGGCTTTCGTTCCAACGACTTTTGCCCCTGCGATCCTTGTTCCCAGGACGCATACAGACTCGGGGCAGCTGGTTCCGCCCACGTGAGCGATGGGGCCGGCGAAATACCCGGCCACCGCAATCGGGGTCCTCTGCGGCGACCAAGAATACGAACCTGATGGCAAGCAGGATCATTGCAAGGAGTAATGGAAGCGCCAGGACAAGCGGCGCCAGCCAGACCGCCATGTCCATTCCTCCACCGGCCGTACCCCCATCGGCCATGCCGCCTCTGGACCCTCCTACCGACTTGGACCAATCGCCGCCCTTAAACGTTCCTGTCATCGATTCGCCCATGTTCCGGTCCAGCAGCCAAGGGACCAGCAGGGCAACCGCCCATGCCAGACAAGCGGCGGGAAGCATCCGAAGATTGCGGCTTCCGTTCACCCGATCAATCGCATCGTCAGCCCCATCGTGAACTCTTGAATGACCGGCCATCATTGCACCACCAGATATGGGCGTAATCGGGCCAGGGTCTTGGCACCGATGCCGGGAACGTCCAGAAGCTGGTCGACCGAGGTGTAGCGACCGCCGATCGCGCGCCGATGTTCCAGTATTTTTGCAGCCTTGACCGGACCAATCCCCTTGACATTTTCCAGATCCTGCTGGCTGGCGCTGTTGAGATTCACACGTACCGCCTGATCGGTCGACCCCGAGGAGGCACTGGAGGCCGGAGCAGCAGCATTGTCGGCCTTTTCGGTATGTTGGGCGGAGCCTGAGACCGGATCGGCCTGCTGGCTGCCCGCTTCATTCGGAGTGTTCCGTCTACGTTCGTTACCCGAGGCCTGCTTGCCAAGGTGCGCAGCGCTGTTCACATCGCTGTTCGCAGGAGGCGATGACCTGGTCTCGGACTCGTCAATGGTCACCCCTGCAGCCAGGGCCTGACCCTGCTGGGCCAGCAGGGTCAGACTTACGGCAAGGGCCGCCACCAGAATAAGGATGGCCGTCAAGGCCTGCAGCGGCGTAAATGACCAGACGGGCCGATTTCGTCGAACCTGGGTCTTGGCCATACCTTCGGTTGGCCCCTCTGAACGAACCGATTGGTTCAGGGCCAAGGCCTGCAGCGGCGGCGCCGGTGGCTTGGTGATGTTGATGCTCATGGGCCCAGCCTGACATGGTAAAGCCCCCCGACATGAGGTCGAGGGGCTATGTGGTCGAAGGTCATCACCTGTCCACAGCCTGGCCTGGCTGCGAGCAGTGCAGGGTCATGCCGGCACGACCGACACGATCTTGGGGGCCTTGACGATGACCTTTCGAGGCTCCTTGCCGCCCAGCCGCTCCTGGACGGCGGGCAGTGCCAGGGCCATGGCCTTGAGCTGGTCGGGCGCGATATCGGGACTGACCTGCAGCTTGCCGCGGACCTTGCCCTTGACCTGGACCACGGCGGTGACCGTGTCCTCGCCAAGGTAGCGGTCATCCCATGTCGGCCACTGGGCATGTGCCAGGGACTCCTTGTGACCCAGACGGCTCCAAAGCTCCTCGCAGATGTGGGGAGCGATGGGCGAGAGCATGAGCACCAGCGGCTCGATGGCTGCCCTGGGCGTCGGATTCAGCCCGGTCAGATGGTTGTTGAGCACGATCATCCTGGCGATGGCCGTGTTGGGCCGCATGGCCTCCATCTCGGCAGTCACGTCGTGGATGGTGGTGTTGAGCAGCTTCAGGGTTTTCTGGTCGGGTTCACCCTCGTCCAGGACCACCTCGCCGGTCTGCTCGTCCACAACATTGCGCCAGAGCCGCTGCAGGAAGCGCATGCCACCCACCACGTTGCGCGTGTTCCAGGGCCTGGATTCGTCCAGGGGACCCATGCTCATTTCATAGAGGCGGAAGGTGTCGGCCCCGTAGGTGCGGTACATGTCGTCAGGGGTGATGATGTTCTTGAGGCTCTTGCCCATCTTGCCGAACTCGCGGTTGACCGGCTGACCCTGCCAGGTGTAGCCGACCTTGCCGCCCTCCTCATGCTCCTCCACCTCGGCGGCGGGCACGTACTGGCCGCGCTGGTCCGTGTAGGCATAGGCCTGGATCATCCCCTGGTTGAAGAGCTTGTGGAAGGGCTCCTTGGACGAGACGTAACCCAGATCATAGAGGACCTTGTGCCAGAAGCGGGCATAGAGCAGGTGCAGCACCGCGTGCTCCACGCCGCCCACGTAAAGGTCAACGCCGCCTGACTCCCCTGCGGTGGCGTTATGCCTGGGTCCCAGCCAGTAGTCGTATTCCTCCGGATCGACCATGTGCTGGTCGTCCTTGGGGTCGATGTAACGCATGTAGTACCAGCAGGAACCGGCCCAGTTGGGCATGGTGTTGGTGTCCCTGTGGTAGACCTTTGGCCCGTCACCCAGATCCAGGGTCACGTTCACCCAGTCCTGGTTGCGGCTCAACGGGGCCTCCGGGCTGGACTGTGCATCCTCGGGGTCGAAGGTCTTGGGCGAGTAGTCGGGCACATCCGGCAGGGCCACGGGCAGCTGGTTGTCCGGCAGCAGGTGGGGCAGGCCCTGGTCGTCATAGACCACCGGGAAGGGCTCACCCCAGTAGCGCTGACGGGAGAAGAGCCAGTCACGCAGCCGGTAGGAAACCGTCCCATGGCCCACGCCGACCGACTCCAGCCAGGCAGTGACCTTCTCGATGGCCTGGTCAACCCGCAGACCGTCCAGGCTGAGCTGGTCACCAGCGGCCTGGGTGGCCTGGACCGAGGAGTTGACCACAATGCCGTCGTGGGAGACGAAAGGCGCCTTGCCCCGATAGTCGTCCAGGGTCTGTCCGGATTCAGGCAGGGGGCTTACCGTGTAGACGACGGGCAGGCCGTACTTGACGGCGAAGTCGTAATCGCGCTGATCGCCGCCAGGCACAGCCATGATGGCTCCGGTGCCATAGTCCATCAGGACGTAGTCGGCAGTGAAGATGGGTAGCTTGGCCCCGGTGATGGGGTTTACCGCGTACAGCCCGGTAAACAGGCCTGTCTTCGCCCCGCCTTCGTCCACGCGATCCTTGGCGGTCTTGGCCTCGGCGGCCCTGCGATAGGCCTGCACACCCTCCGCTGGATTGGCATAGCCCCCCTTCCACTGCTCAGGCACATCCTCAGACCACTCCTGAGGCAGGTGCTGCAGCAGGTCGTGCTCGGGCGAAACCACGGCGAAGGTGGCGCCGAAAAGGGTGTCGGGACGGGTGGTGTAGACCTCCATGGTCTGATCACCGTCAGGGCTGGGCACGGTGAAGTCCACCGAGGCCCCTTGCGACTCGCCGATCCAATTGCGCTGCATAAGCTTGACCTTTTCAGGCCAGTCCAGAATGTCCAGATCCTCCAGAAGCCGGTGGCCGTAGGCGGTGATGCGCATGGACCACTGCTTGAGCTCACGCTGGTAGACCGGGTAGTTGCCCCGCTCGGAGCGCCCCTCGGCGGTCACCTCCTCGTTGGCCAGGACCGTGCCCAACCCGGGGCACCAGTTGACCGGCGAGCGCGAGATGTAGGCCAGGCGGAAATCGTTGAGCACCTCGGAGCGCTCGGCCTCGTCCATCTCCGCCCAAGAAGCGCCGGAATGGCCTGGAATGGGCCTGCTTCCGGACTTGAAGGCCTCGACCAGTTCGCTGATAGGTCTGGCCGAGCCTGTCCCTCCGTCGGCACGGCGGTAGTCGGGGTCATACCAGGACTCGTAGATGCGCGAGAAGATCCACTGGGTCCAGCGCACATAGTCGGTATCGATGGTGGCGAAGGAGCGGCGGTCGTCGAAGCTGAGCCCCAGCCGGTGCAGCTGCCAGCGCATGTTGGCGATGTTCTGCTCGGTGGTGACCCGGGGATGCTGCCCGGTCTGGACCGCATACTGCTCGGCGGGCAATCCGAAGGCATCGTAGCCCATGGCGTGCAGGACGTTCTCGCCCTTCATCCGGTGGTAACGGCTGACCACGTCGGTGGCTATATAGCCCAGGGGGTGGCCCACATGCAGGCCCTTGCCCGAAGGATAGGGAAACATGTCTATGACGAAGTAGGGACTGCGGCCCCCAGCGTGGTCTCCCTGGGCATCGGTCAAGTCGCCCTTGGTGTTGGCGGCCCAGAAGGTGCCCTCCTTGTCCCAGCGCCGCTGCCAGCGTTCCTCGATGGTCTGAGCCATGGCGGCGTCGTAGCGGAATTGAGGCTGATCTGATTCCTGGGTCTGCTGATGATCCCTGTCTTCATTCGCGTTCATATGGTGAATTATCGCCATTCACATGGACACGGCCGGGCCGATGTCCAGCATCCGTCGTCCTGCCTGGAGTCGTGCTCAGTGGTCGCCAGGCTTAAGGGTGCGGGCGGCGGCATCCAAGGAGAAACCGATCGACTTGGATGCCCGGCTCAGGGCAGCCTTGAAGGATCCGTCCTGCATCATCCTCTTCAGGGCCTGGTCGATGACGTCCACCAGCTCAGGATCCCCGTGGGGCAGACCGATGCCGTATCGCTCATGGGAGAAGGGATTGCCGACCAGGCGCAGCTGACCGCCACCGCGAACATGAGCCAGTCCGGCCAGGGCAAAGTCATCACCGCTGACCGCATCCGTGTCCCCGCTGAGCAGGGCCGTGACGCACTCAGGGAACTCATCCCGTTCCTGAACCTGGGCTTGAGGGACCAGCGAACGCACCAGGGCCCCGGAGGTGGCCCCCGCGGCCACGCAGACCCGCTTTTGAGCCAGGTCTTCAACTCCAGCGATGTCACTCTGGGTGCGACGAACCAGCAGGTCCTGCCCCGCAGCCAGGTAGGGCCCAGCGAAATCCACCAGCTTCTGCCGTTCCTGGGTGATGGAATAGCCGGCCACGACCATGTCCACCTGGCCTTGCTCGAGCATGCGCTCGCGGTCCGAAGGCTTCACTTGACGGAAGACGATCTGCGACTCGGCGTACCCAAGCTCGTGAACCACATACTGGGCTACATCCACATCCAGTCCCCGGTACCGGCCGGACTGTGCGAATCCAAGTCCGGGCTGGTCAAAGGAGATGCCCACGCTGATCTTGGGCCCGATGGAGCCCGCCCGGTAGGGATCCTCCTGAAGTCCACACCCGCTCAGGGGCACCGCCAGAACCAGTGCCGCCAGAGCCGCCGCAATCCTGCGTGCAAACATGACCGATCCCTACTTGAACATTTTCGAACGTGTCAGGAACCAGGTTACCAAGGCGGTCACCAGGCCCGAAAGAATCACCACGACCGCAAAGCCCCAGGGTTTGTCGGTAAAGGGCATGCCGAACATGCCCTGGTTGAAGTTCATGCCATACATGGAGAAGATCAGCGTAGGCACCGACAGGCTGATGGAGATAATGGTGAAGATCCTCATGACGTTGTTGACGTTGTTGGAGACGATGGAGGCGAAGGCGTCGGTCATGTTCGAAAGCACGCTTGAGTAGATGTTGGCCATCTCGATGGCCTGCTTGTTCTCGGTGATCACATCGCCCAGAAGGTCCTCGTCGTCCGGATAGCGCTTGATACGCTCCAGCCCGGTCAGCTTCTCCAGGACGATCTCGTTGGACTTGAGGCTGGTGGCGAAGTAGACCAGGGTCTTGTTGAGCTCCAGCAGCATGAGGATCTCTCGGTTCTGCATGGAGTGGCGCAGCTTGAGCTCCAGCCGGTCCGACTCACGGTCGATGATGCGCAGGTAGCGCAGGTAGAGGGTGGCGTTGCGGTAGAGGATCTGAAGGATGAAGCGGGACTTCATGAAGGTGTTGAACCCCCGGATGGTTCCCTCCATGAAGGGGTGGAGCAGGACGGTGTCCTGCATGCAGACGGTGACGATCAGATCCTCGGTGACGATGATGGACAGGGGGATGGTCTCGTAGTAGTCCCGGCCGTCGCGCTCCTCGGCCCGGGGAATGTCGACGATGACCATGGTGTACTCGTCCTCCACGTCCACACGCGAGCGCTCCTCATCGTCCAGGGGGGCACGCAGGTCAGCCAGATCAATGCCAGTGGACTGCGAGACGTTGGCCAGCTCGACATCGGTGGGCGCCGATAAGCATATCCATGAGCCCTTGGAAGCCTTGCCGATCTGCTCGATCTGCCCGTTCATGGTGCTGAATACTCTCATCATCGCCATCACCGCCTCTCGTGCTCGAACCTGGCCGACGTGTCTGGCCGAACCGATAGTAGCAGATAACCAGTTGCCGCCGTGCTCAATTTCGCAGGGTAGTCCCGGGTCACCCCCTCCATGGGCGCAGGACGGCGGGTTGGATTTTGGAGGCATCGAATCGGAAATGGCCGGTGATGGGACGATGGCCAGGTGACCCCAGGTAGTCGTTCTCCCTGGCGCGCTGACCCATGTTGTGCAGAAGCAGGGGGATGCCCTGGCTGTCCCTTTTATCCGAGGCCATGCCGATATGCCAGGAGGTATCGAAGATGACGATGTCGCCCTGCTGCCACTGGTCGGTGGCCGCGGTGTCGTTGGTCAGACGCTGGGCGTGCCGGGACAGGAATACGCCGAGGACATTCGTGCGTCTGAAGTCGATGTTCGGATCGGGCCTGCTGATGACTCCAGCATAGGCCCCAGGAGACGAGGCGATGTCAGCGTCGACCATGGCTTTGAGGTCGTAGCCGGCCTGCCGGAAGGCCCTCCAGATTTCGTCGGTGCAGGCGCCGCGATCATCGGGCGGATAGCCGCCCTGATAGTAGCCGCTGTCATAACGAGGATGGCGGCGTGCCTCCTGATGGGCTCCACGCACCATGGCCGTGTAATCGTCCACACCGTCGTGGTCGTAATCGACAGGCGAGATCAGAGGCGGATGGGCCGCGGTCTGCTCAGGAGAATACCCGGGAGGGCTGTGGGAAGCGGTCTTGCGGCTGTTTGCAGAGGAACTTTGATTATCATGGCGAGCAGATCCGACACCCATCAACCTGCCAGCCAAGGCCAAGGAGCCCGCCACAATCAAAGCAAGCGCCAGCAGAACGGCCACCCAGCGCAGAACAGTCGTCCGCCCACGACTGTTGCCGCTACGGCTTTGCTCTGTCGGCACGGCGGTCACCTCATCCGGTTGCGAAGGGGTCTGCCATCCATGAACCGACGAAGATTATCCAGGCAAATTTCCCGAACCTTGTCCATGTTGGAGGGTAGATGAGCTCCCCCGGCTACATGCGGAGTGAGCAGGCAGCGTGGTTGCCTCCAGAGTGGGTGGTCTTCAGGCAGAGGTTCCGGTTCGGTCACATCCAGCCCTGCACCGAAAATGCCATCCTTATCCAGGGCTTGGGCCAGAGCCATGCAGTCCACGGCATCTCCCCTGCCCGCGTTGATCAGCACGGCGGTGGACTTCATCAATGCAAGACGATTGCCGTCGATGATATGTCTAGTCTGCGGCGTTGAAGGCAGGGCCAGAGCCACTACGTCCATCTCAGGCAGCAGGGCATCCAGATCGTCAAAACCAGCCAGACAATCGAACCCCTCCACCGGCTGGTCGGGATGCCGCCTGATACCGATGGTCCGAGCGCCTACAGCCTTGGCCAGACGAGCGAAGGAGGCTCCGATATCCCCCGTGCCCAACACCAGAACCTGGCAACCGCGCGGTGAAAGGACAGCCCCGCGAGGTTCCCAACGGCCCATGCGTTGATTGTCCCGGTAACCAGGAAGGTCCTTCATCAGGGCCCACATCATGGCGAACATGTGCTCGGAGACCGACTGCCCGTAGGCGCCGGAGGCGCTGGTCAGTATGGCATCCTTGGGTAGAACCCCCGGTTTCAGGTAGGCATCCACACCCGCGCTGCTGGTCTGCAGCCAGACCAGGTTACGGCAGGCAACCACCTGCTCGGCCGGCGGATTACCCAAAATGATCGTGGCCTCCAATCGGAGGGATTGAGGGACATCGATGAGCCAATGCATGCTCTGCCGCATGTCCGTGTCGACAATGAACTCCTGACGAACGCCTGGAGCCGCCTGGAGGAATTCCTGTCGTTCACTCTGGTCCAAGGGCAGGCAGTTGATGATGAGCTGATCCCCAGGATGGTTCTTGTTCCGCTTTTCAGCCCGCACTTCGGCATCGTTTTTGCCGGTCATGGTCCGCCGCCTTTCCATTGCTGCCGACCCCCTTGGTCGCCCATTGTTCATCATGCTAGCGCACTTGCAAGCTCAGGAATGACTCAAGACCATTCGAGGATAAAATCCATCAAATAGCTCACAAACCCTGCAATTCCGAGGCAACACACTGAGTTGCTCCATTCGCCAATCCCGGTGTACTATAAGCAAGGCTTCACCAAGCAAGGCAAGCACGGGGCTATGGCGCAGCTGGTAGCGCGTCTCCATGGCATGGAGAAGGTCGGGGGTTCGAATCCCCCTAGCTCCACAGATAGGATCCCGAGGTGACCTCGGGATCTTTTTTCATATCCGGATACTGACCCATGCGGCCTATAGGAACTAAACGCGTTGTTTTAGGTTCTGTGTGTGGGTTTGGTTGTGTGTTGGTCAGAGTGTGGTGTTGGGGTATCTG
>NZ_JACFQO010000004.1:0-162606 GCF_016101375.1 Bifidobacterium sp. W8110
AAACACGCTCTTGAGTTCTCAAACCACCACCACACCAACAGCTCCAAGCCCTCCGAAGAGTTCTCATCACTGCCGGGCAGCAAGAAGTAAACTTACCACGAGCCGGGCAAAACGCAACCTGGCCCCTCCGAAAAGACCCTCAAAACAAGCTATAACAAGCCCTCAGACGGCGTGTCGTTGCATGTCCCTTTTTAACTTTAGACATCGCGAAGATGGGAACTCAGCGCACTGCCACGGCTTCATGCACACATTTTATTCACAAGGAGACGATCAGGCCCCAGCTCCATTGGCGTGTCGGCTTAGTCCCTTCATAGTCCTTTTGAACTCTGCTCATAGTCGGCTGTATCCAATGCGGAGTTCACCTTCCGTTCTCGACCGCCAGTCATCCACAGCCTACGAATATGAATGTTGATATAGATGTATGTTCGCGCACTATGTTGGTCTGCGAGTCATGGATTCTGTTGACGGATGGTAAGACGGGTGTATGAGCACAACAATTGCAGTACTGACCGGGGCGGGAATCTCGACTTCCGCCGGCATACCGGATTTTCGCGGGCCTGACGGGGTTTGGACCAAGCATCCCGATCAGATGAACGTTTATGACTTGGACCTGTTCATGAGTGACCGGAAGCAGCGGGAGTATTCATGGCGGTGGCAGAGGGAGTCACCAGTCTGGAAGGCCCAGCCCGGAGTAGCGCACAAGGCACTGGCCAGGCTGGAGCAGGCAGGCATGCTGAACCTGCTGGCTACGCAGAACTTCGATGCCCTTCACGAGAAAGCCGGCAACTCCGAGGATGTCATCGTCAACCTTCACGGGACCATCGGCAGTTCCCATTGCATGAAATGCGGTCAGGCATATCGGACGGCCGACATCATGGCCAAGCTCGATCAGGAACCCGATCCACACTGCCACAAGCCCATGCCCTACCAAGGCAACATGCCTTGCAATGGCATCATCAAGACTGATGTGGTCTATTTCGGTCAGGCCCTGCCCGAGGGAGCCATGGAAAAGAGCATGAGGCTAGCCAGCCAGGCTGATCAATTCTGGGTGATCGGCTCCACTTTGGAAGTGTATCCAGCAGCTTCGCTGGTGCCGGTGGCAGCCCAGGCGGGCGTGCCAATCACCATCATGAACATGGGCTCGACCCAATACGATTCCCTGGCAACCCGACTCATCCACGAACCTATCGAAGAGGCACTGCCCAAACTCGTCGACAAAACCATCGCCGGACAAGGATGATTCCCCAATCGCTCCGCGCAATTACTGGAACAGATCTGCGATCTGCAGGTTTCTGATGGGCCCTGCAAGAACCTGCAGGGCCCACTATGGCAATCCTTGAGCCGTCTTCCGTCTCACTACAGACAAACTCCACTTGTACCGGTCCCCTGTCAGCGTCGTTTTGGAACCCCGGCACCCCCTATCACGCGGATACTCTGCATCAGGAAGCGAACCTCTGCCCCAGAAGAAGGACAGCGAATCGATTCCGGAAGCCAAAGTCTTCCCGCCCGAGCAAAGTATGATGCCCTGGACATGCCCTAATCAGCACCGGCAGAGTCGATTCTTTGCTCCAAAACACCCATGGCCACGTCACAATGATCAGTGGGTACCCCGCTGGCTTCCAGCCATACATCCCAGCGGAGCCTTTTCATCCCCGATAGCATACTTTTAGTAGAGCCTAAGCCTGAAACGCCTTGTCCCAACAGAGCTCCGACGCTTCCAATATAGAATCTAAATCTCTGATAGTCACCAAGTAGATTAAACGTGTAATAGCCGAGCTCAAACTCGCCTGAAAGACATGATCACGAGTCCAAATTCATCGGGGAAAGCACCGGCGCCACTCGCCAGCGGAAAAACGACCGTTTTTGGAACAAATGGTGATTCCTGGAGAATTTGATTCTTTTTGTTGAATTGAGTGTTTCAAAACTCGTCTAAAAATCAATGTACAATTTGATGGACGGAAGGACGGGTTTTGAAACACTCATGGAGTCGCGATGCGCTTCGGCAATATGGTCTGAAAAAACTGGTACGCAAATGTGTACAGGTCTGGCTGTCTTTGTATATAGCGCTTGTAGCTGTGTCGATAGTGCCTGGTGTAGTCGGGGGAAAGATTCAGCCGCTGAATGGGATAGCGATGTGGCTGATGTTGGCCGGCTTGCTTGCCGTCCTTTGGATTCTTTTTTATCGACGACCTGAAGAAGATCCTTTAGGGAACAGTCGGGATGTGTTGATGGTTGTTTGTGGCGGACACCTGCTTTATCTGTCCGCGTTAATGGTTTTGATGACACGGGCGGTGGCGTTGTCGGCTGATGTGTCTTGGTTGATAATAGCTATGTCTCTGGTAGAAGATGTGGCTCTTGGATACTATTCCTGGGATTGGTGCAGGGGAGCCCTGAATCTCAGACGGTTCTTGCGAACATGGCCGTATATGCTCCTCGGGGGCATTATGGCATATTGGCTGTGGCGCAATGATTCGAGGATATCCGATTTCCCTCAGAGCAGGAATGTGTTGTGGTGGATCGTATGTGGCGTTTTCTCACTGGTTATTTTTACCTATGGCAAGCAGATATTTGACGAGCGTATCTGTCCCAGGGAGGGACCGTATACGGGTAAGGATTCGGCGTATCCATATGGGGGAGGGGCTTGCGCATGCTGATTGGGTATGCCAGGGTCAGCACCCTGGACCAGAACGAGGACCTGCAGGTCGATGCTTTGAAGGCTGACGGGTGTGATCGATGCTATGTTGATCACGCTTCAGGAGCCAAGGCCAGCCGTCCTGAACTCGACCGTATGTTTGATGTTTTGCGAGAGGGTGACGTGCTGGTGGTGTGGAAACTCGACCGACTGGGGCGCAGCGTCCAGAACCTGGTCGATATCATGAACCGTCTGCAGGATATGGGTGTTGGCTTCAAATCTCTGACCGAGCAGATGGACACAACCACTCCTGGTGGCGTCCTGGTGTTCAACGTGTTCGCCGCCATGGCCCAGTTTGAGCGTGACCTAATCCGTGAGCGAACCACCGCCGGTCTGAAGGCTGCCCGGTCACGGGGAAGGGTTGGTGGGCGGCGTCCCAAGCTGAGCAAGAGCGATAAGTCCATGGTTCGGCAGCTCTACGAGTCCAGGAGCGTTACAGTCCAGGAGATTGCGCAGCGCTTTAATGTCTCCCGAGGAACGATATACAAGACGATTAAATCTGATGGCACTGAACAACTTAACGGATATGATTCATTAAATGATAACGAGTGAAAAGAATATCATCTGTGAGAAGTGAAATATTTGGACGTTGGTGTGCTTCAGGGGGTAATTCTGGTCTATAGAACTGATAAAACCAATTGCAGCAGATGTGTTTAAGGCAGATTGAAACCTTTCACTTGGTGGTGTGCTGTTCCTGTGAAGCAATCAGTTGCTTGTAGTAGTCGCATCTACCCAGCAACTCTTCATGGTTGCCTTCATCCAGGACCCTACCGTTCTTGATAACGACAATCCAATCGGCTTCAAGAATAAGTGAGAGGCGATGGGCTGAATATAGAACTGTTGTGTTTCCGAATCTCTGTCGAATAAGTTTGGCAATAGTCTCCTCAGCCAGACCGTCTAAGTTGGATGTCGGCTCATCCATGAGTAAAAGCTTGGGCATTCTAATCAAGGCACGGGCCAGGGCAATTCTTTGCTTTTGACCGCCCGACAAGGCTAAACCAGACTGGCCCACTTCCCTATCCAGGAGCTGTGCATCTGATACGCCGTCGAGTTCGAGGCCGACACGTTTAAGCACCTGAGATATTTCATCATCTGTTGCCGTGTTGTTCCCAAGTAGTATGTTGTCTCTGATGGTTCCCGTCAGGATACAGGGGTCTTGTTCCACATACGCGATGTCTTTTCTCAACTTCTCCATGTGAAGGCCAGCGAGATCGGAACCATCGACGGTTACTTGCCCATTGGTGGGCTGGAAGAACCGTTCGACTAAGCTCAAGCATGTTGTTTTTCCGCCGCCTGATTCTCCAACCAGTGCCGTTATTTTCCCTGGAGGAGCGGTAAAACTAACATTGGTTAGCGAATTCTCTGTTTGGTCGATATACCTATGGTTGATTTCCTTGAAAGTCACTTTTGGAGCCTTTGTTAGGCTAAGCACCGTTCCTGCTGAATCGTCTTGCTGTTCTTTCACCGTAAAGAATTCATCCACTCGTTGGCTTCCGACTATGGCTTGTTGCATCTGCCCTATAGCAGACACTATTGAATTGATCGCTGTTGAGAAGTAGGAAAAGTACATCAAGAACATGACTAGCGATGTGAATTCCATCTGTCCACACGCAACTTGATATGCTCCGTATAGGATGGCGACTATGTTTCCCAGCTGTGACAAAATCTGGTTGACAGGCGCAAAACTGCTGTATAACCAAACAAGTTTCCTCCCGGAGGCAAAAGCCTGCCCTGTTATGGCATATATCTTGTTTTTTCCGGGTCGATAGAGTTATAGGCTTCAAGTGTTCTCATGGAAGCGGCGGCTTCCTGCACAGTCGAGGTCATGTCCATTGTTGCATTCTGCAGATTGTTCTGCAGTTTTTTTACCGGCTTAGTTGCAATAAGCATAAGTGATATTGAAAAACCTGCAGGAATGAGAACTATCACAAAGAAAATGGGGTCAAGCCACACAAGGCACACCCCTGAACCTACAATCAGGATTATTCCTTGCACCAGTGAGAGGAATTGCGATGGAACCGACTTTATCAAAGCGGCATCATTGGAAACTCTTTGCGAATACCAGGCCGGAGGTTTCTGTTCCCTATCAAGCAAACTCATCCGGAAAAACTTGTCGACCATGCTGTTGCGAATGGAATATAATGATTTCTCCCCTATTGTGCCTAGTATGGCTTGCTGGATTGCTGTCAATACAGCGCCAAGAATGAACAGTATTCCCAATTGCACCGCGATTAATACGGTTGCTTTGTGTTGTTGCACGCCGTCTATGAGGGCTCCGCTGAGCTGTGGTTGCAGCAGGACGACCGCTTGTGCGAGGATTCCCAGCAGAAGGCTTGCCGTGTATGCAAGAATGTGCCCCGGCATGTATTTCCTGACGACGTGGATAAAGTTCATGGTTGGCCTGGCCTCTAGTGTTTTGTGGGTTGGTTCTTGTGGGTGAGGCGTGTGCAGAGGATGGTGGTGGCTATGGCGACGGCCAGGAGCAGGAGGGACATGGGTAGGAAGATGTCTGCGATGATGGGTGTGTGTTGTATGCCGACCCCGTCCCGGACGAAGCTTATCGCCACGGATGCCTCGGTGATGGCCACGGCGACGAGGGAGAGGATGATGCCGGCGGTGACGTCGAGTGTGGTCTCGATGGCCGCTGACCAGGCGAGGGCGCCGCGGGTGACGCCCATCTGGTTGAGGCGCCGGTTCTGCATGCGTCGTTCGCTGATTCCTATGGCTATAGATTGGACGAGGAATATCAGGGCCAGGATGGTGCCGCCGGCTATCATGAGTGGTGTTCCCTGCTGCTCCTTGATGCTGGTCTTGATGTAGTCGTCGATGAAGTCCTGCCTGTTCAAGGCGGTGATCTTGTGGGTGGTGTCCCTTATCTGTTGGGCTATGTCGTCGGCCTGGGTGTGGTCGCGGGCGGTGATGAAGGCGTACAGTCGGCCGTTCTCGCCCTCCCTGGGCAGGCCATCCTCGGTCGTGAGCATGTCCATGTTCACGTGGGGGGTGGTCTTGGGCGGCTCGATGACGGCCACGACCTGGACCTGGTGTCTTTTGTCGTGGCGGTCGATGAGGGTGATCGTGTCGCCCGGCTTGCGCTGGTTGTCGTATGCTCTGCTTATGGCCACCTTGCCGGTGCCCAGGTCGGCCAGGCTGCCCTGGAGCACCTTGGGGGAGGTGTCCTTGTGGCTGGGGTCGGCCAGGTCACGGGCCTGGGCCCAGGTGACCTGGGGGAAGGTGTCCATCTGGATGTTTCCGTGCTTGTCGGTCAGGACCCATTGCTGGGTCTGGTAGATGTCGGCTGTGCCGACCTCCCGTCCGAGCCCCTGCAGCGTGCGCGAGATCCTGCCGGCCTGGGACAGGTCGTCCGAGGAGGCCACCACGTCGGCCTTCATGGGCTCGATGCTGAGCACCACCGAGCTCATGCGGCCCGCCTGCATGATGAGGATGAAGGAGACCAGAATGGTCAGCGCCATCATGGCCGGCAACGCTATGGCCGTGGCGCCTGCCCTGCCCCTGCGGACCCGTTGCCGGGCCAGCAGGCCCGGTCCGGCCGCGGTTTTTTCGGCCAGCAGGCCCAGCAGGGATGCTACCGGGGGGACCAGCAGGGGGGCGGCCACGTACACGGTGATTATCAGTAGGACGATCAAGCCCAGCAGCCGGTCGTAGAACTCCGAGCGGTCGACCGGCATGAAGGCGACCGTGATAGATGCTAGGAACAGGGCCAGGGAGCATACGATCCGCAACCGGCTGGCCTTTTTGTCCTTGACGGCCGGTTGTGTCATCAGCTTCAGGGGGGTCTCGGCCCCGAACCTGCGCGTGGCCAGCCACACGCCCAGCAGGCAGACCGCCATCATCAGGGCGAAGGCCACGGCCGCCACCCACAGGCGGGCCCTGGGGTGGAAGAGCAGGTCGATGTCCGTGGTGCCCATGGCCCTTATGAAGGCCATGCCCACAGGAACGGTCAGCAGGGATCCGGCCAGGCATCCCGCGGCGTCGGCCAGGGCCAGGGGCAGGGAGAACTCTCGCAGGGCCATGGCCACGACCTGTTTGCCCGAGGCGCCGTTGAGCCGCATCAGGCCGTATTCCCGGCGCCTTTCCTGGACCAGGAAGGACACCGATGACAGGACCAGGAACACCGTCACCAGCAGGCAGAACACCAGCGCGATCAGCGACACAGTGTTCAATGCCAGGTCGTAGTAGGCCTTGGTCAGAATGCGGTGGTAGGCGTTCAGGCCCTCCAGGCCGTGCAGGCCGTCGTAGGCCAGGCCCGCCTGACGTGCCTGCAGGGTCGCGCAGGACAGGGTCGTGGCGGCGAACACGGCCAGGCACATGATCCAGTAGGAGGAGCGGTGGGCCCTGACCAGGGAGAAGGACAGGCTGGCCCTTGTTGGCCGCTTGCGCCAGGGTCGGCTCGCCTGCTGGGCCGGGGAGGCCATGCCCGCGCTCACCGGTCGGCCCCGCTCAACGTGGTCTCGGCCAGGTGCATGGCCAGCTGCTCGGCCGTGCAGCCCGACCACACCGAGTGGATGCGGCCGTCGACCAGGAACACGGTGCTGCCAGCACGGGCCGCCACATCCGGGTCGTGGGTCACCATCAGCACCGTGGACCCCCGCGCCGCCACCTGGCCGAAGGCGTCCAGCACCAGCTGGGAGCCGGCGGTGTCCAGGGCGCCCGTCGGCTCGTCGGCAAAGACGACCGAGGGCCTCGAGGCCAAAGCCCTGGCCACCGCCACACGCTGCCGCTGCCCGCCCGACATGTCCGAGGGATAGACGTCGGCGAAACCATCCAGACCCACCGCCTGCAGGGCCCGCACGGCGTCGTCGACCTCGATGCGCGGCCCGCCGAAGAGGAAGGACAGCATCACGTTCTGCAGGCATGTGAACGCTTCGACGAGGTTGTAGTCCTGAAACACGAACCCGATCAGGTCACGCCTGACACGTGTCAGGTCGGCCTCTCCCATCCGGGCCAGGTCATGCTGCCCGATGTGCACCAAGCCCTGGTCGACCGGCAGCAGGCCCGAGGCGCAATTCAGCAGGGTCGACTTGCCCGCGCCCGAGGGCCCCATGATCGCCGTCCACGACCCAGGCGGGCATTGCAGGGACACGTCGGTGATGCCGGCCCCGCCCGAACCGTAATGATAGGAGACACCCTCAAGGGACAGAAACTCACCAGCCATACCCAACCCCAATCCACAGCCCGACGAAACCCCGAGAACCATACGAATCCACAACGCGAAAAGCTACAGCGAACTTTACACTGAGACGCAATACAAGTATTGCTTGCGTGACGGTTAAAAGTCTTCCATAAATTATTGACAAAAGATGCAATAAGTCAAAAGTTATTGTAAAGTACGATTCGTATGCGCTAAGGGCATACCTAATTTAGGGGAAGGAGGGGAACATGAACAACTCATTGCAAAATCTGCAGGAAGCAGAGACTCCGCACATGGAGACTTTCAGTAACTCACAGTTTAGTATTATTTGTGCGTGCCAAAACAGCAACTGGAGCATTATCTGCAGTTGATTGATGATGCAGGGCCTCCATACCATGGTGGGGCCTATAGGAACTAAACCCATTTCATAAGGGTCCATACCGTCTTACGTCGTTGTTGGCCGATGTCGGCCTTCTCTTTATGGCTTTGACTTTCCTCTCAACAATCAAACTTCTTTGGCAAGGATGCAAAGGAGGATTAGCCTTTGTTGCCGGATGGACTCCTGTTGTCTTTTCTTCCTTCGTTTTTTGTTTTGGTGCCTTAGTCATGTATGGAGCCGAATGGGATAAGAGTTATAGCACGGTAACGACGTGCTCCTATCTCCTGCATCTTTTGTATATCTATCTGATACTAAATATTTTTATAGATTATTCTGAGAAGCTGAAGTTGTCGGCGTCATATATATGTCTCGTGCTTCTCTTTCTAGTTGAGGCATTTGCGCTGTTCATTTATGCTTGCGATGTTATAAACAATCGGGAGGGTGATCCGTCCAGCAGGTGGTGGATTCGCACTACACCTTATGCCATCATCGGTGTAATCTTCGTGATTATCCTGTACCTGATGAAAATATGCAATATCGAAGAATCAGACTATTCGCTGATTCTCTCTGTGGCCGCTTCCGTTCTGGCCGTCAACTATCTGGTGCAGATCATCAATGAACGCATCGTTCCCAAGGATGGCCCATACGAGGCGAATCATGAGGCGGGCGCTAACAGACCGATCCCAAAGGTCCCAAGGAAGGTCCAAGTGCAGGAGCCCAATACATCGCCGTCGGCCGGCCGAGGGGAGGGTGCATGCTGATCGGCTATGCGAGGGTGAGCACGCTTGAGCAGAATGAGGATCTGCAGACCGACGCGCTGAGGAAGGCGGGTTGCGGGAGGATCTATGTCGATCATTCCTCCGGTGCCAAGGCCAGCCGTCCCCAGTTGGACCGGATGCTGGAGGCGTTGCGCGAGGGCGACACGGTGGTGGTGTGGAAGCTGGACAGGCTGGGGCGCAGCGTGCAGAACCTGGTTGATCTGATGGACCGGTTCCATAGGCAGGAGGTGGGGTTCCGCAGCCTGACCGAGAACATGGACACCAGCACGCCTGGAGGGGTGCTGGTCTTCAACATCTTCTCCGCTTTGGCGCAGTTCGAGCGGGATCTGATCCGGGAACGCACCATGGCCGGCCTGAAGGCGGCCAGGGCGCGCGGCAGGAAAGGCGGCCGCCCCTACAAGCTCTCCGACAAGGATGTCGCCATGGTGCGCCAGCTGTACGACTCCAGGACCGTGACCGTCAAGGAGATAGCCGCCAAGTTCAACGTCAGCCGAAGCACCATCTACAAGGCGATCGGACGGGCAGGGGAGAAGGAATAGCACCAGGCAAGCCTCTGAAAAACAGTCGCGCCGGTTTAAAGCGTCTGCCCGGCCTCGCTATCATCGGCCCGAGGCATCTCGGCGCCCTGCGCGAGGATTACATCGAGGTGTACGTGGCGCTGGAGCGAAACGGCGACTTCACCGTCTTCCACGCCCTCAGGCCACCCGGTGAGGGCGGAGAGGGACAGGCGTGCAGGAGGGGAAAGGAGCGCAAAATGGCCAAGCAAGTCACATCCGAGAACCAGGAGGACATCGATGCGATGATCCGCGCAGCCGACCGGGGGGAGCTGATCCACCACCCGGAGGCCGCCGTCCGGCGGGACCCCGGCGCCCCGCTGCTGACCGACGAGCAGGCCGCATCGCTCATGGCCCAGAGCCTGGCGAATCTGGAGAAGCTGGAGAAGCGGCGGGCCGAGGCAAGGACCGCTCGACGCACCTGGAAGGTCAGGGTGCCCGAGGACCTGGACGACAAGGCCAGCCGGCTGACCAAGAGGGGGGCATCCCCAAGTCGGCCATCATCCGCAAGGCCGTCGCTCGGGACGTCCAGGCCACAGACAAGCAGCCGACAACCGCCTGATGGCCACCGCACCAGGACGCAAGGGCGCCTTCGGAACCCATGAATCACGGGTCCAGGGGTGCCTTCGTTTATGCGGTCATGCGGTTGGCTGCGCGTAGGCGATCCCGCAAGGCATGTCCAGGACGGCCAGCCGATCCTGGGCCATCCTGGTGGACAGATTCTCCACCTCCATGCACGCAGTACAAGCCTACCGGAGCCGGCAGGAAAGAACAGATCCGGGCGTGCGCACCGGAAGAACCGCCGCAGTCCGAAACGAGCATTCCACCGTTATCCCAGAAAGGGTCCGAAACCAGCCCACCACATCCATAAACACCAACAATCACAGCCCACCAAACATAACCACCCAGCATCAGACCCACCAGCAATCACGAAACCACCATCAGCAACACACCCCAAGTGCACCAACCAGCGCAGACAGCAATCACGTCCAGACAAGCCACAATCAAACCAAATTCAAGAGATGAACCTTGAATGTAATTTGAGGGACTTTGAATGCAGCCAACCCTCTTAGCCCCACGCGCAGTGAAGCTAATGAGAGATCCCCTATATACCTATACTAGAAAACTTGAATTTTTGATTTTGATTTTGACGGTGGATGACTTCGCTTCGCGGTCATTGGGGAGACGCCCATCGAGAAGCTGCGCGAACAGATTAAGAGCGTGGCCGGAGAACTGCAATCGCTGCTGGACGAAACGAGGAGACATGGACAAGAACCCGAACCAGAGCAACGAGGAGGACCTGAGCGCGCAACTGCGCGAGACGAGGCATGTACTCGAGGAGCTCGGGAACTACCAGGGCGCGCAAATACATCTCGCTACTAGCAGCCAGGTGAACCGCAAGGAACAGTTGGAGGCGATAACCTCCACGACGGAACAGGCCAACCAGATGCTGTTGACCAGCTTGCAGCGATTAGAGGACTCAGGCGACAGGCAGAACGAAGCCTCAAGGAAGGTCATCCTCTCTGACTACAAGGCGTTCGAGGAGAGAGTGGAGCAAACGGCCAGCAGGAACGAAACACAGCTCAGGAAGATGTACGACTAGCAGCGGCACGTGAACGAGCAGCTCTTAAGCCTGCAGAGCAAGCAGAACAGCGGGCTCGACTCGCTCGCCCACGACGTCACACGACACCTCGACGAGGCCCTGGCCTCACTCGATAGACAGGCCAGCGAGCAGATCAGACGAATGGGCAACCGGCTCGACTGACATCAAATCCGCAACTGGCTGACCGCCACCATCCCCACCAGTGTCATCACCAGCGACATTCTCTACATGATTCCGCACTACATCCACTAAAACATCCCATGCTCATGGTTTGAGTGTAACCAAGCAAACTGGTCTTGTATGTGTTGTTCGAACTCCGGCAAGGGTATTGTTCCAGGAGTAGCCAGCGTCATCGTACCGGTTCGGATTCCACATCGGTATCAGTGGCATAAGAACGGTCTCTATATGTGAGAGGCCCGGATGAATCAGCTGTATTTATGGGGTAAAATAACCCGTGATGGAAGATTTTTCGCCATCATATTTGCCTTCAAAGGAGAAGACTATGAGGAAGTTTTGGTGAGGTATTTGCAAATTCACTGGATTGAACGGTTGACGATTTGGGCTTCCTTGATTCTCACCATGGTGGTGACATTCGAGATGCTTATCACTATCGACCAGGAACTTCCGGCAGGTACCGGTACCTCTTTCACCGTCGAGAGGGTTGATACCGCGACCAAGGCGGATGCTGTGCGTGCGATTGCCCAAGCTTCAAGAACTTTGGGGATCAATGTCTTCAAGATCCAACCTTCATTTCGTGACTCAATGAAGTCTCGTGTTCTCGTGGCCTTTGTGGGTGACCAAAAGTCTTTTCAACGAAATGGAGGGTACGATTATCCTTCCTTTTCAACACGTGACCAGTCAACGAAAGTAGTTTCTTTTGAGGAGATTACCACCCAGGACTTGCGCGGAAGCTATGCGACCAATGCGGATAGGTCGCATATGGAACAGCTCGCCAAGGCTTTGTCACGTTCCCGGATAGTGGTTGACGAATCACAAAGCCTCTGGTCACGAGGCTTCTGGATAGCTGCGATGATATACGCGTTAGGGAAGGGTGGCCTTTGGGCGGGAGTCGTTATCATCGCCATCACATTGGTGGTTTCCACCGCGTATTCCCTGTCCAGGAACAGGAAGATACATGCGATCAAGGCGATGCACGGTTATACCAGCGGAAGGATACTCGTCGGCGAGCTGGTGTCACTGCTGGCCACACTCGCCGTGGGATTGGTGACAATTACCTTAGTGGGATTACCTTTCCTCTGGTTTATCAATAACTTCCACCAGATTTGGCGGCTCCTTCGAGCGCTGTTTATCGCCGTGGCTGTATTGACGGCCTATCTTGTCTTCCTGGCGTTGGTTTTGGGTGGTGCCAGTGCATTCCGCGATCGAATACCCGCCGTTCTCAACGGAGAGGGCAACGAACTCCGTGATGGCATCATCGCGGGTTTTGCCCAGTTCATGGTGGTGGCTGTTCTCTTTGGCACCATCAGCGGTTCTCTGAATAGAATCAGCGCGGTACAGAGCACCAGCCGGTCCTTGGCACAGTGGTCTCGCATCTCGGATCAATATGTCCTGAGGTTTTCAACCAAAATCAACATCACACAGGAGGATATGCTCCGGGCAGCGCCTCCCCTGATGAAAGTGATCGAGGATCTTGACAGTAGAGGGAAGGCGATGTTGGTCGGGTATAACGGTGACTCTGTTCGTCCCGCTGAGGGGAACAATGATCCTTACGAACCGGACGGATCCGATTCGATGATAGTGAGCCCGAACTATCTTGACAAACAACCCATTGCCGGACTTGATGGGAAACCGGTTAGAGTGTCTGGAAGAGATATCGGGGCTTTCACACTCCTGGTGCCTTCATCATATAAAGGGGACCCCGGAGCCTTGTTGAAGAAATATGCCGAATATTTCAAGACACAGTGCCAACTGGGTGTTACCCGGAAACAGAAACCATATTCCTGCAACCCTCACGGCGTCCTGGTCCGCACACGTTCGGACCAAGATATATCCCTCTTCTCGGGAACGCAGTTCATGCCTGCGGAAGATCAGCAGAAGCTGTCTTTGAAAGATCCAGTGGTAGCCGTCACATCCCCATCGTCAGGGTTGATCAGCCCCATGGTATACCTGTCATACACATCAAGCGATAGTGTATTGTTCTCTGATCCGGAACTCCTGCAAAGCAAGCTGGACCATTATGGAATCTCCGGATACTTCCAGGGTATTGACAACGCCAAAGACTCGGTGGCGTATACGTTGTCATTATCCCGGAACGAGCAACGCGGGGACATCATAGCCATATCGTTCGGTCTGGCCGCTGCCATGATGGCCATCCTTGTGTGCTCGGCCGCGTATTGCGCAAGACGACGCAGGCTCTCCTTCGTCCAATTCATCCATGGATACGGGTTTTTCAGAAGACATGGAGGCTTCCTTATCATGCAGAACACCGGGGTGCTGCTGACCCTCATGGCAGTCGGCATGATCGGCTCGATGAACAAGGCTGCGGATCTGGTGGCTGGAACATTGCTCTTCGCCGGATCCAGCCTCATCATGGCCATTACCGTATCGGCATACGAATCAAGGTTCCGTGCCGACGACATCAAACGCCCGTGAATCCGCGGTGCGCAGGGAGATGCATATGACAAACGCAGGCATGCAGCCGACATTGAAAGTCGAAGGACTTACCAAGAGATTTGCGGAACACACCTTATGGTCGAGACTGTCCTTCGACGCTGGACCTGGTTCCATAATCGCAGTGAGCGGGCCGTCCGGTGCTGGCAAGACGACCCTGCTCAACTGCATCGGCTTGTTGGAGGACTTCGATGAAGGATCGGTCACTTACGACGAAGGGACATTCCGTTCCGGTTATTTGCATAAGAGCAGGAAGGGGCAGCGGGTGTGTCTTCGCGAAAACATAGGATTCCTATTCCAGAACTATGGTCTTGTCGAACAGTGGAACGTATCGCGTAACCTGCAGATCCCCCTCAAAATGAAGAAGCGCGAGCATCGCAAGGAGCGGGACGAACGAATCGACAGTGTACTTGACATCGTCGGAATGAATGGCTCGCAGAAGAAAAAGATTTACACCCTATCGGGCGGGGAACAACAAAGAATCGCCCTCGCAAGGCTCCTGCTCAAACAGCCGAGTGTCATTCTTGCAGACGAGCCGACCTCTGCGCTGGATCAGGACAACGCCGACATCGTCATACGTATACTGTGCGAACTTGCCCAACAAGGTGCCGCCGTCATCATCTCAACACACAATGAAGAAATAAAGCAAATCTGTTCGTCGATTATCGAAATAGGCTGATATACCTACGTCCTCCAACCGCAGACCGTGACGACCCTGGGGAAGGGCATCACCCACATTGGCCGTACGGGAAGAAGGCCAGGTTGCTCATGGTGTGGATAAGCACCCAAGTCGTGCGCCAGAAGAAGCACAACACCAGCCGCGTCATCATGCTTCCCTTCACGCTGCGGCAGCCGATGGAAGACCTGGGCATCCAACGCAAGCCCTGTAAAACCGATTACGAGAACTTCAAACGCCAGATCAGCACCCTGTCCTACTTCGACATCTACGCATGGCTGTCGCAGCGCATATACGCGCTCAACCATTCACACGCCCACCAGACCCGCTCATCGCCTGGAATTCGCTCCAGAACCAAATGGGCTCGAACTACGCCGACACACGAAACTTCGTCACCGGATTCAAACAGTCGCTGAAGCATGTAGACGCTCTCCGGAACGCGGCCCTGGCCGACGCCGGCGCAGAGGGAAGGCTCCACTACAGCATCGAGAAAGGGACTCCGCCTGTGATAAGACGCAAGGCAGCACAAGAATCGCCATAGATTGGCCCTTTAAGAACCAGCTAGTCCCATCAGCTAAGCCCAGCAAAGGTGTCGACCATTCTGACTGTTCTCTCGGCGATGATCATGGTCCATCATTGTCCCCGAACATCGGATGCCAGGCACAGACACCGGCACCGGATCCAATCGGGACCTAGTGCTCAGTAGTTCTGATGGACCTGGAAGCCTCGACTGCGCAAGGTGTCCAGAATCTGGGTGATGTGATCGGGGCCGTTGGTCTCCACAGTCACCTCCAAGAGCACGCCGTTGTCATAGTGGCCGGAGGATTTGAACTGATCGTGGTTGAGCTCGATTACATTGGCACGCAGATCGGCCAGGACCGTGGCCACCTTGACCAGCTGACCAGGAACGTCGGGCAGCTCCACACCGAACTGCATGATGCGTCCGCGGGAAATCATCCCCCGCTGGATGACTGCACCCATGGTGACCGTGTCGATGTTGCCGCCCGAGATGATGGGGACAATCACATGCGGCCCGGGAGCCGACCGGAAGACATCGGACTGCAGATCCAACTGGCCCAAGGCCGCAAGGGAGACGGCACCAGCTGCCTCGACCACCAGTTTGTGCTTCTCCAGCATGAATAGGATCATCTCTGAGATGTCGCTTTCGGTCACCTGGACCAGATCATCCATATAGCGGCTGAGCAGAGCATAGTTCAGATCGCCGGGACGCCTGACGGCAACACCCTCGGCAGCCGTACGCATCTGATCTGCTGCGACCACATGACCAGCTGTCAGAGATTCACGCCAAGCCGGAGATCCGACCGGGGTGGCTCCAATGACTCTGACTTCAGGCTTAAATGTCTTTACGGCGAGCGCCACACCAGCGCCCAGCCCGCCCCCACCCAGGGGAACCACGATGTCGGTGACATCGGGCACGTCCTGAAGAATCTCCATGGCGATGGTCCCCTGACCGCAGACGACCTCGTAGTCGTCAAAGGGCGGGACAAAGGTCATGCCGCGGTCACGTGCCAGCCCCAAGGCGTAATCAGAGCTTTCATCAAAGACCTCGCCCTGCAGGACAACCTCGGCACCATAGGCCCGAGTGGCATCGACCTTGAGCGGCGGCGTGATTCGGGGCATGACGATGATGGCCTTCGCGCCCCGGCTGCGTGCGGCAAAAGCCACCCCCTGGGCATGATTGCCAGCGGAGGCGGTGACGATGCCGCGGTCCAGCTCGTCCTGATTCAGCGAGGCCACCTTGTTGTAAGCTCCGCGAATCTTGAAGGATCCGGTCAACTGCAGATTCTCCGGTTTGAGCAGGACGCGATGGCCTATCCGAGCACCCAAGTCATCGGATTCCTCGATAAGGGTATGGCGGGCCACACCCTCCAGACGTTGGGAGGCTTTGCGCAAATCAGCGGCATGATCGGCCTCAAGACAGGCAGTGATTGTTGAAGTATCCATGCTCCAAGTATGGTCGGCCGGGCCCGACCAATAGGGTCAGCCGTCAACATGGTGGACACCCAAACATGCTGAAAACCAAAACATGTGGGCAATCAGACGTTTGGGCACCCGAAGACCGGACAGGTATGAGGACAGACCCGAGACAACCAGACCGATAGCCAGGCGAAGCTCTAGCCACCCATGAACCTGACGGACTTCACGAGTAGTCACCGGTAGTGGCTGGCAGTCGTCTGTCTTACTTGTCGTCTGTGAGCTGGGCGTGCGCCTCGTCGACCACGGTATGGTCGTCGCGGAAGTCGTGGGAGGCCACAGGCTCATTAGCGTCACGGGCCACACCGGCACCCAGGTCGGCCAGCAACAGAGTGACCGCAGTCGGATCGTTGACCCGCAGCCGGGCCTTGGTCTGGCCGGGCCCGACCTTGATGGTCCATCCCTTATCGGGCATGACGGCGAACATGGTCTCGTCCGTTTCATCGTCGCCCAGGGCCATCATGAAGTCGTAGTCACCGCTGTTGACGAAGGGCAGGATGGCCTGACCCTTGCTGGTGGCCACGGGGGTGACCTCGACGACCTTGGAGTTCTCCATGATCATCAGCCCCAGGCCGACGACCACGGCGCGCAAACGGCGGAGTAGATCCTGACGCTCCTGGTCGGCCACCTGGGCATCGCTCATCCTATAGTGCCAGGCCACCGCATCGGACTTGCTCTCTACGAAGGAGTGAGGGACTCTGGTGGCCGATTCATCCATGATGGGCCGAATCACCTTCTGCCAGGTATCGGAGTCAGGCAGACCCTTCGCCCGCTGCCACTCGTCTGAGCTGCTGCCAGGTAGGTTGCGGTTCCAGGCACCATGCTCGGCAATCAGCCCCACCGGCAGGTCGTCGAACCAATCCTGCATGATCTGGTGGCTCCTGCCCGAGACCAACAGAAAGTCCACATCGGGGTTGCTCCCCACCTGGGTCAGCAGGCGGCGAAGGGCTTGGGTGGGCTTGGCCCGCTCAGGTCGACGAACCAGCGGGGTCAGCGTCCCGTCATAGTCGCACAGGACCAGACGACGATGGGCGCCGTCCCACTGACGAACGATGGCATTGTGGTGATCCATACGCAGCCTCCTGTCTGTCATGCCCGGAGTGGACACCTGCCGCAGGGAGTCGAGGAACGAGGTGCACCAGTTGGCTGCAGTGCGCACCTTGAGTCGGGCCTGCATGCGGATGTTGCGCTGCCTGGACTCCTCGGGGGTGATTTCCAGGGCGTTGTGCAGGGCCTCGCAGACCATGTCGATATCGTAGGGATTGACGATGAAGGCATCGGTCAGCTCGTCGGCAGCCCCGCACATGTCCGACAGGACCAGGGTGCCGTCGCGTCCGTCATGGCAGGCCAGGTACTCCTTGGCCACGAGGTTCATCCCATCGCGCAGGGGGGTGACCAGGGCTACGTCGCCGGCCGTGTAGATGCCGCAGACAGGCTTGATGGACAGGGAGCGGGTGATGTAGTGGATGGGGGTCCAGGCCAGCAGGGAGTAGCGGCCGTTGATCTCCCCCACCAACTGGTCCACCTGGGCCTTGAGCCGCTGATAGGACTCGACGACCTCACGCGAGGGGGTAGCCAGCAGGTAGTAGGTGACATGGCCCACCCATTCAGGGTACTTGTCCAGCATGCGGCCGAAGGCCTGAAGCCGCTCGGGCAGACCCTTGGTGTAGTCCAGCCGGTCCACCGAAACGATGACCTTATTGGAGCGGCTGCCCACCGAGGAAGCCGCCTGCTTGGCCAGCGTGGACTCGGGGATGTCCTTCTCCATGTAGTGGCTCCACCAGTTGGCGTCCGATGTGGCGGCTTCGTTGGCCGCCACGCCCTCGGCAGTCACCGAGGTGCGGTAGCGATGACGGGGGGACTTGCCACAGGCCTCGTCGATTCCTCGACGCATGGCCCGGGCCAGGCCGGAGTGGGCGGTACGCCGGTAGAGGTTGTAGTCGATGCCGATGGGGAAGGCGTCGATGGCTGCTCGGTGGCCGTCAGGCATTTCGACCACGCCGTCCCGGTTGACCGGCAGTTCGGGCAACAGCCTGTGCAGCGAAGCCAGGAAGCTGGCGGAGAAGTCCACCGTATGGAAGCCGATCAGGTTGGCGCCCAGGACACCCTCCAGGATCTCGCGGCTCCATGGCAGGGAGCGGAAAATCTCGGCGCTGGGGAAGGGCACGTGCAGGAACCAGCCGATGGAGGCGTCAGGGTAACGTTCGCGCAACATCTTGGGCAGGAGCATCAGGTGGTAGTCCTGGACCCAGATGGTGTCGCCCTTGCGGATGAGCGGCTCGACCACCTGCGCGAAACGCATGTTGACCTTGCGGTACATCTCCCAGTCCTCCTGGCGGAAGACGGCCTCATGCGAGAAGTCATGAAAGAGCGGCCAGAGGGTGTTGTTGGAGAACCCGGCGTAGTATCCGTTCAGCTCCTCCTTGCTCAGGAATATAGGAATACACCGGCTCTCCCGGTAGGCCTGACGGATGCGGTCCAGCTCCTTTTCCGAGTACTTCTGAGGATCGATGCCGCTCCAGCCGATCCAGAGGCTGTCCTTATGGGAACGGTGGTAGGGGCCGATGGCTGTGGCCAGTCCGCCCACGTTCTGCCGCAAGGTGTAGGAGCCGTCATCCCGTGCCTGTAGTGACATGGGCAAACGGTTGGAGACAATGATCAGACGAGACATGCAACCCGCTTTCTTTTCCCGTCCACGCCGGAATCGTCGGGATTGACCACGGCGCGGACCCATAGCCCGGGACCCGGGGACCCAACCGGTCCGTACAGGCCCATCAGGGCATCGCTGACTTCCACTCTAGCCGGGAAAACGTGCCGACGGCGGGGTTTTCCTCAGAGTCGGTAGACGAAACCCTCCCAGGGGGACAGGCGGCCGGTCAGCAAGGAGCTGGCAGTCTGCTCGGGCCGGTAGGTGGATATGAGGATCCGGTCGGGGTCCACCGCTCCAAGGGCCATGGAGGTGAACCCGGTCTGGTCCAGGCCCAGAAGCGCTGCGGTTTCAGGCGGCAGTGAGGCCGGGCGGCTGCTCAGGTTGACCACAACCAGCAGGCGCTGGCAGGGCAGGGCGTCCAGAACGCTGTCAGCTTCGGGTCCCGACTTGGGTTCCGGTGCCTGGTCCAGGGAACGGGTGAATGAGTAGATCTGGTCCGCATCCGGATCCAGAAGGGTGAAGCCGCCGGCCGCCACGACCGGATTGGTGTGCCGCAGGCGGATCAGCTCCCGGTAGAAGGCCAGGACCGAATCCGGATCACGCTGCTCAGTCTTGGCATTGACCTTGTCCCTATTGGGGTTGACGGCCAGCCAGGGCTGCTTGGGGGCGTACGGAGCCGTGAAGCCGGCGAACTTGGTGGAGTCCCACTGCATGGGGGTGCGGGCGTTGTCGCGGCTCATATAGGCCAGGGCGGCCATCATGGACTCCGGATCCTGCTCGTGTGCCTGGTCGACCCGCTGATGGTAGAGGTTGATGGACTCCAGATCCTGGTACTGGTCGAGGCTGGTGAAGCCGGCATTGGTCATGCCCAGCTCCTCGCCCTGATAGATGTAGGGGGTCCCCCGGTGCATGTGCAGGAGGAGCCCTAGGGCCTTGGCCGAACGCGAGCGCAGCTCCTCACTGGAGGTGTCGCCCCAGCGGGAGACGATCCTGGGCTGGTCGTGGTTGTCGAAGTAGAGGCTGGCCCATCCGGCCTTGGCCACAGCCTGCTGCTGCTCGTCCATGGCAGCCTTGAGCCGGGGAACTCGGAAGGGACGGATGTCCCACTTGCTGTCCCCGGTGTCAACCTCGGTCTGGGTGAAGAGGAAGAGCATGTCCAGCTCGTGGTTGGCCGGGTCGGTGATCTGCCCGCTGCGGGCAGGCGCCAGACTGGGAGCCTCCCCCACGGTCAGGTAACCCTGCCGACCCTGGAAGACCTGGCTGCGCATCTCTTGGAGGAACTCATCCAGCCTGGGGCCGTCCACGCAGAAGGGCACCGAGGACGAGTACCCCTCAGGCCCCACGGGACCGTCAGTGATGGCCGATCCGTCCTCGCCGGGCAGGCGGCCCTCGGAGTCGACGGTCTTGGAGATCATGACGATCACATCCATGCGGAACCCGTCGATGCCCCGGTCCATCCACCAGTTCATCATGTCGAAGACGGCCTGCCGGACCTGGGGGTTCTCCCAGTTGAGGTCGGGCTGCTTCTTGGAAAACAGGTGCAGGTAGTATTCGCCGCGCTGCGGATCGTACTGCCAGGCGGAGCCTCCAAAGTAGGACCCCCATTTGTTGGGCTCTGCGCCAGGGGTGCCGGGTTCGTGGCCGGCCTTGGCGGGCCGCCACCAGTACCAGTCGGCGTGCGGGTCATCCTTGTTGCGGGAGGCCTGGAACCAGGCGTGCTCATCCGAGGTGTGATTGACCACCAGGTCCATGACCACCTTGATCCCACGCTTGTGGGCCTCGTCCAAAAGCTCGTCCATGTCGTCCATGGTGCCGAAGATGGGGTCGATGTCCTGGTAATCGGCGATGTCATAGCCGTTGTCGTCCTGGGGGGACTTGTAGACCGGGCTCAGCCAGATCACGTCCACGCCCAGGTCGGCCAGGTAGTCCAGCCGCTGTGTGATGCCCGGCAGGTCGCCATAGCCGTCGCCGTTGGTGTCCTGGAAGGACCGCGGATAAATTTGGTAGACCACAGCGTTGGCCCACCAGGGATTGGGGGTGGCTCCGTTGGTCCGTACCTGGTCGGGCAGCTGCATGCGTTCTTCCTGGGTCATGGTCCTCCTCACGAAGATTGGATTCCTGGGACTTCCTTGTTCTGTGACCTCTACTATAGGCTGACCAGAACTGCCTGTCCCGGCAGGGCTACTTGACAGCTCCTCTCATAACGCCGCTGATGACCCACTTCTGCGCGAACAGGTAGACGATCAGGATGGGCGCCAGGGCCATCAGGTAGCTGGAGAATGCCATCGGGTAGTTGGTGGCGAACTGGGAGCTGAAGACATACTGTGCCAGAGGGATGGTCTGGCTGGTCTGATCCGTCAAAACAATCAATGGCATGAGGAAATCGTTCCAGGCCCAAAGAGCCGTGGTGATGGCGATGGTCGCATTGATCGGCCCCATCAGCGGGAAGATGATGGTCCAGAATATCCTCCAGGTGCCTGCGCCATCCAGGCGGGCGGCCTCCTCAAGAGCTGTAGGGATGGATCGGATGAATCCCGTGGCAATGAAGAGGTTGGTACCCAGACCCAACACCACGTAGAGCAGGATCAGACCGGGCACGTTGTCCAAGTGCCAGCTGCCGAACTGCTTGGCGATGGGAAGCATGACGACGGGGAAGGGGACGAACATGGCTGCGATGAAGAAGTAGTAGAGGAAGCGGAAGAAGCGCTTGTCCATATTCCTGGCCACGGCGTAGGCCACGAAAGTGTTGGTCAGCAGGGTGAGTGCCACTGCGCAGACCGTGACGATGGCTGAATTCAGTGCAGCCTTGGGATAGTTGACCTTGTTCCAGGCATCGGCGAAATTGTGCCACTGCCAGGAAGAGGGCAGGCTGAAGGTTCCGGCCTCCGCAGGGGTCTTCAGAGCCGTGACCACGGTGAAGTAGAGCGGCACAAGAATCGTCAGGGAGAGCACAGCCACAGTGGCCGTCAGCCACCAGTTGACCCTCTTGAGGCGCGATCCCGGGAATCCCCCATGCCGCCTTCCACTTATTTCTGTTGATTGTTCAGATGTCCGCGGGTGCATAAGCGCTGTCTGTGCCATCTCAGATCTTCTCCCCTCTTCTGGAAATGCCCAGCTGGATGAACGCGATCACAGCCAGGACGATGAAGAACATGACCGCGTTGGCTGTCTGGTAGGCGTACTCGCCTCCGGTAAGGCCGCCCTTGTAGATGAGGTAGGTGACTGTTTCGGTCTTGGAATCGGGCCCTCCTGCGGTCAGGGCCACCACCTGATCGAAGGTGTTGAAGGCATTCTTCAGAGTCAGCACCAGGTTGATGGTGAAGAATGGGCCAATCAAGGGGAAGGTGATCCTCCAGAATTTCTGCCACTCGTTGGCGCCATCAATGGATGCGGCCTCATAGACCTCCGAGTCGATGGTCTGCAGACCCGCCAGATAGATCAGGGTTGAATAAGCCACCGCCTGCCAGACCGATAGGAAGACAATGGGAATCCATGCATAGTGCTCGCTGGTCAGCAGGGACTGGGAGAGCCAGCCGATGCCCAGGGCCTTGCCAAGAGCCGGCAGAGGCGTCATGAAGATGTATTTGAAGACATAGCCGATGACCAGAACCGAGAGCGTGTAGGGGATGAAATAGATGACCCGGAACCCGTTCTTGAAGGCGATCCTCCCATTCAGCGCCACCGAGATGAACAGGGCGATGAAGTTGACCAGCAGGGTGATCAGGATGGCGATCAGCAGAGTGAACAGATAAGCGTGGCCCACGCGGCCGTCACGGAAGAGGGCGCCGTAATTCCTGAAACCGATCCACGAATAGCGCCCGTATCCCTGCGAATTCGTGAAGGAGTAGGCCACACCCTGGAGGAAGGGCACATAGAGGAAGAGCGTGAAGATCAGTGCCGCAGGGACAGCCATCCAGTAGAAGGCGCGGTCCACTTTGCGATTGGAGAACTTTGAAGGCCGTTTTCCGGCCTTGGCTGTTGCGTCGGCTGTATGGATGCCGACGACCTTGGATTGTGCCATGTCTGAATCCTGACCTTTCATCATTGGAAGTTCCTTGCCTGCACCTTGTCCCATTCGTTCTGCATGGAACCGATGAAGCCATCCACATCCCCTTTGGTGACCATGGTCTGTAGGTAGCCGCCGATGTTGATGGAAGAGGGGATGTAATGGTCGCAGAAGTCAGCCAGGCGGTTCTGTTGGAAGAAGGGAAGAACCCCGTTCAGGGCCGGATCGCCTGCCTCCACCTTTCTGGTCGGCGTAAAGGCAGTCTGGGCCTTTGCATAGGTGCGCAGCTGTCGGGGCTGCATCAGGTAGCGGATTAGCCTCATGGCCTCCTTGGGGTGCCTGGTGGTGGCGCCCATGGTCAGCATGACATCGTCGCCAGCCGTCAGTATCTGCCGGGAGGGGGAATCATTGGCCGGCATCTGGGCGAATCCGAGGTCCACATCCGGATTGATCATCCTGATTTGCGGTATGGCGTATGTTCCCAGAGGAAGGATCGCCACCTTGCCCTTGGCCATGTTTTGGGTGCCCTGCTGGTAGGTGACGCCCATGTCGCCGGTGGAATGGCTGAAGAGCTCGACCTCACGCCGAGCCGGCTGTGTCCACAGGGTCTTGAAATCGGTTTTTCCAGCCAAAAGATCCCTGTACCTGCTCTCAGGGACCAGGGTCCCCGCCAGAGATGCCAAGGGAGCCTGGGCTGTCCAGGAATCGGAGAGGGTGCCCTGCACAGGTTCGATGCCCTGGTCCTTGAACCGATCCATGACTGCCGTGAACTCCGACCAGGTGCGGGGCGGATGGTCAGGGTCGACCCCCGCCTTTCGCCAAAGCGTCTTGTTGTATATGTACCCGCTGGCGTTGCCGGCAAAGGGCAGACCATACAGGCGCTTGGCCGAAGGATCCTTGGTCTGGACCAGGTTCCTGGCTATCGACACCATGCCCGGATTGAGCTCCTTGACCAGGGGATCGTCAGTGAAATCATGGAAGACCCCGGATGCCGCGAACATGCCGAAGCTGATATCGCCGTTGAAGGTGATGACATCGGGCACCCGGTTTTTGACCAGCCGAGTGCGCAAATCCGTCTGAGCGTCGGCCGAATTGTTGATATTCACCCTGATATCAGGATTCTCCTTCTCGAATTGTGCCACCATGGCCTTGAACTGGTCGGCGGCCTCGAATTTGAACTGGAAGAAGTCCAGAGTGACCAGGCCTGAATCTGCGGGACCGCAGCCAGCCATGGCCACGAGGGTCAACAGAGCCAGGAGTGAGGCGACTCCGTTGCGAACCCACGCCGATATTCGTCCAAGCCCGGATCCCTCCCTACTGCCGATATCCTTCATAGTTGGCTCCTTTACCATCCGTATGGGCAACAATGACCTAGATGATTCTGCGGATCAGCATAGGGGACCGGGATATTTCATTCCCAGCTCCGGCGAGTTCCTTTCGTTAAGAAAGTAATTAAGATAGGCTGTTCGGTATAAGAGGTTTGTCCGCGATCGGGTCGTACCAGTTTTCCGCAAGGAGGCACTGTGGCCGACAGAGAAAACAAGAGATCAAACCATCACGAGGATGCTGACTGCTCAGGGGAAGCACGGCCATTCCCAGCCTGGTTCACGGCCTCCAGGTACACCCACCGCATCGCCGTCGAGATCCTCCAGCACGGCCCGATCTCCAGAGTGGCTCTGGCGCGGCGGTTCAACCTGACCCAGGGCGCTGTATCACGTATCACCAACGATCTGACCCATCTCGGGGTCATCCGGGAAGCCGGCACTCTACCGCAGGCACACGAACCAGGAAGGCAGGATCGTCGCAAGCATAGCTCCAGCAGTGTAGGCAGACCGCAGCAGGCCCTGCTCATCCGCCGGGAAGCCAAGACCTTCATCGGCATCAATCTTCACGGTGGCACCGCGCTGGCCACGGCGACGGACCTGGCCTGCCGACCCGTCGGCCAGTCCCACAGTCATCACATTCGGCAACGAGACCCGGGCCAGGTCGTAAGGATGCTCTCAAACCTTACGCAAGATTGCATGCGCGAGATCAGCCAGGCCGGGCTGCCCAGCCCCTCCGGCCTGGCCATCTCCCTGGGCGGTCGGGCGGAGGGAGACAGGGTCGTCACCTACGCCCCCTTCCTGCATTGGAGCGAACCCGTTAATCTTGCCACCCAGATGGAGAACACATGTGATCTGCCTTGTCTGGTCTTCAATGATCTCGACGCCCTGGCCCTGTACGAAGGATGGTTTGGCGAGGGCATCGGGCTGGACCGGTTCGCTCTGATCACCATGGGATCCGGCATTGGCTATGCCTTGAGCGAGCACGGTATGCCTGTCTCCTCGCCGGATGAAGGGTTTGGGCTGATTGGCCATCAGCTGGTGGATCCGGATGGGCCGGTCTGCTATCTGGGCCATCGTGGCTGCGCCCAGTGCCTGACTACAGGTTCCCTGGCTGAGCAATACTCACATGCCATCGGGCAGGCTGCCAGCCTTGACAAGTTGGTCAAGGACCTGGAAGAGGACATGCCGCAGGCGGAGACCCTGCTCAATCTGACCGGTTATCGGCTAGGGGTCCTGATCGCCCTGGTGGCCAATGTAGCCCTGCCCGACAAGGTCCTGGTAGGCGGGGAGACCTCCTATCTGATGAAGAGGTGCATCGAATCCGTACGCAAGGGCACAGCATCATTCCGCCACAGCCAGATGGTCGAGGTCCCCGTGAAGATCATCGACGGCGACTGGCTCCGCTGGGCCCAAGCACCGGCGGCCAGAGCAATCGCCCGGTACCTGCAGGGTCCCGAAGAGGCCGATAAGCCCGAATGAACCGGGAACGACTGGACGGATTCAGATACGGCTCGCCTCAAAGATCACGGCCTCAGCGGGGTGAATGACCGGCGGCCGGATTCCCTGAGTGCCCAAGGCCGCACCCGGCAGGACCACGCCTTGGGGACGCCACCAGGCCAGAGGGCTTTGCCCGTTGCCGATCCGATCCAGATCACGGCAGACGTCCAAGGGTCTGATCCGGTAGTCGGCACTGGAATCCAAGCCGGGAAGCGCCAGGGGCTGCAGGGGGTAATTGACCGAAGAGGTCAACTGGGTGAAGCGGTAGAGCGCCTGCGAGCCGTCAGCTGAGACCACTCCATCCAGGCGGACTGCCGGGTCGGGCGCGTCGCCATGTACTACACGACCGGTGTGCAGTATATGCCGCCACTGCTTATACAGATCGATCCAGCGCCCCAGTTCATTCAGCTGAACCCGGGGCACGGCAAGCAGGTTCCATTCCACGCCCATGTGGCCGAAGAAAGCCATGGCCGCACGCAGACCGAGCGAGGTGGCGCGGCCGGTGGAATGGGCAGGGGAATCACCCACATGCTCACCCATCATCTCCGGCGGCACCAGCAGGGATGTGTACCGTTGGATGTCGGCCCGCTCGACCGGATCCACGCAGTCCGAGACCCAGACCCTGTCGGCATATTCCAATACGCCCAGATCGATGCGGGCGCCTCCGGAAGCGCAGGACTCGATCTCCAAACCGGGATGCCTGGTTTTCAGGTCGCGCATGATTCCATAGACCGCCTGGGTCTGCGCATGCACAGCAGGACGTCCCGACCGGGGAGAGCAGGCCTCGGTCACATAGCGATTGTGGTCCCATTTGATGTAGTCGATGCCCATAAGCGCAATGAGCGAGTCCATGGCCTCGAACACATGGGCATAGGCATCGGGATTGGTCAGATCCATGACCTGCTGGTTGCGGCCTATGACGGGCAACCGGGAAGGCCCCGGGGACAGGACCCAGTCAGGATGATCGCGGAAAACGCCTGAGTCCGGACTGATCATTTCGGGTTCGAACCAGAGACCGAATTCCATCCCCAGCTGATGTACCTTGGCAGCCAGGGCTTCCAGACTCTTAGGTCCTTCGGGCCATACCTGCCGATCTATGGACCAATCCCCCAGCCCGGACTCATCCGAACGCCTGCCCTGGAACCACCCGTCATCAACGACAAAGCGCTCCACACCTATACGGGCCGCCTGTTCGGCCAGGGCAGCCAGCTTGTCATAGGACTGATCGAAGTAGACCGCCTCCCAGGTGTTCAGCGTTACGGGCCTGGGACGTGATGCAAAACCAGGATGCAGGGACCGTAAGAAAGCGTGATACCTGTGGGCCACCTGGTCCAGACCTTTGCCCCGGGAACCATACAGCCAAGGCGTGGAATACGCCGGCTGGCCGGAATGACCGTAGGCAGGAGGAAGCGTGATCTCCCCTGCCATCAGAATCTCGCCGCCGCCCAGCAATGCGGGAGCCGAAGGAATCCGCTCGGCGCTGAGCAGACCATTGCCGCTCCAACCCAGGTGGATTGCGTATATCTCATCATGCTCGAATCCGAACCCGGGTCGGCCCGCGCACATGAGCAGGGAGGAGTCAAAATCCGGCCGGCCCACCAGGCTCGAACGCTCCAGACGGCCTACAGTCAAGGGCTGGCGTTGAGGACTGCGCTCGCGCAGGTGGTGACCGGTGGTGGTCAGAATCTCGGTTGCCTCAGCCGGCAAGGGAAAAGCCAGCTCCAAGCCGTTGACATCCAGATCTGCGACCATATCCAGGTTGAACAGGTCCGCACGCTGCCTGACGAGACCGGACGGGAGCATCTGGCAACGCCAGGTCAGTCCTACGCCCTGGTCCCGGTCGCAGGCCCGAACCTTCAGTGTCGGAACAGCGGAGCCGTCAGGCCGAATCGGTTCTGCACCCAGATCGACTGATTCCACCTGGAAGCAGCAAAAGACCTCAACACCACCCCGGCTGATGCACAGTCGGCGCTGTCCGGTCCAAGCCTCGGACTGGGTCGGAAGGATGCTGGGCCAGGCCGTCAGGTCCAGCCCTCCTGAGACCCGCTGCGGGACCAGGGCGTCGTAGGATCCCAGAAGGGCCTGCGGATCGGCCACTGGATCGCCCCAGTGAACTATTCGCGGCAGACCCTTCCCCGGAAAGAGGACAGCAAGGGACAACCCGGACTGCTCCATGTAAACCAACCTGAGGGAAACCCCCAGATTGGACTCGCTCTGATAAGACCCCATCCTTGGGCCGCCGCGATGATCCTCCATGACACCTCCGCCATAAGCCCGACGATGCCGTTTGTCGGCACTGAATAATCAGGCTCCATGCTAGGGACCCGTGGCTAACTTGTCTGGAAGGGCGTGTTTTTCTTACCTGGGAAAGTAATTCATGGAGATCCGCTCAGCGGCCGTTTGCATCACCCCTGGTCAGCCTGCTCTTCGTGGTGGACGCGGAAGGCCAGCTCAGCCAAGTGGACACCGTGGGTCAGGAACTCCTGGGTCCGGCAGACGTAGTCATGCTCGCGGCCCAGGCGCGCCAGGTAGCCGTTGATGTAGTCCACCTCGGTCGGACGGCCCTTGGACATGTCCTGGTACATGGAGGGGTAATGAAGCGGATTGCCTATGCGGCTGACGTAGTCCACCTCGTCCAGGGTCTCCTGGCGGGTCTGAATCAACTGCTTGCCGGCCCGCTCGCAGGCATCATAGGCCTCGTCGATCAGCTGGCGGGACATGTCCTTGGCCCCCGGGTAGGAGATGAACTGGCCCATGGTGATCTGGTACATGGTGCAGATGGTGTTGACCACCGAGTTGAAGATTATCTTGGCCAGGCAGGTGCCCTCGAAGTTCTCGGTCAGGATGGGGTTGAGGTTGGCGGCCTTGAAGTCCTCGGCCATCCGGCGCTCCAGGTCGGTGGTCTGCTCGGTCATGGCACACAGGTGCATGGAACCTGCCCCGGACTTGCCGATGAAGTCCACGTCGCCCGGCCCATTGAGGACCGTGCCGATCATGGCCGTGCCGCCGTAGATGCGCTCCTTGGGGAAGTACTTGAGCAGCGTGTCGAAGTGACCCCAGCCGTTCATGGCCGAGAAGACCACCTGATGGTCGCGGAAGAGCGGTGCGCAACGCTCCAGGACCCCCTCCAGCTGCATTTGCTTGAGCATGACGATCCAGACGTCGGGGTCGCCCTTGTAGTCCTCGGGGGTGTAAATGTTGACGGGCACCAAATGCCGATTCTCATGATCGCGGGAAACATAGACGCCTCCCTGGTCATGAACCTTGTCAATATTGGGCATCCAGGTATCCACGAAATCCACCTGCAGGCCGGCCTGCTCCTGCAGCAGCACGCCCAGCCGATAGCCCATGGCTCCGGCACCGATGACCGTATATCGCATCGAAACACACCCTCTTAATTCTCTTGAATAGACAACACACCTCCGGGGACCGGCCCGGGGGATACCAAGCAGTATGCCGAGACGGCAGAGGGGAACCAGGGCAAAGGTCGCATGGTGGACATAAGGACCGAAATATGCGTGGATTCCTGCACCTTAAAAGATCCCGCCACGTCTGATCGGGGCCCATCGGCACGTACGCGGACATCCTGCCTTCCCGACGAAAACGTCGACCTAGGCTGGAACCCATGCAGAAAGAGCAGAGAGGAGCCGGAAGAATGAACCGGCGGACCCTGGCCATCCTGGTCCTGGTAGGTGTGATCAGCGGATTCCTGTCGGGAATGTTCGGCATCGGCGGCGGATCGATCATCGTGCCAGCACTGGTATGGACCGGACTGCAGCAACGGCAGGCCTCAGCCACCTCGCTGGCATCCATGATTCCTATGTCGCTGGCCGGAGTGGCCTCCTACGCCCTGGGCGGGCATGTGGACTGGCTGGCGGCCTTGCTGCTGGCCGTGGGCACGGTCATTGGAGCGCAGATTGGCACCTGGCTGCTGGACCGGCTTCCTGAGGTGATACTCAGGTGGCTCTACGTGGGCTTTCTGATGGCAGTCATTGCCCAACAGCTGCTGTCCACGCCTTCCCGGGAGAGCAGCATCCAGCTGAGCCCGGCGGTGGCCTTGATCATTCTGCTGGTCGGCGTCCTGATTGGAACCCTGTCAGGGTTGCTGGGCGTAGGCGGCGGAGCCATCGCGGTCCCGGCCCTGGCCCTGCTGGGCGCCAGCGACCTGATCGCCAGGGGGACCTCCCTGCTGGCCATCCTGCCCAGTTCCTTGTCAGGAACATTCACCAACCTGCGGCACCACCTGGTCCATGCAGGTCAAGGGCTGCTTCTGGGAATTGTGGCTGCTCTGACCACGCCGGTGGGCACCTGGGCGGCCTCGGGGGTCAGCGCGCGAATGGGTGCCAATCTATTCGCCGCCTACCTCTGCCTGATTGTTTTGCGCTGCATCTGGGCGGCCCTCCAGGTCACCCCGGCCTTCCAGCGGTACAGAGCCAATCACAACCACCGCTGAAAACAGGGACTCAGTCCTGGCGGTGTTGGGCGAAGAAGTCGGCAAGAATACCGGCACACGCCTGTTCACACACACCGCCCAGCACCTCGACCTTCGTTCCGGTGTGCGGATCACGAGGGAGATCCCAGACCGATCCGCAGGCACCCATCTTGGGATCCCAGGCACCGAAGACCACCCTGCTGAAATGGCAGGCCATCAGGGCTCCAGCACACATAGGGCAGGGCTCCAGGGTGACGACCATGGTGCATCCTGCCAGATCCCAGCCCGCGTCGGATTTCCCGATGGCCTCCATCTCGGCGTGGGCCAGGGGGCGGCCCAGGGCCTGCCGCTGATTGAAGCCCCGGCCGATGACCCGGTCCGAGGCATCCAAGACCAGGGCACCCACGGGCACATCCCCCCGGTCTCCGGCTATGCCGGCCAGCCGCAGGGCCTCCCCCATGGGCGCCTTCCACCGTTCTCGCACGGATTCAGTCTGACAGTCCAGCCAGACAGGTCGATTCAGTTGATCATGCCTGCGATGCGGCGGCGCACGTGGTGCAGATGGCCCTTGGTCCGCCCCGACGTGTCGATGCCACGCTTGGCCAGGAAGGCACGGACCATCTTGTCGCCTTCGCTGAAGATCAGAACCGTCAGTCCAATCCCCAGGCAGATGAGCCACTGGCTTGCGCTCAAGGGGGCCATGCCCAGTACACCTGCAACCGGAGCCAGATACATGGCCCCCGCATGGATGCCCAGGGCCACGAACGAGGCCACCAGAAGGAAGATGTTGTCCAAGGGGTTGAGTTGGAAGATCAGCCTGTTCTCGGACCTGGCCGACATGGCGACGAAGAAGTTGAAGAGGACCAGCAGGGTCAGGGCGATGGTCCGGGCGTGGGCCAGATCCATTCCCGCGTGGATGTTCAAGCGGAAGAGGACCAGGATGCAGGTGGCCATCCAGAGCCCGCAGACGGCAAGTCGCGCCCAGAGCACCCGCGAGAGCAGACCCTCTCCAGACGAACGCGGGGGCGACTCCAGCTCATCCCCATTGCCAGGCTCGAATCCCAGGGCGATGTCCTGGACACCGTTGGTCACGAAGTTGATCCAGAGCATCTGCAGGGGCAGGAAGAGCAGGGGCTCCTCGGAGATTACATTGACCCCCACGGCGATCATGGCGGCTGCAGCCGTGGACAGGAGGAAGTAGGCGGACCCGCGGATGGCCTTGAAGATGACCCTCCCCTGGCGCACGGCCTGGGTGATGGTGACGAAGTTGTCGTCGGTCAGAACCACGTCGCTGGCCTCCCGGGCCACGTCGGTGCCGGAACGGCCCATGGCGATGCCTACCGAAGCAGCCTTCAGCGCCGGGGCATCATTGACGCCGTCGCCGGTCACGGCCACCACATGGCCCTCATCCTGCAGGGCCTCCACAATGCGCAGCTTGTCCTGGGGGGAGACACGGGCGGCGATGGAGGTCTCACGCAGACGGGCCCGAAGGACCTCGTCGCTCATCTCCAGCATCTCGCTGCCGGTCAGTGCCTGATCGGTGTGATCGAGACCAAGACGGCGGCCTATGGCGGCTGCGGTCACCGGGTGGTCGCCGGTGATCATGACCACACGGATGCCGGCCCCGGCGCAGTCGGCGATGGCCTCGCGCACGCCGGGACGAGGCGGGTCGAGCATGCCCTCAAGTCCCAGGAAGGTCAGGTCGTCGGGCCGACGGCGGGAGGCGGGATCCTGGTCGGAGGAAAGGACCCTGCTGGCCACGCCTATGACACGTAGCCCCTGGGAACCCATGGCCTCGTAGGACTTGTGGACGGCCTGGGTGTCCAGGGGGACGACTTGGCCATCCGGGTCCAGCATGGTTCGGCTCATGGCCATGACCGCGTCCGGGGCACCCTTGACGTATTGGGTCAGGGTGCCGTCCGGGCTGCGGCGGATGGTCATGGAGTGGAGCAGCTCCGGCTCATAGGGGGTCTCCATGACGATGGGAGCATCCAGGTCTTCAGTAGTCACGGCCCCGGTCTGGTCGGCCAGGCGGGCCATGGCCATATCGACCGCGTCGCCGCTGTATTCGATGCCGCCTTGTTCATTCGGCTGCCGGTGGGCCTCATTAGTCAGAGCCCCGGCCCGGGCAAGGGCGGCCAGACCGCGCATACGGTCGTCGTCGGACACGGTCGCTGCGCCCAGGTCCAGACCCTCAACTGGGACCGGCTGGCCGCCACCCAGGGTGAACTGTTCCACGGTCATGCGGTTCTGGGTCAGCGTGCCGGTCTTGTCCGAGCCGATGACGGTGATGGAACCCAGGGTTTCAACGGCCGGCAGAGAGCGGACGATGGCATGGTATTCGGCCATCCTTGAGACTCCCAAGGCCATGGCCACGGTCAGCACGATGGGCAGGGCCTCTGGCATGGAGGCCACCACCAGGGAGACTGCGGACAGGAAGGCCCCAGTAGCGTCGCCATTGAGGATGGCTCCGCCGATGAAGACGAAGATGGCCACAAGGATGACGGCAACGGCAATGCCCACCTCGGTGCGGTGGATTATCCGCTGCAGGGGTGTGCGACCCTTGGCCACATGGACCAGATCGTTGATTTCGCCCAGCTCGGTGTCGGAACCGGTGGCCACCACCAGACCTCGGCCACGGCCACTGGTGACCATGGTGCCTGAGAAGGCCATGCAGTGCCTGTCGCCCAGGGCTGCATCGCGGTCCACGGGGTCCGTATTCTTCTTGGCATCCTCGCTCTCGCCCGTCAGCATGGCCTCGTCGATGCGCAGGTGGAGGGCCTCGATCAGCCTCAGGTCGGCGGGGATGCGATCACCGCTCTCCAGGAGGACCAGGTCGCCGGGCACCAGCTGGTCGGCGTCAATCTGCTCCATCCGGCCCTGACGCACCACCCGTGTGGTGGGGGTGGACAGGGTGGTCAGGGCCTCCACGGCCTTGTCGGCCTTGGACTCCTGAACATAGCCGATGATGGCGTTGAGAAAAAGGACCAGGAAAATGGCCGCAGCATCCACATAGTGCTGCAGAAAAATGGTGATGATGCCGCAGAGCATCAGGACGGCGATCAGGGGGCCGGCGAATTGCTCCAGGAAGAGCTTCCAACGGGGTTTGGCCTCGGCCTCGGCCAGGCTGTTGGGCCCGAAGAGCTCCAGTCGGCGTGCGCTCTCCTGCGTATCCAAACCCTGGTCCCCGGTGTGCAGGGTCTCCAGTACAGCCGAGGTCTCCAGGCTATGCCAGTCGGTGTCGTCGAAGCGCATGTCGGTCCCTGCTGCCGCTGCGTTCTGATTCTTAATGTCTGTAGATGTCATGGATGATGTCATCGGTCAACCTGGCCTTTCCAAACCGGATCGGTCATTTGTCCCCGCATGCGACCCTCTGCAGTCTTTCTTGCAATCTTCCTTTTGGACCGGGGTATGTCCAAAAGCATCGGGGAAACAATAGCGTGTACGCAAGTCCCCGGGGTCAAGAGATGGGGCTCCATGGTCATCCGCCGCAAGCGGTGAACCTCTGGGAGGTTCGGAGCCTTCCCGGTCTTCATGAGTATACCGATTGAGCCGGTCTTTCATGCGATTACGAGGGGTCCCCGGGCCGGATTTTCACAAATGTTCGCCTATCGCGAGCACAGTCTGTCCACCATTTTGGCTTGAGGTGTCAACTTGGCGCACATTGTCCATTGATGCTGTTCCTGGATACCGTGATTCCGTATAATGGACTGTGCGACGTCGATCCTCATGCGACCCTGCACTCGGAGATTCCTTCATTGGTCGAACGAACCCTGCTAGTCGGGCCTGCGGCAGCCCGCCCGGGATTGCGTGGCGGAAAGGAAGCCCGTGGAAACATTCATCCTCATTCTGTGCATACTTGCTGCCGTCCTCGTCTCTTCCTTCATCTCCAGGTTCGTTCCCCGGATTTCCACCCCCCTGGTCCAGATCGTTCTGGGCGCAGTCATGGCCCTGCTGCCCATTTTCCCGCGGATGCGGCTGGATCCCCAGCTGTTCATGGTCCTTTTCATCGCGCCGCTGCTCTACTACGAGGCCCATACCATCAACAAGGTGGAGTTGCTCAAGGGGCTGCGATCATCCCTTTCCCTGGCCATTGGCTTGGCTGCTCTGACCATGCTCATGGTGGGCGTCATCCTGCATGCTGCCTGGCCCATGTTTCCCCTGGCTGCAGCCATGGCCCTGGGCGCCGCCCTGGGACCCACCGATGCCGTGGCCGTTTCGTCCCTGGGCGAGAGCGCCGACCTGACACCGGACGAACATTCAATCCTTGCCGGTGAATCGCTCTTCAACGACGCCACCGGCGTCATCGGCTTCCAGTTTGCCATCCTGGCAACCGTGACCGGCTCCTTCTCCCTGCCCCAGGCCCTGGGCGAGTTCTTCGTTGAGTTCGTGGGCGGCATCGGCTTCGGACTGATCATGGGCTTTGTGATCAACTGGCTCTTTGAGTCGGCCCGTCGCCTGGGCTGGGAAACAACCACTACCAGGATCCTGCTGGAGCTCTTCCTTCCCTTCCTGATATACATGGTCGGGCAGAACATCCTGCATGTGTCCGGAATCCTGGCCGTGGTCTCCACCGGACTGCTGATTCGCTTCGACCACACCGGAGTGGGACCCAATACCTCCAAGGCCAACATCGTCTCGTCCAGCGTCTGGAAGGTGCTCTCCTTCAGCCTCAACGGTGCGGTCTTCGTCCTTCTGGGCATGTTGCTGCCGGCAGCCATGGGCACCAGCTGGCGAGACCGGCGGGTCAGCAACTGGATGTTGGTGGCTACCATCACTGTGGTCTGCTTGACCGTGATCGTGTTGCGCTTTCTCTGGACGGCCAGCGTCCTGATCTTCACCAAGGACCATGAAACCGGCAGCGGGCCACGGATCACATCCAAGCTCCTGAGGTCGGCAGCCGTCATGACTTTCGGTGGCCCCAAGGGAACCATCACCCTCTCCCTGGCTCTGACCATCCCCTATATGACCGACGACGGGTCAGCCTTCCCCATGCGCAGCGAGCTGATCTTCGTGGCCGCCGGGGTCATCATCGTCACCCTGGTGCTGGCCAACTTCGCCCTGCCGCTGCTGGCCCCCTCACAGAGCAGCGAGGTGCCGGCCCAACAGGTCGAAAAATCAATCAAGGTGCTCAGGGGCACGGTCCGGGAACTCTCCAGCAGGATCACCGACGAGAACCGGCTGGCCATCCAGCAGGTGATCAAGCAGTACAACCACCGCATCGCCAAACTCAAGTCACAGATCGGACAGTATTCGCCCAAGGATTTCCAGGACCTGCAGGTACAGACCATGGAGTGGGAGCAGGACTACATGGAGGAGCGGCTGAGCCGGATCGAAGAGGCCCAGGATCAGCTGGAAGAGCAGCTCAGAAGCGAAGATGACGTAGAACAGGCACCTGCATCAAGGCAGTCTGCCGCCGGGACCGAAACCGGGATCGAACCCAGTACTGAGGCCGAGACCGTAGCCGACAGGGATGCTGACGCCCAGCTGATCGACAGGCGCAGCGAGCGCGGAGACGACCAGGAGGAACTGCTGAATCTGCGCAGCCAGGAACAGGCAGCACGCAGAATCCTGTCCACCATATCCGGATCCCTCTTCCACCTGGACAGGGGCGGGGAACTTCGCTGGAGGGCCTATACTGCTCGCAGGCGCATCAAGGGCCTCTTGCACAGCCAGTTCCACCGCCTAAAGCACCTGACCCAGCCGATTGACAAGGACCAGGTCTTCATCGCCGGGCGCCACCTGCAGGCGGAGATGAACCACTTCCTGATCGAGAAGCTCTACTCCGAACTGGGCAAGGGACGTTTCAAGACCGAGGACCTGCTGACCACCATCATCAACCACCAGATGATTGAATCCTCGGCGGAAGGAAAGACCGAATACGCGGGCATGCCTGCCATCAGGGATCAGTTGGAGGAGGCCAAGCGCGAGGGGTATGCCATCGAGCTGAGCCAGATTCAGGACATGGTCGAATCCGGGGAAATCTCACGCACGACAGCCAGGAAGATGCGCCGCAACGTCTACGTCATGCAGGTCGACGCAGATTCGGCCCTGTGACCCGGTCTACATAAGACCCGAGGTCACATCAATCTCGCCCAACCACTGGCGAAGGTCGTTCATCTCGCGCATGTCGACGGCATGTTCCATATGGTCGTACTCGGTGGTGTGCAGCCATACATGCTCGTCCAGCCAGGCGGCCAGGGCCCGGAATTCGTACTTGGGTACTGTGGTGTCATCCGAACCGAAGCCCAGGAAGACCGGCTTATTCAAACCAGCCAGACGCTCATCCGCCGGAGCGGTTCCCGGTACCAGGCCTGGGGCCAGGAATCCGGACAGACATATGGAGGCCCGATAGCGCTCAGGGTTGACCCGAAGCAGGTGAACAGCCAGCATGGCTCCTTGGGAGAAGCCCATGGCCACCACAGGTCGATCCTCGGGGATGTTGGCTGACACCCAGGCGTCCACAGCCCGAGCCGCTGCGTAGCCATCCCGGTCCAGATCCTCCTGCTCAGGGCGCATGTCGTGAAACCAGGTGTAGCCCGGGCCGAACATGCCGCGCTCGCTGCCTGGCACCACCATGGGCGCCCGCAGGGATGCGTAGTCGTTGTAGGGGGCCGCATAACGCATCAAGTCGGCCATGTCCTCCTCGTTGGAGCCCCATCCGTGCATGAGTACAAAAATGGGCCGAGAAGGGTTGGCTGTGCCCTGCTTGCGGGACCAACGGACCTGCTCGACCTTGAGCTCCTGCCCAAAGCGCCCGGGCACTACCGTGGAGGGCCGACCCACTAATCCACTGTCATCCTTTTGTGCTTGATCCATATCTGCCACGATAGTCGACCGGTCCGGTCATTCAATCCCGGCCCATGAACGGCTCGACCTGGCCACCCCACTGGCCCTGCACTTCCGTCACCTGGGTCCTGCTGCCCACCACCATCCAGCGCTTGCCGGTCAGCACCCATAGATCCTGGGGCTGCAACCCACCTCCGTAGCGGGAGAGCAGGTCAGGCACGCGGGCGCGGATAGGCCCCTTGGCCAGGGTTGCCGCTGAATCGTTGTCGAAGACCACGTAGGCCATGGTCGTATCCGTGCAATACTGGGCTTGGGAGATGCCCACATACCCGCCCAGGCTGACATCATGCCAGCCGGAGGCACACTGGCCAACAGCCTTGTCGATACCATCGGTCATGGCCTGGGGCGAGCCGATGGGCGCGTCGTCACGCGCAGGGGCCTTGATGATGCCCTTGGGGGAGGAGCTGGCAATAAGCAAGCCTGCCAAGGTCAAGAGCATTCCGCATATCAGAAGAATAATGCCCGCCGAACCTACCGATGGCCGGTTCGGGACTGGTCCGGAGTGACGGGCTATGACGACCAGAATCAAGGTCAAAAGGGCAAAGGCGACGGAGACACCCACCCAAGCCGAGATGCCCACCTGACCTATGACCCCCAGCCTGGAGGGTGCTATGGCGTGGGCCAGCAAGGCCGCGCCCGCCAGGGCCGAGACCAGCCCCGTAACTGCCGCAAACCGACTCCAAATGTTGGCATGGGCTATCTGAATGGGACGCTCATCAATATCCGGGCGAGGAGGGTAGGAGGCTGGCAGACCCTCGTCATACCCGCTGTCCGCCAGCCGCTGATCCAGCTGGTTGAATCCATCGGCCATCGACCTCGCCACCTTTCACGGTTGGTTTCAGTCTATGGGGGCGGACACATACAGACCAGCGACGGCGGCCAATGCTTCACCATCCCAACATCCTGCCGCGCTAATGGAAGGGCATAATTAGGCATAGTCGCTCATCGCCACGACCCACGGCCCCCGCACAAATCCGATGGCGGCGAAAGATCCCAAATTTCAGTTGGACTTCAGCCCTTGATGTCTCGGGGATCCTTCTTGCCTATGGTGCGCTTGTCGCGTATTTTGTTGCCACCCTTGTTATGGATGTTGACTTCACCGCCGCCGGACCGGTCTGCAAAGACCTTGGCCTGCTTGGTGGCCTCCGCCTTGGTTGCGAAGGTGCGGGAGGCGCGTGAGGCTCCGGCCCGCTTGACTGTCCAGAGATCGCGATCCCCGTCGTATTGCACGTGATAATCAGCCATGATGGCCGTCCTTTCCATACTTCCCTGTACCCCCTCATCTTCCACTGCCTGACCTGGGGCACCGTGCTTCGACACTCCAGAATTTCCTGGAATATTGTTCACCGAAGATGAAGCCGGAAAGGACTTTTCGCCGCCGTTGCCAGCCTTGCAACTTTTAGTCCAGATGCAGAAGCATCAATTACGGACAAAAACAAGAAAATAAAAATGACCAGAGCAATTCCCATGAGGTAATTCAAGTGGGGCGAAACTATGGATGTGCTGTAACCCATTTGGATGCATGGCCTGGGATGGATCCATCTGCCTTAACTTTGAGATTCCGCGGATTTGAGCATGTTACTGTTCGAAATCGAAGACATGATTGCTCCGCCGGTGCGAAAGCCGGTATGCCCAGGAATCGTTAATGGTGCCCGGCTCTCGCCGGTGCGAATGTCTGGAGCAAAGCGGTGTCAGCCCGTCAGAATAGTCGCGACTAGAGTTGGCATGCGCCACGTCATGGATTTCCTACCTACAAATCAAACTCCTATATAGCTTCCTCACATTGGATGCAACGTGCAAAAATCTGCACACACGCCTTAATCAGATGCGAGGACACAAATGAGACCCCGTGACGGTTCGTACCGTCTTTGGCCGTAGTCGTCTCCTCGAGGATTACACAGTCAGATCTTTCACAGATGAGAAACTCTTCAGTGAAAGCTGGCGGTCAAGTGGAACAAGATTGACGGGGAATGTAAGGAAGCGTCTGCATGTGGCTCTTCATACCTACAGATGCTGTAGCCTTACGGCTATGGCATGCAGGGGACGGAAATCGGATAAAACAGGCGAGGATACGGAGAAGACCGACCTTCGCCGCATGATCCATGTACCCGCTCATGCCGACCTTGTCCTATGGCTTCTAGGCCTGGTTCTGTTACTGCCAATTAGCTGGGGCTGGTATAGCAGAACTCCCATTGAGTTCTTTATGGCATTCCCGTATGCCGTTGATTTTGCCTCGGACACTTGGGTGAACAGGATAATTGCGACCACTATTGTGGGGCTTGCCTGCTGGCTGATAAGCGGCATTGTCCATATAGTTGCCTTGTATAAACGGAAGTCGCGCAAAGCCCGGAAATGGTGGAACGTCGTCACAAAAATCCTGCTTGTTTTAGTGACGTTGATCGTCTTGCTGCATAGTCTGGCTGGGGTACTGTTCCTCTCGATAGACGTCAGCGATATTCCCCTGTGAGTAAACGCTGATACTGACGCTCGCTCACCGCCTATAAATCAATCAGCTTCATCAAATGTCTAACAATCTGGATTCGGAAGGAACGCAGCATACGCTCGAGCAAGGGTTTCGGCTCCATCCTTGGCATGAGGCCGGTCAGCTCCAGATGCGCTCAAGAACTTATCTTTGCCAAAGTTGAAAACTTCCCAAAGCCACATGTCAATGCTGATGGCGATTTTCTATAAAAGAGAGCGGGCGACGGGAATCGGACCCGCCTCTGAAGCTTGGGAAGCTTCCATTCTACCAATGAACTACGCCCGCAAATCCGGCTACCGGGGTCAGGCCTCGGCCAACCGCATGTGAGTCACCATAATAGCAGGTCTCGGCGATGTGCGCGAATCACCAATTCCAGTCGCAGTTGCGTGACAGGCCTTCAATCCACTTTCAGATAGTGCCATCAGGCTCGATCAGGTCGGCCACCACTGTGGAGCAGGCCCCGAGCAAGGCGGCATCCTCGCCCAAGGCCGAGCGGTCAACCACCAGGGGGCGTCGGAAATCAGCAGCCAGAGCTTCGTTCATGGTCTTCTCCATGGCGCTCAGGAAGATGCGGTTGACCACTCTGGAGTCGCCTAGGACAGCTACTCGAGGGATGTCCATAAGGCCTGCGGGAATAGTCAGAACGCGGCCCAGCAGTTCACCAGCTCGGCGCAAAATGCTGGCCAGATTGTCAGGGTCCCGATCTATTGCAGCAGTCAGCTTGGGAACGGTAATCAGCGATTCCAGGCAGCCGCGTTTGCCGCAGCGGCACTGAGGACCGGTGGGGTCCACCACCACATGGCCGATCTCGCCGGCCGCGCGATTGCAACCGGTCACCAGCTCGCCGGAAACCAGCAACCCTGCCCCAACCCCGTCGCCCAGATGGACCAGAAGCAGGTCGGACTGGCCCGAGCCAAACTGCTGCTCAGCCAGGACCTCATTGTTGGCATCGTTGTTGACAGTCACCTCCAGGCCTGTCTTCTCATGCAGATAGCCACGCAGGTCGGTCTGAACCCAGCCCAGGTTGGTGGCATCATCCACCACACCTTCAGCGCTGACAATGCCGGGACTGGATACGCCGATACCCATGATGGGGTGGGCTGCACGCTGCATCAAAGAATCGGCCAGCTCCCCCACCAAATCCAGGGGGACCTTGCCGTCAGCGGTCAGCGGGATCTCCTCACGCGCCGCCACCTGCCCGGTCAGGTTGAGCACCGCCCCCCTGAAGACGTAGGGCGTGGAAAGGTCCAGAGCCAGGATGCTGCGCCCATCGGGATTGATGCGCAGCAGCCGTCCCCGCTTGCCCGGCCCAGTGGATTTGCTATAACCCACTTCCATGAGCAGATGCTCGCCCAGCAGCTCGGCCACGATGTCTGATATGGCGACCCTGGTCAGCCCTGATGCGCGGGCCAGATCAGCCCTGGTCATACTGACATCGGGGTAGAGCAGCCTGAGCAGAATGGCTCGGTTGTGGTGCCGCACCGACTTGGGCAGCGCCTTGGACAGGTTACCGGTATTGCTGGTCATGATTCGCCTGACGATAGATAATGCGGGAACGGGGACCCGCCATGGGGATTGGGCCTTGAACCCCGTGATCATGCCCATCCATGCTTGCTACTTATATTGTAAACTTCCTTGCTCGGGCAGGTCCATACCTCGTCATTGCGGCACCAAAGCGGTTCGTTTTCAGGACTGCCCACTAGCATCGTGAGCAAGAAAACGGGTACAGCCAGTAAAAAGTTCAGTTTCCTAACAATTACGTGTTAGGCTGTAAACAGATACCAGAAACAGCTGCATCCCCCGCTGAGCAAAGGAGCGATCGCCATGACCACGACACCGAACCATTCGGGAGTCTCACCGTCCGCCATAAATCCCCGATACCTGCTGGGCAACGAGGCCAACCGCATCTTCATGGCCTCGCAGACCTATGGCTTCCTGGACTTCGGACGAGGGTTCCCTACCGAGCAGGGCGGTGCCGGCTGGCTCAATGATGACGGCAGCATCGACCCGGACCAGGGAATCCAGACCTGGATCACCTGCAGGATGACCCACGTCTACGCCATCGGCAGCCTCCTGGGCTACCCGGGGGCATCAGAGCTGGTTCATCGTGGCGTCCAGGCCCTTCAAGGCAACCTGCACGACGACGAACATGGCGGCTGGTATCCCTCGGTCTCCTGGCAGGGCCAGCCCGAGAGCGGCAAGTCCTGCTACACCCACGCCTTCGTAGTCCTAGCCGCTTCCTCGTCCATGCTGGCGGGCGACCCCGATGGGCAGGACCTGCTGGACCAGGCACTGGAGATCTTCAACCGCTACTTCTGGGATGACGAGAAGGGCATGGCCGTCGATACCTGGGACAGCGGCTTCACGCAGCTGGACCCCTACCGGGGGCTCAACGCCAACATGCACAGCACCGAGGCCTTCCTGGCCGTGGCCGATGCCACCGGCAAGGAAGACTACCGCGAGCGCGCCGGCCGCATCATCGACCAGGTCATCAGGTGGGCCGAGAACAACCAGTGGCGCATCCCCGAGCATTTCAACAGCGACTGGCAGGCCGACCTGAACTACAACCAGGACAACAAGGCAGACCAGTTCAAACCCTATGGAGCTACGCCGGGCCACGGAATCGAATGGGCCAGGCTGATCACCCAGTACGCCCTGGGCAGGTTCGATCAGGAGGCCGACCGTCGCCGCTATATCGAGGCAGCCGAGCACCTGTTCGCCAGGGCAGTGGAGGATGGCTGGGCCGTCGACGGGGCCGAGGGCCTGGTCTACACCACGGACTGGCAGGGCCGCCCGGTGGTCCACGACCGCATGCACTGGACCCTGGCCGAAGCCCTGAACACTTCGTCCACCCTCTACGCAGCCACCGGCAAGACTACCTACGCTGACTGGTACGCCACCTTCTGCAGCTACGTAGACCACTACCTAATTGACCACCAGGGCGGGTCCTGGTGGCATCAGCTGGATGCCGACAACCACGTGATCGGCACGGTCTGGCCCGGCAAGTCCGACCTCTACCATGCCTTCCAGTCCACCCTGATCCCCTACAACGACCCGGCGGTCTCCGTCGCCACGGCCGTCAAGAAGGCCTGTGGACAGGGACGGACGGACCAGGATCAGGCCCACTGAAATCCATGGCAGCATCGACCCCGCATCCCGAGGCGGATACAGATAGCGTCCAGGCTGGCCCGATCAGCCTAGGAATCGACATTGGCGGTACCAAGATCGAAGGCGTGGCCATGGATGGCGACAAGCACCTACTGGCCAGCTTTCGAAACCCCACGCGCAAGGGAAACCAAGCGGTTTATGACGACACGGTGACGCTTATCCGCCACCTGCTGGATCAGTTGGGCCCGAACCAGGGTACGGCCACCGTGGGCCTAGGCATCCCGGGACGTGTGGATGCCAACCGGGGAATAGTGGATGACGCGGTCAACCTGGGCATCCGTCACATGGCTCTGGGCCCTGCCGTCGCCAGGGCGACCGGCCTACCTGTCCGCGTCGAGAACGATGTCAACATCGCTGCACTGGGAGCCGCATCGCAGGCCGATGACACACTGGTGGCCCCTGGAACCACACCCCACTCCGAGGCTGCCCGGGACCAGTCCCGAAGCCCCGCATCAGAGCCTGGACGTGATGGGCCCAGGGCCCTTCCCGACCAAGACGACCACGTAGTGGCCTTCATCAACCTAGGCACCGGTCTGGCAGCGGGCATCATTCGAGAGGGTCGGATCGAACACGGAGCCAGCGGGGCAATCGGCGAAATTGGCCACATCTCAGTGGATGACCATCGGTTTCCCTGCAAGTGCGGCCAGTGTGGCTGCCTGGAGACCGTGGCCTCAGGTTCGGCAGCGGAAGCCCTTTGGCCGGGAATCGCCCACCCCATGCCTGACCTGATTGCCCAGGCAAGCCAAGGGAACCAGCACGCCCAGGAAGTCCAGGACATCATCGGCCATGGCATTGCCCTGGCCGTACAGATTGTGGCCCTGACCCTCGATCCCGCAGTCATCATCCTGGGCGGCGGCATGAGCAAAATCGGCCAGCCGCTGCTGGATCTGGTCACCGAACATCTGAATAGAAGTGCAGCCTGCAGCCACTTCATCGCCTCGCTGAGTCTGCCAGACCGGCTGCGTCTGGCCCCAGCAGACCTGCCCATCGCAGCCATCGGCGCAGCCTTGGCAGGACGCATGGCCGCCGACAGTCGCCCATCTGACTTTATTGGAAAGGAAATCGCATCATGACCGAAATCATCATCGTCAAGTCCCAGGAGGAAGCCGGCAAAATCTATGCCCGCTACACAGCCGACCTGATCCGGCGCAAGCCTGACTGCGTGCTGGGTCTGGCCACGGGGTCCAGTCCCCTGGCGGCATACCAAGCGCTTGCCGATCTGGTCCGCAAGGAGAAGATCGACGTCTCCCAGGTGCGCGGCTTCGCCTTGGACGAGTACGCGGGGCTGGATCCTGCCCACCCCCAGTCCTACCGTTCCACCATCGACCGAACCGTTGTCAAGCCTCTGGGCCTGGATCCTGCCAAGGTGAGGGTGCCCAATGGAAACCTGGACACCATCAAGGACGCTGGCCGCGTGTACGACCAGGCAATCGAGGATGCCGGCGGCGTCGACCTGCAGATCCTAGGCATCGGCACCGACGGACACATCGGCTTCAACGAGCCCGGATCCTCCCTGGCCTCGGGCACCCGCATCAAGACCCTTACCGAACAGACCCGCATCGACAACGCACGCTTCTTCGACAATGACATGGACCAGGTACCCACCCACTGCATCACCCAGGGAATCGGAACCATCCTCAAGGCACGCCAGCTGGTCCTCCTGGCCTTCGGTGCCGGGAAGGCAGAAGCCGTGGCCGAGAGCGTAGAGGGCGGCATATCATCCTTCTGCCCGGCCTCCGCCCTCCAGATGCATCCCCACGCCACCGTAATCGTGGACGAGGCCGCCGCATCCCGCCTGCGCAACCGCGACTACTACAAGTGGGCATATACCAACAAGCCTGACTGGCAGTCCATCTAGAAGGCAAACCAAACATGTCCAAGGAAGCATACGAGTCGGCGGGGCTCGCGGTCGAGTCAGCCCTCCACGGACCGGCCCATCCCCTTGTCCTGACCGGCGCAAGACTGATAGATGCCCGAGGCATCAGGGAAAACAGCTGGATTTTGGCCCTGGACGGCAGGATTGAGCAGGTCGGGCAAGGTAGAGAGAGCCTGGAATCCGCCCTGAGGGCCGCCGGCCTACCCAGCCTGCCACCCTCCTCCCAGTCTGGACCTGATACCCAGGACGTGAATGCGGACGGTGTGGAGTTCATCGACGCAGCCGGCTTCATCCTCACCCCCGGGTTCATCGACATCCACTCCCACGGCGGCTGGGTTCACTCCTTCGATGACGGGGACGAGGCCATTCGCACAGCCAGGGCCTGCCATATGGTCCATGGAACCACCAGACAGGTGCTCAGCCTGATCACCAATCCGGTCGACACGATGTGCACCAACCTGCGCTCGGTCAGGCGGGTCATGGACTCCAGACCCGACGTGCTGGGCGCCCACTTGGAAGGGCCCTTCATCGCACTCTCCCGTAAGGGCGCGCACGATCCCAAGTGCCTGCGCGATCCTGAGCCAGCGGTTCTCGACAGTCTCCTGGAGGCTGCCGACGGTTGCATACGCCAGGTGACCCTGGCCCCCGAGCGCGACCATGGCTACGAGGCCATATCCCGCCTGGCCGAGTCCGGTGTGGTGCCTGCGGTTGGCCATTGCGATGCCGACTATGACCAGACCCGCCGCGCATTCGATGCCGGCGCCCGTATACTCACTCATGTTTTCAACGCCATGAACGGCATCCACCACCGTCAGCCGGGCCCCATTCCAGCCGCCGTGGAGGACCGCCGGGTTACGGCCGAGCTGATCAACGACGGTTTCCATGTGCAGGACCCCTGCGTCGACCTGGCCTTCAGGCTCTTCCCCCATCGGATAGCCCTGGTCACCGACGCCATGGAGGCCACCGGCTGCGAGGACGGCGCCTACAAGCTGGGTTCCCTGGATGTAACAGTGAAGGGCGGCCACGCCCGTCTGACCTCCAACGGGGCCATCGCCGGCTCAACCCTGACCCTGGATGTGGCAGTCGGCAGAGCTATCCAGGCCATCGGCCTGCCAGCCCCCCAGGCCGTGGAAGCCGCCACGCTGACACCTGCCCGGGCCCTGGGACTGGACCGCTCCAACCCGATCACCGGTGCTCCGCTGGGTCTGCTGGCACCCGGCTATGCGGCCGACCTCCTCCTCCTGAACCCGGCTGACTGGTCCATCAAAACCGTGGTCTGTAACGGGCACAGGATTCAGCTTTGAATCGACCTCAGCGGCTCCTCCTACTCCGACCCGGACAGAAGGAGCCGCTCTATATCCTCTGGATCCATATGGGGATAGGAACCGCAAATCCTCCCATCCTGCATATACAGAATTCTGTCGGCCCTGGAAGCCACCCTGGCATCATGAGTAACCAGAAGGCTGGCCTTGAGTCCCGCACTCATGGCTGCTTGGATGGCATCAAGGGTGTCCTCACGGGCTCTGGGATCCAGATTGCCGGTGGGCTCATCCGCGAAGAGAACCTGCGCATCCATGATCATGGCCCGAGCGATGGCCACCCGCTGCTGTTGACCTCCTGACAGCTCACCCACCTTTCGCCTCATTACACCGGTCGGCAGGTCCACACAGGCCAGAGCCCGACGTACAGCACCATCATCGGTGGCTGAACCATTCAAGGACCGCGGCAGGATGATATTCTCGGCGACCGTCAAAGAATCGACCAGCATGTAATCCTGAAAAATGAAGGCGAATTCGGTCCTGCGAAGCCTTGCCCGGCGAAAATCCGGCTGCCGAGCAATATCCCGATGCTCATACCAGATCTGACCTCGCAAGGGGGTCAGGATGCCGGCAAGCAGCTTGAGCACAGTGGACTTCCCGCATCCCGAGGGTCCAATCAGGGCCGTAATACAGCCATCTTGCAGTTCTATATTGACTGGCCCGATTTGAGGTGCCGGCCCATTCCTGTCATACGACTTTCCCAGCAGACGATGCCTGCGTCGTCCATTTTCCGAGTAGTCGTAGCAAACGGACCTGGCCCGCAAGACCGTACCGCCACCATCCGGGCCCACACCCTGGGCAGTTACCTGAGATTTTCTTGCATCCCATCCATCATGTCCTGTTTCCATACATCCCTCCTTCTCACGCCCAGCCTTCTTACACGCAATTTTCAAAACATCCGCTCACAACCGCCGAATGTAAGACTCCGTCTCATTTCATGGCGCTCTCACTTATTTCCAGTCCGCCACAGGCTGCTTTGCTCATCCCTGACAGACCAGACGAACATAGGAAATCATGTGGGCGACCAGGGCCACCAGCCCCATCGCCAGGACCACCGCCAGAAGCAGACCCAGCTGCCCAGCGGGACAGTAAAAGGAGATACCTCCATAGAGTTCGACTGACTGCGGGTGAGAGCAGAGGTTGACAGCCAGGAGCGAACCGGCGCAGGCCAGCAGGAAGGCCGGCAAGACTTCGCTCAGGTACCTTAACGTCCCACTGCATCCGTACCGCCAGACTCCCAAATCAAGAAGGACGGCCACGGCCCTGGTCCTACGCCTCTCCTCAACCATGGTGAAGATCAGCGACAGGACGCCCACGGCACATATGACCAAGACCGGGTAGACGATGACGGCCATTTCCTTCATCCCCTCCCCTCCGGTCTGTGCATAGATCTTGCCAGTCGGCAGATTCGCCACCCATGCTTCAGCCGTCTGGTCAACAACCCCTGTCGGCACCTCCCGGCCACCCACCTGTGACGAAACCAGAGCCAGGGGAGTGCGCCCGCCCCAACGTTCATATCCGGTCTTCCATGCATTTCGGGAGGTAGAAGTAGATAGATGCGAGGGGATGAAGTACTGACCCATTCCACCCGGCAGGTCAGCTATAGCCGCAATCCGACTCCGTCGAGCTGGTCCGTTCCCATCATCAATACAGACCGGCGCGCCGAGGGACAGACCCGCACCCACCTCCGGACTGGAAGCCACCACCCCATCGAGCCCGTCCAATCCTGTACTATCCCGCGCAGGATGCAGGGCTGCCGACGGAAAAATCCGACTCAGATCGCCATCTATTTGAAGGCGTGAGGCACCACGATAGCAGGAGGCGGCCCGGCGTATTTGCCGGTCGCATCCCGCACCGTCCTTTGCCATAGGCACTACGGTGGCAGGAGCCAGAATAAGAGGATCGGTATCGCGCGACCGAACATAGGCAGCCCAATGATCCAGGGCCCCTCGGTCACTGCCGACCGGGCTGATCACAGACCCTCCTGCCAGAGCCGTGGTCAGAGAGGCGCGCGCATTGGCATCGCTGTATCCCAAGAAGCCGAAAAGTCCGCAGGCAACTGCAGTGGCGACGACCACCATCGTGAAGAGCGAGGCCGCCCTAGTGGTCTCCTGATTGCGCAAAGCCAAGGTGACCACAGGACCTTTTGGGTAACCCGCCATGATGACCCCCGCTGCTCGGTTCAATAGGGGTCTGCCCACTCTTATCAAGGCCCATGCCAAGAGAGGAATCAAAAAGATGCCCATACCGCCGGCGGCCGCTCCAGTCCCCTTTAGGTAGATCATCATGCAAGTCGCAAGGACCACCAGGAGCATGGCAGCAGTAGACAGGGCGCGGTGCCGTCTCCCGGAAGAGCGGGGCATGGACTGCAAATCGGGCCGAGCTCGGATGACCCTCACTGCAGCCAATATGGCGCCCAGACATTGGCACAAAACGGAAAGCAGGACCGTCATAAGAATGGAGGAGAGGTTTGGCAGGATGCCATGCTCCGGCAAAAGCATGTCCAGCCGTGCCATGGCAGGCCTTGCCAGAGGCTTCATCAGCTCGCCCAGAGCCACGCCAATGAGGCCTGAGAAGGCAGCCATGAGACCTTGGACGGCCAGTATCGAGCCCAGGAGCCGACAGGGGGAGGCGCCCAGCAGACGGATGCGCATGAGCCTGTCCCATTGAGCAGTGAAGGCATGGTCGCTGATGGTCTTGGAAACGGAAGCTGAAGACGTCAGAAAGATGGCTACCATGACTACCGGAGTGGTCGAATCGGCACCCTCTCCTCCCCGGACCATAGCCTCAAGAACCAGGAGAATCAAGGCCATGGGACAGGCTCCAGCCAGGATGTTCAGGATTTGCAGGCCGCGGTTTCCCCTCCACAAGGAATTCACCAGGCGGATGTACCCGATCCTAATACTCCGCCCCTCAGCCCCTTCCGTTCCGGGTCCTTTCCTTTCACCGCCTATTGCTGCCCATTGCATAGGGCCAAGCTATATCGACGGATAGTGGAGATGCTACCGACAGATGTCACCATCAGGAGGACAAATGTCACTGCGTCCGCTGCACCGCAGAAGTTACCTGCAAGAATCCGCGGTCAATGGAAGGGAGAGTATTACCCGGGTACCTCGGGAAGACTCCGCTGTCTCTGCCGGTCCTACCTGCAAGAAGCCGCCCAAGTCCTTTACCCTCTGCTCAAGGGAGGACAGGCCGAAGCCCGGCACAAACCGACCAGACCCTTTGCTAGGACCCACCCCGTCGTCCGTCACACACAGGCGAAGGGTTCTCGGTGCCAGATCAATAACAATCGAGGCGGAGGAGGCATGGGCGTGACGGACCACGTTGGTCAAAGTCTCCTGCAAGGCCCGGTAGATAAGGACCTTATTCTGCGATGACAGGCCCTCCAGGCTCCCATTCACCGTAGCGGTCACATGCAGACCTGTGGATTCAAAAGAGTCTGCCAGACCGACAATCGACTCCTTGGTCAGCTCCCCGCCAAAGGCAGCCGGGTTCAAAGCCCTGGCCTGCTGACGTACCTGAGCCAGTGCCTTCTTATCGATGTCTTCGGCCTTGATCACATGGGTGAGGGCCCGGTCGATGGATGAACCCTTGTGCAGGGTCCTTTGCGCCGCCTCAAGCTCCATGTGCATGGCCGATAGGTACTGACCAATCGAATCATGCATCTGCGAGGCCATCTCTGCCCGCTCCTTAGCTAGGGCCAGGCTCTCTATTGTGAGCGACTGCCTGGCGAGCTGCCGGTTCTTTTCAATGAGCAGACGGCTGGCCCGTGCGTAAAAGAGGAAAGCCACCGCGAAGAAGACGATCAGAGCCAGGTTCAGGACCGTATCGCCCCAGGAGTCCCGTCGCCATTCTCCCCTCCATGCCATATGCAGAATGTAGACCCCTATTTCCCCTCCTACTGCGACCCAGGTCCAGATCTCCGGAAAAGCGAAGAGAACATCCACGGTCACGATGGTGGTGAGAAACATCTGCGGCGGATTGTCGAAGAGAGTGGCTGCCAGACAAACCGCGATGAGAAGGCCCCCACAAATGAGGGCAGGAATACGTCGCCGAATCAGCCTATAACCCAGCCAGGCCGACACCATGACCGTCTGGAAGAGGAAGAAGTTGAGAGGATTGCCATATTTTGACCACAGGAAGGAGCAGCAGAACGAAGCGACCTCCACCAGGCCCACGTATGGGAGGGACCCTGGTTTCCGCTCCTGAGACGACTCAGTTTCTGACGGGCTCATGACCGCCTTGAGGTCATGGCCAACTCGGTGCGATTGCGCACGCCGGTTTTGTCGAAAATGCTACTGACGCGGTTTCTGACCGTGCCCAGGGATAGGCAGAGATGATCGGCAATCTCCCTGTTGGTTAAACCAGCCACAATCATGTCGATGATCTGACGGTCAGTCCGATCGAAGTCGTCGGCTACGTCGACTCCTCCCGCTGCTTTGACAGGCTGCGACGGTTCGCCTTCCCTGCGGATGAGGTCCATCAGCCTACCCGACTCTGCAGTCCCGAGGACGCGTTCACCCCTATAGACCCTATGCACGGTGCCGATAATCTCCTCTGCATCGGCGTCTTTGAGCAGGTGCCCATATGCTCCAGCCTTGATGCTTCCCACAAGGTTCTCATCCTCGTCGAATGCCGTCAGTGCGATGCATCGGGCTTTCAGTCCTCTCTTACGCAAGATGTCGATGAGGCGAATCCCGTCAATGTCAGGCATACGGCAGTCAACCAGGGCCACATCGACATCTCTCAGGCGAGGGTGCTCCAGAAGCTCCCGGGCACTGGCTGCATCCGCGACAATGTTGATATCGTCCTCATCAGCCAGTATCGAGACCAGTCCTGCTCTGACCAGCTCCTGATCGTCGACGATGGCCAGATTGATGGTCTCCGTCATCCCAGGCATCATCTCCTATCGACAGGGACGCAAAACTGCTCGACCTCTCAGTACCCCACCTGGGCTCCATGCCCGGAATTCACCTGGGTCTGCCCCATCTCCTGACTCATCTGCATCAGGCGGGCGATGCGCTCATCGGTGGGCGGATGAGTGGAGAAGAGCCTGCTGAATCCTTTGACCGAGAAGGGGTTCTCGATCATCATGGCGGCGGCGCTCTGGGTGCCGGCGGTCTGCGGCATAGGCGCAGCCTGAGACCCATAGGATATTTTGTTCAGCGCCGACGCCAGAGCCGCCGGATCCCCAGTCAGCCGGCTGCCGTCCTCGTCGGCGTCATACTCACGGGTGCGCGAAATGGCCATCTGGATCAGGGAAGCACCCAGAGGGGCCAGAATCGAGCTGATCAGCACGCCCAGGAGGCCGAAGACGCCGGAATCACTATCCCTGTCCCGGCTGTCACCGCCGAAATACATGAGGGAGTAACCCAGGTAGGTGATGACCGTGGCCATGGCCGAAGCCACGGCAGAGGTCAGGATGTCATGGTTGTAGACATGCATAAGCTCGTGGCCCAGCACCCCGCGAATCTCACGCTCGTTGAGGATGCGCAGGATCCCCTGGGTGCAGCAGACGGCGGCATGGCGCTCGTTGCGGCCTGTAGCGAAAGCGTTGGGCGAGTCAGTGGGGGCAATGTAGATGCGGGGCATGGGCTTGCCGGCTCTCCCCGACAGTTCTCGGACGATCCGGTAGAGGTCGGGGGCCTCCTGCTCGCTGACCGGCCGGGCATGCATGGAGGCAATCGCCACCTTGTCGGAGAACCAGTAGGACCCGAAAGTGGTGGCCAGGCCTATAAGGATATAGATGCCCAGCGTCCCCTGGCGACCGCCGGTCAGCCACCAGATGAGCATGATAACGGCCCACATGAGGGCGAACAAAAGCGTCGTTTTCAGGCCGTTGAAATGTCCGTGAACCTTCAGCTTGCCATTCATGGATTCCATGGTAGGCAGTGCCGCTGAATTTTTGCTGAACGACCGCTGAAAAGATGAGGCTGGCGATGTCCCCGCTCCATTTCAGAACAATACGATTGGATCTCCGCTCTTCTTGTCACGAGGCTTGGGAACATATTGGGCCTTCTTCAACCTCCCGTTGGCATCGAAGAATCGCCGAAGATTCATGGTCTTCACCCCAAACTGGTCTGCGATGTTGGGAATCTTGGGCTCTTTCTTCATGTGCTGCCCCTGTTGCAGCGGAACTCGGGCCTCATCCGTCACAATGACCGCCCCTTCGACCTTGGCCACGGCAATCAGCCAGGGATCCGCCTTGCCCTCTGACTCCCAGTATTGGCGCGAGCCTTCCGTATACTGCCCGCAGGTGACCAGATAATCCTGGATTTTCGCATATACCTGCGCATACCTGTCGTCCTTGTGGCTTATTTGGCGGCCTTTGAACACTGCACGCACCCAAAGATCCAACATATCGGGATCGGCAGCCTGCTCGTTGACCAGCTCGTCGTAGACGACATCCACCATGGCAATCACCCTGTCCTCAGTCAGCTTTTCCATCCATCGCCAGAAGGGGTGGAACTCCTTGTAGTCGAAAGGATGGTTGAGCCGGTAGGAGGCGATGAAGACGTTGGAATCGGGCAGGTAGAGAGTAGGGGTCATATCAGCTTCTTTTCACGAATCAAACCCTGATAAGACTGCGGAGAACGCACCCCCACCAGGTCGAAGCCCTCGGTCGGGGCCAATCTGCCCCCGTCCATGGCGGCATTGACCAGGCGGACGAAACCGGTGTCGACCCTGGATGCGTTGGTCCTGTTGCCATTGCCATGGGGTTCCCGATCCTGATGGCGAGTTGCCTTGTCCTGAAGATGCCGATTCATTCGTGCCTGCAGTTCCTCAAGCGTATCCTCGCCAGTCAAGCCGAACTGATGGGCTTGTATGCCCATAGCCAAGGCACTCAGGTGGAAGTCATCAGCTATGGACTCGGCGGCATCGGCAGGCTTTTGTCCCTCTTCCAACTGCTCTCGCCACACCTGCCGGAAGCGCTCATCGTCGATCACGGCCTTTACCACTGCCCGGTTTATAGCGCGCTCCATGACCTTGCGATCCCCTTGGCCGCCAATGCCGTCGAAGAGCTCCTGAGTGCCCAGCAATACGTGCCCCACCTCGTGAATCAAGGTGAAAATCATGCCGTCAAAGGAATCGTTTCTGTTGATGAACACCAGCGGAGCCATATCGTCGATCAGCACGAACCCGCGGAATTCCTGAAGATCCAGCTTTCGAGAACTCATGGAGCCCACCTGGGAGTTGAGCATGATCATAATGCCCGCATTAGAGGCCCGTTCCTTGATCTGACGGAAGCGGTCGCTGGAATTGCCGCCCTCCCAGGCAGAGCGCCCATCCAGTCCAAGGGTGGAGCGAAGCGCATCAGCCAGGGCGTCGTCCTGCTCTGCATCCCCTACCGACCCGACCAGCGGGTTGGCGTCCAAACCGGATTCCAGCAATTCATCCCTGGCCCATTCCTGTCTGAATCGCATCTGGTCGATAGTGTCCTGCAGATTTTTGCTGGGCTGCACAGACGTATTGCCTACGGTACGGTACCGGACCAGGGGCTCAAGGCGGTGCCGGGGCACGACCGACCTGACCAAGGCGCCGAAAGGCACATGCAGGGCCCTGCTGAGCTGCTCAACCTTGTTGAAGGATACGGACACGGGTTCCTTGGATTCCAGCCAATCCGGCAACTGGCCAAGCCCCCTGCGCCGGGACAGGGCCACTGGATCGGCATCGCTCTCCTCGACGGCCCACTGGAGGGTGGCCGGGTAGAGAGTCAGGTTAGCCATGTCACGCTCCTTCGATTCCGTGAGGGCTCCTAGTAACAATGATACTTGCGCCAGGCCTATCCGTCCGCTGCGAGCGCCCAGTAGTCCAGATTAAAAACAGGGCCTGGGTGAGGATTCATGAACCTCATCCAGGCTCTGCAACTGCCGACCTAAGAGCAATCGCCTACTCGCCGTGGGCCAACTGGCGGAGCTGGTCGGGGTCGATGACCTTGATGTGCTCACGGCCGACCTTGGCGCCCTCGGCACGCTCATAGGCATCCACCCGCTTCCAGCCGGCGAAGTCGATGGGCTGGATGCCCTTCTCCGCCAGGAAGCGGTCAATCGAATCGTCGTCACGGTCCCTGGCGAAGCGGCCATGGTCCGGGCTGGCGGCCAGGTCATCCAACATGTTGCCGATGGTCTCCAGGGCATCGGACTTGGTGGACCCGATCAGGCCCACGGGTCCCCGCTTGGCCCAGCCCGTGGCGTAGAGCCGGTCGATAGGTCGACCATCCTGCCCTTCGGGAGCAGTAGTCACGCGACCGTGGACGTTGGAAAGAGTGTAGCCGGAGAAGTCGTAAGGAATGCCGGGAACCTCGGCAGGCTTGTAGCCGATGGCATGGTAGACAGCCTGTACCGGATACTCCTCGTACTGGCTGGTCTCCTCCATGGTGCCCTCGGGCGTGACCTTGGTCTTCTCCACGCGAATGCCGGTGACCTTACCATCCTGGCCGATGATTGCGGCAGGCATCCGGTAGAAGTGCATATAGAAACGGCGGTCGGCGGGATTGCCTTCGAAGTCGACGCCACCGTCTTCAGCCATGTCCTCGGCCATCTCCCTGATGGTGAAGAGCTCCTCCAGCATCTGCCGGGTCAGCTTGTCGGCGCCGGCCCGATCGATGGTCTCCTGATCCAGATCGAAGTCCTCCTCGTCGATGACGATTTGCACCCCGGGCAGCTTCTCCAGCTCACGCAGCTCCTGGACCGAGAACTTGGCCTGGGCCGGCCCGCGACGGATGAACATGTGCAGTTCGCGGGCCTGGTTGCCTTGAATCCCCTTGTAGACATTGTCGGGGATGTCCGTGCCCAGCAGGTCGTCGGCCCTGCGCATCAGGATTCTGGAGACATCCATGGCCACGTTCCCGCCTCCGATGACTGCCACCTGCTTGGCATCCAGAGGCCAGTCCTGGTCAGCGTCGGGATAGCCGTCATACCATTCAACGAAGTGGGCGGCTCCATGAACACCATCAAGTTCGTGCCCGGCGATCTCCAGAGGGCGGTCGTCCACGGCGCCGGTGGCGAAGAGCACCACATCGTAACGTTGAAGCAGGTCACCCAGGTTGATGTCCCTGCCGAACTCCACATCCGCATAGAGATGGATCTCTGGGTTGTCCAGGGTCTTCTCCAAGGCACCAGCTATGTATTTGATGCTGGGATGGTCCGGGGCCACGCCGTAACGGACCAGGCCGAAAGGAACAGGCAGCTTCTCGAATAGATCGATTCGGGCCCTGTCGCCCAGACCCAGGTCTGCGCCCTTCTCCCGAAGTTGCCGCAGCAGGATGTCAGAGGCGTAGACCCCTGCAGGCCCCGCGCCTATGACGGCCACGCGCAGGGGGGAGTCGGCTTCCTCGCCGCGGGCCGGTGCGGGCATGGTGGAATCGTTGACATTATTATCGCTCATGCTTGTCAGCCTAACGCAAAGCGACTGCCGGGAACAGAGCAAATTGGGCTCCATCCCCGGGACTTTCACCAAGCGTCGCGAAAAGGCCTCAGTCCCGGTCTATCAGCGCAGTCAGGGCCCAGAGGATTGAAACCACGTCGATGGCCTCTTGCGTAAAGGCGCCGACAACCACCGGAATCAGATCGAAGGCGGCACAGAGCATGCCCACCGTGGCCAGGGTCAGCCCCAGCATGACCGCCTGGAGCATGACCCGCTTGGTCCTGCGTGCAATGGTGATTGACCTGGGCAGGCAGGCGATGTCGTCATTCATGATCACGGCCTGGGCGGACTCGGAGGCGGCCGTGGTGGTTCCGTCGGTGATGGCCATGCCCACGTCGGCCGCGGCCAGGACCGGGGCATCGTTGACCCCGTCCCCCACCATCAGGGTGATGGATTTGGTTACTGACTCACCAAGGAATTTGGACAGCCAGATGTCCCAGATGGGCTGCCGGTTGGGCTCCTCCTTGGAGGCCTTGGCAATCAGATCGGCCTTGTCCTCCGGGAAAAGACCGGCATGCACGTCGGTGATGCCCACCTGGTCGGCGATGATCCGGGCCGAGGCCTCCTTGTCACCGGTGACCATGGAGAGACGGGTGATGCCCAACTCCCGCAGCTGGGTAATGGTCCGGGCGGCATCCGACCTGGGCACGTCCTTCATGACTACCCTGGCGGCCAAGACCCCGTCAATGGAGACGTAGGAGGCCATCTCGTCAGGCGCCAGGGGGCCGAAGAAATCACTTGAATGCCCGTCTGCCACGAACTGGGCCCTGCCCACCTTGACCTGGTGGCCGTCGACCTGGCCCTGTACCCCGTTGCCGGAGTCCTCCTGAACCTCCCGCGCATGCAGATGGGCCTCTCCCTTGCCCTGTGCCCGCAGTCGCTCCTGTGCGGCGGCCCCGGCCTCGGCTATTCCATTGGCCAGGATGTGGACCGAGTAGGACTCCACAGCACCCGCCATGGCCAGAATCCGGTCCGTATCCACCTTCTGCTTCCCGCCGTCTGGCAGGTCAATCTTGGACACCTGGGGACGTTTTACGGTCAACGTGCCGGTTTTGTCGAAAAAGATGTGCGAGACCCGGCCCAGATTCTCGATCACATCCTGGGTCTTGATCAGCAGCCCCGCCTTGGCCAGCCTTCCCGTCCCGGCCATGTAGGCCACAGGGGCGGCAATCAGCAGAGGGCAGGGGGTTGCCAGGACCAAAACCTGGGCGAACCGGGTCGGCACGCCGGAGATGATCCAGGCCACGCAGGCGATGATGAAGGCCACCACGGTGAAGGGAACCGCCATCAGGTCGGCTGTTCTGACGACTGCAGCCCGGGAGTTCTGGGCGGAGCGCACCAGGCTGAGGATTCGCTGGTACTGGGAGTCCCGCGCCAGCTGCCGGGCCCGCATCAGGAAGGTGCCCGAACCGTTGACCGCTCCGGACATGACCTGGGCGTCCTGGTAGAGTCTGCGGGGCATGGGCTCGCCGTTGATGGTGGACATGTCCAGGGTGGCGGTCGGGCTGATCAGCTCACCATCAACGGGCACGGTCTCGCCGGGCTTGACCACCAGGAGGTCGTTCAGACGGACCTTATCGACATCCACCGTGCTCCAGTCGCTCTCCTTGGGAAGGGCATGCTCCCCCTCTGGCAACTCTGCCTGGACCACATGGGCCACCTGGGGTGCAGCCTGGACCAGCACGGTCAGGTTGTTCTGCGCCTTGTTCCCTGCGTACTGCTCGATGGCGTCGCCTGAGTAAAGCATGAGGACCACGGCCCAACTGGCCCAGTACTGCTGCACAGCGAGGGTGGAGAGGATGGCGACCACGGCCAGGATGTCCACGCCCACGTGGCCCTGGCGCACGTCATCGATCATCCCCTTGAGGGTATCCACCAACGAGACGGCCACCAGGACGGCGACCAGCCATTGGGCAGCCTGGCGATAGGGGTGCCAGAGCAGGCCCATGACCAGCCCGCAGACCAGCACCACCCAAAGCATGGGGACCTTCTTGGCGAAACCCAGGATTCTTGACATGACCACTTCCCCGCTCCGGACTTGTCGACCTGACAGCCGTAGCCGGATCACGGCTCTCTTCTGCTCTTGACATTTCAAGCCTATACCGCGCAGGGGTCAGCGATGGACGGCGGTATGACAAGGGGCCGCACCTGTCATCTGACGGATGCGGCCCCTGGGTTCAGTCCCGGATCACTGCCCGAAGAAGAAGCGGAAGGGATCCATGGAGTCATCGTCGTCGCCCGAACCGCCCTGGCCAGAGTCACCGTCCTGACCACTGCCGTCCGAGTTCCTCCTGTTGGTTCTGGGCTTGCCCTGGACGGTCTGCTCCTCGCTGTCCAGTGTGGCGCTCAATTCGGCGGTCTTGCCGTCGCGCACCACGGTGATCTTGACCGAATCGCCGAAGGCGGCAGCCCGGACGAAGCCCAGCAGGGAGTAGTTGTTGTTGACCGCATGGCCGTTGAAAGCCACGATGGTGTCGCCCGTCTTGATGCCCGCCTTGTCGGCCGGTGAGCCGGAGACCACCTTGGTGACCTTGGCCCCGCCTCGGGTTACCCCATCGGCCTGGGCCGTGCTGCTCTGGATGGTGACACCCAAGGAGACATGCTTGGCCTTGCCGTCCTTGATGATTTCATCGGCAATCCGCTTGACCAGGTTGGACGGGATGGCGAACCCGATGCCTATGGATCCCGCCTCGGACTTGGAGGAGGCCATGGATGCGATGGAGGAGTTGATCCCGATGACCTCGCCAGCCGCGTTGAAGGTTGGACCGCCCGAGTTGCCGGGGTTGATTGCCGCATCCAGCTGAACCGCGTTGGTCACAATGGGGTTGTTGTTGCTCTCGTCCATGACCGAGACCGGGCGGTTCAGAGCCGAGACGATGCCGGTGGTGGCCGTGTTCTCGTAGCCCAAGGGATTGCCAATGGCCATGACATTCTCGCCCACAGCCAGCTTTTCGGAGTCGGCGAACTTCACAGGCTTCAGGTCGGAGGGCGCATGATCCAGGCTGAGGATGGCCAGATCGGCCGTGGTGTCGGTGCCGACCACCTTGGCCGTGTACATCTGCCCGTTGGAGAGGGTGACGTGAATCTCCTGGGCGCCATCGACTACGTGGTTGTTGGTGACCACATGGCCCTGGGTATCGAAGACCGCGCCCGATCCGGCCCCCACCCCGCTCTTGGTCTGCACCTGGATGGAGACCACGGACTCGGAGACCTGCTTGCTGATGGTCTGCCAGTCAGGAGCCTGCCCGCCCTGGACCTTGGCTGTGCCCTGGCCCGAGGAGTTGGAGGAGACCCCGCTGAGCGAGGAGGACGATGGCAGGGTGATCCATCCGTTGGACAGTGCCGCCCAACCCAGGCCCAACATGAGGGCAGCAGCCACTAGTGCAGCCACCACGGCGGTGAAGACGTACTTGCCCGTGCCGCTCATGTTGCTGCCGGCGTTGTTGACTGGACCAGGCCGGCCATTGGGGCCACCGGAGCCGAAGGGCACGAACGGTCCCTGACCGGAGGGCTGGCCACCCTGAGGGTTCTGGCCGGCATTCTGACGGGGCTGGCCACCCTGACCGAACTGGCCAGGCTGCCCGTATTGTCCGAAGAAACCCTGCTGAGGACTGGAACCATACCCCTGGTTATTGGGCTGCTGGTTCGGCTGCTGCTGACCCTGATCGTTGGCAGGCAGACGCGAGCCTGCTGGCGCGTAAGCTCCATACTCGGGCGCAGGCCGGTAGAAAGGCTGCTGCTGCGTCGGCGCATCCTGCCCCGTGGTCGAGCCACTGGAAGCGAAGGCTGAAGTCCCGGTGCCGCTATCGTCATTCGACCCGTTTTCCGTAGTCGTAGGCCGGGCATCACCACCAGGCATGGCGATGGGGGTGGTGGGCCTCTGGTCCCAGGCCTGGGTCTGCTGGTCCCCTTCTTCTGTCGCAGGGACTTGAGCAGAATCAGTCTGGTCCGTGGAAGCTCCCGTCTCCTGCTCTTGATCGGCGGCCCCGCGCTCGATGTGGCTTGGCTGCCAGGACTGATCGTCATCGCCGCCCCTCCAAGGGTCGGCCTTGTGCTCTTCAGCCATTTCTGCTCCTTTGGATCGATGCCGCTGCCTGCTATTCGGTCACGCTTGTCAATCTACCCCGTCGCCCGCGGTTTTTGCTGTTTCCGGCTGACAGGCGAAGCGGGTCCTCGCATGCATTGCTTCCAAGTCTAGAGCCGAAATGCTGAATGTTGTCTGAACATTGGATGAAAGTCACATCGACTGTACGCAGGGCGGCAGCGGGACGGTTGGAAGTCTTGGATACAGTGGAGCCATGAGCCTGATCACCAACCCACTGGGAACCGCGCCGGGCCGACCCGGCGACCGCGCTGCATTCTCTTTCGAGACCCTGAACCGCCTCCCTGACAGCGCCGAAGGCCTGGGACACGATGGCCGCCGCTACGGCCGCACCGGCATCATCCACACCCCTCACGGAGACATCCACACCCCCGCGTTCATCCCCGTGGCCACCCAGGCGGCCATGAAGGCCGTCCTGCCCGAGCAGATGCGGGAGCTGGGTGCCCAGGTCCTCCTGGCCAACGCCTTCCACCTGTTTGAACGTCCCGGTCCCGACATTCTGGACCAAGCAGGCGGCCTGGCCCGGTTCATGAACTGGGACGGCCCCACCTATACCGACTCGGGCGGCTTCCAGGTCCTCTCGCTGGGGGCTGGATTCAAGAAGACCCTGGCCATGGACGTGACCGGCATGAAATCGGACCAGGTGATTGCTGAAGGCAAGGAGCGCCTGGCCTTCGTGGACGAGGACGGAGTCACCTTCAAGTCTCCGCTCAACGGTGACCGTCACCGCTTCTCGGCCGAAATCTCCATGGGCATCCAGCACCGCATCGGCGCCGACATCATGTTCTCCTTCGACGAGCTGACCACACTGATGAACACCCGCACCTACCAGGAACAGTCAGTGGAGCGCACCTTCCGTTGGGCCAAACGCTGCGTGGAGGAGCACCAGAGGCTGACCCAGGCACGGACCGGCAAGCCCTACCAGGCCCTGTTCGGCGTGGTACAGGGGGCCAACTATGAGGACCTGCGCAGACGCGCCGCCCGCCAGATCGCCTCCCTGGACTTCGACGGCGTGGGCATCGGAGGCGCCATAGAGAAACGGCTGCTGGGACAGACCTGCGCCTGGATCTGCGACGAAATGCCCGAATCCCGGCCCAGGCACGTGCTGGGCATCGCCGCCGTGGACGACATCTTTGCAGGCGTGGAGAACGGCGGGGACACCTTCGACTGCGTATCCCCGGCCCGCTGCGGCCGCAACGGGGCCGTCTTCACCCGTGACGGCCGCTGGAACATCAAGCGCGCCCAGTTCAAGACCGATTTCAGACCCATCGAAGAGGACTGCGACTGCTACACCTGCACCCACTACTCCCGGGCCTACATCGACCATCTCCTTCGCGCCCATGAGCTCAACGGCTACACGCTGGCCACCATCCACAACGAACGCTTCTTTGTGAGGCTGCTGGACGAAATCCGCCAGTCCATCGACGGCGGCTACTTTGACGAGTACAAGAAGGAGACCCTGGCCCGGTTCTACGCTCACGGATCCAAGGGCTGAACCAACACGCCCTTATTGCGCCGCGCAGACAACCGTGCTAACCTTTTCAGTTGTCTGCGAACGTGGCGGAATGGTAGACGCGCTGTCTTCAGGTGGCAGTGAGCTGATGCTCGTGAGGGTTCAACTCCCTCCGTTCGCACTTGTAGATATAAATGAGGCGCCGGAATCCCGGCGCCTCATTTATATTTTCTGACCTGTCTTTAGCCGTTCAGGCCAGCAGGGCAGCGATGCGGTCTTTGATTGGCCCATCCTGGGCGTTGGCCATGAAGTATTCCGCAAAGTGTTCGCCTGCTATGGTTTCCTTGACGAAATCAGGATCCAGCCTATCCAGCACTTCGGTGAGAGGACGATAGACTTGAGCCTTCACCTTCTGCAGGATACCGGCATTGCAACGCTCCGGCACAGCCCGCTCCTTGGGATAGCCGCCTCCCATGGGCTCTGCGAAGAGCCGCTCGAAGATCAGCTCCAGATTGAGCTCACCGCCCCAGCCAAAACCCTTGGCGAAGGGAATCGACAGGGCGTTGCCTCCGTTGATCTGGCTGAACAGATAGGCGTCAGTGGGCTCCTCCGCCAGACCGCAGACAATCCCGGGGAAGCTGTTCAGGGCGGTCATGGCCCCTTGACCTGTGCCGCAGCCGGTGATCACGAAGTCGACTGCCCCAGCGTTGAGCAGAATGGATGCCAATAGCCCATTCTGCACATAGGTCAGCTGGCTCTCTCCCTGCTTGCCGTACATGCCGTAGTTGAAAGTCTGATATCCCTTGCTGTCGCAGACCTTCTTCAAGGTCTCAAAAATAATCTGATTCTTGGCGGCCTGAGAATTTTCGTTGATTAATGCCACTTTCATGATCGTGCATTCTCCTTTGCTGATAGATTGTCAATATAGTGGGATTCTGGCACCGCAGTTCACTCCGGCTGCTTGCCGATATAAGCCAGGATGCCCCCATCCACATACAGCACCTGACCGTTGACGAAGTCGGATGCCGGGGAAGCCAGGAAGACTGCAGGCCCTTGTAGGTCTGCGGTCGAACCCCAGCGGGCAGCCGGGGTCTTGGAGATGATGAACCGATCGAATGGGTGCCGGGATCCATCAGGCTGGCGCTCGCGCAGGGGAGCCGTCTGTGGTGTGGCGATGTAGCCTGGGCCAATGGCATTGCACTGGATGTTGGCGTGCCCATACTCGGCGCAGATGTTTCGGGTCAGCATCTTCAAACCGCCCTTGGCCGCCGCATAGGCGGATACTGTTTCCCTTCCGAGCTCGCTCATCATGGAGCAGATGTTGATGATCTTCCCTGCGCCCTTGGCGATCATGCCCGGCAGCACAGCTTTGGAGACGATGAAGGGGCCATTCAGATCCACGTCCACCACCTTGCGGAAATCGGCGGCGCTCATGTCAAGCATGGGAATGCGCTTGATGACGCCTGCGTTATTGACCAGGATGTCTACGGTACCCACCTCCTTGCCGATGCGCTCCACCATGGCCGCCACAGCCTGCTCATCCGTGACATCGCAGACGTAGCCATGCACCGGAATCCCGGCTTCCCGATAAGCGGCCAATCCACGATCCACCGATTTGGGATTGGAGGCGTTGAAGACGATGGTGGCGCCTGCCTCATGCAAGGCCGAAGCAATGGCGAATCCAATGCCGTAGACGGCCCCGGTGACCAGCGCTACCTTACCTTTAAGTGAAAACTGGTCCATGGAAAACCCTGTCATGATAACCTCCTTACGAATTGGTCGGGATCCAAGGAACCCAACCGTTTTCCTCTGCTCCGCGGACGCGAATATACGTCAATTCAATAATTGGCATATCTCTCCACTACGCGGGCGATGGCCGGCCCCTTGGTCTCCTCGAAGACCACAGCCGACATGGGCCTATAGGCCTTGACAAGATCCAGAACGGCGGGAACGTCCATGATCCCCTCGCCATTGTCGCAGGGTTGGACCTGTTCCTTGCCGGGTACGATTCGATAGTCCCGTACATGAACGGCCAGGATCCTGTCAGCAAAGGCATCAAACCCGGCCCGGGCCAAGTCCATCTGTTCCCCGGCATTGCCGGCAAAAATCAGGGAAGTCGGATCGAAGACCACGCCCAGGTAGGGCGAATCGATCTCATCCAGCAGCCGCCGAGTGCGCGCCACCGAACAGATGGGATGGTTGATGCCCGGCTCGATGCCGACCATGGTCCCCATACGCTCCCCGTAGGCCACAAGCCGTGATATGGATGCGCGGGCCTGCCGGTAGGCTTCCTCAGTGAAGTTGGCCTCGGTGCGACTTGTAGGCTCGGGAAGAACCGAACCTGTCTCGCTGGCCACCATCGGCGCGCCGAAGCAGCGCGCGAAGCGCAGATGCGCCTCGAATTGCCGCAGCAAGGCCTCCCGACGCACCGGGTCGGGATGGATCATGTTGATATAACACCCCAGTACAGCCACATCGACCCCGTGCGCCCCCAACTGACGACGACAGGTCTGACCAATGCCGGGATTGATTCGGTCCACCGAAGCCAGATCGGGGAACTGCCGAGCCAGAGACAGCTGGACCGCATGGACCCCATACCCCTCCAGTCGGGCGCCCAGGGATTCGAAGTCATCGACCCCGGGAACGTCATGCCCCCTCACTGCAACGGTAATCATCCTTGGGCTTCCTCCTCACCATCTCCGATTGATTGGTCAACTGTAATAGCAATGTCTGCAGGGTTTGACTTTGTTTCATGCTCTTGCCATACTCCGTTGCCAGCGAGCCGAAAGAACCAGATCTCCGGCGGTCGACCCCGAGTAAATCAACTTCTGGCCAGCCACTGCATCGTCGCCTCCCGGGTAGGTATAGCATTCCCCGGGATCGTATGCCAGGGGATGCTCAGACGGTCGGCCCTGAATGCTCAGGCGCAAACAGGTGCGATCATCCTCGGCCCCGGCTACGATCTCCGCCGGCTGCGCCTCGGAAATCCTCCAAACCCCATTGCCATCGGCCCTGGCTCCGGCACGAATCCCCATCTGGTCCCCCTGCAGAGCCAACAGGCACGTATAGGTAGTGACGGGACCTTGAAAGCGGGCGCGCAGATTGAATCCATCCGGGCACATCTCGACTTCGATCCGCGTAGACAGAGTCAGATCGTCCCGTCGGCGCCGATCGAAGTCCATGCAGGCGAAGAACCTTCCTTCGTCGGTTAACCGGTATGCAGCATCGTTTCGGCAGAATCTCTGATCAAGCGGCTGGTAATAGCCGCTGGTACGTATATCGCGCATGACCCAGGCCAGCCTGTTGCCCTGTCTGACGCAGTGGCCGGGGCGCAACGGACCCAGGCCGAAGAACTCCGGGGATATTCTCAGTGTCTCCAGAGTCAACCCAGGCGTTGAGAAATCGACAATCGTGGAGTTGTTGGCCAGCCCCGAGGCCACCCGACCAGTATCGGGAAAGTCCGATCCGGCATAAATGGAGGCTGTCATGCTCGATTGAGCCCATGAATCTCCGGACAGCAGGACCCTGGTCAGCCCGGACTGCTGATACTCCTGAACCCGATCATCGCGGTCCTCGGCCCCATCGACCTGGGGCAGAGGCCCAGCCAGGCGCGGATCCACCAGAAGCTCAGCCAGATGTCGAGCCGGATCAGCCAGACGGCGCCGGGAAAGCCACGAGGCCCAGCGAACCACCCGCGGGTCGCCCTTGACCACAGCCAACAGCCGGGCCTGCGAAAGGAAGGGCTCGGGGTCGAATGGCCGGTTCTGGTCCTGACGACGCGATTGAACGGTCTCCATCATTCCGTCTGGTCGCATCAGAGCAACCTGGGCGCGCAGGTTCCTCTCGACCAGGTCCAGGTATTGGGTATGTCCGGTCCTGCGCGACATGGCAATCAGACATGGGTTGGTCACATAGGCTGCGTAGTTGGGGCTGCGCTCCGAATAGAGACCATCGGGCTGAATATCGATGCCTTCGGCCAGCCAGGCCTCAGCACGGGAACGCAGTTCGCTCCCACCCAGGAAGAGGTTGAGCCCAACCAGGGCGCTGGCTATCTCCCATCGGTGGTTGGGAGTATGCACGCCCCCCTGCAACATGGCCGGGGCGGCACGGCGGGCTATCTCAAAGAGGGGTTCACGCACGGCCTGGATCACGGACTGGGGGCAGTCCTGGACCTGCATCAACTCCAAGGTCAGGCACAGATCATTGATGGTGAAGGCGCTATCGGGAGGAGAAACCAGATTATCCCCGCCAGAGAAGAGCCCCTCCTCCAACTGTAAGTCGGCCAAGTGCTCCAGCAGGGCCGGGAGCATTTCGGCCAAGTCCGCCGTCTGCCCGGAGGGACATATTGCAGACACAGCAACCACGGCCTTGATCAGCTCCATCGTCGGACGGTGCGACAAACCAGCCAGCAAATCAGAATCCCTATCCAGAGCCTGCAAGCGTGTGCGAACGAATCGCAGCGAGCTACTGCTCAGGATTTGGGTGTAGGACATATCTGACATCACATAGGCCTTTCCTCCATGGAATGTCCGCCCGGACATGGCTCAGCCCTTGAAGGCTGCATCGACATCCGAACCAACGATGTACTTTTGGCAGAACATGAAAATCAGAACCAGCGGGATCATGGAGATGACAGATGCCGGCAGCAGGATGGCCCAGTCGATCTTCTCCGCACCAACCAGCGTCCGCAGTGCCACCTGCAGAGTGAACCGTTTAGAGTCATTGAGAATCAGCAATGGCCAGATATAGTCGTTCCAGCGCCACTGGAAGGAGAAAATGGCCAGGGTCACAATGCAGGGCTTGGCGATGGGCAACATGATGCGCAGGAAGATCTGCAGTTCGGAGCATCCGTCCACACGGGCCGCCTGCATCATCTCATCAGGGACCGTCAGGTAGTACTGGCGGAACATGAAGATGCCGGTGGCGGTGATGATCGAGGGAACGATTATACCGGCCAGGGTGTTGTACAAGCCGATGTCGCGCACGACAATGAAGGAGGGCGACATTATGACCTCAGTGGGCAGCATGGTCGTCAGCAGTATGCCGATGAAGAAGAGCCTGGTCCACCAGTAGTCATATTTGGCCAGTGCATACCCGGTCATGGAGCTCACGATCACAGTCAGCACGGTGGTGATGATGGCAACTACTGCCGTATTGCCGAAGTAACGGGCGAAGTCGATCCTGCTCCAGGCCGCCGCGTAGCCCGCAGTGGTCCATCGGCGGGGAAGGAAGCTCATGGGCACGGCGAAAAGCTCATCCGGCCCCTTGAAGGAGGACAGAATCAGCCAGAATACCGGGAAGGCGAAGCAGATGACCAGGAACCACATCATTATGGTGGAGGGTGCGTCTGTCTTGACCCGTTGCCACCACGTTCTCACAGATACAGCATGCATATCTAGCGACCCCCTGTTTTCTTGTTCAGGCGCATCTGCAGCAGCGATACCGCAACCAGAATGACCAGCAGAACCATGGAGGCTGCCGAGGCGTAGCCGATGCGGGAGTTGGAGAATCCTGTCTCGTAGATGTACTGGACCACCAGTCGATTGGACGTGCCTGGTCCGCCCCCGTTCAGGGCCTGGACCATGGCGAACTCCTTGATGCCTCCGATAGTGCCCAACAGGACGACCATGAAGGTGGTCGGAGCGATGCCGGGCAATGTGATGTGCACGAACTTCTGCCAGATATTGGCCCCGTCCAGTGAGGCCGCCTCATAGAGGGAGGTCTGCACATTCTCCAGGGCGGTGATGAACAGCAGCATATTGAAGGCCATTCCGGCCCAGACGCCGGCAAGGATAAGCACCAGGAAGGAGAGGTTGGCATCGGTTGCCCAACGCATGGGGTGTCCGCCCAGCCCCTGGATGACCTGATTGACGATGCCGAAGCCCTCGCCGAACATCCATCGCCAGATCAGACCGGTGATGATGGGAGAGACCAGCCAGGGGATGAAGAAGAGGGTGCGGGCCAGGGTCCGGCCGACTGCCTTCCGATTGGTCACCAGAACCGCCGCCAGCAGGGACAGGCAGACGTTCAGAGGCACCGAGCACAGGATGTACTCAAAAGTGCGCAATAGTGAGGACCAGAAGTCATGGTCGGCCAGCAGCGTGGTGTAGTTGGACAGGCCCACCATCCGGTACTTGGACAGGCCCTTGTAGTTGGTGAAGGAATAAAAGAGTCCGATTGCTGCAGGCCAGATGAAGAAAATCACATAGAGCACCACAGCGGGCAGAATCAAAAACAAGGGCGCTGCCAGCGGCTTTTTCATTCTCCTGGGCGCTTTACCGCCCTCACCCGCTCTTCCATGGGACCTCACCATAGACCTCACCTCCATAGTCTTTGCCGAACCAGTGGATTCACTGTTTGTTGTCGACGGTGTAGGACTTGGTGAACAGGCGGTTCATATTAGCCACGGTCGTGTCTACATCCTGCTCGTCAGACAGGTACTTGATCGTCTCGTCCTTCATGGGGTCCTGGCTCGGCAGAACAGCGCCCTTCAGTGCAAGCTCCAGCTGGGTCATGACCTGGCGGGAAAGCACATCCTGATCGGATTCACGAATGATCTTCTGGTAGAGTTCCATGTCCTCGTTGTGGTTGGCATACTTAGGCGTGATGTCGTTGAGGGCGGGTAGATAGTTGCCCTGCTCGCAGAAGGCAGTGTAGTTCTTCTTGCTGTAGAACCAGTCGAGGAACTTTTTGCCCGCAGGACTCAGGGCGACCATGTAATTGGTTCCCACATTGGTGGCCTTGGTGGGCGAGGCAGGCATGATGACACTCTTCCAGGTGAACGAGGTGATGGATGTGTTGAAATCAGCGATCTGCCAGTTGCCCGAATAGTAGGCGGCCACCTGTCCCGACTTGAACAGAGCCGAGGGATCCTCATTGGAAGCCCAGACCGACTTGGGCATGATCTTGTCGTCATCGATGCTCTTGAGGAACTCAAGGGCCGTCTTGGCCTTGTCATCCAGACCCCAGGATCCATCCGCATGCTTGCGGACGCCCTTGGATCCGAACTGATAGAGGAAAGAGCGTTCACGGTGACTGGAGGCATCCATGACCAGGCCATACTTGGCTCCAGTAGCCGCTTGCACCTTTTTCAAGGCGGCTATGAATTCCTCCCAGGTCCAGGATCCGTCGGGATCCGGATAGGAGACACCAGCCTTGTCGAACAGCGAGGTATTGAGGAAGAGGCCCACAGCTGTCAAATCAGAGGCAATGGTGAGTATCTTGCCGTCCGGAGACTTGCGCAGAAGGCTTTTCATGGCATTATGATTATTGGCTATATTGGTCAGATCCTCCAACTGATCGGACCAAACAGGGTTGATCTGGGGGACACGCGCCACGTCGGGAAGGTCATCGGCCTTGGCGGCATTGGCGATTTTGGTGCCGAGATCCGCATAGGGCACCTCCATGATATTGACCTTAACCCCGGTGTCCTTGGTGTACTTCTGGGCCATGGTCTTGTAGGCGTTGTTCTGATCATCCGAATAGGTCAGGGTGATCTCCTTGGCATCTGCCCCAGAATTTCCCTTGGACCCGCCACCGCAAGCGGTCAGGGCGAAGATAGAGACCACCGCCACTCCAGCGGCCAGGAATCGGCGAATTATCCTTGGCATACGACACTCCTTTGTGAGTCCGATCTCACGTCCACGTGAGATATCAACTTGAGAATAATACTAGCATAGATAACGAAAGTCTGTGAACAAAATAGTGAAACTCCTGTTGATTATTGTATTGATGCACTTTCAGAATCGCAATGAATCAGGCGTCTCCACCTGTGAATCATCAGGAATATCTTAATCTGAACTACTATTTACTATCATTATAAGAATAAATGTCGGAAAGGCAAGCAGGCAATCGGTCTCTTTGCGGAAAGAAAGACCGACCACATCGATATGAGAGACAGGAAAAACATGGGCAGACGGACCGCAGGAGCGAACATGGCCCTCCATGGGAACAGAGATCGGGTTGTCACAACCAATAGGAGCGTTATTCTAGACACCCTATGCCATACCGATAGCCTTTCTCGGGCCCAAATCGCTGAGTTGACAGGAATCCCGCTGCCAACTGTCCACCGACTTTGCACCCAGCTTCGGAAGGAAGGCATTATCCAGGAGAGCGCGAAGAACCGCGATGGCCGAGGCCGGCCGGTTCGCCTGCTGCATCTGAATCCGAGCTTCCACGCCGTTCTGGTCGTCAATGTCAGAGGAACAGCCATTGATGGAGCCGTGGTCAGCCTGAATGACTGGATCCTGCACGAGGAGCACATGCCTCAACCGCCAGAGGACGATAAAGGGGGCACCGGTAGCCGCATACGCGCCATTACCGCCATGGCCCGGCTCCTGGATCGCTGGGCCGCAGATCGGTCCATTCCCTGCACCGGTATAGGCGTAGCCGTGCCCGGCATCGTCCAGAACGACGGCATGGTTACGGCCGCCAGTGAATTGGGCTGGAATGAAGTACCCCTGGGCGACATCCTGCGTACGGCCGACAAAGGCCCTGTTCTTGTAGAAAACAACGCCAATGCCTATGCATATGGAGAAGTCCTGGCAGGAGCAGGGAAAAACCATAACCCGGTGGTCGGCTACACCATCCGCCATTTCGGCGTAGGTGCCGGCATCGTCGTGGACGGCTGCATCCTACGGGGGAGCCATGGCATGGCCGGCGAGATGGGCTACACGCTGACCAGTCGGGAATCGCTGGACAATCACTACACATACGGCGGCGATTTGGAATGGCAGATCTCCCAGATCAGCGCCGTCGAGGACCAACCGAGCAAACGAAGCGAGGAAACCCTGATCGATTTGATCAGTCTGTCCATCGGGGACATCTGCCTGGTGGCCGACCCGGAAATCATCGTCCTGGACATCGCTCCAACCTTGCCAGGGCAGCGAATCCGGGAGGGCATCCGACGGCGCCTGATCGGACGCATCCCCCACATGCCGGATCTCGCAGCAACCCAGCTGGGCAGGAAAGCTCCCCTGATTGGCGTGGGAGAGCTGATCAGCCAGCAGGTCAGGACGGCGGCCTTCAATGTCTAGCATGGACAGCAGGCGGCAGGGGAATCCCCTACCTGTGATCGGCGTGGACGTAGGCGGAACCAAGACCCGCATCGATACGCTTTTTTCAAGACATCGCCAAAGCCTGACCTTGGCTTCGGACTCATGGCGGAGGAACAGCGACACCGTACTTCCACACGATATGAGCCGACTGGCCGAGCTGGTACAGGCACAGGCGGCCAAACGCCGACCTGGGCCGGCTGTGCTGTGTCTGGGGCTTCATGGGGCCGATACACCCCAGCAGCTGAACCTGGCCACGACGGCATTGACCGAACAACTGCCCGGATGGCGGATCCGCGTGGTCAACGACGCCGAGCTGCTGGGGCCGACGGCGGGCATCAGGCAGGCGTTGAATCTGGTGGTAGGCACCGGCATGGTCGTTGTCGGTCGGGATACCTCCGGCAATCTGGTGCGAGCCGACGGATACGGATACGGTTGGCTTCTGGGCGACTACGGCAGTGCCCCTGCCTTGGTCCGGGAAGCAGTCAGGGAAATACTGAACCGCGGCGTCGTCGCGGGAACGGAGGCAGTCATGGAAGATCCTCTGACACAGGATCTGCTGGAGCACTTCACCGTGCGGGACATCAACCAGTTAGCCTTGGCTTTCGGATCATCCGCAGACGAACAGGCCTGGGGGCGTCTGGCTCCGCTCTTTTTCCGGTCTCTGCAGAAAGGCTCGGCCATCGCCGACGAAATATTGGACCAGGCCGTGACCCGCATCGGCCTGGCCGTGAAAGCAGTCATTCATGCCGGGGCCTGCGGGCGCCAAGTGGTGGCTGCTGGCGGGGTCATCACCCACCAACCGATCATGGCCCACAGGCTGAGCGGGGTCCTTGCCTCATTGACAGGCGGCCCTGTCGGCCTCCGCCTGTTGGAGGACCCGCCCGTCACCGGAGCTCTGGCGATGGCTTCAAGGCTACAGAGCGATACTGGTCAAACGACCTCAACAGATGAGACAATTATCATGCCGATTAACAAAAAGGGGACTGAATCATGAAACCATCATCACCAGCGCAGTACGCCCAGGCGGCCGTGGACACCATGCGGCGTAAATTCCCCAAAGGAAGCGATCTGCCGCCCCGTAATCACTTCCATTATCACCAAGGGGTCTTCCTGTCGGGCGTTTACCAGACATTTCTGCTCAATGGCCGTGAGGACGACATGGCCTATCTGCAGGAATGGGTGGATGCCAATGTCGACGAGCGCGGACACGTACTCAACCAAGACCAGATCTGCCTTGACGACATTCAACCGGGCATTCTGCTTTTCCCCTTGGAGGAGCGAACCGGGGATCCCCGATACCGGAATGCCCTGGATCAGCTGGCCGGAGAGCTGCGGCTCTACCCCAAAAACAACGAAGGCGGCTTCTGGCACCAGCAGCGGGCGGCTGGACAGATGTGGTTGGATGGCCTCTACATGGGCGGACCTTTCATGACGGAATACGGTCGCCGCTTTGGGGACCCGGCACTGATGGACGAGGCCATCAGGCAGGCCCTGCTCATGCAGAAGAAGACGCGCATACCCGAGACCGGGCTCTGGCGGCATGCCTACGATCCTTCTCGCCAAGCCCAGTGGGCGGATCCGAAGACTGGTCTCTCGCCTGAATACTGGGGTCGATCTGTCGGCTGGGTGCCCGTAGCCATTGTGGATGAGCTCGACCAGATTCCACAGGACCACCCGGGCCGCGAGGATCTGCGAAACCTGGTCCGCGACCTGCTGACCGCCGTCTGCCGCTATCAGGGCCCCGACGGCCGCTGGTGGCAGGTTCTCGACAAGGTCGGTCAGGAGGGCAACTGGCCTGAGAACTCTTGCACCTGTCTCTTCGTGGCCGCCATCTGCAAGGCCGTAGACCAAGGCATTCTGGACAAGACCTATCTGGAAGCGGCCAACAAGGGGTATGAGGGGGTCATAAAGAGCCTTGAGTGGCAGGGAGATGACCTCCTCATCGGTGACATCTGCGTAGGAACCGGCCCCGGGAGCTATGAGGAATACTGCCAGCGACCCACCAGCATCAACGACATGCACGGGGTGGGCGCCTTCCTGCTCATGTGCGCAGGAATGGAACGCAACAGGGCCTAGTCCCCTGACTGTTGTATCTCCTCGTCCGCTTCAATGTCCTGGTCGTCGAAGACCTTGCGGCCCTTGTAAAGATCCAGGTCCAGCTCGTTCTCGGTCCTGGCCACGATGACTGCCGTATTGGCTGCGCCAGCCACGTTCACCAGCGTGCGGCCCATATCAACCAGCTGGGAAATAGGCTGCATGATAGCGATGAATGGTACGGGCAGGCCAGCCGCCGTGAATAGGGAGGTGGCGGTGATCGTGGCTGTGCCGGGCACACCCACCGTCCCCACGGAAACCACCAAGGCAAAGACGATCAGGAGGGCGAAGCGCAAGGGAGAGTAAGGAATCCCCTGGGCGTTGATAGCGAAGACCGCCAGGAGAACGGGCCAGAGCCCGGCGCATCCGGGCATGCCCAGATTGGCTCCCAGACTAGCCACGAAGGAAGCCGTCTCTTCGGGAACGCCGGCAGAGCGCAGCTGACGGACTGTGACAGGAATGGTGCCGATGCTGCTCTCCGAGGTGAAGGCCACCACGCCCGCCGGCCAAAGGGAGCGGAAGAAGGGCAGAGGATTGACCCTACCGACCAGGGCCAGGATCAGGGGTTGGACCAGGAAGAGCTGAATGGCCAGACCCAGGTATGCCACCAAGAGAACTGCCAACAGGGGCAGAAGGCTCTTCAGATTGCTGCGACCGATGGCGGCTGCAATCAGGGACAGAACCGCATAGGGGGTGAAGCCGACCACGATTTGGGTGGCCTTTGACAGGACCACATTGCCGGCTTCCACGAAAGCCTTGAAGGGGGCCACGCTCTGCTCGCCGCGCGGTGTTGAGGCGGCCTTGTTAAGAGAGACCGCCAAGAGGATGGCGAAGATCACGACGGGAATGACCTGGTTGTGGGCCCAATTGTCCGCCAGATTCGATGGGAAGAGACCGACCAGAGTATCGAGTACCCCTGGCACCTGGCGAGGTTTGGCCCCCTTGGGCAGGGCCTGGTTGAACCCCTTGCCGACCTGGAAAAGCAGTCCTAGAACCAGGGCAATCACGGCGGCTGTGAAGGTGTTGACCAGGAGAAGAACAATGGTCTTCACACTGATGCTCTTCAACCGACCAGACCCGCCGATACGGCTGATGCTGGCGATGATGCTGAAAAGCAGGAGCGGCACCACGAGGGCCGAGATGACCTCGGACCAGACGTTGCCGAATGCTCCTACATAGGTCGTGTGGCCGGAGAAGCCCACACCCACCAGGATTCCCAACACCGTCGCTATGATGACCCGCCAACTGAAGTTGACCTTGGTCTTCCTGCTCAGCAGGGCCAGTCCTGCAAAGAGAATGACGACCACTATCAGGGCCGCCCAATCCCAACTCGTTTTCGACATTGCCTCTCCCCTTCAACCTCTCTTTCCCAGGACCGAACGGCCCGGGGTTGGGGTTCAATCTAACAGGAGAAAAGCGGAAGTCCAACCATTCCCGGAAGAATGCCTATACCCGTTGCTTATGGACTGCTATTCCCAGGCGGATTAGGCCTGGCTGATGGGGGGGGGGGGGGCTAGGAGCGGACCAGGCGGGCGATGGCCTCGGAAGCCTCCTCCATCTTCTCGTCGGCCTCCTCGCCCCCCTTTTCGGCAGCCTCGCGGACGCAGTGGTTCATGTGGTCGTCCAGCAGGGTCAGGGCCACCGACTTCAGGGCGCTGGTCGAGGCGGCAATCTGGGTGAGGATGTCTATGCAGTAGGTGTCCGACTCGACCATCTGCTCAATGGCTCTGACCTGGCCCTCGACACGCCGGAGTCTGGTGATGGTCCGCTTTTTATCGTTGGCATATCCGGGCAAGAGTTACTCCATTCCTGGTCAATGGCCTTCATGGCGGAGCCAGGACCGGCCCGAATCCGTGAAACCCATATCGAAATTCACTATCAGTATACCCCTGGGGGGTATAGTAGGCCACATGAGCAGCATCCTGGTCCTTATCGCAGCCCTGGCCATCACGGCAGGCATCATCTGGTACTTCTTCGCGCCCAGAAAGGCCACCCAGGCCAGGGATGAGGGCGGCGTTCAGACCGTCCACATCACAGTCAAGGGCGGATACAGCCCTCAGCTGATCCAGGTTCAGGCCGGACGGCCGGTCAAGCTGGTCTTCGACCGCCAGGAAAGCGGGGAATGCTCCTCGCACGTGGTCTTCAACGACTTCAACATCGACAAGACCCTGCCCGCTTTCCAGACCTCGACCATCCAGCTGACCCCACCCAAGGCCGGCGACTACCCCTTTGCCTGCGGGATGAACATGCTCCACGGAATGCTCCGGGCCACCGATGGACCGACGACCGGCAGTGCCGAGGCACAACCCGAACCTTCGCAAGCCGAACCTGTCGAGGCCGCCAAAACCGCCCAGACCACTGGCGGCAGCGACCAGGACGAGGCGGATCAGGAGCGCACAGCGGAAATCCGCGACCTGACCAGGCGATTCATCGTAGCCCTGGTCTTCACGCTCCCGGTCTTCATCCCGGCCATGTTCGGCATGTTCCTGCCCATGCCCCACATTCTGATGAACCCCTGGGTCCAGCTGGTCCTGATCCTGCCAGTGATGTTCTATTCCGGCTGGCCCATCCACCGCACCGGGTGGCTGGCCCTGGCACACCGGGCCCCAGAGATGAACTCCCTGGTTGCCCTGGGCACTGCCACGGCCTTCCTCTACTCGCTGGTGGTCACCGTGGCTCCACAGCTTCTACCTGAGGGAAGTCGCGAGCCGTATTACGAGGCCGTAGGCACCATCATCACCCTGATGATCCTCGGTCAGATTCTGGAGGCACGGGCCCGGCGCGGCACCGGCGATGCCATCCGCGCCCTTGTCGGTCTGAGGCCCAAGACCGCCACCGTGGTGAGGGCCGACCAAGACGGCAGGGAGACCACCCAAGAGATCGCCGTCGACGATGTTGCCGTAGGAGACGTGATTCAGGTCCATCCGGGCGAGAAGCTGCCAGTGGACGGCCAGGTCATCTCCGGATCATCCTCAGTGGACGAATCCATGGTGACCGGCGAGCCCATGCCCGTCCTCAAACAGAAGGGTGATTCCCTGGTCGGAGCCACCGTCAACGGCACGGGCTCCCTGCGCTACAGGGCCACCCAGGTAGGGCAGGACACGGTTCTGGCCCAGATCATCCGGCTGGTCAAGACGGCCCAGACATCCAAGGCACCCATCCAGAAGCTGGCCGACCGAATATCATCCATCTTCATCCCCGGGGTAATCCTGGTGGCGCTCTGGACCTTCGTGGCCTGGTGGATGTTCGGCCCCATGCCCCGCGGCGTATACGGAATCGTGGCGGCGGTCTCCGTCCTGGTCATTGCCTGCCCCTGTGCCCTGGGCCTGGCCACTCCCCTATCCGTGACAATCGGGACTGGACGTGGCGCCCGTGCCGGCGTGCTCTACCGCTCGGCAGAGGCCCTGCAGGGGGCGCATGATGTCGATACCATCGTCCTTGACAAGACCGGCACCATCACCCAGGGCCGGCCTGAACTGGCCGATGCCCTGAGTGTGCAGGGGCTGGATGAAAACCTGCTGATCAGGGCGGCCGCGAGCGCCGAGAGCAATTCGGAGCATCCCCTGGCCCAGGCCATCGTCCAGGCCGCCAAGGACCGCAACCTGGAACTGGTCCCGGCCAAGGACTTCGACTCGGTCACCGGCGCCGGCATCGATGCGACCTTCCCCTCAGGATCTTTCGAAGGGAGCAAGGGCACCTCGCACGTCCTTGTCGGCAACCGCAGGCTGCTCGAAGGCAAGGGAATCGACCTGGAGAACGAAACAGCGAACCAGGCAGGCGCGCAATCCCTCTTCGACACCGCTCGCAGCTGGGAGGATCAGGGCCGCACGACCATCTTTGTAGCCATCGACGGCAGGCTTGCCGGAGTTCTGGCCGTGACCGACCAGGTCAAGACCGGCTCCAAGCAGGCCATCCACGACATGAACGAGCGTGGCATCCAGACCATCATGTTGACTGGCGACAACCAGGGCACCGCCGAGCAGGTCGGGGGCCAGGTGGGGGTCACCCGGGTGGTGGCGCAAATTCATCCCGAGGACAAGGCGAGCATCGTCAAGGCCCTTCAGGCCCAAGGGCACAAGGTGGCCATGATCGGCGACGGCATCAACGACGCCCCGGCCCTGGCCCAAGCCGACCTGGGCATGGCCATCGGCACCGGAACGGACGTAGCCATCGAGTCCGCCGACGTGACCCTGGTCTCGGGCGACCTGAACGCGGCTGTCAAGGCCATCGACCTCTCGGCTGCGACCATGCGCAACATCCATCAGAACCTCTGGTTCGCCTTCGGGTACAACGGCCTGGGCATTCCCATCGCCGCCGGCGTGCTCTACCCCTTCATCGGACTCCTGCTCAACCCCATGATCGCCGGAGCGGCCATGGCCTTCTCCTCCCTGTCGGTGGTGCTCAACGCCAACCGGCTGCGGCATACGCCCCTGAAGGCAAGGCCGGTCAAGGAGACCAGGCCAATCGACATGGATGCCCTGACCAGGGACCTCAGTATTTCCACTAACCAAGAGAAAGGAAATAAGATGGGACTCTTCCACCATCATGACGACATGCAGCAGAATCAGACACAGGCAGACAAGGTCACCGACCCGGTCTGCGGCATGTCCATCGACCCCAGCACGGCCGCAGCCAAGCGCGACTACCAGGGCAAGACCTACTACTTCTGCTCGCAGAACTGCGTCGATACCTTCGATGCCGATCCGCAGAAGGTGCTCAACAAGTAGAACTGCGCGTTCTTCGTCTGATCAGCGGTCGTCAGCGAGCTGCCAGGGCTGGTCAAAAAAGTCGAAGATGCGCTCCAAGTATGGCCTCAGGACCTTGTCCGGCATCTGGTAGAGCTCGTGCATGCTGCCTGGGATGCGCACCAGCGTGGCCTGGCAGCCGCCCTGCTGGACCTGGTCGACAAAACGGTTCTGGGGCATCGGCAGCACAAACCGGTCGGGCTGAGCCTGGAAAAGCAGCAGAGGGGTCTCCACCCGGCTGCACCGGTCGGGACGCAGTATGGCCCGGCTCATCTCCAGGCTCTCCCTGACCCAGCCAAAGGTGGCGGCGCTGGTCTGGTAGTGCAGTTCCTTGGCCCGTAACTTATGGGTCCAGGCCACCCGCGCCTGGCTGCCATTGGGGTACTTGCCCATGTCCAGCTCGGGGCGGAATGGGCCGAACCCCGGAGCCATGCTGCGCGAGCGGCCCATCATGCAGGCAGCGTTGGCTGCGGTCCAGGCCACCGATGGCATGAACCCGGTCCGCGGCGCAATCATCGGCGATGACAGGACCGCCTTATCGATAAGCGAGGGGAAGGTTTCCAGCATCCGCGCAGCCACGCCGCCGCCCATGGAGTGGGCATAGAGGACCATGGGATTGTCCTGGGCATACTGCTGGCCCACCTGGGAGCAAAAGGCGGCCAGATCCGCCACATACCGCTGCCAATGATCCACCCATATCAGGCTGGGATCGCTCACACCACGGCCGGAGAAACCGTGCCCCCAATGCTCGGGAATGCAGACGGAGTACCCCTGCATCAGGAAGTACCAGGCCATCTCCTGGTACTTGTCGGCGAATTCCGAAAAACCGAAGGAGATGATTACGGCCCCGCGCACACGAGCCGAGCCGGACTCCACTGCGCCCTGACGGAAGAGCGTCCTGTCATAGCAGACGTAATGCAGGAGTCGCGAGGGGTCCACACCGCTGAGATGGGCCTTGTCCAACACGGTTCCCCCATCCTCGCCGCCGTCATGGGAGATCATCCATCCGTCACTGCGACAGGAGGCCAGGTCAGGAAGGACGCGATCCTTCATGATTTGGTCGTAGCGGCGCTCCTCAACCAGTTGGACGCTCATGCTCTCACCCTATACCACCTGCCGTTGGACTCGGCCCTACATGAGCCGGGTGCTCTCGAGGTTTCTGACGATCCAGTCATTGAAGCGGATGACGGGCTTGCGCAGGACCAGCCCCAGCAGCAGCGAAGGCACCAGGAAGAGGGCCAGGATGGCCATCTCCCGCCAGAACTCCATGCCATAGGCTCCGGCAACGGCCGACTGCATGGCTCCGATGGCGTGGACGAAGGGCAGGAAGGGATAGACCCCCTGGAAGAAGCCGGGCAGGGTCTCCATGGGGAAGGTGCCGCCCGAGCCGGCCACCTGCATGACCAGGAGGATGACGGCGATGGCCTTGCCGATGTCACCGAAGGAGACGACGAGGGTATAGATCAGATTCATGAAGACGAAGGAGGCGAAGACCGCAACCAGCACGAACATCAGCGGATGTACGCACTGGACTTTCAGGTAGAAGAGGTCTCCCAGCGCGATCAGGCAGCCCTGGAGGATGGCCATCAGGGCGAAGACCGCGAATCTGCCGAAGTACTCCTGGTAGAGCTGAAGGCCAAAGCGGCGGGCGTTGCCCGGCGACTCCGGGCGGAAGGCTCCCCAGGAGCGGCGGCCGTCGGAGTCCTCATCCAGGTCATCGGCCCTCTTCCAGGCATCCTGCAGGGAGTCCAGGTGCAGGACGAAGGCCTTCTTCTTGTCGGACAGGGCCACCTTCATCATGGCCGCCAGAATGGTGGCACCCACCCAGATGGAGAGGATGGTGTAGAAGGGGGTCATGGCCGACCCGTAGTTCATTACGGGGAAGACCGCATGCCGATGGATGCCGACCGGCGAGGACAGAAGCACAGCCAGGGTTTCGGAATCCCCGCTCAGCAGGTTTTTGACCTCCTGCGTATCTTTGCCCTGCGAAGCCTGGGTCAGGTGTCCTCCCAGGTCGGTCAGCCGCTTGGAGGCCTGATCCAGACGCTGGGAGATTTCACCCAGCTGGTCCTTGGCCTGGTTGATGTCGTTGGTCATGGGTCCCGTCAGCCCGGAGGCGCCCTTGACGGTTCCATCCAGACCCGTCAGCAGCCGGTCGGTCGAGGTGACCACGGTGTCCATGGAGGAAGCCAGGTCGTCCAGGCGTGGCTTCAGGTCATTGCGGTACTGGGTGCGAACCTGGTCGACCGAGGCGCGGGCCTGGGCAATCCTGTTCTTCAGGTCCTGGCGCTGACCGGCCAGCTTGTCCTTGCCCTCACTGGCTGTCTGGGAGGCCTGGCTGATCCGATCGGCCAGGTCGCGCTGGACCGCCTGGGCCGCGCGCATTCCGGCCTGGGCCTGATCGATGGCGGTCAGAAGAGCCTGGCGCTGGTCGGCTGTCAGATTGGCATCGGATTCCACAGTGCTGCGCAGACCCTCCAGGCTGGCGATCATCCCGTCGTAGTCGGCCGCCGAGTCTCTGATCCGTTCGCTCAAATCGTTCAGCTGGCTGCTGACGGCGTCGCTCTGCTGACCCACCTTGTCAAAAGCGTCGTCGATCTTGGAACCGATGGTGTCATAGGCGCCCGAGGCCTGGTCAAGGGCAGCGTCGACCGCCTGGGCCGACCCGGAGAGGGACTTGCCCAGATCCTTGGACCCCTTGGTGCCCTGGTTCAGGGCCTTCTTGGCATCGGCCATGGCGGAATCGGACCGACCCAGAATCCTGCCGGTGGAGTCAATCATCTTTCCGGAGGAGTCCAGAAGGCCCGCATAGGCATTCACCTGGCTGGAGGCGGTGGTCAGCCGCTGTGACATCTGGTCAATGTGGCCTGTCGTCCTGGCCAGATAATCCTGGACCTGGGGGCTCTGGGAGTATGTGAAGACCTGGCTGGCCAGGTCGATTCCCACCTGGCCCACGGTCTTGACGAAGGTCTTGTCAATGGTCGTGGCCACGGTGTCGGCCCCCTGCTCAGTGACATGGGGAGCGATGGCGTTCTTCTTCTCGTTCAGGTAGTACTCAAGGTTGGCGTGCTTCACGTCCTGCGAGAAGAGGGTCATCATGTCCGCGCTGAAATCCTTGGGGATGACGATGGCGGCGTAGTACTCACCTGAGCGCACCCCCTCCAGGGCCTGGTCACGGTTGACGAACCTCCAGTCCAGCTGGTCGTTGGCCCGCAGGGTGCTGGTGACCGTCTCCCCTACGTTGATCCTGACCGGAATCAGGTCGGACTTGTACCCCTTGTCGGTGTTGGCCACGGCCACCTTGATGGCCTTGGTGTTCTTGTAGGGGTCCCAACTGGCGGCGATGTTGAACCAGGCATAGAGGGCCGGGACGATGATCAGACCCATCAGGACAATGATGGCGATGACGTTGCTGGTGGCATCGGCCAGGTCCTTGCGCAGGATCCTCCAGATGTTCCTCATCGGCGATCACCATCCTCGGGAGCGCCCTCCCCATCACGATTCAGGACTGATTCGCGCACGGCCGTGGTCAGCCTGGTCATGGCCGAAGGCCCCTGCCTGCGCGTGCGAATCAGGGTGTGGAAGTCCATGCCGGGACGTTCGGCCAGGCCCAGCTGCTGCACATAGCTGTCACAGATGTATTCGACGATGATCAGGTAGGCATCGATCAGGACGATGGATGCGATGCAGGCGATCAGCATGACGATCTTGGCCTCGGTGCTGAACAGCAGGATGAGGAAGAGGACCGGCAGCAGAACCAGGGCCAGACCAGCCCGGATCAGCGTTGGATAGAGTGCCAGGAAGCGATGCGCCCGCCGCCTTATGACGGCACGGTAGTCTCCCTCGCCCAGGATGGAGCGGGCCAGGCTGCCCAAGCTCAGACGACGGTCGGCGGAATGGTTCTGCTCGGTCAGCATCAGGTCGGTGGCGCCGAGCCGCCGGTCGAAGAGGGCATTCAGGTTGAGCAGGTACCGCCGCACCACCAGTCCGATCAGCAGGGCCGCCGGTAGGTACCAGAAGATGTGGAGCATGTCCTGCCAATAGTGGTTGCCGTACATGCCGCCGATGGTCTCGCGCATGGCATTGATCCCGTAGGTGAAGGGCAGCCAGGGGTTCAGATTACGGAAGAAGTCGGGCATCATCTCAATGGGGTACATGCCCGAGGAGCCGGGTATCTGCAGAATGACCAGGACCACGGCCAGGGCCTTGCCGATGTGCCTGAAGGAGGCGGCCAAGGCGTAGATGATGTTGATGTAGACGAAGGAGGCGAAGACCCCGGCCAGGACGAACAGGGCCGGCTGCTGGCATTGGATGCCCAGCATCAGGTCGCCCACTGTAGCGATCAGCGCCTGGAAGAAGCCGACGAAGACCAGCAGAAGCCAGCGGCCCAGGTAGGCCTGGGTGGCGGTGCACTTGCGGATGCCCTCCTTGTCGACCTCCAGCTTGTAGATGGCTATCAGGATGAACCCGCCCACCCAGAGGGCCAGATTGGTATAGAAGGGTGCCACGGATGACCCGTAGTTGCTGACCGGATAGACCGTGTGCGAGGCCAGCTCCACCGGCGAGGCCATGGCCTTCCCGAAGGATTCCGGACTCAACCCAAGGGTTTGGGACATCCGGTTCCAGGCGGCCGAGGATCCCAGGGCTGCCACATCGGTGCGAACCCCCTCCAGGTCGGACCTGACCGAGACCAGGGAGGCCCTGGTGGTGGTCAGGGTCGACTGGGCCTGACCAATGGTGGAATCCAGCTGATCCAGCAGGGCATCGGTCTGGGCGGCCGTGGTGGCCAGGCTGCTCAGGGCGCCCTGGAGCGAGCCATTGGAGGCATTGAGGTTGTCCAGCCCGGTAAGGAGGTTGGGCATGGTGGTCCCCGTCAGGCTCTGGCTGGCCGCAGTCAGGGCCTTGATGCCTGTGTCGCCGGTGTCAGTCATGGCCGAGCTCAGGTCCGATGCGGCCTGCTTGCCCGAGTCCAGGGCCGTCGAGGAGTTCTTCTTGAAGGCATCCAGGGATGCCTGCTGCTGCTGGTTGGTCTTTTTCAGATCGTTGATCTGCCGCTGGATACTCTGATATGCCGGATCCCCGGGATGCAGCCCGGAATGATCCAGACCAGACTGGAGCCGGTTTACGGCCTTTCCGTTGGCATCGACCAGCTGACCAAGGCCGGAATTGACCCGGTCCACCTTGTCCTGGGTGGCGTTCAGATCGGCGGTGATTCCGCCCGCCACCGTATTCACATCAGTGACCGCACTGGACAGCCGTACCGACCCGTCCGCCAGGGCCTGGTTCAGGGCGGAAGAGAATCGAAGACTGTCGTCGCGGGTCCTGGCCATGTGATCCTGGGCCTTGCTCAAGGTGGTCTGGGTGGCCGATATCTGACTCTGCAGGTCCTTGATGTCGTTTCTGGAGCCGGCCACGGTCTGTCGGGCCTGAGCCATGGTGGAACCAATTCGGTCGAGCTGGCCGTCCGTCCGATCCAGCTGGTCGATGATGTCCCCCAGGTCGCCCACCACCTGGCTGCGGCTCTGCTCAGCCGCGCCCTGGGCATCGCCGGCGGTCTGCAGAACCTTCCCTGCCAGGGCATCGCTGACGGCCGAGACGAAGACGGTGTTGATCTCCTGGTCGATGGTGGATGCGCCGGTGTCGGTAACCTTGGGGGCGATGGCGTTCTTCTTCTCATTGACGTAATAGTTCAGAGCAGGCCTGTTCCCGGTTCCCTCAACGATGCCGACCAGGTCGGCGCTGAAATGTTCGGGGATGACAATGGCCGCATAGCACTGGCCCGAGTGGACCTCGTCAATGGCTCTCTGGTCATCATCCATGAACTTCCAGCCCAGGCTGTTGTTGCCGCGCAGCTCCTGGATGACCGATCTGCCGGCGTTGATCCTGCCGGTTTGCGCGGATTGCGCCCCTCGATCCATGCTGACGACGGCCACAGGGAGGTTCTTGACATTGCTGTAGGGGTCCCAGAGGGCCATGATGTTGAACCAGGCATAGAGGGAGGGCAGCACGGCCACCCCGATGGTCACAACCAAGGCCACGGGATTGCGCAGTATCCGCCAGAGATCTCGCCTGAAGATGGCCAACACGGTCTTCACCGCCAGGCACCTCCTTCTTGTCTGTCCGGGGGATCACGGCACTGGCCTGCTCCGCTCGGATTGGCTGCATCCTCCCGGGACTTACGTCCGGCCTGAGTATAGCCACCCTTCCTTACTGGCCCAGACCGGTCAGCTGACCGTGAATGCCCACTCAAGGCTGGAGGCGGTAGGGCAGACATGTGACCAGTGGTGGTTTCATCGTATATGAGTGAGGACGGAATCCTTCGGCATCACGCAAGGCCGGATCGTCAGGGCAACAAGGGCTTCCGACGACGGTTTATGCTTTAGCCACGAATAGACGCGAGACCGCCATCGACAGGGCCACAGCCAGGCCCATGGGCATGAAGGCCATGACTGGCAGGTGACAGACCTCCATCAACATGGCCATGGCCATGAGCGGGGCCTGCTGGGATGCTGCCAGCAGGGAGGCGGCGCCGATTACAGCGCACTGCCAAACCGGTAGGCCGGGCGCAAGACCTGCCAGCAAGAGACCCAGAACAGCGCCCATGGCGGATCCCAGGGCTATGGACGGCGTCAGGGTGCCACCGAAGGCCCCGGCACGGATGGTAGCTGTGGTCAGCAGAGCCTTGGCCAGCGCAAAGAGGGCCAAGAGGGCAAGTGACTGAGCCAGCTGGAGCCCTGAGAACCCGACAGGCAACCGCTGATCCATGCCCATCTGGGCCAGGGCCCGGCCGTTGCCCATGACCTGGGGGACAGCCAGAGCGACCAGACCGGTCAGTAGGGCAACCCCTGTCAGCTGCCAGATAGCCGCAGGACCATTGGTCCTATGGGCCTCCGCCCAGGAGGTCATCCGCCGGAATCCGACCCCCAGCAGTCCCATGACCGGTCCGATAAAGAGGACCACTGCCATAAGCCATGGCCGGAAGGGCTCGGAGCCGACCTTATAGTATGGAGCAAACCCCTTGATAGAGCCGCCAACCAGGGTAGCCAGGGCTGACATGGCCAGATTGACCGTCACCACTTCGGCATCCACCCGCCGCAGCAACACCTCAATGCCGAAGAAAGCCCCAGTCAGAGGCGCAATGTAAATGCCGGCGAATCCCGCACCAGCTGCAGATGCCACCAGCAACGGACCGTCCTGATCACGCAGCCCCAGCCGTCGACCCATCCTGATCCAGAGACCGCCCAGAAGGGCCCCTGCCTCGCGAGGGGCCACCTCCCTGCCTATGGAACCACCGGCAGCCACAAAGAAAATCTGGGTGAGCACATGAATCACGGTCCGCCCCGGGGGCATGGGCGCACCCTTGACGGCCTGGCCAACCGAGGGAACCAGCCTGGTCCTCGTCCGCAGCCAGGCCCAGACCAGCCCAGCCACCAGTCCGGCAATGGTCACCGAGGCCAGCCTCCTGATCGGCGACACCACCTCAGCCGTGGGAGCCTCTGGAGTCTCAGCGAAACCCAACAGGCCGACCTGGGTCAACTCGAAGAACCTTGCCAGCAGGCCTGAGGAAAGTCCGACCAACAGGCCCAGGCAGAGCACCGAGACCGCCAGACCCCAGCTACGGGGAAGCCGGGATCCGTGATTGGGCCCTGGAGTCTGGTCAGGCTTTCGTTGGATATGCACAACCCCAATCTAGCGGAAGCAACCGCCAGCAGGGCGTCAGCGCAAGCAGCCTTTCTGTCAGTCCGTCTTGTTCTTGAGGGCCTCCCGCAGGAAGTCCCGCTGCAGAATAAGCAGGTTCTCGGCCACGGTCTCGTCGTTGGTCATGTGGGTGATGCCGGTCAGCGGCAGGACCGTATGGGGACGGCCGGCCGCCATCAGAGCACCGGAGAGCCTCAGGGTGTTGGCCACGGAAACGTTATCGTCCGCGAACCCATGGATCAGCATCAGAGGGCGACGCAGCGAGGGGGCATCATCAATGATTCCGTTACGTCGGTAGACGGCCGGGTCCAGACCCAGATAGCGCTCGGTGTAATGGGTGTCGTAAAGAGTCCAGTCCGTGGGCGGGGCTCCTGCACAGGCCGCATGGATCCGGTCGGGAGCCCGCAAAACGGATAGGGCCGACAGGAAGCCGCCATAGGACCAGCCGATCATGGCCACATGCCCCAGGTCGGCCTCGGGAGCAAAGTCCGGCAGGGCCTCCAGAGCCTCAAGCTGGTCATCCAGAGTCACCTGGGCCATGTCCTCGAAGATGGCCCGATCCCAGGCGGGACCACGACCAGGTGTGCCCCGGCCGTCGGCGGTCAGGACCAGGAAGCCCTGATCAGCCCACCACTGGGACTCCCAGTAGTAGGACTGATTGAAGACCACCTGCTGGGCACCTGGCCCGCCGTAAGGCTTGAGCAGGACGGGCAGGCTGTCGGCGCTGGCGTAGGGACTGGATTCGGACGGCCTGACGATGGCTGCGAACAGCTCGTGCTGGCCGATGCGCACGAAGTCCACGTTGGGGGTGAACCCGGGATCGCTGCTGGTGTCGGCCAGGATGGCGCTCATGGCCCCCTGGCTATTGATATGACCGGCATCCACAGCCCGGCGATCAGGACGGTCCTGATGCTCAAGCCGCACAGGTTCGCCGGTCTGTCTAGCGCTGCTGTCGGGGCGGGCTTCGCCCACCAGGCCCAGCCCTTCAGCGCCCAGGCGGTCCAAATCCCCGTCAGCCCCCAGGTAACAGTGGCGCACCTGTCCCTGCGCCGAAGCCATGGTCCGGCCACTGACCACGATGCCATGGCCGGCTCGCGAGGCAGTCCACACTCCGGGCAGACGGTTGAGTACATGAATGGAGCCGTCATAGCTCAGACGCATCAGGTCGAAGCTCCGGGGGTCAGTGGAGACGACCGCCAGCACATCGCGGTCCCCCACAGACAGCACCTGCCGAATCTGGCAGCCAGCCGGGGAGAATACCCTCCCGTCCAAACGTAGCCGCGTGGTGTCGGCTTCTGTATCGATGAAGGCATCCACCAGCCCGCCCTGGGGCTGGTAGGCCGGCAACCCGGGCACCAGGTCGATCCACTGATCGTTGTCATGCGTCTGCAGCACCCTGGTGGCCACCTTGGGCGCCGCCTCGGGATTGAGCAGGGTCATATTCTGCCCTGGCTCCAAGCCCTGACGGGTGTCCGGCACCTGCACATCCAGGATCCTGTCCTCGGTCTGTCGACGGTTCTGAACCAGCAGCAGGGGCCGATGCCCGTCCTGCCAGCGGACCACGGCAAGGTACTCGAAGGCCTGATGATCCCAATCCACCTCGCCCACCCAGGGGTCGGCGTCATCCTGGCCCAGGAGGACCAGGCTCAGCCCGACGCGGGCGTTGGCGGTCAGTGCCTGGGGATACCGCCGGGCACGCGGTCCAACCTGGGGATTGGCCGGATCGCTGATGTACCAGATCGGCTCATCGGAGGAATCGGTGTGCTCGACCAGCAGGGCCCGGGAATCCGGAGACCACCAGAACCCCTGGTAGCGGTCCATCTCCTCGCCGGCCACGAATTCGGCCAGTCCCAGCCGCATCCGATCATCGGTGCCGGGGCGCAGGGACAGGACAGCCCGTTCACGATCCTGCCCGCCACCCTGCCCGATGGTGACCACCATCAGCCGGCCGCCAGTGGTATAGGCCACCATGGTGCCGTCCGGGCTGATGGCGGGATTGAGCACAGCCGAATCGCTGTCTTCCAAGCTCAGAGCACGTGTGGAGGCGGTGAGACCGTCAGGAGCTATCAGCGAGAGCCAGAGCCGGCCGCCCAAGGCAAAGACCACCCGATCCCCTGCAGCATCCACGCTGTAATCGACAATGCCCTCGCCGCCTTCCCGCGAACGCTCCCTGCGAGCCAGCTCGGCGGCCGGCACCTGTTCCTGGTCCGCATCCTCCAGCAGGGCCCTGGGGTCGGCCAGGAGCACCTCATGGTGGCGACCTTCCTGGTCAAAGACGGACAGCCAGAGCCCGGTCACCAGATCTTCGGGTCCGTCGGAGCGCAGGAATACGGCTCGCGAACCGTCCCCCACCGCCAGGGCCGACCGTGGCGCACCCAACGTAAACCGCAGGGTCCGGGCCTTGGCCCGCGGATATGCCTCCATCGCCCGATCCACCTCTTCGGCCATGCTCGCTCCTCGAATATCTCTGACATGATCCCCATGACCATGCGTCTGCCACGATGATAAGCGCCCAGGTGCCAAAGGGGAATTCGAATAGGTCAACTGCGATCTGCCGCTCTGCCTGCAACGGACGTTAATCGTTCTACGTGAGAAACTTTTATCGTCGAATAAGGCATATTCCCGGACTACGACCGGCCGATGACCATTCCCTGCGGTAGGATTGTGGCGTGTTATCGCCAAAGATTGGTCGATGATGCCTGTTTCCCCGGAGTAGGGGTGTCAAGGCAGGACACCTCATGAATGTATCTGGGGAGCAACTGACAACAGAGAAAATAAGAGGTAACCGATGAACATCATGGTTCGTTTCAAACGCGCATGCGCAGTACTCGCTGCCGGCGCCACCCTGGCAGGCGGCTTGGCATTGCTGCCTACCGTGGCCCAGGCTGTCGAGAGCAAGAATGTCCAGACCAAGGCCGCTGGCTACAAAATCACGTTCATTGACCCAAGCGTAGATATGGAACACCCCACCGAGGTGACTAAAACTACCGATGAAAACGGCAAGCTGAGCCCCGACCAAGTCCCAGAAGTTAAGGTGCCGAATTCATTGGTAGACACTATGAAAGGTGACGGCTGGAACTTCGAGTACGGAAGCCCGGAACCGGCAATCGACTTCGATACCTACGTTTTCACCGGAGACACCACACTCTATCCTCGCTACGCCGAGAAAACTCCCACCACCTACAACATTACTTTCATCAGTACGAATCCGGAAAATCCAGAAGATTCCTACTCGCAACTACTTGTAACCAATAGTAAACGCAGGCTTTCTGAAGACCCCAAGATCGTCGACTACGACGGTTATACTTTCGCCGGCTGGTATAACACCAATGGCTGGGGTCCTCTTGTCCCTGGCGCTCCCTACACCTCAGATACTACTTTCATAGCCAAGTATGACAAGGTGACCACTCCCACCCAGCCTGACCAGTCTGGCCAGACCACTCCCAACCAGCCTGACCAGTCTGGTCAGACCGCTCCGGTTGACAACAACACCAAGCAGCCTGCCAAGGACAACAAGGCTCCCGCCAAGGATCCGGCTAAGCAGGACACCAAGAAGAACAACAACACACTGGCCCAGACCGGCGCCGACGCCACGGCTCCTCTGGCCATCGCCGCTGGCCTCTGCCTGGCTGCCGGCATCACCCTGGGTCTGCGTCGCAAGCTGGCTCTGTGAGCCCGCAGGCCTCAGCCTGACCTATGATGATTGAAGCCCAAAGGCCCCTGGTCCATTGCGGCCACGGGGCCTTATCCATATCCGGCAGTCGCGGTCGTTCGAACCTGTTCATTGAAGAAATTGCAAGCATCCGACCGCCCATTACCCCCTTACGGCAGGGTCACGTACTATGAAAGGGTTATATGGAAAGGGATGACTATGAGCGTTCTCGATCGTTTCGAGAAGAGCGTGGAAGGCGCCGTCAACGGTGTCTTCTCGAAGTTCGGCTCCAAGGACCTACAGCCCGTCGACCTGTCGAGCGCCCTCGAGCGTGAGATAGACTCACAGGCCATGCCCGTCGGTCGCGACCGCACCGTGGCGCCCAACGAGTATCGATTCAGACTATCCACACCAGACTTCGACCGCATCGAGCAGTGGGGTTCGGAGGCTCTGGCCAACGAGCTGGCAGACAACCTGACCAAGTACGCCGAAAGCCAGCACTATGCCTTCGTCGGCCCGGTCGTGGTCATCTTCGAGGAGGACCTCAACCTGAACAAGGGCGACTTCCACCTGTCTGCCGAGTCGGTCCAGGGCAACGCGGCACCCGTCACCACACCCGAGGAGTCCAAGGACTGCCCGGTGCTGGAGATCAACGGCCGCCAGTACCTGCTGACCGCCCCCATCACCACCATCGGCCGTGGATCCTCCTGCGACATCGTCATCGACGACGCAGGCATCTCCCGCCGACACCTGCAGATCGAGATCACTGACAAGGGCGTGGTAGCCCGCGATCTGGGATCCACCAACGGCACCTATGTAGAGGGACATCAGGTTCCCGCAGCCACCCTGCTGGACGGCAATACCATCACCATCGGCCGTACCCGCATCCTTTACTGGGCATCGTCGCAGGAACAGGATTCGTAAGCCGCCCAGACCTTGAAGTAAGGTCGAATCATTATGCTGACTGAACTGACATTCGCCATCCTCAAATACGGATTCCTGGCTCTGTTATGGGTATTCGTATGGCTGGCCATCCGTTCACTCCGCAAAGACATCGAAACTTTCAGCCCCAAAACCTCTCATACCCGCCGACGTAGCGAACGCGCAGCCCAGGGCAAGCTGCCGGTGGCCGCCAGATCCGTACCCATCGCCCCGGTCAGCAAGACGGAGCCCGCAAACAACGAGCCTTCCCTGCTGGTGGTCATTGACGGACCTTTGGCCGGCTCCTCCACGCCGCTGTCCGGACGACCCATCACCCTGGGCCGCTCCTCCTCGAACACCCTGGTGCTGGACGATGAGTTCGTCTCCGGCCATCATGCGCGGGTCTACCAGGATCCCGCATCGGGCCGATGGGCCATCGAGGATCTGGGCTCCACCAACGGCACCGTCGTCTCGGGGCAGAAAATCACGGCACCGACAATCCTACCGGCGGAGGTTCCCGTGCGCATCGGAGCCACCACCTTCGAGTTGAGGTAGCCGCCCATGACCAGGAACGATGCGAGTAAAAAGCTGTTCCTCTACTCCACGGCGGTTTCAGACGTGGGGTATGTGCGCAGCAACAACCAGGATTCGGCCTTCGCCGGCGAGCGCCTGGTGGCCATGTGCGACGGCATGGGCGGCCACGCAGGCGGGGATACAGCCTCGACCATAGCCATCCGATCCCTGGCCCACATCGAACGCGACGACCGGGAACAGGACGTGCAATCCCTGGCCCGGATGATGGAGACTTCGGTCATCGCGGCCCATGACGCCATCGTGGGCAAGGCCAAGCGCGAACACCGCCTGTCAGGCATGGGCACCACGGTCACGGCCCTGGCTCTGGCCGACGACTCCTGGGTGCTGGCCCATATCGGGGACTCCCGAGGCTACCTGCTGCGGGAAGGCAAGTTGATCCGGATGACCCAGGACCACTCCTACGTGCAGCACCTGATCGACACCGGCCGCATCTCCCCGGCAGAAGCCCGCAACCACCCTCAGCGCAACGTGGTCATGCGGGTCCTGGGGGACTTCGACATCGACCCCCGTCCGGACATCTCCATCTCCAAGGCCTTGCCCGCAGACCGCTGGATGATCTGCTCGGACGGCCTTTGCGGCGTTCTGGAGGACTCGACCATCGCCGAAGTGCTGTCCTCTGTTTCGGACCAGGCAGAGTGCGCCCAGCAGCTGGTCACTTTCGCCCTGAAGGCCGGCAGCACCGACAACGTGACCGTGGTCATCGCCGATGCCACGCTGGCACTGGACGCCGATGCCTTCGATCTGCCCCATCAGACCCCCTTGGTCGGTGGCGCAGCCAGCTCCAACCTGGAGGCCTTGGCTGACATTCTGGATGAGCCCGTAGCGGCCGCACCGCGCCTGCGCGACGAGTCCCGGGAATCCCCCGCCAAGCGGGCCGCCGACCTGGCCCAGGACCGGGATGCCGGCAAGCAGGAGGACGAGGATGACGATGTCCGCACCGCCCAACCCTCGGCTGCACGTGAAGAGAGCGGCGAACGACGTGTGCCCGACACCAGCGAGATCCCCGTCGTCCACAAGAAGGACGGCTCGGACTCAGCCGACCCCTACGACCCGGACGTGGCCGACGCCATCCACAAGGAGCACCTGGAGCAACGCAAGCGTCAGCGCTCAAGGCACCGGCGGATTCGGCTGATCCTGGCCGGCATCATCACGCTGGTAATCCTTGCCCTGGCCGGAGGCACGGCGGCTGCCTACCGCTGGAGCCAGGAACAGTACTACCTGGGCACGGACCAGGGCCGAGTTGTCATCTACCAGGGCGTGCCCACCAAGGCCTTCGCCCTCTCGCTGTCCCATCCGGTGCAGACCACGGACATCGCCGTCAAGGGTCTGCCCCAGTCCTGGCGTGACCAGCTGGAAGAGGGCATCACCGTCTCCAGCATGGACGACGCCAAGGAGCACGCCCGTCTGATCCGCAAGGAGGCCGGCGACCTCAAACGCGAGCACGCCAAGGAGGCCAAGGACGAGTCCGACCAGACATCGGCTTCTCCCTCAGCCTCGCCCTCACCGTCGGAAACCGATCAGAGCGGGCGGCAGAAGTCATGATTATCACCCGTCTGCGCCGCATAGGCCTTCTGCTCTTCTCCCTGCTGGTGGGGTTCATCTGCTTCTTCCAGATGTTCGCCCGTGTGGCGGGCCACTTCCCCAAGGATTATGCCGCCCTGTTGGCAGTCATAGCCGCCCTCTTCATCGCCCTCTGGGTCCTGCTGGAGATTTTTCAGCCTTACGGCAGCCAGGCCATCCTGCCCAGCATCGTCATCCTGAGTTCCCTGGGCATCACCCTGATCACCCGCATAGATCTGCGCAACGCCCAAATCGGCCAGCCCACACGGGTGGGCTTCACCCAGCTGATCTGGCTGTGTCTGGCCCTGGTCCTGTGCGGACTGCTGGTGGTGCTGCTCCGGGACTACAGGCTGTTGCGCCGCTTCTCCTATGTGAGCATGGTAGTGGGCCTGGTCCTGCTTCTTTCGCCCATGCTGCCCGGCATCGGCCGTGAAATCGGCGGCGCCCGCATCTGGATAGGCGTGGGGTCGCACACCCTGCAACCCGGCGAATTCGCCAAACTCTTCCTGGCTTTCTTCTTCGCCGCCTACCTATTCGACCATCGGGACCAGCTGGCCGTGGGCGGCAAGAAAGTCCTGGGCATGCGGATGCCCCGAATCAAGGACTTTGGCCCCATCATCATCGTCTGGCTTATTTCGCTGGCCGTCCTGGTCATCCAGCATGATCTGGGCACCTCGCTGATGTACTTCGCTATGTTCGTGTCCATGCTCTATGTGGCCACCGGCCGCACCAGCTGGATTGCCATCGGCTCGGTCTTCTTCGTCATCGGGGCTGTGGCGGCATCCATGATCTTCGCCCACGTGGGTGCCCGTGTGGACGCCTGGCTGCACCCCTTCAGCGATGCTGAGTTCAGCAAGGCCTTCGGCGGATCCGGCCAGCTGGTGCGCGGCATCTTCGGCCTGGCCGCCGGCGGGTTGACCGGCACCGGCCTGGGCCAGGGACGCCCCTGGATCACCCCCCTGGCCAACTCCGACTTCATCTATACATCGGTGGGCGAGGAGCTGGGGCTGAGCGGCCTGCTGGTGGTCCTGGCCCTCTACCTGGTCATCGTGGCCTCGGGCATGATCACGGCCATGAAGATCAAGGACGGCTTCGGCAAGCTTCTGGCCTCCGGTCTGGTCTTCACCATGGCCTTCCAGGTCTTCACGGTGGTGGGCGGCATCACCCTGGTCATTCCCCTGACCGGCCTGACCATGCCCTACATGGCGGCGGGTGGCTCCAGCCTGGTGGCCAACTGCATCCTGGCCGTCCTGCTGATCATCATCTCCAACGCGGCCAACAAGCCTGCGCCGGAGGTCAGCTCGGACACCTTCAAGTACGAGGCCTTGGCAGTGTTGCGCCAGCAGGAAACCAGCAAACGCAGCGGAAAGGACGACTCGGACTCCGAAGAGCCCCATGGTTGTCATGCCGGGCCGATCGAGCCAACCGACCAGGATGAGGAGACCGATCTGCCAGCCACCGGTCGCATCCCTGTCCGCCAAGTTCGAGGAGGTGGACAGTGAACAAGGCCCTGCGTCAACTCTTCAACGCCGTCATCGTCCTCTTCGTCATCCTGGGGCTTTCCAGCTCCATCATCATGGTGATCCGGGCGGGCAGCCTTAACTCGGACCCCCGCAATCTGCGCGCCCTCTACCACGAGTATGCGGCGCCCAGGGGGGCCATCCTGACATCGGACGGTGCCGTCATGGCCCAGTCCGACCCCATCAACGACTCCTTCCAGTACCAGCGGCACTACCACAAGGGGCCCGTCTACGCACCCATCACCGGCTATTACTCCATCACCAGCCCGGCAGACCGGGGAATCGAAGCTTCGCGCGACCGCCTGCTGAGCGGCCAATCGGACAGTCTTTGGATGGACCGGCTCAAGTCCCTCTTCACCGGCACACAGAACAAGGGCGCATCCATCGAGACCTCCATCAATCCCCAGATGCAGGAGGCCGCCTACGCCATGCTGGGCAACCTGTCCGGTTCGGTGGTGGCCATCGAGCCCTCCACAGGCCGCATCCTGACCATGGTCAGCACACCGAGCTACAACCCCGAAGACCTGACCGCCCACGACAGCGGCGATGCCTCCCAGGCCTACCAGAAGCTGGCCTCCCGTTCCGACAACCCCATGCTCAACCGGGCCACCTCGCAACTGTATCCGCCCGGGTCCACCTTCAAGGTGGTTGTGGCCGCCGCCGCCCTGGAGTCCGGCCAGTATCACCCCGATAGCCAACTGCCGGCCGGGGCCTCATACACATTGCCCGGCACCAACTACAATCTGACCAACACCACTACAGCGGCCGGCGGGGTCAACGGGAAGATCAGCCTGGAGAATGCCCTGGCCTACTCATCCAACACGGCCTTCTCCCAGCTAGGGGTCACTCTGGGCGGCAAGACGCTGGCAGCGCAGGCCCGCAAGTTCGGCTACGGCTCCACCATCACCCTGGACGGGACCACCTCCACAGGACGGCCCATGAAGGCCGTGGCCTCCAAATTCCCCGAGGACCAGTCCCAGGACCGGATCGCCCTAGCTTCCATCGGCCAGGGGGACACCCTATCCACCCCACTCCAGGCTGCCATGACGGTCGCCGCCGTGGCCAACGGCGGCAAGCTCATGCAACCGACCCTGGTGGACCGGGTGCGCTCCAGTGACCTCAGCGTCATCAGTGAGACAACGCCCTCGGTCTACTCACAGGCCTTCTCATCGGACACCGCCAAGGCCCTGACCACCATGATGGAGGCAGTAACCACCAAGAGCTACCCGGAGCTTGAGATTCCAGGAGTGCAGGTGGCCTCCAAGTCCGGCACAGCCCAGATCGGCACGGGCAATACGGCAAATGACGGGTGGATGGTAGGATTCGCTCCGGCCGACAAACCCAAGGTAGCCGTAGCCGTCGTGGTGCATGGAATCTCCTCCTATGGCATAGACATTGCCGGGCCAATCATGAAACGCATCATGCAGGAGGCTGCCAAGTGAAACTGGTACAAGGACAGCTCATCCATAGACGGTACCGTCTGGACCGTCGCCTGGCCCAAGGGGGCATGGGCGAAGTCTGGAAGGGCTATGACATCGAACTGGGACGAGTTGTGGCCATCAAGGCCCTGCGCGAGGATCTGACCAACGAGGAGTCCAAGCTGCTGCGGCTGCGGGCCGAGGCGCACAATTCCGCCAACCTGGCCCACCCCAACATCGCCGCCCTCTTCGAGTACTACGAGCACGACGGCATCGGCTTCCTGATCATGGAGTACGTTCCCAGCCAATCCCTGGCAGACATCTACAGGGAACGGGGTGCCCTGGATCCCATCGAGCTGCTGCCCATCCTGATACAGACGGCCCGAGGGCTCTACGTGGCCCACTCCCACGGGGTCATCCACCGGGACGTCAAGCCGGCCAACATCATGGTCTCCGACACCGGCGAGGTCAAGATCACCGATTTCGGCGTCTCCTACTCCACCAACCAGGGGCAGATCACCCAGGACGGCATGGTGGTAGGCACGGCCCAGTACATCTCGCCCGAGCAGGCCCAGGGTCTCCAGGCCACGCCCCAGTCCGACATCTACTCCCTGGGCGTGGTGGCCTACGAGGGGCTCTGCGGGCACCGGCCCTTCACCGGCGCCACCCCGGTGGACATCGCCGCAGCACACGTCAATGACCCTGTGCCACCGCTGCCCGACTCGGTGGACAACCAACTCATGAACTTCGTCATGTCCATGCTGGCCAAGGACCCGCGAGACCGCCCGGCGAATGCCCTGGTAGTCTCGCACACCCTGGCCAGGATCGAACAGCGGCTGCTGGACCAGCAGCTGGGCGAGACGGAGGTCATCGACCCGCGCGCACCCATGCCTCGACGCATTATGAGCAGGCCACACGCGGCAAAAGACATCTTCAGGCCCTTCTGGGGGCACTATGGAGGAGGAAGCGCACAGCGCGGCCTTGAAGCGACGAACGGAGGGGATACCCTATGAGCATCACACTGCCGCCATCCCTAGCGGACGGACGCTACCGTCTGGGACAGCTGATCGGACGCGGTGGCATGGCCGAGGTCCACAAGGCTGTGGACACGCGTCTTGGAAGGACGGTCGCGGTCAAGATCATGCGTTCCGATCTGGCCAACGACGAGGTCTTCCTATCGCGGTTCCGGCGGGAGGCTCACTCGGTCGCCCTGCTCAACAACCCCAACATCGTCTCCATCTATGACTCGGGCGAGGAGATACTGACCGACGACCAGGGCAACCATGAGCGGGTGCCCTACCTGGTCATGGAGTACGTCAAGGGACAGACCCTGAGGTCCATCCTCAAGGAGAACGGTGCTCTGAGCCAGCGCGACAGCGAGCAGGTCATGCTGGGCATGCTGAGCGCTCTGGACTACTCCCACCACATGGGCGTCATCCACCGGGACATCAAGCCCGGCAACATCATGATCTCGGAGCAGGGCATCGTCAAGGTCATGGACTTCGGCATCGCCAGGGCCATGGACGATTCGGCCGCCACGATGACCCAGTCCCAGGGTGTGGTGGGCACGGCCCAGTACCTGAGCCCTGAACAGGCCCGCGGCGAGAGCGTGGACATGCGCTCCGACCTCTATTCGGCCGGCTGCGTCCTCTACGAGATGCTGACCGGGCGGCCGCCCTTCAACGGGGATTCGGCCGTGGCCATCGCCTACCAGCACGTCACCGAGGTGGCCACCCCACCCAGCACCATCGTGCCCGGCCTGCCGAAGATGTGGGATTCCATCTGCGCCAAGGCCATGGCCAAGGACCGCCAGAACCGGTACGCCACGGCCGCCGCCTTCAAGAGTGACATCCTGGCCTTCATGAACGGCGGAACCCCGGTAGCTGCCGCCTTCAACCCGCTGACCGACCTGGCCAACGTCAAGGCCCGCAAGGATGCCGAGCAGGGCACCGAAACGGCAACCCTGCCGCTGACCGAAGAGGAGACGGCCGCCACCCAGGCCTTCAACCCTGTTCAGGACCCGCTCAATCCGGCCGCCGCCACCGATCTAGCCACGGCTGAGCGCACGGCCACCAGGGCGGCCCAGAAGAAGTCCAAACGGCGCAAGCAGATCATCATCGGCGCCATCGTGACGGCTTTGGTCCTATTGCTTGCTGGATTGGGCGCGTGGAACGTCCTAAGCCGAAACCGTCATCCGATGGCCGAGGTACCCACCATCAACGCGCAGATGTCGCGGATCCTCGCCCGTGAGAAGGTCACCGCCGCAGGCTTCCAATACCAGGAGAAGGAAGACAACGACTCGGCCGAGCCCAAGGGGACCTTCACCAAGCAGAGCCCCAAGGGCGGAAGCATGGCTCCCAAGGGCTCCACAGTGACCGTCTGGTTCTCCTCCGGGCCCAAGGACTCGGCCATCCCCGATGTCAAGGGCAAGACCCAGCAGGAGGCCCGCAGAGCCCTGGAGAAGGCCGGATTCAAGGTCTCTCCCGCTGCATCAGTGGAAGATAGCCAGGATGTACCCAAGGACCATGTGACCCGCACGGATCCCGCTGCAGGCCAAAGCGTGGCCAAGGGGACCAGCATCCTGATCTACATCTCCTCGGGTATGACCAAGGTGCCCGATCTGTCTGGCAAGACCAAGGACGACGCGACCAAGATTCTGCAGAACCTGCACTTCAACATCACCATCCGCGAGCAGGCCTCCAACACAGTGGCCAAGGATATGGTAATCAGCACCGATCCGGCTGCCGGGTCCTCCATCCAGCAGGGAGCCATGATCACGGTCACCGTCAGCAACGGCATGCAGCTGAGCAACTACATCGGCATGACCCTGGGCGAGGCCAAACGCAACCTGGGCCAGGGGGTCAACATCACGGTCAACGGCCCCAATAACGACAACGCCGAGGTAACCGGCCAGGATCCCACCTCAGGTTCCTCCTTCGACAAGTCCAAGGACACCATCACCCTGACCACGGCCATCCGCATCCCGCCCTTCTCCCAGGGCGAGACCTTGGGCAGCTACCGGCAGAAGCTGACCAACAGCGGTGTCAGCGCCGACAGGGTGACCTCCATCGGCAAGGACACGGACAAGGTGACCGCGGTCAGTCCTGGGGCCGGCAGCAGGGTGGACGACAGCACCCCCATCACGGTGACCACCGTAAGCTCCAGCAACTGACCCCATGGCTCGGCGGCCAAAGTCTTGCCGCCGAGCCATATCGTTGGTCATATAGGACCGGTCAGAGTTAATACGGGGTGAACATAGCGGCATCTACCAGACCATGACCGCAGAAGAGTCTTGGGTAAACCTCGGGCAATTGCTTCTGGCGGTCAGCAATGCATGACACCAATAAGCGGCGGGGCCGCAGAATCGCATTGGATTCCGCGGTCCCGCCGCTTTTCCATGCCGCCTAGGTCAGAAGGTGGAGTAGTTGGACATCTGTCTGAGCATGGGCACGTTACTGGCCAGCCATGGGAAGCCCCATTCCATCAGGGCACAGGCCAGAGCCAACAGGAGCAGAATCAGCAGAAGCCAGCGGATCGGCGCTATACCGGACTGGTGCCGCAGCAGCCAGCCATAGAGGCTGATCATGGGCTGGGGCTTCTCGCCCTTGCGAATCTGCCGCAGCAAGGGATAACGCCAGGCAGCCAGGGCCGCCAGGTAGATGATCAGATAGGCTGCTACCAAAACCATGAAGATCGGCTGCAGAGAACCCAGCTTGGCCACGACGGAGCCCTTGTCGTCCGCAAAGGCCACTTTGCCGCCTCGGTCACCCAAAAGCTCCTTGGGCACTCCGTCGGACACCTTGGCCCAGTAGCCGAATTCGCCCCAGCTTATCCAGCGGTGGGTGGCCGTGGTGTACTTGGGCTCACAGGTGGTCAGCGTGATCATGGGCCGATCAGGAGACTCGTTGGGCGAATAAGGGTTGGGAGCGATAACGCTGACCTCGTCGGCAGCGACGATCTTGTAGCGGGTGTAGTGGTAGACGTACCAGTAATCCTTGGTGCGCAAAACGATGGCATCGCCTACCCGTAGCTCATCCACATGACCCAGCGGCTCACCATAACCGGCACGGTGTCCGGCCAGGGCTACGTTGCCTATCTCGCCCGGCATCTGCGTATTGGGGTAGTGTCCCAGTCCCGCGTAAGCCAGCTCCCGGGGCGATGTGCCCTGAACTACGTTGCGCTCCCAATTCTGTCCAAAACGAGGAATGTAGGCCTGGGCCATCAGTTCACCCTCGGAGGCCTGCTTGGGCTGCACAGGCGGCGCCCCTTTCTGAGGCTTGGCTACCTTGCGGGAGTCACCGGATCCCGGATTGCTCCAGGAGGTCGAGGCACGGGCCTCCAACTGCTGATGCTCGGACTGCACGCCGGTCCACCAGAGCTGCCAGACCACGTAAAGTGCGCAGACGACGGCCAGCGTAATCAGCAGCTCCCCTACGATTTCTGCAATGCCGACCAGCCAGGTTCGCCGCTTATCCGCCGGTTCATCGACCGACGTCTTTTCGTTTCCCGAGTCCTCTGTCGTCATTTACCGTGCCTTCTCATCTAGCGATGCGTACTGGAGTGGCTGCAGGACAGCCGTCGTCTCAGGGAATCTCAGATTGTCCGAAGACTCGACATCCCAACCCAGACCCACCGTATTCACGTACTCCTTGTAAATTCGGATGGATGGCGAAGCATTCAGGGACTTGGTCATCCGATCGACTGGTCCTATGGCTGAAATCTTATATGGCGGCGAGTACTTTCGGCCGTGCAGCAGCAACACATTACCCACGCATCGCACAGCCGTGGTGGGCAGAACCCGCTGATCCTGAATCCTCATGGACTCGGCTCCCCCGGCCCAGAGCGCGTTGACCACGCTCTCCACGTCCTGCTGGTGGATGACGTAATCGTTGATGTTGGCCGTCGACCCGTCGGAACCAACCTTCTGTTGCCAAAGCGGGGAATCATTGAGGGTCACCGTCAGCCCCGGCCCCTGGACGGCCTTGAGCACCGTACCAGAGCCGGGGTCCTCGCGGGCCTGGTCCGAGCTGCCCTTGTCGTCGGTCAGGGTCTTCAGCGCGTTGATCTGCGAGCTCATATCATTGATGTCCTTGCGCAGCTCAGCAGCCTTGTTCTCGCGCTCCTCCACCAGCCCGGCCGTATCCGAGGTGACCGTGACCGTCCTGTTGACGCGGATGTTGGTGGTCAACATGAACCCGACCAGGGCCAGCACCACAGCCACGGCCACTGTGCCGACCAGGGACCTGCGCGCACCGTGCCGTCCTGTCCGTCTGGTCATAGGCATACCCTCATCCTCGTCTGCGATAGTATTACGTTCGAGTCTAACCGCTACTATGGCTTAGTAGATCTACTGAAGGAGAATAACCTCATGGCAGAGCATCAACTCCATGATGACGAGGACGATGCGGTGGACGAGGCCAAGAAGACCGAGGCCGAGGACAAGACCGCTGACACTGGCGAGGATGCCGAGGACGAGGAGTACGGCCTGTCCATGGACAAGGTGGAGGCCGTGCTCAACCAGAGCGTTGACAAAAAGCACATGACTCCGCAGATGCGCCGCATCGTGCAGCGTCAGGAGGAGAACACCCGTCGCGTGGAGGACACCATCAAGAGCACCAAGGCCAATCCGCGCTGGTTCGTGCCCCTCTTCGTCACGCTGATGGTGGTGGGCCTGATCTGGATCGTGGTCTACTACATCTCCTCTGTCAGAGGCAGCGTCTTCCCCATCCCCGGCATTGGCAACTGGAACCTTGCCGTGGGCTTTGGCATTCTGCTGGTCGGCTTCCTCATGACCATGTGGTGGCACTGATCCAACAGCATTACTCTTCAGGAACCCCGCAACCGTCCAGGCATGGCTGTGGGGTTCTTTGTATGCCCATCCACACCTGAGCGTCAGGCATGTGTGGATTCAAGCCTCCAGCTCCACCTATTTCATCCACCGATTCGAAACTCAATCTAAAGTTATCCACAATCGCCCGAATTCCTCGTGGACGGCTTAAGGCACTCGTCCACAACCCTACTGCTGATTGAGTTCTGCATTCACTTATCCACTTTTTACAGGCATATATACACCAGTTCTGAATACTTATTCCCAGGTTATCCACAAGATTGTCAACAAATGTGGATAGATGACATCCATGTCATTTATCAATTACCGGACCCAAAACGAGGACGAAATAGTTGGCAGTCAGCGGCAGGCAATCGACAGCGGGCAGATGCTGATTTTCAGCGCAAGGGGTTGAACATGTTGCAGCCCAGAGCCAGCAGAACCAGAGCCAGCAGGAAGATCAGCGTGGGCAACAGCCAGGAGAGCAGACCATGCACCCGGGAGCCAGGCCGGCCCACGTGCAGCAGGACCAGCATGAAGAGGCCGCCGACTATGAACCCGCCCACATGATCCTGCCAGGCGATGCCGGGCACGAACAGGGGCATGCAGAAGTTGATGGCCATCCAGACCACCATGGAAATGATGTCAATCCCCAGACGGCGGTAGACCACCAGAATGGCGGCGAAGAGCCCGAAGAGCGCGCCCGAAGCCCCGATGGCCGACGTGCCCCAGCCGTTGGGCGCCAGGACCGCATAGACCATCAGCCCCAGGTCTCCGCCCAGCCCGCTGATTATGTAGAGGGCCAGGAACCGCCTATGCCCTATCAGATTTTCCAGCACCGGCCCCACAACCCAGAGGGTGATCATGTTGAAGAGGATGTGCGAAACATTGGTGGCATGCAGAAATATGTTGGTCACAAACATCCAGGGCTCATGAATGGCTGCAATCGGCACGAAGGCCCAGTAGCCCAGCAAAAGACGCTGGTACCGAAGCGGAGCCAGCAGATACAGGGCCATCTGGATGACCCAGGCGACTATGCAGATCAGGGTGATGGCTATGGTCACCACCGGAGCATGGTCACCCCAGTACCGCCGGATCCATCCCCGCGGCCCCCGACCGTTCCCTCCGCCAGTGAAACTGGTGCCCATGCCATTGACCATGAACCATACCTTACCTGACCGTCCAGCCCGGGTGTGCGGTTTCCGTGCCGCAATGGCACCGATGCGCCCCACAGTTCGCCGCTTTCTACTAGGATGTTGACTAGGTCGGTCGAAGTGGGCAGGACCGACGAAAGTCGTCGAAAGGAGCCAAACATGGAGAATTCATCTTCAAACGGCTGGAAGTTCTTTGCACTGCTCTTCGGCACGCTGCTGGCCGGCGTTGTCGCTCTGTTCGTATACAAGCAGCAGAACCCGGATTACGATCCCTGGGAGGAGCCTTGGGAGAACAGCTCATCGCCAGTCGACCTGGGCCTGGCCAAGGATGAGGAGGACAAGGGGTCCGAGGATCCCGAGACCCCTCTGCAAGCGGGCGCACAGGCCTGACTGTTCCGGTCGGGAAGGAATCCGACCCAGCGTCAAGGACGTGAGGGCAACGGATTCCTTTTTTCATGCCTGACTTCGGCCTGACCACAGTCTGTTGGACACGCCTGTTGGGGCGGCGCGTCACAATGGAGCCATGAGTGCCATACGGGAAGCAGACATGGAAGAGGGCCGCCGGGATTTTCTGACCTGGCGCGATGCAGCCAAGGAGGCCGCAAATAATCTGGGCCCGGAGGGCGACCGCCTGTCAGTGGCCCCACAAACGGATAGGCGTAGCAAGGCCATGGCGGTCCGCTATTCCTTGCACATGCTGGAGATCAAGGCCCCCGGCCCCGGTGTGGAGGTCAGGGTGGCCCCCTGGGGAGCCGTCAAGATTCTGGACGGTCCGGCATCCGACCCGCATAACCTGACCCCGCCCGACGTAATCGAGCTGGACCCGGATGTCTGGCTGCGGCTGGCCGCCGGCATCACCGACTGGAGCGAAGAAGCCGCCGCCGGGCATATCAGCGCCGTGGGCGAACGCGACGATCTGCACGAGCTGCTGCCGCTGGTATGACCAATAGCCGGCTACCTCGGCGGTCGGCTACCTGCTCGCCGACCCCTTGGCTGCGGTCTTCTGGTCCTTATGGTGTTTGAGCGCGCTGGGCACGGGAATGGGTATACGCTTGTGCGGCTTGGGCGTGGCTGGCATCTCCCCAGAGGTGGCTTTGGCAGCAGCCTCGGCGGCCCACCGGGCGTAATCGTCCAGATCATCGTCCGGGGAATCCTCGGGAGCCTGGCCCCCCGATTTGCGCGAATCCGGCTTGGAGTACTCCTCTTCAACCATTTTGAAGGGATCTTTGCCCTTGGTTCCGGGTTCCTTGCTGCTGAGCTCTTTGGCCAGCTCGTCGTAATCCGTGTCCGTTGTCAGATATTTGAGCTTCCGGGCTATTTTCGTCTGCTTAGCCTTCTGACGTCCGCGGCCCATCCGACCCCCTTCGCCAGGTAACGTGCACTTAGGCAACTTGAATGTGAATTTGCATCATTTATGAGAGTACCACCTGAGCATCTTGTCGGCTCGGACTTTTACCATAAAAGCAATTCCCAGAAGGACATTCGGCACGACGACGAGGGTGGGACCATGCAGGAAGAAGTCACAGCAGCGGGCAATGAGATCAGCGACAGCTTCAGAGCCGCCAAGCATCGGTCCGACCAGGTGCTGGCCGAGCTGGACAAGAATCCGAGCCGCTACACCATGCTGACCGGCGACCGCCCGACCGGCAGGCTCCATCTGGGCCATTACTTCGGCTCCATCCGCGAGCGTGTCCAGATGCAGAACCGCGGCGTGCATACCAACATCGTCATCGCCGACTACCAGGTCATCACCGACCGGGACACCACCGAACACATCCGCGACAACGTGCTCAACCTGGTGCTGGACTATCTGGCTGCGGGCATCGACCCCAAGAAGACCATGATCTTCACCCATTCGTCCACCCCTGCAGAGAACCAGCTGCTGCTGCCCTTCCTCTCCCTGGTGACCGAGGCCGAGCTCCACCGCAATCCCACCGTCAAGGCCGAGATGGAGGCCAGCGGCCACGCCCTGACCGGCCTGCTGCTGACCTACCCGGTCCACCAGGCCTGCGACATACTCTTCTGCAAGGCTAACGTGGTGCCCATCGGCAAGGACAACCTGCCGCATGTGGAGCTGACCCGGACCATCGCCCGCCGCTTCGACGAGCGCTACCCAGGCCAGGCTCCGGTCTTCCCAGAACCTGATGCCATCCTGTCCGACACCCCTGAGATCCCGGGCCTGGATGGCCGCAAGATGAGCAAGTCCTACGGCAACTCCATCATGCTGGGTGCCACCGCGGAGGAGACCGCCAAGCTGATTCGCAAGTCGCCCACCGACTCCGAGCGCAAAATCACCTTCGACCCTGTGAACCGCCCCCAGGTCTCGGCCCTGCTGACCACGGCCGGCCTGGTGACCGACCGGAAGCCCGAGGACATCGCTGAGGAGATCGGCAATGCCGGCTCAGGCGCCCTCAAGGCCTATGTAACCAAGTCGGTCAACGAGTTCCTGGCACCCCACCGCGAGCGCCGTGCCGAGCTGGCCAAGGACATGGACGCCGTGCGCGACATCCTGGTCGAGGGCAACAAGCGCGCCAACCAGATAGCCGAGGAGACCCTTGATCAGGTCCGCTCGGCCATGGGCATGCGCTACTAAACGTCGTACCGCCAGGAACGGTCGGTCAGCACCCGGGCCGTGACCAGGCCGATAGGCAGGCAGATGATGACCATGAAGGCCCGGAAGGCCCAGTCCAGGGCGTTGAGCGTATTGAACTGCCCCAGGTAGAACATGGCCCGGTACATATACAGGCCGGGCACCATGATGACGATGGAGGGCACGGTCAGGCTGATTCTTGGGTAGCCCAGGTGGGGCGGCAGCAGGCCGTGACGGACCGAGGAGCGCCAGACAGTGGCCAGCATGCCGGCCAGGAAGGCGCCCAAAAAGGCGGCCATCTCCGGAGGGACATGAAGCAGGTCCTGCATCTCCAGGCGCATGGTGTCGGTCAAAGCGCCGATGACGGCGGCCACCAGGGCCATGCGCTGGGGTGAGTTGAAGAGGACCGAGAAGCCCCAGACCCCGCAGAATGCTGCAATCATGCGAAACCCGGCCATCAGCCAGGGGCTCAGGTTCATCGGTTCGAAGCCCTGGGGATTGAGCATGACCATCCGCGCCACGGCCCAGCCTCCCAGTGTGGCCACCAGGATAATCGAAAAGGCGTAGGTGATGCGCTGCACCCCCGAAGGGAAGTCCAGCTTGGCGATGTCCAGGCCGCCGGTGACCAGGGGGAAGCCGGGAATGACGAATAGGATGGCGCCGATGTAAGCCGTGTCGTGCTTGAGGGCCACCGGGTCGAAGATACCCACCAGCCTCAGTGTGCCGACGCAGGCCAGGGCGGCGATGATGACCGCCACCCCGGTGGCGAAGAACTGGTTGATCCGCCTGCCCAGCATCTGACGGCGCACCCACTGGCCTATGCCAGCGCCGACAAAGGCTCCGGCCATGTCGTAGGGGCCACCGCCCAGCAGGAAGACGAAGGCCGCGCAGGCCACGGCCGACGCGAAGCCCGAGAAGAGGGGCGAATAGAGGGGTTTGCGGCGCTCGATCAGGTCCAGGCGTTCGTGCGCCTGCCGGACCGTGATGCCACCCGTTGCCTGCGGCTCCGGGGACGCGGACTTGTCAGAGGAGGCAGGCCGCCCGGCCTCAGAGCCGCGGCCTTGGCTGGTTGCAGACGATCCGGTGGCTGCAGAACCGGCAGCGCTCGAATCCGAATCCTTGGCCACGCCGTCGGCAGACGCGGAAGCAGAGACAAAAGCAGCCTTGGAGCCTTTGGAATCCTCCGGCCGAGGCGTGGAGCCTACGGTTCCCAGACCGGCGGCTGTCCTGGTGTCTATGGCCGCCGCATCGATCCGGCTCTGGCTGATCTCGTCCTCGTTGTGTACGGCAGTGGCCACCGCGTCCTTGAGCGCCTTGGCCGCATCCTGGTCCTGGGCCAGCACCTCTTTGACCGCCTTGCGGGCCGCTGCATAGACGTTCGGCTCGTCCAGGTTGTCCACCAGCTCCCTGGAGACCACCGACATGGCGTGGTAGGTCCCCGCCTGCCCGCACTTGACGCTGAGCCAGTCCGCGAAGTGTTCCAACAGCCAGATCCGCTCGGTGTTGACCCCGGTGGTGGGCAGGTCCACCACCTCAGTGATCCGAGACACACCATCCGTGCAGGTGGCCTCGATGTCGGTCAGGTTCACGTCGGCCCGCACATGCACGCCCATGGGGTAGGCAATCCTGTGCATCATCTCGCGCACGCGGAAGCTTCCCGTTCCAGCCCCCAGCTCCAGCATGCCCACCCGCACGATCAGGCTGGTCTTGGCCGCGATGCAGGCCTCGACGATGGGCTTGTCGTAGTCGCGTTCAATATCCTCCATATCCAGTGGGATGGAATGGGTGTGGTACTTGCTTACCCGTCTGACCTCGGCTGCGGTCCTGCCGCGATAGCCGTCCTTGGAACTCCTGCTCTTGAATTTCACACCCACATTCATACTCCACCCGGGTCACGTGCCCTTGCACCGCCGCATGGGACCATGAAACGTATTCGACCCGAAAGCGTCCTAGAATGGGCCGCGAGCCATCGAACCGAAGGCTGTGGGCCTGCAACGCCGACCACCAATAACCGCGGAGGAGCCGTGGAATGGCCGAAGACCAGGCAACCTGCGATTCGACAAGGAGGACTGATGACAGATAGTAATCAGCAAATCACGGCTGCCGATGCGACCCTGGTCACATCCGGCACCGGGACCAAGGGGCCGGAGGAACGCAAGCTGCCTCAATCGTTGGATGAGGACATGGCCTTGTGCCTGCGGCTGCTCAGGGATGTGTTGGGGGAATTCGATCAACAGCTGCTCAAGCGCTTCGACTCCCTGCGCGAGGACGTGATGACGGCCAGCGCCGAGCACTTCAACCGCCACCCCTCGGACCCCGTGCCTGACGAGGACGGACTGTCCAAGGCTGTGGCCCTGATCGACGACACCTCAGTCAAGGATTCCCAGTTGCTGGCCCGCGCTTTGACCACCTACTTCCATCTGGCCAACCTCTGCGAGGAGAACTACCGGGTGAAGGTCCTGCATGAGCGCGAGGGCAAGGTGGACCTGAAGGTCAAGGGCACCGACCCCATCAACGAGATGACCAGCGCCTACAGCCAGCTCCTTCAGGAGATGGGCCCGGCCAAGGCCTCGGAGCTGCTGGAGAAGCTGGAGTTCCACCCCGTCTTCACCGCCCACCCCACCGAGGCGCGGCGCAAGGCCGTGGAGGGCAAGATCCGGCGCATCGCCAACCTGCTGGCCGTTCGCCGCGGCCTGGGCGGTTCCGAGCTGGAGGAGAATGAGCGTCTGCTGCACAACGAGATCGACGCCCTCTTCCGCACTTCGCCCATCGCAGCCAAGAAGCCGACGCCCGTCGAAGAGGCCAACACCATTTTGGACATCTTCGACGCCACGCTCTTCGAGACCATTCCCAAGGTCTACCGCCGCTTCGACGACTGGATGCTGGGCAAGAAGGCCGGCATGGTCAAGCCCGTCTGCCCTGCCTTCTTCCACCCGGGCAGCTGGATCGGTTCCGACCGCGACGGCAACCCCAACGTGACCGCCAAGGTCTCTCGCAAGGTGGCGCGCAAGTTCTCCGACCACATGCTCGAGGCACTGGTCAAGGCCACCACCACCGTGGGCCGCAATATGACCATGGAGGTGACCACCACCCCTCCCAGCTCCGAGCTGAGGAGCCTGTGGAGCCACCAGAAGGAGATGAGCGAGCGCCTGACCGACCGGGCCACCACCATCTCGCATAACGAGCTGCACCGGGCCGTGGTCCTGGTCATCGCTGACCGTCTGCAGGCCACCATCCAGCGTGACGCCGACCTCATGTATGCCGACTGCGACGACTTCATCGCCGACCTGCGCGTGGTCCAGGACTCCCTGGCCAAGGCGGGCGCGGTCCGTCAGGCCTACGGCCCCCTGCAGGATCTGATCTGGCAGGCCCAGACCTTCGGCTTCCACATGGTGGAGATGGAGTTCCGCCAACACTCTCTGGTCCACGCCCGCGCCTTGGAGGACATCCGCGAGCACGGCCTGCATGGCGAGCGCGGCGAGCTGCAGCCCATGACCCACGAGGTGCTCGACACCTTCCGTGCCCTGGGAGCCATCCAGAAGCGCAACGGCCAGAAGGCCGCCCGCCGCTACATCATCTCCTTCACCAAGTCGGCCCAGAACGTCAAGGATGTCTACGAGCTCAACCGGCTGGCCTTCGAGCATGCCGAGGACGTGCCGGTCATCGACGTGATCCCCCTGTTCGAACAGCTGGAGGATCTGCAGAATTCGGTGGACGTGCTGGAGGAGATCATCAAGATCCCCGAGGTCCAGGCCCGACTCAAGGAGACCGGCAACAAGATGGAGGTCATGCTGGGTTACTCCGACTCCTCCAAGGACGCCGGCCCCGTCTCGGCGACCCTGGCCCTGCACTCCGCCCAGGAGCGCATCGCCAAATGGGCCGAGAGCCATGACATCGACCTGACCCTCTTCCACGGACGCGGCGGCGCCGTAGGCCGTGGCGGCGGCCCTGCCAACCGGGCCGTGCTGGCCCAGCCTGTAGGCTCGGTCAACTGCCGGTTCAAGCTGACCGAACAGGGCGAGGTCATCTTCGCCCGCTACGGCAACCCGGTCCTGGCCATCCGCCATATCGAGTCCGTGGCTGCAGCCACCCTGCTCCAGTCCGCGCCCAGCGTGGAGGAGCGCAACACCACCATGACCGAGAAGTACGCGGACATGGCCGACAAGCTGGACCAGGCCGCCCACGAGCGCTTCCTGGACCTGCTGCACACGCCGGACTTCGCCCCCTGGTTCTCCATCGTGACGCCTCTGAACGAGATCGGCCTGCTGCCTATAGGCTCCCGGCCGGCCAAGCGCGGTCTGGGCGCCAAGTCCCTGGACGATCTGCGGACCATACCCTGGGTCTTCTCCTGGGCGCAGGCCCGCATCAATCTGGCCGCCTGGTACGGCCTGGGCACCGCCTGCGAGAAGTTCGGCGACCTGGAGACCCTGCGTCAGGCCTATGAGGAGTGGCCGCTCTTCAGCACCTTCATCGACAACATCGAGATGAGCCTGGCCAAGACGGACGAGCGCATCGCCAAGATGTACCTCTCCCTGGGCGATAGGGACGACCTGAGCCAGAAGGTCCTCTCGGAGATGGAGCTGACCCGCAAGTGGGTTCTGCAGATCGTGGGCGACGAGTGGCCCCTGCAGCACCGACACGTGCTGGGCCAGGCCATCCGGATCCGCTCTCCCTATGTGGACGCTCTGTCGGTGACCCAGGTACGCGCCCTGCGGACCCTGCGTCGTCGCAACGACAAGGAGGAGCTCAGCAAGAGTCAACAGGCCGACTTCATCTACCTGATCCTCTGCACCGTTTCGGGAGTCGCCGCCGGCCTGCAGAACACCGGCTGATCCCCGCCCGGCAGTCCAGCTGCGGAGCCCCGTCCTCCCGCATATCGCAGGAGGCGGGGCTCCTCCTGTATTCACGCAGGCACCGCCGTCAAGCGGCGGAGCCACAGAACCCGCGACCGCCTGTCTCCCCATGCACGACCGAGGATGTCGCCGGGCATTTGTGGTGGTATGGTGTTGATGGTCGGCGTGGGGGGCGATTGGTTTGGGATGCCGTGTTGGCTACTCTGCCCGCGGGGAGGACAGGCGACGGCTGACGTTGCTGGCGAAGGGGAGTTGTCATGCGTTTAAGGTTCAGACTGCGTCAGCTGGTGCTGGCGCTGGTCCTGCTGGTCCTGCTGGTCCTGCTGTCTGGCTTGGGCGTAGTGGCCGCCGCTGCAGGAGGCTCGGCTACCGTTGCCGACAAGGCGGAACCTTCTATCCTCGCCGGGGGGAGGGGGGGACAGCCCTTCCGCCTAGCGGACGGATCCTCAGCCGTCTCGCCTTCCCCTCACGGTGAGGAGGGCGTGCCTGTCTCGCCTTCCCCCTTGGCGCATGCCGGGACATCCGTCGGCAGGCCCACAGCCTCGTCGGCAACCGGCGGCCAGACCGCGCACGTGGTGCGCTTCGACCCTGCAAATGGAAGTGCGCCAGTGAGATCAACCGTGCGGGAGGGGAGCCTCGCCAGCCCTCCCGCGAATCCCCGGCGCGACGGCTACAGGTTCGACGGATGGATGCAGGAGGGCAGGCCCTTCGACTTCCGGATCCCCGTCCTTCAAGACATGGTTCTGACTGCCCAGTGGGTCCGAAGCGGGAACTGGGCGCTCAGCCCGGATCGCGGCCCCGCCGCAGGCGGCATCCACCTGACCATCAGCCCGCCCTCCGGGCAGGAACCGGCCCTGACCTGCATCCAGGCTTCCGGCGGCAGACTGACAGCCTTGAGCGGAGACGGCAGCTTGTACACATGGACCGGAACCTCTTCGCCCACGCGCATGCCTGCCCCCGCCCAGGCCGGAAACGGGTTCCGCTACCTGCAGGCCGTCTCAGCCGGAGACTGGCAGATGATCCTGGGTTCTGACCAGCAGATCTACGCTTGGGCCGCTTCTCATCCCACCCCCGTCCCCTTGGGCGCGGGACGGGACACCCGGTACACGCACATCAGCGGTAACGGAGAATGGCTCCTGGCCGTGGACCGGCAGGGCCGCGTCCACGTCTTCCAAGCAGGCCGACAGGACCCAGGCCCGCAACCCGCCAGTCAGGCCGAAACAGTCCTGCCTCAAGGTAAACGGGCCGTGGTCGCGGTCGCCTCAGCCGGCCGGTTCCTGGCCGTGGACGAGGACGGACAGGCCTGGTCATGGAGCCCCGGCCAGGCAGACCCGCACATCACGCGCATCAGTCAGGATCCGTCCAGACGCATTATCCAGGCCGAGCCCCTCAGCCAAGGGATCCTCCTTCTGGACGCAGACGGCCAGGCCCACTGGCTGGCTGACGAAGCGGACGACGCTGATCCGGTCAACCTGACCGGCGGCAGACCGGCCAGCCGGATCAACACCAACGAGGGTCAGGCTGTGATCACGGACGCAGACGGACACCTCTGGGCCTGGAAACCAGGCGACCCCGCAGCCCGCGTCCACGACGACGGGCGCGTCTGGACACAGGCCACCAGCGCGGACGGCAGGATCACCGCCCTGGATGGGCAGGGCGGCCTCGCCTCATGGGGTCCAAGCCAGGCCAGCAAACCAGTCGTCATCACCATTGTCTCGCCCCCGCTGCTGGAAGCGGCCAGCCTCGACGGCCAGCCCCTCAGACTCACCCGTATCAGCAATGCCTGGCAGGCTACCACACCCGCCCACAAGCCCGGACCAGCAAGCATCGCCATCTCTGGCAGGCAAGCCGGACAGCCCTTTGCCAAAAATCTCGAATACACTTTCGAGCAAGACGCTGGCCAGACCCCAGGCTTCGCCCGGACGACCCAGCCAGACGTAGCCTTCACAGTCACCTTTGACACAGCCGGAGGCAGCCCCCAGCCCACCAGCCAACAAATCGCCAGCCCCTACCAAAGAGTCAGACGGCCCACACCCGACCCTGAACGCGACGGCTTCCTGTTCGACGGATGGTTCAATGGCAAGGCCGCCTACGACTTCAGCAGACCTGTCACCCAGAACCTCGCTCTTACCGCCCGCTGGACGCCCGACTCCTGGTCCATCAACCCGAAGCAAGGCAGTCAGCTCGGTGGACAGGCCACAACCATCACTCCCCCAGCCACCCGTGGCATCCAATTCAACCAAATCAGCAGCGGGCCCGACACCAACCACTCCCTGGCCATAGGCAGCGACGGCAACGCCTATGCCTGGGGAAGCAACAGCAACGGCCAGCTCGGCGACGACACCACCACCAACAGGAGCGCACCAATCACCGTCAGAAAACCTACGGGAGCATCAAAGGACTTCACCTACACGCAAGTCAGCGCTGCAGGCCCCCACTCTCTGGCCATAGGCAGCGACGGATATGCATACGCTTGGGGACGAAACCAGTATGGCGAACTCGGCAACAACAGCACCAGAGACTCACACGTCCCCGTGCGCGTGCGCGACCCAGCCCACCCCAACGACCCCAACGCCGGACTCAAAGCCACACAAGTCAGCAGCGGAAACTGGCATAGCTTGGCCATAGATCAAGAGGGTAACATTTGGACATGGGGATATAATGACTTCGGCCAGCTTGGCAACAACACCGGCGATGACTGGCAGGGCGTGAATTCCGTCCCCGTGCGGGTACGCGACCCAGCCCACCCCAACGACCCCAACGCCGGATTCAAAGCCACGCAGGTCAGTGGCGGAGGCGATGACTCACTGGCTGTCGGCAGCGACGGGTACGCATACGCCTGGGGATGGAACCAGTATGGCGAACTCGGCAACAACAGCACCAGCGCCTCATACGTCCCCGTGCGCGTGCGCGACCCAGCCCACCCCAACGACCCCAACGCCGGACTCAAAGCCACACAAGTCAAGGGTGGAACCTGGCATTCAGTGATCATAGGCAGCGACGGATACGTATACGCCTGTGGACGGAACCAGTATGGCCAACTCGGCAACAACAGCACCAGCGACTCACACGTCCCCGTGCGCGTGCGCGACCCAGCCCACCCCAACGACCCCAACGCCGGACTCAAAGCCACACAGGCCATCGGCGCAGGCTTCTATCATTCTTTGGCTTTCGATGACCAGGAAGGGAGCATTTGGGCATGGGGATACAATGGTGACGGCGAACTCGGCAACAACAGCACCGTCAGCTCGCATGTTCCAGTGCAGGTGAAGTTCAGCCTGGCACCGATCATCACCGCAGCCAGGTTCGATGCCTCCCCCGCTGCCATCAGCCGGTCCCGCACCGCTAGCAACAGCGTCACAGCGGTGACCCCGCCCCATCAGCCCGGCCCGGTAACCGTCAGCATCGACTACACGATAGGCGGCACAGGCCCCACCCTGACCAACACCTCACTGACCTATACCTACCAACCCTTGGCCCTACCCAAGGCGGGAGGAGCAGGCATCCTGCTCACCCTAGCTGCCGGAGCCACCGGCACAGGCGCCATCCTGGCCTCACGGCGGAGCCGACACGAGCAAGCCCGCACCGGTCACCTCACCCGCTGAGCAAGTAAAGCCAGGACAGGTCTGTACCATAGTCGCCACACAATGGAGCAGAGAAGAAAGGCATGAGTCAGGTGCCGGATAAGCAGTCGGAGACGCGATGCGCGCAGCCTCATATATTTCAATGCATTTGCCACTGTACCTTTTACAAGTAAGGCCGGATTACCACACTGCAATCCGGCGAACTAGCGGTTGCGCCTACCCCAACTACGCCCGCCATATACGCCTATGCCATTTACCTCTATATGGCTGAGAGGTACCCGTCGTAGCGCTCAGGCATGTCAGAGAACTCCAGGCCAGCCGGCTGATACCAGGAGTATCGGCGGGTGCCGCCGTCGTCAGTCCAAATCTCAGGGCAGTCGTTGACCAGCCAGTCCGAGGGAATAGCATGGGCGCCGCCGGTCGAGGCCAAGGCCAGCGCCTGCCTGAGCTGGCCCTCTTGGTCGGCGGTCAGACTGCCGGGACGAGCCGAGAAGAAGAGTGGAGTGCCGGTCCGCGCTAAGAGGTCCATCCACTGGCGGTTGAGCTTCCAGTCGATTGAGTCGGATATGCCCACGCAGTCGGCGTCGGTGGCGTAGAAGCTACCGTACGCTGGGCGGCGCACCCCCCCAAACGCCGGACACCTCCCTCAGGTACACGTACCTGCCAGCAGGCGTGCTCCCCAATGCCGGAGGGGATGGCATCCTGCTCGCCCTGGCCACGGGCATGACCGGCATGGGCGGGGTGCTGGCATCCCGCCGCCACCGTAGGGAACAACACCAGCTGATTCACGCTTCGCACGAGTAAGACAGGCCGGGCGGCGTATCAATCCCCCAGCCCCCGGCCCATACAGGGGGGCAGGGAGGAAAAGTGCCACTGAAAGCTCAAACCCCAAGAGAGCCGACACTTCCCTCCCGCGCCCCCACCACACTCCTGCAGGCAGAAGCCGAGGGCAGACATGCACGCCCCCGCCCCCGCCTGGGAGAGGAGGAAACACGGCCAGGCCGGCCAGGAAGCTAACAGCCTACAGCCAGCTTGGCCGCTGTTTACTCATTCCGCCAGCCTTAAGTTCCGCCGACACTGGACCTGGCTGTCATAGTCATTGCGCGATGATAGGGTTGTATCACTGTACAAAGATGCAGAAGCGAATGACATGCACCGTCTGTTGGGGAGACAGTCGGCAGAGTTCTTGGGAGGCTCTGTAAATGTCGTTATCGAATATTCCCCGCTGTGCTTCGCACGAGTAAGGCCGGATTCCCATCACTGCAATCCGGCGAACAGGCGGCTGTGCCCATCCCAACCGAGCACGGCCGCCATCTACTTCTAGACGGCGGAAAGATACCCGTCGTAGCGCTCGGGCATGTCCGCGAACTCCAGGCCAGCCGGCTCATACCAGGAGTATCGGCGAGCGCCGCCGTCGTCAGTCCAAATTTCAGGGCAGTCGTTGACCAGCCAGTCCGAGGGGATGGCATGGGCGCCGCCGGTCGAGGCCAAGGCCAAGGCCTGCCCGAGCTGGTTCTCCTGATCGGCGGTCAGGCTGCCGGGGCGGGCTGAGAAGAAGAGCGGGGTGCCGGTCCGCGCCAAGAGATCCATCCACTGGCGGTTGAGCTCCCAGTCGATTGAGTCGGATATGCCCACGCAGTCGGCGTCGGTGGCGTAGAAGCTCCCGTTCTGAGGCAGGCGGAAGGCCAGGGTGTTGACTCCGATCTGCCTGGTCCGCTCCCACTGCAGGCCGCTGGTGTCGTCGCCGGTCCGGTTGATCTGCATGAAGCCGACGCCCAGGTGGCCGACCACATTGCACCCTTGGACCAGCATCCCGGCCTTGGTAGCCTGCTCGAATATGGCCCGGTAGAGCTGCTTGACCACCTGGGCGCTGGTCAGGCTCCGGTCGTAGAAGTGCCAGCCGTCCGGGCTGGGCCAGGGGTTCATCTGGAATCCCCACCTGCCCAGCAGGTCAAAGGTGCTGAAATCATGCTTGACCAGCTGGTAGCCCCACTCCCCCAGCTGGGCGACGTCCTGGCGGATGTAGTCCAGGGCCTGCGGGTTCGAGGGGTCCAGGCATCCGTTGTGCGGGAGCCTGAACTGGTCGGCAATGGTCTCATCCTCGTTGAGGAGCGGGCGGTACCAGATGCCGGGCTTGATGCCCATGGCCTTGATTTGGTCGGCCAGGGCGCCCATGTCGCCGAACTTCTCGTTGCCACGCCGCCAGGGGCCGCCGTTGTAGTCCTCAAGCCGGTGGTGGTCCTGCCAGCCGTCGTCCACGACCATGGTGGGGCGGTGGGCATTGCCCTGGGTCAGGTCGGCCAGATACTCGGCATCGGCAAGAATCCGGGAACGGCTGGAGTCCCCGTAGGCGTAGTACCAGTTGTTGCTCCCGTAGACCGGCTCAGGGGGCATAAGGCCCTTGCGGCTGATCCGGGAGCAGAAGTCACTGGCCAAAGCAAAGACCGGGGCGCCAGCCCGCTCCTGGAGCGGATATTGCAGGCAGATGATGGTGGCCGCTTCAAGCTCCCGACCGTCCAGCACCAGGCCACTGCCGCCGTTGCGCAGGTCCAGGAAGAGGGTGATGCCGGCCGTATCGACCTGCCAGAAGCAGAAAGCGTTGGCACCGGTGGCCACCCCGTACCCCTCGGCCTGCTCCTGACCCGCCGCCAGGAAGTACCAGGGCATGAACCGGTTGGCACGCATGGTCTGGAAACCCATCCGGCCGTATCCACGCTCCCAGGCGTCGCCCAGATAGAGGTCGTCGGCGGGCATGGGCCTGGTCCAGCGCAGCGCCAGGGAGCGGATGGGGGTGGAGCCGGCGGTCAGGCTGACCGTCAGAGCAGACTCGCCCTTGAGGCTGACCCTCGCATCGGGGGCTGTGCGGAAAGGCCTGCCTGCAGGGGCCGTCTCCCTGTCGGCATCGGTGGTCAGCGTAATCCAGTCCGGCTCTCCCAGGCTAAGGCTGGTTGGGTTCATGATTCAGTGCTCCTTCATCCCCGTGGTGTGGCTGATAGCGGCGGGTCAGACCCGGACCAGGTCGATCAGGCGGATGGTCTCGGGCTGGCAGCGGGGTATGCGAACGCCCACGCGCTCCAGATAGGTGCCGGTGACCTCGGCGGTCCCCAGCGGGCCCGTCGGATCCAAAGGCTCAAGCGAGGCCCTGGGCTTGGCGGGGCCGGTCCAAGCCAGCCGGTACCGGGCCTTGGGATCCAGGCCGGGAATACGTAGATAAACACCACGATTATGCAGGGATTCGTCCAACTGGACATGGGCCAGGATGGCACGGCTGCGGTCGGGGGCCACCACACCATGAGCCAGAACCGAGGAATCGGCAACGTCCAGGCGGACCACACGGCCGGAGTGAAGGAAGCCACGGTTCGTTTTGTACCAGGTAATCCATTCCTTGAGCCGCTCCAGGTCCTCCTCGCTGGCCTGGCGGATGTCCCACTCGATGCCCATGGACCCGAAGACGGCCGTGGCCGCCCGGAAATCCAGGCTATAGGTTCTGCCGGTCTGTTGGGAGGAGGGCTGGGAGATGTGGGCGCCGATGTACTCGGGGGCCACGGTCTGCTCGGTCCAGCGCTGGATCATCTGCCTGCTCAGGGCATCGGTCATGTCGGAGTTCCAGAAGCGGCGGATCTTCTCGATCACGCCCAGATCGATGCGACCGCCGCCCGAGGCGCAGGACTCCCACTCGACCTTGGGGAAGCAAGCGCGGAGGATGTCCAGCAGGCGGTAGTAAGCCAGGGTCTGCTCATGGATGGCAGGCGCGCCACCGTGGGCCTGGGAACCAGCCTCAAGAAGGTCGCGGTTGTGATCCCACTTGACGTAGTCGATTTGGCAGGACCCCAGAACCTTGGTCATAGCCTCCAGCACATGGTTGAAGGCCTGAGGGTTGGTCAGGTCCAGGACCAGCTGGTTGCGCTGCAGCTCCGGGTTTCTGGAGGATGCCCTCATGACCCACTCAGGATGGTCACGGAAGGCATCCGAATTCGGATTGATCATCTCCGGCTCGAACCAGAGGCCGAACTGCATCCCCAATTTATGGACATAATCAACTAAAGGCTCCAGACCCTGGGGCCAAACCGCCGGGTCCACCCACCAGTCGCCCAGACCGGCCGTGTCGTCCCGGCGCAGGTGGAACCAGCCGTCGTCCAGAACGAGCCGCTCCACCCCGATGCGTGCGGCGCGGTCGGCCAGGTCGCGCAGGGTGTCGAAGTCGTGGTTGAAGGTGATGGCCTCCCAGACATTCAGGATGACCGGCTGCTCGCGCGGATGCTCGGGCAGGGTGCGCTCCCAGGCGTGCAGGCTGTTCATGATCGGATCCATGCCATGGTCGGAGGCCGTGACAACGATCCAGGGCGTGCTGTACTCCTGACCCTGGCCCAAGACCACCTCGCCGGGCAGAAGGAGTTCACCAGCGCTGATGCCTGCCGGGGTGGCGCTGTTCCGCTCCACCCGAAGCACCGTGTTCCCGCTCCAAGCCGGCTGGACGCAGAGCACCCTGCCGTGATGGAAGTTGAACCCTGGGGTGCCCACCATGACCACGGGCCCCTCGAAACCGGTGCGGCCCCAGCGGAACTCACGCACCCAGGCTCCGTCGGCCAGGTCATGGCGCTGGGGGCTGCGCTCACGCTCGTGCCTGCCGGCGAAGTCCAGAATCTGGGTCTGCTGGTCGTCCAAGGGCAGACGGACCTCCAGACCCTCCAACAGGAAAGGATCGGTGCCCAGATTGCGCAGGGTATGGCGAATCCGCAGGGAGCCGCCGGCCATTGCCTCCACCCTGGTTTCCAACCCAAGCTGGGCATCCTCATCGCGGGCCTTGATGGTCAGCGAGTCAGCGGTCTGCTCGGGCTTGCCCTCCACCAGGAATCGGGGCGACCAGGAACGGCCAGCCTGGATGCCCTCGGGGTCTGATACAATCCGATGCCCTGTCAGGCCAGGATGCAGGTAGGTGTTCTGCGCATGCTCCAACAGCAGGGGCGAATGGGTCGAGGTCCAGGCGGGAGTCTGTTCCAAACCATCCAGGTCGGGGCCTGCATACAGTCCCCTGATGTCAGGAATATCAGCACCCGGCGTAATGGGCCCCAGAGCCATATAGGTGACTGGCTGTTCAGAATGGACCGGCTGTGGAAAGAGCATGAAAATCCTTTGGTAACTACGCACAAATGTGCAAAAACAACGATGCTTGATGAACCAGTGAGCCGCCGGCTCCACTGCAGTCAGGCAGCTCCTGATTGATAGACTACTTGACTGCTCCGGCCACCATCCCAGCAATGAAGTACCGCTGCAGGAACATGTAGGCTACAACAATCGGTGCTGCAGCCAGCAATGACGCAGCTGCTGCAATACCTAGATTATTGGTGTTGGCCGAGAAGAAGGAGGCTACACGAGGCGCAATGGTCTGTGAATTGGGATCGGTAAGAATATAGCTGGAGAGGGCGTAATCATTCCATACCGTAGAGCCCGTCATAATTGCCACTGTCGCTGTCACCGGTTTCAGCATTGGTAGAATCAGCCGTCCGAATACCTGTAACTTGTTGGCGCCATCTATTTCGCCGGCTTCATCTATTGCAGAAGGTATAGCCTTGATGAACGCTGTATACAGGAAAATTGATAGGGGCAGATTGGTGGCTGTCAATATAAGAATGATGCCCCAGTAGTTATTCACACCTCCAATTTTGACCATGAACGAGTACAAAGGCACCAGAATGCTCAGTGGAGGAATCATCATCATTGACAGGATGAAACCGGAGACGAATCGGTTGCAACGAGTGAGCCTGCGAGCCAGCGGATAGGCCGCTGCGGCTCCTAAAACGCACACCAGCAATGTAGTTCCGACTGTAACTACAACGCTGTTAAGGACCGAACGCAGTATCTGTCCTTCTTCCACAGCCTTTGACCAGTTGTCCCAGGCAAGATCATGGGTTCGGAAAGCCAAGGAAGGCGACATATCATCCGCTGGCTTCAACGAAGTGGTCACCGCAAGGTAAAAGGGGAGAATCTGGCATAGACATACGACTGCAAGAAATGCATAGGTAAGCCAATGCCCGCGACGGTACTGGCGTTCAGCCGCTGTCATAGTCGGCGATTTTCGTCCACCCATGATCACGCCTCCCAATCCAACTTGGCCAGGCCTTTATTGATAAGCCATGTCACTACGGCAATCAGCACGAACAGGAAGACGCCGATTGCGGAGGCATATCCGGCTGCCTGATTATCGAAATACACGGTGCTGATATACGTCGAGACGGAATTGGTCGCGTACCCAGGGCCTCCACCGGTAAGGACCTTGATCATGTCGTACAGTTTCAGCCCACCGATGAGATTCAACACAACACTGGTGGTAAAAGAGGGAGCCAGCAAGGGAAGGGTTATATTCCAGAATTTCTTCCAACCATAGGCTCCATCCACCTCGGCAGCTTCGACTACCTGCTGATCCATAGTCTGCAAACCTGCCAGATAAATAATCATAGAGACGCCGACGAATTGGATGGAGTTCACAATAACCACAATCGCTACTGACAGCCCGGCATTGTTGAACCAAGCAATTTTGTGAATACCGAAAATGCCCAAAAAGGCGTTCAAAGCACCTTGCCTATATTGGAAGACGAAGTAGTACATGATGCCCATAATTACGGGAGCGACCAAGGCCGGCAGATAGATTATCGCACGCCAAAGCGTTCTCCCCTTGATTCTTTTATTCAGCATCAAAGCGAGTGCCAGACCAAGAACCTGCTGAATTGCAGTGCTTCCGATCCCGTAAATAAAGGTGTTGATAACAATTTGTTTAAAATTGGCATCAGTGAGCATCTGCTTGTAGTTCGCCAACCCCACAAAAGACTGCGCGTCACTATAGCCATCCCAGTTGGTGAGCGATAGCCTGATTCCGGAAATAAGCGGATAAATGATAAATACAATCAGCAGAAGTACAGCAGGCAGGTAGAAAAAGTTGATGGAAGCGCCCCTGAATCTTGAGCGCCTCTTCTGTATTCGCGCCGAGGCCCGCACCGATCCAGAACCCTTCCCGAGAGAATGATCTGGACGAGCGCCTGGCTCTGCTGCGTTTCCTTGTGTTCTTCTCAAGCTAAACACCTAGCCTTTGATGATATTGATTCCCGAGCCGCCTGCAGTGGACAAACGAGACCACAGGCGGCCTAAGAACTACATCGGGAACTTTGTCCTTACGGCACTGTGCGGTACGAAAGGACTACTTCTGGCCATACAGGCTGTTGAACGAGGACTTCACCTGATCGGAAGCCGCCTGCGGGGTCAGTTGCTTCGTTATGATGCCGTCCGTCGACTTACCCAAGGTATTGAACATTCCGTTAGGCAGATACTTCCTGTCGAAGAAGGGCACCATTGGAGTTTTCTGCTCTTTAACCCAGTAATCATATGTCGGCTGGAACTGGCCCAAAGCCGAATTCACGCCGGTCAGGGCTGAGTCGTTCAGACTCACATCGACGAGGCCTTGCATATTCTCGGGCTCTGCCATGAAGTCGATGAATTTCAGGGCGGCATCCTTGTTCTTGCTCGTCTTCGACACGCCGAAAGTCAACGTATCCTCGCCGGTTGAGAAGTAAGGCTTGCCGACCAAGGACGGAACAGGCATCATGCCCAGTTTCACGTCATGATTGTAATTTCTGATCAGCTCCGAATTCTGATTCGAGTAGAAGAAGAATGCTGCCTTGTCAGAGGCCATGAGACGAGAGATATCGTCCTGTGTCGCGGAGACATAGTCTTCATTGAAGAAACCGTTGTTGGTCCAGCCCGCAACCTTTTCGGCCAGTTGCTGATAAACCTTGGTGTCGAACTTCCCGTTCTTGAGATCTTTAAGATCACTATCCTTATACATGCCTGGCAGCATGTAATCGGTCAGATTAGCGCTGAGACCCGTATCTTTGCCCGAAGAGATTATCGGAGTTATACCTGCATCCTTGAGCTTTTGACAGGCTTGGTCGAATTCATCCCATGAGGTGATTCCCTTGGGATCCACCCCGGCCTTTTCAAGGGCTGTTTCGTTGTACATGATACCGGAAACCTGTATATCCGCCGGAAGCGCATAGAACTTCCCGTCGGACGTCTTGAACACGTCATCACCCAGCGGCTTCATTCGTTTGGCCCAAGAACGGTTCTGCAGAGGCTCCAGGAACTTGCTGTACCGGTCTCGAGACCAACCATGGGTATTCCAAATGTCAGGAGGATTGTGTCCGGCCAGACGAACCTTGATGTCGTTCTCATTGTTACTGGTCCCAGGATCCAGCTTGATAGTTATGTCCTTATTCTTTGCCTCGAATTTTTTAGCGATTTTTTCTATTGCTTTGAACTGCTGTGTCCCAGAAGCTTGCATTGTCATAAACTCGATGGTCTTCGTTCCGCCCCCTGAAGAAGATCCGCAAGCACCGACAGAAGTCATAGCCAAGGCACAGCAAATGCCGATCGCCATCGTCTTTACTCTTTTCATCGACCACTCCTTCGTGGATAATCGCCGACTCCATCAATTTGCCAAGTCTCCAAGGACCTGACGCCTCTCAGTATACACGAGTAGATTTTTCTGTCAAAACATACCTTCTCTGACGTATTTTTCAACTTTTGGTATGCGAAAAGCCCATGTTTACGCCATTTCTTCATAGCTGCTTCGAAGCCTAACTTACGGTCCATTATTTACTCGTGTAGATAAAACAGTGGAGTAAGATTACCTCGTACTCCTTTTACAGAGAGAAGCTCCGATGGCGAAGATCACCGATCATATCCAGACCCATCGCAAGCGCGCTACAAGAACAGACGTGGCAAAACTTGCAGGGGTATCCACAGCTGTGGTCAGCTATGTTTTCAACAACGGCCCGCGTACAGTGGCTCCAGCCACCATGGAAAAAGTGCGCAGAGCCGCTGCCATGCTTAATTACAGGCCAAGTTCAACGGCCCGGGCCTTACGCACTGGTCGTACAAAGACTCTGGGCATCATTGGAAACTACTCGACCAATCCATACAATGCAAGCATCTACGACAATATTCAAGCCAGCGCTACACGCAGAGGTTATACGGTACCGTTTATCAATGTACGAGACAATCCGGAGCTGGAAACAGTTGCGATAGACAAGCTGATAGAGCGCAACGTCGACGCGATATTCCTGTCTTCGCTTCGCAATGTTGTACAACTGAGAACAGCGGACTTGCGTGTGAGTCGTTTCGTGCTCCTGGATCAGCCACACGAAGTGCCGAATGCCAAATGCGTCTCGACAGATTTGTTCAGCTCGGCAAAAACCGCGACGAATCATCTGCTGAACCATGGTTATCAAAGCGTTGACATGCTGTTCGGGGGTTCTCCTGAAGACCGAACCGACGCAAGAATTCAGGGGTGGTACGCAGCTCATCAGGATGCGAACAAGCTCCCGGGGCGAATAGCATACTCTTCATTCACACGTAAAGGTGGATACCAAGCCACATTGGAACTTATTGACAGCGACCACCAGCCCGAGGCCATTTTCGCCGGTTCCGACATGGAGGCCATGGGTGCTCTTCGGGCTCTTCATGAGCGCGGGCTGCGCATCCCCGAGGACGTGGCCATCGTCTCCTTCGACGGTACCGTTGACTCTCTCTATACCTGGCCTCAACTGACCACCATGCAGCAGGACACCGATAAAATCGCCGCCTGTGCCATGAATGCGGCCTTGGATCCGGACCAGGTCCCTGACGTGCAACTGATCAAGGCGGATCTGGTCATCCGTCACTCCTGCGGTTGCTGATACGGCAAACCAATCAAACCGTATAAGTTCCGGATAATACCCATAGTTTTTCATCAATGCAGACCTGCAACATATATCAGAGAAGGCGCTGACGTCACGCCACAAAGGCATTGACGCCAGCGCCTTCTCAGGCTCTATTCAGGCTCGGACCTAGGGGTCAGGCCCCGATCAGATCCAGCATTTCGGGAACGGACTTCTTGCCGAACTCCACGGTCTCCTGGCCGTCCTTGCGGATCACGATGCAGGGGACGCTCATGACCTGGTACTGGTCCTTGAGCTCGGGGAAGTGGGCCAGGTCGTAGGCCTCGGCGCGCACCTTGCCGTTCTGGGCAGCCACCCGCTGGGCGGACAGGACCGTGGTCGGGCACATGGTGCAGGTCAGGGAGACCAGCATCATCACGTCCACCTGGTCCTTGATGGCATCGATACGGTCCGAGGTGGGCTGATCCACCTGCTGGCCGGGGCCCGCCGCATTGTAGAGGGCCAGGACGAAGGAGTTGAACTCGTGGCCGCTGGGCACGCCGTGGAAGGCCAACCCGGTCGGCTGGGAGACGCCCTGATCGTCCACGCGGCAGATCCGCACGCTGGGGCGGGCATCGGGCAGGTCGCCGGCGGGATCATAGTCCTTGCCGTCCTCGTCCGTGCGCGAGTCGACCCTGGAGGTCAGCTTGCCGTCGGAGAGCCCGACCAGCTCGTCCACGAAGGCCTCCAGCTCCTTGGAGACCTGGCTGCCGTCCAGATCCAGGGCCAGCTCCAGCTTTCCGGTCATCTTGCCGAAGACCATGTCCAGCTGCTTGCGGATGTCCGGCCCGAAGAAGCCGGAGGTCTTGGCCGGGGCCTGGTCGTGCTCCTGGGCCACAGGCGCGGGCGAGGTGCCCGAGGCCAGGGCGGAGTTCTCGGCCTGACGCTCGGAGCGGGCGTAGGGGGAATCCTCGGGACGCGGCGGCACCAGGCCGGTCTTGTCCGACATGTTGGAGGCGTAGCGCTCCAGCTCCACGGCGGCCACAGCCCCATCGGAGGTGGCGGTGATGACCTGGCGCAGGTTCTTGACCCGCAGATCCCCGGCGGCGTAGATGCCCGGCACCGAGGTCTCCAGGTAGCCATGGGTCAGCACGTAGCCATGATCGTCCAGATCCACCACGCCCTTGAGCATGCCGGTCTGGGGCACGTAGCCGGCGAAGACAAAGACGCCGAAGGTGCCGCCGTCCTGGGGCTTCCAGGTGGTGGTCTGCCCACTCTTGCGGTCCAGGAGGGTGGCCTCGACCAGCCCGCCGGGACCTGCGGAGACACCCCTGAGCTCGGTGGAGTAGTGAATTTCGATCTTGTCGTTGTCCCGGGCCTCGTCAGCCACGGCAGCGTCGCAGGTGAAGTCCTCCTCGCGCACCAGCAGGGTCACCTTGGTGGCGTACTTGGTCAGGAAGACCGACTCCTCAGCGGCAGCGAACCCGCCGCCGACCACCAGGACCTCGCGCCCGGTGAAGAACTCGCCGTCGCAGGTGGCGCAGTAGGCCACACCGCGGCCCGCGTATTCCTGCTCGCCCTGGAAGCCTATCTTGCGGGGGCTGGCGCCAGTGGCGATCAGGATGCCGAAGGTGCGCAGATCACCCCGGGAGGTGTGGACCACTTTGATGTCGCCCTGGGCCTCGATGCCCGTGGCCTCGGCGCTCATGAATTCGGCTCCGAAGTTCTGGGCCTGCTGGCGCATGGTCTCGGTCAGCTTGCGGCCGTCGGTGCTGGCCACGCCCGGGTAGTTGACCACGTCGGCCGTAATGGTGATCTGGCCTCCGAAGTCGTCCTTCTCCAGGATCAGGGTGCGATACCGCGCCCGGGCCAAGTAGAGTCCTGCGCTCAGGCCTGCAGGGCCGCCGCCGATGACGACCACGTCATAAAGATTCTTGTCTTCCGTCATGAATGCCTCTTCCGAAGGAATGCACGGATGTGCTGTTTTGGATGCTGGTCGTGAATACAGAAAAGGGAACCCGCCCTGGTCGCTTCCGATCGGCGAGTTCCCGATGTTGGCAGCTGCGGATCAGAGCTGGCCGACCAAATCCAGGCTGGGCTCGATGGTGTCCTCACCGGGCTCCCACTTGGCAGGGCAGACCTGATCGCCGTGCTCATAGACGAACTGGGAGGCCTGGACGCGGCGCAGCAGCTCGTCGGCGTTGCGGCCCACGTTGGAGGAGATGACCTCGTAGGCCACGACCTTGCCTTCAGGAGTCAGAATGAAGTCACCGCGCTCGGCCTTGCCCTCGGCCTCGTTATAGGTCTGCAGGTCCTTGGCCAGGGTTGCGGTCGGATCGGCCAGCATGGGGTACTGAACCTTGGCGATCTTCTCGTTGGCCTCGTGCCAGGCCTTGTGGACGAACTCGGTGTCGCAGGAGACGGAGTAAATCTCGCAGCCGATCTTCTTGAAGTCCTCGTACTTGCTGGCCAGATCCTCCAGCTCGGTGGGGCAGACGAAGCTGAAGTCCGCAGGGTAGAAGAAGAGCAGGGACCAGTGGCCCAGCAGATCCTTCTTGGAGACCGGGAAGGTCTTGTTATCCTGGTAGGCCTGCGTGGTGAACTCAACCAATTCGTGCTGAAGCTGTGACATGAAAAAAATCCTTTCGGGAGCATTGGGAACTTCGGCCTGAAGCCGAACCTGTCTCCGTATTTCATGCTAGTCAGGAAGCGCTGTATGGGGAAGACGGAGGTTCGCCGCTGGGGTGTGACATAGGGCACATGGGGCGTCCATACCCTAGCATTGAAGGCATGGCATTATGGCTGAACATCCTGCTCATTCTCTTCTTCCTCCTGCTCGGTTCCGTCTTCTCGGGGACTGAACTGGCGCTGGTCTCCCTGCGAGGCTCGCAGCTGGAGCAGATGGAGCAGCAGGACGCGCGAGGCGCCCGGGTGGCCCGCATCGCCCGCGACCCAAATACCTTTCTTTCTGCCGTACAGATCGGCGTGACGCTGACGGGCTTCCTGTCGGCCTCCTTCGGCGCATCGTCCATCGCCCCCTACGTGGTGCCCGTCCTGACCGGGTGGGGCGTGCACGAGGGTCTGGCCGGCACCCTGACCACGGTGATCCTGACCCTGATCATCTCCTACTGCTCCATCGTCATCTCCGAGCTGGTGCCCAAGCGGATCGCCATGCAACGCACCGAGGCCATCGCCAGGGCCGTCGTTCCAGCCATCGACGTCTTCACCACCCTGTGCAGGCCGCTGATCTGGCTGATCGGCAAGAACACCGACCTCATCGTGCGCATCCTGGGCTTCGACCCCCAGCAGACCGACACCGAGGTCAGCGACGACGAGCTGCGGATGCTGGTCTCTTCCAACACCAACCTGAGCAAGGACGAGCGGATGATCCTGGGCGACGTCTTCGATGCCTCCGAGACCAGCGTGGCCGAGGTCATGCGCCCCAGGGCCGACGTGGTCTTCATCGCCGGGGACATGCCGCTGCAGGAGGCGGTCGAATTCGTGCACGACGAGCCCTACTCGCGCTACCCGGTGACCGGACGCGACTTCGACGATGTGCTGGGCTTCGTCCACGTTCGCGATCTGATGGACGTGCGCAATCCCCAGGCCAAGACCGTGGCCGACGTGACCAGGCCCGGCATCGCCCTGCCCGGCACCTCCAAGCTCCTGCCCAGCCTGGAGAAGCTGCGCAAGAAGGGCATCCACCTGGCCGTGGTCATCGACGAGTACGGTGGCACCGACGGCATCGTCACCTTGGAGGACATGACCGAGGAGCTGGTGGGCGACATCCGCGACGAGTACGACCTGCCCGAGGAGCAGAACCCTGCCCATCCCCAGGCAACCGCCTTCGTCAACGGGGTTGCCACGGTCGACGGCGGCATGACCATCGAGGACTTCGCGGACCTGACCGGAATCGAGCTGGAGGATGGCCCCTACGAGACCCTGGCCGGCTACTTCCTGGCCCAGACCGGGCGCATGGGGCAGGTGGGTGACGTGATCCACTCCGACGACGGGTATGACATGGTGGTGACCAAGGTGGACGGGCGGCGCATCGAGACCATCGAGGTCAGGCGCCGGCAGGACGAGGACCAGGTCGCCGATGATGACGAGGCCGACGCGGATGGCAAGGGTGAAGACAGGTCGAATTCCGAAGCAGGAGCGGACCGAGGATAACCGGACCGGATCTAATCTGAGCAAGACTGACTTGACCGAGGATAGCTTTGCCGGCTCTAACCTGACCTAGGTTGGTCGAAGCCAGGAAGGAAGACGACAATCCAAGGCGGGCCGAGACGATACTGCGACCAGAGCCTAGCTATCGTCTAACCGAATCCCTTCTATCCTCTAGCCAGTGCTGGGCTAGTAGTCAGCCGGTGACCGCTCTGACGCCAGTCAAGAAAAAATGACTGTCAGCGTAGCCGATGGTCCGTGAATGATTTCACTGGTTGATTCCCGCAAAATCCAAGCGTTTCCTTGCTTTTTCCTCTAGTCTGGAGATACAAGGCCGGACTGACCCGACCGCAGGCATAATTTCATATTTAAGGAGCGATTATGGCATTGAACTTTACCGTACCGGGACTCGACGAAGCGACCAGCGAGAAGGTCGTCGCCATCCTGCAGAGCCGTCTGAGCCAGGAACAGGAGACTGCCCTGATCCTCAAGCACGCCCATTGGAACATGAAGGGCAAGGAATTCATCGGCATTCATGAGATGATGGACCCCGAAGTCGATTCGGTGCTGAACATGGCCGACGAGACCGCCGAGCGCATCGCCACCCTGGGCGGCTCCCCCGCCGGGCGCCCTGACGACATCATGAAGAACCGCGACTGGGATGGCATCACCATGACCGGGCGTCAGGATGCCCTGGACTACCTGAAGGCCCTGGACACCTACTACACCACCTTCATCAAGCGCGACCGTGAGGCCATCGAGAAGCTGGACGACCTGGACGCCATCAGCTCCAACATCGTGCAGGACCATGTGCAGGAGCTGGAGCACTTCCAGTGGTTCATGCGCAGCCACCTGTTCTGAGTTACTGAGTTACTCGGTTTCTGAGTTCTGAGAGCTCATCGCCGCTCCGATAGGCGATATGCCAGCGGCACTGCATCGTGAAAGGTGCGGGGCCGCTGGCATTTTCTCTGACCGAGATAGACTCTGGGCTTCAGGATAGAATTGACGCTTGGGAGACGGCCGGGCGCCGCCTCACGCCGGGAAGACTGGTCGGCCAAGGAAGACCGAACCCTATCCGCCCGACCAGGAGCATCATGCCGCCCACGCCTACATTCCCAGCATTCCAAGTCAATTCGCATCGTCAGGATTGCGACGATTCGAATTCGCGGCGGAATCCTAAACTGTTCAATCCAAGGCGGTCGGGCCCCCAACCCTCAGACCTCCAACTGAATTCCGGACCGTCAGATTCCAGGCCATCGAATGCCCAACCATCAAATCCTCAGCGTGGGCAGGGCGGATCTGACAGGGACCGGCACAGACGACTCCATCTTTCAAACTTCTTCACTGCCCTGTCGTCGCTGGCTGAAAACGATCGAATCACCGGGCTATTCATGATGGCCTGTGCCTTGGCCGGGCTGATCCTGGCCAATCTGCCAGAGACCGGGCCGGGGCTGAATGCTCTTGCCGCTTGGATTCCTCTGGATCTACCCGGTGGACTGAACCTGTCTCTCAAGGACTGGATACAGGACGGGCTGCTGACCATATTCTTCCTGACCATGGGTCTTGACCTGCGCCAGGAGGCTGCCACGGGCACTCTGCGCAACCACAAACAGGTCCTGCTGCCCATGCTGGCCGCTTTGGGCGGCGTAGCCGTTCCGATTCTGATCTACTGCCTGTTCAACCTTGGCTCCCCTGCCGGTTTGCGTGGCTGGGCTGTCCCAACGGCCACCGACGTAGCCTTCTCCCTGGCGGCTCTGCAACTGCTCCTGCCCAAGGCCGGACCCGCCCTGCAGGCGTTTTTGATGACCCTGGCCATCTTCGACGATCTGATCGGCGTCCTGCTGATCGCACTTGGCTACTCCAGCTTGGGACAACCGGGCTGGCTGCTTGTCTGCTTGGTCGGTCTTGTGGTCTGGATGTTGCTAGTCCGAGCGACGAGCCGTTCCTTCCGGCTCTGGCGACCCTTGATGCCACTGTTCCTGCTGGGCGCCCTTGCGGGCGGTCTGCTGGCCTGGTACGGCCTCTTCAAGGCTGGAATCCACCCCGTGCTGGCGGGAGTGGCAATGGGCCTCTTGACCCCTGTTGCCAGGTCGAACGAAGCAGGACCTTCCGGGACCGAGACAGCAGGGATTGAGCCGAGCCACGTCCAGACATCATCGCCTGCCGAACAGTTGGATCGCCTGCTGACGCCCTTGAGCGCCCTGGTGGTCCTGCCCGTGTTCGCCTTCTTCTCGCTGTCCATCCCCCTGGATCAGCTGGGACCCGGACTGCTGACGGACCGGGTCTTTTGGGGCACCACGCTGGGACTGGCCTTGGGCAAACCCCTGGGAATCATGACCATGGCGATCCTGGCAAGTCATCTGGGGCTGCGGCCACCGGCCGGCGCCACGACCGGAAACATGATTGGCCTCTGCCAGCTCTGCGGAATCGGCTTCACCATGTCCTTCCTGATCGCCAACCTGGCCTTCGCCGGATCCCCGCACCTGGAAACAGCCCTGCTGGGCGTGCTGGCAGGGTCGATCCTGTCCGTGCTCATCGTTGCCGTGGGCACTATCCCCGGTCGACTGCGGTCCGCCAGGCACGCATAGGCCTAGCTGCCAAGACCCAACCTCCGCCAGACCCCGTTCCTGCCGGAATCAACCTGCCAAACTCGGTTTCTGACAGAATCAGTTTTGACAGCATCGGTCCCTTACCAGGCTCAGCTGCGACGGTAAAGCTTGGTGTAGGAGCCCTCGGCCCGGGGACGGACCACGATTTGGTCGATGTCCACAGTGTCAGGTTGCTCCAGGGCCCAGGTGACACATCCGGCGATGTCGTCGGCGGTCAGCGGGTCGGGCACCCCTGCGTAGACCGCATCGGCCCGGTCGCTATCGCCGCCAAACCGCTTCAGGGAGAACTCGTCGGTGTGGACCAGACCAGGGGCAATGTCGACCACGCGCACTGGCTGACCGATCAGCTCCAGCCGCAGAATGCGGGCCATGACCCGTTCAGCCGCCTTGGAGGCGCAGTATCCGCCGCCGCCCTCGTAGGGCTCGATGCCTGCCGTGGAGGAGATGACCAGGACCGTGCCCTCCGACTCTTTCAGGGCCGGGAGCAGCTTCTGGATGACCCGCAGGGTGCCGATGACGTTCAGCTCATACATGCCGCGCCAATCGTCCAGGCTGGAGGTAGCCACCGGATCCTTGCCAAAGGCCGCGCCGGCACAGTTGACCAGAGCCTTGACCGGACCGCCCTTGAGCACGGCATCGACGGCCGCCTGGGTAGATTCCTCGTCAGTCACATCACAGACCTCATAAGTGAAGTTCTGACCCAGCTGGTCAGCCAGAGCCTTGAGATTTTCCTCGCGCCGGGCCAGGCCGACCACCTTCCAGCCCTTGTCCACCAAGGCCCGCGCACTGACCTGGCCGATGCCGCTGGAGGCGCCAGTCACCACGGCACGCTTGATCGTCTTCTTTGATTCCGTCATTTCATCCGCTCCTTCATGATCAATTGCCCCGGATCAGCTCCACGCTTGCCTCCGGTTCGCAGGGAGCCTGCCTAGCTGCTGCAGGATCGCCCTTCTTCTTTAACGCTAGCGCACCAGCTTGGCTGTGGCAGACTCTCTTCGGTCTTCGATGACAAATGTGGCGCATTAAACCAGCCTTGAACAAGGTCAGAACGAATTAAAGGCAGAGTAATAGAGTCAGAATAGATCAAAGTCAGATCGGGCTGAATCAGGCAGTATAGTCAGGTTAAATCAGGATCGAAAGGATGTGGCATAAACCAATCCTGCTTCGTACGAGATGGCCTAGCGGGGGCTCCGATTCGGAACTCATCAGTACGAATGATGCTGTGGGTTCATAATTGACTGGCTCGCAGTGCGCAAGTTCAGAAATCACGCCGAGTTCACAGCTTCCGAAATCATGACTCCGGAAATCATGACTTCAGATGTCGAAGCTTCGGAGGTCACAGAGCTAAATAGCGGTTGAGCCGACGACGGCGCTCAGTCCAGTCGGGCATATAACGATCCATCCGCGCGCGGAAGCCAGGTCCGTGACCATGCTCGTAGAGGTGGGTCAGCTCGTGAACCAACACATACTCCAACAGGTCAGAATCCAGCCAAGCAAGGTCGGTATTAAGCCGGATGCTGCCAGTGGCGGGAGTGCAAGAGCCCCAGCGAGTTTTCATCTTCCGCAGACTGATGCGCTCAGGCCGGCGACCCACCACGGGGACCCACCGATCAAGCAGAGTCGGCAGCCTCTCCTGGAGAATCCTCTTAGCTTCGGCCTCGGATCGGTCCGGCGACAGCTGACCATCGGCTCCGGTTTGGGCGTATACCTCGCGTGAGCGGGCCAGACGATCTCTAGTGGTTGCGATCCAGCGGCGCTTGCCGTCGATAAAGGCGCAAATCTGGTCATCACTCAAGGTCAGAGGTGCCGTCACTTCCAAATGGCCGTCAGGCGGCTTGACCCGCAGATAGACGTTGGCGATCCGCTTCCTAATGACTAGAACGATCTCGCCACCGACCTCCAACCGCTCCGACCGGACTGGTTCCGCACGCCGTTTCCGCCTCATGACCACCATTGTTCCGCCAAGACGCGACGCGACGCCGCCGAGATTGACTTGAGGGGACACTATGGTAAGCTATCCATTTGTGTGATTCTTCGATCACACGGCATGGGCCTGTAGCTCAGCTGGTTAGAGCGCATCCCTGATAAGGATGAGGTCGGAGGTTCAAGTCCTCCCAGGCCCACGCATTCTTGCGTGGTTGAAGTTCTTTACACATTCACGGGGCTATGGCGCAGCTGGTAGCGCATCTGCTTTGCAAGCAGAGGGTCGCCGGTTCGAATCCGGCTAGCTCCACCGGTAAATTTTTAGGTCTCTTGAAAACCGTATCGACGTTGACCGTGGGTGGCTGGTAATGATGCCGCGAAGTGAGCAAGTCAGAAGCCGAAGCTCATGCGGCAAGATACGACTTCGCTATTATCTCCGTGCCACTGAATGCATACCCACCCTCACCAAGCCGTTTTATAAAATTTCCAGCGAAGCTACTTATGGAAGCAGTTTTTGGTTCAATACAAGTTTCAACACCATCGCTTTATGAGAGAAGCAGATATTTTAATAGGAATTAGGAATATTAGAAATCCTGATGGCCGATCAGATGATCACCTTCCCAATGAGCTTCTCCATCTGAACCATCGGTTGTGCCAACCCAAGCAGGGTGACGATTAACACTGCTGTCACCGTTGCCGCCCTTGGGGGCAGTTGTGCCGCCTCCTCCGGAGGGTGCACAATAGTTGCTGCCGCCGTTCTGGGAGGGGGCTCGATAGCCGTTGCCGCCCCGGCGCGCAGTAGCGCCGTAACCGCTATCAACCATAGAGGGAGCGCTTGCAACAGCCTTGGCATCCGCCTGGGCTTTGGCTGAGACTGCGTCATTCACCGCCTTGACCTTGGCATCCAAATCGGCCTTGACGTTGGCGAAAGCCTTAAAGACAGACTTCTTGCCATTGAGGATATTCTTAGCTGAGTCCAAGTCCTTGGCCAGGTCGTTGCGCGTCTGGTCCCCGTCAGGCACCTTGCCCTCAGAATCAGCCAGGGCCTTATACCCATTCCCAATAGCATCAGAGAGCAGCTTATGCGCCTTGGAAGTGGTGACAGCAAGCACATCCCTCTTAAGGATCTTCAATTTTGACTTCATCTTCGAAGTCCGGGCCTTCAGAGTTTCGGTAACTTTTTTCAATTCGCTTGTGGATGCATCCCCGGTCAAGTTGGTTTTCGCCACTGTCGTCATACCGGAGGCCGGCTTGACGGTCTGCATGCTCTTGGCCAGAATCTGGACTGTCTTAGCGTCACTGACCTGATTATCTGTAACCGCCGAAGCGGACTTAACCTCGTCAGATGCCAGATATTTGCGGTATTCGCCGTCCTGTGCCTCGTAGGACCTGACCACTGCCTTGTATGAGGCAAAGGCCCGATCATGCTCCTGCACGGAATGATGATGCCACTGTAAACCCCCGCTAGAAACGACAGCAACCACCAGCACCAAGGCAGCTATGATGATAAACCGACGCCTCGAACCGCTGCTCTTACCAGTACTATTTTTACCAGTACTATTCTCGGATTTCTCCACGATTGCCCCTCTGCCCTTCCCGCGAACCCACAGCTATTTGTCCGCAGGAACCCCTTGACCTGGCATAACCAGCCTTGCGCCAAACGCCTCGCAATGCCCATTCTAAACGACGAACCGCTCCAATTCTTAGAGCAATGCATCATCCAGCTGAGGTCGGGAAACAATATGAAGGCATTATTGCCCACCGCCGGACGACACCGTACAAACAGAAAGGAGTCTGCGATTACCCTAGTCGGGCAGATCAGCACCCAGTGGTGATATCGGGCTGCATTATGCACAGGTAGCGGTGCGCCCCGTCTATCTGTTCCTGAGTGTATTGAGGGGTCGTGGGCGCAGGGTTGACCGCTGGGACCTGAGGAGACGTGGACCCACCACCGTTCCCTGTACTGCCCTGCCGTCCGGCCCCGGGCTGGTTCTGAAAATTCCCAGACATGCTTCCCGACCACCTCGACTGGGGGTACAAACCGGATGATGAAGCACCGGGAGCCCGTGCACTTCCGGCCTGCGCCTGAGCAGAGCGTGCTTGCTCGTCCCGTTGCCGAGCGGCATCCTGATCCGCCTGGGCTTTGGCTGAGACTGCGTCATTCACGGCCTTGACCTTGGCATCCAGATCGGCCTTAGCATCAGAGAAAACCTTAAGAACCGACTGCTTATCATTGAGGACATCCTTAGCTGACTCCAACGCCTTGGTCAGATTGTTACGTGTCTGGTCCCCGTCAGGCACTTTGCCATCGGAATCGACCAGAATTTTATCTCCGTTCCCGATAGCATCAGAGAGCAGCTTTTGTGCTTGGGAAGTGGTGACAGCAAGCACGTCACCCTTGAGAGCCTTCAATTTCGATTTGAGCTTCGAGGTCTGAGCGTTCAGAGTATCGGCAGCTGTTTTCAATTCGCTAGTGGATGCATCCCCGGTCAAGTTGGTTTTCGCCCCTGTCGTCCTGCCGGAGGTAGGCTTGACAACCTGCACACCCTTGGCCAAGGCATGGACGGTCTTCGCGTCAATCACCTGGTCATCCGTAACCGTTGAGGCGGCCTTTACCTCGTCAGATGCCAGATACCTGTGGTATTCACTTTCCTGAACCTTGTAGGTTTTGGCCGCTGCCCTATAAGAGGCAAAAGCCCGATTATGCTCCTGGACAGCAGTGCGATGCCACCACAGACCCCCGCCACAGATGACGGCAACCACCAGCACCAGGACCGCTACAATGCTGAGCCTGCGCCTCGAATTGTTGCTTTTACTATTCTCGGTTTTCTCCACGATTGCCCTTCTGCCCTTCCCATGGGCCCTCAGCCATTGTCGGCAGGGACCCCTTCATCCGACTCAAGCATAACCGAGCTTGCGCTAAATGCCCCGCTACGCTCATCATGTCATGTATACAAACATGACATCCTATTTGCATTGAGCTTATGGACAACACTGATTTGACCCGGAAGGACTATGCTCAAGAACTCGGCATCAACATCGCCAGAGCACGCACCGTCAAGGGATATTCCCAGAACAGGGCGGGGAACCAACGCAGGCCTCCCGTGCTTCACCTACTGGAAGCTTGAACGCGGGGAATCGAACCACGACACCCCTGCCAACCCCAGACTGAGCAGCATCCGCGCCTCGCCGAAACACTCGACGTCGAACTAGACGACCTACTGCCCAAACACACCCCAAGCCTCCGTCGCCGATAGCCTCAAAACATGTCAGGACAGTCCACAAAGCCTCAACGCCGATCAACCCCTAACCGCGCAAACAACGTGTCCCCAGTAAGAACCATTGCCATTACGAATATGACTGCACAAGCCATGTATCTGACTTGTGCCCACAACGAGAGCATAGAGAACTCGAATGAGATACTCGTCGACTTGATTCTCTTTTCGCAAAGATTCACGTTTGTTATTTTCCAGTTGGTTATGACGCACAACCACATCTATCACGCCGAAATGCGATTTGGGGTTCATTCTTTTAATTACTGATTCCACTGAATAAGGCCGATCACAATAACAGGAATGAAAACCCAATACACATAGCTTCTAACACAACTTGTCACCAGAAGAGTGCACAGAGATACAGCGACGCAAGGGATTCATTATCCAAATAGAATGCACTAAACAAGTAAGAGATCAGCTAAGTAACGACTTCGGGAAAACCGCGATTCCTTCAAACTGGTGACTGAGCAGGATTCACTTAACAGGAAAAGGCTGAGGGATAAAATGCAATCTTCCGCTTTGATGCGGCTTGTCTCTTTCAGCTTTAATGTATGCCGAGAACGCTCTAGAAATACGAATAATGCACGCAAGAGTATTCCTTAAGTGGATGCACTCCGAATTCCTCTGATAATACTGCTCATAATTCTTGCATATTCTTTGTTCTAGATCTGACATCAATTTTGCTGCTACGCGACGTATGGGCATACTGTTACAGATTGTAAGAAACATGCACAAGAAACTTGAATAGTCATAGACAAGTTGCGACTTCTTAATCGTACTTGGAATAGGTGCCGGGGGTTTATCCATCTGGAACAGATCGCACAAACACCCATCGGCAAACTCAGTCTGAGGCACATGGCCCTGCTTGTTTGTTCTATCCACATCCAACAGTAACGGGGCACTATGCGATACCGCATTTCGCAATCTACGGAAGTTGCCAAAAAATTTTGTAGCATTGTCCCTCAGATGTGATGACTCCAGATACTTCATGTATGAATCAATTAGATCACCCAGATTGAAGCATTCCCATAGATTCCATATTTCAGGGTCAGGGAAATATTTGCGAACCATAGCATCTGAATAAGGAGAATATTTAAGCTTGATTCCTGTCTTGCCAGGCTTGCCATCGCGCTGATTTCGATAGCCAGTTTTTTCATCAAATACAAAGCAATCATGTGGATCAACCAGCTTTGCGATTCGTTTACCGTCAAGCTCAGAATTTGACATCAATAAATTATTGAATCGCACTTTCAAATCATGTTCCGCGTTTGCTACCAGATATTCCATTGCCATCCTGAGTTCATAGTCAATGACCGCCAAATCCTTGAGTACAGCGAAATCGAGATTCTTGTACTTCCCATCATGGTTCTTATTGAAATTAGAAGCATATCGCTTAATCCTAAACAGATAGGTGTTCGCAGATAGATATGCTTTAGCGGATTCCTCATTACAGATATCGAATACGACGCCATCGTTTTGCAAATTAGCAATTTGAGAATCGAGGCTTTTAGCCAAACACATGCGCTTTGAACTGTCCACATTGGCCCCCGCAGCTAAACTAATGGGGCATCCGCTTCGAAAAGCGCTGCCCCATTAGTGAAGAGCCGGCCAATGTGACCAACCCCCTTTTGACTTTGTAGTTACAATGCTAATTACATATAAGCATGTGTCAATTTATTTCGTGTTCTCTTTTATCCGCCAACAAGAAAAGCGCCACAACAGGCATTGCCCGGTTGTGGCGCTGATTAGCTATAGCAGGGAAAATGCTCTACGCTTCCTTCTCCTTATCCAGCTCGGCGAGCATGGTCTTCTGCTCATCCGGTGTCAGCTTGCGAATGCCGATTCCAGTATATCCCCAGATGGTGGCGAAAATCACACCGGTCCAGCAGAGGGTTGCCCAAGGCATATAAGAGAGCGTAGGTACGCCCAAGGTGGCCGCCATATAGGCGCCAGCGGCTGTCCAAGGCAGGATCGGCTCGAATATGGTGCCGGAATCCTCTATGCTTCGACCAAGATTGCAGGGATGCAGACCTCGGCGAATGTAGGCAGGCCTCAGCAGCTCGCCAGGCAGTAGGAGGGAGACCTGGCCGTTGCAGGTGGTGGATATGGTCAGGATGCCGGTCAGCAGGGTGACGACAATCAATGAGCCGGTGCTCTTGCTGATCTTGAGCAGGGATTCCACGATCTTGTTCAAAGCTCCGGAGGCCGAAAGCACCCCTGCGAAGGACAGGGCACAGAATGCAATCAGGAGGGTGCTCATCATGCTCTCCATACCGCCCCGGTTCAGCAGACTGGTGATGTCCTTGGCTGCGGGACCCAAGTTGAAGCCCCTGGGAAGCATAGAGGTGTCGAATCCGTTGACAATCGCGCTGAATGCGTTGGTGACGGAGAAGTGCTGGATGACGACGGCATTGAACATGGCGACCACCGACGAGAGCAGCATGACCGGGATGGTCGGCTTCTTCCATGCAGACCCGATCAGGATGATCAGGAGGGGTATAAGCAGCATGACCACGTTCCAGGTGAAGGCCTGCGAAAGCGTGTTATTCATCTCGGCAACCTTGTCAAAGCCGCTGCCACCTGTGGACTGGACACCACGGCCCGCCACAAACATGACTATCGCTGACACCAGCAAGGAGGGGAAGGTTGTCCACAACAGGTGCTTCATATGCGTGAACAGATTCACATGGGTGATGGCTGCAGCCAGGTTGGTATCTCCGGACAGAGGGGAAAGTTTATCCCCGAAATAGGCGCCACTGACCACTGCACCAGCGGCGATGGCAGGATTGATGCCTTCCATGCCCAGCGCCACTCCCATAAAGGCCACGCCAATGGTACCTGCTGAACCCCAGGAGGTTCCCGTGCAGACCGAAGTGATAGCCGTGACCAGCAGGGCCGTCAGATAGAGGTACTGGGGCGATACGATCTTGAGACCGAAGTAGACCATCATCGGAATGGTTCCGCCAATCATCCAGGACCCGATAAGCATGCCCACCACTATCAGAATCAGCAAAGCTGGCATGATCCCAGCAATCTTCTCGGCTATGGTGTTGAGCATCTCATCGTAACCGTGACCGAGCATGTAGGCAATGATTGCTGCTACCACGGCAGCCAGGATAAGCATCGGCTCAGCGGGAAGTTCCAGCCAGATGGCTCCAACCCCCATGAACACCGCCATAGCAATAATTGGGGTCAGCGCCAAGAGCAGTGAGGGGGAGCGCTGCTCCCTTTGTTTCTTTTCCTTCGTCATTGCAAGGTTACCTTTCCGTTGAAGTGCCAAGCGCCCGATTCATACGCGACAGGGCCTTGGTCAGAATCGGCGTAGTTGTTGCCAGGTTGATGCGCACAAAGCCGCTGCCACCCTGGCCGAAGTCAGTCCCCGGATCCAGCATCAGACCCTGTTTAGCCAGCCGCTTTTCGATTTCCTCATCCTCGAGTCCAAGCCCTCTCATATCTATCCAGGCCAGGTAGGTGCCTTCAGGTTCAATCAGCTTCACACCATCCATCCCGGCAACGCAGTCTCGCAAAAAATCAGTGTGCCTCTCAATCTCGGTCAGAAGCTCATCCAGCCAGTCTGCGCAATGGTCGTATCCCGCTTGAGTAGCAACTTGTGCAAAATAGCGGGGATTATGGCAGCCGGCATCATCAATGGCCTTCTCCACCTTGTGCCGTAGATCAGCGTCAGGAACGACGATATTGGCCGTTTCCAGCCCAGCGATGTTGAAGGTTTTGCCCGGAGAGGTAAAGGAGATGCCTCCAGCCGCTTCGGGCGACGAAATCAGATAAGGCTGAAATCGATATCCTGAATGGATCAGATCGGCATGGAACTCATCTGAGATGACCAGAACATTATGCTTGGCAGCAGCCTTGGCCACTTTGGCCAGTTCGTCACGGGTCCATACGCGACCAGTGGGGTTATGCGGATTGGTGATTACCAGCGCACTAGCTTGGTCAAGCAGGCCTCCAAGAGCATCAAAGTCGAATCGGTATTTTCCTTGTCCGTCCATCTTGAGCAGCCACGGAAGAACCTTGCACCCTGCAGCCTTAATCGCCGTTGGGGTGGGCGAGTATGCAGGATAAGGAACGATTACCGAACAGGCGGGCGGTAGAGCCTCCCTGAGTATGGCAGGCAAGGATTCCACCATTCTGCCTACCGGCACCAGACTGGCTGGACTAATCTGCCAACCATGGCGCCTTTTGAACCAGTCGCACACTGACTGTCTATATGAGGCGTCCAGGTAGGTGTAGCAGAAATCGCCCACCTGAGCACGCTTGACCACGGCCTGGACCAAAGGGTCCGGGGCTTTGAAATCCATGTCTGCCACCGACAGGGATATGGCATCGTCACCGCAGATGCGATGTGCGTCATCCCAGCGGATACTGTGTATTCTTCCCAGATCCTGGGTTGAAACGGGATGTAGAAGACCCATAATTACATCTATTCCCTTCTTTACAACTATGTTGGATTCTTGCCTTCATTGGCAATGTGATCCTCAGAGGCCACCATGACCTCGATAGTGCTTCCCCCGTTTATTGCTTTTTCTTATCTTTGACGGAGGTCGTCTCCTCTATTTCTTTGAGATAGTTGTAGACGGTGAACCGTGAAATCTGCAAGCGGTCGGCCAAGGTCTCAGCCGCATCTCGCAGGAAGAAAAAGCCCTGCTCTTTGGCTTGTCTTATCACCTCCTTTTTATGACTTTTTGTCATGAGTTCAACGGGCACACCCTGGCTCGCAACAGCACGATCAAGCACGATATTCGCCAAGTCGTCAAGGTTGTGGACGAAGGCTTCACCCGCAGAATTCGCTTCAGCCGAGTCCGTTCCACGACTTATCTGCCCTGTCTCGAATCCAGTCTTTTTTCCGATGCCATACCGTTGGTTCTGATCCAAATCTTTATCAAAATCAACTTCCAACTCTGGTTCAGAACTTGCATCGATACTGCCGTAGAGCATTTGTTGGCATATTTTCAGAAGCCCGGACCAGATTTCGACGCTACTGTTGATGCATAAGGCAGCGACCGGCTCCCCTTGGCTATCCTTGACGGCTATAGTGGCACAACGAATCCGACGCCCGTCAGGCAGAACAGAGCTGTAGTTGACCATGGTGCGCACCCGACCCTCAGCCAGCTGCTTAAGTAGAACATCGGTGGCCGGATCGCCAACCTTGCGACCAGTCAAACCTCCTGCAATAGCGACGATGGTGGTGGGTACCTGCGAAAGATCATGCACTACAACCTCGCAGTCCGGCATCAGCGAGGCCAGTGGCTCCACCAGTTGGGCCAAGGATTGGATTATCAGGGCACGCTCTGCGCTGTCCTGCGCCTTAAGGCTGCGTGCCGACTGTGCATCGTTGCTCATACATCATCTCTTTCGTGAAGTACCTGAAGATAGTATAACCATTTAATAAACATTTTGTTGAGTGATTCTATAAATTGTTTATTTATTTCTGTAATTTTTGTGAATTCACAATCTTGATGGGGAATGTTCATCTATTCAAACCATTGAAAATCCAGCTGTTCAACCACGAAGCAGATAGTGTTGAGCACAAGGTGGTGGGACATCCATAATCTGCAGATAGGAAACCAAAGTAACCAACTAGACCCTTGATAGGAGCTTCAGGATATCGAAAAAGCGACGCTCTGCCGGGAATCCAACAAGCTCTAATTCCCAAAGTAAGTTGTCGAAGACTATCTACTCGACTGCTGGGGTCCATGCCAAGCAGACCTGAAAGCTGGCTTCCGCCTATTAATTAGTGAAGCAAGTCGGTAAAGCGATAACTGTACTGATAGACTTAGTTATCTCAACTCTACCGCAAGGAACCCTTTACTTTTCAGCTGTTCTAAGACTGCTGGGGTCCATGAACCAGGCTTGTAGAGGAAGCTGATAGATATACCACTACCCCGGATGAGAGCGGACACCTAGTTTACTGAACCTATTTTTCTCCGAACTAACTCCAACTACGCTCCCCATTTGCGGAGTCGGCAGAAAGAATCCGCGCCCAGAATCTTTCATTCAATGTGCCATGCCGATTTGAATTGTTTCGACAGCAACATAGCTACGAGCAACAATTCGAACCGGCACTATAAATTGCATCTCATTCTTTATGCAGATGCTCAGGCAGAGACTAGCCTTCCGTCCTGCAGCGTCAGCAGCCGGTCAGCTCGGGCAAGGACCGAGGAACGATGGGAGACAATCAGACAGGTACGGTCGCCCTTCTGCTCGATCAGCCTGGTCAAGACCCGGCCCTCCAAGAGAGCGTCCATGTTGCTGGTTGGCTCATCCAGGAGCATGAAAGGCGCTGAGCTCAGGAAGGCACGAGCCAGAGCCACCCTTTGCCGCTGCCCCTCAGACAGGTCGGAGCCGTTGTCAGCCAACAGATGATCCAAGCCGTCGGGCAGCTGGTCGATCAAATCATCCAGGCAAGCGTCATGAGCAGCCTGCTCAATATCCGCCCTACTGGCATCGGGCCGGGCCAAGGCGATGTTATCCACCAAAGTGAGACCGAATATGTAGGTGTCCTGGCTCACCAGAGCCTGCTGGGCGCGCAGGTCGGCGGTGCGGATGGTTTCGATAGGTAGACCGGAGACGGTCAGGCTCCCGCCGCTGCGCTCCTGGAACCGCATCAGCAAGTCGATCAGGGTGGACTTACCGACTCCATTGGCCCCCTGGATGCCAATCAATTCGCCAGGTTTGATGGAAAGATCCAGATTATCCAAAACCGAGATTCGACCGCCATGTTCACCCGAGTGAGTCTTGCCCGGGTCAGTCTTGCCAGCATAGGAGAAGGAAACCGCCTTGGCCTCTTCTCCAGTGAACTCCGTCAGGGGATTCCCATGATTGGATTCCACCTCACGCACAGGCGGCTCCTTGTCCAAAAGCGCGAAGACCCGCCTGGCAGCAGCCAGAGTAGGCTGCAGGCCGGCGCCTAGCCGGGCCACAGGTATCAAGGAAGCGAAGGAAGAGAGGAAACCGACCAGTCCGATCATCCCACGAGCCGGATCCACCAACCCTGCCGAACCTAGGTGGCAGGCCATCAGCGTGAAGACTCCAGCGCAGATCAGAGTGACCACGTTGGTGACCATATCGTTGGCGATGGTCCGCCCAGAGGTACGTCCCCGTGCATCCAGCATCTGGTCCGTAGCGGCTCCCACCAGACGACGGGTATTCCCAAGAGCGCCCAGCCCCGCCAGTTCGGTACGGCCCTGCAGGGTCTCCAGAAGAAGGGAATGCAGGTTGGCTTGGGCCGTTCGCTCCTGCATGGCTACCTTGAAAGTGGGCCTTGCACTCAGGATGGGGATGAGCAGACCGACAATCAAATAGGAGACGAGGGCGGCCAGGCCCATCCAGGGCGAGAGCCAGGTGAGCAGGGCCAGGTTGGCCAAGGAGGTCACCAGGGCGATGGCGATGGGCGAAAGGGTGTGGGCGTAGAAAATCTCCAGCAGCTCGATGTCGTTGGTGATCACGGTCACCATGTCCCCGCGCGCCTGGTCTCGCAGACCGGCCGGGGCCAGGGAGCGCATCTTGTCGAAGACCGTCGTGCGGATGTCGCGGAGCATACTGAAGGCCATCTCATGGTTGTAGTACTGCTCTCCATAGGCCATAACCCCTCTGCTGAGAGCAGTCAGGACCGCCACCAGAGCCCAGACGACCCACTGGCCATTCAGCGGCGGCCAGTCCGTGACCAGACCGATCAAGGCCGCAGCGGCTGCCATCATGCTCCAGACCGCGAAGAGGTGACCCAGGCTGCCACAGAGGATGGCTTTGCCCTCCGTACCAGCCAGAGGCTTCATCAGCCGGGCCATGCGGCGCATCATCGTCAGATTGCCGGTCGTCTGCTGCATGTCGTCACTCCCCGTCCTCATACTGGGCCTGCTCCTTCCACTGGGCCGCAAATCCGCCCCCGGCATCCATCAGTTCACGGAAGCCACCACTTTCCATCAGACGACCCCCTTGCAAGAAGAGAATGGCATCGGCATTACGAACCCCGGCCAGGCGGTGGGTGATGGTCAGGACAAGGGACTCCTTGCCCAGCGCGTCCATCAAGGCGGCCAGAGTGGCGTCATGTTCACGGTCCACGGCACTGGTAGCCTCGTCGAAGATGTAGACGGGGGAACGTCGCAGGAGTCCGCGGGCAATGGACAGGCGCTGGCGCTGCCCTCCGGAGAGGTTGCCTCCCTCAGGATCAATGGGAGCATTCAGCCCGCCCTTGCTCTGGACAAGACCGGTCAGGCCGACCTGGTCCAGCGCATCCTGCAGCTCCCAATCCGAATAGCCCAGTCCGGCCGGGTCCAGATTCGACCTGATGGTTCCGGTGAAGAGGTGATCGGTTCCCCGAACCACGGTCTGCAGGCCGACCAGGTCCTCGCGTGACAGGTCGCTGATCTGGCGCCCGCCAATGGTCAACTCTCCGGCATACCCCTGAAGGCGCCCGGACAGCAGGCCTGCCAAGGTGCTCTTGCCAGAGCCCGAAGCGCCGACCAGGCCCACATGTCCCTTGGCCGGCAGATCGAAGTTCAGATCGGTCAGGGCCTGGAAACCGTCAGGATAGGTGTAGGTCAAAGCGCGAGCGCTGATGCCTAGCGAATCATCGCCAGACATATCCGCCTGATCTGCCTGCTCCGAAGCGGATTCCGAGTCAGACTCCCGAACTGCTTCCTCAGAAGTTTCGAGACTCGCGTCCGGAGCCGTCTCCGAACCCGTACTCTTGCATGACTCAGGAGTCGTCTCTGGAGCCGTCGGCCTCCCGTCGCTCCCCTGCCGCGCCTGGAGAATATCGTCAATGGCCTTGCCCTGCTTGATGGCGACCATGCCGGAATGCATCATGTAGACCAGCTGCCGCTCAGGTGCAAAGAGCCGGACCCCAGCCAGGGCGACAACCAGGCAGGACAGCACTCGCGAGGTCCCGCCCTGCCCAATCAGGACCGTAGCTGCAACCGCCAAAATAAGACTGGTGTAGATGACCACGTCGGCCTTGATCAGGGAGCGCAGCTGCCCGCCCAGAACCCCCATGGTTATCCGGCGGAACCCCTCGGACTCCTCGGCCAGATCGTCGGCCTGCCGTTGATCTGCCCCGAAGATCTTCAGGGTGTTCAGCCCCCTCAGGGCATGCTCGAAGTGGACACCGACCTTGTCGTACTTGCGCAGCTGGCCCAGCTGAATCTTGATGTTCTCGCCCATGGTGGGCTTGGAAGCCAGAGGCAGGGCCACCATACCGATTACGACAATCCCAGCAGCCAGGGGGCTGACAGGCAGGAGGACGACCAGGGTCACGACCAGCATCAGGGCGGTCTGGACCAAAGCTGGAATATAAGCTGTGAAGTAGGAGACGACCGACTTGACCCCCTCGGTCGAAAGCCTGGCCAGGGTCTGCGCCGGAACGCCCAGATCATCCTCCTGCCTGTTGGGGTCGAACACGGATAGGTACAGGGCCTGGGAGAGCGCCTTGCCCATCCCATCAGCCAGCCGGGCGCTTACGGACCTGGCGATCGCCTGAGTCAGGAACCGAACCAGGATCAGCCCGCCTATCAAGACCGCCAGAGGCCCGGGCCGATTAGGCACCCAAGCAAGGGCATGAGGAACAGCCAGGCCAAGGGAACGGCCCACGGCCGCGACGGCCACCGGCAGGAGGAGGACCTCCGCCAACGCACCGATCGTCTGCAGGAGGGCCAGCAGGAGGCTGGCGCCCATCCTGGCTCCCGGTAGATGAAGTAGTCGCTTGCTGATCATGCCTGTCCTCCGTGCCGCCTTTCTGATACGCCCCTATCAGTGGACACTAACAAAATCCTCGCGCGCCAAGCAAGAGACATAAAAAAATATCATTTACTTTCCCCTCCGGCCCTCCTAAACTTGACGGCACAACCTGAAATCGGCGGATATGGCCTAGGGCCGAGCGACCGCCACCCAGATGGGAGCGATCCTTTATGAAAGCACTGAAGACAAAAGACCTGGTCAACGTCGGCATTTTCACGGCCCTCTACTTCGTCAGCATGGCGGTGGGCAACTTCATCACCGTCTTCCTGGCTGGCCTGGTCATGCCAGGCCTGTCCTCCCTCTTCATCCCCGCTGTGGTGGGGCTGGTCTCCGGCCCGGTCTACATGCTGATGATCCGCCGGGTGCCCAGGTTCGGGGCCATCACCATCGTCGGCGTCATCATGGGCCTCTTCCTGCTGGTCTTCGGCCACTTCGCCCTCTCCTTCATCCCCTACGCCTTCTGCGGCCTGCTGGCTGACCTGGTTCAGTCCTCGCTCGGGGAGAGCCGTCCCAACCTGGCCCGCTACCTGAGCTACGTCATCCTCACTTTCGGCTGCACCGGCCCCGTCCTGCCTCTTTGGTTCATGAAGGACGCCTACGTGGCCAGCCTGGTCCGCCGCGGCAAGAGCCAGGAGTACATCGACGGGGTCTTCGCGCCCATCACCGGAGCCACCTTCCTGGTCTGCATTCTGGCCACCCTGGTCGGCGCCCTGCTCGGTGCATGGATAGGCGCCAGGATCGTCGACCGGCATTTCAACCGGATACCCGCCAAGCAATGAGGCCCATCTCCATCTACACCAGATTCCTGCTGGTCATCTTCGCCAACGCCCTGATTTTCGTAACCCTGCCCACCCCGCTGGTCCTGGCCATCAACATCTACTTCTGCAGCTTCCAGGTCATCGTGGGCAGGGTCAGGAAGGGCCAGGCCTGGCTTATGGTCTGCCTGGTCTTCGCCCTGGGCGCCTCCCTGGCCATGGTCTTTCCCGAGAACCTGCCGGGGCATTACCTGCTCTTCCTCTTCGTCGGCGTAGGCAGGATCCTCCCCCTGGTGCTGGTCGCGGCCTTCATGATGGGCACCACCAAGGTCTCGGAGCTGGTCTACCTGCTGCGCAAGATCCACGCCCCCCAGTGGCTGGTCATCCCCGTCAGCGTGCTCTTCCGCTTCTTCCCGACCGTCAGGCACGACTATGCCCAGATCAGACGGGCCATGAAGTTCAGAGGGATCGCGGTCACCACCGGCGACATGGTCCGGCACCCGATGCGAACCATGGAATACATCTACGTCCCCCTGCTCAACAACGCCACCAATGTGGCCTCCGACCTGACCTCGGCTGCCCTGACCAGGGGGATTGGCGACCCCGGACCCAAGACCTCCATCCAACGGATTGCCTTCACCAGACTGGATGCGCTCATGTGTGCCCTGGGTCTGGTCCTTATGGGATGTGGAGCCTATGTTGCAATGTTCCAGGCTTAGCTTCACCTACGAGGGCGCCAGCAGGCCTTCCCTCGAAGAGGTCTCCTGCCGGATGGACCGAGGCCGGCTGACCGTGGTCACCGGACCGAGCGGTTGCGGCAAGACCACCCTGTCCAGGGTTATCAACGGCCTGATTCCCGAGCTCTACGAGGGCAAGCTGGAGGGAGAGTGCCTGATCGGGGGCGAGCCCACCACGGCCCGACCCATCTACCGGCTTTCGGAGCAGGTGGGATCGGTCTTCCAGAACCCCAAGACACAGTTCTTCACCACCGACGTCCGCAGCGAGCTGGCCTTCCCCCTGGAGAACACCGGTGTCCAGCCGGAGGCCATCCGGGAGCGCATAGACCAGGTGGCCAACCTCTTCGGCATCACCCCGCTCATGGACCGGGACATCTTTTCCCTTTCCGGGGGTGAGAAGCAGATGATCGCCATCGCATCCTCCTGCATGATGGACCCGCAGATCCTGGTCATGGACGAGCCCTCCGGCAACCTGGACGTCGAAGCAGTGGCCGGCCTGGCGCAGATCCTGGGCCGCTTGAAGGACCGGGGCCTGACCATGGTCCTGATCGAGCACCGCCTCTACTACCTGGACGGCCTGGCCGACGACTTTCTGGTCATGAAGGACGGCAGGTTGGCGGAGCACCTGACTCCGGCCGCCATGAGGGGGCTGGATGGCCCAAGCCGCCAGGCCCTGGGGCTGCGGGCTCTGAATCTGGACGCGACCGAGAATGCGAGCGCACCTGCCAGAGTCACTACCGAAAAGACCCCTGACCTGCTGCGGGTCAGGAACCTGACCTATGCCTACCATCACGACCAGGATCCTGCCCTGGATGTGGACGACCTGACCCTGTCCAGCGACGACATCACCGGCATCATCGGCCGCAACGGTGCCGGCAAGAGCACCTTCGCCTCGGTCCTGACCGGTCTGCTCAAGCCTGGCGACAGGTCGGAAATCAGCCTGAATGGGACCAAGCAGACCGCCAGGGAGCGCGTCGAGGACTCCTACATGGTCTTTCAGGATGTCAACTACCAGCTCTTCAGCGAGACCGTGGAGGGCGAGATGCTCCTTGGAGCCAGTCGGACCGACCTCTTCGAGGAGGTGGCACGAAAGCTGGACCTGGAGCGGCTCCTGGGCCGGCACCCCAACACCCTCTCCGGCGGGGAAAAGCAACGGGTGGCCATCGCGGCCGCCATACTGTCGGGCAAGCGCCTGGTGGTTCTGGACGAGCCCACCAGCGGCCTGGATCTGCTCCACATGAACCAGGTGACCGCAATGATCCGCTACATGCGCTCCCTGGGGGTCATGGTGATCGTCATCTCGCACGACCAGGAGTTCCTGACCCAGACCTGCCAGCGGTTCATCACCTTCCGCCAGGGCAGGCCGGTCAGGGACAGCCGCAAACTGGGTAACCTCCTGCAAGCCCTCTGAGCCTCCGAGCCCTTGCAGGGTCCGTGAATATGTCGCCGACTTGCAGGCGGTTCTCCTGTGTTCCGGACCCCGCGAACGTATACAGTAGTGGGGAAAAGAGCATCAGGGGGCGTCCCTCGCGTCGGACGACCCCGCCGCACAGCCAGGGTTACGAGAGGGCATGATGGGCTATATCGACGTCATCGGAGAGACGAAACGGTATGTGACCGGAGAGACGACCATCGTGGCCAACAATGAGGTCACTTTCTCCATCGAGAAGGGCGAGCTGGTGGTCATCCTCGGCGCCTCGGGGGCGGGCAAGTCGACCGTGCTGAACATCCTGGGCGGCATGGACACCTGCAACGAGGGCCAGGTGATCGTGGACGGGAAGGACATCGCCGGCTACGACGCCCGGCAACTGACCACCTACCGTCGCTACGATGTGGGTTTCGTCTTCCAGTTCTACAATTTGGTGGCCAACCTGACCGCCAGGGAGAACGTGGAACTGGCATCGGAGATCGTGGACGATGCCGCCGACCCGGTCCAGACCCTGGTCGACGTGGGCCTGGGCGACCGGATCGACAACTTTCCCGCCCAGCTTTCCGGCGGCGAGCAGCAGCGGGTGGCCATCGCCCGGGCCGTAGCCAAGAACCCCAAGATCCTGCTCTGCGACGAACCCACCGGAGCCCTGGACTACCGGACCGGCAAGCAGGTGCTGCGCATCCTCCAGGACCAGTGCCGCAAGAAGGGCGCCACCGTGGTCATCGTCACCCACAACGCGGCCATCGCCCCCATCGCCGACAGGGTCATCCGCATGCACGACGCCCGGGTCCAGGCCGTGCAGACCAATGACAGCCCCGAAGACATCGAAAACGTGGAGTGGTGAGGATGCAGCCCGTCAGGAAGGTGCTCTGGCACGACATCCGGGTCTCCCTGCGCAAGTCCCTGGGACGGTTCATCTCCATCGTCTGTCTGGTGGCGCTGGGCTCCTTCGCCCTGGTCGGACTGAGCGTAACCGGGCCGGACATGCGGCAGGCCGGCAACGCCTACCTGTCCGACCACCATCTGGCCGACCTGATGGTCATCAGCAGCTACGGACTCGACCAGGAGGATCGGGATGCCATCGATACCGCCCCCGGCAACTCGGGCATCGAATACGGGTATCTGAAGGATGTGGCGCTCAAGGGGACCGACAAGAGCCTGCGCATCTACTCCGCCCCCGACCGGATCTCCACCTACGAGCTGGTCGACGGATCCATGCCGGCCAGGCCTGACCAGGTGGCGGTCGACACGGCCCTGGCCGGGAGCCACCCCATTGGCAGCAGCATCCAGGTGGATGAGAAGGCCGACCAGCTGGGCAGGAAGGTCCTGAGGCACCACAAGCTGCGCGTGGTGGGCACGGTCAGGTCGACTGAGATCCTGAGCAAGGTCAACATGGGCCCTTCCACAGCCGGATCCGGTTCCCTGGACTCCTACGCTGTGACCACACCTAAAGCCTTCGACTCGGACGAGTACATGATCGCCCGCCTGACTTTCAAGGACCTGGACCGGATCCGGGACCACTATTCCGACCAGTACATCCAGGCCCTGCAGAGCCACAAGGACGACCTGAACAGGATTCTGTCAGGACGCCCCACCGCCAGACTGAACGCCATCAAGGCTCCTCTGCAGAAGCAGCTGGACCAGGGGCAGGATCAGGTGGACCAGTCCAGAAAGGAACTCGAAGGGAACAGGCAGCAGCTGGACCAGGCCAGGAAGGATCTGGACCAGGGTGCCCAGAGCATCCAGTCCGCCAAGAACCAACTGGCCACCAAGACGGTACAGGCCCAGGCGGCCATCGACCAAGGGCAACAGGAGGTGGACCTGAGCTCGGCTGAACTGGCTCGAAAACAGAAGCAGTATCAGTCCTCCGCCAGCCAGGTGGCCCAAGGCAAGCAACAGGCCGACCAAGGGCAGCAGGCCATCGACCAGGGACAGGCCAAGCTTGATGGTTCCCGCCAGCAGCTGGAGGGCGGCAAGGCCCAGGCCGACCAGGCTGTAGCCCAGGCCCAGGAAGCCCAGAAGCAATGCAGACAGGGCATAGCACAAGTCAGCGGCCTCATTCAGGCCATTGACGCCCAGCTGGCCACACCCGGGCTGACCCCCCAGCAGCAGGAGGAGCTCAACCACAAGAAGGCCGGGCTACAGGCGCAGCTGACCGAGCTCAACCGGCAATCGCCGCAAATCGACGCCCTGGCGGCCAAGGCCAAGGCGGGCCGCGATGCCTTCATGACCAACCAGTACACCCCCGGCATGGCCCAGGTTGCGGCCAACCAGCAGATCTTGGATGCAAAGCGCCGGGAGCTGGCCCAGGCAAGGACCAAAGTTGCGGAGGGCGAGCGCCAACTGGCCCAGGGCAAGGCACAGCTTGACCAAGCCTCAGCTCAGCTGGGTCAAGGCAAGGCCAAGATAGCCCAGGCCCGGCAGCAGCTGGCCAGCAGCCGTGCCTCGGCCCAGGGGCAGATCGACCAGGCCCAGGCCACTCTGGACCAGAAAACCGCGGAGTACCAGACCAAACTGGACAGGTTCAACAGGGAGAGCCCGGACGCCCAGAAGAGGATCGACGACTCCCAGGAAAAGCTGAACAAGGCGGCCGACCAGCTGAGCCGACTGGAAAAGCCGGTCTACGCCCTGGACTCACGCCGTGAGGCACCCGGTTCGGAGGGCTACAAGGTCTACGCCTCCGTCTCGTTCATCGTGGACTCGTTGGCCAAGGTCTTCCCCTACTTCATGTACCTGGTGGCTGCCCTGGTCACCTTCACCACCATGACGCGCTTTGTGGACGAGGAACGGATCAACGCCGGAACGCTCAAGGCCCTGGGCTACAGGGACCGGGATGTCATGGCCAAATTCCTGGTCTATGGCGGAGCGGCTTCCGCCCTGGGCGCGCTTCTGGGTATCATCACCGGCCACACCCTGCTGCCCTGGATCGTCTACCAGGCCTATGCCCATGCCTTCGACATGCCGCCCATCCACTACGGCTTCCACCTGCCCATAACTCTCCTGGCCTGTCTGCTGGCCTTCCTGAGCGCCGTGGTTCCGGCCTTCCTGAGCGCGTGGCGGGAGCTGCGCGAGAAGCCGTCAGCCCTCCTCCTGCCCAAACCGCCCAGCGCCGGTTCGAAGATCTTCCTGGAGCGCATACCTCTGATCTGGAACCGGCTCAACTTCACCCACAAGGTCACCGCCCGGAACATCTTCCGCTACAAGCAGCGGATGCTGATGACCATCTTCGGAGTCTGCGGATCGGTGGCCCTGCTGATGGCGGGATTCGGCGTGCAGGGATCCATCTCGGCCATCAACGAGCACCAGTTCGGCCAAGTCATTCGCTACGACCTGATCGCCGCCGAGAACAGCCAGGCCACATCCGACCAGCGCCAATCCATCAAAAAACGGCTGGAAAAGCCCGATGTGAGCCGCTCCCTGAACGTGCGCTACGAGGAGATGAGCAAGACGGCCGGCCACAACGCCGACAAGCAGTCCATCACCATGATCGCGCCGGCCAGCGCCGAGCACCTGGACGACTTCATCCGCATGGACACCCGGTCGGGGCACAAGCCCCTGAGCCTCAGGGGCGACGGCGTGATCCTCTCCGAACGGATCGCCCAGCTGACAGGGACCAAGGCCGGCGACAGGATCACCCTGCAGGATTCAGGCGGCAGGGACAGGACCATGCGGGTGGACGGCATCTGTGAGATGTACCTGGGGCACTTCGTCTTCATGAGCCCATCGGCCTACAGGACCGTCTTCCGCCAGGACTTCTCGCCCAACGCCCATCTGGTCACCTTCAAGGACTCGAGCGCGGAGAACACCAGAAGGCAGGCCGCCTCCTTCATGCGGATCGACGGAATCCAGGGGGTGGTGCAGAACACGACCCTGATGAGCCAGATCGACACCGTGGTCAAATCCCTGAACATGATCATGCAGGTGCTGATCATCGTGGCCACCCTGCTGGCCCTGGTCATTCTCTACAACCTGACCAACCTGAACGTGGAGGAACGGATCCGCGAGCTGAGCACCATCAAGGTGCTGGGCTTCTACGACCGCGAGGTGACCATGTACATCTACCGGGAGACCATCCTCCTATCGGCTATCGGCGTCCTGGCCGGGTACGGGTTCGGGGCCTGGCTGCACCACTACATCATCACCACCGTCCCTCCGGACAACGTCCTCTTTGACCCCTCCATCAGCTGGGTGGCCTTCGTCGTGCCCCTGGTCATGATCACCGTCATCACGGCCGGCCTGGGCTGGATGGTCAACAACAAGCTCAAGCACGTGGACATGTTGGAAGCCCTCAAGTCGGTGGACTAGGCCATATCGGCATTTACCCATGCTGATGGCGTAAGCTGGCACTCCAAGAGTCCATAAGTCCATGCCATTAAAGCCATTGAGAATCCAGAAAGCGGAGGACGACGGTGCTGCAGATCGAACACATCTCCAAGCAATACAAAACAGGGGACTTCGTCCAGCAAGCCTTGAATGATGTCAGCGTCAACCTGCGTGACAACGAGTTCGTGGCCATCCTGGGCCCCTCCGGCTCCGGCAAGACCACCCTGCTCAACATCATCGGCGGGCTGGACCGCTACGACCGGGGCGACCTCATCATCAACGGCACCTCCACCAAAAAGTATAAGGACCGTGACTGGGACTCCTACCGCAACCACACCGTGGGCTTCGTCTTCCAGAGCTACAACCTGATCCCCCACCAGAGCATCCTGTCCAACGTTGAGCTGGCCCTGACCATCTCGGGCGTGCATCGGCAGGAGCGGCGGGAGCGGGCCAGGAAGGCCCTTGAGCAGGTAGGTCTGGGCCAGCACGTGAACAAGCGGCCCAACCAGCTCTCTGGCGGGCAGATGCAGCGGGTGGCCATCGCCAGGGCCCTGGTCAACAACCCCCGCATCCTCCTGGCCGACGAGCCCACCGGAGCCTTGGACTCCGAGACCTCCATCCAGATCATGGACCTGCTCAAGGAGGTGGCCCAGGACCGGCTGGTGGTCATGGTCACTCACAACCCCGAGCTGGCCCACCAGTACGCCACCAGGATCGTGGAGCTGCACGACGGCTCCGTGATCAGCGACTCCGACCCCCTGCCCGACGACCAGGTGCCCATCCGCCGGGCCCGCCACCGCACCTTCGGCAAGGCCTCCATGGGGTTGCTGACTTCACTGTCGCTGAGCTTCAACAATCTTCGGACCAAGAAGGCCCGAACAGCCCTGACATCCTTCGCCGGATCCATCGGCATCATCGGCATCGCCCTGATCCTGTCCGTATCCACTGGGGTCAACCGCTACATCGACAGGGTGCAGCGGGAGACCATGACCTCCTACCCCATCACCATTCAGGAGCAGTCCTTCGACCTGAACAAGATAGTGGACTCCGCCCAGGAATCCCAGAAGGAGGCCAATGCCCACAAGGATCTCAAGGCCATCCAGCCGGACGACTCCAGCATCAAGGGGGCCTCCAGCCTGACCAGCAGCATCACCCAGAACAATCTGACTGACTTCAAAAAATACTTGGACAATCCCAAGAGCGATATCCACCAGTACGTGGGGTCCGTCGGCATCCAGTACTCCTACGCCACCAAGTTCTCGGTCTTCGGGCACGATCCGGACGGCAAGCTGGTCTCTGCAGACAAGGTGACCATGGGCGGGCAGGACGATGCCGGCTCCACCGCCAGCCAGATGGCCACGGCCAACACCGACAGCGACATGGGCGACATCCAGTCCATGCAGATGTCCTACCTGACCGGCAAGACCGAGAAGAACAAGGCCCCGGAGATCTTCGGCGAAATCATGCCGGGAGCCAATGCCAAGACCACCATCAGCAAGGTGGTGACCGACAACTACCAGGTGGTGAACGGCACATGGCCAAAGGCCAAGGATCAGGTGGTCCTGGTGCTGGACAAGAACAACCAGATGCCCGTCACCAGCCTCTACAAGCTGGGCATCCTCCCCTCCAGCCAGTACACCGACATGATGAACAAGCTCAACAGCGGCCAGGAGGTCAAGGTCGACACCAAGCCCATCGAATACGCCAAGGCCATGGACCAGAAGCTCTCCCTGGTGCCTGCTGCGAACCAGTATGCCAAGGGGACCGACGGCCACTACCACTACATCGGCGACAGCACCGACCAGATGTCCAAGGCCGCCGACCAGGGTCTGCAGCTGCATATCGTCGGCATTGTTCGTCCCAACCAGGGGGCCAAGGCCACGCCACTCAAGGTCGGCGTCGGGTATACCCGCCAGCTGACCGATTATCTGATCGACCAGGCCAAGACCAGCCCCATCGTCACCGACCAGGAGGCCGACCAGGGCCGCAGCGTCCTCAACGGGATGGCCTTCGCCCCTGCCGACGATGCCGCCAAGGCCAACGACGCCAAGGCCTACATCGCATCCCTGGGCGTCAGCCAGAAGGCCAGCATGGCCCAGGAGATCATGAAGGGCTCGGCAGCCATGGCCGGCCAGGAGACCCAAGCCCAGGGCCGGGCCGGGGCCGCTGCAAGAGCCCAAGGTTCTGCGGGCATCCCCACGGGGGCCTCAGCCGAACAGCAGACGGCCCAGGCCTTCGACCAGTACATCGCCACCGCTCCCCAGGACGCCCTGGTCGCCATCTACAACCAGTATGTCTCCACCGGCACCTACGCGGACAACCTGAGCGACTTCGGCCTAATCTCCCGGGATGCCCCCTCCCGCATCAGCATCTACACGGACAGCTTCGAGAACAAAAATTCCGTAGGCGACTCCATCAAGCACTACAACGACAAGGCCGCAAAGAAGAACCGGATCGTCTATACCGACTACGTCGGCCTGATGATGAATTCGGTCACCACCATCATCAACGTCATCACCTACGTGCTGATAGCCTTCGTCGGGGTCTCGCTGGTGGTCTCCTCCATCATGATCGGCATCATCACCTACATATCGGTTCTGGAGCGGACCAAGGAGATCGGCATCCTGCGCGCCATGGGCGCCTCCAAGCGCAATGTCTCCAACGTCTTCAACGCCGAGACCGGCCTCATCGGTCTTCTGGCCGGCCTGCTGGGGGTGGGCATCACCCTGCTGCTGATCATTCCGGCCAACAGCATCATGCACCACTTCATGGGCACCACCGAGGTGAACGCGGCCCTGCCCGCCTCGGGTGGCGTGGCTCTGGTCATTCTGAGCGTGGTCCTGACCCTGATCGGCGGCCTGATCCCCTCACGCAAGGCGGCCAAGCAGGATCCTGCCACCGCCCTGCGCACCGAGTGATGCCAAGCGACACTGGCAAAGTAGTGAATTCCCGCACAGTAGGGCCCTAAGGCCGGCCTTCCCCCGCTCGGGAATGCCATAATGAACCCCGTGAACGAGCAACCCAATCAAATGACAGATCAACAGAACAGACAGCCCCTCTTCCCCGGACGGGCCTTCATCAGCACCGTCCTGGACGTGGTTGAGAGCAAGAAGACCATGAGCGGCGCCCTGACCGGCAAGTACATGCAGCGGGCCACCATGGCCGGCCTCTTTGTGGGTATCTTCTTCACGGCCTTCTTCGTCATCATGGGTCAGGCCGGACAAAACCCCGCCGACCACGGCCTGATTCTGGCAGGTCGGGTCCTGGCGGCAACCACCTTCGGCTGGGCCCTGGTCCTGATCTACTACACCAACTCCGAGCTGCTGACCTCCAACATGATGGTGGTCACCATAGGCGCCTATCACAAGCGCCTGGGCTGGCTGGCCTCCCTGCGTATCCTGGTCCTCTGCCTTCTGGGCAACCTGGTCGGGGCCCTGATCGTGGCCGTCATCCTGCGATTCTCATCCATCGTCAGCGGTCCCACCCTGGACCAGATGCTGGCGGCCGCGACGACCAAGATCGGCTACGTCTCCGGCGGTCCCATGGGATTCGCCGACCTCTTCGTGCGCGGCATCCTGTGCAACTTCTGCATCAACATCGCCATGCTCATGGTCTACAACGGCAAGCTTTCCAACGACTTCACCAAGTGCATCATCATGGTCGTGGCCGTCTTCGTCTTCGCCTTCTGCGGGTTCGAGCACTCGATAGCGGATTCGGCCCTCTTCCTCATCCTGGGCGTCTTCGGGCGGGTCAACGCCTGGAAGGCAATACTGGTGGTCCTGGTGGCCATGCTGGGCAACTATATAGGCGGCGGCATCCTGATCGGTCTGAACTTCGCCACCATGAACGACGAGCGCCACTTCAAGGCTTGACAGCCCTTCCCGCCTGCTATCGTCCCTCACTCATCGGAGACCACAGATGTGCTTACGAGCCTGAGCGAAGACACCTATCATGAAGAAACTCGACAGCCTATGTACAGGCAGAAGCGGAGGTTCACGATGAGCGAGAGTGAGACGGCAGCCGACAAGTCCCTGGTGCAGGAATTCTACGACCAGGTCTTCAGCCGGGGAGATACCGGCAACCTCGACAGGTTCATGCGGGACGACTACATCCAGCACAACCCCACCTGCGCCGACGGGAAGGCGGGCTTCCTGGAATTCATCAAGGGCTTCCTGGCCCTGGGCCCGCAAATCGACATCATCAGACTGAACGGCGAGGACGACATGGTCTACGTCTTCTTCAGGTGCACGCTGAAGAACGGCCATGTCAACAAGGTTTGCGACATCTACCGGCTGCAGGACGGCCAGCTGGCTGAGCACTGGGACATCATCGAGCACAATGTGGAAGACGTTCAGTCCCGCAACGGCAACGGCCTCTTCTGACCCTTACCCCGTCCCTCGACCGACCAGGCTGGTTCTCTTGCCTTCGAACCATGGTTCGTAGGCAAGAGGACCAGGAGGTTTCAGCGAGCGCGAATGGCCTCTCTGACCGGCAGAACGCTCGCCGGCGAGACCGAAAGCTCGTCCAGGCCGTAATCCAGGAAGGTCGCCGTAAGATCCCTGTCAGCACCCAGCTCGCCGCAGATCCCACACCAGATGCCAGCCTGGTGAGCGGCATCCACGGCCATGCGGATCATGCGCAGGACGGCAGGCGAATGCGGGTCGGCAAACTGTCCCAGGTTTGGGTTCTGCCGGTCACAGGCCAGGGTGTACTGGGTGAGGTCATTGGTCCCGATGGAGAAGAAATCCACCTTCCGGGCCAACTCCGGTGCCATGACGACCGAGGCCGGGGTCTCGACCATGATGCCCACCTGGATGTCCTCCTTGAAGTCTTCGTCCCTACCGCGCAGCTCTTCCTTGACCTGGTCGATTATGGCTCTGGCCTGGTCGACCTCTTTGGTGGATGTGATCATGGGCAGCATGATGGAGATGTTCCCGAAGGCTGATGCCCGCAAGATGGCCCTGAGTTGCACCTTGAAAATCTCCGGCCGGGTCAGGCAGATACGGATGGCCCGATACCCCAAAGCAGGATTGGCCTCATGCTCCAGACCGAAGTAGCCGACCTGCTTGTCAGCTCCGATATCCAAAGTCCGGATGATGACGGGCTTGTCGCCCATTCTCTGGGCGACCTCCTTGTAGGCCTGGAACTGTGATTCCTCCGTGGGGAAGTCCTCACTCTCCAAGTAGAGGAACTCGCTGCGGAAGAGTCCGATCCCCTCGGCATCGTTGGCTTCAACTGCATCCAGATCCGAAGGCCTGCCAATATTGGCATAGAGATGGACCTCCTGGCCTTCCTTGGTTCTGGTGGGCTTGCCCTTGAGCTCCTGAAGCTGCTGCATGTGCTGCTGGAACTCCCGCTGACGGACTTTATAGGCTTCAAGGGTCTTTTGATCCGGGTCGATCAACACCAGACCCTGGCTACCATCCACAATGGCCGTCAGGCCCTGGTCCTCTGGTCTGGGATCCTGGCCGAGACCGATGACCGCAGGCAACCCCATAGTCCTGGCCAGTATGGCCGTATGGGAATTAGCCGATCCCTGGCTGGTGGCGAAACCCAGCACTTGCGAAGGATCCATCTGAGCCGTCTGGCTGGGGGCCAGGTCGGAGGCCATGACGATGGTTGGTCGGCCATCCCCGCTTCCCTGCGCACCCGAGCCCAGGTTGTCGATCAGACGCCGGGAAATGTCCTGCACGTCGGCGGCCCGTGCCTGCATATAGGAGGAGTCCATACCGGCGAACATGGTGACAAACCTCTGAGCAGTGGCATCCACCGCATATTCGGCATTGACCTTGTCCGATTGGATCAGCCCCTCGACCCCTTCCACATAGTCCGGATCTTTGAGCATGAGCCGGTGGGTGTCGAATAACTCGGCCTTGTCCTCGCCGAGTTTGGCAGCGGTATCCTCCCGGATCCTGGCCAGCTGATCCATGGAGACCTGCTGGGCCTGGTGGAATCGTTCAATCTCGGCATGGGGATCATCGACGGTGCGCCGCACCACCTGCCTGGCCTCCTCCAGGACCTTGACGGGCCCTATGGCGATGCCTGCCGAGACGCCGGTGCCTCTCAGCTCCCTCATAGGTTCTCCTTGAAGAAGCTTTGGAGCTCCTCGACGGCCTTGTCCTGGTCCGGGCCATCCACGCTCACAGTGAGCGTATCGCCCTGCTTGGCCCCCAGGCCCATGACCGCGAAGATGCGTTTGGCATCCGCCTTGTTGCCCTTGTCGTCGAGAGTGATGGCGGACTGGTACTTCTGCGCCTGCTCGACCAACCTGCCTGCGGGTCTTGCATGCATGCCCTCAGGATCGGAAATGGTTACGGTGAATTCACTTGCCATATCTACCTCCTCAGTCTTCGCTGACGTAACGGCCATTGTCGAACCGGTAACCTGTGGACTGTTCATACTCGTGGACCATCTGGTCCCAGGAATCCTCGATTCTGTCAGTAAGTCCGAATAGCCCGGAACGGCCGATCACATAGATATCGGGATCGGCATCGGATATCAGCTTCCAGTGGGCCAGGTTGGTGGATCCGTCCATCTCAATCTGATAGCCATAGCCGTGCTCGTCGCGCAGTTTGCGCAATTGGACGATCTTGTCCAGGCAGACCGACAGGAAACGCTGACCGGCGAAGCCCGGATCGATGGTCATGATGGTCACCTTGTCCAACAAATCGATGTAAGGAAGAATGGTGTCGACCGGGGTCTCCGGGTTGAGCACCATGCCCGCTTTAAGACCCGCATCATGAATCTGGTCGATCAATCGGAACGCCACGCCGTTGGACACCTCCGCTGGCATGCAGATCATCTCGCACTTGATATCAATCAGCTGCTGAACCCAGAAAGGTGCGTCAGTCACCATCAGGTGGGCCGACATGGGCAGATCTGAGATCTTGCGCGTCTGCTCGATAAACCAGGGCGACAGGGTGATGTTGGGTACGAAGTGGCCGTCCATGATATCGATGTGGTAGAGGTTGACTCTCTCGTTCAGAAAGCTGATCTGCTCCTTGAACTGGTCCAGATCCATGGTCATCAGCGAGGGGGCCAGCTGAATTTGCCGCGGGCGCTTGGTCAATGTTGGTGTGCTTGTTACTGTCATTGTGAAATGTGTGTCTTTCTGTTAGTTCAGATGACCTGGATGTCGTCCAGGTCGAGGTCCTCTTCGTCTTCGGCCGCTGCTGCAGCAGGCTCGGCGGCGTCTTCAGGAATCGACTTCTTGATCAACGCATAGACGATGCCGGTCACCAGGACGTTGGCAGCGATGGCCAGCAGTCCAACCCACCACTTGGCACCCATGGTGGGGAGCATCAGGAAGCCGCCGAAAGGCACGGTGGCGCCCTTACCGTTGGATAGGCTCATCAGGATGGCGCCTTCGCACATGCCGCCCAGACCAGCGGCGACGATTCCCCTCACCAGATCGTTCATGACAATGGGGATGGATCCCTCGACGATGTTCACAACACCCATGGGCACAGCCGACTTGAGGGTCTCCACCTCCTCATGGGTGTAAATCCGCTTGCGCAGAAGCTTGGCGACCAGATAGGCGAAGCCGAAGCCGATGGGGGTGGCCGTGTTGGTCAGCTGCAAGGCAGTGACAGGACCGTTGATGCCCTGGGCCTGCAGCGTCAGTGCAAAGGCAAAGGCGGTCTTGTTGATGGGGCCACCGAAGTCGACGATGCTCAGCGTGCCCAGAACGGCGCCGAAGATGAGGTTGGAGGCCCCGTTCATGCTTGTCAGCAGGTTGGTCAGCCAGCTGGTAAACCAAGCCACAGGGGTGCCGATGATGTAGACCATGATCAGCCCGCTGGCCAAGGAGGCCAGGAAAGGCACGATCAATGTGGGCATAAGTCCCTTGGCCCAGCTGGGTACTTTGACGTAGCGCAGCACAGCGTAAGCCAGCCAGCCGCCGATATAGCCGCCGATGATGCCGCCGATGAAGCCAGCGCTGATGGCTACGGCCGCCAGACCGGTCACGAAGCCGGGCGCAATCCCTGGCTTGCCCGCAATCGAGAAGGCGATGCCTGTGGCAATGATGACCGGGAGAAGTCCCAGTGCCTTGCCGCCCAGGGTAGCCAGGGCCTGGAAGAAGTCGAACTTCCCCATGACCAAAGTGTCCTGGGCCTTGCCTCCGAAGGCCATGCCGATGGCGATAATGAAGCCCGCACCACAGACGATGGGGATCATATAGGAGATGGCCGTCAGCAGATGGCCCTTGAAATTGGCTTTCTTCCAAAATTCTTTCATGATGACTTCCTTGTCCACATGGTTGGTTGCATGGTTTCTACTTACCGACGATTTCGTGCAGTTTGGCAATCAGCTTGTTGGGCGACTTGATCGCCGTCTCAGTCGAGACCTTGACGGTCTTCTTGCCCTGGAACCGCTCTTCGTCAGCTATTTTGATGTCAATGGCCAGAATGACCACATCCGCCTGTTTGATGTCCTCTGCGGTCAGGGCATTCTCGATGCCGATGGTGCCCTGGGTTTCGATTTTGATATCGTCGCCGGCCGCCTTGGCTGCATCCTCCAGCTTCTGCTGGGCCAGATAGGTATGCGCGATGCCGATGGTGCAGGCTGTGACTCCAACGATCTTCATGATTAATTCTCCTTTGCTGTTATTCGATTAAGTGACAAATCATCTGGTCAAAGCTGACACGACCTGGTCGGTGTTCTGGGCCTGGAGGAGGTCGTGTACCACATCGGCCTTAGCCAGTTTCCTGGCAAACTCCGAAAGCAGCTGCAGGTGTCGCTTTGAGCCCTCGTCATCAGCACCTACGGCAAACAGCACCACAACTTTTGCTCCGGTGTCGTCCAAGGATTCCCAGGGAATTTCATGATCCAGCACTGCAATGGCGACGCCGTTCCTGCGAACAGTGTCACTGCGGCCATGAGGGATGGCCACATGCTCGCCTATGCCTGTCGCGCCCTGGCCTTCACGCTCGTACAGGGCCTTCATGAAGACCTCTGGCGAATCGATGTAGCCGGCATCATGAAGCCTGTGGGTCAGCTCGTCGAAGACCTCGTCCTTGGTCTTCGCTTTAAGTCCCGTCACCACGGTCCTCTTGTCGATTGCCTCGCCAAGTGATGCTGCGTCCACCATCATTTCCCTTCTGTCGTCAATATCTGTCGAACATCCGTGATCGAACCTGTTCCTAACAGGTCCAGAACCCTCTCACCACCCATTCGCCGGTAGAGGTCACGCAGATACTGCAAGTCCTCCATCGAGGGATTCTGCGGGATGAGGGTGAGCAAAAGTCGGGACACTTCATGCAATCCGTCCCACTTTGGAACGGGTCGGGAAAGCCCCAAGTAGAAGAGCACGCATTCATCGACGAAAGGTCCCTGCGCGTGCGGATTGGCCAGATGGTCTGCAATGACTGTGCTGCCCGAGACCTCACGGGCAAGCAGTTCCTTTGCTAGGAGATCGACAGACCTGATGATGCCCTTGGACTGCAAATGTCTGCATATGCAGACGAATAGGGCATGCATCGACTCCTGGCCTGAGGATGCCGTTGATGCAGAGTTTCGGATTCCGAAACCGCCAGAAGGCTCCTGCTCAATCAGGATCTTCATCGTCCGACCTCCCCGTTATGGATATGGTCGGCCATCCGCTCCAGCCGCTCCTGATCTTCGATGGTCAGCATGGCGCTGACGACCAGCGTCGGCCGCTTCAGCGCTTCAGACAGGGTAACTGTAGAGACCACGAGATCAGTCATCGGATACCGCTTCAAGGCCTTCTCTACATCTCTGGCAGCCACTGTCCCTATGACGTTCATATCGGAGAACCGCCGCTCGATTTTGGATTTCAGCAATTGAGCCGTGCCCAGCCCAGTGGTGCAAACCAGCAGGATGTTCAAGGGCCTGCTGAGATTTTCCACAGCTTGAGCGAAATAAACAGTGATGAAACCGATTTCCTCGTCGTCGATGACCGGGAGATGCTCGTGCTCCTCCAAATGGTGTGTGGCTTCCTTCACTGTACGGAACAGGTTCGGATACTCCAGCTTGATCTGCTCAAGAAGGTTGTTGTTGACTCTGATGCCGTTCTTCAACCTGTTAAGCAAGGGCTTCATATGCTTGGAAAGCCTGGCGAACAGCTCGGACTGATCGATCTGCTTGTAACGAGGGTTCAGAGCGACCTGGTCGATCAGATAGCGCGTGGCCCGCCGAACCGGATCAGGCATGTCGTTGGCAGCCGAAAGATCATCCTCGATCCTTGAGGAAGCCAGATATTGGTAAAGATCGTAAACTTCGGCATCGGGCAGCTGTGCATCCAGATACATGTCCACGTTGGCAATGACAGCTCGGCAGACGTTCATGACCTTGGAACCATCATCGGCAATGGCAGCCTGCTGCTCGCCGGCTCGGTCCTCCATGAGAGCCCCAACGCTGCGAAATCGCTCGATGAGGATATACAGATGGGTGAAGATGTTGACTCTATAAGGATAGGGGATCTCGGCGTGAAGCAGTTCCTCGATCAGATCCAGCTGTTTGTCGACAAAGGCCGCGTCACGCTGCTCAATGTCCTGGTCGGACTGCATGAACCGTCTGTTGCCAGGCTGGCCTTCATTGACGAACAGACTGCCGATCGCCCGACGGATATCGGCCTCCTCACCATCGATCCAAACGAACCCGCTGACATGTTCGATGGAAAGCTGGAAGCGGCCAAGCATCAGTCTCAGGGAACGAAGATCGGTCGCTACGGCAGAGTCACCGATAAAGTATTTGCCCCAGAGCTCGGTCACCCTGTACCGCTGCGGCGCCGTGAACAAGAGTCGCTTGACAATCTCATCCCGCCGCTCTATGGACGTCAGACGGCTGACATCGACATTGGCCTGGCCGATTACAAATCCTGAATCACCGAATGACAGCGTCTCGGGGTTCTTAAGGCGATACCCGCGCCCTCTCTTGGATTCGATAATGGTCACGGGCCGGTATTGCTCGTTGATCTGTTGGACAGCTCGGGTGATGGTTTTAGTCGAGACCTTGAGCGCATGGGACAACTCGGAGCCGCGCACGTAATCACGCCTGTTGAGCAGATAGCCGATCAACGACTTCTTGAACCCGGTCTCCATTGCCCTTGAACCTCCTTTACGTTTAGGGTAATGTGGCCGCTTTCGGCATAGGTCGGTGTGTGATATTCAGCCTTGTCCTTTGTCTGCGGACTATGTGCTGAACATCAGGGAAGCCCACAAAACTAAAAAGGCGGAGAAGTTGCTGAAATACGTCGTCGTCGACAAGCATCAGCATCATGTTGTATAGATAAGGATTCGATGGTATCCGCAACTAAATAATGGTTCCACAAAATGTCTGCCACGGGACATGTTTCAAAGTGCATCATAGGAGTGAAGTCGTATTTGATAGCTGCTTCTGTTGCATACGAACCTTTATGGCGTGGTACGCGCTTATTGGCGTGTTGGTCTGTGAAGCGCTCGGCCATGGCGTAGTGCTCTTCCAGGTATGGTGGCGGCGTACAGACAGTGGTGTTTTGCCGGGTATAGGACGAGGGAATACAGTAAAGGCCTCTGGTGACCGGTGTCATCAGAGGCCTTTACTTTTTCGTGTAGTGGCGGCGGTGTGCTACTCTCCCACACTCTTCCGGGTGCAGTACCATTGCCGTGCTGGGTCTTAGCTTCCGGGTTCGGA
>NZ_JACFQO010000005.1:0-162109 GCF_016101375.1 Bifidobacterium sp. W8110
AGATACCCCAACACCACACTCTGACCAACACACAACCAAACCCACACACAGAACCTAAAACAACGCGTTTAGTTCCTATAGGCCAGGTTCTGGGAGATAGTGTTTTGTTTTGCCAGAGAGGCTGCGGGGGGGGGCTGCAGATGTCTTATTAGGGGAACCGCAGAGATTCCGTATTGCCGATGGCTGATCGAATTAATAAGTGAGTTTTTTCTTCTTTCTATGAATGTGTGGCAGATACTGGTGGTTCGCTCGATTTGTCAATGCGTTGAGTTACCTTTTCCTCTTTAGATTTGTGGACAGGTACTTGAACATTAGGTCATAACTGCTAGTGGTTCTGATGCTGATATATTTCAATCACCATTGGTGCTATTGTTTTTGAAGAGTGTCTGGCAGGTTTAGCCGCTCAATGCAATGAAACTTTAACGAACCGCTGTACCTACCATAAAGGGTGGCACCAATGAATGCTGCTATAGAACTTGGCAATCTGGTTAAAGAGTATGAAACGCCAGCAGGGGTTATCAAGGCGCTGGATCACCTTGATCTGATTGTCCCTGAAGGGGGCATCTTTGGTCTGTTGGGCCCTAACGGTGCTGGAAAATCAACAACGCTCGAAATAGCTGTCGGCTTGAGAAAACCGACTTCCGGATCTGTCAGCATATTTGGCAGGAATCCGCAGACTGATTCGCAGTGGATTCATCAGCGGGTGAGTATTCAACCCCAGGAGTCCACTATCTTTCCCCAGGAAAGAGTGGGCGAGATACTGTCATTTTGGGCCAGTCTTTATGATCACCCGCGCGACGTGGATCAAGTCGCAAAATGGATGGGCTTGGACGAATTGCTGCTCCGCAAAGTAGCGAAATTATCAGGTGGACAAAAACAGCGACTGAACGTTGGTTTATGCATCATAGGGCGGACGAAATTATCCATACTTGACGAACCTTCTACTGGTCTTGATGTAATGGCTCGAGACGACCTTTGGAAGGTGCTTAGGTTTCTGGCTGAAGAAGGTACGACGATTGTCTTATCGACACATGATTTAGATGAGGCGAGGATTCTGTGCCACGAAGTTGCGGTGATAGATCATGGTCAGTCTGTGGCCCAAGGCAGTCCGGAGGAACTCATCAGGAAGCATGCCAAGGGGACGTTGGTATCCTGCCAAGTAACGCCAGATGGAATATCGGACCTTGTGAGCATGCTTCGAACTTTTGGCGTACCGGAAGTCGTTGATAAGACAACCATCTCAATACGTGCCGACGATACGGATCCTGTTATTGCTGTGCTGTCGAGCAATCCTGCGGTTTCCCAATTGCGTATGAACGAACCAAGCCTTTATGATGCCTTCGTGAGGCTGACCGGGCATGATTTTGAATAGTTGATGATACTCATTTTTGATAGGACTCCAGATGACACAAAAACGGGACCTTCGCCCCCTGTTGGCGCTACAGACTCGTGAACTAATCAGGAACACTTCATACTTTATTTTTGTCATAATTTTCCCTTTTGCCATGGCGGGAATGTTCCTTCTCATGTCCGAGATGATGAAAGGACAGGCTGATGCTCCGGACTTCAGCCCATTCGTTATGCCCATGGCGCTCTTTCTGGCAGTGACCGGTACAGCTTTGACCATGACCGCAGGTCCTTTGGCCGAAGTCAGGCAATCAGGAGCCCTCAGGGTACTTTCAACAACGCCGATCCGAAAAGCAGACTATTTGATGACGTATCTTGCTGTAAGGCTCATTATGACGACCCTGCAGATCCTTGTGATAGTAGGTGCTTCGGTATTGCTGAATCTGCTTCCGTTCAGGGATGTAGGTCGAGTTTTTGTCGTGTCCTTATTGGGACTGGTCATGTTTCTTGCCTTGGGGTATTTAATGGGTGGCTGGCTTTCGTCACCGCAGTTGGCAACCAACTTGGGAGCTCTCGTGCAACTGTTGGCGTTGTTTTTGAGTGGCCTGGCCATACCTTTCGCCATCCTTCCGGATTGGTTGACGAATGTTATCAGATGGATTCCGTCGACTCTCTTTGGAGATCTCATTTTCTGGGCATCAAAAAATCCTCTGCAGCAAACGGGCACTATGCTTTCAACTTCCATCGTGCTTGCTGTTACCGCAGTGCTTGTGTTTTTGGCGGTTCGCGGTTTCAAATGGGATGTGGAGTGAGTTTGGAACCCGAAGTGTCATTGATTAAACATCTTTGAAAGTTGAAATATTCAAGCAAGTCATAAGTTATCCATGCCACCAGCCATAGGAGGGTTAGAGGGCCAAACTCGGTTTTTCTCTTGGTTATTTGTCCATGTCTGGGACTGCAGCACCATACTCTGTTGGTCTGATTCAGCTCGTCCACGCTACCCTCAGCGCCTGCGGTTATTTCTCCTGATATGAATCTGATCTTGCCGCCTGCCGGGCGGCGGGGGCCGCTATCATGAGAGCCGGAACAGGATCGAGCGGGTCCTTCGGATTGGGGCCCGATGAAGGAATGCGTACATGGCGGATATGGTTGACAATCACAATGACGACGAAGGCCCGGACCTGGGCAGGACCTACCACAGCGGTCCGGTCATCATGCGCGGGCCCATGATTCCTGAAGCGGACGCCAATGCTGGTTTACTCTCATCGGGCGGTGACACGGACTGGCTGCATATGGATCCTTGGCGGGTGCTGCGCATCCAGGCTGAGTTCGTCGACGGGTTCGGTGCATTGGCGGAGCTGGGGCCGGCAGCCGCCATCTTCGGTTCTGCACGGACCGGCAGGGAGGATCCCAACTATACTGCTGCGCGCAAGATGGGCGGCGACCTGGCCAAGGCCGGCATGGCGGTCATCACCGGGGGAGGCCCCGGCATCATGGAGGCGGCCAACAAAGGCGCTGCTGAGGTCGGCGGCAAGTCCGTCGGTCTGGGCATCGAATTGCCGATGGAGCAGGGACTGAACCGCTGGGTGAATCTGGGCATCACCTTCCGCTACTTCTTCGTACGCAAGATGATGTTCATGAAATACTCCTCGGGCATCATCGTCTGCCCCGGTGGGTTCGGCACCCTGGACGAGATGTTCGAAGTGTTGACCCTGGTCCAAACCCGTAAGGCACCCAGCATGCCCATCGTCCTCTTCGACAGGGCCTACTGGCAGGGGCTCTTCGATTGGATCTCAGACACGGTGAGGCAGCGGGGCATGATCTCTGATCTGGACCCCGATCTGGTCATCCGCACTGATGATCCCGATGAGGCTGTCCAGGCTATCCTGCGTCACCGTGCCTGAAAATTAGGCGAGCGGCAGTCAGCGGGCGCGGGTGGCCATGATCATGCCCGTGCCGATGGGCAGCAGGCAGGATTCCCAGGCATTGTCTTTGCTTATGTCTTCCATGATGGTGCGTAAGGTGGTCGTTTTCTCGGATCTATTGGCCGGGTTGAGCACGCCACCCTTGTCAGGCTCGTCCAGCAGATCGAAGGCATCGGTAAAGATCAGCTGTCCCCGGTCCTTGAGCAAGCGCGGGGCCTGGTCCATAACCTGTTGGTAGTTGTCCCCATTGCCCGAGACGACGATAAGGTCGTAGTCGCTGGGGTTGAGCCTGGGGAAGTAGGTTCGGGCAGCAGCGTTGACCGCCCGCAGCCTCATGCCGGGGTGGGCTTTCTCCATGCCCGCGAATATTTTTTTGACCAGAGAGGTGCCTTGGGCTGTGGAGTCGACGGCGGTGAACTGGCCATGGCCGTGTAGGCCCGTCATCAGGCGCAGGGCTTCGACCACGGAGCCATTGCCGACCAGGATGATGGATGCCGGAGCGTTCCGGCCAGCCAAGAACTGCAGGAAGGCGCCCTGAGACCGGGAGCATTGGGCGAAGCCGGCCTCCGAAGCCTTGTTTCGCAAGGTCTGCAACTTGTCGGATTCGACGTTCAGAGCGCTTGCCTCGGCGAATTCCCATCCTCTGGCGATGTTGTTGTACGAGGTTTTGTCCATGCTAACCATGGTAACGACTAGAGGGCACAAGCCTGTCGCCAGCTCATGCCGCCCTGTGTATGCATGAGTCTGACTACTCCTTGACGGCTTCGACCAGTTTCCACATCTCTTCACCCACGTCGATGCCTCTGGGGCAGGGTCGGGTGCAGGCCCGTATGGACTGGCATGCCTGGATTCCGTCCACCTGGTCAATGGCCTCAAGACGTTCCCGCCGATGGCTGTCGCGGGAATCGTTGATGAATCGAGCCGCTGCAATCATGGCTGCCGGACCGGCAAAGGCCTCACCGCCCGCATAAATAGGACAGGCGCCCTGGCAGAGCCCACAGGCGATACAGGTGCTGAGCAGTTCATACCGGGACAGTTCCTCCGGAGTTTGCCGGTATTCCGACGATGGTTGTGTATCGGCCGCCTTTGATTGGGCTACTTGGCTCGCTGCTTTGGCTAACGGATCCTGGGCAGAATCATGGGATTGCTGCTGACCGGATACGGTGTGATTTTGGTTGCTATCAGGAGAGGAATCATCATGGAGCAGATAAGGCTTGAAGCGTCGAATCTGCTCAAACATGGCATCGGTGTCCACTATAAGGTCTCTGAGCGGGGTGAAGCCGGGAAGCGGGCGAATCTCCACTACTGAAGATTCTGCATGGCCTGATGTTTTAGTTGGGTGTGATGGGTCTGTAAGGTCTGTAGCTTTTGTAGCGGTTGCAGTTTCCGTAGGATCTGTGGCCGAGAAGTCTGTGGCGGTTGAGTCAGAGCCCGAATCCGAATGCGATGACGACGGGGGGTGGGTCGCTGTGCGAGTGCGACGGAAGGCCGGAGGCTGCTGAGCCCGTAGGTTTCCAGTAGCTACACCGGGTGAGGTGTATGCGTTCGGCATGGTCTTGGACGCAGACAGGCAGTCGGCGATGGTGGCTGTGCAGAGCAAATCCGGGCGGCCGTTGATGAGCACGGCATCCGACCCGCACATGCCATGTCCACAGGAGTACCGGAAGTTCAGTGTGGGATCCGCCTCTCGCTTGATCTGCAGAAGGGCATCCAGAACGGTGCGCTGCGGGGCGATGCGGATTGTATACTCCTGCGTCCAATGACGGCCTCGGGTCCGTCGGTTGCTCGCTGCGGCGAAGGGGTTGCTTTTGGCGAATGGGTTGGTTCGTGCCGGACGCTCTGATTGAGATCGTGAGGTAAACCGTGCTATTCGGAAGGTCACCGGACGAGGATCGCGGTCCGGTGCGGATGCCTTGGATCCGTCTAAGCCAGTGGACTGTAATGTCACGGTTGCTCCTGTCCTTGCCGGGATACCCATTGATGTGCGCGGACTCCATCCTAATCCCCGACTGATCAGGATAGGTGTCGAGTATGTGCCTGACTGGACAGATTGGGCTCAGTGTCCATCAATAGTTGCGGCCCTTGGGAGGCATGTCGACGATATGAACAGGCTGCCAGGAGACGTCTTCCTTGGCATCGATCATGGTGTGAACCAGATAGTGTTCGTCATCGCGCTGCGGATAATCGCTCCGGTACAGAGCACCACGGGATTCCTGACGCCGCAGGCTGGCGTTCAGCACAGCCCGGGCCAGGGTCAGCAGGTTGTCCACCTCCATGATGGCGGTCACCTCCTGGTTGAATACTGCTGTACCGCTGTGCGCACGTAGCTGTTTGGCGTCGTCATCCAGTTGATCCAGGCCGCGCAAACCCTTTTCGATGCTGCCCTGATCGCATCGGACGGCAACGGCCTCCTCCATCAGCCGTCCCAGTCGACCCATCAGCGCATAGGGATTGTTCAGGCTGGCATCGTCATCGGGCTTGGATTCTTCGTCTTGGTTGTCAGCCGATGCTGGTTCCGAGGGGTCGGTTTTACTTGCGCCAGACAGCAACTCATCCAGGAAGGCCTGACGCCTTTGCAGGACCTGCGTGAGTGAAGGTGCGTCGGCCATGTCGTTTGGCTTGTTGGCATTGGCCATGGCGGCAGCGATGGTCTGTCCGGTTCTGGCACCAAAAAGGCAGGCATCCAGCAGGGAGTTGCCGCCCAGCCGGTTGGCTCCATGAACGCTGACACAGGAGCACTCGCCAGCAGCGTACAGTCCGTCGACGATTCGACGGCGGCCATCCCGCCAACGATAGACGCGGCCCCGATCGGTGATGGGTATGCCTCCCATGGTGTAGTGGGCGGTGGGTTTGACCGGAACCATATCCACAGTGGGATCCAGGTGGGCGTAGCGATGGATGGTCTCTGTGACCTGGGGGAGCAGAGCGGTCATGCGCTGGCCGTCAATGCCGGTCATGTCCAGCCAGACGCAATCATGAGGCCCGTCAGGGTCCGATGGATCGGCCACTCCGTGACCTGCATCAATCTCGGCCATGATGGAACGGCTGACGACATCCCTGGCGGCAAGGTCGCCGTGCCCCGGCGCGTAGTCCTGCATGAAGGCTCGTCCCTGACTGTTCCTGAGCACGCCGCCTTCCGCGCGGGAGGCCTCCGAAAGTAGGATGCCAGTGTGGCCCAGGCCGGTGGGGTGAAATTGGATGAACTCCACATCCTCCAACTGCAGGCCGGCCTGCAGGGCGAGCGCCATGCCGTCACCGGTCAGATCCCAGGAGTTGGAGGTCGTATGGAAGAGTCGGCCGGCCCCGCCCGTGCACAGGACGATATTGTCGGCTTGGATGGTCTGCAGCTTGCCGGCATGGGTGTCCAGGACGATCAGTCCTCGGGCATGGCCGCCGGATTCGTCGTCAGCGGGCGGGTCAACGACCAGATCAGTCACATACCATTCCTCAGCAAACTCGACTCCCTGACGCAGGCACTGCTGCCAAAGGGCGTGCAAAATCTGGTGGCCGATACGGTCGGCTGCATAGGCTGCTCTCCTGACTGGATGGCCACCATAATCCGCAGTATGGCCTCCGAACTTCCTCTGGGCGATGTGACCGTCTTCAGTTCTTGAGAAGGCCACTCCATCATGTTCCAGTTCGATGACGATGCCCGGGGCCTGCTCGGCCAGAATCCGCACGGCGTCCTGGTCAGCCAGCCAGTCGCTGCCCTTGATGGTGTCGTAGTAGTGCCAATGCCAGTCGTCCTTTTCCTGATTACCCAGACTGGCCGCGATACCGCCCTCTGCTGAGCCGGTGTGAGAGCGTAGAGGTTGCAGCTTGGAGACGACCAGGACCCTTGGCGTCAAACTGCTTTTGCTCTCTGTGTCCTCTAAAGCTCTATACAGTCCCAGAGCCGTTGACAGCCCGGCCGCTCCGGCTCCGACGATGACGGCATCATAGCGGTTCTTGACCTTCTGCGGATTCATACCATTGATACTGTCACGACCCGTTGATAGCGGCGGCCCTACCAGTGCATGTCTGCTTACGCGAGCAAAATGGATTTTATGACCGAGCTTTCCTTCTCCCAGCAGGTTTATCAGGTCGTCAGGCGGATCCCTCGCGGCAAGGTGGCCACCTATGGCCAGGTCGCCTCCCTGACTGGGCATCCGCGCAACGCAAGGTTCGTGGGTTATGCGCTTCATGACAATCCTGAACCTGGGGTGATTCCCTGTCATCGTGTGGTCTTCCGTGATGGTTCTCTGGCCCCGGGATTCGCCTTTGGCGGTCCTGAACGTCAGCGTCAGCTGCTGGAGAATGAGGGTGTTCATTTTGTTCCTCCCCGTGGCGATGATCCGGCTGGCGCCGACGGCTGGGTAGTGGATTTGGATCGCTGTCACTGGCAGGCCTGACTCTTCGGATGCTCAGCCACGACGCATCCGTCCTGCAGCTTGATCAGACCACGAACCTCCAGAGATCCCAGCAGTTGCATCAAATGCCTGACGGAGAGCCCTCGTCCCTGCCTAGCCAGTTCAGCGCGAAGCCGGCCCGTCATGGGCGGACCATTCCGACGCTGACAGTTGCGGACCGCCGCCAGAACTGTTGTCTCTTCCTTGGTCAGGCGCTCGTCATCCGCTTTTTTGCATTCATTGTCAGTCGCTAAATCTGATGGCGGGATTGAAGAATCCTCTCTGTGCTGAGAGTGGGTTGGAGGTTCGTCTCTATCGGTCCGGGATTGTTTGAGCACGGTTGAGTGCAGATGACCGTCGTGGATGGTCTGCGTCGGATGATTGGAGTCAATCGTCGGTGTGCGCTGCCTGCTCTGCCTGTTCATTTGATTATCATGTGATTCGGCGGTATTGACTGAAGTGGAGGCTTCTTGACGGGCGGACCTGCCGGGGTGAAGTGGTCCATGGGCAGGGTGGCAGATGTCTCGGATATCGGATGCCGACAGGAGCAGCTCCGCTTTCCCCTCATGGATGAGTCGGTTGCAGCCGGTGTTTTCCGGCTGGTCGATTCTACCAGGAGCAGCCAGCACTCGGCGACCCAATTCCACGCCCCAGTTGGCTGTGTTCAGAGCACCGGATCGGTGCCGTGCCTGCGCCACTACGATGGTAGAGGCAAGAGCGGCGATGATCCGGTTTCGTAGTAGGAACCGACGCGCCTCGGGGATTGTGGCGGGCGGCAGCTCGCTGATCAGTGCGCCGCCATCTACCTCAATGTTCTCGAACAGACGGCTGTTGCGTTTGGGACCCATATGCAGCAAGCCTCCGGCAAAAACGGCGACTGTACGCCCGCCACCAGCGGCAAGGGCTCCCCAGTGGGCGGCGGCATCCGTACCCATGGCCCCGCCGGAGACGACCAGGTGGCCTTCGCCGGCAGCCTGTCTGGCTATTTGGTGAGCGGTGGACCGGCCATACTCGTCACATGTTCTTGACCCGACCACGGCCAAGGGACGCTCACAGCAGACCAATGTTTCAGGATTGCCTTGTCCCCACAGGCAGAGGGGAGGAGCCCAATCAGAGCGGCGTGCCAGGTCATCTACTTGGCCCGGCCAACACGGATCGCCTGGGGTCATCACCCAGAATCGGCCTCCGCCGGTCATCATGGTCCGCACCTGGTCGGTGTCCATGGCCAGTAAGGGTGTCAGGCGTCTTCGCCAGGAGTTGCTGATCTTGTGGAACCGGATGAGGTCTTCAGGGCTCGTTTGCCGTCCCCACCGAGCCGTCCCCTTCAGAAAGCGTTCATCCAGTCTCTTGCGAGCTGCATCATGAGGGCTGTCATTCTCCGACGTGTTTGGCGCTTCAAGTTCTATCAGGTTTCGGCACAAGTCGGCCGCTCGGGCCGAGCCCAGAAGACAGGCAACCATAAAAGCATCGGGGCCATCTGCCGCCAGAGTTAGCACGGTTCTGGCAAGCCAGTCGCTTTCGACCATGGTCATCGGTCGCGGCTGGCCGTCGGGCATGGTCTTCATCATGGGTCCGGTCATCTTAGACGGCCCTTGTCCTGAGTAGGAGGCCGGTGGTCACATCGTCGGCGTCGGGGCTGGTCCGCCCGTCCAGGTCTGCCAGAGTCCAAGCCAGGCGCATGGTCCGGTCTGCACCGCGCAGACTGATCCGTTGCCCGCGCAAGGCCTGATCCACGACCGAACGTGCCTTGGCTGATGTGTTCCGGCGCAGCCATTCGCCACTGATCTGGGCGTTGCAGATCCAACCTTCCTTGCGAAAACGCTCTTTTGCCGTTTGGCGGGCGCGGGTCACACGCTTGCGGATCTGAGCGCTGCGCTGGCGTGGACGGTGGTCATCGAATCCCGGGTCGGTCACCGGCGGGACTGTGGTCTGGATGTCGATGCGGTCCATAATGGGCCCCGACAGCCTGTTCCAGTAACGGAGGCGCTCGCGGGCTGTGCAGGTGCATCGCTCGCCGGTGCCGTATCCGTATCCGCAGGGGCAGGGGTTGGCAGCCATGACCAGCTGGAAACGAGCCGGGAAGGTGGTATTGCCCTTGGCCCGGGACAGAAAGATACGCCCGATCTCCAGTGGTTCGCGCAGGGATTGGATCACCCTTGGAGAAAATTCCGGAGCCTCGTCCATAAAGAGGACCCCGCGATGGGCACGGGTGATGGCACCAGGGGTGGCCAGTCCGGCGCCGCCCCCGACCATTGCAGCCATGGAGATCGTATGATGTGGGGCCTCGAAGGGTGGCACATCGGTGATACCATACTGGCTCAGCGTGCCACAGAGGGATCGGATGGAGGCCACTTCCAGCTGTTGAACAGCATCCAGGGCGGGCATGATGCCGGGAAGCCGTGCTGCCAGCATGCTTTTGCCGGCTCCTGGAGGACCGACCATGAGCATATGGTGACCGCCGGCTGCAGCCACCATCATGGCCCACTTGGTCTCCTCTTGGCCGATTACGTCAGCCATGTCCGGCTTGGGCGGAGATGGGTCGGAATTGGCGGAGGAGTTGTCTCCATGACCCGGGTTACTGGGGTGCATACTCGCTATGGCCGTTGACTTGTCGGTGTTCTTGTGGCTGTCTGCTTTGGGGACGGCAATCCTGCTTCGCCCCCCCAGGGCCTGGATAAGCTGACCCAGGTGACATAGTCCCACGATCTCGATATCTGGAACCAGACGGGCCTCTTCAAGGTTGTCTGCAGGGACGAAAGCCCGTGTGATTCCCTGGGCTCTGGCCTGCATCAGGATAGGCAGCAGACCATTGATGGGCAGAATCGTGCCGTCCAGGTTGAGTTCGCCCAGGATGACCGTATGATCCAGGCCTTCCGTCGGCAATGCCCCGCCGGCTTCCAGAACACTGGTCGCAATGGCCAGATCGTGTGAAGAGCCATGCTTGGGTTTTGAAGCAGGGGACATGTTGACGGTGACCCTGGTCTGCGGCCACCGGAATCCACAGGCTGAGCAGGCGGATTTGACCCGTTCGCGTGACTCCGACAAGGAGGCATCCGGCAGGCCGATGATGGAGAAGTAAGGCAGCCCTGGGGAGATGAAGGACTGCACGTGGATGAGAAAGGCCTTGAGACCTATCAATCCCACGGATTCAGCAGATCCAAGACGCATCAGAAGGCCTCCCTGGTATGTCTGAGAAAGACTGATCCCGGATTCCAACCGCCTCTGCTTGAACGGTTGGAGCCATTGGCGGCCTGGGTGGAAGTCTGATAGGAAGCCAGGGGATAGGCGCCCTCGCAATGCATGTGGCTGTCAGGGTCGGACTTGACTGACAGGCTGATGACATCGAAACGGGTGCCACGATGTCGTGCGCCGGGATCTCGGTCGTGGCTGATCAGCCATTGGACTGCTGCGCGACGCAGGTGGGTCTGCTTGCGCGGACCGACAGCCTGTTCCGGGGAACCGAACCGACCGGTGCGTCTGGTCTTGACCTCTACGAATACCAGAATTGAGTCGGAATCCAGGGCGATGATGTCCAGCTCGCCGAACCGGCTTCTCCAATTTCTGGCTAGGATTTTCCAGTTCCGTTGCCGCAACCACTGGCAGGCGTAGTCCTCACCCAATCGTCCGAGCTCTCGGCTGTTGATGTCACCGGCCCTGATTTGTCGTTCAATATCTGCCAGCTCCATGCCTATAGATTCATGGTTGCTCGTATCTGGTTCATTTGTCCAAGATTGCACGTTTTCTGGATCATCAGCGGATTCTTTGAAATCGGGCAGAGCGCTTATGGGCTGTGCGATCGATGGGTCTGCGATTATAGCCTCGGCATCAGTTCCGTCGTTCACGTCATTGATGACTGTGTGGTGATTGGTTGGTCTGGTCAGTGCTTGTGTGTCCATGTTTCCAGGAGACCACTGGAAGGAAGTCGGTGACTAGTCGAACCAGGCATGTGGTCGAACGAGCCTGTGATAGCAAGAAGGTGGACGAACGAGTGGATTTCCGATGCTGACCTTGTATCGATTGTACTCATCTCTGTATCAGTAAGGGAGGTGGAGACGAAAAAGAAAAATATTGAAACAGAGATGAAAATAGAAATGAGAGAAAGCAGAAACAAAGGAAGCAGAAACCAAGGAAGCAGAAACGAGCAGCCCAAGGAAAAGCGAGCAAACGAGGGAAGCAGTGCAATAAGCAAAGGACTCAGCGAACATGCCAAAAGAGCCGGTGACGGTTTCCGCTGTTGTCCTGCACCTGGATGAGGGAACCAGACATTAAAAAGAATTGAAGGAGACCAGGAGGCGCAACCGGTGGATTCCTGAGAAGCACCTTCCGTGCTCCTCTTGTTGAATTGCCTTATGAACAATACGGCTAACTGGTTAGATAGCGATCGGATTTCTGGTCGATAAAGATGCTCTGATGGAGGCGAATTAGACGGGTGTGACGCGGCTCCGTGGAAACCACGTCACACTCAGTTAGCGCCTAATGGACCGGTTGAAGGAATCAGGCCGCGGTGACCACATTCATGTCGGCACGGGAAATGGCCTGGTCGAAGTCCCTGGTGCCCTTGAAGACCTCCCGGGTCCAGGGGTTGATGTGCTGACGGCGTGCACGGACCAGGATGTAGCCCAGTGCGAGCACGTTGGCGGCCAGGGAGAGGATGGAGACCGTCAGGTTGACCCCGGCCTTGTTGACCGACTGGGTTGAGAAGACCGAGTAGTCCTGGAACATGGGCAGGACCTGAGCGAACATGCACCAGATGGCCAGGGTGTTGGCCCGGTTCTGGATCCAGCCCCCCTTGTTCCAGAGGAAGTTGGCGAAGGTGGGCGCCAGGAGGAGGGCCAGGCCGCAGTACCAGGCATGGTTGGGCAGGCAGTTGTAGGTGTAGCAGAAGTTCCACAGGTCATAGGAGATGATGAAGACCCAGGTCATGTCGGGCCAGAGCATGTCGCGACGGTCCTTGGACGCATAGATGCCGAAGATTCCGGTCATGCAGAAGATGTTGATCAGGCCTGCCACCCCATTGAAGATGTTGTGCCAGCCGCCCATCAGGGTGATACCCTCGGTGGACACCCAGGTTCCGCCCCATCCGCGCAAGGCGGATTCGAAGTCGGAGACCACGGCGATCAGGATGTTGATGGCGACGATGATGAAGGGGAAGCACTTGAACCAGTGGGACTTGCCGATCTTGCCCCATCCGTACTTGAGGGCCATGAAGCCGATGCAGCCGGCGGTGGCGGCATAGAGCTTGGCATAGTGGAACCAGCTGGTCATATGGACGTAGGTCGGGTTATGCAGCGCCCAATCGGCCCCGAAGGCCGCCGAGACGTAGATGGTCAGGAAGTACGCGGACAGGGCAGCGGGAATGGCAAGGAAGCAGATGATGCCTCCCGTCTTGCTCCGCCTGGCGACTTCGTTGAGACCGATCAGGCATGCGAAGACCAGAATCCAGCCCAACCATTGGTAGGGGGCATTGGCTCCGTAGACTTGGAACAACATGACGATGTCCTTTCTTCTGTTCTGTGTCAGGTGTTCGTTGGTTTGGTTCTTGGCAGCGGATGTCGGGAAGGGCACCGTCGCCTTACAGGTAGGGCTCCAGGTGGAGCGTCTGGACGGCCATGCGAATGAAGGTTTCGTCGCTGGTGTCCGGCTGCACCCTAAGGAGGGTGATGAACCCGGAAATCAGGACGATCAGCATTTCGCGCACATGGTCGATGGGCAGTTGATCCTGGTGGTGCCTGGCGAAGTCCTGAACCGCCGTCCGGCAGAAGTAGTCGGCTATGGCCTTGGAGACCTCGTCCACGAATCGCGTGTAGAGCCCTCCGTTGCCCGAGTGGATCATCTGCTGTCGGAGCGGGCTGTTGTCGGCGATGATCGACCGGGCCACCTGTACGACGGTCTCCAGAGCTCCCTTGACATCACCGGGTGTCCGCTTCCTGTTCCATTCCTCCATCCGTGACAGAACCTGCTTGACGGACTTGTCCACCATGGCCTGGGCCAGGGTCTCCTTGTCGGGGAAGTAGTGGTAGAAGAGGGACCTGGTCATCCCCACCTGCTTGGCGATGTCCTTGATGGTGATGTGGGAGAATCCCTTGTTCCTGCAGATATCGATCACAGCCTGGACGATTTCGTCGCTTTTCCTGGACCTCTTGCGTGAAGGTCGCGGAGCGAAAGCTGACTTGTCTTCTGTAGCTGCTGCCTGCATGGTTACTTCCTGTCCTTCCGGAGTCTGACGACTCCAGGAACTGAACTTTGACACTATGTCAACATTGACAGCTCAAGTATAAAACCGACTTTGACAAAGTGTCAATTTCGTCTGGATGCCTATCTATAGGCAGATACCGAGTTTCACCTCATGCTGAGGACGGGGGTTATAGGAAGACCCCGAAGCGCAAAATGCTCCGGGGTCCTTTGGAAACCTGTGATCAATGGATTTATATTTATGACGCCATGACCTCAGGTGCAGGCGACCGCCTTAGCCGACCAATCCGGTCAGCAGGCCCAGGTCCAGCTCGAAGCTGACCCCGCGTTGCTGATAGTCAGGCTGATTGCGTGTATGCTGCATGGCCGAGCGGACGAATTCGCCGGCGATCCGGGCGGCATCGGCCAGGCCTCGTCCTGCAAAAAGCGCCCCGCAGAGGCTGGAGGCGAAGGCATCGCCGGTTCCGTGGATCATGAAGGGCAGCTTGTCGTGGATCAGTTCGGTGCGCCCGCTGACTCCGCCGTGATCTGCCGAGGCCACGAAGTTGCGCAGCTTACCGTCCTTCCGGTCAATGCCCTTGATGATGACGTTTTTCGCGCCCATGTCCAGCAGACGGCCCAGACGCTCGCCAACCTGGGCATCGTCGAGGTCCTGGCCTTCGTAGTCGATGCCGGTCAGCAGACTGACCTCGGTCAGGTTGGGCATGAGCAGGTCGGCTCCATCGACCAGATTGGTCACGGCCCGGCACATCTCCTCGGTGTAGGTGGGATACATGGATCCGCCGTCGCCCATGACCGGGTCGACCAGCCGCAGGGCTTCGGGGTATTCCCCATACATGCGCTGAATGATGTCGACCTGTTCGGCGCTGCCCAGGAACCCGCTGTAGATCCCGTCCAGCTCGACCCCCTCCTTCTGCCAGGCATCCAGGTATCCCGGCAGCATCTCGGTGGTGTCGTGGAAGGTGTAGTCCTTGAACATGGTGTGTGCGCTGAACAGGGCTGTGGGCACCGGGCAGACGTCGCATCCGGCTGCAGAAAGGATGGGGATGGCGGCCGTCAGCGAGCACTTGCCATACCCGCACATGTCATGCACAGCGGCGACTCGGGGAATGTACTTGCTGTCGCGCTGGTAGAGCCTGTTCTGATCGTCCGTCTGTCCGGCCATCTCTTGAACTCCTTCATGCCTGCTGAGGCTGTTCGCAGCGGAGCCTTCTCCGTTGCTTACTCGACTCTACAGCGGAGGGATTAAACGGGCACCGCCGCGTGTGGAATGGCGAGATGGAAAAGGGCGCGCTTTCAACCTTTTGGAAGCTGTTATAAAAAAGGACGATACCGAAAAGTCCTTTCTGGCTTGAACTGGTGGGCTTGGGCCGCTTATGGTCACAGTCAAGAACTCAGACAAGGATGAACCTCCCACGGGTACTTCATTCATCAGAAACAGATAGGAATCGACATGACCGACCAGAACCCGCACAAGTACCATTTCGAGACGCTTCAGCTCCATGTGGGGCAGGAGCAGGCCGACCCCGCCACTGATTCCCGGGCCGTGCCCATCTACGCCACCACCAGCTACGTCTTCCACAACTTCGATCACGCCGAGGCCCGATTCGCGCTGAAGGATCCGGGCAACATCTACGGCCGTCTGACCAACTCCACCCAGGGGGTCTTCGAGGACAGGATCACCGCCCTGGAGAACGGCACCGCCGGTTTGGCCGTGGCCTCTGGAGCCGCAGCCGTGGAGTATGCCTTCCGGAACATCACCCAGACCGGGGACCATATTGTGTCCTCCAAGAACATCTACGGCGGCACCTTCAACCTGCTCAAGCACACCCTGCCCCGTGATGGTGTCGAGACCACCTTCGTGGATCCTTCGGAACCGGCCAACTTCGAGTCGGCCATCCAGGAGAACACCAAGCTGGTCTTCTTCGAGACCTTCGGCAACCCCAACGCCGACCTGCCCGACTTCGAAGCCATTTCAAAGATCGCCCATGACCACAACCTGCCGGTGATCGTCGACAACACCTTCGCCACTCCTTACCTGTTCCGTCCGCTGGAGCACGGTGCTGACATCGTCGTGGAATCTGCCACCAAGTTCATCGGCGGCCATGGCACCACCCTGGGCGGGGTCGTCGTGGAAGGCGGCAAGTTCGACTGGGCGGCAGTGCCCGGCAAGTTCCCCACCTTGACCGAACCCGACCCCAGCTACCACGGTCTGCGCTTCTACCAGGATCTGGGGGCTGCGGCCTTCGTCACCCGCATTCGCGCCATCCTCCTGCGCGACACCGGCGCCGTCATCTCGCCCTTTGCAGCCTTCCTCCTCCTGCAGGGGACCGAGACGCTCTCGCTGAGGGTTGAGCGCCACGTTGAGAACGCCCTGAAGGTGGTGGATTATCTGCAGACCGTACCGGAGGTGGAGTCGGTCAGCCACCCGGCCATCGAGGGGCGCCCCGACCATGAACTTTACAAGCGGTACTTCCCGAACGGGGCTGGCTCCATCTTCACCTTCGATCTGAAGGGCGGCAAGGATGCGGCCAGGGTCTTCATCAACAACCTGCATCTGTTCTCCCTGCTGGCCAACGTGGCTGATGTGAAGTCCCTGGCCATCCATCCGGCATCGACCACACACTCCCAGGAGACGCCGGAGGAGCTGGAGGATCAGGCCATCCATCCCGGCACCATCAGGCTCTCCATCGGCACGGAGAACATCGAGGACATTCTGGATGACCTCAAGGGCGCCTTCCAGGCATTGAAGGAGTCCGGGCTGGCCAAGTAATAGGCAATCATACTTCCTTCCTGGTCACGTATATGCGTGATATATGACCGAGAAGGCGAGAAAACAGAAGGTGCCTGTCGAAACCTCATTACGTTTCGATGGGCACCTTTGTATATGCCTTCCCCTTGCCTCTCCAGTGGCAGACAGTACCTGACTGGTCAGGCGGAAATGTCCTGGTGGGTAAGATGGGTGGCATGAAACATGGAGCAAAGACGAGGGCGTCTTCTGATTCGTCGTCCGGCGCGGGGAAACCGAGGCAGATCGCACAGGTGGCCATCAAGGCCCAGGGGCTGACCAAGGACTATGGAAGTGGGGAGAACCTGGTCCATGCCCTGAGGGGTGTGGATGTCGAGTTCGAACGGGGCAGGTTCACGGTCATCATGGGTCCCTCCGGGTCGGGCAAGTCCACCCTCATGCATACCTTGGCCGGCTTGGACACTGCTACCTCCGGGCATGTCTACCTGAACGGGACCGATGCCGCCGGGGTGAAGGGCAAGCGGACCAGCCGTCGTGGAGGGCGGAGGGGAGTGGTCGACCTGACCAAGCTCAACGACAATCAGCTGACCCTCTTGAGGCGCCAGAGCCTGGGCTTCATTTTCCAGAGCTTCAACCTCCTGCCCATGTTTACGGCCAAGCAGAATATTCTCATGCCCCTGATCCTGGATGGGGCCAAGCCGGACACAGCCTGGCTGGATGTTCTGGCCAAGACTCTGGGCCTGGAGGACAGGCTGAGCCACCGGCCCAGCGAGCTTTCGGGCGGTCAGCAGCAGCGTGTGGCCATTGCCAGGGCCCTCATCACCAAACCTTCTATTGTCTTTGCAGACGAACCCACCGGAAACCTGGACACAGCCTCCTCGACCGAGGTCCTCAGCTTCCTGCGGGACTCGGTCCGCGAGCTGGGACAGACCATAATCATGGTCACGCATGATGTCTTTGCAGCCTCTTTCGCCGACCGGGCTCTGGTATTTGCGGATGGGCGAATCGTGGCAGATCAGGACAGACCCACCGTTGATTCCATGAACGCCCTGCTCTCCGAGGAAGTCATGGCCTCCGCAGCTACAGCTGACTCGGCTGCTCATCGCTGAGGGGAATGCTCATGTGGTTCATTGCCAGAAAAATGATGCGGCATGACCTGGGCATGATGATTCCCGCCGGCATCGCCATTGTCATCGGAACACTGTTCATTGCCATGACCTTCCTCTTCGGCAATACCATGGACGTTTCCATGCGGCGGATGGTCTCATCCGATGCTGCCCAGGCCAACTACGCCATCATCCCCGCGGAAGGGAGCCATCCCGATCAGAAAAGGGTGAAGGACTTCAAAACCGAGGAGCTGGCAAAAGTCCCAGGCGTTCACGCAGTCAGATCGGACACCCAGCTTATGGTGGATGTCCGCGCCGGCAGGATCAAGAGCGAGAGCGTGATCGCCATTCCCATGGCGGACTCATCGCTGATGCCGGTCGGTCTGTCCAAGGGATCCTGGCCCAGCGCCGATGACCAGGTGGTCCTACCCGGGCCGACTGTGTCCAGGCTCAGGCTCTCCCTGGGCGACAAGGTGAATCTGAACCTGTCGCCTAATATGCTGTATGTTTCCGAGGACCTTGGGCCGAAAGGGCAGGCCGGCGCTGACCAGGTGGCGGGCAGGTTCATATCGAAGCCCCTGACCTTGTCGGGCGTCAGCTCGAACAAGGGCAACGAGGGCGGCGAATTTGGCGAGTCGGGCGGCGCAATAGTGCTGACCCCCAAGACCATAGATGTCTTTATGGTTACAGCAGGTTTTGGTGGCATAGGTAACCTGTATGCCCAGAACGTTTACCTGAATGTTGGCGGGCAGGGCAGCGACCTTGATGGGAGTCTGGCCTCTCTGCGCAAGCTCATGCCTTCCGGCTATTCCCTTGAGGACCGTCACACTATGGAGGACCGACTGGTCAAGACCGCGCTCGGCGGTTCCCAAAACCCCGTCACCACCTTCCTTCTGGTCTTTGGCACCCTGGCCATGTTCGTGGCTGCCACAGTCATTGCCAACACCTTCCAGGTCATGGTCGCTCGGCAACGTCGCTACCTGGCCCTCCTGAGGACGATAGGCGCCAATAAGAGCCAGGTAAGGGCCAGTGTTCTGATGCGTTCCATCATCCTGGGCGCTGTGGCATCCCTTATCGGGGTCGTTGCCGCCATCGGCATCATGGCCATTCTGGGTGCAGCCAAGGCTCATACAAGTTCCCTCTACTTCCAATTGAAGCTGACTCCGGCGGTTATCCTGGTGCCTCTCGTTTTCGGCATCGTCGTCACGGTCCTGGCCTCCCTTGGCTCCTCTTGGGCCGCCACCAGGGTCAGTCCTTTGGAGGCGTTGAGGCCTGCCGATCTTCTGGAGAACAAGCGGACGAGCAGGATACGTCTGTTTGTCAGCGTGGCCATGATTCTGCTGGGCGTCGCCATGACGGTCTGGTCCCTCTGGCAGGTCAGGCTCAATGTTACGGCAGACAAGGCCAGCAAGCCATCCGGAGATGGGCCGAACATTGTTGCTGCTATGGCTGTCATCGGCATTGTCCTGGCCTTCCTGGGCATCCTTTTCAGTGCAAATCGTTGGATTCCTTTCCTGCTCAAGGGAGTCGGGTCCCTGGTTTCTCGAATCGGGCCCTCGTCCACAATCGCCGTGGCTAACATCGCACGGAATCATTCCCGTGTGGCGGCTACGGGTACCGCCCTCTTGATTGGTGTGACACTGGTTGCCACTCTGAGCACAGGCGCCGCCAGCGCCAAACAGACCATGGCCGACATGCTGGATGAGCACTACTCGGTCGATCTGCAGATCAGCGCTGATGGCTTGGATGCCGAGGCTCTGAACGCCATTCGTCGAATCGACGGGGTTGCGCAGGCCGAGCTGGTGCCCCAATATGCCGCCATGGTCAAATCAGGTGGCGAGAACGGTGCGGGAATGACTATTTTCGCTCTGGATCCACACAAGATCGATTGTCTCCTGAACGCCAAAGTCGGCAAGGATCTTTCCGGACAAGATGCCCTTCTTCTTCCAAAAAGCCTCATGGACAAACAGAAGGATTTTCATGACGGCGGGAATCTGGGACTCAATATACTCAACCCGATTCAAGGCGGCGCTCATGGCGGATCCGCATCGGTGGCTCAAAGACTCTTCGTGACCAGTGTCTATGCGCCTTTCCAGGGAATTGATGCCAACAATTTATATGGCCTGACTGACTCATCCTTGCTAAATGGCATTCAGCCTCAGACGGTGCAGATCTGGGTCAAGATCGATGGCTCGCCAACAGTCCCGGCATTCATGGACAAGGTGAAAGACGCGCTTTCTGGGTATTCGGCTGTTTCCGTCAAGGGTGGGTTGGCTGAGAAGCAGCAGTGGGATCGGACCATCGACAGCCTGCTCATGATCATCCTGGCTCTTCTGGCGGTGGCGGTTGCCATCGCCCTGATCGGCGTGGCCAATACGCTTTCCCTTTCGGTGCTGGAACGCCGGCGGGAGTCCGCCACCCTGCGGGCCATTGGGATGACCCGGAAGCAGATTAGACGGTCACTGGCTGTGGAATCAGGGCTGATAGCCCTGGGGTCGTCCTTGTCTGGCATGGTCCTGGGCCTGCTCTTCGGCTGGGCTGCAGCCTATGAGATATTCTCCTCTCTGGGTACGGTGGCTTTCCCCATTCCCTGGTCCACCGGGCTGGTGATTCTGCTGGTGGCGCTCGTAGCGGCGATTCTGGCAAGTGTTCTGCCCGCAAGGCGCGTCAACCGGACCCCACCGGTCGTGGCTCTTGCTGAGGAATGACGGCAAGCAGCCTTCATCCTGGCATGCTTTGGTCGGCGTCGGGAATGAATGACTCATTCTACCGGGTGATGATTTCCTTGATGCTGCTCGGAAACGATTCAGCTTGAGCTAAGGAAGCTCGTTATTCCTGTAGTCAATCAAGGAGATCTAGGCAACAGCCTCAATTCCTTGGTCCGATGGTTGCATGTTTTGTGACTCATGTCTCTTGTGCTGAACATGATTCGCTTCATCTCCGCAGATGTCCATCCCCGCCGCCCCGTGTTGATTTGGATGGTGCCAGCCTAACAGAAGGAGTTCTTCAGCACACTCATCCGTAAGGATGATTCTCTTCATCGCTCCCAGGGAGCATATCGCGACAGCCGATGGCCGCATAGGGTCGGAAGCTGACGGGAGAAAGGCTTCCTCGCAGATAAGGAGCACCATGCAGAACAAAGCGGATACTTCGTCTTCACAAGGGTTAATTGACAGAGCAGGTCCAGGCGTCGCGGGACCGCCGGCCGTCAGCGCCAGGCAGCTGACCAAGGATTATGGGCAAGGATCGAACGCCGTCCATGCCCTGCGTGGAATTGACGTGAATTTCGAACAAGGTCGGTTCACGGCCATCATGGGTCCTTCAGGTTCGGGCAAGTCAACGCTCATGCACGTTCTGGCTGGTCTGGATACTGTCACCTCAGGTCATGTCTATATGGGCGCTGATCTTCTGCATTCGAAGAGCGGAGATCGTCACCATCCATCGATTGATCAGGCCGGCCGAGTCGACCTGACACGAATGGACGACCGTCAGCTGACCCTTATCAGGAGACGGCATCTGGGATTCATCTTCCAGAGCTTCAACCTATTGCCTATGTTCACTGCCAAACAGAACATCCTCATGCCGCTGGTACTGGACGACGTTCGGCCCGACACCTCATGGATGGAGCAGCTGGTAGAGACTCTGGGATTGTCGGAGAGGCTGGACCATCGGCCCAGCGAGCTCTCGGGTGGCCAGCAGCAGCGAGTGGCAATCGCCAGGGCCCTCATCACCAAGCCTTCGATCGTCTTTGCGGACGAGCCTACGGGAAACCTGGACACGGCTTCCTCGACCGAGGTGCTCAGCTTCCTTCGGGATTCGGTCCGCGAGCTGGGGCAGACCGTCATCATGGTCACGCATGATGCCTATGCCGCATCCTACGCCGATCGTGCGCTGGTCTTTGCCGACGGACGGATAGTCGCGGACCGACAGAATCCGACAGTGAAGGCCATGAATGACCTTCTGGCTGAACAAGTGTCGGCTGGCGCTGCAGGCGATTCCCAGGTACGGGACTAGGGGGTGCACTGTGTGGCGGATAACCCGTACGATGATGAAGCGCGATGCACGTATGATGATGCCGGCTGGTCTGGCCATCGTTATCGGCACCCTCTTTATGTGCCTGACGCTCCTTTTTGGCAACGTGGCGAAAGCCTCCATGCGTCGCGAGATCAGCGTGGATGCTGGTCAAGCCAACTATGTTGTGGCCTCCAGAGAGGATCAGGACAAGCCAATCCTGTTCGACGAGTTTGACGGCAAAGGACTGTCGAACTTGCAGGGGGTTCGTGGTCTGCGCCCTGATGTCAGCCTCTTGGTGGATACGGAAGCGAACGGTCAATCCAGCAAGGGGATTCTGGCCATTGTGAGTGCCAGGCAGGAACTCATGCCTGTTGATCTGGTCCGGGGGCAATGGCCGGATTCAGATGATCAGGTTGTGCTGCCGCATCCCGTCTCCGACAGGCTCCAGGCGGGCCTGGGTGATAAGGTGCGCCTCCATCTGTCCACCTTGATGCTGCCAGGTAGTGATAGCGATAGTGCTCAGGATTCTGCAAGCAAAGAACGCCTTGTTGACCAAGGAACCGTGGACTTGACCATCTCAGGCATCAGCAAGAGCCGTGGTCGACAGTACGATGCCTTCGGTGGAGCTGTGGTGCTGAGGGATTCTCGGATTGAGCGTCTGCTGAGTATGGCGGGAATAGTTGGACCGGAGTCTCCTCCTGTGAATAATGTCTATCTGCAGGTTGATGGCCAAGGCAAGGAGCTTCAGAACACTCTGCAAAATATCAGGCGATACGTTCCCAAGGGATACCAGCTGGAGGATCGTCGTACCATGGAGGACAGGCTGCTCAGAGAGCAGACCGGTGATGGTGTGGACATCACAACTCTTTTCCTCATGACTTTTGGTTTGCTGGCCATGGTGGTGGCTGCCTTGGTGATTGCCAACACCTTCCAGATCATGGTGGCCAGACAGCGCAGGTATCTGGCCCTGCTGAGGATTATTGGTGCTGATCGACGGCAAATCAGGGTAGGCGTGCTGCAGCAGGCCCTGCTTCTTGGCGTCATATCGTCCCTGATCGGCATCCTGCTGGCCATGGGCTTGATGGGCCTTGCCGGTTGCCTTGGTTTGCATTCGGGCACCATGAAGTTTGAACTCCTGCTTACACCCTCCTCCCTCCTGGTTCCGTTTGTGCTCGGTGTTTTGGCAACCCTGGTGGCTGCCTTTGGATCTAGTCATAGGGCTATCAGAGTCAGACCGCTTGAAGCCCTGCAGCCAGTGGATTATCAGGAGCAGGGCAGCAGGAATCGGACCGGTTTACGAATCAGTATCCTGCTGGCTGTCATTGGTCTGGCGTTGGTGACCTGGTCATCTTGGCGCGTAGGGGAGTTAGTCCGGACAAACTCTGGCGACACAGTCCAGACCAGTAATCAGCAGGAACGATTGCTAGGTCTCGCAGTATTGGGTGTTTTGCTGATCTTTCTGAGTGCGCTGGTAGGGGCTCGGCGATGGATTCCGGCTCTTCTGCGTTGTTTGGGTAAACCTGTGTCCAAGATTGGACCATCTTGCAGGGTCGGAGTGGCGAATATCGCTCGAAATCCCTCACGGGTCGCTGCCACAGGTGTTGCTCTGCTGATTGGCGTAACTCTGGTCTCCACTCTGGCTACGGGTGCGGTAACCGCTAAACGTACTTTGTTCAAGGATATTGATCAGCGTTATTCCGTGGATATTGAAATATCTGGTCAGGGGCTGAACAAGAGAAATGTGCGGGCCATTGAGCGTGTCGAAGGTGTTGCAGATGCAGAGCTGGTGCAGCGATTCAATGCCAAGGTCGAGTCAGGAGGCCCCTCACAAGCTTCCATGACTGTCTATGCCTTGGATGCTTCACGGATCAAGCGAGTGCTTCATGCCGATCTGGGTCCAGGTATGCAAAGGTCGGATGCGCTGCTGGTGTCGACCAGAACGATTTCCAAGCATTCCGGTTACCGGGATGGAAGTCGGCTGAAGTTGTCGATAGCCGATCCTCAGGCGGACGATGAACGTGAAAAGGAGGCAGATGCAAGAAGAACATTGACTGGGGTCTTTGCCGGATTCGGCGGGCTGGATACCAGTGGCGTCTATGCAATCACGGACTCCCGGAATGTCGCTGGGATTGACACCAAGACGCATGAAATCTGGATTAGGACGCAGGGAGATTGCGATACCGCACTGCTCTTGGATGACATACGTCAGGCTGTAGGAGAGCATGACGACATGGCTATGAGCGGAGGGCTGACGCAAATGAGGACATGGAGCGAAAGAATCGATTCCTTGTTGGCAATCATGGTGGCGTTGCTGGGCGTTGCTGTGATTATCGCCCTGATAGGGGTTTCCAACACTTTGATGATGTCGGTGCTGGAACGCCGTCGTGAGACTGCCACGCTCAGGGCAATCGGCATGAGCAGCGTCCAGGTTCGTCGATCCTTGGGAGTCGAGGCCTGCATGATAGCCCTGGGAGCCAGTCTGGCTGGAATCGTTCTAGGAACGCTCTTCGGATGGATAGGAGCCTACCAGGTCTTTGTGCCCTTAGGGTCCGTGACTTTCACCGTGCCATGGTCGGCTTTTGTGCTGATACTGCCAGTGGCCTTGCTGGCTGCTGTGGCAGCCAGTGTGCTGCCAGCCAGGGAGGCAGTCAAGGTTTCACCCATTGAGGCTCTTAGTGACGATTGATGCTGCATGACGTCCAGGTTCATACCAGATGGTTTTCGTAAGCGAAGACCACCGCCTGGACGCGGTCGCGGGCATTGATCTTCTGGAGAATGTGAGTGACATGAGTTTTCACTGTGGGCAGTGAGATCCCCAGATTGTCGGCAATCTCCTGGTTGCTCAGACCTTGGGCTATGTGAACCAGAACCTGCAGCTCACGATCAGTGAGCAGGTCCGCTTCGGGATCGCGATAGGTCGTTCCCGATGGCATGGACCCGGTCGCAGGCATGTCATGGGCCATGTGTTCTATCAGACGTTTTGTAGCCGAAGGGGCAATGATCGCGTTGCCCCGGTGGACTGTACGGATGGAGGACAGGAGGGTTTCAGGCTCGGTATCCTTGAGCAGAAATCCCGATGCGCCGGCTTTTATAGCGGCCATGACGTATTCGTCAAGATCAAAGGTGGTCAGCACAATGACCCTGGGCTCCGGACGATCTGGTGACAAAGCAGTGATTTGGCGGGTGGCTGTCAAACCATCCATGCCAGGCATGCGGACATCCATGAGGATCACATCGGGCCGCAGGCGTGAGGCCAGATCCACTGCTTGCTCGCCGTCCGCTCCTTGGCCGACCACGGTCATGTCATCCTGGGAGCCGATGACCATGGCAAAGCCAGCCCGGACCAGATCCTGGTCATCCACGATGGCAACGCTGATGGGTTCGGTCCGTTCCATGACTGCCTGCTTCTTTCCGCTAGATGGTAGCCAGCGCTACCATTCGATTTTATCTGAGTTGAGTGTGGCTTGGAATTACAACTGGATTTAACTTGGATCCAGGGTAATCGCTGTCTGGTTGATTGTTGATTGAGTAATTGCTGGCTAAGCGACTGTCGTCGGAGAGACTTTCAACTGGTGAAGTTATGCTCGTCAGCAATCGATTTCCCGAGTGCCTAATCTTCGGGTGCGTGGTTCATGGAGTGCTCAATTTTTCGATTGTGCTGATTACCTGACACGGTCATTTTCCTGTTTGCTATCCATAGGAGGTGCTCATCATGAAGAACGCTCACGCCTGGAGATTGGGTGGTCCTGTTGGTCCGATGGGGCATGCTCTGGTTCCTTATCCTGTTGCGATTGTTGCGAATAGTTGTCAAGCTGATCATCAAGATCTACTGGCAGGGGTTTGGCTGGGTGAAGAGCAGGTATATGTGGGTTTTTACGGGTGGGCTCGCCAATATGGTTCCTGTCTGAGTTGAGGCTCTTGTTTGGGGAATCGGCGGTGTCAGTGTTTGAGCGCAAACCGGTGCTGGAACTATGACGCAGGACGGTGAGCAGTTGTCGCATGCGAGCCAGGGCCTGGCGTCCTTGAGAAGCAATGTCGCCGAAGGCTTGCGCTACCTGCTCTGGGGAAGGGTTCACCCCCTTGACTTGATAATGGTTCAACTCGGAGATGGCTTTGGTAGTGGATGCAATGACTGTATTCAGGGTTGCAGCCACTTCTACCTGCATGGTAGAGCCAATGAGTTCGCGCTCTTGATTGGCTGCCAGAGCCTGGCTTTCCTGCAGGGTCTGGTTTAGCGCGCGCTCGCGTTCCTGCTGGAGGAGCAGGACCGAACCACGAGTACGTCGGCGTGAGGCAATCAGAATGGTCAGCAGACAGATCAAGGCCGGTGCGGCCATCACTATGAAAAGTGTTAAATGGGATACAGAGAAAGATGATTTTGCCGGGCCTTCTGTCATGTAGGCCAGAATGGTTGGACACCCTTGGTTATTGGCTACACATCTGACAGCCCATAAAACCGTATCCGTGATGACCGCCAACGGAACCCACCGTCGGGTGGTGTATTTACCGTAAACCATTGCTGAATATACAGCGACTGGGGATAAGACTGCAGCTTCTGGCAGCCAGGGCGAGAAGAGCAGCAGCAGGGCGGCAACTGCAGACACTATGGCGGCGCAAATGCCGGGACGGACCCTGCGCACAATCAGAGGCAAAGCGATACCTAGCGTGGCGATGACCTTTACTGGCCGGCCCGGATCATATTGTCGCATGACAGGTGCTATAGCAACAGCTTGACCTGGATTCTCTACCAATACGAGTCCGATTACCAAACCCAGGTCGGCCGTCAATGGATGGCGTTGAAACCAGACGAAGAGCGTGGAGACAATCGAGCGCAGGGACCATTGAGCTTGTCGATTGGCACGTATCCCCGCTTCAGGGTCGGACTTTGGCGGAGTGGCAAAAGGAATCCACGCTTGGAGGTGGTACCCGCCTTCTGTTTCGGGACCAGTTTGAAGGTTGCCTCCAAGAGAAGTCAGTCGTTCGCGCATCCCTATAAGACCGAAACCTGAATGCGTAGGTCGGTCCATCTGTGGCGGAGAATCTGAATTGGTAGAGGCATGGTCAAATGGGCGGTCGTCAATGGTTAGACACAAACCGTCCGTGAGCCACTGTTCTTCAACTAGCACAGCCGAAGCCGGAGCGGCATGCTTGCGAACATTGGTCAATGCTTCTTGCAGCACCCGGTAAGCAGTTATGGTGCGGCTGCGATCCAGCTTTTCTGGGCAGGGTCGGCCTTCAATGCGTCGGCTGAATTGGGATTCTGGCTGAGCAAGTCGGGCGGCATCTATCAGGTCTGACCATGATTTATAGCTGGTCGGCGGATTGTTTGAAGAGGTGGCAACCGAAGGCCAGATACGCGCACTGTCGGCCGTATCAACGTTGGCCTTGGCAGTTTTGGTGGCTGGACTCTCTTTGATTATGTGAAGATGGCCGCTGGCTTGGCTCGGCTGAGTGCAATCTGTTCCGGCTGGATTCAGATTATGAGCGTTCCCGGATTGACTAGCGGAATTCGTTTGGGCAGTTGTTTGAGATTGGTCAAGCGGCTGGATATGGGCTGGGTCCGTTGGTGGTGGGGAAGAAGAGTGTTGGCCTGGAAGAGAATCCGCTGTCTTTTGGCTGGTTTCGGGTGCCGGGTTGGTTGGAGTCTTGAGTTTGCCGAAAAGCGAGCTCAGCTCACGTAGGGCGCGGCGGCTCTCTTGATCAATGGTGCGCATGATCTTGAGAGCAAGGTTCGTATCGGCTGTGGCTGCGTATCTGCCGGCATCTGCCTGCACGATGACGATGGACAGAGTGTGGGCGACGACATCGTGCATGTCACGTGCTATGCGGGCCCGCTCAGCGCTGGCAGACAGGGCCGCGCTTTGTTCTGCCTGCAGGGCCAAGGCGTGGTTGCGTCGCCGGGCCTCATCAATGGCATCCCTTCTGGTCCGCGTCCAGTAGGCTGCAACGATGGCTATGAGCAGCAGAAGCCCCTCGATCAGCAAATTCGATAGGAAGGTGATTGCCAGATCTTTGAATGAGGTCGGCAACATTGAGATGTGATCCGGCCGCGTCTTGCCCGGAGGCAGAAACCCCAAATCGACCAATGTGAAGATAAGGCAGGATAGGGGCGTCATGACCCAGGCCACGGTCAGATAGAGTCGACGCCAGGATGGACGTCCGTAGAGCAGACAGGAATAGACCATCACCAGGCAGACTGCGTCGGAGAGCATGATGGCAGGTCCCAACAGGAGCTGAGCCAGAGCCACAGCGACGAAGATCCCGGCTGCTACGTTCGGGAATCGGCGACGGATAACGACAGGGGCTATGAGCAGGACCGTCCACATCAGGATTAGGTTTTCCTGCAAGGGAATCAGGGCCCCATCTTGTAGATTGGCGCTGGAGCCGCTCACCAGCAGAAACAGAAGGATGGCGAAGAGAGCGTCAGTCAGTAGCATTCGATTATTGGACCTGGTGATTGGTCGCTGCGCTGTTTGACTGACTGTGTTCATGGAATCAACAATATTCGGGGACAGCGGGAGGTGCCATCAGTCCGAGGGATGATGAGGTCAAACGCGGTCCCAGGCTGTCGCAAGGCGGATGAGCCGGAGCAGTTGTAAGATGTATTTAACAATGGCGATAAGAACAGATTCAGTGCTTGGATTCAGACGGCAATAAAAGCGGATATCGGACTTGCCCTCAGTTGGTAATGGGTATGGATGCCATATTTGCACTCAAATGGTAACAAGTATGCATCCAGTATCCATCCATCCAGCCTGTATCGCACAGATACCAGTCAGGCCGACGAATCGTCGTGCATTTTTCGCAACGGTTCATCGGCCTGACAACGCAAGGGAGGGGGTCAGCAGCGCTCTACTTGTATAATCGGTGGACCCTGACCAGCGGACCCTGGTTACAAGATCCCGGTGGTCAGGATTCCGATGGCTCGACCTTGATGGCTCCGGCCCCGAACGTCCAAACTCAGGAGAAACGTAGCCTAATCTGCTCGGCCGTGCCGTAGGAGGCCTGCGCCCCCTGCCCGGTGGCGGCGTAGGCGGAGACGTAGGAGGCCAGCTGTGCGGCCTGCACAAGGGTCATGTCGGAGGCAAGGCCGGCCAGCACGGTGCCCATGAAGGCGTCCCCGCAGCCGGTGGTGTCCACGGCGTCCACATGCACGGCGTGAATCCGGTAGGTCTGGCCCTGGTCCAGCACCATGGATCCCTCACCGCCCAGGGTGACGATGGCCCGGTGGAAGCCGAAGTCCTGCATGGTCTGGTTGATCCGGTCCCAGTCGGCCCCCAGCCAGTCGCCGTCCTCGGGCTCGTCGATGCCCAGCAGCTGGGCCATCTCATGTTCGTTGACCAGGATCAGATCCGAGTTGGCGATCAGGTCGGCGGGCAGGTCGGCGCGGAAGGGGGAGTCGTTGAGCAGCACGGTCATGCCGGCCTCGTGGCCCATGCGCGCGGCCTCGGTGACCGTCTCGATGGGGCTCTCCAGGCACAGGCCCAGCACCTTGGCCGAGGTCAGGGCCTGGCGGGAGCGGTGGGCGTAGTCCACATCCACCTTGCCGTTGGAGCCGGGGGAGTAGACGATGGTGTTCTCGCCGCGCGCATCCACGGTGATGACTGTGGTTCCGCTGGCTCCGGGCACGGTCATCACATGGGAGACGTCTACTCCGGCGTTGCCCAGCTGCCCCAGCAGGAAGTCGGCGTTGGAGTCGGATCCCACTGCCCCGAAGAGCCTTACCTGGGCACCGATGCGGGCCGCGGTCGCCGCCTGGTTGGCCGACTTGCCCCCGGGCAGCACCTGCAGGGGACCCCCATTGATGGTCTCGCCGGGCTTGGGCAGCCGGTCGGTGTTGACGGTGTAGTCCGCATTCATGGACCCGACCACCGAGATGGATCCCGTGATGGTATCCAGTCCCTTGAGCACCTGGTCGGGTGCCGCCGCCATATCTTGAATCATGTTTCTCCGTTCCTTGATGAGCTTGTCCGCCTTGATGATCACGCTGTGACAGGTTCAGGGATCCTGGCCGGTGTGCGCGGGCGGGCGACCCACCGAGGCGCAGTGGCGGTAGCTGGTCTGCAGCCGGACGGACCGCACGGGCGAGCCTGCCATCAGAGCCAGGAGCATGTCCACGCAGCGGGTCCCCATGGTGTCGATCTGCTGGGAGATGGTCGACACGGCCGGGGTCAGGATGCGGAAGACGGGCAGGTCGTCGAAGGTGATCATGGACAGGTCCTCGCCGATGCTGATTGCTCGCGACTGTGCCGTTTTGATGGCGCGTATGGCATCCAGGGAGGATCCGAAGAGCACGCCGGTGATTCCCTGCCGGGCCCAGAGGTCGATCATGTCGGGGTCGAAGGTGCCGGGCTCTACCTGGTCGGCCAGGGGGTCGTCCATGCCTTCGATGCCTGCCAGCAGGTCCCGGTAGACGTTCAGGCGTTCGCGGAAGGTGGCCGATTCCCTGAGGGGTCCGGGCACCAGGGTGATGCGTCGGTGGCCCTGGGCGTGCAGATCCTCAAGGGCCTGCCTCAGGCCGGGTTCGGGGTCGGCGTCCACGCAGGGGATGACCCGCCCGTCGCGTCCGGCGGCACCTTCGGCGGCACGGTCCACGCAGACCAGGGGCAGCCCGCGTCTGGTCAGCTCCTCCAGGGTGTGCGAGGAACGCGGCCCGGGCACGATGATGGCTCCGTCGATGTGCTGGCCCAGCAGGTTGCGCACCTGCGCCCGGTCCTCGCCGGGGTCGCCCTGGGTGGAGGTGCAGATCAGGGTCTGGAAGCCGTGGTTGAGCAGCTGGCCCTGGATCAGGTAGGCCAGGTCCGCGAAGTAGGAGTTGCGGATGTCGGGGATGAGCAGGCCGATGGTGCGCGAGTGGGCGGAGTGCATGGATCGGGCCCGGGAGTCCGGCACATAGTGCAGGTCGTGGATGACCTGGTTGATGCGCTGTCGTGTGGCGGGGGAGATGCGCCCGGAGTCGTTGAGGGCTCGGGAGACCGTCGATACGGAGACACCGGCCCGTTGGGCCACATCCCTGATCGTCGCGTACGCCATCATGGCCTTTCGTCGAAGTGGTCGGCCGCCGGGCCGGACTGCCGACCTCGGCGGTTGCCTGACCGCCGCCATGGGCAGGCGAGCGGTTCTGACAGCCTTCAGTTATATCAGTGCGGTAACGATACCGCAACTTTCACAGCATGGCCCGCCGATGGCTGGCTGTGAGTTGAGATGAGCGAGGCTCAATGCTCGGGGATGAAGCTGCTGTTTGCGTGATTATGCTGGGATAGGGAGATGGACAGCGGCCAGGCTGGTTGGAGGTTGTTAAGCCTCCTGGCCGGCCTGGCCGCGTTTCCTCCTCTCCCGGGTGGGGGCGGGGGCGTGCATGCCTGCCCCTTGGCTTCTCGCCTGCAGAAGTGTGGTGGGGGCGCGGGAGGGAAGTGTCGGCTCTCTTGGGGTTTGAGCCTTGACTGACACGTTTCCTCCCTGCTCCCCCATGTGGGCCGGGGGCGGGGGGATTGATACGCCGCCCGGCCGCTCTTACTCGTGCGAAGCGTGAACCAGTTGGCGTGTTTCCTTCCGGTGGCGGCGTGATGCCAGGACCCCGCCCATGCCGGTCATGCCAGTGGCCAGGGCGAGCAGGATGCCTTCCCCGCCTGCCTGGGGGAGCACGCCTGCAGGCAGGTACGTGTACCTCAAGGAGGTGTCGGGCGTTTGGGGTGCGCCGCCCAGCGTGTAGTCCACGCTGACGGTGACCGTGCCCGGCAAATGTGCGGGCGTGGTCACGGTCACGCTATTGCCGTCGCCGCGCGTCAGCCCTGATGCGGGGGTCTGGTCGAACCTGACGCCGGTGATCACCAGAGCCAGGTTGAACGACACCGGCACAGGAGCCGACTTGCTGTCTGTGCTGCCGTCGCCGAGCTGGCCATCGCTGTTGTCTCCCCATGCCCAGGCGTTGCCGTCGCTGCCCAGGGCCAGGGAATGATCGGTTCCGGCGCTGACCTGCAGGTAGGTGAAGTCCGCTGGCAGGTCCGGGTAGGTGCTGCGGTCGGGCGTCTTCACCCTGACCGGCGCATGCCGGTCGGTGCTTGTCCCGTCGCCGAGCTGGCCATTGACGTTGTATCCCCAGGCGTAAACGTTGCCGTCGCTGCCCACGGCGAGGGAATGATTGGCTCCGGCGCTGACCTGCAGGTAGGTGAAATCCTTGGGCAGGTCCGGGTACGTCTTCCGGTCGGGCTTCCTCACCATGACCGGCGCATTCCGGTAGCTGCTGCCTGTCCCGTCGCCGAGCTGGCCATACTCGTTGTTTCCCCAGGCGTAAACGTTGCCGTCGCTGCCCAGGGCCAGGGAATAATATTGTCCTGCGCTGACCTGCAGGTAGGTGAAGTCCGCTGGCAGGTCCGGGTAGGTGCTGCGGTCGGGCGTCTTCACCCTGACCGGCGCAGTCCGGTTGCTGCTTGTCCCGTCGCCGAGCTGGCCATAGTAGTTGGATCCCCAGGCGTAGACGTTGCCGTCGCTGCCCAGGGCCAGGGAATGAGCGTATCCGGCGCTGACCTGCAGGTAGGTGAAGTCCGCTGGCAGGTCCGGGTAGGTGCTGCGGTCGGGCGTCTTCACCCTGACCGGCGTGTACCGGCTGCTGCTTGTCCCGTCGCCGAGCAGGCCATTGCCGTTGTATCCCCAGGCGTAAACGTTGCCGTCGCTGCCCAGGGCCAGGGAATGATTGGTTCCGGCGCTGACCTGCAGGTAGGTGAAGTCCGCTGGCAGGTCCGGGTAGGTGCTGCGGTCGGGCGTCTTCACCCTGACCGGCGCATGCTTGTCGCCTCTTGTCCCGTCGCCGAGCTGGCCAGTGCCGTTGTTTCCCCAGGCGTAGGCGTTGCCGTCGCTGCCCACGGCCAGCGAATACCCGCCTCCGGCGCTGACCTGCAGGTAGGTGAAGTCCGCTGGCAGGTCCGGGTAGGTGCTGCGGTCGGGCGTCTTCACCCTGACCGGCGCATTCTGGCTGCTGGTTGTCCCGTTGCCGAGCTGGCCAGTTCTGTTGGATCCCCAGGCGTAGGCGTTGCCGTCGCTGCCCACCGCCAAGGAAAAACTACCGTTTGTTGATGCGCTGATCTGGTTGAATCTGATGCCGCGGCTGGCGTTGTCGGGCGGGGTGATGGTGGTGGTCTGGTTGCCTAGCTGGCTGCCCTTATTGGGGCTGATGCTCCATCTGCTGTTCCTGCTTGTGGGCGTCCAGTGGGCGGTCAGGGTCAGGTCCTTGTCGACGGGCCTGCTGAAATCGTAGGCGACCTGACCGGTGAACCATCCGTCGAACAGGTAGCCTTCCCGCGTCGGGTCGGGGGAGGGCCGCTTCACCCTGCCGTACGGGGCGGAGACATGCTGGTCTGCTGGCATGGGGTTTCCGCCGCCCGTGTCGAAGCGGACCGTGAACGCGGATCCTGGCTCCGCAGCCCGTGCCAGCGGCTGGTCGACCGTGTACGCAAGGCTCCTGGCGAAAGGCTGCCCGTCCTGCCTGCCAGTGATGAGGATGGCGGCTTGTCCCGGCTGGCGGGCGGGCATGCCCGCCCGCCAGGCGCTGCCGGTCTTGCTGAAGTTGAGCGGCTGGCCGTCCAGGCTGGCTGATTCCAGGATGGGCGCAGCAGTGGTGTCGAGCCTGTCGGGCTTGCCGGGCTGGCCCTGCCCGTCCATGCTCCACGTGAGCATGCCGCCCTGCCTGCTGATGGCGGTGACCCTGCCGCCGATGCTGACGGCTTGGGTGTACTGCTGGTGCCCGTCGTCCGCCCGGGTGGGCTTGCTGCCTGGCTGCCAGGCCCATATACTACCGTCCTTGCCGGTGATGATGGCCAGGCTGTCGTTGGCGGTGATCCTGCTGGCTTTCATGCCTTCCGGCAGGCTGACGGCTGCAGAATCAGCTGTGCTGTCGGCCAGGTACCAGGCTTGTCCGTCCGCGTCCAGGAGGAGGGACCCCTGGTTGAGGGTTTGGGCCTGGATGATGCGCGTGTGCGGATTCTGTGTAAGGCGTTCGGATTTTGTGTTTCCGGTGTTGCTTGCGTCCCGGGTCCAGGCTTGCCCGTCGGAGTCCAGGGCGAGGATCCGGCTGCCGGAGGCGACGGCTGTGACGGCCTGCGCCTTTCCGGGCAGGCTGGTTGTGGCCTGCTCCGCGGGTTTCGGGTCTTGGCTGGCCTGGTAGTGGTGGATCTGTCCCTGCCGGTCCACGGCCAGGAGCCGGTCATCGTTCATGCTGATGCTGGTGAATTGGGTGCTCCGGCCGGTGTCAAGAATTGTGGGTGTCGCTTGCCCCCAGGCCCAGGTGTAGATCTGCTGGTCGGATCCGAGTGCTGCCTGCCATCGGCCGCCGGCTGCGGCCTGCAGGTAGTGGAACCCGTCGGGAGCCTGGGCGGGGAGAGGAGCCTGCTTGGGTGTGCCGTCCTGCGTCCAGGTGTAGATGCGGCCGTCGCCGGTCAGGCCGACAGTCTGGTCTCCTGCGGTTTGGACGCTGACGTAGTAGGGTTCCTGCGGGCTGGGCGGGTTGATGGTCAGCCGGGCGCCGGAGGCGGGCCCGTGGTCCGGGCTCAGCGTCCAGTCCGTGGTCTTCGACCACTGGGCTTTCAGAGTCGTGTCCTGCAGGATGGGGGTCTGGAAGTCGAAGGGCTGGCTGTCAAGCGTCCATCCGTCGAACCGGAAGCCTTCACGTTGTGGGTTCTGTTGCGGGGGAGCGGCGAGAGTGCCAGTTTTCACAGTGGACTCGGTGGATTTACTGCCGTCGTCGGGGTCGAAACGCACTGTATGCGTGGCTTGATCGTCTGCTTGTTCGGCTGATTGAGCCGGAGCGGAGTCTGCGCTGCCGGGTGTGCCCGTCGTCGATGACGGGGCGTCTGGCGTGGGGTTTAGTGGTGTGGTGGTTTGTATTGGTAAGGGTGTGGGTAGTGGAGTTTCTGGTGCGTTGCTGTGGAGAGTGCCGGGGGTTTGCTCAGCTACGCGAGGGGTCTGACGACCCCCCCCCCCCCGGTGAGGAAGGAGCGTCCGCCTGGGCGGATGCGACGCCCAGGCCCGCCAGCATTCCCAGCAGGATGGTCGTCACCGCCATGATGCGACGCAGATGGGAAACCAGATGCATGAAACCGAAACCCCTTCACCAAACACCAAGCGGTATCAACACCGCATGCCTATTCAACGTTCTGCCTGCCAGCGCCCACCCTGCATCAAATTGCAGGAGCCATGCGCAAGCCAGTCGTCTTTCGACGTCCCCCGCTTTTCACCCTACCACCCAGCCCGCCGACAACACACAAGCCAGGTCCAACCGCCCGGCGACAATGAACCCGACTGATCTCAAAGAAAGGAGCCAGTGTATGACCAACCAGGGATACTATCTGCCGGGACTCTACGTTCGGGAGGGATCCATTCCTGTTCCTCTGGACTGGGCGGACAGTGAACCTGGCGTCTGGCGAGCCGAAGATCATTCGGACCAGGCGGTCATCCGCTGCTTCTACCGCGTGGTCTGTGCCCCCGAGCACATCCACGACGACCTGCCGCTGCTGGTCTACCTGCAGGGCGGACCCGGCTCGGGCGCCCCACGGCCGCTGAACGCCACTGCCGACGGGTGGATGGCCGAGGCCCTGCGCCACTTCCGCATTGTCCTGCCCGACCAGCGGGGTACGGGCCGATCCAGCGCCATCGACGGCTCCACCATGGCCTCCCTGGGCGAGCCCCGGGCCCAGGCCGACTATCTGAAGCATTTTCTGGCAGACTCCATCATCCGGGACTTCGAGCACCTGCGTCGCACGGTCTTCGCCGGCCATCCCTGGGTGGCCCTTGGGCAGAGTTTCGGCGGCTTCCTGACCATGGCCTACCTGTCGAACTTCCCCCAGGGGCTGGCTGCGGCCTTCACTACCGGGGGCGTGCCCCACATCCCCACTGATGCCCATGAGCTCTACTCGCATACCTTCACCAAAATGGCCCAGCGGTCCCAGGCCTTCTACCAGCGCTATCCGGGGGACCAAGACCGTGTGGCGGCCATTGCCGACCGACTGGCCCAGGGCGATGTAGTTCTGCCCGGAGGCGACCAACTGAGCGTGGAGCGGCTGCAGACCCTAGGCGCCGACCTGGGCAAGAGCGGCGGGTTCGAGCGCCTCCACTGGCTGCTGGACTCGGCCTTCCTGGACGGCGACGGCAGCCTGCCCGCTTCCGGCACCAGCAGCTCCCGGGCCACCCTCTCGCAGGCCTTCCTGGAAGGGGTGCGGGCGGCCACTGCGGTCACACCGCTCTACTGGCCCCTGCAGGAGTTCATCTACGCCGATGGGGACTGCGAACCCCTGCGCTGGGCTGCGCAGCGGGTGCGCGATGCCCGTCCTGAATTCGACACTGCTGCCCGCCCGCTCATGTTCACCGGGGAGGCGATCTTCCCCTGGATGTTCGAGCAGGAGTCGGCCCTGCGCCCCTTCGGCCAAGCGGTCAGCCTGCTCATGGAGGAGGGCTCCTGGGGCCACCTGTACGATCCCGAGCGTCTGGCCGACAATCAGGTTCCCCTGCAGGCTGCGGTCTATGCCGACGACCTCTACGTGCCCTCCGAGCTTCAGCTGGACACCCTCTCGCGCGTGGGTCACGCCCATGCCTGGGTGACCAACGAGTTCGAGCACGACGGCCTGCACGGGGACAGGGTCTTCGCCCACCTCTACCGGCTGGCCTTGGAGCGCGGCGATCTGGAGGGGCTCTTCCCGGCGCGCGGCTAGACTTGAGGGCATGAACACGGACTCATTGACTCTCGGATTCATCGGATACGGCAACATGGCCCAGGCCATGGCCCAAGGCCTGGTCGACGCTGGTCTGCTGCCCGGCGGCCGGATTGTGGCCTGCGCGGCCCACTATGACCGGCTGGTGGAGCGGGCGGCCCAGCTGGGGGTGCGGCCCATGCACTCCGGAACCGAGGTGGCAGCGGCCGCCGACCTGGTGATTCTGGCCGTCAAGCCGGGGCAGGTGGCCCAGGTCTGCGAGCCCATCCGCCATGAGCTGGCTGATCCGGACCGCATGGTCCTTTCTGTTGTAGGCGGCATGACCCTTGAAAACTATGCCGACCTCCTGGAGGAGGGTACCCACCTGATCTGCGCCATCCCCAACACCCCCATTTCGGTAGGGCAGGGGGTTCTGGTCACCCAGGAGGAAGACACCCTGACCGACCAGCAGCGGGAGCTCTTCACCCAGGTCTTCGACCCGGTGGCCATGATCGAACGGCTGCCCCGGGAGCTGGTCTCGGTGGGCACGACCATCGCCGGATGCGCGCCCGCCTACACGGCCATGTACATGGAGGCCCTGGCCGACGCCGGGGTGGAGCACGGGCTGCCCAGGCAGGCGGCCTACCGGCTGGCGGCGCGAATGGTGGAGGGAACCGGAGCCCTCTACCTGGCCACCGGCACCAACCCCGGAGCCATGAAGGACGCGGTCTGCTCGCCGGGCGGAACCACCATCAAGGGGGTCGCCTCCCTGGAGAAGCACGGCTTCCGTGGAGCGGTCATCGAGGCCATCGATGCGGTGGAGCGCGGCGACTAGGGGGAGCCACGCCGGGGCAGTCCGGGCAATAGACTGGTGCATATGTCGTTAACCATAGGAATCGTCGGGCTGCCCAACGTCGGCAAGTCCACACTCTTCAACGCCCTCACCCGCAACAACGTTCTGGCGGAGAACTACCCCTTCGCCACCATCGAGCCCAACACCGGCATCGTGCCCCTGCCCGACGACCGGCTGCCCGTCCTGGCCAAGCTGGTCCACACGGACAAGATCGTGCCCGCCACGGTCACCTTCGTGGACATCGCCGGCATCGTCAAGGGGGCCTCGGAGGGGGAGGGGCTGGGCAACCAGTTCCTGGCCAACATCCGCGAGGCCGATGCCATCTGCGAGGTGGTTCGCGCCTTCAATGACGACGACATCGTCCACGTCAACGGCAAGGTGGATCCGGCCGACGACATCGACACCATCAACACCGAGCTGATCCTGGCCGACATGCAGACCATCGACAAGGCCCTGCCCAAGCTGGAGAAGGACCAGCGCGGCGGCAAGATCAAGCCCGCCTACCTGGACACCGTCCGCAAGGCCAAGGAGATTCTGGGCCAGGGGCGGACCATCGACCAGGCGGCACAGGCCGGGGACATCGACAAGGACGAGCTCTACGACCTGCATCTGATGACCGCGAAGCCCTTCATCTACGTCTTCAACGTGGACGACGACGAGCTGCAGAACGAGGACATGAAGAAGCAGCTGGCCGACTCCGTGGCTCCGGCGCCCGCCATCTTCCTCAACGCCCAGTTCGAGTCCGAACTGACCGAGCTGGACGAGGCCGACGCCCGCGAGATGCTGACCGATGCCGGGCTCAAGGAGTCCGGCCTGGACCAGCTGGCCCGGGTGGGCTTCGACATCCTTGGCCTGCAGACCTTCCTGACCGCCGGGGTCAAGGAGGTGCGCGCCTGGCAGATTCACAAGGGCTGGACCGCCCCGCAGGCCGCCGGCGTAATCCACACCGACTTCGAGAAGGGCTTCATCAAGGCCGAGGTTGTCTCATACGACGACTTCGTGGCCGCAGACGGATCCTATGCCAAGGTGCGCGAGGAGGGCAAGATGCGCCTTGAGGGCAAGGACTACGTCATGCAGGACGGCGACATCGTGGAGTTCAAGACCGGCATCCCCTCCGGCTCCAAGAAGTGAGCGCCAAGCCTGGGTTCGCCATTCGTCGGGGTCATGGGCTGCCGCTGATCTTCGTGCATGGGTCCGGCGTGGACCACCACATCTTCGACGACCTGGACCCCGTCTTCGAGCGGATGGGCGGATTCGAGCGGATCTACCTGGACCAGCCCGGCTTCGGCCGCACGCCGCCCGACCCGTCCATTCTCGACCTGGACGGCCTGGCCCGGTGGCTGGATGACCAGGTGGACATTTTCAGCGGCGGCGGCCCCTTCGCCCTGTTGGGCAACTCCCTGGGCGGGCTGCTCAGTCGCCATGCTGCCGCCGGCCGGTTGGACCGCTGCCGGGGGATGGCCCTGCTCTCCTCGGTGGTCGATCCGGTGACCGCCCAAAGACGCCTGCCCCCGCGTCAGGTGCTGGTCCGGGACGACCAGGGCCTGGCCGACGTGGACGAGTTCACCAGGCATGCCTACCGGCAGATGGCTGTGGTGGAATCCCGGGAGCATCTTGAGGCCTACCAACGCACCATCATGCCCGGCATTCGTTCGGCCGATGCCGATACGGTGGCTCGAATGGAGGGGCACTACCAGCTGGATATGGACTTTGACCAGGTCTGGTCCGGATTCATAGCCCCTGTGCTCCTCGTCTGCGCCCGCCAGGACGACCGTGTGGGCTACTTGGACCAGTTCGACCTGGCCTGCCGCTTCCCCAGGGCCTCCTACTCGGTGCTGGACCGGGCCGGCCACAATGTGCAGATTGAGCAGACCGCCCTGGTCTGCGACCTGCTGGAGGACTGGGCCAGGCAGGTGCTGAAAGGCTGAGTCCGCCCTGGTTCCTTCCGCCGCTAAAATGAACTGTGCATACAGGTTCGTTCAATGGCGAGGAAGGGGAAGGACATGGCTGTCTGGGGATTGGATAGCAAACGCCTTAAGCGGCGTGTGCTTGCCATGCTCCGTTGGCTGCTGGACCCTGTCCGCCGCACGCCTGTGGTAGTGACAACCGCCCTGTTGACGCTGCTGCTGACAGTTCTGATCGACAATCTGTTCCAGCCGGTGGATGCGGCTCATGCAGAACGATCGGCAGATGCGAGCACTTCCAGTACATCAACCGTTTCGGTGAGACAATTTCCCAAGGCGCATCATCCCTGCAAATCCAAGTCCTCCTCTTCATCAGCGGCAAAGAAGCAGACAAAGGTTCAGAAGACAGACCCTGATGGCTCCTCCACTCAGCCTGTCGATTGGCTCAAGCCTTCGCAGCAGGTCGATTACCCGGATCCTGCGGCCCACCCTGGCATCTCCTTGGAGGTCAGCCTTCAGGATCAGCGGGTCTACGTGCGTGATGGGTCTCAACTGCTCTACACCATGTATGCCTCGACAGGTATGGATGACTCTACGCCCAGGGGCAACTTCCGTATCCAGGCCGAGCGCGGCGACCACTTCTACAACCCCAGCGAGGGGATGGGCGCCCGCTATTACACCAGCTTTCTGAACCACGGGGTCTTCCTCTTCCACTCGGTTCCCACTGATCTTAGTGGCAGCTACATAAAGGAGGAGGCTGACTTGTTGGGCATCCGACCCAGCTCTCATGGCTGCATCAGGCTGACCGTGCCTGACGCCTTGTGGATCATGCAGTCCGTGCCCATAGGCACTCCCGTCCTGGTCAACTGAATTCCAGTCGGTGCCGGAACATCCTCGTCCAAAATGTGACCATTCGCCGTCGTGTCTGCCCTCGGTTTTCTAATTTTGCTCTACCACAGAGAGAACTATCGAGAGGAAGTGGTCAGGAATCATGCAAAAGGTGCAGCGGTTCAGTGACTGGTTGACTAAGTGGTTCATTCTGGTGGTCCTGGTTTGGGCCGCCATCAACTTCTTTGTCCCGCAGATTAGCATTTGGGCCCGCAGCTACACCAACTACTTCCTGAGCATTATTCTCTTCGGCATGGGACTGACCCTGAGCCTGGACGACTTCAAGCGAATCGTCAGGATGCCGCTCATGGTCATCGTCGGCACCATAGCCCATTACCTGATCATGCCCCTGCTGGCCGTGCTGCTCTGCCGCATCTTCCGGCTGGACGGCATGATCGCTGTGGGTGTCATCCTGGTGGGTTGCTGCCCCTCGGGGACCTCCTCCAACGTCATGTCCTACCTGTCGCGCGGCGACGTGGCCCTGGACGTGTCCATAGGCCTGCTCTCCACCCTGTGCGCGCCCTTCATGATCCCCATGCTGATGAACCTGCTGGCCAGCCAGTATGTGGCCATCCCCACCAAGCAGCTCTTCCTGACCGCCCTTGAGGTGGTGCTCATCCCCATCGCCCTGGGCCTGGCCGTCCACGCCTTCTTCAAGGAGAAGGTCCAGAAGGTGACCGTGGCCCTGCCGGCAGTCTCGCAGATCGCCATCCTGATCATCATCGGCGTGGTGGTCTCCGTCAACCATGCCAAGCTCTTCACCGCCGCCACCGCCCTGGTCCTGCCGGTGGTCATGCTCCACAACCTGTGCGGATACGGGCTGGGCTTCCTCTTCAGCCGGCTCATGTACCGCATCTACCCCAAGGGGTTCCGCTACGCCCAGCAGAAGGCCATCACCTTCGAGGTGGGCATGCAGGATTCCGGACTGGGTGCGACCCTGGCCTTGCAGGCTTTCGCAACCGACCCGATTGTGGCCATTCCCTCCACCTTCTTCAGCGTCTGGCACAACATCTCCGGCTCGGTGCTGTCCGCCTGGTGGCGTCGGCATGACGACCGTCTGGGGATTGCCGCAGACTCCGCCCAGGGTCGTCCGGAACCGGCTCGCGCCTAGTTTCTGCAGCCCCTTGCCTGCGAGCGAACTGGCCCGGACAAAATCTAATCTCTACATGCCGGGTCCGGCCAGCAGAAAGCCCAGGGCCGTCAACAGAGGCGGCAGGAAGATTGAAGCTGCTAGATAGCCCAGGGCTGCCAGGTGCCGTCTCTGTCGAGCCAGGGCCAACACTTCGTTGACCGCTGTCGAGAAAGTGGAGAAGCCACCCAGCAGTCCTGTGGCCAGCAGCAGCCGTCCCCAGTTAGGCAGTCCGTGGAAGGTGGCCAGGGCGGCCACCAGCCCTGCAGCCAATCCGGCCAACAAGTTGATGACTATGGTCGACAGGGGCAGATCCACCTGCCAGCGGGCCTTGACCAGGGTATCCAGCAGGTAGCGCAGTCCGGCCCCCATGCCGCCGCACAGGCAAATCAGCAACGTAAACGTAATGGTCATCGCACACCCGCCTGGATGCGTGCGGCCAAACGCGCTCCCAGCCCTGCCATGGCCCAGGAGACCAAGAGGCCTCCGACGAAGGAGACCAGCAGGTAGGCAAGGGTTGCCTGGACTTGACCGCCCGACAGGCCTTGGACCAGTTCCAGCGAGAGGGTAGACATGGTCGACAGCCCTCCGCACAGGCCCATGCCCAGACCCTTGTTGGTCATCTGCCTTCGGCGCTCATGTGCGCTCTTGGGCAGCCCGGCCAGGAAGGCGTTCAGCAGGGCGTAACCTGCGCAGGCGATCAGGTTGGCCAGGAGGGTTCCTGGATGCAGTGGGCCGCTCTGGCTCGGCAGCAGGCTCAGGGCGTACCGGCAGCCGGTGCCCAGTGTTCCGCCCAGTATCACCACCAGGGCCGTGGCCATATCAGGTCCGGTAGGGGGTTTGGTCATTGAGGTCTCGGTTCCCGACGGATCAGCGTCCGCAGGGTCAGGCTGGATGGCATGTGCCTGCACCCGGCCCACAGACGGGTCGTCGAATCGTGGTGCAGGAACTATCAGCAGTTTGCGGTTCGGGGCTCAAGCCCCGGGCGGGTTCCATCGCCCGGAGCCCATTCTAGGAGCCCAAGGGGACCGCAGCCGTCGCAGCTGCGAGACTGTTCACTCGGTGTGGTTCTCCGGGTCCAGGGTCAGCCGGTCGTCGTCGGCATCGTAATCGAAGAGCTCGCCGTAGCGGCCCCAGGTGATGGCGGTGTCGAACTGCTGGACGGCCTCCTTGTCCGAGTGGTGGGCCCGCAGCAGGTCCAGGATCAGGGAGCCATGCAGGCTCTTGTCGTCGCTGTTCTTCAGGGCCCGGTCGATGATGCGGATCAGCGGAACGTGGTCCATCAGCATCCGTGAGAACATCTCCTTGCTCTCCAGAATGTCCGCGTCGTGCCAGGCACGACCCTGGTCGGTCAGCCTGACATGCCCGTTGTCCGCCTGGAAGATGCCCAGCATGAGTCCGGCGTCGATCAGGGGGAAGAGGTCGTCCACCTCGAAGGAGAGCTTGGCGGCCAGGTCGGCCAGGTCCATGCCGTTGGGCTGGTTGACCATGACGTCGGCCAGGCCGGCCAGGCCGCCGGGGGTGGCGTCGGGCAGGTTGCGCTCGGCCGTGTCCTCGTCCCGAACCGAGTCCCGCACGGCCTGACGGTTGCGCACCTTGGTCTGCAGACGGCGGCGGATGTCCTCGCTGTCACGCTGGCCGGTCAGGATGGAGTAGAGGTAGTCCACGCAGGACTGGAAGAGGTCGGACTGCTTGTCCCGAGGCCTGTCCAGGTTGATGGGCACGTTGGCGATGACCCGGCCGGGATGCGAGTCCAGGACCAGGACCCGGTCGGCCATCTCCACGGCCTCCTCGATGTTGTGGGTGACGATCAGGACCGACTTGACGCTGCCCGCCTCCTCGGACCAGACCTTGAGGACCTCCTGGCGGAGATTCTCGGCTGTCAGCACGTCCAGGGCCGAGAAGGGCTCGTCCATGAAGAGGGCATCAGGCTTGAGGACCAGGGCCCGGGCGATGCCCACACGCTGGCGCATGCCGCCGGATAGCTCCTTGGGGTAGGCGCTCTCGAAGCCGTCCAGGCCAATGGCGTCGATGGCGGCCAGGGAGAGTTTCTCGCGCTCCTTCTTGGGAACTCCTCGGGCCTGCAGGCCCAGTTCGACGTTGTCCTTGACGGTCAGCCAGGGCATCAGGGCGAAGCTCTGGAAGACCAGGGCCACGCCGGGATTGGGCCCGTCCAGCTGCTTGCCCCGGTATTCGACGCTGCCCTTGCTGGCCGGGACCAGGCCGGCCAGGATGCGCAGCAGGGTGGACTTGCCGGCGCCTGAGCGGCCCAGGATGGCCACCACCTCGCCCTCGTGCAGGGTGAAGTCGATGTTGTCCAGGACGGTCAGTTCCGCGCCCTTGTCGGACTGGTAGGTCTTGGTCACGTGCTCGGCCGTGATGATCCCATTGGAATTGATCTTGGTCATTGTCGAACCTCTCAGACTTCTCATGTCAGGGAATAGCGCCGTTGTGCCAGTGATTGCAGGGGAGACCAGAAGAACCGGTCGGCCAGGACCACGAAGATGCTCATGACGGCCACCCCCAGGATGATGCGGGGGGTGTCGCCGGTGGCGGTGACCTGGGCGATGTAGGCGCCCAGGCCCTTGGCTGTCAGTTCGGTTTTGCCGTAGGAGACCACCTCGGAAACGATTGAGGCGTTCCAGGCCCCGCCGGCCGCTGTGATGCCGCCGGTGCACCATGAGCCGAACAGGGCCGGCAGTATCAGGGTCTTCCATCGTTGCCAGCGGTTCTGGCCCAGGCTGCGCGACATCTCCAGCAGATCGTCGGGAATGGAGGAGGCCCCGGCGATGACGTTGAAGAGGATGTACCACTGGGTGCCCAGGGCCATGAGCAGGATGCTGCCCCAGTTGATGTCGATCCGCCAGATGATGAAGATCATGGTGACGAAGGGGAAGATGAAGTTGGCCGGGAAGGAGGCCAGGATCTGCACCAGGGGCTGCAGGTAGCGGGAGATGCGCGGATTCATGCCGATCAGGGCGCCTATCGGGACCCAGACGATGGTGCAGACCACCATCAGGATCAGCACTCGCAGGAATGTCAGCAGACCAAGCTGGAAGACATGCCCGACCTCGCCCAGGCCCAGCGGACGGATGACCAGACGGTCCAGCTGCCAGAGTCCCCACAGACCGATCAGGGCCAGGCAGACCCACCAGACCAGGTCGCTTGCCCGCCTGCGTCCGCCTCCACGGCTCCAGCGCGCTCCCGTGCGACCCAGGGGGCGGGTGATCCGGTCCAGCAGGTCGGCCAGGGGGTGTCCTACCAGGCCCAATAGGTCCTTGACTCCGGACAGGCGGATGACCGTCAACACCAGGCTGCGTCGTGGTTCGGTGGACTGGCTGCTGGTGTAGCGGAACTTCTCGGCCCAGGCGGTCAGTGGCTTCCAGAGCAGGAAGTCAATCAGCAGGACCACCACGATCATGGTCAGGATGGCCAGACCCACCTTGCCCAAGTCTTGTTCGGCGGTGGCCTCCTCCACAAAGGAGCCGATGCCGGGCAGGGCCAGGGTCCTGTTGTTGACCGAGATCATCTCGGAGGCGGTCAGGAAGAACCAGCCGCCGCCCATGCTCATCATGCAGTTCCAGAGCAGGGGGATCATGGAGTTGGGTACGTCCAGCTTCCAGAAGCGCTGCCATCGGGTCAGGCGCATCAGCCTCACCGCCTCGTCCAGGTCGGCGGGCTCGCTGGTCAGGGAGTTATAGAAGGAGAAGGCCATGTTCCAGGCCTGGCTGGTGAAGATGGCGAAGATGGAGGCCGCCTCCACGCCCATGATGGACCCGGGGAAGAGGACCAGCCAGATGGAGATGGTAGCCGACAGGAAGCCCAGCACAGGCACCGACTGCAGGATGTCCAGCAGGGGGATGAGCACGGCGCCCAGGCGGCGGGAGCGCGCGGCGGCCAGTCCGTACAGGAAGGCGAAGACCAGGGAGATGATCAGGGCCGCGAACATGCGGAAGAGGGAGCGCAGCGCGTAGTAGGGCAGGTTGGTCGGGTCGGTGGAGACGTGCGAGGGTACGCCGGCCGGGCCGATGGGCGCGCCCAGGGCCGGCAGCAGATAGGCCAGGGCCCCCAGCAGAACCAGTGCGCCTATGGCTACGGCCAGGCCCGTCCATATACGGGTGGAGCGCGATGCCTGGCTGCGGTCGTCGTTCAGTGGCGAACGGAGCATTCCTGGCAGTGCGACAGTATTCACGATGGCCTCCCTCCAAGGTGCGGAACATCCCTGTCGGCAGCCTCGAAGACGGCGTGGCAATCGGCCCATGAGCCGATCATTGTCATCGTTCAAGCTTCGGCTTCGCATGGTATTTGGCCCTGCATTAGTCCCTGCCTTGATCCGACGGGGACTGTTGACCTGCGCGGGGTGTCTCCACCACTTTGCGGCAGCATGCCTTGTCCATGCGGTAGCTTCACCTACCGACCACCCAATAACATAGATGGGCCCAGGAGCAGTGTCAAGCATTTGCGAAACCAGCGTTGCCGTCCTTGCCAGGGCTGACAATGACAAGGGTCTGCACGCAGTCGGTGCAGGCGCGAAATGGAATGTAAAAGGAGTGAATCCCTATGAAGATCGTGGCAGTCACGGCCAACCCCGAACCCAAGAGTCTGACCGATGCGGCGGGCAACGCCCTGCTGGACGGTGCGGCCGAGGGCGGGGCTCGCACCGAGTTGATCGACCTTTGCGCCGAGGGGTTCAATCCCGTCTTCGGCATGGAGGACAGGACCCACTACCTGGGCCAGGGACCCATGCCCGAGGATGTTCAGGCCATGCAGGAGCGCATCAAGGATGCGGACGTGCTGGCCCTGGTCTTCCCCGTCTACTGGTACAGCATGCCGGCAATCATGAAGGGCTTCATTGACCGGGTCATCTGCCGGGGCTTCGCCTATAACGCCGATGGAACCCCGGGAGCCCTGGCCGGGCGTCGGGTGGAGCTGGTCATGCTGACCGGTGGGGAAAAGGAATGGTACCAGTCCAGCGGCATCGGTGAGGCCTTGGACAACCAGCTGCGCAGGCAGACTTTCCTCAAGTACTGCCAGGTCGCGCAGGTGGAGACCATCTATGTGGACAATCTGGACTCAGGCAACGATGAGCAGCAGGAGCGGGAGGCCGCTGACCGGCACCTGGTGGCCCTGGCCCTCAAGGGCCGTCAACTGGCCGCAGGGACCGAGCCCGGAGCGGATCGGGATGTTCAGTGACGCTCAGCATCGGGTTCGTCTTCGATGACACCCTGGATGTGTTTGACGGGGTCCAGCAGCACATTCTGACCCTGGGACGGGAGCTGGGCAGGCGGGGCCACAAGGTTCAGTATCTGGTCGGGCAGACCGCCCATCCGCCGGTTGACGGGGTTCATTCCCTCTCCCGCAACGTCATGGTCTCTTTCAACGGCAACAGGATGCGCATACCTCTGCCTGCGCCCAAGGCGCCCATCCGCCGGGTCCTGGAGGCGGGGCACTTCGATCTGTTGCACGTCCAGGCACCATACAGTCCCTTCCTGGCAGGGCGGGTCATTCGGTCCGCAAACCCGTCAACGGCCCTGGTAGCCACCTACCACATCGCCCCCACGGGAAGCCTGCAGCTGCTGGGCGGCCGGCTGCTGGGGATGATCAACCGCAGGACCCATAGACGCATCGACAGGGTCATCGCAGTCTCGCCAGTGGCGGACAGCTATGCCCGGAAGACTGCCGGTGTGTCCAGCAGGGTGGTGGCCAACCCTGTGGACGTGGCTGTCATGCGCCGGGCCCGTCAGGCCGCCGGCGACCAGGAGGTGGCGCGCCTGCACGGCCAGGGGCAGCATCTGGTCTTTCTGGGACGGTTCGTGGCCCGCAAGGGGGCTGGGATCCTGATTTCGGCCCTCCGGGCGGGGGAGCGGGCCGGCATCCTGCCCGAAGGCCTGCATGTGACCATGGCCGGCAAGGGTCCGCTGCTGGAGGACTGCCGTCGAAAGGCCGCCGTCCTACGCACCCCGGTGGCCTTCCCCGGCTTTGTGGACGAGAAGGACAAGCCCGCCCTGTTGGCCTCCTCCGACCTGACCGTCTTTCCCTCCACCGGGGGCGAATCCTTCGGCATCGTCCTCTTGGAGGCCATCGCTTCGGGCACGGCTCCGGTGCTGGCTGGGGACAATCCCGGCTACCGGTCCACCCTGATGGGCGATGAACGGGCTCTGGTGACCGTCGACTCGCCCAACACCCCCGAACTGCTGGCCCGGCGAATCGCCCAGGCTCTGGGGGACCCCTCCTGGAGGCGGAAGGTGCGCCATGACCAGCTGGCGCTCCTGGACCGCTACGACGTGACCACCGTGGCCGATCAGGTGGAGGAGGTCTACCGGCAAGCCATTCAAGACCGCCGTCTCATGTAGGCTGGGTACATGTCATTCTTTGATTTCTTCGGTTCCATGTTCGACCCTGAGGGTGGTCCAGGCGGACCAGGCCGGCGTCGCAATGAAGACGACCCGGTCATCCTGCACGTGCAAACCGATGGGGAGGGTCCCAGCCAGGGGGGTGGCGGCACACCCCGCTTCCCCGGACCGGGTGACCCCCGGCTCACCTCCCGCAAGAAGGGCAGTGACGGGCCTTCCCGGGGCTCGAGGATCCTCGCCGTGGTTGTGGCCGTCCTCCTGGTCGTCTTCCTGCTCCTGTTCGCGCTCAGCCGCTTCATCACTGACGTCATGTGGTTCTCCCAGCTGGGAGCGGCGCAGATCGTCTGGACCCAGCTGGGCATCAAGGTGGGTCTGTGGCTGGCCTACGCCCTGTTGCTGGCTGCGGTGACCATGCTCTCGGCCAGCCTGGCCATCCGCAGCCGTCCCGATTCGCCTGACGGATCCACCATCAGGGTCAGGGGCGATCTGATCGAGGTGGGCAAGGGAGTCTCCTCACGCACGGCGCTCAAGGTGGCCGTGGTGGTCTCCTTGGTCGTCGGCGTCTTCTTCGGCTTCCAGTTCAACGCAGACTGGAAGCAGGTGCTCCTGCTCTTCAATGCCCAGTCCTTCGGGGTGCGCGACCCCCAGTTCGGCCTGGACACCGGCTTCTATGTCTTCATCCTGCCCGGTCTGCAGCTGTTGGTCTCCTCCCTGCTGATGATGCTGTTGGCGGCAACGGTCTTCAGCCTGGTCACCAACTTCCTCATGGGCGGCATTCGCCTGACCATGCCCGTACACGGACGCGGCATTCTGGAGATGACCCGTTCCGCCCGCAGGCAGGTGGCCGTCTGGCTGGTCCTGTTCATGCTGGTCTGGGCCGGCGACACCGCCCTGGGCGTCTTTGGCAGGCTGACCGAGGAGGGCGATCGGATCACCGGCGCCTCCTACACCTCGGTCAAGGCGGCCATCCCCGTCACCCTGATCATGTCCGTGGTCATGGCTCTGCTGGGCATCATCCTGGCCGTCTGGATTCTGCGCTCACCAACCCTGGAACCCGGCCGGGTCCATGCAGGATCCCTGGGTTTGGCAGTCAGGCAGTGGCGGATTCCCGCCCTGGCTGTGGCCGTCACTGTTGTTCTGTCACTGTTGCTGACCGTCTTCTGGCCGGCACTGGTCCAGCGCTTCCGGGTCAACCCCAACGCCCAGGAGATGGAGTCCGCCTACATCCAGCGCAACATCGCCGCCACCACCAAGGCCTACGGGCTGGACAAGCTCAAGACCGAGGCCTATGACGCCACCACCGAAGTCCAGTCGGGCGCACTCTCCCGTGATGCGGAGACCACTGCACAGATTCGTCTGCTGGATCCCCAGGTGGTTTCCCCCACCTTCCGCCAGTTGCAGCAGTCCAAGCAGTACTACACCTTCGAGGACACCCTGGCCGTCGACAAGTACGACATCGATGGAGTCAGCCAGGACACGGTCATCGGCGCTCGCGAGTTGGACCTGGAGGGCAACGACAACCGCAACTGGGTCAACGACCACACGGTCTTCACCCACGGCTACGGGATCGTGGCCGCCTACGGCAACAAGGTCACCCCGGATGGGCAGCCCGAATTCTTCGAGCAGGACATCCCTACCAAGGGCAAGTTGACCGACAGCCAGCACTACGAGCCGAGGATCTACTTCTCGCCCAACGCGCCCGAGTACTCCATCGTCGGCGCGCCCCAGGGCTCCTCAGGCTGGGAGTTCGACTATCCCACCGGCTCCAAGGGAGCCACCAACACCTTCAAGGGCAACGGCGGCCCCTCGGTGGGCAACTTCCTGGCCCGGGTCCTCTACGCCATCCGCTTTGGATCCGACCAGATCCTCTTCTCGGACCGCGTCACCCCCGACTCGCAGATCCTCTACAACCGCTCACCCAAGGAGCGCGTGGCCCAGATCGCCCCCTACCTGACCCTGGACGGTCGTGTCTACCCGGCTGTGGTGGATGGACGGGTCAAGTGGATCGTCGACGGCTACACCACCTCTGACGCCTACCCTTACTCCCAGAAGGTGGATCTGGGGCCCATCACCCAGGACACGACCACCCTGAGCTCGGAGGCCGTCAAGGGCCTGGGCTCCCAGAAGGCCAACTACATCCGCAACTCCGTCAAGGCCACGGTCGATGCCTACGACGGCTCGGTGGATCTGTATGCCTGGGATGCCAAGGATCCGGTGCTCAAGGCCTGGCAGAAGGTCTTCCCCGGCCAGGTCAAGCCGCTCTCGTCCATCTCGGGCGACCTGATGAGCCACATGCGCTACCCGGAGAGCCTGTTCAAGGTGCAGCGCCAGCTCCTGTCCCAGTACCACGTCAACTCGGCCAGCCAGTTCTTCTCCGGCGAGGACTTCTGGCAGACCCCCGTGGATCCGACCGGGACCAGCAAGGAGCAGAAGGCGGGTATCAAGCAGCCTCCCTACTATCTGACCCTGCAGACCCCGGGGACCGACAAGCCCGCCTTCTCGCTGACCTCCACCTTCATCCCCGCCGGAACCTCCACCAGGGAGATCCTGACCGGGTTCCTTTCCGTGGATTCCGACGCCGGGTCGACCAAGGGGGTGATAGGACCGGACTACGGGACCATCCGGCTGATGGAGCTGCCCAAGAACTCCAATGTGCCCGGCCCTGGGCAGGCCCAGAACAACTTCAACTCGGATGCTGCGGTCTCCACCGAGCTCAACCTGCTCCAGTCCGGATCCACCAAGGTCAAACGCGGCAACCTGCTGACCCTGCCAATAGGTGGCGGACTGATCTATATCCAGCCGGTCTACGTCCAGTCCAGCGGCGCCACCAGCTTCCCCCTGCTCAAGCGGGTTTTGGTGGCCTTCGGAGACAAGGTCTCTTCCTCAGCCACCCTGGATGCGGCCCTTGACAAGACCTTCCAGGGCAACTCGGGCGCATCGGCAGGCGATGCCGACAACACAGGACGCACCAATTCCAATGCCGACCAGAGTGAGCAATCCGATAAGGCCCCGGACAAGTCCGCCGGGTCCGGCGGGACGTCTGAGACAGGCGGGCAGGCTCTGAAACAGGCCTTGGACAAGGCCAACCAGGCCATGAGCGACGGCGATGCCGCTCTGAAGAAGGGCGACTTCAGCGCTTACGGCGAGGCGCAGAACCGTCTGCGTGAAGCCCTCAAGGAGGCATCCGACCAGGAGGGCGGCAACAAGTGAGCGCCACCCCGCGCATCCGGCTCTGCCGTCGCGGGGACCTGGAGGCGGTCACCGCCATCTACAACCAGGCGGTCATGGATGGTGGTTCCACGGCGGATACGGCCCCGGTCAGCCTGGACCAGCGCTTGGAATGGCTGCTGTCCCATGATCCGGACCAGGGCCATCCGGTCCTGGTCCTGGAGCAGGAGGGCCGGGTGCTGGCTTTCGGCTCCCTGTCGGCATACTACGACCGGCCCGGCTACCAGGAGACCTGCGAGCTGAGCTACTACGTGGATCGCGACAGCCGTGGACGGGGTCTGGGCGCCCTGATGGTCCATTCCCTGCTGAAGCGCGCCCGGCAGGAGGGCATGCGTCTGGCCGTGGCCATCATCTTCGATGACAATTCGGCCTCCAAGGCTCTGCTGCACCGGTTCGGGTTCAGCCGCTTCGGCCTCCTGCCCCAGGCCGCCTGGGACCGGTTCGTCCTGCATGACGTCTCCTACTGGAGCCTGTCCCTTGAGCGTAAAGGGGTCGGGGAGCCTGTGTAGAATCTCACCGTCCCGTTTGAGAGCAGGAGGTATCACCTACATGGCATCCGATTTCTGGCTGATAGCCGGACTGGGCAACCCGGGTGACGAGTACAAGGGCACCAGGCACAACATGGGCTTCATGTGCGCCGATCTGCTGGCCGAACGCTGGTCGGTCAACCTGCGCGACCATAAGGGTCTGGCCCAGCTGGGCCGTGGCACCCTGGATCTTGAAGGACGCCGTATACCCTTCTTCCTGGCCAAGCCGCTGACCTTCATGAACGACTCCGGCGATGCCCTGGCCTCGATCTGCTCCTACTACCACATACCGGTTGGGCGGGTCGTGGTCATCCATGACGACATGGATCTGGAGTTCGGCCGGATCAAGGTCAAGGCCGGTGGGTCCTCGGGCGGGCATAACGGCATCCGTTCCATCGACCGTTCCCTGGGCAGCAACGCCTATGCCCGGGTCCGCATGGGTGTGGGGCATGCCCGGAGGGGTCCGGACGCCCATCGCCGCACCGTGGATTGGGTTCTGGGCACCTTTGTCGGCGATCAGCGCAAGCGCCTGCCCGAGTTCCTGGGCGACGGCGCGGATGCCGCAGAAATCGTGATCACCAAGGGCCTCAGCCAGGCTCAGGAGCTGTTCAATGGTCGATGAGCACATTCAGTCAGTGCAGGAGACTGGTAAGAAAGAGCCCCAGGAATCGCTGAATGGGTCCCTGCGTCCTCTTCTGGACAACCTGCAGGCGGATGCCGCCTTCAAGAGGTTGGTCCAAGGAGACTCCGAGCCTGCTGCCGACACCGACACCTCCCTTATGGTCCAGGCTCCCCAGGGCATCAGGCCAGCCCTGGCAGCTGCCGCAGCCGGACGTGCCCCGGTCGTTCTGGTGGTCCCCTCCGAACGTGATGCCCAGGAGATGACCGGCGCCATCCGCTCCTGGTATGAGGGCGACCCGGGTGATGTGGCCCTGCTGCGCTCCTGGGAGACCCTGCCTCACGAGCGGCTCTCGCCCCGGGCAGACACCGTGGCCTCCCGGATGGCCGTCTTCAGGCGGCTGGCCCACCCGGTCCAGGGCGACCCTGACTTCGGACCCATCCGCATCCTGGTCATGCCCGTGCGCTCCTTGCTGCAGCCGGTGGTCAAGGGTCTGCAGGATGTGGAGCCCCTGGTCTTCCTACGCGGCCAGGACCTGCCCTTGGACCAGGCAGTCGAAGCTTTGGTCCGCAACGCCTACACCCGGGTGGACCTGGTCATGGAACGCGGCCAGTTCGCCGTCCGAGGCGGCATCCTGGATGTCTTCGTCCCCACCATGGCCCACCCGGTGCGCATTGAGTTCTTCGGCGACGAGGTGGACACCATCCGCAGCTTCCACGCCTCAGACCAGCGCACCTACGGCCCCGACCTGGACCGGATCTGGGCGCCGCCCTGCCGCGAGTTGCAGCTGACCGACCAGGTCCGAGCCCGCGCACGCTCCCTGATCGGGAGCATCCCCAACGCCGACGATATGCTGGAATCCATCGCACAGGCCATTCCGGTGGAGGGCATGGAATCCCTTCTGCCTGCCCTGGTCGACGACCTGGTGCCGGTGGGGTCCATGCTGCCCGAGGGCGCTCTGATTCTGCTGTCTGAGCCGCAACTGCTGGCCCGCTCCGCCCAGGACCTGGTCAAGACCGCCAACGAGTTCCTGGCCGCCAGTTGGCATGTGGCGGCCTCAGGACAGGGCTCGGGCGCACCCATCAGCTTCGACAGGGCCAGCTTCCTGGACTACGACGAGGTCATCTCATCTTTGGAGTACAGCAGGGGGGAGGTCTGGAAGCTGACCGACCTGTCGGTGGATCCGGACCGGGAGGGGGCCGAGCGTCTGGATGCCCTGGCCCCGGACCAGTACCGAGGCGACGAGGATCGGGCCGCCTCGGGCATTGCATCCCTGCTGGAGCGCGGCGACCGGGTTGTGGTGACCGCTCCGGCCCAGGGAACGCTGAGCCGTCTGCGTCGGGCCGTGCAGACCACGGGGATCACTGGGTTGGAGTACCACCGCTCCCTGGCTGTGGACGGCTTCGTGGACCAGTCCGCCCATCTGGCCCTGCTGACCGAACGTGACCTGACGGGCCGCACCAGTGTGGCCGCCGGCAGCAAGACCTCCAACCGCCGGCGCAAGGCCATCGACCTGGACGAGCTCAAGCCCGGTGACTATGTGGTCCACGACCAGCACGGCATCGGCCGCTTCCTGGGCATGCGCCAGCGCAGCGTGGGCGTGGGCCCCAGCAAGGGCAGCCGGGAGTATCTGGTCCTGGAGTACGCCCCCTCCAAGCGCAACGCGCCGCCAGACAAGCTCTTCGTGCCGGCCGACCAGCTGGATCAGGTCAGCCGCTATATCGGTGCCGAGATTCCCAGGCTCAACAAGCTGGGCGGATCCGACTGGTCAGCCACCAAGGCCAAGGCCCGCAAGCATGTCCACAAGATTGCCCAGGGCCTGGTCAAGCTCTACTCGGCCCGGCAGCGCACCAAGGGCTTCGCCTTCAGCCCCGACACCCCCTGGCAGAAGGAGTTGGAGGATGCCTTCCCATACCAGGAGACCCCCGACCAGCTGACCGCCATCGACGATGTCAAGGCCGATATGGAAAAGCCGGTGCCCATGGATCGCCTGATCTGCGGGGATGTGGGCTTCGGCAAGACCGAGATAGCCATCCGTGCCGCCTTCAAGGCGGTCCAGGACGGCAAGCAGGTAGTGGTCCTGGTGCCCACGACCCTGTTGGTCCAGCAGCACTACCAGACCTTCACCGAGCGCTTCCAGGGCTTCCCGGTGGATGTGGCCGCCATGAGCCGCTTCCAGACCGCAAAGGAGAACCAGACCACCATGGAGGGCCTGGCCAGCGGGGCCGTGGACGTGGTCATCGGCACCCATAAGCTGCTCAACCCGCGCATCAGCTTCAAGGATTTGGGTCTGATGATCGTGGACGAGGAGCAGCGCTTCGGCGTGGAGGCCAAGGAGACCCTCAAGGCCATGCGAACCAACGTGGACGTCCTGTCCCTGTCGGCCACGCCCATTCCGCGCACTCTGGAGATGGCGGTGACCGGCATCCGGGAGATGTCGACCCTGGCCACGCCACCCGAGGACCGTCTTCCGGTGCTGACCTATGTAGGTGCCTACGAGGATGCCCAGGTGACTGCGGCCATTCGCCGCGAGCTCTTGCGCGGGGGCCAGATCTTCTACATCCATAACCGAGTGGAGGACATCGGCAAGGTCTCGGCCAAGGTGCAGACCCTGGTCCCAGAGGCCAAGGTGGGTGTGGCCCACGGCAAGATGGGGGAGAAGCAGCTGGACGGGGTCATCCGCGACTTCTGGCATCGGGACATCGATGTGCTGGTCTGTACCACCATCGTCGAGACCGGCCTGGATATTCCCAATGCCAACACGCTGATTGTGGACCGGGCCGACCGCTTCGGGCTCTCCCAGCTCCATCAGCTGCGCGGCCGGGTGGGACGTGGCCGGGAGCGCGCCTACGCCTACTTCCTCTACGACCCCAGCAAGCCCATGACCCAGACCGCCCACGACCGGCTTGCCACCATCGCCCAGAACACGGCCCTGGGATCCGGCTACGACGTGGCCATGAAGGACCTGGAGCTACGTGGCACCGGCAACCTGTTGGGCGACGAGCAGTCCGGACATATCGAGGGGGTCGGCTTCGACCTTTACGTGCGCATGGTCTCCGAGGCGGTGGAAGAGTACAAGGAACCCGGGCGGACCGAGCCGGTCACCGTCAGCATCGACCTGCCTCTGGAGGCCTCAATCCCGGTGGACTACATCGATTCGGACAAGCTGCGTCTGGAGGCCTACCGCAAGCTGGCCTCGGCCCGCAACGAGCAGGATCTGCGCGACCTGCATGAGGAGCTGACCGACCGATACGGTCGTCCGCCGGCCCAGTTCGACACCCTCTTCGCCGTAGCCAGGCTGCGGGCCAAGGCTCGCTCCCTGGGCATAGCGGAGATCGCCTCCCAGGGCTCCAGGGTGCGCATCAGACCCGTGACCATGCCCGACTCCCTCCAGGCCAGGATCGCACGAATATACAAGGGCAGCCAGTACCGCCCGGTGACGCAGACCCTGCTGATTCCGGCGCCATTCGCAGGCTCGCTGGGTTCGGGACCCATGGATTCGGCGGCCATGACCGCCTGGGTGGACACCCTGCTGGACGACCTTGCCTGGGGGCTGCCCAAGTCCTCCGACGATGGCACGCCAGCGGGTCCCTCGCCCGTCCAACAAAACTAGTATCCTGTAAGAGACATCACAACAACTTATTGAAGGAGCAGTTGTGGCAGCAATTGAAAGCGTGTTCGCGCGCGAAATTCTTGATTCCCGTGGCAACCCGACCGTCGAGGTCGTTCTGCAGACTGAGGACGGCGCCGAGGGGCGTGGTCTGGTTCCCTCCGGTGCTTCCACCGGCGAGGCCGAGGCCTGGGAACGTAGGGATGGCGACAAGAAGCGCTATCAGGGCAAGGGTGTGCTGGACGCCGTCAAGGCGGTCAATGAGACCATCGCTCCCAACGTCATCGGCATGGACGCCACCGATCAGCGCGCCCTGGACGAGACCATGATTGATCTGGACGGCACCCCCAACAAGGGCAAGCTGGGCGCCAACGCCATTCTGGGCGTCTCCCTGGCTGCGCTCTATGCGGCCGCCGAGTCCGCCGAACTGCCTCTTTACCGTTACCTGGGCGGCACCAACGGCCACATCCTGCCCGTGCCCAACATGAACATCATGAACGGCGGCGCCCACGCTGACTTCGCCACCGACATCCAGGAGTACATGATCTCCCCCTACGGCTTCGACTCCTACCGGGAGGCCCTGCGCGCCGGCGTCGAGGTCTACCACACCCTCAAGGGCATCCTCAAGAAGGACGGCCATGAGACCGGCCTGGGTGACGAGGGCGGCTTTGCCCCCAAGATGAAGTCCAACGAGGACTCCCTGAAGTACATCGTCGACGCCATTCAGGCCGCCGGCTACGAGCCTGGCAAGCAGATCGGCCTCTGCCTGGACGTGGCCTCCTCGGAGTTCTACAACAAGGACACCGACAAGTACCACTTCGACGGCGAGGATCGCGACGCCGACTACATGCTGGACTACTACCAGGGTCTGGTCGAGAAGTACCCGCTGGTCTCCATCGAGGATCCCTTCGCTGAGGAGGACTGGGGCGCCTGGCAGAAGATCACCGCCGCCATGGGCGACCGCCTGCAGTTCGTGGGCGACGACCTGCTGGTGACCAACCCCAAGAGGCTGCAGAAGGGCATCGACCTGAAGGCCGCCAACTCCCTGCTGGTCAAGCTCAACCAGATCGGCACCGTGACCGAGACCCTGGACGCCATCGAGCTGGCGACTGCCAACGGGTTCACCTCCATGGTTTCACACCGTTCCGGCGAGACCTCCGACACCACCATCGCCGATCTGGCCGTGGCCAAGAACACCCGCCAGATCAAGACCGGTGCTCCGGCTCGTGGCGAGCGCATCGCCAAGTACAACCGTCTGCTGGAGATCGAGGAGGAGCTGGGCTCCACCGCCGAGTACGCCGGCTACAGCGCCTTCAAGGCCTGCAAGAAATACACCAAGTAAGGCCTTGCTGGTCGGGTCTCGGAGCCTTTACAGGTTTTGATCCGACCCTGAAGTCTCTCACCCGTGGTGGTCCGCGTCGGCTGCCGCGGGTATTTTTATGGGTATGGCCAACAATAAACGTGACGGCGCCGACCGGCGGACAAGCAGGCGGTCGTTGGGACCCATCACTTTCTTTGTGGCGGTCATCATCGTGGCCCTGGGGCTGATTCAGCTGGTCTCCACCTTCCACGCCTACGCCATCAATCTTTCCGAGCTCAACGGCCTGCGCAACCAGCAGGCCCAGCTTGTCGAGCACAAACGTGATCTGGAGAACCAGATCAGACGCTGGGACGACAAGGCCTATGTGACTGCCCAGGCCCGGGATCGGCTGGGATTCGTCTTCCCCGACGAGGATGCCATCCGGGTCCTGCATCCGGAGGCGGTCACGGGAAGCAAGGACGAGGACCAGGCCGGAAGCAAGGGGGTCCGGGCCCCGAGGAAGAACTCCCTGCCCTGGTATCAGGAGATGGCCTACTCCTTCGCCAAGGCCGACCAGAATCCTGCTGCCGATAGGGGCAAGGGGCAATCCAGTCCGACCGGCTCTGCCAGTCCATCTGGTTCAAGTAGTCCAGGTGGCTCTGATGACCCCTCTCCATCCGAGGGCGGGGGAGCGCAGTGAACTCCGAAGGATCGGATTTCGTCACGTCGTTGGTTAACGAACTTAGTAGCAGGAAACGATCAGGAAAGATGAGGACAGCGTGATCAAGGCCCAGGGAAGGCCCCAGGCAGCAGTGGAATCTCAAGCCGCGGACAAGGTCCGGGTCGAGCCCAAGGTCGGGCAGAATGGGGTCGAAGTCTCTGGCCTGGTTACTGACCAGGACCTGGAGGCGGTCAGGGATCGTGTCCGGGAGCTTCTGGCGACCCCGGCCATAGAGGATCAGATAGCCGTCGTGAACCGCCAGCTGGGTCGGTATCCGCGGGGCATGGTTGCAGTGGGGGCCCGCTGCGTCTGTGGCAATCCGCTGGCCGTGGTCACCCGGCCCCAGCTGGAAGATGGCACGCCCTTTCCGACAACCTGCTATCTGACCAGCCCCGAGGCGGTCAAGGCCGTCTCCCGGCTGGAGGCTGACGGCGTCATGGCCGACTGGAATACCGAGCTGGACTCGGATCCGGATCTGGCCAGCGCTTACCGTAGGGCTCACGAGCTCTATCTGGCCTTCCGCTCTGCCCTTGCCCAGCGTTTGGGCGACGACGAGAGCCACATCGCCGGAATCTCGGTCGGTGGCATGCCAAAAAGGGTCAAGTGTCTGCATGCTCTGACCGCCCAGTCTCTGGTTATGGGCCCTGGGGTCAATCCCCTGGGCGACCGGGTTCTGGACCTGGTGCGCCAGGTCTTTGATCCGCAGGTCTGCAGGTGTGCCCAGCCTTGGACTGAGGCATCACGGCAAGAGAACCGACAGGGGAACCAATGAAGGGGGCTTCCATGGATCAGGTTACGGTGGCGGGCGTGGACTGCGGTACCAATTCCATACGGCTGCTGATAGCCCGGGTGGATCGGCAGGGGCTTCATCCGGTGGCTCCCAGGCTGATGCGGGTCATCCGGCTGGGTGAGGGCGTGGACCGCAACCACCGCTTCTCCGACCAGGCTTTGGATCGGGCCTTCGAGGCCTGCCGGCTCTTCGCCCGGCAGCTGCAGGATCACCCGGTGGATGGCCTTCGCTTTGTGGCCACTTCGGCCACCAGGGATGCCCACAATCGCGAAAGCTTTGAGGAGGGGGTGCGCTCCATTCTGGGGGTCAAGCCCGAGGTTATAAGCGGCTCCCAGGAGGCCTCCCTGAGTTTTCTGGGCGCGGTCAGCGTACTGGAGCAGCGGGTCAGCGCCGACATGCCTCCTGCGCCCTACCTGGTGGTCGATCTGGGTGGCGGCTCCACCGAGCTGGTCCTGGGCGGGGACGGGAGCGATCTGCCTGTGGACCAGGTCAGGGCCTCCTATTCCATGAACATCGGTTCCGTGCGGATGACCGAGCGCCATCTGCTGGACGATCCGCCCACCCGGGAGCAGATCCACCAGGCGCTTGAGGATGTTGACGGCTGGATCGACCGTGCCTTCGACCAGGTTCCTGTAGCCGGGGTAGGCAGCCTGATCGGAGTCTCCGGCACGGTCACCACCATGAGCGCCCTGGCCCTGGGATGCGAGGTCTATGATCGCCATGCCGTCGACGGCCGGTCCGTTTCAGTCGATGCGGCTCGCAGGGCTGACGACCAGGTGTTGAACATGAGTCGGCAGGCTCGTCGGGAACTCAAGACCATCCATCCCGGCCGTGTGGATGTGATCGGCGGCGGCGCCTTGATTTGGAGCCGTCTGCTGGAGCGGCTGGGCCAGGCCAGCCCGAGTGCGTTGGCTTCGGGAACCTATGTGGCCAGCGAGCACGGCCTTCTGGATGGCCTGGTCCTGGACTACGGTCGGACCCTCCTGCGCGAATGATATACTAAGGCGTTATGGGTTACGGCCCCGGTGGCGAAATGGTATACGCATCGGACTTAAAATCCGCCGCCTTCACCGGCTTGTGGGTTCGATTCCCACCCGGGGCACCAAGGCCTCATCGGCTTGGACGGCAGTGTCGCGACTTGTCACCCGGCCGACGAACCGATACTCTGGTACGCAAGAAAACCAAAGGAGTTGTCATGAGTGACCAATCCATGCCCGAGGTGAACGCCGAATTCGGCGCCACGCCGACCATAACCTTCCATGGTCCGGCGCCCAGCGGGCTGCGCGCCGTGGAGCTGGTCGAGGGGGACGGACCTGTCGTTCGCAAGGGCGATACCGTCACCGTCAACTATCACGGTGTCGTTTGGGGTTCGGATCAGGTCTTCGACTCCAGCTTCCAGCGTCATCAGCCGGCCAGCTTCGGCATCGGCGTGGGGCAGGTCATTCGCGGCTGGGACCAGACGGTGCCTGGCCACAACGTGGGGTCCAGGTTGGTGGTCTCCATTCCGCCGGAGTACGGATATGGTCGTCAGGGGATGCCCCAGGCCGGCATCGGCGGCGACGATACCCTGGTTTTCGTGATCGACATCATATCGACACGGTAGACAGAGGTCTCCAGGCGCCGGTGAGGGCCGGCGCCTTTTTCATACCCTTGACTTTGCAGTTCAGGTCGGGCCAAGAGACAAGTGCATTAAACAAGGAGGAATCACATGGCTGAGGAAAAGACGATTCTGCTGACACAGGCCGCTTACGACAAACTGAAGGAGGAGCTTGATCACCGTCAGGGCGAGTACCGCGACGAGATCACCGAACGCATCGCGGCTGCTCGGGCCGAGGGTGATCTGAGCGAGAACGGCGGCTATCAGGCTGCCCGCGAGGAGCAGGGCAAGAACGAGGGGCGGATCAACGAGCTGATCGTCAAGCTTCGCAATGCCAAGATCCTCAAGGCCCCCAAGGCGGGCACGGTGGGCAACGGCTCGCTGGTGACCCTGACCATGGCCGGCAACGAAATGGTCTATGTGCTGGGCTCCAGGGATCTGACCGTGGCCACCGACTATGACGTCATCAGCCCCGAGTCGCCCATTGGCGCGGCACTTATGGGTGCCAAGAAGGGACAGACCGTGACCTACAAGGCACCCAATGGCAAGGACATCTCGGTCACCGTCAAGGATGCCAGGCCCCTCAAGTAGCGGGACCACCCCTTACTGTCCCGACCCGACCTGAATGAAGCCGCTCCCCGCCATCGTCGACGGAGGGCGGCTTCGTCTGTGGGTGACTGGTTGATTCTTGATCCTGGTCCATTGTCCTTGTTGAAAAGGCGGTTCAACTGGAGAGTTGCTCTCAGCGTAGGTTGCAGACCACCAGGTAGATGGCCACGATGTGGCAGGCGTAGCCGATAACCGTCCCGCAGTGGAAGAGCTCGTGGAAGCCGAAGACCCGAGGCCAGGGGTCCGGTCGGCGCAGCCCGTAGACCACAGCCCCCAGGATGTAGGCCAGGCCGCCGGCTACGATCAGCCATACCACGGGCGGACCGGCCATGGGGGAGTCCCAGAAGAGCTTCAGGAAACCTACACCCGAGACTCCGAAGACCACGTAGACCAGGGTGTAGAGCCAGCGGGGAGCCTCGATCCAGAAGACGTGGACGATCATGGCCACCAGGCTGGCCCCCCACATGCCCAGGATGATGATCCGCCGCCAGAAGGGGTCCAGTGCGAAGGAGATCGGCGTGTAGGTGCCGGCGATGAGCAGGAAGATGTTGACGTGGTCCAGGCGGCGCAGCACGTCCGTGGTACCCGGGGTCCAGTCGCCCAGGTGGTAGAGGGCCGAGTTGCCGAAGAGCGCCAGTGAGGCGACCATGAAGACCGCACAGGCCAGCTTGAGGCCGGTGCCGTGGGCCAGGCAGATCAGCACGATGCCGGCGGCCAGGGCCAGTGGGGCGGCCACGGCGTGGATCCAGCCGCGCAAGAGGGGCTTGGGACGGCCGTGCACATCCAGACGGACCTTGCGTTCGATCTCCATGTCGGGGATTCCCTCGATTCGTGAGGCCTTGATCTCAGCCTTGGCCAGGATCCGTGCAGCCTTGGCCTTGGCCTTGGCGCGCACCGCATCGGCCCGGGCCTGCAGATGGGCCTCGTGGGCCACCTCTGCATCCCGGCGCAGGTAGGTCAGCTCCTGGCGGCGCTGCTGGCGACGGCGCTCGAGATCGGGATCGACCTCCTGATCCTCGGACGGTCTGCCGTCCTCGCTGGTCCTGGTTGCCATGGCCCTCCCTTGGCCCCTTGACTGGTTCCGGCCTGTCGGGTCGGATCGCAGGGGTGAAACATCCGTGAACCACCCTACCCCAGACCTGTGTATCGGACGCGCATGTCATCATCGCCCTTGGCATGACCAGCCTGTCTGCTTCCCAGGGCCCTTTGTATGATGGAGGGCATGGCTGATTTTTCCGAGATTCTGGCATCCTGCGACGACTGCAATGAGGAGGACCGTGAGTGGCTCCACCACCTGGTGGCCGACTGGCAGGTCATCGCCGATCTGAGCTTTGCGGACCTGCTGCTCCTGCTGCGTACCGGCGAGGGGGAGTTCACCGTGGCCGAGCAGTGCCGACCCTCCACGGTCATGTCCCTGCGCACCGAGGATGTGGTGGGGGAGCACTTCCCGGCGGACCGACGTGAGGAGCTGGATGCGGCCATGCGGTCCAAGGGGGTGCTGCGGTCCAACAAGCTGCGCACCATCGGCCGCGCCACGGTCTGCGACGTCTACGCCCCTATCCGACACCAGGGCAAAACCCTGGGCCTGGTGGTCCGCGAGACCAACATGGCCACCCGTGAATCCAATGGCCGCTATGAGAGCGAGAGCATCAATGCGGGCAAGGAGCTCTTCGAGATGATCACCCGCGGCGAGTTCCCCTACGCGGATTCGGTGCTCAACCAGCGGCACAACGCCAGGGTGGCCGACGGCTTCTTTGTGTTGACGGCAAGCGGCGTGGTGCGCTACGCCTCGCCAAATGCCATCAGTTGCTTCCGCAGGCTGGGCTCGGTGGAGACCATGATTGGTCAGTACCTGAGCGAGATCGGCACCTCCCTGCTCAAGGAGAACGATCCGGTGCCCGACTCCCTGCCACTGGTCCTGTCGGGCAAGGCGGCCGTGGACTCGGAGCTGGACGCCAACGGGTCGGCCGTCTCCATGCGCTCCTTGCCCCTGTATGGCAAGCAGGGCAGGACCGGCGCCATTGTGCTCTGCCGGGACGTGACCGAGCTGCGCCGTAGGGAGAAGGAGCTGCAGACCAAGGACGCCACCATCTCCGAGATTCACCACCGCGTCAAGAACAACCTTCAGGCCGTGTCGGCCCTGCTGAGGTTGCAGGCCCGGCGCACCAAGTCCGACGAAGTCCGCAAGGAGCTGGAGGAGGCCCAGCGCCGCGTCCAGACCATCGCCGTGGTTCATGAGGGCCTCAGCCAGACCGCCGACGAGATTGTGGACTTCGACAAGGTGATCGCCAACCTACTGAAGATGAGCGTGGACCTGGCCACCACCAGCGACCAGCACATCACCATCTCCTACGTGGGCAAGTTCGGGATGATGCCCGCCCAGGATGCCACTCCCTTGTCCCTGGTGCTGACCGAGCTGGTCAACAACGCGGTCGAGCACGGCTTTGAGGGCCGTGACGAGGGGCATATCACCATATCGGTGGGCCGGGGCGGCAACAACCTCAACGTGGTGGTCGAGGATGACGGCAACGGCTACAGCACCGAATCGGATCAGGGTCAGGCTCGTTCCACCGGGTCCGGGCTGGGCACGCAGATCATCAACACCTTCGTCACCAACGACTTCGGGGGCACGGTCAAGTGGGAACCCCGCCGGGATGGTGGCACCCGGGTGGTCATCAACATCAAGCTGCGCGTGGCCCAGGACGTGTGATGCAGGGCACTTTCAAACGGGGCGCCTTGTAGTCAGGAAGACTGTAACCGAAGGTTGCATTTCAGGAAAAGAAAGGGGCGGTGGCATCAAGCCATCGCCCCTCTGCTGTTTGGCGCAATCGAGAAGGATTCAGGACTGCATCTGCATGGCCTGGGACCTGCGCGCGCGCATGGCCCGGCGCTTCAGAGCCCTGCGTTCGTCCTCGCTCAGCCCGCCCCAGACACCGTAATCCTGATTGGTGTCCAGTGCGCACTTCAGACAGGCGTCAATGACCTTGCAGGTCCTGCAAACAGCCTTGGCCTCCTCGATCTGCTGATAGGCTGCACCGGTGTTGCCGACGGGGAAGAACAGCTCAGGGTCCTTGTCACGGCAAGCAGCCTTGGCGCGCCAATCAAACGCATTACTCATCTACCTAAGCCTCCAAGAAGTTTTTATCGATGCTTTATCACTACCCTATGCAAGATAAGCACGATGAGTGACATTTTTCAAGGGTTCATTTGTTTTACGGCTAAAGAGAACACCTGTAGCGGAATGGCGAGACCTCCCTCCAGAACCAGACACCGTCCAGGAATGGCACTGGCCCGAGTGGACAGGGTGGCCAGCTGATCGGCGGGGATGCCAGCCGCCAGGTCGGCTCCGCGTTCGCCACAGGGGAACACCAGACGACGGCTGAAACGCTCAGGTCTGCGTAGGGCGCTGGCCGTATCCACGGCCAGAACCACCGTGGTGCCCCCTTGTCCCAGAGCCTCACGCAAAAGCGAGGCCAGAGGATCCTGGCAGAGCGGATCCAGCAGATCCTGGGCATCGTCAAGAATCCAAACCAGCCCACGGCCGTCACCCTGCCGGCCATGAGGAGGTGCCGGCACCGGACCCGGGAAGTCCCGGCTGCTGTAGCTGTGGGCGCCTCGACGTGTGATGCGCAGATCGAAGTTTGGTTTTGGTCGGGCTCCCGGCTTCAGCAGGGTGAGCAGGGAACGAGTCAGAAGGGCCAGCAGGGTGCTCTTGCCTCGCCCTGGCGGTCCGATCAGGGCCGTATGGCCTTTGAGCGGCAGGCGGTAGAGATGGAGCAGAACACCGTCATCCATGTGTCCCAGGGGTATCAGAGGCCGTCCCGACTGCCAGAGGATCTTTCCGCAGGCCGGATCATGTTCTGGCAAGGGAGAGGAGAAAAGTGGCGCCGGCGGTCGGTTGTCGCAGAAGCGACTGGCCTTGATGATCTGGCCAACCAGGGCCTGCGGGTCAGCCGCTGGGCAGGTGCGGAAGGCTTGCGGGCCTAAGCCATGCTCCAGAAAGCCCAGACCAGGGCAGGAAGGGTCAATCGCTGTAGCGCAGGAGGAGCCCAGCAACTCCTTGGATTGCAGGGGATCCCGTACTCGCAGACAGATTCCCAGGTTCATATTGGCCCGCATTTGAGCGTTGACCTGCCCCATGGTCTGCTGGGTGCAGGCCACCAGATTCATGCCCAGGGACCTGCCCTGGGAGGCCAACGAAGTCAGCCTGTCAAGATAGTCAGGCAGGAGTTGGCGCAGGGTCTGGAACTCGTCGATGACCACCACCAGTCGCGCCGGTGGGTCGGTCATCAGGGCAGTGTCTTCCACCCCTGCTCTGGCAACCAGGCGCTGGCGGCGTTCCAGCTCCCTCTGAAGGCCGTTCAGGGCCCGTACGGCCAAATCCAGGTCCAGATTGGTCACGCAGCCCACAGTGTGCGGCAGACGGGCCAACAGGCCGAATCCGGCACCGCCCTTGAAGTCCAGTAGGACCAGATTGAGCCTGTCCGGAGGCTGACTGGCGGCCAGGGCCAGACACCAGGTCTGCAGGAAGACCGACTTGCCTGATCCGGTGGTGCCTGCAACCAGAGCGTGGGGTCCGTCGCGCGGCAGATCGATGACCAGCGGACTGTGATCAGGACGGACACCGATGACTGCCGGTGCCGTCTTCCCTGATGTGGCAAGCCAGGTATGGACGATGCCCTGCCAGAGCAGGCCGTGTGCCCCCGAAGCCCCCGATCCCAACAGTCGGGATTCAAGCCGAGGGCCTGGGTAGGAGGCCAGCTCAGTCAGATTCCGTTGTGTCTGGTCCTCCGTGCTTGTCGATGGGGATGCACGATTCGATGCTATGCCGTATTCCAATTGTGCCTGGGCGGGGAGAGATTGCGATGGCTGACGATGCGTTCGCAACAGGCTCAAAAGCACCATGGCCAGGGTACCTGTCAGGCTGGGTAGCAAGAGGAGAAGCAACATCCAGCGGCCCTGGCCGACCACGTACCAGATCATGCCCGCCTGGGCCAGTGCTGGAGCCGTTTGGGCAACCAAGGTCAGAATGACCTGGGCCCTTCCCCGTTTGGATTTTCGCTCTTTGATGCCAGCAGGGTGCCAATCGCCATCAGCAGCCTTGTCCGCGACTCTCGGCCCGGCGGTAGACAACGGAAATGCATGTGCTGATGAATAGGCCTTTATCATGTCTTCAGCATGAAGGGTCTGACTGGGGAGCACCGGGGTAAACCTGGCATGTGGTCGAATGTGGAATGTGGCTGGGATTGGTGGTGGATGCTACATGCCACCGACGGTTCCTGGGGCATGGCTACCCTGGGCCAGTTGGTTGAATAGATCGGTGTTCTGGGCTTGATCCAGCAGAACGGTGGAGCCTATACCCCCGCCCGGATAGTAGTCGGGATCTGTCCAGTAGACGCTTCCGGTGACGCCCTTGCTGCCGCTGGCACTACGGAAGGCCAGGACCATGCGCACAAGATCTATGGGGTTGGTTCGCTCATCCACCACCAAGGCATCCAGCCCCGCCGAAAGGACCTTGCCGGCCGTAGCCGGATTGAGAATAACCGAAGGCTTGAGTGCCTTGGCGGCGATGGCCGAAATGGCCTGGCGCTGGCGTTCGGCACGCCCGAAATCCCCCTTGGGATCCGAGTAGCGCATGCGGGTGAAGGCCAGGGCCATACTGCCGTCAGCCTGATGGCAGCCACTGGACCAGACCATGCCTGATTTGGGGTCGTTGACGTCTGCGTCGTAGCAAAGCCTGACGCCGCCCAGAGCGTCGACCACCTTACTGAGGCCTCCGAAGCGAATCAGGGCCACGTGATTGACCTTATGGCCGGTGATGTCCTCGATCTGACCCGTCAGGGCCCGGTAGCCCGATGTGTAGGCCACTGCGTTGATTTTCATGTAATCCCCGTCCTGCTTGACCAAGGAGTCCCGGGGGATTGAAATCAAGGATGCGGCTCCGTGGCGTGGCCTGGTCAGCACCAGGATGGTATCGGTGCGGAAGCCGGTGATGCTGTCATCCTGTCCGGCTCCCGGAGAACCGTCGCGCTGGTCCGACCCCAGCAGGAGCCAGGTGTCGGCTACTGAGTCAGAGGCATCGGTCAGCATTTTGTCGCGGGTGAGTTTGCCATTGATCCAGAACCATCCTCCACCCGCCAGCACGACCAGTGCCAGCAGCAGGACCAACAGCGAAATGGTTATGAACCTGCGCACGGGGTGTCTGCGGACGAGGGCAGTGCCGTTGCGCATGTTCCGGCCGCTTCTGCTACTCCAGTCGTTTCCGACAGGTGCAGCCATGGTCGTTGGCTTGGGTGTGGTCTTGGAGGAGCCGCTGGTGCGTCTGGCCTTCCGGGCTTTGCTGGTCTGCGCCGGCTGATGCCCAGTCCCGGAGGAGGGGGAGAAGCTGGGAGGAATCTGGCTATGGCCATGTCTGGCCTCGCTACCTGGACCTCTGGGGTCGGCCGCCGGACGGTGATGTCCGGCGGGCATGAAGCTAGGAGGCTCCTGTCCTTGTCCTCCCTGGTCTGATCCAGTCCGCATACCCTTAACCTTCCTTTGGCCGACTAGGTAAGCAATAGCATGCCTGAATGACTCCAGGGGGCTTAATCGGCTATCTCTGCGCCGGAACGGCACAGACTGTAGCGAACAGGTAGCGGTCCGCCATGCCGATGTACTGTCCGGTGTTCGCGTCCCTGATGGCTCCATCGTCCGGATCCACGATTCCGCCCGTGTCCGGATCAATCAGGGTCTTGTCAGGCATGGTGATCAGTCCGGTACGGGGATCGGGCTTGGGCAGAGCGGTGGCTGACGCAGATGGGGATTGGGTGCCGTCCACTGTGTCAGAGCCGTTGCCTCTCGTCCGGGTGGAACCCTGTGAGGTTTTGTCGCTCCGGGCATCATGATTATTGCCGGCCTGCTTGTCCGATGAGGATGCCGACTCTGCAGCCTCATTGGCCTGGGTCAAGGGCTTCCCCTCCCGGAGCAGCCGCCAGATGGTGTCGGCCTCGTCAGTCCACACCACCCGGTATCTGTCCTGGGACCATTCCTCGACAGGTATGGTCCTGGCGTAGATATGCGCAGTGTCGATATGCTTGAGCGAGTTGCCCAGGCCCAGCAGGGTCTGGAAGCTGCCCAGGCCCTCGCTCAGCTGCAGGGTTGACAGGGAGGTGGTGGTCAGACGGTAGGCCTTGGGCAGGTCTGAATAAATATCGACGGTCTTGGCCTCGTTGACCAGGCTCTTGACCAGGTACTGCTGACGGGTGGTGCGCATGATGTCTGATCCGTCGGCGCCGGTTCCGTGGCGCATACGGGCGTACTCGGTGGCCTGGGTTCCGTCAAGATGGTGCAGGCCCTGCTTCAGGTCAATGCCGGTGTAGGTGTCCTTGGTATCCGTGGGGATGCATATGTCCACTCCGCCCAGGGCGTCGATGATGGATTTGAATCCATTGAAGTCGGCCACCACGAACTGCTGGATGTCCAGGCCGGTCAGGGATTGGACCGCGGCCAGGGAGCAGCTGGCGGCCGAATTCACATCGCCGCCCTGGTTGTAGCCGTCAGCGAAGATGGAGTTGAACATGACCTGGTGGCGGGCCGGAATGGTCTCGCCCTTGCTGGTGACGCATGCCGGTGCGTTCACGATGGAGTCCCTGGGAATGGAGACCACGTTCACATATGAGCGGTCGGCTGCGATCTGGACCACCATGGCCGTGTCGGACTGGTGGTTCTCCTCCAGGTCATCCCCGCCGCCGCCCAGGACCGAATTGCCCTTGCCCTCGCGGGTGTCCTGGCCCAGTACCAGGACGTTCAAGGTTTTGCCCTTGTAGATGTCTTCAGGGGTCCCATGGCCTTGGGTCAGGCTGATGGGCTCGAGCACGTGCATGTGACCGTTGATGTCGGTCCAGAAGGCCGCCACCGTAGAGGCCAGGAAGCAAAGAACGAAGGTGAGGGCCAGACATATGCCCGTGCGCAGGGAGTGGCTGCTGCGGAACCCATCGCTGTGCTGGGGCTTGCCGTTCCTGCCCGCCTTGATGTTGGGCAGACCCATCTTTCTGGTTGGGGACGTCAATGGTTATGCCTTCCTCATCGGCTGTCGCTGTAGGGGTCATTCCGGCTGAAAGGACCGGGATGGCGGTAACGCGTGCTTAAACCAGTCATAGTATAGTCTGACCCCCATCCGCAGCTCCTCTTCGGGCGATACGGCCGCCTCCACGTGTTGCCCAGTTGCGCTTGCAGTCATTTAGGGGTTGACAGAAGACCTCCGTAGCGGCTGTAATAAAAGTGTGTAAACACACTAGGGACTGGGGGGTCGCTATGAGTGGTTTTATAGACACTCGATACAGCAGTACAACTAAAAATAGGCTGACGCCGCTGATGCAATGGTTCGAAGTCAACATCGGACCATCCTGGCGAAGCGAGGCGCTCTGTGCACAGACCGACCCGGAGGCATTCTTCCCGGGCAAGGGAGGCTCCACTCAGGAGGCCAAACGGGTCTGCGCCGACTGCACCGTCCGAAAGGAGTGCCTGGACTGGGCAGTCGAACACGACGAGCGCTTTGGCATCTGGGGTGGGATGAGTGAACGGGAGCGCCGCCGTTACAAGAAGCGGATGCGCGCGCAGCGTCAGGCCTGAATCGCCGCAGGTGCCCGAGCGGGGCATCCGGTGACCTGGATTGCGTAGACTGGAACGCATGAGTTTCGTCGCGCCTCAAGCCCAGGATGTCCGGCAGGTCCTCTCTGCAGGCATAAAAGAATGTTCGCCTGCCGCCAGCCCACATGTGGAGGATGCGGTTGCGGCGGTGATCACGGTCGAGCATGACCTGACCTACCTGTCTGACACCCTGCGTGCCCTCCTGCGACAGAGCCTCCTGCCCAGGGTCCTGGTCATCGCGGATTGCTCGGGTACCACTGTGGAGCCTCTCTATGCGCAGTTTCCGGTGGACGGGCCAGCGCGGGTGGAGGTGCAGGTGGTTCGCGCCCGGGGCGCCTCCTCCTTCGGCGATGCCGTGGACAAGGCGCTTGGCTATGCCCGTCTGCCCGGTCGGATCCGCGCACTTTGGCTTCTGCACGACGACTGCCGTCCATTGGATAATCATTGCCTGGACAAGTTGGTGGACACCTGGCACAGCAATCCCACCGCCTCCCTGCTGGGCGCCAAGCAGTATGACTGGCAGGGCGTGGGACTGCGGGACGTGGGTCGGTATGCCTACCATCACCGAACGGTGAGCCTTGTAGTGGAAAGCGAGCCCGACCAGGAGCAGTATGACGCGCGCCAGGATGTCTTCGCAGTGAGCCTGGCTGGCGCTCTGGTGCCCATGCAGACAATGAGGAATCTGGGTGGTCCAGGCGGCTGGGCTGGCACTTTCGGCCAAGCCGACGACCTCTGTCGTCGCATCTGCCTGTCGGGGGGACGGGTGGTGGTGGTGCCCAACGCCCGGATGGCCCATGCCAGCGCCCGGATGAGCGGATTGCGTGACCGGAATGGACGGCCGGTGCAGCCTGACCATCCCTTGGATGCCTCCATGGGTCCGATACTGGCTCGGGAACGCTACCTGATGACTGATTTTGCCCTGCCATGGTGGCCGTTGATTTGGCTCTGGCGGGTTCTGGCGGCTTTGTGGTTCATGGCCATTGATCTCATCGGCAAACGGCCTTATAGGGCCCTCTGCCGCCTGTGTGCGCCCTGGCGGATTCTGGCTCGTCCTGCAGCCTTGCTGACCATGCGTCGCCGTCTGACTTCCGCCTGCCATGGCGGTCCCCGTCGCTTGGACATTCTTCAGGCCAACAGCCAGCAGATACGGCAGTGGCGGCAGCGCAGGCATGCTTTCCACGACCAGCAGGAACACCCTATGCTCAGCCACCTGGCCCTGGCTCATTTGCGCCAGCAGTTCCTGCGCCGCCTGGCCTGGGCGTCAGGGATGACCATAGCAGTCTTGGTGGCCCTGGTGGCCACCCACTGGCCCATCTGTCGCGCCGTCTTCTCGGGAGGGGCCATCCATGCGCCCTCCCTGCCCTCGTCAGGGGCCGACTGGTCCCGTCTTCTGGCGGCGGCCACCACCTCCTGGTCCTGGGCCGGGGGCGTGGGACAGCCCGCAGTTCCTGCTCCCTTCCTCCTTGTGCTCCTGCCTTTCGCCCTGCTGACTGGCGGTCATGTGGCCCAGGCCATGGCCTTGATGCTCCTGGCGGAGACAGGATTGGCCGCTTTGTCCTTTTGGGCCCTGACCGGCGTGGTCACCAGATCCAATCCCATCCGTGTCCTGCTGGGGTTGACCTGGGCCTTTCTGGCATTCGCCCTGGGCATCGTGGATGGTCTGCAGTTGCCCATGCTGACAGTCATGGCCTTTATGCCTGCCGCCTTTGCCTTCGTTTTCAAGGCTGTGGGGTTGTATCAGACCGAGGCCCCCGTGCACCCCAAGGCTTCGGTGCAGCAGGCGGCTCTTGCTTCCATCTGCTTCCTGCCGGTCCTGGCAGCCGAACCTCAGCTCATACTGGCCATGATTCCGCTCTTTATCATGGCAATCTGCCTGGTGCCCTCTCATCGGATCATGCTGCTGCTGATGCCCCTGCCTTCGCTGCTGGCACTGGCGCCCACCCTGGTCAACTCCCTGCATCATGCCAAGGAGGGGCTTTGGAGGCAGCTTTTCGCAGACCTGATGATTCCCACGGGGGACCTAACCGGCCAGCCTCGAACCGGGAGCCTGGGGGAACTGTTGGCCCGCCTGCTGGGCTTGGATGCTTCGGTCCCGGGGCCCATCAGGTGGCGACCTGAACTCTGGCGCCCGACCACATTGGCCTGCTGTCTACTGGCGGTGGCTCTGCTGGCCTTTGTTGCTCTGGTTGTGCCTCGGGCGCTCAAGGCGGCCAGGATACTTTGGATTACGGTCCTGTTGGGCCTGGTCCTGGCGCTGATTTCGCAGGCGGTCTGCACTGGTCTGGACCAGGCTGGCCCAGTGGCCGGTTCGGTCCTGCCCGGCATGATGATGGCCTTCATGGGGCTGCTGGCTTGCTTGGGCCTTCTGGCTGGCAGGGCTGTTCGTCCCTTCTCGCCCCTTGCTCCCGGGCATGACCAGGCCCCTGACAGCGATGCTGATCGTCCGCCTCTGCCTCCTGCGCAGTCCTCCTCAACATCCGCTGTTGCGATTGATGGTGGCGGACGGGTTTTGAGACTCTTGCTGGGCCTGGTCCTGGCCCTGGTCACTCTTGCAGTGGCGGTGGCCGGTCTGGTGGCGCCTGTCGGTGGGCCCCTGTCCGCGGACGGCCGGCAACTTCCGGCAGTGGCGGAAGACTACCTGGACAAGGATCCGTCCCACCGGGTGCTGGTGCTGACTTCGCCCTCCCATGGCCGCGTAGCCTACACCGGTCTGCACACCATACGAGGAGAGCTGATCGATGCCTCGCCCGCCCTGCATGTCCAGAGGGTGAATGGCACTCGGTTGGCCGGCGAGGATGTCCTCTCGCATTCGGCGGCTGCCCTGATGGCCAATGCCGACTCCAAGGCCGTAGCCGCTGTGGCCGACCTGGGCTTTGGCGGAATCTATGTGCCCGTCGACCGTTCCGATGCTGTGGGCTTGGGGTCCACGCCCAACGATGACCTGGTGTCCAACATCACCGCCAGCGATGGCGCCCAGCAGGTGGTAGCCAACGCCCAGGGAACCTATTTCCGCCTGAGCTCGCAGTCCGGCAAGAATGTGGGTGTTGACATGACTGGGGTCACGAAAGCAGAGGCCAGCACCTGGAGGAGGGTCTGGCTGTGGACCCTGGCCCTGGTCCTGCTGGGATACTGTCTGGTGGCTCTGCCGCGTCCAGGCTACTTTGGAGGGGAGCAGCTATGAGTGTACGAAGCAAGGGATCCTCGGTGGCTGCTCTGGTCACGGCGCCCCTGGTGGCGGTCCTGATTGCCGCTCTTCTGATCTGGGCGCCTCCTGCCTCACTGGCTGATGGCGCCCGAGGATCGACGGTCGTTTCCAGTCGGGTCAGCCAGCGAGAGGTAGCGGCATACTGTCCGGCTCGAATGGCGGTGGCGGACGAGGACAAGGTCGGCGATGACCAGTTCAAGGCATCGGAGGGCGATCTGAGCTCCCGTGTCACCGCCGCCGCCTTCGGATCCATCGGCAGTTCCAGCCTGACCCCAATGGGGGGTGGGCAACGCACCCCGGTGACCGATCCCGATCTCTTGGATGGGCAGAAGGTCATGGCCGCTTCGCTCGACCCCGGCTCTTCGGCCACTGCCTTCGATTCCCGGATGCTCAAGTCTCAACCGGGCACGGGGGCTGCCGCCGGCATGGTCTCCTGGGCCACCAAGGGCGATCTTAGAGGAATCCAGGCGCTGGCCTGTCCCCGGGCCGTCATGGACGGGGACTTCCTGCTGCCCGCCACCAGCAGAGGGACCACCCAGCGGCTGATGGTCTACAATCCGTCATCCAAGGCCACGGTGATCAGTCTTGAGGTCCAGGGGTCGCACTCCTCAGGACACCTGTCCCTGGAGACCGGGAAGACCATGACCGTGGCTCCCGGCGGCCACGCCTCATACGACCTGTCTGCGGCGGCTCCTGGACAGCAGGCCATCTATGTCCAGGCTCGCAGCTCCCAGGCTCCGGTGGCCATGTCGGTCTCCATCAATGTCATGGACGGACTTGAGCCACGCGGATCGGATCAGGCGACTGCCCTGGTGGCTCCCGGCCGTGATCTGGTCATTCCCGGCCTGCGCGGGGCAGACCATGCCACACTTCTTCTGCAGGGTTCCCAGGCCACTGCTGTGGACCTGTCCTGGATGGATGAGGGCGGCCAGCAATCCTTGCGGCGGTTGGATTTGCAGGGTTCTCAGGCAACGGCAGTGGATCTGGGCGGCGTGCCCGATGACAAGCTGGCTCTGCAGGTGCATGCCGACCGGCCCGTCCACGCAGTCCTGCAGGTGACCAGCCAGGGCAGTCAGGACCAGTCCCAGTCCGACCTGGCTCTGATTCCTGCGGGGACTGCCGCCTCCTCCTCGGCCCTGACCATATCCCGGCCCGCTCAGGCCGTCCTGACCCTGGTCAATCCATCGACCGATCCGGTCAAGGCCGAACTGGTTGGATTCGACGAAAAAGGCAACAAGTTGGGGGAGCGCTCGCTGACTATAGAAGCAGGTTGCGCGCATGGGCTTTCAACCCACGATTTGGGCGACCAGGTGGCCGCCGTGCGGCTGAACGAGAACTCCGGGCATGGCTCCTCCCGGCTAATCTGGAACGCACGGCTGGGCGTGGACGCGGTCAACCAGGCTGGCCTGGCCGGTTTGGCGGTCATGGCCCCTGACGGGCTTATGCCTGCCACCACCGTGATCCGTTCCGGCCCGGACTCCACCGTCCTGCCCTGAGATTCGGCCCTCAGCGTCCCCACATGGGGTCGATTTCCTCGGGGTCGCGCCCGTAAAGGTCTGCCAGTTGCAGGACCAGCTCGTCGCGGATGATCAGCTCCAGCTCCGTGCGGTCTCGGGTCTTGCTCTGGATGGGCAGCCGGTAGAGGACGATTCTGGCGGGGATGCCACGGCTCGCCGGGAAGCTACGTGAGAAGAGGTCCGACCGGTCCTCCCAGGGGGTTGGATCGGAGGGCGGCACATCCTCGACGGCGAATTGGACGGGCTTGACCAGCTGGGGCCAGCCCGCGCCCAGCCGCCGGATTTGTGCTGCGGTCAGATCGTCGAAGATCCCGCACCTGGTGCGATAGCGGGGCAGACGGGTGCCGAAGGTGGGCCGACGAATCCCCCGGCCATGGCTGTCCCGATAAACAGTGCGGGCCCAAGGCGGCTGATCGTTGATCATGACACTCACCATAGCCCCCATCTCGAAGGCATTGTCGATTCAGGGTGTCTTGTAGCATGGAGCGATGATCGACAAGCGGATGGGAGCAATCATGGCGGAGGACGGTGCGGTGAACGTGGCCTGGTGGGGCAGCCAAGACATAAGGTCCATCTGCGCAGGTGCACGGGTGCTGGCCTTCGATCTGGACAATACCCTGGCGCTGTCCAAGACCCGTATGGACCAGACCATGGCTGTCCATTTCGCCGCCCTGACCCGGCTTCGACCCGTGGCCATCGTCTCGGGCGGACGGTTCAGCCAGTTCCGCGACCAGGTGCTGGATGCCCTGCCCGACGACACCCGTTTCGACCAGCTGCATCTGATGCCCACCAGTGGCACCCGTTACTACCGCTGGCAGGACGGAAGCTGGGAATGCGTCTACGCCCACGACCTGAGCGCCCAGGACCGGCAGGCCGCCGAGGCCAGCCTGGAGTGCAGGGCCAAGCAGCTGGGCGACTGGGAGGAGCAGGTCTGGGGTCCTCGCCTCGAGGATCGCGGCAGCCAGATAACCTTCTCCGCCCTGGGTCAGCAGGCTCCTGTCGACGCCAAGGAGGCCTGGGATCCGGACAACAGCCGCAAGGATGCCCTGGCCAGGGCCGTGGCCGCCGACCTGCCCCACCTGCAGGTGCGGTCCGGCGGCTCCACCAGCGTGGACATCTCAGCCAAGGGCATCGACAAGGCCTACGCCATGACCTCCCTGGCCAAGATACTGGGCGTGGATGTCGGCCAGATCGCCTTCGTTGGTGACCGGATGGATCCGGATGGCAACGATTATCCAGCGGCGCTGGCCGGGGCCATGGCTCTGCGTGTGCACAATCCGGCCGATGCATTGGACCTGATCCGTGCTATGGAGGCTGACCTGGCCTGAATCTGCGAACAGACGGCCTGTTCATGCACATGGCCCTTTCCTGCTTGCCTGTCCTCTATGGTTGAGGGTTGGCTGGGCGGTATGCGCAATCTTCCATTGGTATCCTGCCGGCTCCGACGGGCCGCCTGTGCCGTCGCATCAGTCTTGGCCAGTTCGGCCCTGGACCTGCTGGCTCCTCGAGCCTGCGCCGGCTGTGAACGTCCTGATTTCTTGCTCTGCCCCAGTTGCAGATCCCTGCTCTTCCGACCCCTGACGGTACCTGCGCCCGCCTATGCCGTAGGCCTGGCCCTGGCCTGCGCTCCATATCGCGGACCTGTCCGGCGGATCATTCTGGCCTGGAAGGATCATGACAACCGGCCCTTGGACGCACCCCTGGGCCAGGTCATGGCCGATCTGGCTCCGGCCTTGTCCAGGCTGATCGATCCTCTGCTCCGGTCCAAGCCTGCGAAAGCGATTCTGGTGGTTCCCGCCCCCTCCTCGGCCGCCTCCCTGCGAAAGCGGGGGAGGGTTCATCTGAAGCCGATCCTTCTGTCCCTGGTCCAGGCATTGAAGTGGCATGGTCTGGATGCCCGGGTGGAATCGGCTCTGACCATGAACTCCGTAAGAACCAAGTCCGTCCAGGCGGGCGGTCGCCGGGACCGTTCTCGTCGGTTGGCAGGCCGGATCGCGGTTGCGAATCCCTCACGGCTGGCCTGCCATCCCGTCCTGGTGGTGGACGACATCATCACCACGGGATCCACCATCCGCCAGTGCGCTCGTGCTCTGGAGGCTGTAGGCGCCCTACCGCTGGCTGCCTTGGCTCTGGCGGCCGTTCCTCCAGGCCAGGAGGATCTCTAACGGGCCTGGGCCACGGCCATCTCGTCCCAACGGGTGGTGGCCCGAGGGGAGAGCATGCCCCGGTTCATGGCCCAATCGGCCCCTGTGTCCTCATCGCCCCGGCCCTTGCCGCGGATGCCTCCGTAGCCTACGCCCACACGGAAGGGGCCGAAACGACGGGTGGCGTCCTCCAGGACGTCCCCCAGGCCATGGGTGTCCCGGGCTGCGTCCAGGCCTTCCAGGGTGTGGAAGTGGTCGGCATCGGTCAGGTCCAGCAGAACCACCCCGGCCCGGATCCAGCGGGCGTGTGGATCCACCCGGCCCTTGAGCGCCCGGCTGGCTGCGCCGGCGATGACCAGCGGATCGTCGCTGGGATCCTCCAGGAGGACGGTCCGGCTGGCTGCGCAGAACTGCTGGGGCGCATAAGGGCTGGTGGAACAGAAGACCTGCACTTTTCCGCACAGGCCATGCTGCCGACGTAGACGGCGGCAGGCCTTCTGGGCGTATATGCTCAACGCCTGGGCCAGAGTGGGGTAGCCCTCGATGGGGTGGGAGAACATGCGCGAGCACAGAATCTGATTGGTGCGCACGCCCCTGGCGGCATCTCCCTCGGGCTCGATGCAGGGCCGTCCCCTCAATTCCAGAACGGTGCGCTGCAGCATGACGGAGAATCGGTGCCGAATCAGGGAGGGATCGGCATCGCGCAGGTCCAGGGCGGTGGTGATGCCCATGCCCATGAGTCTGCCGGTCAGTCGTCGGCCCACCCCCCAGACCTGGTCGACGGGCACTGACGCCAGAGCCTGGTCGCCATACTGGGCCTCCACCTGGCTCCAAAGGGTGATCCCCTCGGTCGAGGGATGGTCCTTGGCCCAGTGGTTGGCCACCTTGGCCAGGGTCTTGGTAGGCGCCACCCCCACGCTGACGGGTATGCCGGTGGACCGCAGGACCGCGGCGCGTAGTTCCCGGCAGATCTCGACAGTGCGCTTGTCGTTCCAGATGCTGTCCATGAAGCACTCGTCGATGGAGTAGACCTCCTGGTTGGGCAGGAAATGGGCCATGATGGCCATCATGCGTCGGGAGAGGCTGGCGTAGAGCTCATAGTTGGAGCTGCGGGCCACCACCCCGTCCTGCAGGGCCCGTTCACGAATGGTGAACCAGGGTGTGCCGTTGGTGATGCCCAGGGCCTTGGCCGGGCGGTTGCGGGCCACTACACAGCCGTCGTTGTTGGACAGCACGACCACCGGGCGGGCAGCCAGGGAGGGGTCGAAGACGGCCTCGCAGGAGGCAAAGAAAGAATTGGCGTCAGCCAGGACCACCCGGCCTGTCAGAGCGGTTCCGGCTGCAGGATCAACCGGTCTCTGCGCACTCATGCCGACCCCCACCCCGTGGAAGGGTAGGTGGGTTTCCGGTCCTGGCTCCCTGTACGCCTGCGTCCGTGCAGGGTGTGGCCGGGATAGGTGACCTGAGGCAGGGGAGAGCCGCTCCGAGGTTCACCCTTGGCATCCACCCGTTGCCAGTGGTAGTTGCCGATGACCACCCCCCAGATGACCAGTTCCTCGCCCTCCTGGGGCATGAAGTCGGGGTAGGCGGGGTTTTCGGCCCGCAGCATGGTCCGTCCATTGCGTCTGGCCAGCCGCTTGACCAGCAGCTCGTCGTCCAGGATGGCGATGACGATGTCCCCCTCACGCGGTTCCAGGGACCGGTCGACCACCAGCAGGTCCCCGTCGAAGATGCCGGCGCCGGTCATGGAATCGCCGGCCACATGGATGATGAAGGTGGCGTCGGGATGGACAATGACGTTCTGGTCGAAGCTGAAGTCGCCGCTGAAGTAGTCCTGGGCCACTGAGGGGAAGCCGGCATGGACGGCCTCCAGGGCCTGGGGGACGGGACTGGGGTGCCCTCGGAAGAGGCTCAGGGCATCGACCCGGCACTCCGGCAGGGAGGAAGCAGGGGCCGCCTCCGGCGACCCATGGATGGTAGCGACCATGGCACACCTCGAACTCGATGACATTCGAACAAATGTTCGATTTCATTATGAGTCGAGGTGTGCCTCCCCGTCAATGCGGCGCGTCGGGCCCGTCGGAGAGGTCCCCGTCCCCCTCGTCCTCGTCTGGATCGCGGTGATATCTGGGCAGGGTTATCTCGAAGTCCGCTCCACGCGGATCGTCCACCACCTGTACCTGGCCTCCATGCAGCTGGGCCGCCCAGCGGGCGATGGACAGCCCCAGCCCGGTGCCGCCCGACTCCGTGCCCGGCCCGGCCTTGCCCTTGACGAAGCGTCGGAAGATGTCGGTGCGGGCCTCGGGGGGTATCTGCGAGCCGAAGTTGACCACGTTGGTGACTATGGTCTCCCGCTGCCGGTCCTCGTGGGCCTGGATCAGCACCGTGGTGCCGTCGGCAGAGTGTTTCAGGGCGTTGCTGATGACGTTGGTGAAGAGCTGGCGCAGCCGGTCCTGGTCGCCCTCCATTCTCAGGCCCTTCTCCAGATCCACCTGGATGTCGTGGGCGTGCCCGGCATCGGCTATGACCAGGGGCTGCAGGGTCTCGTCGATGAAGTCCCCGAAGTCGAAGTCCTCGATCTGCAGGCTGGCGGCCCCGGCCTCCATCCTCGACAGATCCAGCAGGAAGGCAATCAGGTCGGACAGGCGGTGGGTCTGCTCCAGAATTCCCTCCAGGTTGGCTGGTGTGGGCTCGGTCACCCCGTCAGCCATGTTCTCCACCATGGCCTGCAGGGCCGAGACGGGGGTACGCAGCTCGTGGCTGACATTGGCCACCATGTCCCGGCGCATCTGGTCGGCGTGCTGGAGTTCCTCGGCCATCTCGTTGAAGGACTGGGCCAGAAGCCCTACCTCGTCATGGCTGGTCGTGGTGGCGTGGACCCGGACCGTGTAGTCCCCATCGGCCATGGCCTCGGCCGCATCCCGCATCTGCCGCAGGGGAGCGGTGAGTCCCCGGGAGAAGAAGTAGGTGATTCCCAGGGCCACCACCAGGGTCAGCGGCATGGCGATCCAGCCGCTCCAGCCCATCTTCAGCAGGAACCAGGCCATCACGAAGGCGATGGCTGTGGAGATGATGATCAGGACGCTCAGTTCCACCTTCAATGAGGCGAAGGATCCGATGGGCCGTTCGCGGTCCACGCGCGCACTCAGACTGGGCCTCTTGCGCCTGCTTCCGCCGTCCTTGCTCATGGCGTGCATCCGCAGCCGCTACCGCTGGTCCTGGCCCTGTTCCTGATCTTCGGGCGGCTCGAAGGCGTATCCCACTCCATGCACGGTGCGGATCATCTGCGAGCCCAGCTTGTGGCGCAGGGCCTTGACGTGGGAGTCCACCGTCCTGGTGCCCGAGGCATCCACCCAGTCCCAGACCTCCTCCAGCAGCTTCTCGCGGGTGAGCACGGACTTGGGTCGGCGGGCCAGTGTGGCCAGCAGGTCGAATTCGGTGGGGGTCAGGTGGATTTGCTCCCCACGCAGGGTCACGATGCGCTGGGCCGGATCGATGACCAGGGATCCGAAGTCCAGCACCTTCTCGTTCTCGGAGTTCTTGGCAATGACCTTGGCCCGCTCCACCCTGCGCAGAAGGGCCTTGCAGCGGGCAATCAGCTCGCGCATGGAGAAGGGCTTGGTCATGTAGTCGTCGGCCCCGGCACCCAGACCGGTCACCTTGTCGGCTTCGTCGTCCCGGGCGGTCAGAATCAGCACCGGCACCGGCCGCTCGGCCACGATTCGCTTGGTGGCCTCCAGCCCGTCCATGACGGGCAGCATGATGTCCATGATGACCAGGTCGGGTTTGATCTGGGATGCGGCCTGCACGGCGCTGGCACCGTCCGAGGCCACCCGTGCCGTCCACCCTTCGGCGGTGATGCGCTGGGCGATGGCGGTGGCCAAGGTGGGTTCGTCCTCAACCACCAGGATGGTGCTGGGTGTAGTGTAGCGGCTTGTGTTTTTGATCATGCCTACCTCTGTCTTCGATCACTGATCCGCAAAACGATGCTCGTCATGCGGGGTGGAGCCTTGCCGGCATTTGTTCCACCACCGTCGTTTCTTCCAGAATAGTCTTCAGAGCCTCCAGGGGAAGTGTGCTCGCAGAGAATCGCGTCACCTCCGAGCCCCGTCGGCAAGTCCATGCGCAATGGCATTATTATATGGTATTTTATCGACTCGTTCTGGAGGACATATGGGTTACAAGGTCGGTGACATGGTCGTCTATCCGCGTCATGGGGCCGCCAGGGTGGATGCCATCACCGAACGGACCGTCAAGGGCGTCACCCGCAAGTACCTGCAGCTGTCTGTGCTCTCCTCTGACGGGCTGGTCATCAACGTCCCCGTCGAGAACGCGGCCAAGGTGGGCGTCAGGGACATCGTCGACGCCAAGGCGGTGGCCAAGGTCTTCGAAATCCTGCGCACCCCGGTGGTCGAGGAGAAGGAGATGAACTGGTCCCGTCGCTACAAGCTGAACGTGGAGAAGATCGCCACCGGCGAGGTCAACAAAATAGCCGAGGTGGTGCGCGACCTCTCCCAGCGCGATGTGGACGAGCACGGGCTGTCGGCGGGCGAGAAGCGGATGCTGATCAAGGCCCGCAAGATCCTGACATCCGAGATTGCCCTGTCCGAGAAGCTGGACGAGGACGAGGCCCAGCGTCTGCTGGACGTCAACCTGGGTTATGCGGAGCCCATGCCCGGCGATGACAAGCACCATACCAAGTCCCCCAAGGAGCCGGCTTCCAAGACCCTGGCGCGTGTGGCCCAGGAGGCCGCCAAGGCCAAGGGCAAGGGCAAGGCCAAGCGCTGAGGCTGGGACCGGTCATGGGGGATCCAAGCGTCGGACTGGGTTTTGATGCCCATCGCTTCGACCCAACTGGTGGGCGTCCCCTCTGGCTGGCCTGCCTGTCCTGGAATGACGGAACCCCCGGCCTGCTGGGCGATTCTGACGGCGATGCAGCCGCTCACGCCCTGATAGACGCTATTCTGTCAGCCGCCGACCTGGGCGACATAGGCACCCTGTTCGGCCTGGGATCACAGGCTCCCGGAGCGGGCATGCACGGTGCGGCCATGCTGGAGAAGACCATGGACCGCCTGCATGAGCACGGTCGCAGATTGCTCAACGCCTCCCTGGTCATTGTGGGCCAGCGCCCCAGAATTTCCTCCCGTCGTCACCTGGCCCAGCAGGCCATGAGCCAGGCCGTCGGAGCGCCGGTTCGGATGACCGCCACGACCACTGATGGCATGGGCTTCACCGGTCACGATGAGGGCATCGCCGTCATGGCCACCGCCCTGGTGGACTGACCGGCATCAGGCGCGCAGAGCCGCCCATCCCTTGGCCAGAGCCCAGAAGAGGGTGGACAGGGTCACGATGATGAAGCTTGGCGGGGCTGGCACCATGGCCGAAATCACCAGGCCTCCCCAGATGGAAACCAGGCAGATCAATCCTGACAGGAGCATGGCCCGCAGGGGAGAGGCCACCAGGATGTTGGCCGTGGCCGCCGGGGTGACGACCAGGGCGAAGATGAGCAGGGTCCCCACTGCAGGGACGGCGATGGTGATGACCCCCGCCATGATGGCCATGAAGGTCAGGTTCATCAGCCCGATGGGCACGCCGCGGGCCTGGGCCACCTGCTCATCCAGGGAGCTGAAGAGCAGGGGCCGGTAAATCAGGGCCAGCAGGATCAGCAGGATTGCATCGAAGATGATGAAGCCGACGACCTGGCCCCGGGTGATGGTCAGGATCGATCCGAAGAGGATGGCCTGCATCTGCTGGGAGGCCGAGCTGGACATCCTGGCGAAGAAGAGTCCCAGACCGGTGGCGAAGGCCAGGACCGTGCCCGTGGCGATCTCCCGCTGGGATGCCCGCTTGCCCAGGGCTCCGATGACCAGCGCCCCGCCCAGGGCGAACAGGCCCATGCCTGCAGATACCGGCAGCCCCAGCAGGACGGCGCCCGTGGCCCCGGGCAGGCCGATGTGGGCCAGGGCATGGGCGGCGAAGGTGGAGTGCCTGGCGATGGTGAAGTAGCCCATGGCTCCGGCGGCCACGGCGATGCACAATCCAGCAACCATGGCGTTGCGCATGAAGGGGGCGGCGAGGATCTCCATCCAATGGGGGTCGAAGACTGGTGTGGTCATGAGGTCCTTTCCCGGTCCGTCCCGTGCAGGCGGGCCACCTGGCTGGGTTGATAGCGATTGTGGACGGGGCCGATCGGCTCGTCCATGTCGGGGGCCACGAACATGTCCCCCTGGGGTGTGGTGACCACCTCCACCTTGGTGCCGTAGAGGTGGGTGAGCAGGTCGGAGTCCAGCATGTCGTCCATGCGGGCGTAGTGGGGGTGCCCGTCCAGCAGGTAGACCGCCCCGGTCAGCACCGGCAGCAACATGTTCAGGTCATGGGCCACCACCTGGATGGTCATCCCCAGTCGGCTGTTGAGCTGTGCCAGCAAGTGGACGGTGGCGCGTTGCCCGGCCAGGTCCAGATTGGCCAGGGGCTCGTCCAGCATGAGCAGATCGGGATCGCAGACCAGGGCCTGGGCGATGGCCACCCGTTGGCGCAGGCCGCCGGAGAGCTGGGAGAGGCGCAGATGGGCCCTGTCCTCCACGCCGACGAAGCGCATGGCTTTTTTGGCGCGCTCGCGGTCCTGCCGGGTGACGGGGTGGATGCCGAAGCGGGTGCCGGTCAGCCCCAGCAGGACGGACTGCTCAGCCGTCAGGTTGGAGTCGATGTCCGAGGTGTAGCTCTGTGGTACGTAGCCGATGCGGTCGTTGGCCTGGCCGGCCGGCTGTCCCAGGACCTGCAGGCTGCCGGCATCCAAGGGGAGCAGGCCCAGTTCGGCCTGCATCATGCTGGTCTTGCCAGTGCCGTTGGTGCCTACGATGGCGGTCACGGTTCCCGAGGGGATGGTGAAGGTTCCCTCCGACCAGATCAGTCGCCCGGATCTGCGGATGGCGGCATGGTCGAAGACGATGCAGGCCTGCGTGGATGTCCTATCCGTGTCCGTATCCATGGCGTCCTTTCCAGCAGGGATTCAAAGTAGTGATCCTGCTCTTATTGAGCATGATTCTCATTATCGCTGGGGATGGGACAGCGCGCAACCTCATCCGTCGGGTCCTCCCGGACCGGCCCTTGGACGGCAGTTCCATTGGTGGAGGAATCTGCGCTAGGCTGGCTCAGACGACTTCGGCAAGGGTTTGCGCCCGCTTGGATGATGGAGATGTATTGACTGCGGTGAAACTGGACGGAAAAGCGGCGGCTGCGGAACTCAAGGAGGACCTGCGCGCTCGCGTGGCCAGGCTGACGGCCATGGGGCGCACCCCTGGCCTGGGGACCATTCTGGTGGGGGGTGACCCTGGTTCGCTCAAATATGTAGAGGGCAAGCACCGGGACTGCCGTCAGGTTGGCATTCGGTCCATCCGAGTGGATCTGCCTGCCGATGCCGGCAAGGAGCGGATTCTGGCTGCGGTGGATCAGCTCAACCGGGATCCTGACTGTACCGGCTACATCGTCCAGCTGCCCCTGCCGGATGGCGTGGATCCCACTGAGATCATCGAGCGCATCGATCCGGCCAAGGACGCCGACGGCATGCATCCTTACAACCTAGGCCAGCTGGTTCTGCATGCCGACGGCCGGGTGCGGACCCCCCTGCCCTGCACACCGCGGGGGATTCTGTACCTGCTGGACCATTACGGGATTGACCTGGCCGGCAAGGATGTCTGCGTGCTGGGCCGAGGACTGACCGTGGGCCGCACCATCGGTCTGCTCCTGACCAACCGCGGGGTGGATGCCACCGTGACGCTTTGCCATACCCGTACCAGGAATGTTGATGCCCATCTGCGCAGGGCCGACGTAATCATCGCAGCCGTGGGCCGAGCAGGGTTGGTAGGTCAGGATCAGGTTCGCCAGGGTGCCGTCCTGGTGGATGTAGGCGTCTCCCGGATCTGTGATCAGCAGGAGGGGAGCTGGAGGATCAAGGGCGACATAGATCCGGCCGCCAGGCTGTCTGCATCCGCCTATACGCCCAACCCCGGCGGTGTGGGACCCATGACCCGTGCCATGCTCCTGGTCAATGTGGTCGAATCCGCTGAGCGAGCCGCAGGGATTCCTGCCTGCGACACGCCCGAGGCTCCCCGGCGACAATGACCGTGGTGTCTCCTATCATAGGGAATGTTCGCGCCTGCCGGCGGGAACACATAACTCAATACGGTAAAAATATCCACCAACTATACAAGAAACAATTTAATTAATGGCAGAGAACAAGAAGGAAGTCCCCCAGGTCGCGGTCAATGACATCGGATCCGAGGAAGACTTCATCAAGGCAGTCGATTCCACCATCAAGAACTTCGACGATGGGGATCTGGTCGAGGGGACGGTCGTTAAGATCGACCATGACGAGGTTCTGCTGGACATCGGCTACAAGACCGAGGGTGTGATTCCCTCCCGCGAGCTTTCCATCAAGAAGGATGTCGATCCCGACGACGTAGTCCAGGTCGGTGACACCATCGAGGCTCTGGTCGTCACCAAGGAGGACAAGGAAGGCCGTCTGATCCTTTCCAAGAAGCGTGCCCAGTACGAGCGTGCCTGGGGCGACATCGAGAAGATCAAGGAGGCTGACGGTGTCGTCGAGGGCACCGTCATCGAGGCCGTCAAGGGCGGACTCATCGTCGACATCGGACTGCGTGGCTTCCTGCCCGCATCCCTGGTCGAGATGCGCCGCGTGCGCGACCTGTCTCCCTACATCGGACAGAAGATCAAGGCCAAGATCCTGGAGCTGGACAAGAACCGCAACAACGTGGTCCTCTCCCGCCGCCAGTACCTGGAGGAGACCCAGTCCGAGGTGCGCGAGACCTTCATGGCCCAGCTCAAGAAGGGCCAGATCCGCGAGGGCACGGTCAGCTCCATCGTCAACTTCGGCGCCTTCGTCGACCTGGGCGGTGTGGACGGCCTGATCCACGTCTCCGAGCTCTCCTGGAAGCACATCGATCACCCCAGCGAGGTCGTCAAGGTGGGCGACAAGGTCACCGTCGAGGTGCTGGATGTGGATATGGACCGCGAGCGCATTTCGCTGTCTCTCAAGGCCACCCAGGAAGATCCTTGGCAGCGCTTTGCCCGGACCCACGTGCCCGGACAGATCGTCAAGGGCAAGGTCACCAAGATTGTGCAGTTCGGCGTCTTCGTCTCCGTCGAGGACGGCATCGAGGGCCTGGTCCACATCTCCGAGCTGGCCAACCGCCACGTGGAGAACCCCGAGACCGTGGTCAAGCAGGGCGAGGAGATCTTCGTCAAGGTCATCGACGTCGACCTGGATCGCCGCCGTATCTCCCTGTCCCTCAAGCAGGCCGACGACTCCGTCGACCCGACCTCCGAGGACTTCGATCCGGCCATCTACGGCATGCCTGCCGAGTACGACGAGGACGGCAACTACAAGTACCCCGAGGGCTTCGACCCCGAGACCAATGAGTGGATCGCCGGCTACGAGAAGCAGCGGGAGGAGTGGGAGTCCCAGTATGCGGCCGCCCACGACCTCTGGGAGCAGCACAAGGCCTTCGTGGCCAAGGAGCTGGAGAACGCCGAGGCTTCGGCCGCCGAGGACAGCAGGTCCTCCCAGGCGCCCGCCTCCGGTTCTCACTCCCACCGTCAGAGCTCCGAGGAGACCACCAACTACAGCTCGGAGTCCAGCTCCGAGGGCACTTTGGCCTCCGACGACCAGTTGGCCGCCCTGCGCGAGCAGCTGCTCAAGGAAAAGAAGTGAGCATTAGGCAGTGAATGGAGGGGTCCGGCCTCGGTCGGGCCCCTCCATTCATATGTGCCGCCATAAGGTATATACGGGAGGTGTGGATGATACGTGTGGGATTGACCGGCGGGATTGCGGCCGGCAAGAGCACGGTGGCGGCTCGGCTGGCTCGGAACGGCGCCAAAATCATCGACTACGACAGGCTCTCCCACGAGGTCATCGCTCCGGGCGGACCTGGGGTAGGGGCGGTCCTCGGGCGGTTCGGAGCAGACTGCGGGGACGGCCATGGGGGAGTGGACAGGTCAGCCCTGGCTGCGCGGGTCTTCGGAGGGCCGACGGCCGACCGGGACCGCAAGGATCTGGACGATCTCATCCATCCGCTGGTCTATGACCTGGCCGCCAAGGCCGAGCGGCCCTGGCTGGAGGGTTCCGAGGTGGTGGTTCATGAGGTGCCCCTGCTGACCGAGGTGCGCTCAGCCATACCTTTTCACTTTGACAGGGTTCTGCTGGTGGAAGCCCCCAGCCAGGTGAGGATTGCGCGCATGGTGAATCAGCGGCATATGACTCAGAGTCAGGCTGTTGAGCGCATCGGCTCACAGACCAACAGCAGTGCGCGGCGCGCTCAGGCCGACCTATTGGTGGACGGGTCCCAGCCTATCGAACAAATGTTCGAGTCTGTTGATAGGATATATGAAGAGCTGAAATCCTTGGCCCAGGGCTCCTCCCACAGCGACTGACGGGCCTTGGCGAATGACGCATCCTGGAAGGGAGTTTCATGGGGTTCAACATTGAGCGGACCGATAAGCCCTTCGTGGTCAAGTCTCCCTACAAACCCTCCGGCGATCAGCCAGAGGCCATCGAGGAGCTGGCTACGCGGATTGAGAATGGCGAAAACGACGTGGTGCTCATGGGCGCCACCGGCACCGGCAAGACCGCGACTACGGCCTGGCTGATTGAGCGCCTGCAGCGGCCCACTCTGATTCTGGAGCCCAACAAGACCCTGGCCGCCCAGCTCTGCGCCGAGTTCCGCGAGCTCATGCCCGACAATGCGGTCTCCTACTTCGTCTCCTACTACGACTACTACCAGCCCGAGGCCTACATTCCCCAGACGGACACCTACATCGAGAAGGACTCCAACATCAACGACGACGTGGAGCGGCTCCGGCACGCCGCCACGGCCAATCTGCTGACCAGGCGCGACTGCGTGGTGGTGGCCACTGTCTCCTGCATCTACGGCCTGGGCACGCCCGAGGAGTATGCCGGACGCATGCTCTTCCTGCACGAGGGGGACCGGATCAACCGGGACGACCTGCTGCGCAAGTTCGTGGACATGCAGTACAAGCGCAACGACATCGCCTTCACCCGTGGCACCTTCCGCGTGCGCGGCGACACGGTCGAGATCATCCCCGTCTATGAGGAGCTGGCCGTCCGCATCGAATTCTTCGGCGATGAGATCGACCGCATCTCCACCCTGCACCCGCTGACCGGGGATGAGATCGCCCATGAGACCTCTGTGCACATCTTCCCCGCCTCCCACTACGTGGCCGGTCCTGAGCGGATGGAGCGCGCCCTGAAGACCATTAAGGAGGAGCTGGACTGGCGTGTGGGCCAGCTGCGCAAGCAGGGCAAGGAGCTTGAGGCCCAGAGGCTGACCATGCGCACCACCTACGACCTGGAGATGCTGACCCAGATCGGCACCTGTTCCGGAGTGGAGAACTATTCCCGCCACTTCGACGGGCGCGAACCCGGGACGCCGCCCCACACCCTGCTGGACTTCTTCCCCGACGACTTCCTGCTGGTCATCGACGAGTCCCATGTGACCGTTCCCCAGATTGGTGCCATGTATGAGGGGGATGCCAGCCGTAAGCGGACCCTGGTCGAGCACGGCTTCCGTCTGCCCTCGGCCATGGACAACCGTCCGCTGAAGTGGCCTGAGTTTCTGGACAAGGTGGGCCAGACCGTCTACCTGTCGGCAACGCCGGGCGACTATGAGATGGGCCTGTCCGACGGGGTGGTGGAACAGGTCATCCGGCCCACCGGACTGCTGGATCCCGAGGTGGAGGTAAGACCTGTCAAGGGCCAGGTGGACGACCTCCTGGACGAGATCAAGACCCGGGTGGATCGTCATGAGCGGGTTCTGGTGACCACGCTTACCAAGAAGATGGCCGAGGACCTGACCGACTACCTGCTGGAGCGCGACATCAAGGTGGAGTACCTGCACTCCGACGTGGACACCCTGCGGCGGGTGGAGCTCCTGCGGGAGCTGCGCGAGGGCAAGATTGACGTCATCGTGGGAATCAACCTCCTGCGCGAGGGGCTGGATCTGCCTGAGGTCTCCCTGGTGGCCATTCTGGATGCGGACAAGGAGGGCTTCCTGCGTTCCTACCGCTCCCTGATCCAGACCATCGGCCGTGCGGCAAGGAACGTGTCCGGCAAGGTCATCATGTACGCGGACGAGGTCACCGACTCCATGGACAAGGCCATCAGCGAGACCAACCGTCGCCGGGCCAAGCAGATCGCCTACAACAAGGCACACGGTGTGGATCCCAAGCCGCTGATCAAGAAGATCAGCGACGTCAACGACATGCTGGCCAAGGAGGACGTGGACACCCAGACCCTGCTGGCGGGCGGCTATCGCAACGCCAACAAGGCCGGCAACTCCCACCTGGGCGTGCCCCTCTACGACAAGGAGGAGGCCGACAAGCGGCACCAGGAGATCCTCCAGGCCGGTCTGCCGGCACAGGATCTTGCCGACCTGATCCGTCAGCTGAGCGATCAGATGCACACGGCTGCGCAACAGCTGCAGTTCGAGCTTGCAGCCCGTCTGCGCGACGAAATCAAGGATCTGAAGAAGGAGCTGCGGCAGATGACCGAGGCCAAGAAGTAGGTTTGGCTTTTGGGCCGGAGCCCTTGGCCGGTGGTGCGCCTCGGCCATATTGCGGGCCTGTGATGTCAGGCAAGAGCATCACAGGCCCGACCTGCAGGACGCCTTCTGTGAGGATGATGAGACATACATGCGGAGCAATCAGCACGTCATATCTTGCCGCTAAAGTCTGGTGATATGTCCGAGACACCTCTGCCGTTCATGGTTGTGAGCCTGGTTGTGCTGGCCGTCTTCTTCGTGGTCGATCTTCTGGTGATCGGACGGCGGCCACATGTGCCTTCGACCGGTGAATGCGTGCGGCATATTGCCTTCTTCGTGGTCATGGCCCTGATCTTCGGTGCGCTGATCTGGAAGGTGGCCGGGTCCAAGCCGGCCATCGAGTTCTATTCGGGTTGGCTGACCGAATATTCGCTCAGCATCGACAACCTCTTCGTCTTCGTCATCATCATGAGCAACTTCGCTGTGCCCTTGCGGCTTCAGCGCTATGTGCTCAGCATCGGCATCACCATCGCCCTGCTGCTGCGCGGCGTCTTCATCCTGGCCGGGACGGCGTTGATCACCCGCTTCACCTGGGTATTCTTCATATTCGGCCTCTTCCTGCTCTATACCGCCTGGAACATGGTCTCCAGCCGGGGCAAACAGGAGGAGTACCACGAGAACGGGCTGATCAGGACCCTGCGCCGGGTCATCCCCATCACCAGCCATTACGACGGTGAGCATCTGCGGACCACCTTCGAGGGCAAGCGCTACTTCACACCCATGCTGGTGGTTTTCCTGGCCATCGGCACTACAGATGTCATGTTCGCCTTCGACTCCATTCCGGCCATCTTCGGGCTGACCAAGGATCCCTTCATCGTCTTCACCTCCAACGTCTTCGCCCTGCTGGGCCTTCAGCAGCTCTACTTTCTGCTTGGTTCCCTGCTGGACAAGCTGGAGTATCTGCCCCTGGGACTGGCTGTCGTTCTGGCCTTCATCGGAGTCAAGCTGATCATGGAGGCACTGCACGGCAACACACTGCCCTTTGTCAATGGCGGACAGCCCCTGACGGTCGTGCCGGAGATACCGACCTGGGTATCCCTATTGGTCATCGTCCTGGCCATCGGCATAGCAGCACTGGCCTCTGTGATCAAGAGCCGCCATCAGTCCCTTGAATCAGCCTCACAGGGAGAAAAATAAATAACAATCCCTTGAACCACAAGGATTGTTAACGCTAACGGAAAATACTGGTTCACATCAGGCCGAGTCTGTACAATAGAACGGCAAGTAAGAAAAAGAACAGGCAGGTAGCATATGCGCAAAGCCAAGATCGTCGATACCATCGGGCCGGCTTCGGAGTCGCTGGAGAACATCACCAAGCTGGTCAGGGCCGGCATGGATGTGGCCAGGCTCAACCGGTCCCACGGCACCCCCGAGGATCACCTCAAGGTTTACAACAACGTGCGTCAGGCCAGCAAGGAGACCGGACGCAACGTGGCGGCCCTGGTCGATTTGCAGGGTCCCAAGATTCGTTGCGGCTGGTTCAAGAAGAACGAGCAGGGCGAAGACAAGGTCATCCTCAAGGAGGGCCAGGAGTTCACCATCACCACCGACGATGTCGAGGGTGACGAGCACATGACCTCCACCACCTTCAAGGGTCTGCCCGGAGACTGCCATCCCGGCGATCCCATCCTGATCGATGACGGCAAGGTACGCCTGGAGGTCACCAAGGTCGAGGGCAATCAGGTTCACACCAAGGTTGTCGTGGCTGGTCCGGTCTCCTCGCACAAGGGCATCAATCTGCCCGGCGTGGCCGTGAGCCTGCCGGCACTGACCCCCAAGGACGAGGAAGACCTGCGCTGGGGCATCCGCACCGGCGCCGACATCATTGCCATGTCCTTCGTCCGCTTCGCCACCGACATTGACCGCGCCCATGAGATCATGGACGAGGAGGGTCGTCGTATCCCCATCGTGGCCAAGATCGAGAAGCCCCAGGCGGTTGAGAACCTGGAGGAGATCGTCAAGGCCTTCGACGGCATCATGGTCGCCCGCGGCGACATGGCCGTAGAGATGCCCTTCGAGCAGGTCCCCCTGGTGACCAAGCGCTGCATCGAGCTTGCCCGGCAGTACGCCAAGCCGGTCATCGTCGCCACCGAGGTCCTGGGCTCCATGGTTCATTCGCCCATCCCCAGCCGCGCCGAGGCCTCCGACTGCGCCAACGCCGTCCTGGACGGTGCCGACGCCACCATGACCTCCAACGAGACCGCCGTGGGCGACTACCCCGACACCACGGTCTCCACCATGGCCCGGATCTCCGAGTACGCCACCACCCACGGGTTTGACCGTATTCCGGATATGCACAACCTGGACATGTCCAACTCCGGTGCCGTCTCCTCCGCAGCCGTGGATCTGGCAGACAAGATCAACGCCAAGGCCATCGTGGCCTTCACGCAGACCGGCAACACCGTGCACCGCGTCTCCCGTGAGCGTCCGGCCGCCCCCATCTATGCGCTGACCACCGATGAGCACACTTATCATTGGCTGGCACTGAGCTGGGGCACCGAGGCGTTCATGTGCGAGCAGGACTACCACGACTTCAACCGTGCAGGCCTCATGGCCTTCGTGGACTCCACTCTGAAGAAGCAGGGCAAGGTCTCCGACGGCGACTGCCTGGTTGTGCTCAGCAGCGCCCAGGGTGAGTATGAGCCAGGAAACACCGACTGCATCTACGTGCACACGGTTGGCGCCAACGACTGATTCTCCGGCCTGCCGCCTGGCTGTCGACTGGAGTCAACCAGGCAGATGGACCATTAGGTTCATTTGACGCCGGCACAGCAAAGAACCGGTGGCATCTCCCCGCCTGCCAAGGTAGGGGAGATGCCACCGGTTCGCTATGCGAATGTTCGTGCGCCAGTTGGCCCGCCGCTCAAGCCGTATGGCAGCAGGCAGTTGCCGCAGGAACAGCATCAGTGCAGGTCGGACAGTCCGATTTTGGCCCGCAGGATGGCGATGGTTGTTTTAGCATCCAATATGGTCCCTGCGATCACCATGTCATAGGCCTCGTCCACGGTGAAGAGCCGCACATTCTGGTGGGGGGTCTCTGGTGCCAGGCTGGCAGGCTGGACCGGGGTCAGGCCCTCGGCATAGAAGAGCGTCGTGTGCTGCGTGGAGAAGCTGGGGGTGTTGATGAACCTCGCGAACTGGTTAAAGGAGGCAGCCTTGTATCCGGCCTCCTCGCGCAGACGTCTGGTGGCTACATCGATGGGGGCTTCCTTGTCGCTGAGCGGATGGCCGGCCGGCAGCTCAAGGGTCCAGCGGTGGGTGGGCAGGCGGTACTGCTCGACCAGGGGGATCCTCCCGTCATCGGTGATGGCCAGGACGGCGATGGTGTCCCCATGCTTTTCGCTGACGATGCTGCGGTCAAAGGTCTGATTGTCGCTGGATTCATAGGTGACCCTGTCGACGCTGAAGTAGTGGCTGTCCATAATCTGCTTGCGGGCCTTCTCCTGGACGGGGGAGGTACGCCAAGGATCGAACCGTCGATAGATCTGAGTGGTCATCATGCTCTCCTTCGACTGTGATGTTTCCGTATACATAACTGTCTTCATTCTAAGGCAGATTCAACACGAATAACCTTGCGTCGTCGCCAAAGTATGGTAGATTCTCTGTGGTGACAAAAAGCCCCCGTATCCCAATTGGTAGAGGAAACGGCCTCAAAATCCGTGCAGTGTGAGTTCGAGTCTCACCGGGGGCACGATAAAGCGAACCCCATCCGTCCCTCACCGGTTTTGGTGAAGCCCGGATGGACTTTCAGGAAACGAGGTTGAAAGTGGCTTCAGAGAGTAAGAACCGCAGCGATTCCCCCGAAGGGCGGACCGTGGTTGTGGCGGAGGACGAGGCTTTGATCAGGCTCGATACCGTCGAAGCTCTCGAGGATGCCGGCTATGACGTGGTCGGTCAGGCGGCCAGCGGCCAGGAGGCCATTGATCTGACTCGCGAGCTGAGGCCCGACGTGGTGGTCATGGATGTGAAGATGCCCGGTACTGATGGCATTACCGCCGCCACTGAGATCGGCAAGGAGAATCTGGCCCCGGTGGTTATGCTGACGGCGTTCTCCCAGCAGAGCCTGGTCGAGAAGGCGGCCGATGCGGGGGCCATGGCCTACGTGGTCAAGCCCTTTGCCCCGGAAAAGCTGCTGCCGGCCCTTGAGGTGGCCATCTCCCGTTTTGACCAGATCAACGCCCTGAAGGACGAGGTCACTGACATGAAGGCCCGTTTCGAGGCCCGCAAGCGGGTGGACAGGGCCAAGGGTCTGCTCATGGAGAGTATGGGCATGACCGAGTCCGAAGCCTTCCGCTGGATTCAGAAGACCTCCATGGACCGCAGACTGACCATGCAAGAGGTGGCCGACGTGGTCATCAACAACGTGGCCAATCAGAACGACCGTTAGTTCTTCCATGGAAGACCAGACGAAGAAGCAGGACAAGGACGGCCGCACCCTGCTGGTCGTTGATGGACATTCGCTGGCCTTCCGGGCCTTCTATGCCCTTCCTGTCGAGAGTTTCACCACTTCGACAGGGCAGCCCACCAACGCGGTGTGGGGCTTTGCCACCATGCTGGCGGATGTCATGGCCAAGGAGAAGCCCACCCACATGGGCGTGGCCTTTGACGTCAAGGGAGGCACCTTCCGCAACGCCATGCTGCCACAGTACAAGGGCACCCGTGAGGCCGCTCCCAAAGAGTTGCTGAGCCAGTTGCCCCTGATCCAGGACCTGCTCAAGGGCCTGGGCATCACCTATATCGAAAAGCCCGGTTATGAGGGCGACGACATCATCGGCACACTGGCCACCATGGGGGAGCAGGCCGGGTTCAGGACCCTGGTCCTGTCGGGCGACAGGGATGCCTTCCAGCTGGTGGACGACGACATCACCGTGCTCTACCCCGGCCACCACTTCAAAAATCTCAAGCACATGACGCCCCAGGCCATCATGGACCGCTACAAGGTGACCCCGGAGCAGTACCCGGATCTGGCAGCCATGCGAGGCGAGGGGGCTGACAACATCCCCGGTGTGCCTGGCGTGGGCGACGGTTATGCCGCCAAGTGGATCAACAAGTATGGATCGCTGGATTCCATTCTGGAGCACGCTGACGAAATCGGCGGCAAGAAGGGCCAGGCCCTGGCGGAGAACGCCGACCAGGTTCGGCTCAACCGTAAGGTCAACGCCCTGGTGCGTGACCTGGACCTGGGTGTGAAGGTGGAGGATCTGCGTTTCGGCACCATCCACACGGATCAGGTCCTGCCCATCTTCGAGCAGCTGCAGTTCGGCCCGCAGACCCGTAAGAAGATCCTGCGGGGCTTCAATACCGTCGCCGATTACGATTACTCTCCAGCTTCTGCCCTGGTCGATGTCAGCAACAAGCAGGAGGAGTTCACCCAGCCCGAGCGCGATAAGGCCGAATCCGCTGACCAGCTGCGGGACTGGTGCGAGAAGCATCTGCCGGACAAGGCCCTTTGTCGGCGCTCTGCGGACCATGTCAAGGCCATGGCCGATTCCCTGGATAAAATCAAGGACATCGGCGACTCCGACCTGAATGCCATGCGTTGCAGCGAGGCCATGAAGGAGCACTGGGTTCTGCACGCCATCGGCTGGGCCAAGCATGGCGACTATGGCCTGGAGGAGCTGTCCATTCTCTCCATGGATGGCCACGGTCTGGTCCTCATGGCAGAAGATATTGACGAAGATATGCGCGCGGCCATCCAGGAGCTGATCGACCAGCGGATCGGCACCTGCGTGGTCCATGGCTACAAGGAGCACTTGCACCTCTTGGAGAGCCAGGGGTTGCATATGCCATTGCCCCTGTTCGACACCAAGCTGGCAGGCTATCTGGCTGAGCCTGATTTTCATGCCGACAATTTGGAGCAGGCCGTCGCCCATTTCCTGGCCATCCCCGTAGAGGAGGAACCTGAGGCCACCCAGGGGGCCCTGGCCTTGGACGGTCGAGAAAATGAGGACGAACGCCGACGGGGGACTCGGATTCTCCGCCAGGCTCAGTATGTCATGATGGTCTCCGAGCGTCTGCAGGAGCTTATGGACGAGCGTCACCAGTACGGCCTGCTGCGCACCGTAGAGCTGCCCACCTCCGCAGTCCTGGCGCAGATGGAGACCGAGGGCGCCAAGGTGGACGATGCCCGCCTGAAGGAGATGCACGACCGGTTTGCCGCAGAGGCCCGCCAGGCCCAGGAAATAGCCTGGGATAAGGCCGGCAGCCGTGTCAACCTGCAGAGCCCCAAGCAGCTGAGCAAGGTGCTCTTCGACGATATGGGCCTGGTGCCCACCCACAGGACCAAGACAGGTTCCTACTCGACCAACGTCTCGGTCCTGCAGGACTTGTATATAAAGTCGGTCAACAACGAGCGGGCCAACGACTTCCTGGGCGCGCTGCTCAAGCACCGGGAGACCAACAAGCTCAAGCAGATTGTGCAGACCCTGCGCGAGGCGGTCAATCCCCGGGATGGCCGGTTGCACACCACCTACGAGCAGACCGTGGCCGCCACTGGCCGGCTGAGCTCGGTCGATCCCAACCTGCAGAACATCCCCAACAGGGATGCCCGGGGCCGCGAGATCCGTTCGGCCTTCGTGCCTGGCAACGGGTATGAGGCGTTGCTCTCCTCGGACTACTCCCAGGTGGAGCTGAGAATCATGGCCCACCTTTCCGGGGACCAGGCCCTGATCGATGCCTTCAAGTCGGGTGCCGACTTCCATCGGTACGTGGCCAGCCTGGTTTATGACATCCCCATGGAGGAGGTCACCGGAGACCAACGCTCCCACGTGAAGGCCATGAGCTACGGGCTGGCCTATGGGCTGAGCACCTATGGTCTGGCCCAGCAGCTTAAGATCAGCCCGGCCGCGGCTGATGTACTGCGTGCCAAGTACTTTGCCACCTTCGGCAAGGTCCATGAGTACTTGGAGTCCCTGGTGGCCGATGCCCGGGAGAAGGGCTACACCGAGACCATGTTCGGGCGGCGGCGCTATTTCCCTGGGCTGCGCTCCAAGCGTCGTCCCACCCGCGAGGCCGCCGAGAGGGCCGCCCTCAACGCGCCCATCCAGGGATCGGCTGCGGACATCATGAAAATCGCCATGATCAAGGCCAGCCGTGCCTTGTCCGACCAGGGGCTGAAGAGCCGCATCTCCCTGCAGATCCACGATGAACTGCTGGTGGAAATAGCTCCCGGAGAGACCGACAAGGCCACCAAACTGGTCAAGGATTCCATGGAACATGCCGTTGAATTGGCCGTGCCCCTGGACGTGTCCACCGGCATTGGCCAGGATTGGGAGCTGGCCGCTCACTGAACTAACATGGGGCGGCCTGGGCCCAGCAGGATCCGAGGAGGGATCGTCATGTCTGACCGACAGGATGAGGTTCAGGGGTGTTCAGTGCTCCTGGGCCAGGTGGTGGATCTGCTGGAGGGGCTCTACCCTCTGGACTACGCGGAGGACTGGGATCATCCGGGTCTGGTGGCGGGGGATCCGTCCTGGCCGGTTAGACGGATCTGGTGCGCTGTGGACCCTCGGCCCGATGTGGTTCAGGAGGCTCTGGATCACAAGGCCGACCTGCTGATCACCCATCATCCGCTCTTCTTCAGGTCAGTCCACCAGGTCTCCGGCCTGGACTTCCGGGGGGACATGATAACCAGGCTGATCGAGGGCCACTGCGGGCTCTGGGTGGGGCATACCAACGCTGATGCTGCCTACCGCGGTGTGGCCCAGGCGGCTGCCGATGCCCTGGACCTGCAGGATGCGAGACCGTTGGCTCCTCAGCCGGTCTCCAGGCGCGACCTGCACGCTGATCAGGGGATCCAGGTAGGCCTGGGTCGTTGGGGACGGCTTCCTAAGCCCACATCATTTGAGGATTTGGTCCATACAGTGGTGGGCCTCCTGCCCAAGACGGCTCTGGGGGTTCAGGCGGTCGGTGTGCCCGAGGCCATGGTTTCCACGGTCGCCCTGCTGCCCGGCTCGGGGGACTCCGAGTTCGACCTGGTTCGGTCCACGGGGGCAGATGTCTACATCACCAGCGATTTGCGCCATCATCCTGCCACGGATGCCTACCAGCAGGCCCTTTATGAGGCCCGGATGGCGGGTCGTCCCAATCAGCCCAGACCCATGCTGATCAACACCCCGCACTCGGCCATCGAAAGTCTCTGGTTCCGATACGCCAAGGGGGATATTGCCAGGGCCCTGGAGATGGCTACTGGTGTTCGTCCACAGGTGGAGGTCTCATCGATCGTCACCGACCCTTGGACCATGGTGGTGCGCTGACGGCTGGGGGTTGATGATTGAGGAGGAATGATTGCATGAGCGATGAAGCACAGGATCTGCAGGCACGATTGGCCGCCAGACTGGCCGACCGGGATGGCCAGGGGGCCAAGGGCATCGATATGGACCGTGTACCCGAGCTGATGGATGATAGGGAGGTCTTCCGCGGCCCGATATTCGTTATCGACCAACAGCAGGTGGCCATGTTCAGGCGTGACGGTTCTAAGGAGACCATCGACAGACAGCTCATCCGTCACGCCCCCTGCGTGGTCATGCTGGTGCACGACTGCGCTGCCGATGCCTATCTGCTGACCCGCGAGTACCGGGTGGGCGCCCAGGCCTACGTCTTCGGCCTGCCAGCCGGCTTCATCGACCCGGGGGAGAGTCCGGTCAAGGCTGTTCTGCGCGAGCTGCGTGAGGAGACCGGTCTGGTGCCCGGGCCTGAGGGTACATCGGGCTCGGAAAGCCATCTGGATCCGGAGGACGGCTGGATTGATGCCGCCCCCGATGTTTATTCCTCCCTGGGCATGAGCGATGAGCTTGGACATATCGTGGTCCTGCATTTGCGGCGTTGGCATCAGGGGCCCACCGAGTTCGACCCGGGTGAGCATATCCAGTCGGCCTGGGTCTCCTGGCAGGAGCTCTGCGCAGCTGGGGTCGCCGATGCCAAGGCGGTGGTGGCCATCCAGCATGAGGCCATCCGTCGCCTGCAGAAGAATTAATGTCAAGGCATAAAGTTCCCGATTGGCTAAGCAGAACATACCAGTGGTATGATAGCTTTTTGTCGGACAGGATGGTCGGGCCAGGATGGTCGGGCATTGATGCGCCGACAGGAAGGGGAGCACCATATGGGCACGCCGAAGGATCCCGAAGGGCATCGCAATCAGATCCTTGATGTGGCCCAGCGGCTCTTCCTGGAAAAGGGATATGACGGGACCAGCATCCAGGACATCGTCGATGGTCTGGGCGGTATGACCAAGGGAGCGGTCTACTATCATTTTCCTTCCAAGACGGCCATTTTCCGTGCGGTTACCGAGCGCATGGCTTCCTCCTCATCCCAGGGGGACTGGCTGGGGCAATGGCCCGGAAAAACTGGTCTGGAAAAACTGCGCAACGAGCTGATTGCCTCCCTGTCGGCCTACTCGCGTCTCGATGTGACCTTTTCAGCCAGAACCCTGTTGAAGAGTCCCCGCATGGTGGGGGAGATGTACCTGAAATCCATGGACAGGATTGTGGACGTGATCACCCCCTACGTCCGGGAAGGTGTGGAGGACGGTTCCATCGCCCCTTGCAATCCCGAGGATCTGGCCCAAGTGCTCTACATCCTGCTCAACATGTGGATAGGGATCCGATTCTCTACCATGACCCGGGACCAGGTGGTCTCCAAGTTCACCCTGCTGGCCGATATGCTCAAGGGAATAGGGGCCCCGGTCATCGATGATCGGGTCATTCGCGCAGCCGTGCATTTGCATGCACATCTGAAGAGCAATCCTCTGACTGCGACCGGTGGGGAGTCCACGCAAGTGGAATCTGACCTGAATCAGGATCAAGGGGTCGCTTAGAGCCGATGGATTTCTTAAGGCAAAGTGCTCTGGCTACTGGCAAGATTCGGGCACTCAACGAGTGTATGGTTTTTGTTTCCATCAAACATACCAGTGGTATTTTTGAAAGGAGTTTCATGAAGGTGCTGGAGGCGGACAGTATCGTCCAAGTATTTGACGGCAGGGAGGTGCTGTCCGGACTGGACCTGACCCTGGTGCAGGGCGAGATTCTCGGCTTGTTGGGTGCCAACGGGGCCGGCAAGTCCACGCTCTTGAAGATCCTGACCGGAATGCAAAGGCCCGTCGGCGGTCGGGTCCGCTTTCTGGGCAAGCCTCTCAGCGAAGGCTACCCTGGCATCCTTGCCAGGATGGGGGTGTCCATCAACGAGCCCGTCTTCTACGAGTCCCTCAATGCCAGGGAGAACCTGGAGATTGACCTGGCCTACCTTGCGCAGGCAGACGGGGGGCGTAGGGTCGCCGAGATCACTGGAATCAGCCAACTTTTGGAGAAGGTTGGATTGACTGCGGATTCAGCCACGCCCGTTGGCAGGTATTCCACGGGTATGAGGCAGAGGCTGGCCCTGGCCAGATGCATGGGCCATCATCCCGACCTTTACCTACTGGATGAGCCGCTCAACGGACTGGACCCGGTAGCTATCGGACAGCTGCGAGACAGCCTGCGAAGTTTGGCCGCCCAAGGCAGTGCGGTCCTCTTTTCCAGCCACATCCTCTCCGAGGTGCTGCGCACTGCCGACCGCGTGATGGTGGTGGCGGACGGCAGGGTCAGCCTGCGGGCCAGCGTGCCGGAACTGCTCAGTAAGAGCCAGGAGACCGCCGAGCGGACCCTGATCAAGGCCATGGAGGGCTGATATGAAGACGCTGTTGAAATTGGAGCTGAAAAAGACGAGACTATGGCCCTGCATCTTCGCAGGATTGGCAGTGGTGGCTGCAGCCTTGGCCTTGGGAGGCATGTTCCTGGCCATTGGCCACACGGGCGGCCGGTCTGATCGGCGGCTGTCCAGTCTGGTCTTCGTGCTGCAGATGGCCATGGTCATCCTTCTGGTGGGTTTCTCTTTGGTTGCTGCTGCCCTCTGCAACCTGGTTTTCATCGAACCCTACACAGGAAGGAACCTGGCGCTCACCCTGTCATGCCCTGTATCACGGAGCCGAATACTGTTGGCCAAGCTGGTATTCGTAGGCCTCTTCATGGCCCTGTCCTACTCTGCGGGGGCGGTCATCACCCTCACTGTCATGCTGCTGGTCGACCACCTTGTTGGCTCGCTCGGGACGGGTTCGCCAGGCGGTCTGCTCGGACAGGTTCTCCTCATGCTGGCCACCAGTCTCGCAGGACTGGTCGGACTGGTCGGCATCGCCCTTTCCCTGGGCTTCTGGAAGCGCTCCCTGCCCATCATGTTCGGGGTCCTGCTCCTGCTGGACGCTGTGGTGGGCAACCTGCTCTCCCTCTCCCCGCTGCTGTCGGCGCTGGTGCTTCTGATCATCTTCCTGGCCTCCCTGCCGGCCTGGTGGCTGCTTCACCGGACCCTCATAAAGATCGAACTGCCCTGATCGGCCGCTGACATGCAGGAGCTTCTGAAGAACAAGCCTTTCGTGACCATGGTTCTGGCCAGTCTGTTTAATACGGTCGGTGGTGAACTCTTCAACATCGTCTTCATCGTCTATGCCCAGACCATGCCCTTTGCCGGACTGGCCGTCTCCGTAGCCTCAATGGCCTGGGTGGCTCCAGCCCTGACGGCCATCCCGACCGGATACCTGGCCGACAGGACCGTGCGCAAAACACGGATGCAACTGGTGATCAAACTGGTTCAGGTTTGTATCTATCTGGTCATTGCCATGGCGATCGGCAGGTCCAAGAGCCTACCCGTCTTTCTGCTGCTGGTAGCCATGGACATGGCATCTTCCATGCTGGAGGGATATGCGAGCAGTCTGTGGATGCCGGTCCTCAAACACCTGGTCCAGCCAGGCCAGCTCCACCAGGCGACCTCGATCACTTCCGCTGCATCCAATGTCGCGGCTGTCATCAGTGCAGGCGGAGGTGCAGTGTTGATTGCCATCCTGGGCAACAAATTCACTGTATTCGCGTTGATCAACGCAGCCACCTTCCTACTGGCGGGGCTTTTGGTAGCCATAGGCTATAGGGAATTCGCCAGGGCGGAGGTCTCAGACAACGGTTCACCTGTGGGCAAGCATGTGGGCCTGTCCTCCAGCCTCCGTGTGACCTTGGGGGAGTTCCGCAGTTCCACCTTCCTGATCCTGATGGTGGGCTTCGGCTGTCTGGTCAACCTTCTGGGGACGGCTCTGCAGCCCCTGCTCAACCTGGGGCTGATTTCCATGTCCGGGGTCTGGTGGGGAAGCTATGGAACGACCATAGCCGCCGTCAACGGCATCTCCTCCCTGGGACTCATCCTTGGTGCACTCCTTGCCTCAGATCCGCTCCGGCGGCTGCCCATGGCGCACCTGCTGACCGGAGTCATGGCCGCAGCCGCCATGGTAGGGGTCAACCTGGTATGGTTGCACATTCCTGCCCTGCTCTTCCTCCCGCTCCTGGTCATGAACTATCTTCTGGGCAAAATCAATCCTCGGTTCATGACCATGCTCATCAGTACTGTGGGCGAGGACCACCTGGCTGCAACCATGGGAGTGGTACAGACTGTCATGATGATAGGGGCGCCTCTGGGGCAGATGATTTTTCTGGCCCTGGGCAATCTGGTTGGCATCGCCATTACCGTGTCTATTTATGCGGGCTTGACAGGCCTGCTGGCTCTGGCCATTTTCTTTACGGGATTGCTGGGCATGAACGCCAAGGATCCGACTCCCGACATGGGACGAAGGCAAAAGTCGGGCTAGCCGGATTTGAACCGGCGACATCCTGCACCCAAAGCAGGCGCGCTACCAAGCTGCGCTATAGCCCGGCGCTCATAAGCATCAACGTATGAGCACAATGTATCAATATAGCACAGGGCCAGGTCCCCGCTGGATCCTTGGCGGGTGAACAGGGAGGGGAACAGCTCTGCGCCTGCGGTTACCATGGTTACCATGACAGCGGAAGAGACATGGGAGGCACCGCAGGCGGGTGGCCCCCTGGATGCAACGGTGACCATACCGGGGAGCAAGTCCCTCTCGAACAGGTATCTGATTCTGGCGGCCTTGGGAAGTCGACCCGTCAGGCTGACTGGTCTGCTCAGATCGCGTGATACGGACCTGATGATTGCGGCCCTGGAGGCTCTCGGCGTGGACTGTCGGGTTGATTTGGACGACCCTACGAATGCGACGGTCATTCCACCGACAGGCGGCCGTTTCCGCGGCGGCGCCCGGGTGGACTGCGGACTGGCTGGAACCGTCATGCGTTTCGTGCCGGGCCTGGCCATGCTGGCCGATGGCCCCACACACTTCGACGGAGACGAACAAGCCTATCGACGCCCCATGAGGCCCCTGCTGGACGGGCTGACCCAGCTGGGGGCCAGGATCGAATACCTGGGCCAGGAGGGCTTCCTGCCCTTTATGCTCACGCCACCGGCTCACCTGGTTGGCGGAGAGGTGACCATAGACTCCTCGGCATCCTCGCAGTTCATTTCCGGCCTCCTGCTGCTGGCGGCCAGGGCTGATGGCCCGACGACCATCGTCCACTCTGGCCAGCATCTTCCCAGCCTTCCACACATAGCCATGACCGTTGAGGATCTGCGTCAGGCCGGAGTCCAGGTCCAGGCCAATCCCAATCGTTGCAGGTGGAGCGTTGAAGGCAGAGGCTCTGCTGGGACGCAGCTGCCTGATCAGGTCCAGGTGGAGCCCGACCTGTCGAATGCGGCCCCTTTCCTGGGAGCGGCCCTGATAGGAGGCGGGCAAGTCAGCGTGCCCAAGTGGCCGGAGCGGACCACACAGCCAGGCGGCTTGCTGCCCAAGTATTTGGAGACCATGGGCGCGAAGGTAGACATGGTTCCAGACGGGCAGGGCAGCGCCACCTGCAGGGTGACCGGCGGGGAAGCCATCCATGGACTCGGCGACTTCGATCTGTCCCCGGCAGGGGAGATCGTGCCCTCTATTGCGGCCATCCTGGTCTTTGCCGACTGCCCCAGCCGCCTGCACGGCATCGGCCACCTGCGTGGTCATGAGACCAACCGGCTGAAGGCACTGGCTACCGAAATCGCCAGAATAGGCGGCCAGGCCAGTGAACTTGATGATGGCCTGGCCATCGAGCCAGTGCCGACTCAGCGTATGCACGGGGCCGTCATGGAGACCTATGCGGACCATCGCATGGCCACCTTTGCCGTCATGATTGGGCTCAAGATACCTGGCATCCGGGTGCGCAACATCGGCACCACAGCCAAGACCTTGCCAGACTTCCCGGGTATGTGGAAGCGGATGCTGGCAGGCGAGGGACAAGACTGAGCCACACCGATTCGAGCGAAAGGAGCCGCGTTATGAACATCGAGGCCGAAAGGCGGACTTGGCAGGAGGATCTGGATCTGGCCATCGCCATGGCCGACCAGGCGGATCAGGTCACCGTGGGCTACTTCAAGTCGCCGGATCTTAAGGTGGAACGCAAGGCGGACAATACCCCGGTCACCCAGGCTGATAAAGAGGCGGAGGCGGTGATTCGTCGCGTACTTGCCCAGGCCAGGCCGGACGATACCATCTACGCGGAGGAGCTGGGAAAACAGGAGTCCAACGGCAGACGGTGGATCATCGATCCGATTGATGGGACCAAGAACTATGTGCGCGGGGTCCCGGTATGGGCGACTCTGATTGGCTTGGAGGCGAACCATCAGATGGTGGTCGGCGTGGTATCGGCCCCCCTGCTCGGTACCCGCTGGTACGCTGCGCGGGGTCAGGGAGCCTACATGGCGCGTCAGGGCGAAGCCCCCAAGGCCATTCACGTATCAGGAGTGGATCGGATGGAAGATGCCTCCATGTCCATATCGTCACTGACCGGGTGGAAGGCCATAGGGCGTCGGGAGCGGCTTCTCGACCTGACCGACCGGATCTGGCGCCTACGTGGTTTCGGCGACTTCTGGCAGTACATGCTCCTGGCCCAGGGAGCCATCGACCTGGCGGCCGAGCCGGAGCTTGACCTCTATGATATGGGCGCGCTGGTCCCCATCGTGACCGAGGCCGGTGGCAGCTTCACCGACCTGGCAGGCAACCAGGGTCCCTGGGGAGGCAATGGTCTGGCCAGCAACGGTCTTCTGCACAAGGAGGCCTTGGCGGCTCTGGGGGATTGACATATACAAGAAGGTCGGTGACCACATGCATTGCTGTGGTCACCGACCTTCTTCGTTTCGAGAGCAAGTTCTTAGAACCAGATCCCAATCACAATCATCCATCCTGCAATCATTATTCAAATTTTTGAGGATAGGTAAAGTCAGCGGTCAGGCCTGGAACTTGTTGCCGTAGGCATCGCCCTGGCTGGCGACGACCTCGGCCTGACGGGCGATGGAGAGCTCCTCGTTGGTGGGGATGACGCAGACGGCGACCGTGCTGTCGGGGGTGGAGATGATCCGGGCCTCCTTGGACCGCTGGTCGTTCTTCTCCTGGTCCAGCTTCACGCCGAAGGGCTCCAGCTGCTCGATCACACGGCGACGCACGATCTCATCGTTCTCGCCCACGCCGGCTGTGAAGGTGATGGCATCCAGGCCGCCCATCTGGGCCGTGTAGTTGCCGATGTAGCCGACGATGCGGTGGATATAGATGCCCAAGGCCAGCTTGGCATCCTCATCGCCCTCGGCGATCAGCTTGTGGACCTCGCGCATATCGCCATGGCCGGTCAGGCCGGTCATGCCGGAGCGCTTGTTGAAGAGGGTGTCCAGCTCATCCACGCTCATGTGGGCGTTGCGGATCAGGTGGAAGACAACGGCAGGGTCGATGTCACCGGTTCGGCCGCCCATGACCAGACCCTCCAGTGGGGTCAGACCCATGGAGGTCTCGACGGGATGCCCGGAGACCTGCGCCGAAGCGGAAGCCCCGTTGCCGATGTGCAGGACGATCTGCCGCAGGCCCTCTGCAGGCTTGCCCAGCAGACCGGGAACAAGCTGGCCCACATACTGATGGCTGGTGCCATGGGCACCGTAGCGACGAATGTGGTACTGCTTGGCGATGTCCTTGTTGAGGGCGTAGGTGGAGGCCTTCTTGGGCAGTTCGAAGAAGAAGGAGGAATCAAAGACGAAGACCTGCGGGGTCTGCGGCATCAGTCGGCTCATGACCTCGGCGCCCTCAGCCTCGGGTCCGTTGTGAAGGGGGGCCAGCACGGCCAGATCCTTGACCTGGCTCAGAGTCTTCTGCGTCAGGAGGGCAGGCTTGGGGAAGATGGCTCCACCCTGGACGACTCGGTGGCCGACGGCGATGATGCCGGCCTTGTCCAGATCAGGTCCATACTCCTTGAAGAAGCCCAGGACACGCTTGAGCCCGACCTCATGATCGTGGATGGGCTCCTCAAGCTCGTGCTTTTCGCCGTTCACCTCGTGCTTGTAATGGCCGTCGGTGGGCTCGCCGATCTTCTCGACCAGACCCGAGGCCAGGCTCTGGCTGGTCTCCAGATCGACCAGCTGGTACTTGATCGAGCTTGAACCCGAATTGATGACTAGGACGGTTTTCGCCATTGGGGCATCCTCCTGATGTGCTTGTATAGAGCCTGCGCTCCTCAATCAGTCTTCAAGATTACTCGTCGGCCCTTACAAGGCGCGGTATATTGCCAGGCCGACATGATTTTGGGGCTGCTACCAGAACCTTCTTGAAGATAAGATTCAGCAGCAGCCCCAGGGGTTTACAGGGACGTTTTAGGGACGGCAATCAGTCCTGGGCCTCGACGGCGGTCAGGGCCACGGTGTTGATGATGTCGGCAACCAAGGCGCCGCGGGAGAGGTCGTTGACCGGCTTGTTCAGACCCTGCAGGACCGGTCCGATGGCCAGGGCACCCGAGGTGCGCTGTACGGCCTTGTAGCCGATGTTACCGGCGCTCAGGCTGGGGAAGACGAAGACGTTGACTTTTCCGGCGACCGGATCACCCTTGGCCTTGGTGGCTGCCACAGTGGGAGACCAGGCCGCGTCGAACTGGATGGGGCCCACGATGGGCAGGTCCGGTGCCTTCTCCTTGGCCAGACGGGTGGCCTCTTCGACCAGGTCGACATCCGGGCCCTTGCCTGATCCCAGGGTGGAGTAGGAGAGCATGCCCACGCGCGGGTCAACGCCGAAAGATCGGGCGGTTTGGGCCGACTGGATGGCGATGTCGGCCAGCTGCTCCGAGGATGGGTTGAGGTTGATGGCGCAGTCGGCGAAGACCGCCACATGGTCGGGGAAGCACATGAGGAAGGCTCCGGATACCAGTGAGGCGCCCGGCTTGGTCTTGATCACCTGCAGGGCGGGACGGACCGTGTTGGCAGTGGAGTTGATGGAGCCGGACACCAGGCCGTCGGCCTTGCCCAGCACCACCAGCATGGTGCCGAAGTATGAAGGATCCGCCAGCTGCTTGCGCGCCTGCTCCGGGGTCATGCCCTTCTTGGCGCGCAGCTGGCAGAGGCGCTCCACCATGGGGGCCAGCACCTGCTCGTCGTCCATGGGCTGGAAGGATGCCTTGTCCAGGTTGTTGAGGCCGAGCTCCTTGCCACGAGCCAGAATGGAATCCTTGTCGCCCACGATGATCAGGTCGACGATGTTACGCGCCAGCAGGTAGTCGGCCGCCTTGATGATGCGGTCCTCGCCACCCTCGGGCAGGACGATGGTCTTCTTGTTGGCCTTGGCCTTGGCCAGCAGGTCGTTCTGGAAGGCCACAGGCGTGGTCACTTTGGGCTTTGCTTCCTCAACCGCCTTCAGTACTTCATCTGGATTCACATCCTCAGTGAAGGCTTTATAGGCGTCATTTCTTACTTGTTCGGCCTCAGCGTCAGTGTCAAATGCCTTTTTCGATACCGTCCAGCAAGGACGATCGTAATCTTTGAAAAAGTCCTGAAGAGGTTGTTTTTGGCCTTCTTCACAGCCGGAAACTACAACACCTGCCAGGGTGGTTCCGCTGGCTTCTATGGTTCGACGGCAGGCCTGTACGGTTTTCATGACCTGTTTGGGCTCACGTCCGATAGTGCAGACCACGAGGAGTACCGGGGAACGTAAATCTGCAGCGATGGCCGCATTGAGTTGGATGATAGCAGGGTCGAAGACTTTGGAGTGGTCGCTTCCGACGACGAGGACCATATCGGGATTTGTTTGCGCCACAACGCGGTCATAGGCTGCCAGGGCATCAGCACGTGTCTGTTCTTCGTTGCTCGTTGCTTTGCAGGGGCAGGTGCCGCGGCACACATCGGGATCCAGATCAGGAGAGCTGCTGGCTGCGATGAGGGTACTCGTCAGCATCTCCTTGTGACAGGCAATCGGACGTACGACCGTGGTCTTCATACGCGATGCCAGGGCCTTGACGAGGCCGTAGGCTACTACATTCCGTCCGTTGGCGGCCTCCGGGCTGATGATGGTGATGCTTGCAGGGCTCACTGTGTATCTCCTGTCCCATATACTCATGTGACTGCTTTGTTCACAAACAGTTATCAGTATAGGTGACGGATGCACCGAAGAAAATCCGTGCATGCAATGCGTGATCCGCTGTAGCTGATGCAACTGGTTGAAAAGCAGGAGGGTGTGTGGTGCCGCATGCATATATTTGTGGCATGGGTCACATTACAGTAGGAATCCTCCCAAGGGAGAGACAATGAAAAAGCAGGCTTATGTGACTTTGACTGAGGTGGCACGATCGGCTGGTGTCTCCTTGTCTACGGCCTCCCGTGTTTTTTCAAGACCGGGCAGAGTCGGAATGTGCACCAGAAATCATGTATTGAAGACTGCTGAAAAGCTGGGGTATCACCATGATCTTCTGGATGTACCCATGGAAAATCGACTTCACGGTTTTCTTGCTGTTGTGGTCACCGATTTGGAGAACATCGTATCGGTGCGTATATCCAGAGGAGTACAGCGATGTTGCCAATTGCGCAAATTCGGATTATCCATAATCGATACGCAAGAGAGCGTCAGTCTTGAGGCGGCATCCATCCGTGGAATCCTGAATCATGTCGATGGACTCATACTCGGTTCTTCCAGACTTTCCGACAATCAGATTAGGCATTTCGCCTCATACAAACCAATAGTGGTACTCAACAGGGTGGTGCCTGGAGTTGCTTCAATACGGGTGGACGAGTCGGACAGCATAGATGCGTCCATGCTATATCTGCGGCAGACAGGTCATCATTCCGTGTCTTATATGCAGGGGCCGGAAAACTCATGGCAGAACGTTGTCAGACTGCACGCAGCTGTCGATTCAGCTGATAAATACGGTTTGGATTACCAGGTGCTGCCGTGCGCCTATCCCGTGCAGATGCGGGGACTTGGAGCTTTCAAGTCGTTCATGAGAAATCCCACGGATGCTGCGCTCGCCTTCAATGACGATATTGCCATTGAATTTATACGATACGCGAAGCGCCAAGGCATGGCCATTCCCGAACAGGTCTCTGTCTTAGGCATAGATGACAACCAGGCTGGTCGGCTTATGACTCCGATGCTGTCCACTATTCGCATCCCACACCAGGACATGGGATTCCAAGCCGCTCAGATGCTTATTGATGAGATTCTGCACATAACCGATCACAGAATGACGGTCCGTTGTGTACCTGCGAAACTTATTTTACGAGAAAGCACCGGTGAAGTCTCCGGACCACCCAGGATCTGAGACTTTCACCGATGCGTATACCACTGTCTTACCTGACCGATTTGATCGAAAGCACGAATAATACGGAGAGGATGGACATGACGATGGCGATAGGGAAGATGTAGATATATGTCCCGGTCATCGACACGATGATGGAAGTCAGTGCCATGCCTGCGGATTGTCCCGCTGTTGTTGCCGCGTTGATGAACCCCAAATCTTTGCCTGCATTCTCTTTGCTGGGCAGGACATCGACATTCAGGGCTTGGTCAATGGCCATAAAGATACCTTGTCCCAAAGCTACAAAGATGGAAGCGATGTAGATTCCGGTGATGCTTCGCATGGCCAGGGGGAAGATGAATCCGATTATGGCGAGGAATGCCGACATGGCCACCATGGGTTTGCGCCGGTGGAGACGATCGGACAGCGGCCCTACGAACATGGCGACGATTGATGCCAGCATTTGGAAGATGGCGATGGTTGAGACAACTGCGGCCGCTGAAGTCTTAGACAGACCAATGTAGTCCTGGCAGATATACAGCCAGTAACCGGAAAGCATCTGTATGGCGAGCAGGAGCAGCGTTCGGCAGCAGAAGGCCTTCCAAAAATCCGGAGCATGCATGGGCGGAGTGAATGAATAGACGATGTGACGCCAGGCGCTTTGCTCTGGTGCGGCGTTTTTTGCATCCTTATTGCCGGGCTCCCTGGGGATTATGGCCAAGAAAAGCATGGCTGAAATAAACATGCAGATGGAAGCTATGGTAAATCCCATTCGTACGTTGTCGATGAATCTGGCTCCTACCCAGGCGCCAATCGCCAGTCCTAGCGTGTTGCCAAAACCGATGGCGGACGAAATCGTACCGCGGTATCGTTTGGGCACTCGGTCGGAAACCGTCGAGTAAATGGGGGAGTTCATCATATTGAAGCTGAGTTTAGATAGCCACAATGTGACGACCAGACCGGTGATGATGCCGATGTTGCCCATGAGCAGGTAGAAGGCCAGAGTGAACCAAGCGCCCCAGAACAACCAGGGCGAGCGGCGGCCGAATTTCGATTTGGTCAGGTCAGACAAAGCGCCGACTACGATGTTGGCAACCAGGGCCACTATGGAACCGATTGAGGTCATCGTGCCCAGGACGGCCGTTGGATTGGATGCTCCCAGATCCTTGATGCGCTGTGGAAGCAGAACCTGGCTGACCATGGCGAAGCCTATCGACATAATGATCCAAAAGGCCAGGTACCCAATGATCCATCGAGCTAGATTAAATCCTTCAGTTGCGATATCGTCGTCATCTACTGGCGCGGTTTCTTCCGCTTTTACCATGCTGTGCTCCTTTGAAGTATGTTGTGAAGTATGTTGGCGCTCAAATGGAAATGAGATCCTTTGCCGTGAATTCCAATCTGACCTGATGGTGATCCCCTTCAGGCCTGGGGAATTTAATCAATGCACGCAGGGCCTGCCCATCGAAGAACCATCCATCCGTGGCTTCTTTGAATCGGTCAATATTCAGGTAACGATCAAGGGGTTCTTCATCCAAACTGATTTCGAGTGGCGCCATGGTCTTGCAAAGGACGGCAATCGTCATCTGCTTGACCTTGGTTTCATAATCTCCGGTGCTATTCAGCTCCAGAGTGACACCCTGCTTATCCGGGTGGATACCCAATCTGGTCTTACGATACAGACCCTGAAGATAATCTGTGGATATACCGTCATCCTCATAAATATCGAATGAGGTCTCCTTATTGGGTTCAACGAGGATTTCAAGATGGTCGATCACCTCTTGATGGAGGTTTGTCAACCCCTGACAAGTGGGGATGATGCCCCCGGTCCGCAGGTAGAGAGGTATGCTGCCCAGGTCTACTGGAACCGTAATTTCCTGTCCTCCCGAGAGATATTGATTGTTGGTCAAATCGAACCATTCAGCGCCCTCAGGCAGGTAGACCCGGATGCTGTCTGCGCCTTTCTCCAGTACATTGGCGACCAGAAGGGACGGGCCAAGCATGAACTCGAAGCTCTCTTGATAAGTACGGCGATCATTCTCGAATTCGTAGACCAGGGGCCGCATGATGGGGGAGCCGTCGATTGAAGCTTGGTGAAGAAGGGCATAGAAGTAAGGGATCAAGCTGTATCTCAGCAAGATCGCTTGGCTGATGTATTCGGTGTATGCAGGATACATCCAGGGTTCAGTGACCGTATTGTCTGTATTGCATGAGTGGATGGAGAAGCGGGGCTGGAAAATTCCATTCTGAACCCAGCGCACAAAGAGCTCCGGCTCCGGCGCAGGGCCATCAAAACCTCCGATGTCGCACCCTTGGTTGGCTACGCCCGACAAGCCCATTCCCAGGATGGTCGGGACGTTGTATTTGAGGTTATCCCAAGAAGTTCCGTTGTCTCCGGCCCAGGTCTGGGCATACCTTTGGATTCCGGCGAATCCTGCACGGTTGATGACATATGGCCTCGTGCCGGGGGCGGACTCCTTTACAGCTTGCTGAGCGGTCTTGGCCATCATGGTCGACATGATCGGTTTCAGCATACTGATGGGCAGATGGAGCCCTTCAGCATCAACCAGAGCCTGATCGTCATTGATCTCGTATTCATTGTTGTCGTTCCAAATGCTGGTAATCCCCAGATTGAGTAAATTCTCTTTCATCTCTTTAGCCCAGGCACGTCGTCCCGAGGGGCTGGTGAAGTCCACGAAATGCGCCGGGCCGCCCCAGTATCGATCTTCCTGCCAGTCCTTGCCGTCCGACGTTCTGACGTAAGCCTCTTCCTTTTCCATCTGCCCGGTATGGGGATGAGTGGTCAGCATGCCCGGTTTAATATTTGGCGCGAGAAGCGCACCTTTTTTCTTAAGCTGATCCACGAAACCCTTGGGGTCTGGGAAGCGCTTCTTGTTCCAAGTGAATACGTAACGCTTGCCGTCCTTTCCGCTGGTGTATCCAGAGGAAAGGAAGAATCCGTCACAGGGGATGTCATGCTGACGACAGGTGTCAACAAAATCTTCGATGGCCTTGTCGCAGTCCTGCTCCAATTCGGTATAGAACATGGTCGATCCCATATAGCCCAGAGAGGATAGGGGCATCATTGCGCTCTTGCCTGTCAGATCCGTGTAATGGTGTACGACATCGGCTATGGTCGGGCCACCTATGAAGAACAGATCTATGTCTCCTGCTTCGACCTGGTAGTAGCTATATCGCAGCCAATAGTTGCTGTGTTCGGAATCCATGTCGAAGACTGAGTCGGCACTGTTGTTGTAGAAAAGGCCATGCGCGAGACCGGTATCCTCGTTAAAATCGATATAGAAAGGAATCATCTTGTAAAGCGGGTCACTTTTAGTGGCATCCCATCCCAGCGAGTCTGTGTTGTGCATGCGCATTCGGCGGCGCTGCTTGTCGAGATCGCCGGATTTTTCGCCGAAACCGTAGAAGTGCTCGTGATTGCCCATGCTGGAATAGTGCGTGGAGCGTCCAAGACTATCCTGAAGAAACGACCGCCCCGGCAAATCCTGATGAAGTACATTGCCGTCCTGGTCGCTGATGGAGAAGGCGAAAGGTTCCGGACTGATAGTCAGGGTGTACAGTCCGTTGGAAACGGTTTTGGAACCGTCTTTGCATTCGGTTAGGTGAATTGGTATCGGCTTGACATGTTCGCGCTCATCAGCCATAAGACGGTCAGTGCTGTCTTTCCAGGCGGTCTTGACCAAGGCATAGGAGAGCTCGGGTCCGAAATGCTGATTGAAGGTGCTCCGTATTCTGATGATGTTCCGATCAAGCAGGTAGATTCTGAATCTGGCTCCATTGGTGACAATATCCAGATAATCACCGTGGTTATCTATATTGATGAGCTTTGTGCTTGCCTTCATGCGTGCCCTCCTTGGCGTTTCGACATGAAAAGTGCCATTCCATGCCTGCGAATAACCGCCTCATCGTGGGTTTGCAGCTATGCAGCCCCATGGCGGTGTTGAGTTAATTGTCCCGCCTGCTGTTCAGCAGTATGAGTGTTTGCCAGGTTTTTCCATTGAGGGTGGCATAAGCGAGGCCATGCATGACTCGCTATGGATAAAAAATTCCCCGCCGTTGAAAACGGCGGGGAATTCTGGCAATGCCGGTAAGGAACACCGACAATCGGCCTTAGGAGTTATCGGGTAGGGTCACTCGTTGTCTCCGGCGGTCGCGGCGGTGGCGGAGATGGTCTCCTGGCCGGCGCGGTTGGCATCGGGCCAGACCCAATCGGTGTAATCGGGATGGTCGTAGCCCTTGTCCACGGCGAACTGGAAGGCCTCGTCGCGGAACTTGGTCCACTTGTCGATCTGTTCGGCGTACTTGTTGGCGTCCACCAGCTGCAGAGCGGAGGCGGCCAGGCACCAGCGGTCCATGTTGTTGACGCGCACCATGTCGAACGGCGTGGTGGTGGAGCCCTGTTCCTCGTAGCCGTGCACGGAGAAGTTGTCGTGGTTGGGACGTCCGTGGATCAGGCGGTAGATGGAGCCGGGATAGGCGTGGAAGGCGAACAGGACAGGCTTGTCCTTGCTGAAGAGCTCAGTGAACTCTTCGTCGGACAGGGCCTGGTCGTTTTCCTCGGCATCCTGGATCTTCAGCAGGTCGACCACGTTGACGAACTGGACCTTCACGCCCAGCTTCTGCAGCATGTCGTCGGCAGCCAGGGCCTCCTGGGTGGGGATGTCGCCTGCGGTGGCGATGACGACATCAGCATCCTCGGCATCCTTGGCGTTCGAGGCCCAATCCCAGCGGGCGGCCCCCTTCTCCAGCTCGGCGGCGGCCTCGTCCACGCTCTGGTAGGTGGCGGCGGGCTGCTTGCCGGCGAAGATGGCGTTGATGCAGTTGGTCGACTTGTAGCAACGCTCGCCCACGTTCAGCAGCATGTTGGCATCGGCGGGGAAGTAGATGTTGACCACGTGATCGTTGTTGAAGTTCTTGTTCAGCAGGATGTCGACGAAGCCGGGATCCTGGTGTGAGAACCCGTTGTGGTCCTGACGCCAGACGTGCGAGGTGACCAGGAGGTTCAGGCCGGCGATGGGCTTGCGCCACGGGATCTCGCGAACCGTGGCCTCCAGCCACTTGGCGTGCTGGTTGATCATGGAGTCGATGACGTGCACGAAGGACTCATAGGAGCTCCAGATGCCGTGGCGTCCGGTCAGCAGGTAGCCCTCCAGGAAGCCTTCCATCTGGTGCTCGGAAAGCTGCTCGATGACCTGGCCGGTGTGGGCCATGTGCTCGTCGGTCAGCTCCGACAGATAGTCGGCATCCCACTGCTTGTTGGTCACCTCGTAGGCGGCAGCCAGACGGTTGGAGGCCGTCTCGTCAGGCCCGAAGATGCGGAAGTCGGTGGGGTTCTTGGCCAGCACGTCGCGGGTGTAGTAGCCCAGGACGCGGGTGGCTTCGGTGGCGCCCCAGCCATGACCGTGCTTCTTGACGTCGATCTCGTAGTCGTGGATGTCAGGCAGTTCCAGCGGCTTGAGCAGACGCCCGCCGTTGGCGTTGGGGTTCTCGCCGATGCGCAGGTCGCCCTTGGGCATGAAGCTGGTGACCTCGGGACGCAGGGCGCCCTTCTCGTCGAAGAGCTCCTCGGGCTTGTAGGAGGCCAGCCAGTTCTTGAGGATCTGGAAGTGGGCCTCCGTGTCGCGGGCGGAGGTCAGCGGCACCTGGTGGGCGCGCCAAGATCCCTCTGTCTTCTTGCCGTCGATGAACTTGGGGCAGGTCCAGCCCTTGGGGGTGCGGAAGATGATCATGGGGTAGCAGGGACGGGTCATGTCGTCGGTTTCGGCCCGGGCCTTGATGTTGCAGATCTTGTCGAAGACGGTCTCCAGCAGGTCGGCGAAACGACGGTGGATGGACAGGTGGTCCTCATCGTCAAACCCTGCAACGAACTCGAAGGGCTCGTAACCCATGCCCTTGAAGTACTCATGCAGCTCCTCGTCGGAGATGCGCGAGAGGATGGTCGGGTTGGCGATCTTGTAGCCGTTCAGGTGCAGGATTGGCAGGACGATGCCGTCGGTGCGGGGGTTGACCAGCTTGTTGGACTGCCAGCCGGTGGCCAGAGGGCCGGTCTCGGCCTCGCCGTCGCCCACGATGCAGGGAACGAAGAGGCTGGGGTTGTTCATGATGGCGCCGTAGGCGTGGGAGAGGGCATAGCCCAGCTCGCCGCCCTCGTGAATGGATCCGGGGGTCTCAGGCGCGAAGTGGGAGGGGATGCCGCCCGGATAGGAGAACTGGCGGAAGAACTTCTGCAGGCCGGCCTCATCGTTGGTGATCTTGGGGTAGTACTCGCTGTAGGTGCCATCCAGGTAGGACTGTGAGGTGCCGGCAGGGCCGCCGTGGCCGGGGCCCATGATGATAACGGTGTTCTGCTGATGGTCGGCGATCAGACGGTTGATATGGCCCAGCAGGAAGTTCAGGCCGGGGGTGGTGCCCCAGTGGCCGACCAGACGATGCTTGACATCCTCCCGGGTGAAGGGCTCCTTCATCAGGGGGTTGCTGCGAAGATAAATCTGTCCGATGGAAAGATAGTTGGCCGCCCGCCAATACTTGTCGACGGCCTCGATGGTCTCCTCGGCGATTGGGGTCTCCAGCTTCGCCCAAGGGGTGCCGATAACAGGATTCGTCATGTGTACTCCTGCACTTTAGTGCGATTGTTTATTTACCTCGGTTACGAGCTCGTACAGTGTCATTTCAGGCATCTGTCGGGTTCGTACCCAATGCCTACATGGTACGTGAACGAGCAGACTTTTCTGAACGTTTTCTTGCATAGTGTGTTCGCTCTTGTGAGAAAATGCGATGGAATTGTCTGCTTGCAGGTAAGGATTGCAGTCGGGGGTGCCGATGAGGGCTCAATGACTGTAGCATTGTCGAAAACTGCAACCATACTGGACTTGTCCGCGGGCGTTGAATTGTCGCTTCCGGGCATTCATGGCAGATACAGCATACGTATATATATAAGGAGTCTTATGGCACAGGGTCCCGTCCTGGTGGTCGATTTCGGTGCACAGTACGCCCAGCTGATCGCTCGTCGAGTCAGGGAGGCAGGGGTCTACTCCGAGCTGGTGCCTCATTCGATGAGCCTGGATCAGATGCTGGCCAAGGATCCCAAGGCGGTCATCCTCTCCGGCGGCCCGGCCTCCGTCTACGTGGACGGGGCGCCCACCATAGACAAGCGGATTTTCGAGTCGGGGGTGCCCGTGCTGGGCATCTGCTACGGCTTCCAGGTCATGGCCCATGAGCTGGGCGGCGAGGTGGACAAGGCGGCACTGGGGGAGTACGGCAAGACCGAGGCCTTCATCGACAGCGCCAAGGGAATACTGCAGGATTCGCCCGCCCGCCAGGACGTGTGGATGAGCCATGGTGTCGCCGTCAATCGTGCGCCCGAAGGCTTTGAGGTTCTGGCGCATACCGAGGGTGCTCCGGTGGCAGCCATGCAGGACCCTTCCCGTGGACTGTACGGGGTCCAGTGGCATCCCGAGGTGACCAACACCCCTCTGGGGCAGGACATGATCGACCGCTTCCTGCATCAGTGTGCCGGACTGCCGTCGGACTGGAACGCCTCGGGCATCATCGAGCAGCAGGTGGAGAAGATCCGTAGCACGGTGGGTGACGACCAGGTCATCTGCGGCCTGTCAGGCGGCGTAGATTCAGCTGTAGCGGCTGCTCTGGTCCACAGGGCCGTCGGCGACCAGCTGACCTGCGTCTTCGTGGATCATGGGCTCTTGCGCAAGGGGGAGGCCGAGCAGGTCAAGCATGATTTTGTGGCCGCCACTGGCATCAAGCTGATCGCCGTGGATGCCTCGCAGGACTTCCTGACTGCCCTCAAGGGTGTTTCCGAGCCTGAGCGCAAGCGCAAGATCATCGGAGAGAAGTTCATCCGCACCTTTGAAAAGGCCCAGCGGCAGGTGATCGAGGAAGCCGGCAAGACCGGCAAGGAAGTCAAGTTCCTGGTGCAGGGCACGCTCTACCCGGACGTAGTCGAGTCTGGCGGCGGAGACGGAGCGGCCAATATCAAATCCCACCACAACGTGGGCGGTCTGCCCAAGGATGTCAAGTTCAAGCTGATCGAGCCCCTGCGCACCCTCTTCAAGGATGAGGTCCGGGCCATCGGCACCGAACTGGGCCTGCCTGACCAGATCGTCTGGCGTCAGCCCTTCCCGGGCCCCGGTCTGGGCATCCGCATCATCGGGGAGATCACCCGCGAACGTTTGGAGACCCTGCGTGAGGCCGACGCCATCGCTCGCGAAGAGTTGTCCAAGGCTGGACTGGATCGGCAGATCTGGCAGTGCCCGGTCGTGCTGCTGGCCAATGTGCATTCAGTAGGTGTGCAGGGCGACGAGCGCACCTATGGTTCGCCGATCGTGCTGCGTCCGGTCTCCTCGGAGGACGCCATGACTGCCGACTGGACCCGTCTGCCCTACGACGTGCTGGCCACCATCTCCACGCGCATTACCAACGAGTGCCCGGGCATCAACCGCGTGGTCCTGGACTGCACCTCCAAGCCTCCGGCAACCATCGAGTGGGAGTGAGCATCTGGGCCGACAAATCATACGGCAATACGTCAAAGACCATATGGTCATATGACTTGTCGGCCCACCTATTTTGTTCTTGGGCCATTAAATGTCGACGGTCGATAAAAGAGCTCAGGTCCGGCAATTTATTGTTTACTGCTTTGTAATGGCCGCATTGATCTGGTTGACCAGCTCGCGGGGTTGCTCCACCCCGAGCACCAGCCGGTCATAGTGCTCGTCCTTGAGTTGGATGACGATGGGACTTTCCGGTCTGGTGACATTCCAGAATGTCTTTTCCCCATGCTCAATGTATGTGCCGGCCCATTTACCGGGAACATGCAGGCCGGGCGAACGCAGCCCCTTGGCATCATCAAGAATGCCCGGATCCTCGCTGGCACCGAGAACATGCTCGAGCGGCACCACCAGTTTCCCCTTGAACGACCACATCTTATCCAAGCCCTGCGGTTCTACCTCCAGCGTCCGCCCGACAATTGCCACCTTGTTGTTCATGACTTGCTTCTTTCATCATCAGACTGCAACCGAACATGTGCACGCTGCAACAGCGTCTCGCCGAGGAGCTTGGCTATATCAACGGTTACAGCATTGGTATCTCCCGATCCCGAGCAGGACAGCTTCGCAAGGTAATCCCTGACCAGCCCACGAACCTCAAGATCATGATCTGACAGCTCCATGAGTGCCACCAATACCAGATTGAGCACTCCTGAGTTGCGCGACTCCGAATCCGTTGCATCACGAAGCGCAGCCACGAACATGCCACGCTTGCTGCCGAAAGCACCGTAGAGACTGCCCCGGAGCAGACCCGTAGCCTTGACCAGAGCATCAATCGACGTGCCCTCATAGCCCTGTTCCAGGAAAACCTCGCGGGCACGGGCAAGTACCTCATCATCATCGAAACTTCTCTTGCGACCCATACTCGTCAAGATAGCATTATTTGACTGAATGGTCAAGAATAATGGACGGTCTTCTTGCTCATGATTATCGTTATATCTTTTTGGAAGCAGTCGGTGATGGAAATAGTAATTCGATGGCAAGCTTCCAGTGATGAGCACGAGAATCAAGAGCCATGAAGATGGCCCCCATCCGAGCATAAAGCCTATCCGAGCATAAAAAGTGCCATAGGAGAAGTGATAACCAGTGTAATAACTATGTTTCCCGCTGAAACTACTGCCCTGAGGAACTTTCGGTGTTCTGTTTTTTGATTGAACGAATATATTCTGGGCTTCTAGGGAACCAACAAGGAATACGATTATCAGCTGGATATCAACGAGAATTGTTGAACTTATATGTGCAGTTTTCGATAATGGTTACAACGAGAAAGACCAGTGTAAATATCGACCCGTCAACGTCGCTAACGATGATACTGACAATCCAGATATCGATAAATGGACCCGGAACAAGTTCCGCGTCTCTTCCAGGTTTCATTCGACACTCCTTTAATTGCAAGTAGAGTTGGCGACCATCAACATTTATGGTGTCAGTGGTCACCTGAATTGCAAATACTCAGAGCATAAATCAGCCGAAGCACTCCCTTATTACACAGTCAATCCCAATTATTCACAACAGCACTCTGGCAACATCTCCTCCCACCAGAGCTCAGCTTGACCTGATCGCAGCGCCCATTTGATACCGGAAATTCCGCCCCAGACTTTACCGAGCGTGCTGATTCCGCTGATGATTCTATAGGCCGGGACACCGTATTGGATAAAGACAATTCCCGTCTGGAAAATGAACCCTCCCAAATCAAACCTCGGTTGGATCTGGTTATCTGAGGGTCAGTTATAAAAGAAGGTTCCGTCAGCTAAGAAGTTATCCAGTTTTTCAGCGAAATGCGGAATGGTCCTGGAGTCGGCATTTTTAATCTCTGTAGGAAGCTGATCCAGACAATCGGCCAATTGATCAAGTTCTGCAGTGCTGAGGGATGAACCATTTTCTCTGGTTCGGATCTGTTCAATCATTGGCTTCTGCGCAGTTGTAATGAGTTCAGGAACGCTAGCCGTTCCGGTAACACCAACATCGGTGCCGCTGACGCGCTTGTTTGCACTAGGGCCAGTACCTTGTGTGTGTTCTATGACTGCATATCAGTTTCCTTTGGTTGACATGTATGCCAAATGGCATAGCCGTGCATTAGCTGCAGAAAAACAAAAAGCCAACATAATTGCTGAAGAGATAAATATGTAGGGAAACATATGGTGTCTCGAAGTCTTCTATTGCGCGATTAGAGGGCGCTTTATCGGCTCCGAGTAATGCGAGGGGCAAGGTTAGCGAAGTGGTTAAAGCCAAGTCTGACCCAGATCTTTGGCAATCCACGTAAGCGTTTCGGGAAGCACCGCCATCATTAAGATCAGAGTATGGCCACACTGGTGTTATACCCGACCAGAGGGCAGGCGGCTCATCGCCACATAGCAGTTGAGAAAATTGAAAGCACTATCTTATTTGGGGGAGAGGTTGGCTTCAACAAAAGGACCCCAATCATAGTGAGCCCAATATATCGTCACTTAGATGACTTCGAGGTATACCCATATCCCCAGTTCGCTTGAATGGGACTGGTGGGGCTCACGGAATAATGCTATCAGTGTCCAGCAGACTCTTGATGCCTGTTTCATCTGCGTTGTGTTCGGTTCGGACAGCTTTCTCTGTCATCTGAGCAAGGTACACGGCGGATTTCAGACTTAGACTCGGCTCCGCACGCCTGAGTTCACGGATAAACACAACTTGATCCTTGCTGGGATTTATTCCCCTGGAAGTGGCGATGCTTTGGGCCCATTCCACTGCCGCAGTCATGGGGTGTTCGTAGTCGGCAAATATCTTTGTGACTTCAACCCTCGGATTCTTGTCATTCGTCAAGCTCATGGCTATTCCTCTCAAAATTCCTGGTGCTCATTGTTGGCCGCTGAAGTTCTGATCGCTTTTAGAATCCAGCCGCGAGAGTCATCGTCACAGAAGCCGCCGATACCTCAACGCTTTCATGAATCGCCTATGACTCACTTTCATAACAACTATATAACAACATCATGGAATCACTAATCGCACGTTTGTGTCGTCAAACTCTGATGTCGCGGCCTTGGCCGCTTTCAACTCCCAACGCCTTCTGGCTCTATCCGTCAGTATGTTGCATATTTCGAACCTACTGATCTGGGCGTAGCGTGTTGCTCCCTGGCCGGTCAGCAAACTGCTGGTATGGTGTCGACTCAGTCATCTGGCCACGCATATGGGGTGGAGTGCATGTTGGATGCCAGCCACCGCGCCCAAGGCATGTTGTTCCGGTCCATGAAGGCCTTCATTTTGGTATGAATTTGCTTGCCGTCGCTAAAACTGAGGCGATTGTCTTGCCTTTTTTTGCGAGGAAACCACCTGCTACCAACACGCTTCCGCCGATGGTGGACATGTTCTTCTTCACATGATCCGCACGGTCTTTTCTTTTGGCCAAACAGCGGGCGCAGAAGATGCTATCCGGGTTATCCAAGAAAGTGTGGCATCCACGGGAGTTGCATACGGTCATCAGTTTTGAGCCGCATTTCGGACAGTAATCGAAGTCTTTTTTATATTTCAAGTTCTCTTTGTAAGAGTCGCATTCCTGGTTGGTGCAGCCTCTAACGCTCTTCATGGCTCTCATCCTTTTTATCAGTTATCTTTAGGTACAAGTGCTTTTCGGGCAACGCTAGGGATTTGCTTAGTTTGGATACGTCAAGTTGGAGTGCGGCCCGAGATCGCCAAATTCCCTGTTCTGTTCCTGTATCGGAGCGATCGCATTCCGCTAGAAGGCCCGCATTGTCTCCTACAGTCGTTTTGATAAAGTGCGAATATGTTTCCAGGGCTTTCACCATGGCCTTGGGTTCTCCCTGTTCGCAAAAAATGGCTGCTCTGGCAATTGACGCCTCGTGTATGGCAGGAAAGCAACCGTTGATGCTCTCCATTCTTTCATCGATGAGTTTTGTACGTTTGCCTTTTTCATGTTCGTAGTCGCCATTTGCGAGATATTTTACGTCAGACTCCATCTTCAGCTCGAGCTGGGCCTCTGCGTCCGATAGAGCGCGCAAAGCCTGAGATATAAGCAGCTTTCTAAGAGTGTCGTCGTCAACTTCACGGGCCTGCAGATAAAGGCGCATGCCGCTCTGTAGGAGGCCGAGCCTGTCGTTCTGTTGCCCCTCGAGTACTTCCTGCACGCGCACATCAATGACTGCAATCTGGCGGGCGATGTCTTCAAGTTGACCTTGAATTGCCCTGAGTTGTATTGCGTTCGCCGCTTGAACGGGATCAATTCCCTCGCTGAAATCCTCGCGCTTGATGGGTAATTTCTTTCCATATCGCCCGTTGGTATCCAAAAGTTGGGCAAAGGTGTTGCCTGCTCTATCGGTGGTTAGCTTGATGTCACCATTAGCGATGGCATCGAGGGTATTTTTTGGAGCATCTACCACCAAACGCAAATCGCTATTCATGGCTTTATGAGCCAAGGCGAATTCGGAGGATTCACGTTCCAGTGCATGAACGATGTCTTTGATGGCGGTATTGCCTTTAGTGATGCCATTCTTTATTCCGTTCCGGAAAAATGCCAAGGGCGAGTCCGGATCGGCGCTGAACTCAGATTCTTCAGGCTTCAACCAAACCCCCTATCGAAAGACATGCAGGCTGTGCGCTAATAGCTGACGATAATTCATTACATTATAACCGTCCATTGCTCAAAGGCGCTTAAAGCAATTGCCTTGTTTGGGAGTAGTCAAAGTCTGAAACAAATATCAACGAATGGTGCGGCACAGTATTTGCAACATCCCAACCTAACGTCATCCACACGGCCGTCCTCATCAGCACTAGCCTTAGGCAAGGAAAGTGATGTATATCAGACTCTTGGTATTTCACAATAGCTGGGTCAGAATTTTGCCTCACCAAACTTAAACTTCCTTGCGCACACCTGGCTTCAATGGCGTATTGCTCTGGCACATAGTTTTAGCGTTTAGAGGTCCTTGGCATGGACCATCAGGTAGTCCCAGGCACGGGTGGGGATCAGGGCATGAAGGGCGACCAAAGGTTTGGCTCCGAAGCCCAGAAGGTAGCGTGGACGAGGATGGCGTACTATCGAGGCACGGACGATGGCCCTGGCGATAGCGGATGGTTTGGTCAAATGCCTGCTCGAGTACAGTTTGCGTAGCCCGGCTGCAGCCCTAGATCCCGACTTTTGATAGGCACTCCTGTGGGTGACCGCCTGGAGATGGTCGGCGGCGATTGCGCCCCAGTTGGTGGCGATGGCTCCTGGCTCGATCAGGACCACGTCGATGCCGAAGGGTCGCATTTCCATACGCAGTGCGTCGCTGAAGGCTTCAAGGGCGTACTTGGTGGCGTGGTACCAGGCACCCATATAGGTAACCATCCGGCCTGCCATGGAAGAGGTGTTGACGATCCGGCCGCGTCTGGCCCGGCGCATGGCGGGCAGTACCAGCTGGGTCAGGCGGGCAAGGCCGAAGAGGTTGACCTCGAATTGTCGGCGGACCTCATCAATGGAGACCTGCTCGACCGGGCCATAGGAGCCATAGCCGGCGTTGTTGACCAGCAAATCAACCCGCCTCTCCTTCTGCAGGATTCGTGCGACGGCCTTCTCGATGGAGGCGGAATCTGTCAGGTCCATCCGCACGGCTGTCACCCCTTTGTCGCCCAGCGGCTTCAGTCGTTCGACACGTCGTCCTGCTGCATACACCCGGTATCCATGCTCGGCGAGCATTCGAGCGGTTTCATACCCTATGCCGCTGGTGGCCCCAGTGACCAGCGCCACTCGATTGGTCATTTCCTCACCCCTTTTGACGGATATCCAAGAATTCTGTCTCTTGCCTGTCTTTGAGGCAAAGTATATGACGGCGATCTCAAACGCAAAGGCCTGAACAGTAAGAAAAGGCCACTCTTATGATCGAGTTTGGTAGAACGACACCGCTTTGACATGACTTTTACCCAATTCGCTTTAGCTGGTCATAGTTTGCCGGCCATAGCGAAGAGATGAGCTCAGCATACAACCGATCAATACTTCGGGATGTAATGGGTCGGAATGAGATGAGAGCTTGAGTGGGGAGGGGGTTATCTCAATGTGCTGGTAAAGATTCGCGGTCTGCGATTTGCCAGCCTGGTGAATGGGTGATCCGAGGGAGCCTACCAGGGAACCTGAAGATTAATCTGGCCTGGTACCATGTCACCTACTATAAAAAAGTGTTTTGGATACCTGTCGCGTCCGCAAAATGGAAGTGCCTGGTCAAATAATGGTCGCGTTTATCGGATTGCCGCAACTTCGCTGTACGCTTACTATCAATGCTGATTGTAGACACCGCAGGAGGTTTCAGCATGCAGGGCACACGATTTACCTATTGGTGGCACGGATTCGATCTGTGACGCCGCGTGCCTTGTAGGAACGGTTGCATGGATCGGAACCCACCGGCCCTGCAGTCGTCGACAGCATTTCCCGTGCATCGTCACCGCATAGTCGGTAGGGCGGCACCAGCGACAATGGTTGTAGTAACCGCATGGGAAAGGACAAGCCAATGACATTGGCGGATCATATGAATGCCAGAGTCAAAGCCCTGGCACCGAGCGACATTCTCGAGTTCAACAAGGAGATCGCCGGAATAGACGGCATCGTGAAGCTGACCCTGGGGGAGCCGGACTTCTTCACCCCCGAGCACGTCAAGCAGGCGGGCATCCAGGCCATCCAGGACAACCACAGTCATTACACCGAGAGTCGCGGCATGCCCAGTCTGCGCAAGGCGGCGGCCGGCTATCTACACGCCAAGTATGGACTGGACTACGACCCTGACACGCAGATGGTGATTACGGCCGGGGCCACCGGGGGCATCTTCTCGGGCCTTACCGCCATGATCAACCCGGGCGACACGGTCATCCTGCCCACGCCCATCTTCCCGCTCTACATCCCCATCGCCCAGCTGAGCGGCGCCAAAACCGTCTTCGTCGACACATCCGATGACGGCTTCATTCTCAGGCCGGACAAGCTGGAGGCCGCCATCGAACACAGCGATGGTCCGGTCAAGGCCCTGGTGCTGAACTATCCGACCAATCCCACCGGAGTGACCTACGCCCGTGAGGATCTGGAGGCTCTGGCCCAGGTGGCGCGCAAGCACGGCTTCTTCGTGCTCAGCGATGAGATATACGCCGAGCTGACCTATCAGGGCACCCATGTGTCCATGGGCACCATCCTGCCTGAACAGACGGTCGTTCTTGGCGGGGTTTCCAAGTCCCATGCCATGACTGGATGGCGGGTCGGCATCGCCGCTGGCCCGGCCGACGTCATTGATCAGATCAGCAAGGTCAACGAGTTCACCATCACTTCGGTGACCACCAACGCCCAATATGCGGCCCAGGAGGCTTTGACCAAGGGCATGAATGACACGGATCCGATGCGCGAGGCCTACCGCAAGCGGCGGGACTATCTGGTCAAGGCCCTGCCCGAGGTCGGTCTGGATGTCATCGATCCTAAGGGCGCCTTCTATATCTTCGCCCGGTTGCCCGAGGGTATGCGCGACAGCTGGAGCTTCGTCTACGACCTGGCTCGAAAGGCCAAGGTGGCGGTAATCCCCGGAGCAAGCTTCGGGCCTGGGGGAGAAGGCTACGTCCGCATCTCCTATGCTGCCTCCATGGAGGATCTGCACACCGCCGTGGAGCGGATCGGCGACTATATGCGCGCTCAAAATCGCGGCTGATCCCTCCGGCGATTCACTCGGCAATCATCACAACCATCATCTAGCAACAAAATCAACGAGGACAGTTACCAAGGACTAGAAAATGACCAGCATTCTCATGTATTCAGTACGCCCCGACGAGCAGGAGGCCATTCAGGCCTGGGCGCAAGCCAATGACATTCAGGTGGACACCACCGACCACGATCTGGGGATGAAGACCGTGGACATGATCAGGGGATACGACGGCATCGTCATCCAGCAGCACGCGGCCCTGCCCGAGCCCGAGCTCTACCAGCGGCTCAAGGAGTATGGTCTCAAGCAGCTGACCCTGCGGATCACCGGCTATGACATCGTCAACCTGCAGGCCGCTCGGGAGAACGGGCTGGTCGTCACCAACGTGCCTGCCTACTCGCCCCGGTCGGTCTCCGAACTGGTTCTGGCCCAGGTCATGCGTCTGGTCCGGCATCTGGGGGAGGCCAGCGCTCGCGAGGCCAAGGACGACTATACCTGGGCTGGGCTTCAGGCCCACGAGATCCACAATCTGACCGTGGGGATCATCGGAGCCGGCAAGATCGGATCGGCAGTGGCCAGGATCTTTCGGGCCCTGGGCTCCACCGTCATCGCCAACGATCCGGTCCACCGCCCCGAGCTGGCAGACACCCTGGATTATGTGGACCTGCCCAACCTTTTGAAGCGGGCCGATATTGTCACCGTTCATACGCCGCTGGACGAGACCACACACCATCTGATCAACGCGCAGGCCCTGGATGCCATGAAGCCCTCGGCCTTCCTGATCAACGCCGCCCGTGGCCCCATTGTGGACACCCCGGCCCTGATCAAGGCCCTGCAGACCAAGTCCATTGCTGGTGCCGCCATCGACACCATTGAGGGGGAGGCCGGCATCTTCGAAAAGGATCTGAGCGGCTCCAAGGTCGACAACCAGGCTCTGGAGACCCTCAAGGCCATGCCCAATGTAGAGGTCTCACCACACATCGGCTTCTACACCGATGCCGCCGTGACCGCCATGGTCAACATCTCGCTGAACGACGTGAAGACCATCCTGGAGGGCGGCACCAGCGAGCATCAGGTGGACTGAGTCCATTGTTTATGCGACCCGGACCGGGTGCCGACCTACTCAGGCAGGATTGTGAGCAAAGGTGATGGTGCCCTGGTCCGGGTCCATGCTTTCCACGATGGCCAGGGACTTGAGGTTGTAGCCCTCTTTGCGCAGGGTGCGGCCGCCCTCCTGGAAGCCCTTTTCCACGGCGATGCCGATGCCCTCGATGACGACCTTGGCATCATGGCAGATGTCGATCAGACCGTGCAGGGCGTTGCCCTTGGCCAGGAAGTCGTCAAGGATCAGCACATGCTCGCCCTCCTTGAGGAAGCGCTTGGCCACGATGACGGGGTACTCACGCTGCTTGGTGAAGGAGTAGATGCGGGCCGTGTACTGGTCGCCGTCAAGGTTGATGGACTGGGTCTTCTTGGCGAAGACCACCGGCACGTCCCCGAAGTGGCGGGCGGCCAGGCAGGCGATGCCGATGCCGGATGCCTCGATGGTCAGAATCTTGTCGATCTGGTGTCCAGCGAACAGGCGGGCCCATTCAGCGCCCATGTGGTCGAAGAGCCGCACGTCGCACTGATGGTTGAGGAAGGCGTCCACCTTGAGTACATTGCCAGGCTTGACCGTGCCCTGGCGGCGGATTCGCTCCTCAAGTTCCTGCATGTCATCGTCCTTGTCGTCATGAATGCGGGGCCCCTATGGTCCCGACGGATAGACACCAAGATAACCCGGTTCTGGGACTGTTGTCCGGCCGCCCTGATCCGCCAGGTTTCACCTCCAGCGGATTGGAGTGTCTTCCTGGCGTGTCAGCCCGTCAATGCGCGGATTCAAGGCCCTGACTGTTACAGTGAAAATTGACCGCAATGGTCACGCATCGTCGCGATGCGTTCAAGGACCTAAGGAGGACCATATGGGGATTCTGGATGATGCAAAGGATGCCATGAAGTCTGCCGGCGAGAAGATTTCCGACGTCGCTGGCGATGTAAAGGACACCGTTATGGACAAGGCATCCGATGCCAAGGACGCCGTTGCCGATAAGATGGGCGACGCCAAGGACGCTGCCCAGGACAAGATGGGCGACGCCAAGGACGCCGCCTCCGACAAGATGGACCAGGCCAAGGCCGATGCCAAGGTCGGCAAGGCCAAGGCTGAGCAGGGCGCCACCGAGGCTGTCAACAACGCCAAGGACCAAGTGCGCAACTGACTGGGTCATCTCGACTTCCCAGACCTGTCCCGTTCGCTTTTCCTATCTAAAGCGGACGGGTTTTCATATCTGCCGCCTAACCTGTGAGCCAAGGTCGATGACACCGCTTTGTGGTAGAAATAGTTGTTTGCCGGGTGTGCGCCATCCGGCCTGTGACGGTGACCGAGACCAGATGGCAAGAGGTGGCTTGTGAACGAGGAACCGGACTTGATCCAGCGCAGCGCCAAGGAGCTGCTCAAGGGGCTCAACGATCGTCAGGCCGAGGCAGTGCAATACCAGGGGCCGGCCCTGCTGATCGGGGCAGGCGCAGGCTCAGGCAAGACCAGGGTGCTGACCCGCAGAATCGCCTGGATCCTCAGCCAGTTCGGCGCCTGGCCCAGCCAGATCCTGGCCATCACATTCACTAACAAGGCGGCATCCGAGATGCGCGAACGTCTGCGCAGGCTGATCGGGCCCGTAGCCGACCGCATGTGGGTGTCCACCTTCCACTCGGCCTGTGTGCGTATTCTGAGGCGGGACGGCAAAGAGATAGGCCTGCGGTCGGGCTTCACCATCTATGACACAGCCGATTCCGAGCGCTTGATCAAGCTGATCGGCAAGGATCTCAACATCGACTTGAAGCGCTACACCCCCAGAAACATTCTGAGCCACATATCCGACTACAAGAACAACCTGCAGGATTGGCGCACACAGTTGCAGGAGTACGCCCCCGACTACCGACCAGGGCAGCGCGGCCAGCAGATCACCGCCCGCTTCGGCAACGAGGAGGAGCTCTACTCCGTGATCTACGCCGAGTACGAGCATCGGCTTGCTCAGGCCAACGCCGTCGACTTCGACGATCTGATCGTACGCACGGTCCAGTTGCTTCAGCAGTCCCCGATGGTGGCGCAGTATTACCACCATCGCTTCCGCTACGTGCTGGTGGACGAGTACCAGGACACCAACCATGCCCAGTATGTGCTCATGCGCGAGCTGGCCGGCGCCGATGCCGGCAAGCAGGATCCCGCCTGGATTACCGTGGTGGGGGATTCGGACCAGTCCATCTATGCCTTCCGAGGGGCTGACATCAGCAACATCAGGGACTTCGAGAAGGATTTCCCCGGAGCCCGGACCATCCTCCTGGAACAGAATTATCGTTCCACCCAGACCATTCTTGATGCGGCCAATGCCATCATCGTCAAGAACGAGGGACGCAAACCCAAGAAACTCTGGACCGCCCTGGGCAAGGGGGAGCCCATCGTGGGCTACGCAGCCGACAATGCCCAGCAGGAGGCCGCATGGATCGCCACCGAGATCGCCAGGTTGCGCAGTGAGGAGGGTATTCCATACTCCGACATGGCCATCATGTACCGGGCAAACGCCCAGTCCCGCGCCCTGGAGGAGGGGCTGATCAATGCCGGCCTGCCTTATCAGCTGGTGGGCGGAACCCGCTTCTACGAGCGCAAGGAGATCAAGGACGCCCTGGCCTACCTGCACGCCATCGCCAATCCCCAGGACGATGTGAACATGCGGCGGATACTCAACGTGCCCAAGCGGGGCTTGGCCGCACGTGCCGAGGCGGCGGCGACCTCCTATGCGGATCTGCATCAGGTCTCCTTCTGGGAGGGGGTGCAGCATATCGAGGAGGTGCCCGGGGCCTCCACGCTGATGGTCAAGCGGATGAAGGCCTTCAGGGATCTGATTGCCTCCCTGACCGACTTTGCCGCAGAGCACGACACCAAGCCGTCTCAGATTGTTGAGAAGGTTCTGGAGGAGTCCGGCATGCTGGACGAGCTTCGCAAGTCAGTCGATCCGCAGGATGCCTCCCGGTTGGAGAACCTTGGCCAGCTGCAGTCCGTGGCCGCCGAGTTCGAGCAGAAGACCCCCGACGCTACTCTGGCTGGCTTCCTGGAGACCACGGCACTGGTCGCCGACTCGGACCAGCTGCCGGGTCTGGGCGACGACTCGGGCAAGGTGACGTTGATGACCCTGCACACGGCCAAGGGCCTGGAGTATCCGGTGGTCTTCCTGACCGGCATGGAGCAGGGGACCTTCCCTCATTCCCGCTGCCTTGAGGATGCCGATGAGATGCAAGAGGAACGTCGACTGGCCTATGTGGGCGTAACCCGTGCCAAGAGGCGTCTCTACCTGACCCGGGCGGCCGTCCGCTCCCAGTGGGGGCAGGTCAATGAGATGCTGCCCAGCCAATTCCTGGATGACATCCCTGACGATCTGATCGACTGGAAGCGTCGGCAGGCCGGCAACGAGCGGATGCGCGCAGGCTGGGACCTGGGTGACGACGAGGACGAATTCGGTGGCTTCGAGGATGAAAGCGACGGTCGCGCGTTCGGTCATCATTCATTCGGTGGGTTCGGCTCTTCCCGCAATGGGTACGGGCGCTCGCGGACTCCTTCGCAGCGCTCGTTCGGATCATCCGGGTATGGCTCTCGCAGCTCCTCCTCCAGAAATGGAAGGGTCACGACCCGGCGGAGCACAACAAACCCGTCGTCAACCTCACACGCTGGCAAGGCCTCGGCCCAGCCCAAGTCGAACGGCCTATCCATTCAGGACTTCTCCCTGGGAGACAGGGTGGCCCACGACCAGTATGGCCTGGGCAAGGTGGTCGATATTCAGGACAAGGGGCACAACTCGGTTCTGACAGTGGACTTCGGCTCCGAGGGGACCAAGAGGCTGATGCTTCGCTTGGCGCCGATCGAAAAGCTCTGAACGGACGAGACTCCAAAAGCTGTATGCTCACGACTCTTGCGAGGACAGCCATTCCACTGCGAGCTGGGTCCGGTTGGCCAGGTTGGTCTTGGCCAGGATGGCTGAGATGTGATTGCGGACGGTGCCCTCACTGAGATAGAGCCGCTTGGCAATGGCTTGGTTGTCGAGGCCGTCGGCCACCAGGGCGACGATTTCACGCTCACGGTCGGTCAGTGTTTGGAAGCGCCGGGTAACAGGTTCTGCTGGGTCTTTTCGTGTCTGCTCCTCCTGCTTGCCAAGTGAGAGATTAGCCACTGCTTCAGCGCCAAGAACCGTCTGCCCTGCCATCACGGCTTGGAGGGCCGGCACCACAGAAGCCACGTCCTGCTTGATTACATAGCCCTTGGCACCCAAGGCCAAGGCACGGGAAATATACTCCTTATCTGCAAAGGTGGTCAGAAAGAGTACACGGGCGGTCGAATCCATGGCGATGATGCGCTCCGCCGCCTCCAGGCCGTCCATACCAGGCATCTGCACGTCAAGCAGCAGTATGTCAGGCCTGCCACCAGCGGCCTGAAAACAATCTAGGGTTGACTGGCCGTCATTGGCTGTCCAGAGCACGTCTGCAGCGCCGGTTGCGGTCAGAATCGTTGACAGGGACGAGCAGACGATTGGATCGTCATCAGCGATAGCGACTTTCATGCCATAACCTTCTTATCCTCTACACGCTCAGTTGCACTCTGGTTGAACCAGGGTTCCTTGGGCAAGGATACGAAAACCTTCCATCCTTGTCGGTTGGGGCCGCTGTTGGCTGTGCCTCCCAAGGCTCTGGCCCTGGCTTCCATATCAGCCAGCCCCATGCCGCGCTGGAGCCCTGGCTCTTTAATGGGCGAGCTGTCAGGCTGCGAGTGCTGAATTCCACCATCATCCTGCACCACCATCTGCCAGAAGGCTGGTAGATCGCGCAGAATGACCTGTGCCGACCTTGCTGAAGAATGGCGGACCGTATTGGTAAGGGCCTCGCGAACAATGGTGGCCAGGCAACGACACACTGGTGCAGGAGCCGTCTCAATGCCGTTGTTCAGATCGACCTTAAGCTGCCCCATAGAAGCCTCGGAGCTGGCATCCTCCATCTGGGATGCGAAGTCAGTGCCCTCATCCTCCAAGTCATGCACCGAACGACGGATTGTGGTCATGGCCTCGTCCAAGGTCTTGCCGACATCGTCCAGTATCTGCTCGGTACCCTGATCACTCTTGCTCTGAGCAACCACCCGGCCAGCCTGTGTCTGCATGATGGCTCGGGTGAGCAAGTGGCCCACATTGTCATGAATATCTCGGGCGATTCGGGTCCGTTCCGATAGATGCGCCATCCGGGTCGCCTGGGCTCTCTCCTCGTCCAGATCGCTGATGCGGCCATGCAGTTGGCGAATCCTGTAGCGCTCGGTGTCTTCAATCTGCCATACGCGACCCTTAGCCACGGCTAAGTGTGCGCACGTCAGTCCGCCGCCTTGCGCCAGTGCCGAGGTCAATAAAGCCAGCAGGGCATCGCGTTGGGGGAGGCCTCTGAAGAGTATGAGGTCGCCCATAGCAGGTATCAACCAAAAGAATGCCGGCATCAAGGCCAAGAGCAGCCTGGGCCAGGCCAGTTTGGAATTCTTGGCTTGGGGAACTTTCATGCCGAATGACCTGGTGACCGGAACCATGGTTCCGAGTCCGACCCCCGCTTCGAAGGCCAGGGCTGGCAGGAAGAAAATCCAGTCTGGTATGAACGTTGCCAAAAGTGATACCAGAGCACCGCCCCACATGGAGCCTGGCGCAGGCAATAGCCATTCACACAGGGCTCCTGCGGCTACTGAGGCCAAGAGGCCAGCGACCAAGGTTCCTGAAACCCCTGAACCATACCATGATCCGCATAAGATCCCCAGACCAAGCAGGACCAGCCAGCCAGCTATCCTGCCCATGAATGTCTCCTCGCCCTGTTTGCCTATTGCCTCAAATAGTAATTGTCGGGCTACCCGTTCCTGAGCCTAGGCGCAGGCAGGACCACCCATGACAAATGTCATAAATTGTGGTTTGAGCATCCACAACATTGATGACGGCTGTCACGGTGTTGGGCCAGCCGTAGCTGGGATGATGGAATCATGAACAGTTCACGTGAGCAAGAGCCGGCCTTGAAGGTCAACGCATTGGTGAAGCGCTACGGTGACATGGTGGCCTTGGACCACTTCGACATGGAAGTCGGTCGTGGTGAAGTATTCGGACTGCTTGGCCCCAATGGTTCAGGCAAGTCAACCGCCATCAACTGCATACTGGCACTGCTCAGCTTTGAATCCGGAACGGTTCGGATATTCGGGCAGGAGATGACTCCGACCTCCTACGACCTCAAAAGTCATATCGGCGTGGTTCCACAGAATGTGGCCGTCTTCAACGAACTGAACGTGCAGGAGAACATCGACTATTTCTGCTCCCTCTATGTACCCAAGAAGGCCGACCGCAGGAACCTGGTCGAGCAGGCCATTGACTTCGTGGGTCTGGGCGACTTCCGCAGATTCCGTCCCGGCAAGATGTCGGGCGGTCTGCTGCGCAGGCTCAACATCGCCTGTGGCATCGCCCATCAGCCCGACCTCATCTTTTTCGACGAGCCCACCGTCGCCGTTGATCCACAGAGCCGCAACGCCATTCTGGAGGGGATCGAACGGCTGAACGCCCAGGGGGCCACGGTGGTTTACACCAGCCATTACATGGAGGAGGTCGAACAAATCTGTACACGCATCATGATCATGGACCACGGCCGTCAAATTGCCCTAGGCACTGCCGAGGAGCTCAAGGGCATGGTCCAGGCCGGCGAGCAGGTCACCGTCGAGACTTTGGATCTGCAGGACTCCACCCTGGCCCAGATTCGTGCCCTGCCCCTGGCCCAATCCGTCGACTATGACGGCAAGGAGCTGGTCATCCACTGCCGACAGGGCGAGCACAACCTCCAGGATGTGCTGACGGTCCTGGAATCCACCCAGACCAGCTACGGCCACCTGACCAGCCGTCCGCCATCCCTGAACGACGTGTTCCTGGAACTGACCGGCAAGGAACTGCGCGACTGAGCGCGGTCCCCAGGCTCAATTGCCGTAAGGAGCACCTATCCATGTGGAATTCATTCCTGATCAACGTCAAAACCTCGATACGCAACACCTCCTCCCTATTCTGGGTTCTGGCCTTCCCGGTCATTCTGGCCGCTCTGATGCTGGGCATCATGGGCAACCTGCAAGACAGTTACACTGCCGAGGCACAGCACTTCGCCATTGTCTCGGACGCCAACTGGAAAGCCAGCCCAGGTGCTGACGAGCTCGTTTCCTCACTATCGAAGAAACCCAAGGCCGGGTCCGATGACATTCAGCTGCTTATCCCGACGACGGTGGCTTCCAAGGCCGAAGCGAACACACGTCTGGATAACCGGAAGGACATCGGATACCTGTACGCGGGCTCTGACGGACTGGTCAACATGGTCCTGTCCGACCGCGAAGCCGCCAGCATCCAATCCGATGCAACCGCCTCAGAAGGCATAGCGGTCTCCATTCTGTCCGCTTCGCTGGGCAGTTTCAACCAAGCCAACTCCGCAAGGGCAGCCATTGCCTCACCAAGCAATCAAATTCTGTTGCAATCCGGCGGACCGACCTACACCAAGCAAATCCGCCTGACGCACATCCACCCTTCTATGACCGCGCCCTACTTCTTCGCTGTGCTGGCTATGGCCTGCCTTATCGGTGCCAGCACCGCTGCCGAGATGATAGCCAAGACTCAGCCCAACCTTTCAGCCTTGGGAGCCCGACGAGCCAGTTCTCCCAGCCCCAAGTGGCGGCAGGCAGCGGGCGCCTTCCTGGCCTCCTGGCTCTTCTCCGCAGTCAGCCTACTGGTTGCCTACATCTTCGTCCGCACAGTCTGTGGAGTGCAAACCGGTGGTCGTGACCCGATAGCCCTGATAGCTATCGCCGTAGGCACCTTCATGGCCACTGCTTTCGGCTCTATGATGGGCGCGATTCCCAAACTCCCCACCGAGACGAAGGTTGGCCTGGTCATAGGCATCGACTGCACCCTGAGTGCCTTTATCGGTCTCTACGGCAGCCTGGCCATGGACTTGAACAATGCCATCCAGGAGCATGCCCCCATCCTTCACCTGCTCAACCCCGTCAAACAGGTTTCCAACCTTTTTTACGACATCGTCTACTACGACAGCCTGGCACCCTTCGCCCGTACCTGCGGCATTCTGGTCACTATGGCTGCCATCTTCCTGGCCATCTGTGGTCTGCTCCTAAGGAAACAACGGTATGAATACTTGTAAAACAGCACTGCGTGTCATCTGGGCGCATAAGTTCTACCTGCTCCTGTATTTGGTGGGTATGAGCCTGATCATGATTGTCATCGGTTCCACGAACATGCAGGCCGCGGTACGTGCCAATACCTCAAGCTCGGTTGGTCGCTTTGAACCTGCGCAGGCGAAAATAGTCGTCATCAACCGGGACTGCGATAACCAGGCTGCTTGCGCGATGGGCCAGGGTCTGGAGCATTATCTGGGCAAGTCAGCCCAATTGGTGACAGTCAAAGATGAGCCTCAAGCTCTGCAGGATGCCAATGTGTCCGGCAAAAGCGATTTGACCGTTATCATCCCAGCCGGATATGGCCAACGGTTCCTTGATGCGCTTGAAGACACTGCTGCCCAAGCTCACAGCGACGGTAAGACACCGAGTTTTCCTAAAGTTGAAACGGCTGCCTCCTATAATTCCAGCCGCGGCAGTCTGGCACAATTGCAGGTGGACAGTTATTTTGATGCTCTTCGTACTGCCTTGCTTACGGGTCTGGGCCAAAAAGGTTCGATGGAGCTGCATTCATCTGCGGCGGTCAAGGATGCGGCTGCCTATGCAGTGGCACACTATGCCGGCAACCAGCCACATATGGGCATCCATGCCAGCCCCAAGACTGATAACCATGGAGCTTTGTTGAAAGGCTTCGCTACGACAGTCGGCCTGGCCGCTTTTCCCTTGATGACGGCGCTGACGGTCTGCGTTGCCACGCTCTTCGGAGCCTTCAGTTCTCCCGACCGACATCGACGCCTGCTTGCCTCTCCAGTGCGGTCAAGCAGCCTGAATGGACAGGAGCTCACGGCAGTCCTCATCCTGGCAGGCTTCTCCTGGGTATACTACGTGGCACTCGTTGCCTTCAGCATGGCGGCATCGGGGGTGTCCTTGGCTTCCCTTGGCTGGGGTAGGGTGCTGCTGAGCTTTTTCGTCATGCTGGTATTCGCTGTATCGGCGGCATCCTTTGGATTCATGCTTGCTCAGTTTAATCCTTCTTCTTCGCTCATAAACTCCGTCGGGGTCACCTTCGGCCTGGTGGTTATGTTCACCTCCGGGTCAAGTTCCGGCGGCCCCCTGCCTCCGGTCATGCAGACCATCGGCAAACTGACGCCGGGCTGGTGGTACAACACTGCAGTCCAATCAATCATGGATTCGAGCGCAGCAGGCTTGGCCTCCTGGGGCCTTCCGCTGACCGTGGTTGCCTTGTTCGCGCTGGCTTATGCCTGTGTCGGCCTTATGGTCTCACGCCTGACACGCACCCGGGCCACCCTGGTCGCTCCTGTCAGCTCCGACCCCAGTATGATCGGGTAGTTTTTCTGCATTCATATCATCTTTCTGTCAACGGTTTTGCTTACGGTAATCTACCGAATATAAAATAATTTTGGATAATAGAGCCAAACCAAATGCAGCACAGCTGAAGAAGTAAATGATATGAACATACTCGTCATTCAAGGATCACCCTATGGAGGTAGTTTTAGCCATACCAACGCCCAGGCTTATGCACAAGCTGCCCGGCGTAAGGGCCACACGGTCGAAATGATCGACCTCAGCCAGGAAGACTTTGACCCAGTGCTTCGCTACGGCTATGCCAAGCACATGGAGGACGAATCAGCGCCTAAGCGTTATCAAAACATGGTTGCACGAGCCGATCATCTGGTCTTCGTCTTCCCCATTTGGTGGGCGGGCGAACCGGCCATCCTCAAGGGCTGGCTGGATAGGGTACTCACGCCCCAATTTGCCTACAGATATGAGAGCAGCCTTAAGTCGGAGGGGCTGCTCAGAGGCAAGACGGCGCAAATTATCAGTAGCAGCCATGGGCCGGCCTTCGTCTCCAAGATGTATGGCTCCACCGTGACCCGATGGAAGTACTCCATCCTGAAATTCTGCGGTATCAAATTCACCGGGGCCAGCATTCTGGGCTGCATAGATTCGAAGATTGATACACCTGAACGCCGCGACGCCTTCACTCGGAGGATTTGCGAGACAGTCCCCTCAGCAAAGTAAGGCCTGTCAGCCTTATTGAGACGCTTTTGTGTCTATGTCGCTAAGCGATGGATTCTTGGTAGCCAATGGCGAAAAAGCGCCGGCGCGGCATTCAAAAGGCCTTCACCTCGTCGATCATTCATCCGGCTTCATGGCCAGTCTGGCAATCAGACATGTCAGCAGTGTCACCATGACAACACCAGTGATGATCAAGGTCATGGGGCAGTGGTCGATCAGCGGGCCGAAGGCGGCCTGTCCCAGCGGAATCGCGCACATGCATAGACTGTTGGTCAGCCCTATTACTTTGCCTATCAGCATTGCAGGGGTATGAATCTGCTCATAGGACATGGAAGTGATGTTGACCGTCTGCACCATTCCCGCAGCCAGAGCCATGCACCCGGTTACCAGGGCGAAGAGGACATGAGCAGGCAAATGCAGAAGCAGCCCTGCGGCAATGGGCAGGAGGACCAGTGCGCTGCCCGAGAGCAGCAAGGGTATCCGTTGCAGATAGAACCAGCTAGGGCGGATGGACACCGAGATGGCTCCAAGCAGGCTCCCGCAGGCCAGTATCCCTTCGGCCAGCCCCTGCATGGCATTGCTCAGACCCAGTGTCCGAGTGATTATATATGGCAGGGCCACGTTGATGTAGGAGGCAAAGATCAGGTTGGCCGCCAGGCTGAGTCCTATGACCACTTTGAGGTTGCTATGCCTGACCAGAAACTGTGCAGCCGCTTTGGTGTCCGCAGCCAGATGGCTCACCAGTGCTCCTGGGCCTTGGGAGGGACCCTGTGCCGGTTCGGGAATCCTGACGGCGATTCTGATCCAGACGGCAGAAAGAAGACAGACCAAAGCGGCAACCCCGACCACTTGCATGATTCCGAAGAAGCCCATGACCATGCCGGCAAATACTGGTCCGATCATTCCTACCAGGGAGATTGCCTGGGAAACCAGGGCTGATGCGCGGGTCAGGTCTTTTCTGTCCACCAGACAGTGAAGGGCCGCCTGCACCGTTGGGCTGTAACAGGCTCTGTAGGCATTGACCAGCATCATGCAGGCCACGGTCAAAAAAACCGGGTCGATCTTCTGGCTTATCAGGATGTACAAGAAGGCGGTCAATGCTGACAGAATGTCCAGCACCGCCATGGTGGACTGCTTGTGCAGCCGGTCGGCCAGAGCTCCGCCCAGGGGGGTCAGGAGTATGGATGGAAGGACCGCCAGAGCGGAGACCATGCCATAGAGGGATGCCGATCCTGAGATGTTGAGCAGGTGAAGCGGAAGGGCGAAGACCAAGCATGTTTGCCCTAGATTGGAGAGAATCTCAGTCGTCAGAAGAGCAATGAACGGCAGTGTCAGCAGCCCCTTGCCCTTGGAGTGGTCCATGCTTGAGGTTTGGTCGTGAGCGGGCGGGTTCATCTGCTGCCTTCGCTTTCAGTCTTTTCCTTGTTGTTGCCCTTGGCATTGGTGCCGAAGGAGGCCAGTAGGTCGGAGAATCCCTGGTCCTGCAGGGGGATGCCCAGGCCCCGCATGATCGAGAAAAAGCAAGCGGCTCTGGTGCGAAGCTCCGTCTGCGTGCCCCGGCGAAAGAAGGGCAGCAGCCACATGTTGGTCAGCAGGCGGAAGATCTCCGCGGTTTGTTCGACATGGTCCACATGCAGTGAACCGTCCTGATTGCCCTGGTTGAATAGGTCGACAAAGTCGTCCCGCTCATCCACCAAGGCGATGAATTCCATTCCGATCATCTTGGGATTGGCCTTTGGGTTGAATTTGCTGAACATCAGATCCGCAGCCTCCAGCCTCTTTCGCGCTCGCTCAGGGGAGAAGAGCGACTGCAGCTGCTCCAAGGCCGTGCCCTGTTCCGTCTGGGGTTGAGCCTTGTCGGTCGCCTCGCTCATGGTCTTCATCAACCTATTGGCCACGGCGTCGAAGAGGTCTTCCTTGGACCGGAAGTGATGGTAGACGGCTCCCTTGCTCAAGCCTGCGGTCGCATCGATAATGTCCTGCATGCTGGTCTTGTCGTAACCTTGGCTGGTGAAGAGCTCGGTCGCGGCTTTGATGATTCGCTCCTGCGTCAACTCGGGATGCGCATTGCGGGCCATGCTGGCCTTCCTTTCAGTTTGCCGAAACGAGTCGTCGCTGATCGGTTGGGGAAGTCGGTCATCCTTGATTAAATAACATACCGACCGTTGGTATGAATATATCACAACATACTCGTCCCCGCAGGTCGGGCACATGTGGTTTAATAAACACTTGGTTTGCGCATTTGTGCGCGGGCCTATCTGGAGTCTCAGCCCGTCAATGGGTCGGCGGCCGCAAGGTCGTTCGTGCTTGGCACGGTGAAGCATTGGAGAGGCCTGACTCGACGGTTCCGGCCGTCTTCGTTCAGATAACGACAGAAGCAAGTAAGGATTGCATCAATGACCAACATTCAGCGTGCGCGTCGCCAGGTTCGCCTGTCCCGCGCTCTGGGCATCGCCCTGACCCCCAAGGCACAGCGCCTGTTCGAGAAGCGCCCCTACGGCCCCGGCGAGCACGGCCGCAGCCGCCGTCGCACCGAGTCCGACTACGCCGTCCGTCTGCGCGAGAAGCAGAGGCTGCGCGCCCAGTACGGCGTATCCGAGAAGCAGCTGCGTGCCGCCTATGAACGGGGCACCCACGAGTCCGGCCAGACCGGTGCCGCCATGCTTCGCGAGCTGGAGTGCCGCCTGGACAACCTGGTCCTGCGCGCCGGCATCGCCCGCACCACAGCCCAGGCCCGTCAGTACGTGGTCCACCGCCACATCCTGGTCGACGGCAACATCGTGGACCGACCCTCCTACAGGGTCAAGCCAGGCCAGACCATTCAGGTTAAGCCCAAGAGCCAGACCATGGTGCCTTTCCAGATCGCCGCTGAAGGCGTCCACCGGGATGTGCTGCCCGCAGTCCCCGGCTACCTGGACGTGGATCTGGCCTCCCTGAAGGCCAGCCTGGTCCGTAAGCCTGAGCCCGAAGAGATTCCGGTTCAGATCAACATCCAGTACGTGGTCGAGTTCTACGCTCGCTGATCACCTGCGACTTTGGGGCCCCGGTTCGTCCGGGGCCCTTTGCGTGCCAGGATCTGCCGCCCTTGCTGGGGTGTGGGTGGGATAATAGGGGCATGTTGCTCCATCTGTATGCTGTCCGCCATGGACAGACCTATTTCAATCGCTACAACCGTCTTCAGGGCTGGTCCAACTCGCCCCTGACTTTATCGGGGCTGGAGGATGCCGACCGTGCGGGTCGTAAATTGAGCAAGGTGAGTTTTGCGGCCGCTTACTGTTCGGACACCACCCGAGCCCAGGAGACAGTCCGCAGGATCCTGGCCCAGAACCAGTCGGGGAAGAAGCCCGAGCCGATCAGCGACAGCCACTTTCGAGAGCAGTTCTACGGCTACTTCGAGGGGCAGGACATGGCCATGGCCTGGTGGGCCGCAGGAGCGCCCCATGGAGCAGGCACCTACCAGCAGATTGTGGACCAGTTTGGTCTGGCCGCCACTAGGGACTTCCTCAAGGAGGCCGATCCCTTCGGCGATGCCGAGTCCGACAGCGAGTACTGGATTCGGATTGCCGGCGGATTCGCCATGATTGCCGCCGACCAGCAGCTGAAGAATGATGACTGCGTCCTGCTGATCTCGCACGGCAACACCCTGCTCAGTCTGGTCAACCGCTTCGGCGGCGGGCGTTACGACACCAGCAGCCGCCCAAGCAACGGAAGTGTCACCATATTCGACTTCGATACGGAGGCCCCCTTCGAGCGGGCCTTGCAGGTTCGGTCCTTCAACAGCTGAACGGACTTCAACCGGCCGTTCATGGCCTGGCCTGATAGACGGCGCGTGCTAGCGTTGTCCCCAGTATCGTACCAATGGAAGAGAGGTAGCAGATGGACGTAGGACAGATTGCCGGCCTGATAGCGGCCATTGCCTTCGCTATCCTGGCGGGGTTTCTGATCTACCCCCTGATTCGTCTGGGGAAGCTCTTCGATCAGCTGGCGCAGACCATCAAGCAGACGGGTGACCATGTCGTGCCCACCCTGGACGAGTCCACCAGCACGGTCACCCAGCTCAATCAGACCCTGACTGACGTCAATCGCATCTCCGCAGCGGCCTCAACCACGGCAGGCAACGTCGGCGCCCTGACCGACCTGTACGGATCGATGCTGGGCAAGCCGGTCATCAAAGTGGCGGCTTTCTTCTACGCCCTGCGCAAGACGATTTCGTCATTCCTTTCAGGAGGCCGCGAGAGCGCCAAATCCAAGTCCTCCACAGCGGAAAAGACCAATGACGGCCTGGGGAACGAGGGGAGGACCCGCTGATGTTCAAACGGATCTTCTGGCTGGGACTGGGCGTCACAGCAGGCGTGGTCCTGGTGACCAAGGCCGAGGCCTATGTGAGGGCCAATACCCCCAAGCGAGCGAGGGAATTCGTACTGGGTGAGGACCAGGACCAGGTGGCCTCCCGGACCCTGGCCGGACTGGTGCGTCAGTTCACCCAGACAATGCAGGAGCGGCAGGACGAGCTGGACCGCCGCTATCTGGACCGTTTCCAGGGCTGAGCCTGGGGCGGACAGGCCAGGACAGATGCGCCTGGCCGGTGTAAAATCACCATATTCAGCTATGAGTCCGGAGTACGGGCAACTTGTTCGTGCTCCGGACAACCGAGTCATTTGGACAACCCGTAATCCCGTCGGCGTTCACCGGGTCTGAAGGAGCAGAAGCAGCATGCGCACATCGGAAATCGCCAAGCGTTTCCTCGATTATTTCCAGGACAAGGATCATCTGGTGGTTCCCTCCGCCTCCCTGATCTCGCCCAATCCCACCACGCTCTTCACCATCGCCGGCATGGTCCCCTTCATCCCCTATCTGCTGGGGGAGCAGACCCCGCCCAAGAGCCGGATGGCAAGCAACCAGAAGTGCGTGCGCACCCTGGACATCGATGAGGTGGGCAAGACCACCCGTCACGGCACCTTCTTCCAGATGCTGGGCAACTTCTCCTTTGGAGACTACTTCAAGGAGGAGGCCATCCACTACGCCTGGGACCTGTTGACCAAGCCCGAGGACCAGGGCGGCTACGGCTTCGATCCCGATACAATCTGGGTGACCACATATACCGATGATGACGAGGCCCGCTCCCTGTGGAAGAACGAGGGCTTCGACCCCGAGCACATGGAAATCCTGGGCATGGAGGACAACTTCTGGACCACCGGTGGCCCCGGCCCCGGAGGCCCCTGCTCCGAGATCTATGTGGATCGCGGGCCTGCCTACGGCAAGGAGGGCGGTCCCTCGGCGGACGAGAACCGATACATCGAGATCTGGGATCTGGTCTTCGAAAACTATGAGGTGGACAACGTCCGCTCCAAGACCGACCTGCACATCGTGGGCGAGCTGGAGCACAAGAACATCGACACAGGCGCCGGATTGGAGCGCCTGGCCTACCTGCTTCAGGGCAAGCAGAACATCTACGAGACCGACGAGGTCTATCCCGTCATCCAGGCGGCCGAGGGTCTGTCCGGCCGGCACTACGGCGATGACGCCCAGGATGACGTGCGCTTCCGTGTGGTGGCAGACCATGTTCGCTCGGCTTTGATGATCATGAGCGACGGTGTCCGTCCCAGCAACGTCGGCCGTGGCTATGTGCTGCGCCGTCTGCTGCGCCGGACCATCCGCTCCATGAAGATGCTGGGCGTGGACCAGGAGGTTCTGCCCCAGCTCTTCCCGGTCTCCAAGGAGGCCATGGCCCCCAGCTACCCAGAGCTCAACGACACCTTCTCCGAGGTGGCCGAATCGGCCTATGGCGAGGAGCTGGCCTTCCGCCGGACCCTGGACAAGGGAACCACCATTCTGGATACGGCCGTCAACAAGGCCAAGAGTGGGAAGGGCGAACCCGAGGTCTCCGGCAAGGATGCCTTCACCCTGCATGACACTTACGGGTTCCCCATCGAACTTACCCTGGAGATGGCTGCCGAGCAGGGCGTCAAAGTGGACCAGGACGAGTTCCGAAAGCTCATGAACGAGCAGAAGTCCAGAGCCCGCGCCGATGCCATGAAGAAGCGGCACAACGTGGATCTGAGCGTCTACGACGATATGCGCAAGAGCCTGGACGAGCCTCAGGTCTTTCTGGGCTACACCGACTTCTCCAGCCGCTCGACCGTCCTGGGCATCATCCAGGAGGGCAAGGGGGCGGTTCCGGCTGTCAAGGCCCCTGCCCAGGTTGAGGTGATTCTGGATCGCTCGCCCTTCTACGCCGAGGCCGGCGGCCAGCTGGCCGACCAGGGCGAGATCTTGACCGACGATGGGGCCGTCCTGGAGGTGGACGACGTGCAAAAGCCCATCAAGGGACTCACCATCCACCGCTGCCGGCTGACTGAAGGAACGCTGACCCTGCAGGCCACGGCCACGGCCACCATCGACCGGAACCGGCGCGGCGCCATTGCCCGCTCGCACACCGCCACTCACATGGTCCACAAGGCCCTGCGCGAGGAGCTGGGTCCGCAGGCCACGCAGCGCGGCTCCGAGGATGCGCCCAACAGGCTGCGCTTTGACTTCCAGTGGTCGCAGGCACCCAGCCGTCAGGCCATGGATGCGGTGGAAGCACGTGTCAACGACCGCCTGCGTGACAACCTGGCCGTGACCGCGCAGGAGATGAAGTACGACGACGCCATCGCCCTGGGAGCCATGCACCTGTTCGGAGAGAAGTACGGCGACGTGGTCCGTGTGGTCTCCATCGGCGAGGACGGCTGGAGCCGGGAGCTCTGCGGGGGAACCCACGTGGACCACGTGGGCAAAATCGGCGCGGTCTCCATCATGTCCGAGGCCTCGGTGGGCACCGGCGTTCGTCGTGTGGATGCCGTGGTGGGCCAGGGGGCCTACGAATACAACGCCCGTGAGCACGCCCTGGTCTCTCAGCTTTCCGACAAGCTCAACGCCCGCCCTGACGAGCTTGAGTCCAGGATTTCGGCCCTGCTGGCCAAGCTCAAGGAGTCCGACCGCCGACTGGCGGCCACCTATGAGCAGCAGATGGCCCAGGCTGTGCCTGAACTGGCCAATCAGGCCCTGCATGCCCCGGGCGAGGTCAAGATCGCATCCAGGAACATGGGGCATTTCGGCGCGGTCGATGCCTTGCGCAAGACCGTGACCGACCTGCGGGCCCGGATGGGCGAGGAGTACCCGGTTGTGGTCGCACTGGCCGGTGTCAGCGAGGATGAGAAGCCTGTCATCTTCGTAGCCACCAACCAGGCTGCCCGTGACCGCGGTCTCAGGGCCGGCGACCTGGTCAGGACGGCCTCCAAGGTCCTGGGAGGCGGCGGCGGTGGCAAGCCTGACTTCGCCCAGGGCGGCGGCCAGGATGCTTCGGCCATCGATCAGGCCTTGAAAGCCCTGAGTGCTCAGGTCCAAGAAGGCTGAGCTTCCCGTGGGATCACAGACAGCCGTGTGGCTGGGGGTGGATCTTGGTGAAGCCAGGGTGGGTCTGGCCCTGTCGGACCCGGAGCTGACCCTGGCCTTTCCCGCTGGCAACATCAGGGTTCAGGGCGACTACTTTCAAGCCCTGGACCCGGTGGAAGACCTTATTATGGACAAGTGTGTGTCCAGGGTCGTAGTCGGACACCCCCTGCTCCTGAGTGGCCAGGCTGGTCGAAGCGCCAAAAAGGCGGCCCGTTGGGTGCGTGCCCTGACTGGCCGTCTGCAGGAGGCTGCACAGGATGCGGACATTGCCCCTGGGCAAGTTCCCAGTGTAGTATTGCGAGACGAACGACTGACGACTGTCAGCGCCCATCGTCAGCTCTATGATGCCCGCGTGGACGGGCGAAGACATCGTCCCGTGGTCGATCAGCAGTCCGCTGTTGTGCTGTTGCAGTCGGCCCTGGACGACCAACGTGCCGACAAGGAGTGCTAATTGGCCGATGACATGCAGGAGTTCTTCCAGGACAAGGTTCAGTGGATGGCCGATGGGCAGGCCCCGGTGTCCGCTATGCCGCCTCGTCCTCCTCGTTCGCGCCGTGAGATGCGCCGTCGGCGTGAAAGACGCAAACGTCGCAAACAGATCATGATTGTCATCATCGTCTTGGCTGTTGTGCTTGCCTCATCCTGCATGGCGATACTGGTCAGAGGGCTGCGCCATGGCACCCCCAGGATCGTAGCCACCAAGGAGGTTGCCCCAGACTATCCAGGCCCCGGCGGACAATCTCTGGAGTTCACGGTCGAGAGCGGCCAGGGGGCGGATCAGGTGGGTGCCAATCTGGTCAAGGCCGGGGTGGTCAAGTCCACGGCTGCCTTCCTGCATGCCATCGCCAGCACACAGTCCGAATCCAGGCTTCTGCCCGGCACCTTCGATCTGCGTCTGCGGATGAAGGCCTCGGATGTGGTGGCTATTCTGACCGACAGCAGCAAGGCCGGAGGCTTCCTGCAGGTACGGGCCGGCGAGCGGGTCCGTGATGTGGTTACCCGGGCCGTCCAGCTTTCCGGGGTTCCGCAGAACGAATTCGATGCCCTGATTCAAGCCAAGGGCGAGGGCATCCTACCCCAGGAAGCACAGGGTAACTTCGAGGGATGGTTGCAGCCTGGCGAGTACGACGTGCGGAAGGCCGGGTCGGCCAAGGCCATCCTGACCAATCTGGTCTCCAAGCGGATCGAGCACCTGGACCAGTTGGGCGTCCCCGGAGGCCAGGATCGGCAGACCATTCTCAACACGGCATCCATCACCGAGGCCGAGGTCAACAGGTCGGAATACTACAGCAAGGTGGCCCGGGTCATCGAAAACCGATTGGCCAAGGGGATGCCCCTGGGCATGGACAGCACCGTGGCATACTCCAACAATGTCTCCGCCCTGAAGCTGACCGACGCCATGCTGCAGAACGCCGATGACCCCTACAACACCAGGGTCCACCAGGGTCTGCCCCCAGGTCCCATCGGCAGTCCTGGAGATGAGGCCATCCAGGCGGTCATGCACCCTGAGTCGGGCGACTGGCTCTATTTTGTGACCGTCAATATGGACACGGGAGAGACCAGGTTCAGCGACAATCAGGATCAGTTCAACCGCGATGTCAAGGAATACAAGGCCTGGGAGGCTCAGCACAACGAGCAGAGCCAGTAGCGCTTTTCATGGAATCTCTATTGCCAGTGACTTTAGAGACCTGCCGGTCCTAGAGGACATCAATGATCAAGGCCACTAGCGCCGCGACGAGGATGACCGGGACATAGGCCAGCGAGAGAGGGTTGTGTGTTCTGTCGGGTGGTATGCGGCTACGAGCCAACCAAACCAGAGCAAGGGCGACCAGTCCCAGCAGCCCCATCATCAGCCACCAGACCAGGATGGTTGTCCACCCGAGAACCGACAGGCTCAGGGCGACCAGACCCGTGGACGTCACGTCGCCCAGTCCCAGGGCGCCGGGCCGGACCAGGGCCAGCAGAAACTGAAGGCCTGCAGAAGCCAGGGTCAGCAGCAGGCACTGGACGAGCAGCTTCGGCTGACCCTGGATCAGCGAAAAGACCAGCAGCGTTATGGTCTGCAGGACCAGTCCCAAGAGCACCAAAAGACGCGGGACTCGCCGGGAACGGATGTCGATCAGGGCCAGGAGGAGGGCGGTCAGCAATCCCGGCGCTGGGATGAGGTAGACCATCTTCTAAGATAATCATACGTAGCCCTAACCTGGCAAACGAGGAACAAACGAGGAGCTTGAATATGTTGCGCTGGCAGACGGCAGGGGAATCCCATGGAGAGGCCCTGGTGGCCATGATGGAGGGTCTGCCCGCCGGGGTTGCCGTGTCCACTAAGGACATCGAATCGGCCCTGGCCCGTCGTCGGCTGGGCTATGGCCGCGGGGCCAGGATGGGCTTTGAGCAGGACAAGGTACGTCTGCTGACCGGGGTCAGGCATGGACGGACGCTCGGCTCACCGGTGGCCATCGAGATCGGCAACACCGAATGGCCCAAGTGGGAGCGGATCATGAGCGTGGACGAACTGCCCACCGATCAGGAGCCGCCGGCGACTGGTCGCAACGCCCCCCTGACCAGGCCCAGGCCCGGCCACGCTGATCTGACCGGCATGCGCAAGTATGGGTTTACGGATGCGCGCCCGGTACTGGAACGCTCCTCTGCCAGGGAGACCGCCTCCAGGGTGGCCCTGGGCTCGGTGGCCGCCGACTTCCTGCAGCAGGCTCTGGGCATAAGAACCGTCTCCCATGTCATTTCCATAGCCGGGGTCGGCCTGGAGGGTCATGAGGTCACGCCCGGCCCTGAGGACGGACCAGCCCTGGACGCATCACCGGTCAGGACCCTGGACAAGGATGCCGAGAAGCGGATGATGGCCAGGATCGACCAGATCAAGAAGGACGGCGATACCGCCGGTGGGGTCTTCGAGGTCATCGCGTATGGTGTGCCAGCAGGCCTGGGCACCTATGCGGAAGACGACCGGCGTCTGGATGCGGCCCTGGCCGGTGCTTTCATGGGCATTCAGGCCATCAAGGGCGTGGAGATCGGCGATGGATTCAGCGAGGCTGACCGACCCGGTTCGCAGGCCCATGACGAGATGGAGCCCGGTCCCGACGGCGTCATCCGCAGACTCAGCAACCATGCAGGCGGCCTGGAGGGTGGCACCTCAAATGGGCAACCCATCAGGGTGAGGGCCGCTATGAAGCCCATCTCCTCGGTGCCGCGGGCCCTGCGCACGGTGGATGTGGCCACGGGTCTCCCAGCCCAGGCCATCCATCAGCGTTCCGACGTGACCGCTGTGCCTGCCGCCGCGGTGATCGGCGAAGCCATGATGAATCTGACCCTGGCGCGATTCGCCTTGGAGAAGTTCGGCGGAGACTCGCTCGACGAGGTTCGGCGCAACGCCCAGGCCTACCTACAGTCCTGGCCCGAGCATCTGCGGTGAGGGGCGGAATCGCATGATTGAAAGCAGCAGCATGCCCAAGGCCGTCATCATCGGCATGCCCGGTGCGGGCAAGACCAGGCTGGGCAGGGAGACGGCCGCCCTTATCAAGGCGGACTTCCGGGATACGGACCAGTGTATTGAGGAGGAAGCAGGCCGATCGGTCAGCGAAATCTTCGATACTCAGGGCGAACAGGCTTTCCGGGGTATGGAGACCAGGGCGGTCCTGAACCTCCTGAAGGATTTTCCCGGCGGCATCCTGTCCCTGGGAGGAGGAGCCCCCATGAGCACCGAGGTCTTCCAGGCATTGCAGGACTATCGGCGGGCAGGTGGTGCTGTGGTCTACCTGCAGATCGATCCCGAGGAGGGGATGAGCCGGGCGGCACTGTCGGATCACCGGCCCCTTCTGCGCGGCGGCGCATCGGAACGTTGGATGGCTCTCTATCGTGAGCGCCGCAGCGTCTACCAGGAACTGGCCACCATCACCCTCAAATCCAGGAATACCACCCCCCGCGCTCTGGCCCGACGGCTGGCCGATGCCTTGACTGAGCGGGTGGTTCACGTCAGCGGTCCAGACCCCTACGATGTGAGAATCGGCGCTGGGGTGACCGGACGACTGCATGAACTGCTTGGCGACCAGACCATGCGGGTGGCCCTGATTCATACCCAGCCGGTCCAGCGCCATTCCGACCATGCCCGGGCCCTGCTTCGCCAGGCAGGGTATCAGGTGGTGGATCTGACCATTCCCGACGCGGAGGCCGGCAAGACCATCCGGGTCAGCCAGGGTATCTGGGAGCGCCTGGCCACCGAGGGCTTCACCCGCTCCGACGCGGTCGTGGGACTTGGCGGGGGAGCGGCTACGGACCAAGCAGGGTTCATCGCCGCCACCTGGATGCGGGGCATCCGCTATGTGAATTGCCCCACCTCCCTGCTGGCCATGGTGGATGCCTCCACCGGAGGCAAAACCGGCATCAACCTGGAGCAGGGCAAGAATCTGGTTGGCAGCTTCTATACCCCTGTCGGCGTCCTGGCTGATCTGCGGACTCTGCGGACACTGCCCAATGAAATCTTTGTGGAGGGTCTGGGCGAGGTGGCCAAGTCCGGATTCATCATGGACGGAGGTATCCTGCGTGAGCTGGAGGAGCGGGCTGACTCCCTGCGTGCCTTCAACGGAGGAGAGTCCGACCAGTGGTTGGGCACCGTGGTCCAGGATCTGATCGAACGCACCGTCGAGGTCAAGGCCCGGCACGTCTCGGTGGATCTCAAGGAGTCCGGCTTGCGGGAGTTCCTCAACTACGGCCATACCTTGGGACACGCCATCGAGAAGATTGAACACTTCACCTGGCGGCATGGTCAGGCCGTGTCTGTGGGCATGGTCTTCGCAGCAGAGCTGGCCAGGATCACCGGCCATCTGGATCAGGGGGCGGTCGACTACCACCGGCGGCTTCTTTCCTCCCTGGGACTGAGGACCTGGTGGAATGGGGGAGACTTCGACCAGGTGCTGGCCCTCATGCATCGGGACAAAAAGGCCCGTGGCAACAAGTTGCGATTTATCATTCTTGACGGTTTGGGCAAACCCACTCACCTGGACGACCCGCCGGTCTCGGCGATCAAGGAGGCCTTCCAGGCCATACGCAAGGAGGATTGACAGATGGCGGATGCCGACAAGGGCAGGCAGAAGGTTCTGGTGGTCAACGGACCCAACCTGGGTCGGCTGGGTGTGCGCGACCCTGAGGTCTACGGTCGTCAGGATCTGGCGGCGCTGACCCGTGACTGCGAACACTGGGGTCAGCAGCTGGGTCTGGATGCTCAGGTGCTGCAATCGGACGACGAGGGTCAGGTCATCCGCTGGATGCATCAGGCCGTGGACCAGGGTAGCGCGGTGGTGCTCAACCCGGCCGCCTTCACCCACTACAGTTATGGCCTTGCCGATGCCGCCGTCCAGGTCACCCAGGCAGGGTTGCCGCTGATGGAGGTCCATATTTCCAATCCCTCGTCCAGGGAGGCCTTCCGCCGACGCAGTGTCATCTCGCCGGTGGCCACCGGCACCATCACCGGCATGGGCTTCTACGGTTACCGGCTGGCCCTGGAAGCTGTGGCCCACCTGCTGGAGACCGCATGAGCGACAGCGGAGAGACCAGCAGGGAACTCTCCGCACCGCCCAAGGCCATCCTTGTCCGCCGCGCCCGGGTCCACAACCTGCGCAACCTGGATGTCGACATTCCTTTGAATCACCTGGTGGGCATCGCCGGGGTCTCGGGCTCCGGCAAGTCCTCCCTGGCTCTGGGGGTCCTCTATGCCGAGGGCTCCCGGCGCTACCTGGAATCCTTGTCCACCTACACCAGGAGGCGGATGACCCAGGCCCAACGTCCCCAGGTGGAGTCGGTGCGTTTCCTGCCGCCGGCTTTAGCTCTGCGCCAGCGGCCGGGAGTGGGCGGCATGCGATCCACCTTCGGCACTGCCACCGAGCTGCTCAACGTGCTCAGGCTGATGTTCTCCCGGCTGGCCAGCCATGTCTGCCCCAATGGCCATCGCCAGGAGCCCACCCTGGCAGTGGCGGCCGAGATCCCCATCACCTGCCCGATCTGCGGCGCTAAAATGGAGCCTCCCAGCGCCGAGGAACTGGCCTTCAACTCACTGGGAGCCTGTCCTACCTGCCAGGGGACCGGGACCGTGCGCGAGGTGGACGACGCCACTCTGGTTCCCGATGACAGCCTGACCATCGACCAGGGGGCCGTGGTGCCCTGGCGGACCTTCGGCTTCAACGTCCAGCCCGACATCGTGCGCGAGTTCGGAGTCCGCACCGACGTACCTTGGCGGAATCTGACCGATCGGGAGCGGAAGATCGTCTTCGAGGGCCCGGCTGAAAAGAAGCACATCACCATCACCTCGGTCAAGGGGGTCCATGAGCTGGACTTCACCTTCCGGAACGCACGGTTGACCGTGACCGAGGAGCTCAAGAGGGCCAACGACGACAAGCGCCTGGCCAAGGTGGCCAAGTTTCTGACCGAACGGACCTGCCCGGACTGCAAGGGCACCCGGCTCAACCAACGGGCGCGTCTGCCCGAGATCAACGGGGACAATCTGGCCGAGGTCACCTCCTGGCCCCTGGATAAGGTGCTGGACTGGGGTCGGAGACTGCCGCCCACATTGCCCGAACCTATGCGGCCTATGGCATCGGCCCTCTGCAAGACCCTGGACGAAATGGGCAGGCGGTTGATGCAGCTGGGACTGAGCTACCTGACCCTGGACCGCTCCAGCGCATCACTATCCACAGGTGAGCGGCAGCGGGCCCAGCTGGCCAGGGCTGTGCGCAATGAAACCACAGGCGTGCTCTATGTGCTGGACGAGCCTTCGACCGGCCTGCATCCTGCCAACCTGGAGGGGCTGATAGGGGTCATGCGCGACCTGCTGGCCGACGGTAACTCAGTGGTTTTCGTCGACCACGACGTCAAGGTTTTGCAATCAGCCGACTATCTGATCGAAATGGGTCCCGGAGCAGGCGAGCGCGGCGGCAGAATCCTGGCCCAGGGAGCCCCTGAGCGGATTGCCGCCGTCCCTGACTCGCGCATTGCCGGGTTTTTGGATGGACGCGAGCCCGTTTTGGTACGCGATCGGCATCCCATGCCTGCAGAGAATGAGTGGATCCGTATGCAGGCAGGATCCATTCACACGGTCCACCCGCTGGATTTGGCCATTCCTCGTGGATGCATGACAGCAGTGACCGGCGTATCCGGTTCCGGCAAGACCACCATGATCCTGGAGTCCCTGGTCCCCGCCCTGCAAGCCCGTATCCAGGGCGATCCCATGCCCAAACATGTGCGCAGCCTGGACCCGGCCGGCATCGACCGGGTTCGCCTGGTGGACTCCTCGCCCATCGGCATCAACGTGCGCTCCACGGTGGCCACCTACTCGGGGCTGATGGACCGGTTGCGCCGTCTCTTCGCGGCTACTGACCAGGCGAAAAAGGACAAGCTGGGCATCTCGGCATTCTCATACAACACCGGATCCCTGCGCTGCCCCCAGTGCGACGGAACAGGCCAGATCAGCCTGGATGTACAGTTCCTGCCCGACATTCCGATCACCTGCCCGAGCTGCCATGGTCGGCGGTACCGTCCGGAGGCCGAGCACTACCGTCTGTCCACGCCGGCCCATTCGGAGCCTTTGAGCCTGCCCGATCTGCTGGCCATGGAGGTGGGCCGGGCCTTGGAGGTCTTCGCGCATGGCCGCGAGTACACGGCCATCCGCCGAGGCCTGCAGACCCTGAAGGACCTGGGCCTGGACTACCTGACCCTGGGGGAGGATACCCCTTCGCTTTCTGGCGGGGAGGCCCAGCGGCTGAAGCTGTCCAACGAATTGGGCCGCAGGCAGAACGGCTCCATGTTCGTCCTGGACGAGCCCACCACAGGCCTGCATCCCTTGGATGTGCGTGTCCTGATTGGAGTGCTGGAGCGCCTGGTCGGCAAGGGGGCCACGGTGATCTTCATCGAGCACGATCTGGACATGATCGCCAACGCCGACCATGTGGTCGATATGGGCCCGGGAGGCGGCGACCGGGGCGGAAGAATCGTGGCCCAGGGCGACCCTGAATCCGTGGCCCGCAACCCGGATTCGGTGACCGGCCGCTACCTGGCCGACCACCTGCATCTGAGCCGTCCCTGAATCCGTCCCGCTTCCTCGAGTGTTGGCCGGTTTCTGGTCGCTCCTGGCTGATAGGCTGAAGTTCCATGGTCAGAGAACATGGAAATTCGCAAGGGCATATCACCAAACACATTTTCGTCACCGGCGGCGTGGTCTCTTCACTGGGCAAGGGACTGACCGCATCCTCTCTGGGCCGACTGCTGAGAAGCCGCGGAATCCGCGTTCTTCAACAGAAGCTGGATCCCTATATCAACGTCGATCCGGGGACCATGAACCCCTTCCAACACGGCGAGGTCTACGTGACCGAGGATGGGGCCGAAACCGATCTGGACATCGGCCACTACGAGCGTTTCACCGACGTCTTCCTCTCCCAGAAGGCCAACGTGACCACTGGTCAGATTTACCAGTCCGTTCTGCGCAAGGAGCGGGCGGGGGAGTACCTGGGCCAGTGCGTCCAGGTCATTCCCCACGTGACCAACGAGATCAAGAGCCGCATGCGGGCCCAGGCCAGTGACGACGTGGACGTGATCATTACCGAGATCGGCGGGACTGTGGGCGACATCGAGTCCCAGCCCTTCATGGAGGCTGCCCGCGAGGTTCGTCGGGACATCGGCCCGGACAACTGCATGTTCGTCCACGTCTCCCTGGTTCCCTACGTGGCCGCCGCCCACGAGCTCAAGACCAAGCCCACTCAGCACTCGGTCATGGCCCTGCGCCAGCTGGGCATCGCCCCTGACGCCTTGGTGCTGCGCTCCGACCGGCCGCTCAACCAGGCCATCAAGGACAAGATTTCCCTGATGTGCGACGTGGATGCCGAGGGCGTGGTCAACTGTGTTGATGCTCCCAGCATCTATGACGTACCCAAGATCCTCTACAAGGAGGGTCTGGACGCCTATGTGGTGCGCAAGCTGGAGCTGCCCTTCCACGATGTCGACTGGAATGAGTGGGAGGATCTGCTGGACAGGGTCCACAACCCCCGGACCAAGGTGGCCATCGCCATCGTGGGCAAGTACATCGACCTGCCTGACGCCTACCTGTCGGTCATCGAGGCGCTGAAGGCCGGCGGCTTCGCCAACCGGTCCCAGGTCCAGGTCAAGCTGGTGGCCGCCGATACCTGCGAGACCATGGACGGCGCCCGCAAGGCCCTGGAGGGCGTGGACGGCATCGTGGTCCCCGGCGGCTTCGGCATCCGTGGCATCGAGGGCAAGATCGGCGCCCTGCGCTACGCCCGCGAGACCGGCCTGCCCGCACTGGGTCTCTGCCTGGGTCTGCAGTCCATGGTCATCGAGTTCGCCCGCCACGTCCTGGGGCTGGAGGATGCCAACTCCTCGGAGTTCGAGCCTGACTGCGAGAACCCGGTCATCGCCACCATGGAGGAGCAGAAGGACATCGTGGCCGGCCACGGCGACATGGGCCACACCATGCGGCTGGGCGCCTACCCGGCAGTGCTCAAGCCCGATTCCCTGGTGGCCCGGCTCTATGGCTCCACCGAGATCTCCGAGCGTCACCGCCACCGCTACGAGGTCAACGTGGCCTACAAGGAACGGCTGGACAAGGCCGGCCTGCACATCTCGGGCACCAGCCCGGACGGGCAGCTGACCGAGTTCGTGGAGCTCTCCCAGGATCAGCACCCCTTCTATGTGGGCACCCAGGCCCACCCGGAGTTCAAGTCCCGGCCCACCAAGCCGCACCCCCTCTTCGCCGGCCTGGTCAAGGCCAGCCTGGAGCACGGAGGCCAGGAGGCCGCCTGAGGTCAATCCCTTTTCAAAAACGTTGACCATGATCGCCCGTTTCCCTCTTATGGGAGGCGGGCGATTGTCCGTATCGGTGCTTTTGTCAAGAGGGCGGGCTGGATTCCTTAGAGAGCGTAAGCCCAGGTCTGGCGGTTCACTATCGTCCCGGTTATCCTGTAATGGTGTGAACGGCCGCATATGGCGGCCGTGCGTGTGTTAGGAGGTCTCAGCTCGTGGACAGCACCTCGCAGCGGACAGACACATCGCGGGATGTGGAAATGAGCCAGTATGTGGCCGACCGCTCCCGCGTCAACGAAGAAAAAATCAAAAAAGACGACCAGATCATCTCCGAATTCGGCGACTATACCTATGGCTGGCACGACTCCGATGATGCCGGGCGCAACGCCCACAAGGGCATTGATGAGGACGTGGTCCGGGCCATCTCGGCCGACAAGGGCGAGCCTGATTGGATGCTGCAGATGCGTCTCAAGGGCTATCGGGCCTTCATGGAAAAGCCCATGCCCAAGTGGGGCGTGGATTTAAGCGGGTTCGATGCCGACGACTTCAAGTACTATGTCAAGCCCCTGAAGGAGCAGGCCAAGGACTGGAAGGACCTGCCCGACGACATCCGCACCACCTATGACCGGCTGGGCATCCCCGAGGCCGAGAAGAAGCGGCTGGTCTCCGGTGTTGCCGCCCAGTACGAGTCCGAGGTCATCTACAACTCCATCCGCGATGACTTGCGCAAACAAGGGGTCATCTTCCTGGATACGGACACTGCCTTGAAAGAGTACCCGGACCTCTTCCGCAAGTACTTCGCCACGGTCATCCCCCCGGACGACAACAAGTTCGCCGCACTGAACACGGCGGCCTGGTCGGGCGGATCCTTCGTCTATGTGCCCAAGGGAGTCCATGTGGACATCCCCCTGCAGGCCTACTTCCGTATCAACACACCCAACATGGGCCAGTTTGAGCGCACGCTGATCATTGCCGACGAGGGTTCCTACGTCCACTATGTGGAGGGCTGCACAGCACCCATTTACTCCACTGACTCTTTGCACGCGGCCAACGTGGAGATTGTGGTCGAGCCCCACGCCCGTGTGCGCTACACCACGGTCCAGAACTGGTCCAACAACGTCTACAACCTGGTCACCCAGCGCGCCTATGTGCGCGAGGGCGGCACCATGGAGTGGGTGGACGGCAACATCGGGTCCAAGGCGACCATGAAATATCCGGCCTGCATCCTGGCCGAGCCCTACGCCAAGGCCGAGACCCTCTCCCTGGGCTTCGCCGGCAAGGGGCAGTATCAGGACACGGGCGCCAAGATGATTCACCTGGCACCCCATACCTCATCCACCATCGTCTCCAAGTCCATCTCCCGCAACGGGGGAAGGGCCGCATACCGGGGCCTGGTCAAGATCATCAAAGGCGCCGAGAAGTCCTCCTCCTCGGTGGTCTGCGACGCCTTGCTGGTGGACGACTACTCCCGCTCGGATACCTACCCGCACGTGGATGTTCGCGAGGACGACGTCTCCATGGCCCACGAGGCCACCGTCTCCAAGGTCTCCGAGGACCAGCTCTTCTATCTGATGAGCCGCGGCCTGGAGGAGAAGGAGGCCATGGGCATGATCGTGCGCGGGTTCGTGGAGCCCATTTCCCGGCAGCTGCCCATGGAGTATGCGTTGGAGCTTAACCGCTTGGTCGAATTGCAGATGGAGGGTTCGGTAGGCTGATGTCACAAAACAGCGAAATAACCATTCCGCATGCGGATCCAAAGGATCCCTACGCTTTCCCGGCCACTATGCCGTCCAGTGCCGACAAGGAGCCACGTTCCTTCAACCCTGATGACTTCCCCATGCCCACCCGCAAGCAGGATGACTGGCGGTTCACCCCCATCGACCGGATGGAGGAGTTCTTCGCTGTCTTCAAGCCCAGCGGTCTGACCAAGGTCTCAGTCACCATGATCGACGGGTCCGAACCGCCCACAGATCAGGTCAGCTTCAGCCGGATTCCCATGAATCAGGCTCCCTGCGGCACCGTCCTCAAGCCCAGCGACCGAGCGGCAGCTGTGGAGTGGGCGAGCGGCAGGCAGGCGACTGTGGTCAACCTCAAGGGCACGCTGGATCAGCCTGTGCTGGTCCGTGTCAACGGTGGCGGCCTCGATCTGGATGCTTTCCACCTGGTGATCAAGGCCGAAGCGGGCACCAAGGCCGATCTGGTGGTCGAGCACCAGGGCCAGGCACGTCTGGCTGAGGGTGTTGAAATCGACATCGGTGACAATTCGCAGATGTCGACCACCTTCATTCAGGAGTGGGACAAGGGCAGCAAGCATATCGGCAACCACCGCATTCACCTGGGTGCCGAGGCCTCCCTGCGTCACTCCGTGGTCAGTCTGGGTGGAGACGTCGTGCGGCTGCGCATGGACCAGGACTTCGGCGGCGAGCAAGGTGACCTGAACATGCTGGGCATCTACTTCGTCGATCCCGGCCAGCACATGGAGCATCGAACCATGGTGGTGCACAACCATCCCAATTGCAAGTCCCGTGTGGTCTACAAGGGGGCCCTGGACGGAATCGGCGCGCACACCACCTGGGTGGGCAACGCGCTCATTCAGCCCACGGCGCCTGGAACCGACTCCTATGAGCTCAACCGGAACCTGGTGCTCACCCCTGGGGCCATCGCCGATTCCGAGCCCAACCTGGAGATCGAGAACGGCGACATCATCGGGGCAGGCCATGCAAGCTCGGTCGGACGCTTCGACGATGAGGAGCTCTTCTACCTGCAGTCCCGTGGCATTCCCGAACAGGAGGCCCGCAAGCTGGTGGTTCGTGGCTTCTTCGGCGAACTGGTGGAGGAGATCGACGTCCCCAGCGTCTCCGGGCACCTGATGGGGGTCATCGACCGCAGGCTGGCGGCCGGCGAGGATCAAGAGATGCAGCACGTTTTGGAGGAGAACTGACATGTCCACATTGGAAATCAAGGATCTGCACGTCTCGGTGGAGACCAAGGAGGGTCGCAAGCAGATCCTCAAGGGAGCCACGCTGACCGTCCACTCCGGTGAGACCCACGCCATCATGGGGCCCAACGGTTCGGGCAAGTCCACCCTGGCCTACACCCTGGCCGGCCATCCCAAGTATGAGGTCGACTCGGGCCAGGCCCTGCTGGATGGGCGGGATCTGCTCAAGATGACCCCGGACGAGCGGGCCAAGGCCGGACTCTTCCTGGCCATGCAGTACCCGGTCGAGGTGCCCGGCGTATCCATGACCAATTTCCTGCGTACCGCCAAGACCGAGGTCGACGGCAAGGCCCCGGCCATCCGCCAGTGGACCAAGGATCTGAATGAGGCCATGAAGCGGCTGCGCATGGATCCCAAGTTCGCCCAGCGCTCGGTCAACGAGGGCTTCTCCGGCGGTGAGAAGAAGCGCGCCGAGGTCCTGCAGCTGGAGCTGCTCAAGCCCAAGTTCGCCGTCCTGGACGAAACTGATTCCGGACTGGACGTTGATGCCTTGCGCATCGTCTCGGAAGGTGTCAACAGGGCCAAGGAGAACACCGGCATGGGCGTGCTCATGGTCACCCACTACACCAGGATCCTCAAGTACATCAAGCCTGATATCGTCCACGTCTTCGCCGACGGCCGCTTTGTGAAGACCGGTGGCCCCGAGCTGGCCGACACCCTGGAGGAGACCGGGTATGACCAGTACCTGCCCGAGGGCGCCGACTCGGAATCGGCCCTGGCCTGAGGATGAGAGAAGAGGTCCGCAATGGTCATCGATGACAGCATTCGCCAGCAGTTTCCGATTCTGGACCAGCAGGTACATGGACACCCTCTGGTCTACTTGGACTCGGCTGCCACTGCCCAGAAGCCCCTGGCGGTCATCGATGCCGTTCGGGACTTCTACTTGAAGGACAACGCCGGGGTGCACCGGGGTGCCCATGAGCTGGCGGCCCGCAGCACCATGGCCTTCGAGCATGCCCGCTCCCGTGTGGCCGCCCTGGTAGGGGCAGAGGGCCAAGAGGGCGGTGAGGAGATTGTGGTCACCGCCGGTGCCACGGCCGCACTGAACCTGCTGGCCACGGCCTTCGGCAACGCCAGCCTGGGTCGCGGTGGGAAGGCGGCACGTCGATTCGCCCTGAAGCCTGGCGATGAAGTGGTGGTCAGCAAGGCCGAGCACCACTCGGTCCTCCTGCCCTTCCAGGAGCTCTGCTACCGGACCGGAGCAGTCCTCAGGTATTTCGATCTGGATCCGGAGGGCCGTGTTCTGGCCGATACCGCCGACCAGGTCATTACCGAGCGCACCAAGGTGGTCGCCGTCACCCACGTCAGCAATGTGACCGGTGCCATCACCGACATAAAGCCCATCGTCCGCCGTGCCCATCAGGTGGGCGCCCCGGTGGTGCTGGACGTTTGCCAGTCGGTGCCTCATCTGCCTGTCGATCTGCACGCCATGGATGTGGACTTCGCTGCCTGGAGCGCCCACAAGATGTATGGCCCGACCGGTGTGGGATTCCTCTATGGCCGTAGGGAGCTCCTGGAGGCCCTGCCTCCGGCATCATTCGGCGGTTCCATGGTGGAGTTGGCCTATCTGGATCGTCCTGCCAGCTATATGGATCCCCCGGCTCGGTTCGAGGCCGGTACACAGCCGGTGGCACAGATGATCGGGGCCGGAGTAGCCGCCGATTGGCTGATGGATTTGGGCATGGATAAGGTGGCCGAACATGAGAAGGCCATCACCGCCGGTCTGTTGAGGCTGGGGGAGTTGGACGGAGTGCGCATCCTAGGTCCGACCACACCAGAGGACCGGATCGGCACGGTCGCTTTCGACGTTCAGGGAGTCCATCCCCACGACGTAGGCCAGTACGTGGATTCACGCGGCATTGCCATCCGCGTGGGGCACCACTGCGCTCAGCCGGTGCATCGTCACTTTGGCCTGATGGCCTCCAACCGGGCCTCTACCGGCGTCTACAATACTGTGGCCGACACGGATGCCCTGCTGGATGCCGTCTCCGGTGTCCGCAGCTTCTTCAAAGTGGGCTGAGGGTCTTCACCGGCGGCACATTGACGGTTTTAGCAAAGACTTACTGGTAGGTTTAAGGACATGGCGGATTTCGGGATGGATGACGAAGAACTGGAGCAGATGTACCAGGAGGTGATTCTGGACGCAGCCCGTGATCCTCACGGGCGCGTAGGGGATCAGGCTGATGGGGGAGGAGACTCCGATGGCGACGGCGTGACCATCCGGGTGGAGCACGAGGCCTGCCTGGCTGCCGAGTCCCATCAGTTCAATCCCACCTGCGGGGACCAGGCCACCATCCATGTGGAAGTGGCGCCTGGCGAGCAGGGCGGCCCCGACCTCATCCAGCGAATCGTCTGGCAGGGTTCGGGTTGTTCCATCAGCCAGGCCAGTCTGTCCATCATGGTGGATCTGGTCCAGGGGCAGACCGTTGATCATGCCATGGACCTGGCTGCTGACTTCCGCAGGCTCATGGAATCTCGCGGAGCTGGACTTGAGGATGAGCAAGCCGAGGATGCCCTTGGCGATGCCATGGTCTTCCAGGGTGTGTCCAAGTACCCCATGCGAATCAAGTGCGCTCTGCTGGGTTGGGAGGGCATGAAGGCCTCGGTGGCCCAGGCCCTGTCGGCTGGACGTGAGGGCGGCGAAGGTGAGAAGGAGGAGCAGGTATGAGTGGCAATACGAATCTGGTTCCCGAGCCCCAGGACTCCATCCTGGCCTCGGTGGGCAGGGCCATTAGCGACCCTGGCACGGCGCAGGCTCTGGCCAGCAATCCCCTGGGCGCGGAGACGGTTCTGAAATCGGCCGAGGGCACTTCCATGCGTAAGGTCGATGGCCAGGAGGATAAGAAGTCCGATTCGGCCAAGTCTGACGATAAGCCTGTTGACGCAGCTACCCCTGAAGCTTCCACTGAAGGTGCGTCGGCTGGACAGGGTTCGAATGTAGAATCCGCGGAAAGTGCGTCAGCCACCAATGGTGAGAAGCCTGCGGATCAGAATGCAGCTGATGCCGAGGCTGCTGCTGAGGAGGCCATCCCTCTGAAGGCAGTTGACGACATCGGCCGGGCCACTGCAGAGGATGTCAGGGAGGCCCTGCACCAGGTCATCGATCCCGAGCTGGGTATTGATGTTGTCGATCTGGGCTTGGTCTATGGCATTGAAATCGACGAACTGGGACGGGCCATCATTACCATGACCCTGACCACGCCGGCCTGCCCGTTGACTGACCTGATCGAGGATCAGTGTGCCAGCGTCCTGGCGGGCCTGGTCGAGGAGTTCCGCATCGATTGGACCTGGTCGCCACGTTGGACCCTGGACATGATCACCCCTGAGGGTCGTGAACAATTGGCCGCCATCGGCTTCAACTTCGAGAACATGCCCACCTATCAGTGAGACCATCCGCCCGGTAGATGGTTTCGGGTCCTCCCATGTGAATATACTGATGATTCCGGTCCGCCGTGACCGGCACGGCGCACGAGAGAAAGCACAGTGAAATGGCATTGTCCATGGGCTGGAAACTGCACGGCGACGGGAAAACATTGGCTCCGGGCGAAGTGGTGGAACCCGATGAGCGACTCACATGGCCACGTACGGCTGGCATCGGTGCACAGCATGTCATCGCCATGTTCGGCTCCACTTTCCTGGTTCCCATTCTGACTGGATTCGACCCCTCCACCACCCTCTTCTTCACGGCCATGTCCACGGCCCTCTTCCTGCTGATCAACCGCAACCGCCTGCCTTCCTACCTGGGCAGCTCCTTCGGCTTCATCGCCCCGGTCCTGGCAGTGACCACCGCCCACAAGGGTCTGGCTGTGGCCTCCTTCGGGATCATGGTCACCGGCGCCCTGCTCTTCCTAATTGGTCTGATCGTCCACTTCGCAGGTTCGCGATGGATCGATATGATCATGCCCCCGGTGGTCAACGGTGCCATCGTCGCCATCATCGGCTTCAACCTGGCCCCCTCGGCCTGGAAGAACTTCAAGTCGGCCCCGCTGACCGCACTGGTCACCCTGGTGGCCGTCATGTTGATAGCGGTCCTCTTCAAGGGTCTGATTGGCCGTCTCAACATCCTTCTGGGAGTCATCGTCGGCTACATCTTCGCGGTCACCCAGGGCCAGGTCGACTTCGCGGCTGTGGAGAAGGCCGCCTGGTTCGGTCTGCCTCACTTCCACACTCCTCAGGTCGACCCATCAGTCCTGGCCATGTTCATCCCCGTGGTGCTTGTCCTGGTGGCCGAGAACATCGGTCATGTCAAGTCGGTGGCCCTGATGACCGGCCGCGATTATGACGACCAGATCGGCACCGCCCTGATGGCCGACGGACTGGGCACCACGCTGGCCGGGTTGGGCGGAGGCTCGGGCACCACCACATACGCGGAGAACATCGGCGTCATGGCCGCCACCAAGGTCTACTCCACGGCCGCCTACTGGTGCGCCGCGATTTTCGCCTTCCTGCTCTCCCTCTGCCCCAAGTTCGGGGCCATCATCAACACCATCCCCACCGGCGTTCTGGGCGGGGTCACCACCATGCTCTACGGCATGATCGGCATGCTGGGCATCCGCATCTGGGTGGAAAACAAGGTGGACTTCGGCAAGTCCGTCAACATGACCGTTGGCGCCGTCGTCATGATCGTGGGCATCGCCGACTTCACCTTCGCGGTGGCCGGAGTCAGCTTCAACGGTATCGCCATCGGCTCGGTCGCCACGCTGGTCATGTACCACGGTCTCAAGGCCATTGGTCGTTGGCGGGGAACCATCGATCCGGACGATTATATTCATGAGGATTCGCAGGCCGTCTCACAGCAGAGCTGATTGCGTCGAGGGCATTCGTCTTTCGCGGTTGTCTGATACTTGAAGATGTCTGATGTCAAGGTTGGCTCGATGCAGAAAATCACCTGATGTCAATGGTCCCCCGATATTAGGTGCCCGGCTATGAGGCGAAGCGGCGGAGGGCAGTAGGAATTTGCTACCTTTCATAGGGCTTAGTCGTTGGCTTGATCAGCTGGCTGGTTTGGTTGGTTGGTTGCTTGACTGGCTGATTTGGATTGATCGGTCAGTTGCCCGGCTTGGTCAGCCAGCAAGACTCAGCTGGCACGCTCGGGTCTGGTCGCGTAGAAAGCCACGGCGCTTGAGGCAGCCACGTTCAGGCTGTCCACCTCGTGGCTCATGGGGATGCGCACAGTCAGGTCCGCCCGGGCGATGGTCCTGTGGCTCAGCCCGTCACCTTCGGTGCCGAAGATCAGAGCCAGACGCTCAATCTGGTCAGGCCCAGGACCCAGTCGTTCAGCCAGTTCATCCAGGCTGATGGCATCCGGGTTCAGGGCCATGGCCGCCGTGGTAAAGCCCAGATCGTGTAGTTGGCGCATGCCCTGGTCGGGCCATGCGTGGATGTCGTCGCCGCCGATTCTGGTCCAGGGAACCTGAAAGACGGTGCCCATGGAGACACGCGCGGCCCTGCGGTAAAGGGGGTCGGAGCAGGAGGGGGTGACCAGGACCGCGTCCACCTGCAGGGCTGCCGCGGAACGCATCAGGGCGCCGATGTTGGTGTGATCAACAATGTTCTCCATGACGGCCACCCGCCTTGCCGATCGGCAGATCTGCTCAACGGTGGGCAGAGGCCAGCGTCGCATGGCGGCCAGCGCGCCTCGATGGAGCCGGTAGCCGGTGATGGTCTTGAGCTGCGCAGGGCTGGCCACATAGACGGGAACGTCCGGTCCGAAGGCTGCATCCACCTGGTCGAACATGGAGCGCATCCCATCCAGCCAAGGTTCCTCAACCAGGAAGGAAATCGGCTCAACTCCGGCATCCAGGGCGCGGGAGATAACTTTGGGGGACTCGGCGATGAACAGGCCCTTGGCGGGTTCCAGGCGGTTGCGCAGCTGCGGTTCGGTCAGCCTGGTGTAGGCCTCGATTCTGTCATCCTCGATGGAGTCGATTCTCACCTTGAGCACGCCTGCCGTTCCTCCTTCTGGTCCTGGTAACAGCATAGGCGGTGCAACCGAAAACCAAGCCGGAATGATGTCCGATGAAGAATGGGAATAATAAGAAAGAGCCGTATTAATCAGCTGCATCCACAAAAAACAACGATTCCAGCCATACATAGATCAGTTAATTCTGTATGTGATTCTGATTTTCAACAAATATGGGCTATAGGAACTAAACGCGTTGTTTATGTTGGGGGTTTGGCCTTGTGGCTGTAAGCGTGTTGGGTGGTTGTTAATAGGTCGG
>NZ_JACFQO010000006.1:0-77895 GCF_016101375.1 Bifidobacterium sp. W8110
AGCTGCCCGGATCCCGTTCGACTTGCATGTGTTAAGCACGCCGCCAGCGTTCATCCTGAGCCAGAATCAAACCCTCCACAAAAAAACCATGAAGAAGGCCGAAACAGCCCACATCAATAATTGACGGGCCGGCTTCCATAAGGAGGAAACCAACCCACGAAAAACCCCGACACCCCTCACAACGCTCCCACGTACCCGACAACAGCCGGGCGGGCATCGGACTGGCAATCAAAAAGCTATAAGTAGCACAAACACGCTCTTGAGTTCTCAAACCACCACCACACCAACAGCTCCAAGCCCTCCGAAGAGTTCTCATCACTGCCGGGCAGCAAGATGTAAACTTACACGAAGTTGGGTTATCCCGCAAATTGGCATAGAAAAATATCGAAGGAACCCAATGATTCCGGGGATTCTACGGCGTGTCGATTTTCATCGACATAGTCCCCGCTTCATCGACCTTCGCCTATCCAGGAGCCCCGTGCACTCTTCAGCGAGGCTCAAACCAATATCTTCAATGATTAATATTAGTAGATTTCGTCGCGCGCAGCATGTATTTCCACCATGCGGATGGGCACTAGCAGCAAGGCAGCCCCTGCTTATCAATAGAGCGCTACAGGCAGAGGGATTTAACCGTTGCCGCGAACCGTTCTGGCTCATCCCACTGTGGGCAGTGCCCGGACCGATCAAAGCGAATAAACCGATGCGGGCTCTTCAACCCATCTGCGAACCGCTCAACCAGACTGCCTGGCAGATGACGGTCATACTTGCCGCTGATGAAATATACCGGCGCCTCGAAAGAGGTCTGCCCACTGAAATCGACCTGCTCCAGCTCTGCATTCAAGCGAGCGCGGGATTGAGCCACCCCCTTGGCATGGTTGAGCAGACACGACCAGTTGTAGTAGGGCGAGCGCAGGTAGGTCATGATCCGCCCCAGAGATCCGAACAGCATGGCAGCCCCGCCACGAGACAGCAGCTCATTAATCATCAGCACTATGTCGGCGGCTCCGTTCTCCCTGCTGACGAGCGAACCGAGCCGGGGACCCAAACTCTGCTGCCCCCAACGCCGTCTTAAACGAAGAGCAGCGCGCATGCTGACGACCTGCCCGAGGCCGATGTAGCAACGGACCAGTGAGGGATACCGCTTCACCATCTCCAAACCTAGGACGCTGCCCCAGGAATGACCGATGAGAATCACGGAATCCTCTCCGTAGGCTCGAAGCAGCTTCAGCACGAACTGGTGAACATCTTCGACCATCGAATTGATGGTCACCACCTCGTCAGGGGCAAAGGGATGGTAGGACAGCCCACTACCCCGCTGGTCCAGGTTGATGAAGCGGAAATCGCGCTCCAAGGCCGAATTGTAACGCATGGTCAGGGGAATGCAGGCATCGCCTGGACCCCCATGCAGATAGAGCACTATGGGGGCCTCCGGCGATGCTGGGTTCATGGAGAAGACCATGCGGGCACCGTTGATATGCACGGCGTAGAGCCGAGAATGTGTGGACACCTTTGATGACCCTTCTGAACGGGATGACATCTGATTATTCCCATCCCCACTGTTCATAGCCTACCGACGCCATGGCCGCTTGTCACGCACAGCGCATGAAATTCGATGCGAGGGCAGATAACCGAGGAACAGAGCGACGATGACACTCCGCGCAATACGGCTATTTAGGGAGACGGCTAGGCGTTAGTGCCGAGACTCTGAATGCCCAGCCGTACCCCCGGTCAGATGGCTTTGTCTGACTTCTTTGCCTGGCGATTTAGTCTCCTGGCGGCCCGTTTGGCCTCTTTGCGGACGATCACTGTTTTGCTATGCCTGCGGAAAGTGAACCAAGCCAACAGCAGGATGATGACAGCGACAGCTACATTAAGGCTGTACCGAACCACGTTCATGACGTTGAAGTAGCGGAATCGGCTACCTGGCATAGCCCCATTCATGGCTTTGGAGTTGGCCACGGCATAGAACATGTGGTGAGCTGCCTGGCGCGCGTACTGGTAGGTGGCAGGATCCTTGAAGTCCAACTTCTCACCAGTCGGATCCTTATCCACATTCAGTAGCTTTGCATCCGCACCAGCCTCAATCATCTGATAGGGACTCATAAACACACCGGTGTTGGCATTGTCCGTGATAACCAATCCGTTGAAGCCCCACTCTTGCCTCAGGAGCTTCGTCATCAACTGGTAGGATCCACCGGTCCAGGTTGCTCCGATGCGGTTAAAGGAACTCATGACCCCCATAGCTGCGGGAACTTTGGCAATAGCCTGTTTATATGAACCATCGGGCAGCTTTTTCACGTACTTCATGGGAAGTTCCGGTGCCTTGATACAGGCCTCGAAGGGCGGCAGGTAAATCTGCCGGATGGACTGCTCGTTGGCCCAAGTGGCCACGCTGAAGTTGCCCGGTCGATCCCCGCGATGATCCTCCTGATCATTGAGCGCAAAGTGCTTGATATAGGTGTAGACGCCCTTGGATGCGGCTCCGCTAACTTCCGCTGAAGCGGTACTACCTGACAGGAATGGATCCTCTGAATAGTACTCGCCGTTACGGCCGCTGAAAGGTGTACGGTGGATGTCCATTGATGGGGCGTACCATCCACTGGCACCACCCAGCAGGGCCTCGTTGCCAATCATTTTGCCGAACTGCTCAGCCAAATCATGATTGAAGGACTGGGCCAGCATCATTACATTGGGGAAGGTCTTGCCGGTCCCGCCATAGAATAAGCCGTTGGCGGCGTCAGCATCCATGGTATAAGGCTTTCCGACTGACTTGATGAAGTCCAAACCGTAGCCAGCGTCAATAGTGACTTTCCAGTAGTCATCCTCGGTCATCTGATCAAGCAAGGCATCCCACTCCTTGCTCTCATATGGAAGGCCGCGCATCTCAATCAGACTGCGCTTGTTGTCCTTGCCGAAAACCGGACGGGTGTGTATGGACCGTCGTGCAACTGGTGTGCCTGAGTCATGACCATCCAGCTTGGCGATCAAACTATCATCAGCGGTCTTCTTCCACGTGTAAGCCTTGGGATGACCGTCTTTCTCACCGTTAATCTCACCGCCCCAAGTGCTGATCTGGTCGGACGGAACGCCATCATGCTTGGGGAAAGTTCCTGTCCAATCGGCACGGCTCAGATAAGTGGTGTCAGCCCGGGCAAAATCGAATAGATTCGTGATTTTTTTACCCGTCTTGGCATCTTTGGAGAAGGTCGTGACATCCACCTGAGCGTTGGTCGGAGTATACGAGGCAACTAGCGAAGGATTGCCGGGAGCTGTCATGCCATTATTAATGGTGCGGCCTTTCTGGGCCAGGATGTTGTTAACTGCATCATGAGCATCATGGGCCGCAGTGAAGCGGTATTCGCCTGCGTCAAATATAAAAGTCTTCGCCGTTTTAGCATCATAGGCTTTAAGTTGGCTTCGGTCGAAAGTGATCTTCACGCTTGTATGGGCTCCAGGCTGCAGCTGCGGGGTCTTTGCATATCCGACAAGGTCGACTGCAGACTTTTCCACGCCGTTGGCTTTGTCATATTCGGTATAGGGACTCTGTGCATAAAGTTCAACCACGTCACGTCCTGGACGATTACCGGTATTCTCGACCACCAGAGAAGCCACGAACCGATCACCCTCCTGGTTGATGTGAAAGTCTCGCCAGTCAAAGGTGGTGTAGCTCAGACCGTAACCAAAGGGATAGATGACTTCACGGGCATGGTCGAAGTCACCTGCATTCCCTTGACCGAGGACCTTGTCCTCATAGCGTGTTTCATAGTAGCGATAGCCAACGTAAATGCCTTCCGCATAGGTCAGATAGTTGTACTTCGTAGGCTTGCCCTGCTTGTTGTAATACTGGTAATCTCCGAAATTGTGCGCAGCAGGGGAGTCGAGCGCATGCCGTGCGAAAGTGTCGACCGTTCTGCCTGATGGATTCAGTCGGCCAGAAAGAACGCCTGCCAGTTGGCGGGTGATGTTCTCTGAGTAGACTACCGATCTGATGTGAGGGAATTGATCAAGCCAGCCCAGGTCCAACGCCGCATTGGACTTGATGACTAGGACAACATTGTCAAAATTCTGGTTCAGATAGTTTAAAACAGAAAGCTCGTTGGAGTCTGGCTCTAGGTAAGTCCTGCGCTTGTCTTGGTCCGAACTTGCATGGTTATACATCGAGCGAGGCATATCACGGCCTTCGCCAGCTACACGGCTCAGTAGATAGACCGGCACTGTACCCTTAACAGAATCCAGCAATCCCGGCTCCCGCATGAGGACATCGATAGAAGCCTCGTTGATGCGAAAGTCTTCGCCATCGCCAAAGTTAACGGATCCTGCGGCCAAGCCGTATTTCTTGCCAGCATCCTTGCTATAGAACTGCCAAAGTTTATCATTTACCTTGAACCCTTCCTGCTCAAGTACTTCTTTGGCAGTAACACCCTTGGACTTAGTCAGCATGTTGGCACCGTCTGCCTTCACGCTATTGGCGCTGAAAAGACTCAAATGGGCACCTGACTTGAGGGGCAGGGCCTCGTCCTGATTTTTCAGCAGAACTGTACCTTGTTCAGCGATGTTCGAAGCCAGCCTGTTTTCGGCAGCTTTGATGGTATCGACATTGTAATCGGCTTTGTAATAATTCAGGTCGAGATTTTTATCCTTGATTTGGGAATTATCGATACTCTGCCTGTTGTAGTTCATGATGTTTGACAGAATTTTGTTGGTTTTTAGCTGGGGGTTTGCAAGCATCAAACCAACGATGAGTGCCACAGCGAATATAATGGAGACGATCGTTTTGATTATCCTCACTACTTTTGCCTTCTTCATTGAATTCCTTTCTCTGGCATTGACGTGGTAATCCCTGCATCACCTCCGAGAACCGGGTATTCCGATCGTCAATTCAAATGAATGATAAAAAATTACAGAATCCGATGGTCCATAAAATGACTGAATTGTTCTTTCTCCCACTTAAATTGTCGGAATTCCTTATCAACGCCACAACAAGCGCAGCGAATATTCATGATTGCTACTCAGCTTTTCAACCATTCATGCCAGGAAAATGACAATTTATGGAGTTTTTTCTCAGTATCACTAGTCTTCGCTGAATAATGAACAGCGGAATATGGCAAAACGATTGATGCGAAATCATCGTTGCCACAACCGGAATACGACTGACGATATTCATATCCAAACAGAGCAAGATTGAAATTGCAGCGTTCCGGCGGAAGTTGTTTGGAGAAGGAACACTATGGAAGTCAAGGATCTGACAGTTCTGGAACGGGCATCGCTGCTCTCCGGAAAATCCACCTGGGCGACCCGAGCCTTGAAGAGGGCGGGCATCCCGAGCATGGTCCTGAGCGACGGCCCGCACGGCCTGCGCCGCCAGACCGGATCAGGGGACAACCTGGGCATGGGCAAGTCCAAGCCGGCCACCTGCTTCCCCACAGCCGGCACCGTGGCCTGCTCATGGGACCCGGAGCTGGCCAAGACCATGGGCCAGGCGCTGGGCAGCGAAGCCAGAAGTCTGGGCGTCAACATGGTTCTGGGTCCTGGCATGAACATCAAGCGCAACCCCCTGTGCGGCAGAAATTTTGAATACTATTCCGAAGACCCCCAGGTGGCCGGTCGTATGGCTGCAGGCCTGATTGAAGGCATCCAGTCCCAGGGCGTGGCCGCCACCCCCAAGCACTTCGCCATGAACAGTCAGGAGCTGCGCCGCCAGGCATCCGACTCCGTGGTGGACGAGCGCACCATGCGCGAGCTCTATCTGACCGGATTCGAGATCGCCGTGCGCCAGGCCCACCCCTGGGCCATCATGACCTCATACAACATGGTCAACGGCACCTATGCCAATGAGAATCCACACCTGCTCAAGGACATCCTGCGCAAGGAGTGGGGCTTCCAAGGAATGGTGGTCTCGGATTGGGGTGGCTCCAACAGTGCAGTCGCCGCAGCCGCCAATGGTTCCTCCCTGGAAATGCCCCAGGCCGGATACGACTCCGTCCGCCAGATAGCCAAGGCCGTGCAGGAGGGCCGCCTGGCCGAAGCCGACCTGAATGCCCGGGCCGAAGAGGTGGCACGGCTGGCCAAGCTGACCTACCACTCGGATATGGATCCTGATGGAAACCTGACCGCGGATCAGATACGGGACCACCATCAGGTGGCACGGCGCATCGCCGAGGGATCAGCCGTCCTGCTGGTCAACCGGGAGGGACGCCTGCCACTGGCTGCCGGCACCAGGATCGCCCTGGTCGGGGATATGGCCAAAACCGCCAGGTTCCAAGGATCCGGATCATCAAAGGTCAACGCAGCCAAGCAGGAGAGCATGCTGGACCTGCTCAGACAGGGCAAGGGCGACGGCCTGGAGCTGGCCTCCTACAGCCAGGGATACGAACGCCATGGCGAGAAGAACCAGTCTTTAATCGACCAGGCAGTGGCTGCGGCTAGCCAGGCTGACGTGATTGTCGCCTGCGTGGGCCTGGATGAACGCAGCGAATCCGAGGGCCTGGACCGCTCCCACATGGACATTCCCAGCAACCAGGCCGACCTGATCAAGGCCCTTGGTGCGGCGGACAAGCCCCTGGTGGTCGTCCTGGTGGCGGGCTCCCCCGTCACCACCGACTGGATCGACCAGTGCGATGCCGTTCTCTACATAGGATTGTCCGGGCAGGCTGGGGCATCAGCCACCCTGAACATCCTGACGGGCCGGGTCAACCCCTCAGGCCACCTGGCGGAAACCTGGCCCAAGTCCTATGCCGACTGCCCTAGCGCCGACTGGTACCCCGACCCTGCTCACGAATCGATCTACCGGGAGGGCCCCTTCGTCGGCTACCGCTACTACCTGACCGCCGACGTGGAGGAACGCTTCCCCTTCGGATACGGCCTGTCTTACGCACACTTCACCTACGCCGATCTGGCCGTGGACGACAAGGGAGCCACCTTCACCCTGACCAACGACTCGGACAAGCAGGGAGCCACAGTTCCCCAGCTCTATGTCCAGGCGCCCAAGGGCGGCGTGCTCAGACCGGTCCGGGAGCTGAAGGGCTTCAAGAAGGTCAGCCTGGAGGCCGGCCAGTCAACCCAGGTCCGTATCGACTTCGATCAGACGACCTTCCGGCACTTCGACACAGCCAGCAGCTCCTGGCAGGTCGAGTCCGGCGACTGGACCATCATGATCGGGTCGAACGCCCGCAACATGGAGTTGAGCGGGCATCTGACCGTCCAAGGAACCGTCGATCCGCAGAATCCCGACCCTGCCCTGGGCGCCTACCTGGACGGCCGGGTCAAGGAGCTCGACGATTCCGCTGTGACAGCGCTCTTCGGTCACGCGGTAGCCCGACAGGGTTCAGTCACCACCTTCGGCGTCAACGATCCGCTCTCATCCTGGAAGGACTCCAGAAGCGCCCTTGCCCGGTTCGTGGCCAACTTCCTGTCCAAGAGCGAGAGCCGCCACGAAGCCAAGACCGGCAACCCCGACCTGAACACCCTCTTCCTGCTCAACATGCCCCCAAGGGCCATGGCCAAGATGACCAACGGACTGATCGACACGGCCATGGTCGAGGCCGTCGTGCGCATTCCCAATGGCCACCTATGGCGGGGGCTGGGCGGATTCATCGCCGGATTCTTCAGGAACATGTCCGCCAACCGCCGGACCGGAAAGGAGCTCAATCATGAGTGATCAGCACAGCCAGCAGGCCGGACAGCCGACTCAGGGGAAGGCAACGACGACCTCACAGTGGGCGATCGTCCGCTGGTGGCGACGGTTCAGCGACCGGCACACCACCCTGGCCCAGTTCATCGTCTTCTTCATCCTGTCCAACGGGGTCACCGTCCTGCAGCTGGTGCTCATGCCGGTGCTCAAGGCCATCTTCAACGGCACCTCCCTGGTGGGCACCAACTTCCAGATCTGGCGCATGGGTACCGTCGGCGGCAAGCCCTACTACCTGTTCGACTATGCTGCCGGATCCATCGGCCAGGGCGGCGGGGGCGGCCTGGCCTACTTCCTCGCGGTGGAGATCACCCTGCTGATTGCCCAGATCATCAATTTCTTCCTCCAGCGCAACATCACCTTCAAGTCCAACTCCTCGGTCTGGAAGGCGGCCTTCTGGTACCTGGTGGCCTATGTGATCATCACCATCATCGCAGCAGCGTTGCAGGGCTGGTACAAGGACCCCATCTACGGCTTCTTCCAGCACACCCTGAACTGGGGTAGCCTGGGGACCACCATTGCTGACCTGGTCACCATGATCATCAACTCGGCCATCTCCTTCTGGGTCTTCTTCCCCATCTTCAAGGTCATCTTCCGTCAGGAGCCCACCGAATCTCAGGCGAGCGCCCAGTAAAATTCCGGCCCCACTCCCCCGGCTGCCAATGAACTGGCATGCATCGGCGGCCAGAGGGACGGGGCCTTTTCCTCAAACCCATCATGTACAGTGGTCGCAACGGCCGCCGGCGGGATTACGGCAACCCCGCCGACATACCCGCTGACCCATTCTTTTGCGAAGTGATCGTTCATGACAGCTGACCGACCGGCCTCCACGAGCCCGCCCGTTCTCACTTTCATCGTCCCCGCCTATAACATGGCAAAGCATCTGCCGACCTGCCTGGATTCCCTCCTGAGCAGGGAGTGTGACGATCTGGAGGTCATCGTGGTCGATGACGGATCCACCGATGCCACAGCGCAGGTGGTGCAGTCATACCAGGCACGCCATCCGCACACCGTCCGTCTGATCAGCCAGACCAACAAAGGTCACGGCGGCGCGGTCAACACCGGCCTGGCAGCCGCCCGGGGCCGCTACGTCAAGGTGGTCGATGCCGACGACTGGGTGGACCCGACCTCCCTGAGTCTGGTCCTGGACCAGCTGCGTGACCAATCGCGACGTACGAATCCAGTGGACATGGTGGTCACCAACTACGTCTATGAAAAGGAGGGCCGCAAGCACAAGCGGGTCATCAACTTCCGCAGCGTCATGGATCCGGGGCGGGTACTGGACTGGAACCACCTACGGCGGTTCGGACTGGCCCAGTACATGATCATGCATGCCCTGATCCTGCGCACCGAGGTGCTCCGCCAGGCCCACACACGCCTGCCCGAGCACACCTACTACGTGGACTTCATCTACTCTTATCAGCCCCTGCCCTGGGTGCATACCCTGCTCTACCTGGATACGAATTTCTACCGCTATCACACCGGTCGCCAAGGCCAGTCGGTACAGACCTCGATCATGATCGCCCGGGTTTCACAACTGCTGCTGGTCAACGGGCTCATGGCGGATTCCACACCTGAACCGGGGATGGTTCCCCGTGGACTCTATCGTTATATGATCCACTATCTGTCCATCAACTGTGTGGTGACCTCGGTCTTCCTGATCCTCTCCCGCAATCCCAGCAACTACAGGAACAAGGACATGCTCTGGAACAGGCTGAAGCACCGCTCCCCCGTCATCGCCTCCGACGTCCGCTCCACCCTGCTCTGCCGGATGATCAACATGCCGGGCAGGCCGGGCCGCCTGGCCATTCGTCTGGGTTACAAGGCCGCCGAAGCCGCCATGGGCTTCAACTGATCGCCCTTCCTGGGCAGGAGCACGCAGAGGCTGAACCAATGATGCTCGGTGCGCAGGGTCATCTCCCCCTGGTAGCGGTGGGCTATGTGCCGGATGGACTTGACACCATACCCATGCAGGCCATCGTCAGTCCTGGTCTTGGTGGTGGCCAGCTCGCCATTGCCCTTCCAATTCAGGGGCGAGGTGAAGTAGTTTTCGATGCGAATCACCACGAATTGTCCTCGAGCATATAAGGCTACCTTGATCAGGCGGCGGTCAGGCTCCTTGACCTTTCTCAAGGCCTCGATGGCATTGTCCAAGGCGTTGCCAAAGAGGGTGGAGACATCCATGGGGGCCATCCCCTCCAAAAGCGAACCGTCGGCCACCATGGTCAAAGTGATTCCCTCTTCCGAACAGATGCGCTCCTTGGTGGACATGACCACGTCCAGGATGGGGTTACCAGTGTGCTGCTGCGACCCGTACCGTCCGACCGCAGCCTCCAGCTCCTCGAAGTCCTGGGACTTGCGCTCGGGGTCCATCTGCGAGCGCAGGGCGGCGATCTGATGCTTGAGGTCGTGGGCAAGCCTGCCCATGGCCTCCAGATTCTCCTTGGAACGCATGTACTCGCGATGCTGGCTGTATGAGCGGGCATTGATGGAGGCCAGTTCGGCGCTGGTATGGCTCTCCCGCAGCTGTTCCTGCTGGGCGTAGAGCATGGCGAACCCGCACAGATCCACCAAGGTGCGGATGTAGAAGACCTCCAGTCCGACCCGACCGGAGAAGGGGGTATTGGTTGACACGAAGCTCAGGTTGGACATGGCGAAGGTGACCACTGCGATGACCGCGGCAATAAAGACGCTGCGTCCAGGCACGGAAGGCTGGGCATCGGCGAAGTTTCGCCGCTCCGCCACCCAGGCCAACAGCCCGACACCGCCATAGATCAGGACCAGCAGGATCAGGGAGGCCGGGCCGTACAGGCTGTGGCTGGAAGGCCGCATGAAGGAGTCCAGCTGCCAGTGCAGGGAAGCGACCAGCTCAGCCAGGACGAAGGCACGGGCCAGCAGATAGGCCCCATCCAGCGCACCCAACCCTGAAGCCAGCATGATGATGGCATACATGCAGGCCACAGCCAGGCACATACTGATGATCCAGAAGGCGATAGGCAGGGTGCCAGCCCAGTATTGAACCACGATCAGCACAGCCAGACCAGGCAGGAGGACCGCTGCCATCCGCAGGCGGGAGATTCTCGGCCCGATGGCCAACAGGTAGACAAGGCAACCCAGCCACTCGCTGATGGCCGTATAGAGCCGGGGGATGTCAGGCAGGGCATTGAGGATGTGGGTGGTGGTCATGGCCGACCTGCCACGTAGGCGGTAAGAGCCGTCATAAAGGACTTCTTGCGGGGCCTGCTGACCCGCAGCCGCTGACCGGTGGACATAATGCAGTCCTGGTCCTCCATGCCCGTCACGTGGGCCAGGTTGACCAGGTAGCAGGAGTTGGAGCGGAAGAATCCCCGCTGGTCCAGCTGGCCCTCAAGACTCTTCAACGTACTGTTGGTGGTCAGCGAGGAATCCAAGGTATGGATGACGCTGCTGTGGCGGACGGATTCGATGAAGACAATGTCCTTGAGGGGAATTCTGGTGGATCGGGCGCCCTCGGTAATCAGAATGGACAGGTCCACGCGGCCGCGCACCTGGGCGATGGACCGGTCCAGCTCCTGGGAGAAGGCGAACCAGGGCAGGGGCTTGAGCAGGTAGGAGAGAGCGCCCACCTCATAGCCATTGATGGCGTACTGGGGGGCGGAGGTGATGAAGACGATGACCACCGACTCATCACGGGCGCGTACCCTGCGGGCCACTTCAATCCCGTCCATGGGGGTCATCTGAATGTCCAGAAGGAGGATGTCGTAAACAGGCCGATACCCATCTGCAAAGGCCTTGCCATCGGTGAAGACGCTGACCGTCAGTTCCTCCTGACGCTCCTTGCGATAGCGGCTTAGGTAATTGACCATGGTCCGACAGCTGATGGAATCGTCATCCACCACTGCGATTCTGATCATCCTGGCGCACACTCCTTACCCCGTCGGCCAAGGACCTATGGCCGCCGTTATCACCATTCTTCCATGATATCGGAGATGTCCGGCATGGCAGACCCTGCTTGCCCGAAGCCGAACCAGGACAAGCCTGGTTTGGACTACTCGCTTTTGTCTTGCAAATCAATTCTCACTTGTGGACGGGCAAGATTAGAGTCGAAACATGTCTACCTTCGCACCCCCTTCGTCCTGGAAACCCTCCACCTGGCTGGCCCGTCTGATGCTGCTGATGGCCGCCGCCGCCTGGGGAGCCGGATACACCTTCGAAAAGGTTGCCATGGAGACCCTGACTGTGCGTTGGCTGATGGGCATTCGCATCCTGTGTGCCATCGTCATCATGACGCCCTTTTTGCTGCCACGGCTGCGCAGAACCGGAGCCATACACACCCTGGTACCGGGTCTGATTCTGGGGGTCAGCTACTGGGCGGCTTTCAGCCTGCAGCTGATGGGACTGACCACCATCGCCCCAGGCCGCAACTCATTCCTGACGGCCACCTACTGCATCTTTGTGCCCTTCCTGGTCTGGATCATGGCACGTCGACGGCCGGCCCTGCGCCACTTCATCGCGGCCGCCATCTGCATCCTGGGTGTGTCTCTGATCTCACTGCCAGCCCACGGCGGGGGACAGGGGCTGGCTCTGAGCACCGGTGACCTGCTGACCCTGGCCGGCGCCCTGCTCTACGGGGTCAACCTGGTAATCACCGGCTTCCTGACCAAGGAGTTCGATGCCCCCACCCTGACCTACCTGGAGCTGCTTTTCGGCGGCATCCTCTTCCTGGTCTGCGCGCTGATCTTCGATCCCTTGCCCAGTGCGGCCGACTTCACGCCTTCGACCCTGGGCTCCATGATTTATCTGACGCTGATCTCGACCCTGATGGCTCAGAACTTCCAGAACATCGCCTTTTCCAGGGTTCCAGCCGCCCAGGGTTCGCTGATCCTGTGCTCGGAGAGCCTGTTCGGCATGCTGGTCTCGGTCCTGGTCCTGCACGAGGAGCTGACGGCCACCCATCTGTTGGGATTCGCCATCATCTTCGCCGCCATCATCCTGTCCGAGGTCAGGCTTCACCCCCACCGGTCGTCGGAGGATTCCTCTGCACCCGTGTCCTCCTCCCGGTAGGCTGTCCCAGGCAAGAGGTCATAGGGCATCTGCCGCTTGATCAGATAGAAGACCAGCAGGAGCAGGGCCAGGATGCGCGTTGCAATCTGAACGTTGCCGGTCCAGGGGCCGAAGACTGCCAGGATGACTGCGGTCCGGAACAGATAGAAGAGGAAGCGGGACCAGCCATGCCGCTGCTTGGTCTCGACGGTCATGTGGGTGAAGGTGGCACCCAGCGTCCGTCCCCGACGGGGCAGGGGGATGAGCAGTTCGAAGATCAGCAGCATGACCAGATTCACCACAGTTCCAAACACATCCAGAGCGGATGGGGCGATTAGCAACCCGCCAAAGCGGTAGTGGCCATCCAGCTGGTAGGTACCCAGGCGATGGACCGCATAGGTCACGCCCATCCCCAGGGACATGGACAGGATGGTGGCCAGGAGCAGATCCAAAGCCAGCGAGACGGCACGGTGTATGAACCCGGGGTTGGTGACCAGCTGGGCGGCGTCAGCCTGACGGGTGGGGACGAGTTTGTTGGCCGCCATGGCCACCAGGTAGCCGATTATGGCGCCAGAAGTATTCCAAATCAGATCGTCCACGTCAAAGAGACGGTAGGCGCAGCCCACGATGCCGAAGACCCCGGTCAGCTGGGCCGTTTCGATGAAGAGGGAGACCAGGAGGGCGACCGGCAGAGCCAGGATGAAGCGCCAGCGGAAGACCCGCCCCATAATGAAGCCCAGGGGCAGGAAGAAGACTACATTGAGCAGGATCTGCAGCATGGCCATCCGACCGCCTGTGCTCAGATCGGTCAGGAACTGCAAGGGGTCGAGCTGGGGGCTCAGATGATGGGTGGCGCAGAAGGCGGCACGGTCGTCGGGCATGGGCCAGAGGGTGAAGAAGACCAGGGCCAGCAAGTATAAGACGGTCAGGTAGGCCGCCATGGCTGCTGTCAGCCGGAGCCGGTGATAGCGGTTGTAGATCAGGGCAAGAATGGGCAGGGTCAGAATCAGCGAGGCCAGCGGCCAAAAAACCAGAGATATGCCAAAGGAGCCGCTGAAGTAGTCCAAGTATGTCGAGAGCACGAATCCAGTCTAAATCGCTCTCGGGTCTATCGACCGATTGACCGTGCCGACGAAGAGCTCAGTCATCGCCCAAGGTCACGTGGATGCCGCCTACCAGGGAACTGACCAGGTTGTATAGGAAGGCGAAAATAGTGACCATAACCACTACTATGACAATCTCGAAAATGGAGAAGATGGTCACCGAACTCAGAACCGTCCCCAGGCTCAGCACCTGGCCCAGGTCGAAGCCGCCCGCGTCCAGGCCCGTCTTGGAGATGACCTGGGTCAGGTTGTCAAAGAGCCCCATGGCGTTGAGCAGGAACCAGAGCAGGGCAGCAGCCACCACCTGAATGATGCCCCCGGCGATGGCCAGCAGGAAGGTGACCTTGGCCACCGACCAGGGCTCCAATCGGGTCAGGGACAGTTGCATACGCCGGGCCCGAGGAACATGAGGACGCGCCGTCGAAGCCGAAGCCGCAGGCCGAACAGGACGGGACGAGGATACCTTGACCGGACCGGCAGCAGAAGCTGCGGTTCTTGCGGGACGTCCAGATGCCGTCCTGCCGGCTGCAGGAGTCGGGGGAGTGACCGATGAAGATCGACGGGACTCACCCCGTGCGGATTCATCAGCCTTGGTCTTTCCCTTTTGGGGCTTACCAGCACCCTGCTTGCCGGCCTTGACCTGCTCCTGATCATCCTGGCTCATCGGCACTCCTTGATCCTTGCGTTCAATGGCCCGCGCATACTGCCGCTGGGCCTGCATGACTTCTTACGAGGCTACCAGTCTTGTCAGACTGGTAGCGGACCAAACTCAGTCCTCCTGGGTCAGGCTCTGACCGTCGCCGGTTCCGGTGGTGGCGATGGGCTGATCCTTGGCTGCCAGGGGAGCAGCGGAAGCCAGGTCGGTCTGACCGGCATCCTCTTCCTGGTCATCACGTTCGGCATTACGAGCGATGGAGAGAATCTCGTCACCCTTGTCGGGCTTGGCCAGGGTGACCCCCTGGGTGTTGCGACCGGTCCGCTTGACCTCGGCCACATCGGAGCGGATGACCTTGCCGGACTTCATGATGGCCATGATCTGGTCATCCTCGTTCACCACCAAGGCACCGACCAGGGATCCACGGCCCTCCACCATGGCGATGGCCTTGACACCGTAGCCGTTGCGGCCCTGCAGGCGGTACTCGCTCAGGGCGGTTCGCTTGGCAAAGCCCTCATCGGTGACCACCAGCAGGTCATCCTCGGACTCCTTGGCAATCACGTCCATGCTCAGCAACTCGTCGCCGGGCCGGAATCGCATGCCCTGGACGCCGGCGGTCTGCCGTCCCATGGGCCGCAGAGTGGAGTCGTCCGCCGAGAAGCGCACGCTCATGCCCTTGCGGGAGACCAGGATGATTTCGTCGTCGGCATTGCAGAGGGCGGCACCCACCAGCTCGTCGCTCTGGGGCACCTCCTGTCCCTCCTCGTCGGTGACGGTGCCCAGCTCCATCAGTCGCACGGCGATCAGGCCGCCCTGACGGGGCGAATCATACTCGTCCAGGCGGGTCTTCTTGACCCGTCCTGTCCGCGTGGCCAGTACCAGATAGTCGGCATCGTCGTAGCCGTGCAGGGAAAGGACCTGTTCAATCCGCTCGCCTTGGCCCAGCTGGAGCAGGTTGGCTACATGCTGACCCTTGGAGTCACGGGAACCCTCAGGCAGCTCATAGGCCTTGAGCCGGTACACCCTGCCCTTGTTGGTGAAGAAGAGCAGCCAGTTGTGGGTGCTGGTCAGGAAGAAGTGGTCCACCACGTCGTCCTCGCGCAGCCTGGCCCCCCGGATGCCCTTGCCGCCGCGGTGCTGGGCACGGTACTCGTCGGCCTTGGTCCGCTTGACGAAGCCGGAATGGGTGACGGTGACCACCACCTGCTCGTCGGCAATCAGATCCTCCACGTTCATCTCGCCCGAGTAAGGGACGATCCGGGTGCGCCGCTCGTCACCGTACTTGTCGACGATCTCGTCCAACTCGTCGCCCACGATGGTGCGCTGGCGCTCTGGGTGGGCCAGGATGTCGTTGTAGTCGGCGATCTTGCGCATGAGATCCTCGTGCTCATCCAGGATCTTCTGCCGTTCCAGGGCGGCCAGACGGCGCAGCTGCATGGCCAGGATGGCGTCGGCCTGGACCTCGTCCACATCCAGCAGCTCCATCAGGCCGGTGCGGGCAGTCTCTACATCCTTGGAGGCTCGAATCAGGGCAATGACCTGGTCGATCATGTCCAAGGCCTTCAGATACCCCTGCAGGATGTGGTCGCGATCCTCGGCCTCACGCTTCAGATAGCGGGTGCGCCGCTCGACCACGTCCAGCTGGTGATCCACCCAGTGGCGGATGAAGGCATCCAGACTCAGCGTCCTGGGAACCCCGTCCACCAGGGCCAGCATATTGGCCCCGAAGGTCTGCTGGAGCTGGGTGTGCTTATAAAGGTTGTTGAGAACCACCTTGGGCACGGCATCGCGCTTGAGCACCAGGACCAGGCGCTGGCCGGTGCGGCCCGATGTCTCGTCGCGCATGTCGGCGATGCCCTGGATCTTGCCGTCGCGCACGGCCTCGCGGATGGACGAGGCCAGCCGGTCGGGGTTGACCTGGTAGGGCAGTTCGGTGACCACCAGGCACATCCTTCCGCGGATCTCCTCGGTGTTGACCACTGCCCGCATGGTGATCAGGCCCCGTCCTGTCCGGTAGGCCTGCTCGATGCCCTTGTGCCCAAGAATGGTGGCGCCCGTGGGGAAGTCAGGCCCCTTGATGATGGCGATCAGGGCGTTGAGCAGCTCCTCCTTGGAGGCCTCGGGATGCTCCAGTGCCCAGTGCACACCCTTGGACACCTCGCGCAGGTTGTGCGGAGGAATGTTGGTGGCCATACCCACGGCGATCCCGGCCGATCCGTTGACCAGCAGGTTGGGGAAGCGGGAGGGCAGAACCGTCGGCTCCTGGGTTTTGCCGTCGTAGTTGGGGATGAAGTCGACCGTATCCTTGTCGATGTCGCGCACCATCTCCATGGCCAAGGGGGCCATGCGGCACTCGGTGTACCTCATGGCGGCTGCCGGGTCGTCGCCGGGGGAGCCGAAGTTGCCCTGGCCGTCCACCAGCGGATAGCGCATGGACCAGGACTGGGCCAGGCGCACGATGGTGTCATAGATGGCCGCATCGCCGTGGGGGTGGTACTTGCCCATGACGTCGCCTACAACGCGCGAGCACTTGTTGTAGCCGCGGTCGGGCCGGTATCCACCGTCATACATGGCGTAGATGACCCTGCGGTGCACTGGCTTCATGCCGTCGCGGACGTCGGGCAGGGCGCGCTCCACAATCACTGACAGGGCATAGGACAGGTAGGATTCCCGCATCTCCTGCTGAAGGTCAATGGGCTGAATCCGCTCGCCCTTCAGGAGGCCGTAGTCGGTGTTGTCCATCTCCTGAGGGCTGAGTGGCTCTCGAGACCCGTCGGGCAGGTTGAGGCCATCCTGTTCCGGGTTGTTGTCGTTGTTGTTATCGTCTGCCAAAATCAATCCTTAGCTCAAATGTTGAAAAGGGGAGGCGTCCGCGTCTCAGGCGTCGATGAAGCGGGCGTCGTGGGCGTTGCGCTGGATGAACAGACGCCGGGGTTCGACCTCGTCGCCCATGAGCATGGTGAAGGTCTCGTCGGCCTGCTCGGCGTCATCGATACGGATCTTCTTGAGGATGCGGTGCTCCGGATCCATGGTGGTCTCCCAGAGCTCCTGGTAGCTCATCTCGCCCAGACCCTTGTAGCGCTGGATTCCTTCGCCCTTGGGCAGCTGTCGACCGGAGGCCTTGCCCTCGGCCAGGACCCTGTCGCGCTCGGCATCGGTGTAGACGAAGCTGTGCGGTCCCTTGGTCCACTTGAGCCGGTAGAGCGGTGGCATGGCCACGTAGACATAGCCAGCCTCGATCATGGGCCGCATATAGCGGAAGAAGAGGGTCAGATTCAGGGTGGCGATGTGGGCGCCGTCCACATCGGCGTCGGCCATGATGATGACCTTGTGGTAGCGCACCTTGTCGATGTTGAAGTCCTCGCCGTATCCGCCGCCCACGGCAGTGATCAGGGATTCGATGGTGTCGGACTTCATCATGCGGTCCAGGCTGGCCCGCTCCGTGTTGAGGATCTTGCCGCGCAGGGGCAGGATGGCCTGGGTCATGGGATTGCGCCCCTGAATAGCCGAGCCGCCTGCGGAGTCGCCCTCCACGATGAACAGCTCGCACTCCTCGGGGTCGCTGGACTGGCAGTCCTTGAGCTTGTCTGGCATGCCGGCCGTCTCGAAGATGGACTTGCGACGGGTGTTCTCGCGCGCCTTCTTGGCCGCGATCCGGGCCCGGGATGCCTCCATGGCCTTCTGGATGATGGCCTTGGCCTGGCCTGGGTGGGCGTCGAACCAGTCGCTCAGTCTCTCGGTCATGACCCGCTGGACGAAGGTCTTGGCCTCGGAATTACCCAGCTTGGTCTTGGTCTGGCCCTCGAACTGGGGGTTGGTCAGCTTGACGGAGACCACGGCGGTCAGCCCCTCGCGCACGTCGTCACCAGAGAGGTTGTCGTCCTTGTCCTTGAGGATGTTCTTGTCCCGGGCGTAGCGGTTGATCATGCTGGTCAGAGCCGCACGGAACCCCTCCTCATGGGTGCCGCCCTCGGTGGTCGCGATGGTGTTGGCGAAGGTGTGGACCGACTCCGAGTAGGCGGTGGTCCACTGCATGGCCACCTCGGCGGAGATGCCCAGCTTCAGATCCTCGGCCTCGAAGTCGATGACCTCGGCCTCCACAGGCGTGGCCTTCCTGACCTTGACCAGGTAGTCCACATAGTCCTTGATGCCGTTGGCATACTGGTAGCTGACTGACTGGCCCTTCTGCTCCGGGGTCTGCTCCTCGCCCGCCACCTCGTCACCGGCCTGGTCATTGGGGCGCAGGTCGGTCAGGGTGATCCGCAGACCCTTGTTGAGGAAGGCCATCTGCTGGAAACGGCTACGCAGGGTCTCAAAATCATAGACCGTGGTTTCGAAGATCTTGGGATCGGCCCAGAAAGTCACCGAGGTGCCGGTGCTCTCGTCCGGCCCCATGGCCTGGTCCTTGGACAGGGGAGCGGTTGGCTTCTGGTTGCGGAAGCTCTGATGCCAGTGATAGCCCTGTCGGCGCACCTGGACGTCGATCCGGGTAGACAGGGCATTGACCACGGAGATGCCCACGCCGTGCAGGCCGCCCGAGACCGCGTAGCCGCCGCCACCGAACTTGCCACCGGCATGCAGCTTGGTCATGACCACCTCGACGCCGCTCTTGCCCTCGCCTGGCACCTCGTCCACAGGGATGCCGCGCCCGTTGTCGTCCACACGGATGCCGTTGTCAGGCAGGATGGTGACTTCAATATGATCGGCGTACCCGGCCAGGGCCTCGTCGACCGAGTTGTCGACGATCTCGTAGACCAGATGGTGCAGGCCCCTGGGGCCCGTCGAGCCGATGTACATGCCGGGACGGACGCGAACTGCCTCCAGCCCCTCCAGCACCTTCAGATCGCTGGCGTCATAGTGCTCGGGGGAGAGCGAGTCATCCAGCTGCGCGTCGTCCAGCCGGTCCAGCTGATCCTGGCCCGTCATGCCATCATCCTGAGGCTTGTCCTCCTCATGCTCCCGGCCCTCTTGCGGGGTCCGGGACGGGTCGGTGTTGAGATCTGCCACGGATAGTCCTTTCTGCACCCCCATCGTCGGCCACTGACGACAAAGCAGCTTCCGTTCGTGGTCGAGCGGGGGATTGAGTCATGGTCACCAGGTTCCAAATCGTCCATAAAGGGGCCTTGGAAGCGTTTGACCCTATAACCTATAGATTACCAGCGCTATGGGACTTTAGGCTTACAGAAAGCTGGGAAGACGGTATTCGCAGATTACGGGTTCACCCATAGGTGTCGCGCACGCCTCGGCCGGGCGGATCGAACCGCGAACGGCGGAAGCTGTAGTTGTGGGGGCCGGTCACTCGAATCTGCTTGACCGGCATGCCCAGTCGTTTGACAATGGTCGCCTTGAGCTGGGGGACCAGGTAAGTCAGCTGGGTGGCCCAGACCGTGGTCTGCGCCTGGATAATCAGCACGCCCTCCTGGTAGGAGACCACTCTCGAATGGGCGGCGATGCCGGGTCCAACTACACTGTCCCACTGGTTGCGCAGCCGGGCCACCTTCAGATGGCTGGTCCACCCGCTCCCGGCAGCCAGGCTGGTCACCACGCCTCCTAGTTTGGCTGGATCGCGGCCCGGCTTGCCGAATGCATACCAGGCCTTACGGGAGTTGTCCTCCCGCTGTCGACGAGTGGCAGCCCGTCGCGTGCAGCCTTCGAAGACCAGGGCCGGCAATCGACGCTGATCCAGGTGCAGGGTCTCAACCATGGGCGCCTTCATGACTGGTCGTTTCCTTCCGACTCATGCGGCATATCCGAGTCGTCATGAGCCGTCCCTCTGGTTCGACGCAGGTCCTGCATGGCACTGGCAATGGCGGGATCCTGGGCGGCCGGATCGGATGGCTGCACAGGCCTCAGTCGCGACACATCCACCAGCCTGGCACCCTGCAGGGAGGGAATATCGCTGTCGGCGGCCACGGTGATCAGCACCTGGTCCTGCTGACGGGCAAAATCCAGAATCTGATCCCTGCGGCCCCGATCCAACTGGGCGAAGACATCATCCAGAATGACGATGGGCTCCAAGGAGCGACGATCCTTGACCACCTGCAGCAGAGCCAGCCGCAAAGCCAGGGCCAGGGTCCACATCTCACCGTTGGAGGCGAACTCCCGGGCAGGCATGCCATTGAGAGTGAAAGCCAGATCATCGCGCTGGGGACCGATCAGATTGGTTCCCCGGGCCACTTCTCCCGGGTATATCCGCTGAAAGTGACGGCTGACGGCTTCGGCGACTTCGGGACCTGTCTGCTTATCTGGGCCAATCTCCTCCAGAGATGGCCGGTAGGTCAATCGAGCATCCTGATCAGAGCCTGCCAGCCGACCATACAAATCGCTGAAGGGCTGATTCAGAGCCTCTACCAGAGCCGCTCGTCGGCGGCTTAAATCCAGTCCGGTGCGAATAAACTGCCCAGTCCAGACCTCAAGGCCGGACAAGGCGGCGTCACGCCCATTACCCGAGGGATCATAGCTCGCTTGGGAGAGCTGCTTGAGCAGGGCGGAGCGCTGCCTGGCTACATGGCGAAAATCCTGCCGGACCTGGAAGTAGTCGGCATCGAGCTGGCTGCCGGCCTGGTCCAGCACGGCCCGCCTGGCTGCCGGCTCTCCGGAGACCATCAGCTGATCCTCGGGGCTGAAAGTCACGCAGGGCACCCGACCTACCAGGTCACGCTGATAGAGGGAAGGCCCGCCGTTGATTCTTCCCCGGTTGGCTCCCTTGGCGGCAATGGTCAGCTCATAGTCGGTGGCGGTTCCGTCCTGCTCCAGCCTGGCCCTGATGGTGGCCTTGGACTGCCCACGTTCTACCAAAGGCAAGGAGGATGAGGTCCTATGGCTGCCGCCAGTGGAAAGGACCTCGATGGCCTCGACCAGGTTGGTCTTACCCAGGCCGTTGCGCCCCTCGAGAATGGTCACCCCGGGTTCAAGATCGAGGACGCAATGCTCCCAGGAACGGAAGTGATCCAGAACCAGACGGGAGATGTGCACGACGATCGTTCCTTGAACCTGCCCGGGTGTCAGTTGTTGAAACGCATGGGTACCAGCAGGTAACGGTAGTCCATGGACTCCTCGGAATCCTGCTCCTGCTGACCGTTGAACTCCACGGCCTTGACAGCCGAGGTCATCTTGATGCGGACAAAGGGCTCGGCAATGGCGCCCAACCCATCAATCAGATAGCTGGGGTTGAAAGCCACCGTGATGTCTTCACCGTCCAGATCCACCTGCAGAACCTCATGGGCCTGCGCTTCGTCAGCTGTGCCTGCGCTCAGGGTCACCTCGTTGCCGGAAAAGACCATACGAATGGGGGCGTTGCGTTCGGCCACCAAAGCCACACGCTTGATGGCGTCGATCAGATCCTGCCGGGCGATGACCGCCTGGATGGGGTACTCGTCCGAAAAAAGACGATCCACGGCCGGAAATTCTCCATCAATCAGCTGGGTGGTGGATATTTTGCCAGCGTTTTCCACGCCCATGATGGTGGGGTTGTCAACCTCGTAATCCATGGTCACATTCTGGTGCTCGTCCAGGGAACGGGCGATGTCTCGCAGCAGGGAGCCACGGATCAGCATGGAGGTGGAAAAGTCGGCGTCGCGAGGAGTCCAGGTGAAGCTCGACCGGGACAGCCTGAAACGGTCGGTTGCGGTCATGACCACCTTGTCCCCGGTGATTTCGGTCTTGACGCTGGTCAGTACAGGCCGGCTCTCTTCCCTGGAAACGGCGACGATGGACTGGGAGATGGACTGGATAAAGGTCTCAGCATCCACCTGACCCATGGGTTCGGGGACGGCAGGGAGGTCTGGATACTCGCTGTCGGGCATCAGTTGCAGGGAAAAAGTCGATTTGCCCGAGGTAATGGTCATCTTGGATCCCTCGGTTGACAGATAGGTCTTCTCAGACGGCAGGGATTTGGTGATGTCCGCCAACAGTTTGCCCAGGACCAGAGCCGTTCCGGATTCGTCGATGCCTGCTTCGATGTGGTTTCTTGCCGAAACCTCGTAGTCGAAAGCGGACAGTTTCAATGTTCCGTCAGAGGCTTCCATCCTGATACCCGCCAGAATCGGCGAAGCCGGTCGGGAAGGGATGATGCGGGTGGTCCAGGCCACTGCATCCGAGAGTGCGGATGAATTCACTTCTACTTTCATGGGAGCCTTCTTGTCGATGAATGAACTTGACTCATTCTATCGAATAGCTCTGGTGATGTGGTTGGAGTGAGCAGATGTGCTTGAGTATGAAGGTGACTATTGCATAAATATACATAGAGTCATCGTAATAAGCACGGTGGATGGTGTGGATAAGTTCTCAAATCCTTGCAACGCGGTGGATACACATCACCCAATCGCTGTGGATAAGTGGTGAGATCGATGTGAACAAGAAGCCGAGTTGTGCACAGGGATTGATTTCTGCCGAGTTATCCACAAAATTAATGTGGTTATTCGCTGAGAATCCACCGCCTGTCCCCGGAAAAGCGGTGGGTTATTCCCAAGGATTGCCCACATCCGGGGATAACTAGGTGGATATCTTTTTTCGGCAATCCACACTGGTGTCTGCGTGTCGTGTCAGTTCTGAGGCTGCTTGAGCCGAACCGTCAGCTCCATGACGTAGTTGTAAATCTCCCGCTTCTCCTGCATCTCATTGGAGATACGAGTGTATGCGTGCATGACTGTGGTGTGGTCGCGGCCACCGAAGACCTCGCCAATGTCAACCAAGGACATGCTGGTCATTTCCCGGGCCAGGTACATGGCAATCTGCCGGGCCAGGGCGATGTTCTTGGTACGTGTGCGGCCGACTATATCGTCAAAGGTCAGATGGAAGTACTTGGCCACCTGGGAGATGATGTCAGTGGGCTTGATTTCTACGTCCGTTGAGAAGAAGTCCTGCAGGGTCTGTTCAGCCAATGCTGTGGTAACCGGCTGATTATTGAGGCTGGCCACGGCCGTGACGCGGGTCAGGGCCCCCTCAAGTTCCCGGATGTTCTCGGTGAAGCGTTCCGCAATCAGGTCCAGGACCTCGTTGGGAATACTGACCCCGTTCATGGAGGCCATCATCCTAAGTATGGCCACCCGGGTCTCCCTGTCTGGTGGTTTGACATCCACGGTCAGACCCGAATCGAAGCGCGAAATCAGTCGGGATTCGAAGCCTTTCAGATTCTTGGGGGCCACATCCGAGGCGATGACGATGCGCTTATTAGCGTCATGGAGGGCATTAAAGGTGTGGAAGAACTGATCCAGGGTGGCTTCCTTGCCTCCCAGAAATTGGATGTCATCGATAAGAAGCACATCCACCTGCCGATAGCGGCGGTTGAATTCAGCTATCTGGCCCGATCCTTGGGTGGAGTTCTGCAGGGCGTCAATGAATTCGTTGGTGAATTCCTCCGAGTTGACATATCGGACCTTAAGCGAGGGATCCTTGACCAGAGCATAATTGCCGATGGCGTTGAGCAGATGGGTTTTGCCCAGGCCTGAGCTCCCGTAGATACATAAGGGGTTGAAGTCCTGGCCCGATCCTTCGGCCACGGCCAAGGCCACGGTCCGTGCAAAACGGTTGGAGTCGCCTGGGACGAAGGTGTCGAATGTGGCGTTTTTGTTCAGGTGGGTCTGTGGGTCACGCTCCACCCTGTTCTGGCTCATGGGGAAGCGCGGCACGGTAAAGGCGGGCCGGGATGCGGTCCTCTCTGCCTCGCCTTGCTGATCGGCATCACCGCCTGCCGTTGACCTCATAGCAGGGGAGGGCTCTGACAGCTCAGCCTGCATATCCAAGGTCATGGGCACATAGGTGCCCTCATGGAAGTCATTAACGGAAACAACAGGGGACTTGGATGTTCCAGCAGTCTCGGTCTGCCAGTCCGAGTGGGTCTCCGAGCCGGGGGTTCGATCTGCGCCGGTCTGACGCTGATAGTCGCCGTAAGGATCCTGAGCGGGACTGTGGACCTGACGGAACTCGCCGCTTCCCGGGGCGGAGCCAGCCAAGGCGGATGTTCGTTGGTCTTTCTGCTGGTCGGCAGCCATCTGTTTGGCCATCTGCTCCGGATAGACGATCTTGATGGCCGGGAACATTTCCTGGTTGGTGACCAGCTGCAGTGCATTGAGGAGGGGCTGACTGAGCGGTCCCTGCACAGCCTCCTGGGTGGCCTTGGAGGAGACCCGCAGAACGATGGTGGTGCCGAAGACCGCCTCAGGGGTGATGTCCTCCAGCCAACCCTTGTCCCTGGAGGTCAATGAGCTGCTGTAGCGGAGCACCTGCAGGACCGAATCCCAGATTCTCTCGGCCTGGGCAGCGGCATCCAGCGGATCCTGCGCCATCAGTGTGCTCCTCTCTTCTCGACGACGGATTGTCCCGGTCTTCCTGCTTCTCTCAAAGTAGACAGTAGCCCATTGTTACACCGACTTTGCGTGGTTATCCACAGGATAGCGTGTTGTATCTGCGCCGAATGTGAATAACAGTGATGTAATTTGTGGATAAGTGAGGAGGCTCTTTCTCCCGCCATGACAGGGTTTGCGCAAGGTAGGGAGTGGTCTTCACCAGTAGGATGATGGAAGCCTGTTTGACTCCGTCCCGGCTCATGTGTACCGTGATATAGCTTGACTCATTACGAGCCGTACTCGAGTATGTCTACACACGGGAGCAACGAATTATGAAGAGGACATTCCAGCCAAACAATCGCCGTCGTCACATGAAGCACGGATTCCGCGCTCGCATGCGCACCCGCTCCGGTCGTGCCCTGATCAACCGCCGCCGGGCAAAGGGCCGTCGGACCCTCTCCGCCTGAGCCGGATCCCAATCCCTTTTCAGAAGGTGGAACGGCTGAGGAGCCACCGGGAGTTCACGGCGGTGCTCAGGCGACGTCATCGGGTCAGTAGTAGGGATCTGGTCATACATTATTGGATACCCGGATCTGACCGGACGGAGACCCAGTTGCCGGTGACATCGGCTGTGCGCGAAGGGCGGCATGACATCCTGCCTGTAGGCAGACGCCGCATGGGGCTTGCTGTGTCCAAAAATGTGGGTAAAGCCGTGACCAGGAACAAGGTCAAGCGCAGATTCAGGCAACTTGCCGGATTCAAGGAGGACCTGCTGCCATCCTCCTGTGATCTGGTCCTGCGCGCCAAACCCAGCGCTGCTACAGCCACCTACAAGCAGCTGGAGGAGCAAGTGGACAGGCTCTTCCGTGACCTCACGCATAAGACCGGAAAGACTGTCGGCAGTCTCGATGCACAGGGACAGTCAGGTCTGCAGCTCGCCGGCGGATCCAAGGGTCGACCGATTCAACGACTGGAAGCCAACGAAGGATGCAGGGCATGAGCGGCCTGGCCTCCCGGACTTTGCAGGGTGCAGTCCGCTGGTATCAGCGCCACATCTCACCCTTGTCGCCGCCGAGGTGCCGTTACTACCCGACGTGCTCACAGTACGCTTTGACCGCCCTGAAACGGTTCGGGGCCTTGCGTGGAACCATCCTGGCAGTTCTGCGGCTGTTGCGTTGCACACCCTTCAACAACGGCGGAATCGATGACGTGCCCCAAAGATTTTCCATCTTCTATCGGTTCTCGTGGTCAAAGGCCCATGAGGAGGCCCGGCTGACCCCCATGGCCCCAGACAAGGAGACGGCCTGACAATGTTCCAGAACAACGACACCTTTACTTTCGATACGGGCATATACGGCTTCTTCTACAAGATCCTGTACCCTATCGAGTGGCTCATGACCTACATCATGACCTACTGCCACAAGTTCCTGACATTGATCGGGTTCCACAAGGGTCCCGGCGTGGCCTGGGCGCTCTCGGTAGTGATGTTGGTGCTGGTCGTCAACCTGTGTGTCCTGCCGCTCTTCATCAAGCAGCTGCGATCCATGCAAAAGATGCAGGCCCTGCAGCCCAAACTGATGAAGATCCAGAACAAGTACCGCAACAAGAAGGATCCAGCTAGCCGAGAGGCCATGAGTCGGGAGACCATGAAGGTCTACCAGGACAATCATGCCAATCCTATGGGGTCCTGTCTGCCTGCGCTGGTCCAGGGCCCGGTCTTCATGACCATGTTCTATGTGCTTTCGGCTGTGCCCTTCATCGCCCGTGGCAAGCGGGCACCTCTGGGAGCCTTCAATCGACAGGTGGCGCGGGAATTCGAAGAGACTACCTTTTTTGGGCTGCGGATTTCGGACAACTTCATGTCCGCCCAAGGTGCGGGCCGCATAGTCATTGTGGTCTTCATCGTGCTCATGTGCCTGGCCATGTTCTACTCGCAGTTCCATAATGTTCGACGGAACATGCCGAGGTCGGCCATGCAGGGACAGCAGTACAAGTTGCAGCAGATGATGGCCTTCATCTTCCCGGTCATGTACATCTTCTCGGGCATCTATTTCCCCTTCGCAGTGCTGATTTACTGGCTGACCAACAACCTTTGGAATCTGGGCCGAACCCTCTTCCAGGTCCGCCATATGCCCACTCCTGGCTCGCCGGCCGCAGAGAGCAAGGAAGAGCGTGACCATCGCCGTGAGAATGCCCGCCGCAAGCGCCAGGGGCTGCCCTCTTTGGAGGAGGAGCAGTTGATGGAGGCCAAGAGGTTGGAAGAGGAAGCCCGCAACAACAAGAACATCTCCCACCAGCGTTCCCAGCCCCATCGCAAACGTCGCGGCCGTTGATGCGGCTACTGGCGGTGGAGGCCGGCGTGGTGACCCGGCTTTCGGTCGGGCGAATACTGGAGTAATCTGCAATCATCACGTCCGTGTATCCTCAATACTGGACACTCGATTGGTGACCAGGAATCCAGTGGACCTGAGGTTATGAATCGGATGTAAACGCGTGTAAGGAGAGCATAGATGTCTCAGTCTCTGGACCAGGGAAAGACCATCGAGCAACTCAATGAGGAGGCGGATGTCGCCGCCGACTATCTGGAGGGGTTGCTGGACATCGTCGATTACGAGGGCGATATCGAGATGGGGGTGCGCAACCACCGTCCGACCGTGCAGATTGTGGCTGACGACGATACGGACATTAAGCATCTGATCGGCAAGGATGGCGAGGTGGTCGATGCTCTTCAGCAGCTGACACGCTTGGCCGTGCAGCAGAAGATAGGGGAGCGCTCCCATCTGATTGTGGATGTGGATGGTTTCCTGCGGCGCAAGCGCGAACATCTTCGCGAGCAAGCCCTGGATGTGATTGACGAGGTTCGTGAGACTGGCGACCCTGTCAATATGAAGCCTATGAACTCTTTCGAGCGCAAGATCGTCCATGACATGGTCCGCGAGGAGGGGCTGAAGTCACGTTCCCACGGCGAGGAACCCCACCGTTATGTCACTGTCTACCTGAAGGCCAGGAGCGAAGACGAAGACCTGCCTGACGATGCTGAGGACGAACCTGTCGGATATGATGCCCCGTTGGACGCGGATGAAACAGATCAGGCTGATGATTCGGTTGATTACACAGATGATGGCGATTCTATGGATACCGACATGGAGTGACTACAGAGTCATGCAGGGTTATGGGCTGATGAAGAACTTATGACGTTGGATCCTTTGGATTGTTCCATCGTTTGGCGCAGTCATGCATGCTTTCTAACCAAGTGTGTTGTGCTATTTGTCAGTGTATTATTTGGCAGGTGCCTAGTGTTGTCCAGCTCATGATGGTTCTTGGTTCGCCATGCTGCTTAATTCGGATTGTGCCTGGTCGATGATCTTGTTTAAGGGACTGCCTCCCATGCTGTTCGATAGGATACTGATGTATGACTCTTGATGCCCTTTTGCGGTTGAAAACCGTATGGTGGTAATGGTCTTAGAAATCCAGCAGTTTTCGGTTCCGGCAGTGTGAATTCTCGCTGGATACCAGACAGTATGCCGTTGTCATAGTCTGTGGCTGTGATTGACTGGGCTTCGAACGTGAAGTGAGGAGTGTAAATGGCTGTTGTGGATGATGAGCTGAACAATAGTCCCCTCTTGAGGCAGGTGCTCGGCGATGCTCTGGTGCCCATGCAGCGTTTCCACGACAAGCTCTTGCACGAGGGTGTGGAGAGGGGAATCATTGGCCCTCGCGATGAAGGTATTATTTGGGAGCGGCACATACTCAATTCAGCGGCTATTGTGCCGTTCGTGCGTGAGCGATTGAACACTGACTCTCGCACGGCAACGGTGGCGGATATAGGTTCCGGTGGAGGCTTCCCTGGTATTGTACTGGCTGCCTGCCTACCGCAGTGCAATGTTGTTCTGGTCGAACCGATGGAGCGGCGTGTAACCTGGCTGCAGGAAGTCGTTGACGAGTTGCACCTGGCTAATGCGTTTGTGTTTCGCAAGCGTGCAGAGGATCTGGTTCCACAACCCTCCAAGGCTTCGATGAGGCACAACAAAAAAAGTTCGCAGAGTCGTCGTCATGGTCGTCGTCTCAACGAGAAACAGCCTGCTTCGACATACGGCCGTGGTGGTTCTTTAAATTCGGTTGCAGCTAGGAATGCTGAAAGCCAACAAGGAGTAAAGAGTCAAAACTCCTCGGAGACGGTTGGAGCAGGCCTAACAGGCGTCGAATCCAATCATCCAATTCCGCAGACTTTTGATGTCGTGACATGCCGAGCTGTAGCCCCCATGACAAAGCTCGCCGGATGGACCTTGCCCCTTTTGAGATCGCAAGGTCAGCTTATCGCACTTAAGGGTCGTTCGGCACAGGCAGAGCTCGATAAGGCTGCCAAAGAGATAAAGAAATATCATGGAGCGAATCCACGGGTTTGCCGAGCTCCAATCGCACCTGGGCTTGAGGATACCCACGTGGTTCTCGTGGATAAACTTTAAAGCAGAACACCGATATGACCTTATTTTAAGGATTCAGGCGTCCGAGATTTTCCTCAATAAGAAGAAAAGAATTGGCCGGGTAAGATAAATAATTATCAGCATCTAGAATAGAGGCCTGCCGAATGTCTGATTAGAGATGATGACTAAGCTCTGCCAGATTTGATCGTACTTTTCCAAGCAGCAGATTAAACGATCTTCAATCGATATAAATGGAATATTAGGTTAAGGAGAAGGTGAGTACGTAGCAGAATTATACTGTTTGCTATAAATTTGCTTTCAGTCCAGATATTTCTAGTTATTTGATACAAAAGTTTTGACAAAAGTGTCATAGACACTGGCAGAATAGAATATATATAATAAAAATATTCGAAACATAAGCGTCTTTTGCCTTGAATAAAGCGCACATCATAGTGCCTCTTTGAGTTATCGGACCCGTAGTCTTATCTCATCCTGATTGCGTAATCCAAGCATTCTTGGACTGATAGCATCAGGTTTATCCTGGAAGTAGATGTACTGTCGTCTTTCTGATGCTTGATCAAGAGACTTAGGAGATGTTATAGTTTCGTTGTTTTGAAATCTATGAATCCACACACTTCATGTACTTGATACCCGTAGTTACACTGTTATCGCTGTATCTATTTCCTAGTTTCCCCAACCTCATGGGAGTTTATTGTCTCTAGACCTGTGTCTCAATCTTCACTGTTCCCTTTTTAATGCTCATAGAGGTAAGCAGATTCCTGCATACGCACGAGGATTGCACGAGTTACCGGTTAATCAGTTTAGACAATGGCTCTAAAATTGTTTAAAAAGACAAAAGTGCCCCAATATATTGAGTATGGGATAACCAATTTGAGTTACCATGAAGCTATTCAAGTATCTTATATGCTGCCACTATCGAATGTATCACGTGAAACATTGTAAAGTAAATACCTTTTTTAACCGGAAACAGAGAAACAGGAACCCTTGATCGAAGGTGTGACAAGGCCAAATAACAAATCGACGATTAAGTGTATGTTGCGCAAGAAGGTCAATCCGTCACTAATATATTTCGGGCAACACCGCGCATGACATTATTGAGTCGGTCCCGCCTCTAGTGGATGATATCTATGTAATGACAGATTTACTGTTTCACGTGAAACACGTGGCATAGCATGGACCAATCACGACTAAGGTCTTAGAAGCAAAAGAGCAAGGTTATTGCAGTATCTTTTAGATTATGTTTAGGGAAAAGTTGTCAATGGTCGCATTTCTTAGATACTTCCTTTTTTAATCTAAAGCTCATGATGTAAAACAAAGTGGCGTTTTATATACTGATGCGGATGGATTAATGACAAAGCTCATACTTAAATCAAAACAAGTAGTCCAGTATCTTGATTCGTTAGTGGTTAAAAAACGGTGGATTAATATGATTGGAAAACACACAAAACTAAGTCATCCGCTTTGTTTGCCAGCAATTTACGGGGTGACGTTACTTCTCAGGCAATATAGATGTTTCACGTGAAACACTATCATGCTGTGCAGTTGTATAAGGTTTTCGTCCGAAGGATTAATTTGAAAGTTACAGCAGTTTTATAATCGCTATTCAACAGGTGACGAAATCATTGATTATAACCATGAACTGAGCTGTTTAAATTGACGGCGTGATTGATTTAATGGTTTGTTGTTTGTAAGTTATGCACAATTGAGATGCCACGATTGAATTATCCACATTATCGTTTATTAGCCATTTCGTGTGGTGTGAAGCGTCAGACTTCTCAATAATTACAAGGCAAGGCTAATAATCTAAGAGGAGAGTGAGTCGCTGTGGGATGATTGGACCTATCCACACTTATCCACAGTTATAAACAGCGGCCGTGTATAACTCTCGGATGTACAGACATGTCCAAGTGGAACGGGAAAATTGAATGGTAATCAAAAGGAGGAAGGTTCGTGACCGCATCGAAGAAGGTGAAACCCGTTTCGAGAAATACTCCGGATATCGGTGAGCAACCCACGCCGAACGCATCAGGTATGGAAACGGCAACGGATATACTAAATCGGATATTCGCTGATGGTACTGGTTCGGTGTCTGGTGCGGAGATGGCAGATCTTTCTGCTCGCTATCAGGCATTACGCCAGGCCGAATTTCCTCACCCATCAAAAACACGCTTCATTGCCGTTGCAAATCAGAAAGGTGGGGTGGGGAAAACCACGACCACTGTCAATTTGGCATGCGCGTTTGCCGAATTCAATGCACGTGTGCTGGTCATTGATATGGATCCACAAGGCAACGCTTCTACTGCATTGGGCGTGGCTCATGAATCCGGGATGCCATCAACATACGATGTACTGGAGGGTCGCCTTGGGATTGACGATGTTAAGGTGGCTTCCCCCGAATTCCCTAACCTTGAGGTTGTCCCATCCTCCATTGATTTAAGTGGTGCTGAGCTGGAAGTCGCAGATATGACCAACCGCAATCAGCTCATGAAAAAAGCAGTCGCCGACTACCTCAAAATCTGCCATCAGCATTATGACTACGTTCTTGTTGATTGCCCGCCTAGTCTCGGACTGCTGGTTCTGAATGCCATGTGTTCTGTCAATGAGGTATTGATTCCAGTGCAAGCTGAATACTATGCCCTTGAAGGGTTGCAACAATTGTTGCACACTATCGGACTTGTTCAGCAAAGCTATAATCCTTATCTCGTAATCTCTACCATGTTGTTGACTATGTATGACAGGCGAACACTGCTCAGCAAAGAAGTGTTTGATCAAGTCAAGGAACATTATCCAGAGATAGTGCTTAATACGACCATCCCGCGTTCCGTCAAGATTTCTGAAGCTCCCAGCTTCCGGCAAAGCGTTATCACTTACGACCCTAAAGGAGCTGGCGCTATCGCTTATGAAGAGGCGGCGTTAGAAATCGCACAGAGATCTGAGCAAGTGCTGGAACATATTTCCAATAGACGACAGGGGGAGTGAGGACATGACAAGCCGTTCACGGTTAGGCAAGGGCTTGGGGGCTCTATTTCCCGCCCTGCCAGGTGAAGATGATGAAAGTAATGCCGACAAAAATCGGCAACAAGCTAATAAAGTACCGAATTCCGGTAACAAGGAGCCCACTCTTCAAGGTTTGGGTGCGGAATCAGACAAACGACAGCGGCCGAGGACAGACACCGCAGAAAATGACGGGGCAAGCAAAGAATACAGTACTACGCATTCGGATCGTGGAAGCTCTCAAATAGCGGCTTCGGCAAAGTCTTCTGAGAGCGGTCGTAAACGTTCTAAGACAGGACAAAAGCTTGTCAGCAGTTCCGAGTCTCTCAACATGGATGTTTCACGTGAAACATCCACGGCGAAGAGGGCTACCAAGCGTCGGTCAATCCCGTCCATCAGCAGCCTGGAACATCCAAGTGATCTATTCTTTGGTCCAACGACAACAGATGTTTCACGTGAAACATCGCTGATGGTGGAATCGAATGAGGTTGTCGACCGTCGAACAAAGGAGACCCAGCAAAGCGCTAATCGTACGCCTATTGTTGGCAATGATACTGGGTCGAATAACAAGGCGGAGGGCAATCACCAAGAAGAGCTGAAACCAGTCCAAGGTGGGTACTTGGCTGAAGTGCGCGTGGACGATATTAGGCCTAACGCTCAGCAGCCGCGGCAAATCTTCGATGAAGACGAACTGTTGGAGCTTTCCCGCTCCATCAAGGAAGTTGGTGTATTGCAACCCATAGTGGTGCGTAGATCAACTCTTGTGGACCGTCCAGGAACAATCGAGGATAAAACAACTGCAGTTGGCAACGCGGCAAACAAATCCAGTGCAGTCGAAACTAAGCCCGGTGATGATCAATCTAGTCAGCTATCAAACAATTGGGAAGCGGCTCTGCGGCAAGGAACCCATTTTGAAATCATAATGGGTGAGCGTCGTTGGCGTGCTACTCGATTGGCTGGTCTGGATACCATACCTGCAATTGTGAAAACAACGAGCGATGACACCATGTTGCGTGATGCCTTGCTCGAGAATCTCCATAGAGTGGCCCTTAATCCGTTGGAAGAAGCAGCCGCTTATCAGCAAATGATTGATGATTTTGGCTTGACTCAGGACGGTTTGTCTAAGTCGATCTCTAAGTCCAGACCTCAGATTACGAATACACTTCGATTGTTGAAGTTGCCCCCAAGTGTGCAGAAAAAGGTAAGCTCAGGTGTGTTGTCGGCTGGACATGCTCGCGCCTTGCTTACTTTGCCGGATGAAAAGTCTATGACTGCCCTGGCAGACAAGATCATTGCTGAAGGTCTGTCGGTAAGATCTACTGAGGAACTTGTCGCCTTGCAGACTGGACAGGCGAAGAAGAAAGCAAAGAAGCCTAGGGTAAACGCCTGGGCTGATAGTCCTGTACGCCAGGATCTGGAAAGCCACTTTGATACCAAGGTGGCTATTAAGGGCACTAAAAAGCACGGGAAAATAGAAATCGTTTTTTCTTCGCCTGAAGACATGGACCGCATCGTTGCCATTCTCTTGGAAAAGAATCAACCTGCAAGTAATGACGGAGATTCGGGTGATAAAGGCTGGGTTTAATCCCATTCTGGAAATGGAACTTCAGGGTTTGCTCATCCAAACCTTGCCGTTAAAGTGAGCGATTGCTTCATGGCTCGATCGAGTTTGGGATGGGTTGATGAGCAATCGCTGCATTTGCCTTGGGATCAGAATGATTGGGCCATCCTAGGTATGTGTTCCATTCACCAACCAGATATATCTGCATTAGAATGTTGATTAAATAGCTTGAAGCTGGCAAACAGTCAGTCGGCAGACTGTTGGATTATGAATCACTGCATAATGGGTTACCCGGTCATTTTGTCGGGTCACCATATCTAACTGGATCCGTCTGATAGCTTGATAGCTGTCGGCAGTGTGATGGGTATATCCAATCCCGAGATATGCGATTAGTCGTTGTTGACCGGCTACCCAGTAGGTCATGATTGAATTGCTGCTTCTTTGTACGCCGTCTGGTAGGTAATAAGCCCTTGCTTTCGTACGGCTTTTGACGGAGGTTGGCCTTGGCCGTTGATGTGAGGTGGCAAATCCGTGCAGCGAGACATTGAGAATTTCAGTTACGGCTTTGGGGAGGAGGGAATCGGTTGTGGGAGATTGTTTCGATGAGAAGCAGCCTGTGTCAGCGGGGGATGATGTGCGTAGCTGTAAGGTCGGGAATGCTCCTGTTGAGTAGAGTGTCCGGTCGTGGCCAATGGAGAACTAGAAGAAACTAAGTAGGTAACACGGCATAATCAATAAACGGAGTGCCTGACAATCGTAAACTGTCAGGCACTTAAATCTTTGTTTGCGGGGCCGTTCAAGCCTTAAGGCTATCCAAACTTGTCAGATATTCCTGAGCGTCTAAAGCAGCACGGCAACCCATACCAGCAGCAGAGATGGCCTGACGATAGATCTTGTCGGTCACATCACCAGCGGCAAAGACTCCAGGTACAGAAGTGGTTGTCGATCCACCCTTGACCAGGATATAGCCGTCCTGGTCCAGATCAACTTGTCCATTGAGGAAAGCAGTCTGAGGGGTGAATCCAATAGCAACGAAAACTCCGTTAGCTGGAATAGTGGACTGCTGGTCAGTGGCTGTATTGCGAATATCCAAAGACGTCACACCACTATCGTCGCCATTAATCCGCGTGACGACCGAATCAAGAAGGAAGTTGATCTTGTCATTAGCCTTGGCGCGGTCCACCATGATTTTTGAAGCGCGGAAGCCTTGGCGACGGTGAATCAGTGTGACAGAAGAGCCGAAACGGGTCAGAAAGTCCGCGTCACCCATGGCAGAGTCGCCACCGCCAACAATAACAATCGGCTTGTCTTTGAAGAAGAAACCGTCGCATGTGGCGCAGTAGGATACCCCTCGTCCTGAGAACTCGCGCTCGCCAGGAACATCCAATTTACGATATTGCGAGCCAGTGGTGATAACGACGGATCGAGCCTGGTATTCCTGGCCGCCATCCGTTGTTATCCGCTTGACGTCTCCGTTCAAGTCAACTGAGACGACATCGTCGTATTCAATCTGGGCACCAAAATGTTCTGCCTGATCGCGCATCTGATCCATCAGATCGGGGCCCAGTACCGCTTTAGGGAATCCAGGGAAGTTCTCTACTTCGGTGGTGTTCATAAGCTGACCGCCAGGCGTAAGAGCTCCAGCAATAACGAGTGGAGCGTATCCGGCTCTGCCAAGATAAATGGCGGCTGTGTAACCTGCTGGTCCGGACCCTATAACAATGGCATCATGAACAGTTTGCTTCATAACGCTACTGTATCCATGCAGGATGACCGAGGCACACGCGGTGGGCGAAAAGGGCGCTACTTATCTCACAGTAGGTTCGGTTCTGATAGGGGTAGGCTATTCTTGAACTATGGAGAAAACCGTGGTAGTCGCCATCGTAACCAATCTTGGGACGATTCTAGTGCTGATTTGGTTTATGCTCCGAGTTGATCGGTTGCTGCGGGAGCATCCTAGCCATCAAACAGATGATAAGAGTAAGGATGACAGCTGGCATAGCTGGCGTTTTTGGAATCCCCCAAGCCTTGAGGACAATGTCGACGAGTTGGACGCTGATTCTCCGATAAAAGACAAAAGCCTTGGGACTGGTGAGGATATGACTGCCATGACTGCTGACCGATATGTATCTTCAAGTCAGGAAGAATCTGTCGAAAGTTCTTCGCTCGCATCGGACAAGGACGAGGACGAGGAAGGTAGCAGAAATAAGTAAGACGTATCTAGCCAGGCCGTAGACAGTTCGATAAGGGTGGGGTGCGGTTTCAATTGTTAGTTCGATTTTACGAAAGTATGGTCTCTCAATAAGGACGGATGCGCTTGGGTATGTTGTACATGCGAATCCAATGACTTGCAGGGTATCCGCGGGCTTTTACCTATCCGCTTTGGATCGGTTGCCAGGGGGCAAAATGCGTAAGCGCTATGACTCGATGAATCAATTCTGATAAGGAGATTGTACTCATCAACGATGAGTATGTGCGAATCGGGGTAAATCAATCAGTACAACAATGCCGATAAAAGAACGGCAATTTACTGGTGCGGTCTCGCTCTCGCTCAGAGTTCCTGCTGACACAGTAGAGATGTGCGCTCGATTTTTGAAGGTATAAAGGCAGCGTTGCCTCAATGTAGTCGCGCTTGATTGATAAACATCTCGATAAAGAATCCTGAGCCGATTGATGCAGAACCCATAGTGATTGCGATCCTATGAAGGCTGTATTCATTTGCTCGAGGCCCGTATCTTTATTCGACTCGCACCGTTAACGGGCAGGATTCTCTGTTGGTTATAGGCGTTGTGGCATGCGGGGCTCTCGCTGGAGTTGATGAAGTAAGTTGATCATCCCAGAATGTTTCACGTGAAACATTCGATACCGACCATGCGCACATGCATAGGCGTAGAGCAATATAGCACTGTCGTGAGTTGAATCCTGGAAGGTGACCAGCCATACCGGCATCGGCTATATATTAGACCGCGTCTCTTCTGCAAGTCAGCCTGGTCGGCAATATAAAAGCAAGGATTTGATTGAACATACCTCCAATCAGCCTTGGCTTTGGTGGAGTAGTAAAGGAGAAGCAGGGGAGAGGAGAGGAACGGATAGAGGTAGGGAGATAACCGAGGCAGAGTGGTGAGCAGTGAACAACTGACATTTGGCGGGCAGAGAAGAATGATGATGAGAATAATGGATATAGAACAGAGTACCGGGTTTGATGATTACAAACTGTCAGTCAGTACTATGTGTAATGTGCTCGTCTTGTGCACTATCTGCTCTGCCTGTATTTGCAAGCTATTTAAATTGCAAGTCCGCATGATACATATTGTGCAGTTTGCACACCATATATCATGCGGACTTTGCTCATGCTAACCGAGTGGTAGGCAGAGCCAGGTAGGCTTTGAGGTCTCAGTTGGTTCGTTTTTGATTCAAAACTGATTGAACCAATGCAGTGTATAGCTCTGGCAGGTTGTAGCCGGCGGCCAGGGCTGATTGCGGTAGAAGCGAGGTGTCCGTCATGCCGGGCGCAACATTGGACTCCAGGAATTGCGGCTGACCGTGGGCATCGACGATGAAGTCGGTGCGCGAGATATCTCGAAGCCCCAGAGCCCGATGGGCGGTCAGTGCAGCATCGCTCACAGCCTGTGTGGTCTTGGCATCCAGTCGAGCTGGAACATAGAACTCCGTCGGGCCAGGTGTGGAGCGAGCCTCGAAGTCGTAGGTGCCTGAGGGGGTCCAGATTTCAAGCGGAGGCAAAACCAGGGGGTGTCCGTCAAACTCGAGGATGGAGACGGAGACTTCAGTGCCCGTGACAGCCTGTTCGATTAGTGCCACATCACCGTAGGCAAAGCAGTTGATCAACGCCTGAGTGAGCTGGCTCTGTTCCGTCACCATGGTGCAACCCATGGCCGAGCCGCCCATGGTGGGCTTGATGAAGAGCGGAAGCCCCAGCGAACCTAGAAGCATATCGATAACGGGTTCGACTCCCAGCTCGCGGAACATGGATTCAGGCAAGGTCACGGAGTGTGGCGTCTGCAATCCGGCCATGCGGACAACGTTCTTGGCGATGGGCTTGCTCCAGGCGGTCCTGGAGGCCTTGGCCCGAGATCCGATGTAAGGCAGTTCAGCCATCTCCAAGACATCACGGATGGAGCCATCTTCGCCGTTGGCGCCGTGCAGCAGAGGCCAGACCAGATCAGGACGGGTCGACTCGTCAGTCAGATAGGGCAGGAGCGAGCCATCCATGTCATGGACATGGACCGTCCATCCGGCCTCCTCCAGGAATCCCTGGACTCGATGCCCCGAGCTGATGGAGACATCGCGTTCATGGCTGAGGCCGCCGCAAATAACCAGGAGGGACTTATCAGCACGCTTGGTGGCCTTGCTCGCCAGGGAGAGGACATCGTCCATGGTGAATGGCGTGGCCTCGCGGGTGGAGCGGTGCGAGGTACGCCTGGCTCTTTTGGCCACTTCGCCAGCAGTCGTGGCTACGGTGGTGTCCGGGCTGTCGACTGTGGTCGGCGTCGCGCTCGCGGTTGTCTTGGTCTTGCCGACTGCCGGGGTTTTGCCGCCGGTCTGCTGCCGTGGTGTCTTACTGTGCTTGGCCGCCATGATTCAGCCCCTTTCCTTGCCGCTGTCGGGCTCGAACAGCCGGACGGTGGCGAGTTCATTCTCGATGACTGTGGACAGTCTGCGTATTCCCTCTCGGATTCGATCGGGAGTGGGGTAACAGAAGGACAGGCGCATATGGTCCGCGCCCTCCCCGTTATCGTAGAAGGCTGTGCCCGACACGTAGGCCACCTTGGCGGTGATCGCCCTGGGCAGCATGTCCTTGGCATTGAGCCCCTGGGGTATCTTCAGCCAGATGTAGAAGCCACCCTTGGGTTTGAGCCATGAACAGTAGGGCAGATATTCCTTCAGAGCCTCGTCCATGGCATCGCAGCGTTCCTTGTACATTCCCCGGTAATCGTTGATTTGCGATTTCCAATCGAAGTTGTCCAGATAGGTGGTGATGGTCATCTGGCTCATGTTGGAAGGACAAAGGATGGCCGACTCGTTGGCCAGAACCAGTTTCTGTCGGATGCCGGGAGGCGCAACCATCCAGGCCACGCGCATGCCAGGAGCGATGATCTTGGAAAAGCTGCTCAGGTAGACAACGCCCTCGGAGTCGTAAGAGCGCAGGGCCGGGTAGGTTTGGCCGTCGAAGGCCAGCAGTCCATAAGGATTGTCCTCGACGATTAGCACGTGGTACTTCCTGGCGATCTCAATGACTCGTGGCCGCCGTTCCACGCTCATGGTGGCCCCGGCAGGATTGTGGAAGTTGGGCACAGTGTAGAGGAATTTGACCGACTTGCCCTGGCGGCGCTGCTCCAGAATGGTCTCCTCCAGAGCCTCAGGGATCAGTCCGTCTCCGTCCATGGCCACGTTGACCACATCGACCTGGAAGGATTGGAAGACGCCCAAGGCGCCCACATAGTTGGGTGCCTCGGCCAGAACCACATCGCCGGGGTCGCACATAATCCTGGTGATCAGGTCCAGTCCCGACTGGGAACCGTTGACTATGACCACATCATCCGGCTGGACGTCCTTGATGCCTTCCAGCTCCATGATGGGCAGCACGTCTTCACGCAGGTGGGGATCGCCCTGTGCTGACCCATACTGCCAGGCCACCTGGCCCTTGCTCCGCAGCATATCGCCAAGCTGGTCGGCCAACTTGTCGAAAGGCATCCGGCCCAGATAGGGCATGCCGCCGGCCAGGGAGACCACCTCAGGCCGATTGGCCACGGCGAAGAGGGCACGAATCTCGGAGGCCCGCATCTGCTCGGCTCGTGTTGCATAGGAGCTATACCAAGGATCGTTCTTGATGACCTTGGACGCGATATTGGGATCATCCGCCATAACTGACTTCCGCCTTCCTGCCGCCGTTGTCTAAGGAAACTGTATTACCTGTGGGCGCTATGTAGGAGGAAAAATCCAACACATTACCATTTCGGTACACCCATAGTATCGGCATACGGATGGGTGGGCAGTCATGTCCGGTTGACGGGGCCCATGGGGCCTGCAGGCAATTGCGGTCGACAAGTGGCCCGTGGGCCGACGTCGGGATGATTCGCCTTTGTTGCCGTCGACCCATAGTCATGCTCAGAAGACTTGGACGGAAGTGAAGCGCAGGGTATTGCCCGGCATACCATCCATGGGTACCCAGATGACCAGGTCCTGAGTCGTTACCGGCTCGCGCAGGGTGACCTGGGTTGTGCCCGAGGCATCGAAGCTGAAGTCGGCCAGAGGCTGTCCCTGGTTGGGCTGAGCCGCTGTGGAATTCGCATAGATCTGGGCATGGCCACCGCTCTGAGGTGCGACGATGGTCAGGCGGGAGACCTCTTCCGGCTTGGTTAGATGCATATACCATCCATAGCCCTGCAGGCCGGCAGGCTTGTTGAGGAAGAGCTGGCGACTGGTCTGATAGGCTGTGGTGTTCTTGGGCTTGGGCGGATCGGGAACCTTGCCCGCCTTCTTGTCAGCGTGGCTGACCTTGTCGTTCCCGGCATTGGTGCCGGCCTGAGCCTGGTCGTCACCATTGCCATTGCTGGAGGGAGTCGCTTCGTCGCTCTCATTGGTCTTGCCGGGGAAGGGCACGTTGGACATGACCGGCCAGCCGCCCTCACTTTTACTGACCTCGGATCGGGATCCGGTAATGGTTGAGAGGGCCCAGACCAGGGCCACCACAACGATTATAGCCGCTATGGCGATGACCACTGAGCGAGTCGTGAAGCGTCCGAACAGACGGGTGTCAGCCATATCGGCTTCGTCATCCAGACCCTTATCCTGCTCATCGTCGGAAAGTACCGAGTATGTCACCGGCACGGGCATGGAGTGGATTTCAGGTGTGAAGCTGGGGGGCAGCGGCTCCATGACTGTGGTCTCTTGCTCCTCCTCATCGAAATCAGGGTTCTTAGAGGAACGGGCCACCTGGGCAGGGGCCACGGTCTTTTCAGAAGATGCGGCAGAAGGCGAATGTCCACTGCGAGCTGCAGGTTCTCCACCGCCTGCGATATGAGATTCAGCGGCGGCAGCTCCTGTTTGACGCGCATGCGAATCCACGTCGTCCTGTGAAGCGGTCCGGTTGGATATTGCTGTGGTCTGGCGACTGCCGGCCGTCGCATCATCCTGCGCACTGCCGGATTTGTGGAAGTCCCACTGGGAGAAGCCTCGCTCCACGGGATTGTCGGCAGTTACGCCGTTGCCGCTGAGAGCCTCGGAGGATTTACGCTGATCGTCTTTGATGGTTGGCATCCGTCCGGTCACAGCCTTGGACTCTTCCTCATTGGCCGCGGGCCTGGGCATTGTCGCCCTGAGTGCGCTCACATCCATGGCTGCGGTCTTGCGGGAGGAGCTGTTCAGCGAGCGTAGCCGCTGACGCTCGTCAAAGAGCGAGAAGAGATCCGTATCCGTGTCTTCTGGATTGAGCATCTCAATCTCACTGCGGCCGGGGAAGAGCAGTTGGTTGGTCTTCCAGTGCGGCTCATGGTGGGATACGGTCTGCGCGGCAGGCAGGGCTGAGGAGGTCAATCCCGCGGGAAGCGGGAGTACGTTCCTGGGGTCCACCGGGCGTAGGGCCACGGCCTCGATGGAGGCACGGCCGTCCAGCTCGGGCCAAATCAGATCGCTGTCGGTCAGCTCCTCGGGCGGGACCCAGGGGCTGAGCAGGGCCGAGAGCTCCGCCAGGGTGACCAGTGGAACCGGCATGGCTCCCTGCTCATTAGTCAGGCCCAGTCCACGCATGCAGATGATTTTGAACTCTTCCGGGGTCTGCTCGGGCAGCTCCTGCAGACTTGGCTGTCGTCCGTCCTGATCGGCCCGTCTGGTCAGCATGGCATAGAGCACGCCGGCCAGCCCGTGTATGGCATACTCCTCGTCCGTCAGTCCCATTTCAGTTGAGGCCGACGGGTGCTCGAGCATAGGCGATATGGGTGCATCGGCCAGGGTGATCGAGGCTGGCGCCAGCCTGATGGTGCTCGTGGAGACTGCATAGTCGACCATGCCGGCGGCATGTAGGGTGCGCATGGCCTCGGTGACCTCTCCCATGATGGTGCCGATGGCCCGGTTGCTGAGCGTTTCCCCGGCGGGTCCGTGCATGTAGTCCCTCAGGGACATACCGGCATCGGGGGCGGTGACGATCAGGGAGACCTTGTCACGGGTGTGCAGCTGGTAGACCGGGGTGAAGCGGCGGTCCTTGCTCAGCGCCAGGCTGGAGGCGTTGACGTTGATCCGGTCCATGCAGGTTGAATCCCCGGCGATGAAGAGCTGGCAGTCCCTGTCCAGGACCTTGTCCTTGGCCCGCCAGGCGCTCAGACCGTTTGCGCGGCGGAGCAGGGTGACCAGGGTATATCTGCCGAGGATGGTGTCTCCGATATGCGCGTTCATGGTTGCCGAGCTCTCATCAGAAGTGGGGCGTCGCCTGTAGTCGGCGACACCGTGGTGGACCTTGCTGTTCCTAGGTACAATCCTAACGGGTTGCGGGGTCGGAGGGGCCGGCGGGGGCCCGGCTATCGCGGATTCTCCATCAGTATCGGACTCATGGGCCTCTTCGAAGTTCTCCAGGGCTGCGTCCATGCCGGGCAGAGCGGAGTCAGGGGAGGAGGAGTGCACCACCCTGACCGAGCGGTCGGCCAGCCGGGAGGGTCGTCCCTGCAGAGTGTCCATGCTGCGGACGGGGTGCCGGGTTGCCCTGCCCAGTCGACGGGCCAGGTCGATCAGGAGCTGGGTGAATTCCTCAGTGCGCAGGGCTACCAGGGTCACGACATAGATGACCGCCGTCAGCAGGGTGATGACCACGCAGATGAAGAGTGCCTGCACCCAGCTCATATGGCCCTGTCGGCCCTGAACCCAGGCGCCGACTAGGTGGGTCACCGGGGTCTTGACCGTCAGGGCGGCTGCCAGGGCCAATCCCGCAGCCAGGAAAGCCTTGGCGTAAGTTGTCAGAATCCGCCGCTCGTCCAGATTCCCCTGGAAGGGGCTGCGCAGCATGTGGGTCAGGACAGGGAAGCTGAGGATGCTGCTCAGGGACAGGCTCAGACCCACCAGCGCTGCCCAGTAGCGGGGAGGGAACAAGCGTATGGATACCAGAACCAGTGCTACTTGGATGGTATTGGAGACAGCAGCGAAAATGAAAGGATGCCGCCCATCCTCGAAGGCGTAGAAGGTGCGCTGAATGAGCAGGAAGGCGCTTGAGGGGACCAGCCCCAGGGACAGGGTTATCAGCGGCCCTGAGATAAGGACAGACTCATGGACACTTACCGAAGGCAGCAGTGCTCGTGTGATGGGCACTGGAATTGCCAACAGGACTGCAGCGAAGAAGAACATGGCCAGTCCGACGTTGCGCAGGGCTTGGCTCAGATCATTGCGGGCATCCCCGATGCGGCCGTCCGAAACCGCTTTGGACAGTTTGGGAAAGAGGGCCGTGCTGACCGAGACGGCTACCAGGGAATAGGGGAGGATGAAGAGCGTGTAGGCGTTCTGATAGGACCCGTTGCCAGCGATGTCGAACGGGTTGCCTTCAAGGGGTGCACCGTTGTTGATGCGGGCATTGACCACGTTGGCCAGCTGGTCGATGATGACCACGCACATGCTCCATGCCGCTACCGAGCCCATGGATCGCAGGCCGATTCCACGCAGACCCCAGCGAGGACGATAGCGGAAGCCGCTCATAATCAGGGGGATGAAGAGGACCAGTGCCTGGAAGGCCACGCCCAGGGTCCAGGCTCCAGCGGTCAAGGCCACCTTACCGTTGTCCCAGAAGCCGACCGGCTGATTGCGGGCGTTGCCGAACAGGAGGATGAAGGCCAGGAAGCCCAGGCAGCTGATGACGTTGGCGCCTACCGAGCTCCAGGCGTATGCGGTGAACCGGCCCTTGGCGGCCAGGATCTGACCGAGGACCGTATAGAGCCCGTAGAAGAAGACCTGGGGCATGCACCAGAGGGTAAAGGAGTTGGCCAGGGCCCGCTGGGCCGGGTTCCACTTGGAGTTCAGATAGATGGTGGTCAGCACCGGGGTGCCCAGCATCAGCAGTAGGGTCAGCAGGGCCAGGAGGACCATGGCGACCGTGATCAGCTTGTTCAGCCGGTCTGCTGCATCCCGTTCCTTGAGGGTGCGCACGATCTGCGGGACCAGGATGGCGTTGAAGATGCCGCCTGAGATCAGGGTGAACATGACCTGAGGGATCATGGCGCCGGTCTGGTAGGCGTCGGCCGCGATCCCGGTGGTGCCTATGGCGGCTGCCAGCAGGATGGTGCGAATCTGCCCGGTCACGCGGGAGGCTGCGGTCCCCGTGGCCATGATGGCGGAATTGCGCCCTACGGAACTCATTCGTCCGGGTCCTTCGTACGGTGGAACTGCCGCCAGAGCCCCAGGAGTCCTAGGAGTACGGCGATGACGATGATGATTAGGCCGCTCATGTCGCTCAGTCGCAGATTGCTGGTGATCTGAGCCCGGCGCACCTGGCCGAAGGGGCGGCCCTGGCTGTCCAGCAGGCCGATGTCCACGTTGGCCCTGCCGGCTGCCGCCACCCTGACCTTAAAGGTCACTTGAGCCTCGGAGCGGGCGGGAATAACCACCTCCGCCATACGCGAGGTGACAATCTCCATGGAGTCGGTTCGAGCGCTGATGCGAGCGTATACAGGGTAGGGGTGGCTGTTGCTGACGGTGACGGGCATAGAGGCCGTCTCGCTGACCACGTTCAGGGATTCGCTGGGCGTGATGCTGATTCCGTCAAGGAGCCGGTGGGATATGGCCTCGGCCTGATCGGCCAGACCAGCGGCGGTTGCGGTTCCCCCCAAGGACTTCAGAGCCAGGTCGTCGTGGGTTGCGGTCAATTGGTTCAGCCACTGATGCGGGTCCTTGGGCTGGCGGGCGGTGGTGTCGGCATCTTGGCGGGCCAGGGCCTGACTGTCGGTCTTGCCTGCTGTGGCACTGGCGGTGGGTTGGGAATCCTGCTTGTTGTCAGCCAGAATGGAGGTGGCAAATCGGTCGATGTCGGCCCGGCTGGCAATCAGAGAGTCCAGAGTGCCTGTCGAGCCATCGCCGTGCTTGGTGCCGCTCTTGGTGCTGCCGAGCTCCATGGCCTTGAGCAGACCCGACGACCCGCCGGTGAAGTCGGGCGCCTTCATCAGATTGTCCATGGAGATCAGGTTGATCCACGGAGCATGCTCCAGTTCGGTCATGATCTGGTTTGTCTGCTGGGTGTCCTCATCGGCGTCGAAGCAGACCAGGAGGGAGCGTTCGGCGTAAGGCTGTTCCATCTGGTAGAAGGCACTCTGGGCTATGAAGCGGGCCGTCTGCCCAGCCTGAGTCTGCTCACCGGTGGCGCGTGTGGAGCTGGGATGGCCCCTGGCCAGGTTGCTGAGCTCTCGCTGGGCCGACAGGACGGTTACCTTTCCGGCCTTGGTTTCGAAGGTGTACTTGCCGGTGTGGGCGGAGGTGCCGGCGTCGACCTCGAAGCCTTGGGGGGCGATGACCGTCTGATAGCCGGCACGTCGGGCGGCGGTGATGGAGTCCATGGTCCACTCCTGTCGGCCCTGCCAAGCGTATATGCCAGGCGTTGCGTCAGCATAGAGCTTGGCTGCAGTCTGGGCGCTCCAGGACTCGGGGGTGACTCCAGCCTGGACATAACGGTCCTGACTCTGGGATGCATACCTGGTGATGTCGAAGTCGGCCGGCTGAATCAACCCCTGGATCTGGGGACGGTTGGCGAAGGCGGACAGGTAGACCGGATCGCCCAGGGCCTGCAGGGACTTGTGCTTGGATAGCAGCTGGCTCTGATCCTCCTGGCGGCGGGCACCCTGGCGGGTCAGTGTCACATTCCGGTTTTTATCGTTGCCTGGGCCTGACTCGGATTTGGCACTGGACTGGGTCATCAACGCCGTCATGGCCCTGTCGTCAATATTCCAGTCCGAGGAGGTCAGCGGAAGGACCATGGTCAGGGACAGGGCGGGGGTGCCTGCGGTGGGCAGGCCATCCCAGGTCCTGGTAAGAAAGGTGAACACATCGCCCAGGACCCGGTCCTGATCGTCGCTCAGGGAGAGCCGGACAGGTTTGGGCCCCCAGCTGGTCATCTTCTTGATCGCGTCTTGATCAGTCGGCACGTTGACTGCAACCTCGATGCTCTGCCCGGCCGGGATTGTCGGTACGGTCTGCGTACCCAGCACGTCCGGGGTGGGGATGCGGGCGTGGCCTTCGGACCAGGCCTGCATGTCAACCCGGGAGCTGAAGGAGTAAAGGGCGCTGGTGGACACGCTCAGATGCGCATGCTTCATGGGCTGGCTCGCGGTGTTGGTCACAGCAGCGCGCAGGGCGTAGCCGGACTTGTCGGTCACCACCGGCGTCGACCAGCGCAGGGCCACCTCGGCTGAGCTCTGATGACTGGTGGCAGCCAGGGCTGGTGTCGGGTGCCAGGGGGTTATGACCAGGGCCAGCAGAAGGACAATCGCTAGCAGGATTCGAGCCCACCGAGCCCATCGATTAAAGGCATGGGTGCGCTGGCTGGTGCGCCCGACCGGGCGCAGGGGGGTCTGGATCATGGCTGTTTTTTGTACTTCCTCGCGTAGAGCCAGGCTATTTTACGCTCATTGGGGTAACTGAGCACCGAGGTCAGGTCGGAGAAGTCCACCCAGATGGCATCTTCGGCCTCATGATCGGGGTCGCCTTCCACGCTCAGGGATCCTCCGATCATCCGCAGGACGAAATGATGGACCAGCTTGTGGACCCGCTGGTTGGTTCCGGTGAACCAGTAGTCGATGGTGGCGATGGAGTCGGTCACCCTACCCAGTATCCCCGTCTCCTCATGGACCTCGCGCACCGCCGTCTGTTCGGGTGTTTCCCCCTTCTCGATATGCCCCTTGGGCAGGCACCATTCCAGATGGCCCGAGCGGGAGTGCCGGGCGATGATGGCCACCCGGTCATGCCGGTCGAAGATCAGTCCGCCCGCCGAATACTCGCGGACCACGGGCAGCTCCTGGGCATCCAGGGAGGCGAAGGTTGAAGGTCCTGAGGCATGCTTATGCCGAGGCATGAGGGCAGGTGTGGGAGCGTCATCCTCGGTCTGTATGCGCTCGCGGACCTGCGGATCCAGACGTTCGCTTACGGTTTCCACAAGATGGCCCCGCTTCTGCTGGCCGCGGGCATGAATGTCCGCAGAGTCGGCGCTATGCGCAAGCATGCGCGCCATGTCCGCGGGCGTAATCATACTCCAACTCTACGTAAGGTAATGTGCAGGTGGGGTAACGGTATGCTAGTAGGCGCATCAACTCCATAGGAAAGGGTGAGCGTGGATTTCCAAGTCTGGCCGGAGGCCATCGAGCTCGGGCGCCTCTTCGCTGAGCAGGGATATGAACTGGCGTTGGTAGGGGGTCCTGTACGCGATCTGCTCCTGCACCGGCCCTCCCACGACCTGGACTTCTGCACCTCGGCCAGACCCGAGCAGTTCGAGCCCATCCTGCGCCATTGGGGGTCGGGCTTCTGGGACATGGGGCGCAAATTCGGCACCCTTGGCGCGCTTCGGCGGCGTCCTGACGGCACCGAGGTCAAGGTGGAGGTGACCACCTATCGGCGAGACACCTACGATCCCGACTCCCGCAAGCCCGAGGTGGACTATGGGGACAGCCTTGAGGGCGATCTTTCAAGGCGCGATTTCACTGTCAATGCCATGGCCCTGCGGGTGCCTGACCTGGTCTTCGTGGACCCCTACCGGGGGGCCAACGACCTGGCCAAGCAGGTGTTGCGGACCCCGGTGGATCCCCGCCAGTCTTTCGACGACGACCCTCTGCGGATGATGCGGGCTGTGCGGTTCGTGGCCCAGCTGGGATTCACCATAGCCCCGGAGACCGCAGAGGCCATCACCCGCATGACCGATCGAATTAGCATCGTCTCGGCAGAACGGATTCGCGACGAGCTGACCAAGCTCATGCTGTCCGATCACCCTGTGCAGGGCATCGAGGCCCTGGTGCAGTCCGGCTTGGCTGACATCGTTCTGCCCGAGGTGCCGGCTCTGCAGCTGGAGATAGACGAGCACCACCGGCACAAGGATGTCTTTGAACACACCCTGATGGTGGTGGACCGGGCCATCGCCCTGGAGACCGGATCTGACGGTCCTGTGCCCGCCCCGGACCTTACCCTGCGCATGGCCGCCCTGCTGCACGACATCGGCAAGCCCGCCACCAGACGTTTTGAGCCCGGTGGCAAGGTCAGCTTCCATCATCATGATGCAGTCGGAGCCCGGCTGGCCCGCAAACGCTTGAAGGCCTTGCGCTTCGACCGCCACCTGATCGCCGACGTCTGCGACCTGATCTCCATGCACCTGCGTTTCCACGGCTACGTGGATGAGCGGTGGACCGATGCGGCCGTACGCCGCTATGCCCGGGAGACCGGTCCTCTTTATGAACGGCTCAATCGCCTTACCCGGGCCGATGCAACCACTCGCAACAAGCGCAAGGCCCAGGTCTTCTCCTCCGCCATGGATGAGTTGGAGGACAGAGTGGCTCAATTGCGTCGTCAGGAAGATTTGGATGCCATCCGGCCTGACTTGGATGGACGACAGATCATGCAGATTTTGGACCTCAAGCCCGGACCGCAGGTGGGACGTGCCTATCAGCACATGCTGGAATACCGTCTGGATCAGGGCCCGGTCGACCGGCAGACGGCCGAGCAGGAGTTGCGGGACTGGTGGCAAAGAGAAGGCGCTGACCAAGCCTGACCCAGGTCGGTACCCTTCCGGGCGGGCGCTCTTGGTCAGGAGACTGTGGATATTGGTGGCGAATATTGTGGCGACGCGATGTTGAATCCGGCGGTACGCCGGATCTGCGGCGTCAGGCCTTGGGAGCCTTGGGCAGGTTCTTCATGGAGGAGGGGTCGGCCTGGCAGCCCTTGATGGCTTCGATTCTACGTCCTACGACAGGGGTGCTGTCCTCGTCGTTAAGATCGGTAAAAGTGGCCCCGACGACTACGTCAATCAGATCGTCACTGCGGTCGTCCATGATCAGAATGGCATCATTGAATTGGGATCCCACTGTGTAGCCACGGTCAATGGCCGAAGCTCCGAAACGTATCTCGGTACGGGCTGTCTCGGTCTTGCCCGGATAGTCCGCCACATCCTGCATATTGAATCCCCGATTACGCAGGGCAGAGGCCAGGGCAGTGGCCAAACCTGACTTGTTGGTTCCGTTGAGCACCCGCACACGGATGTCGGGGTGGTTGACCAGCTTGGACTTGTCAGGCGGGCAGGGCACGGCGACACCATAGTTGGGCTTGGTGATGCTGGCATGTTTGGCGGTATGCCCGATGGACTCGAAGATAATCAGACCGCAGATGATAAGGATAACAACCAGAGCGCTGACGACTATGGTGAAAACCATCTTCTGCCGCCGTCGTACGAACTGCCTGCGGGCCTCGCGTTCGTCGAGTGGTTCGGGATTCGTCATGCTGCCTACTCTACTGTCCATGGGTGACTCTCAGGGGGACCATCCTGGGCAGGACTGGCGAGTCAGCCTCGATTATCCTGTCCACGGCATTTTGCTCCCGCCAGAGCCTTATCAATGCGATTGCCTGCTCGGGGTGAGGGGCCATGACCACCACGGAGGGGCCCGATCCAGAGACGAAGGCCGGTCCGATGCCTGCCTGCCGGGCAAGGTCCAGAGCCTGGCGCGAGCGCGGGTGCAGGGTGCAGGCGGTCTCCTGCAGGTCGTTCAGGTCGTTGGGGCCGGGTCCGATCAGATCGAAGGCCTTGTAGACATGGGCTGTGCTCAGCTGATCTTCGTAGGCACCGATCAGGAGGTGTCCGGTCAGCCCAGCACGGGACAGCCGCTGGGCCTGCAGGCCATCCGGATCCAGGGGCTCAAGAATTTGGCCGAAACCTGTACCTCTGCTGAGCCCTCCATGCAGGCAGAAGGGCAGGTCCGCGCCCAGCCCGGCGGCGATGCGGTCCAGCTCGGCGGCAGCCATTCCAAGATTCCAGAGCCGGTTCAACCCCAGCATGGTTCCGGCAGCATCCGCGGATCCACCGGCCAGCCCGGCGCCCACCGGTATCCGTTTGAGGATGTGGATAGCCACATCAGGCTGGTGCCCGGTGGCCTGTGCCATGGCCAGAAGGGCCTTGACGGCCAGGTTGGCGCGTAGATCGGCATCCCGGCGGTTCAGGTCGCCCAAGTGGTCGCCCTCCAGGCTCAAGCGGAAGCCGTTGCCGGGTTCTGTCCGACGTAGTTCCACCCGATCCCAGATTCCCACAGCGCTGTAAATGGTGTCCAGGCGGTGTCGCGCTCCAAGTTCGGCTTGGGCCGGACCGACACGAAGCCTCAGATTGATCTTGGCGGGACAGTAGAGGGCAATGCCGTCCCCTCCGGCGGCCGGGCTCAAGCGGCCACCTCGCGGCGGGCTTGCTCCAGGGCCACGAACTCCTCGATGGTCATGGTTTCCCCCCGGCGTGCAGGGTCGATGCCTGCGGCCTGGAAGACTTCAGCGGTCACCAGGCCCTTCAGGGCGGCGTGTAGGGTTTTGCGGCGCTGTCCGAAGGCGGCATCAATCAGGGAGAAGACTCGGGTCCTCGTTCCCTCGTCCGTGCGTCCGCGTCCGTCCTTGTCCCGGGTGAAGGAAACCAGGGCCGAGTCCACGTTGGGGGCGGGCCAGAAGACATGGCGCCCAATCCTGCCCGCCTGGGCGGCATGCCCATACCAGGCCAGCTTCAGACTGGGAGCGCCGTAGACCTTGGAGCCAGGAGCGGCCGTCAGCCGGTCCGCCACCTCCTTCTGGACCATGACCAGGAACCGGCTCAGATTGGCGAACCGGGCCAGGAGGGTCAGAATGATCGGAGTGGCAACGTTATATGGCAGGTTGGCCACCATGGCCAGGTCGGTGGCCTTGCCCGCGTCGCCTGCCAGCCGAGGGGTCAGGGTCAGGGCATCCCGGTTGATTACGGTCAGCCGGTCCAGGCTCTCCGGCATGCGCTCGCTGACGGTCTGCGGCAGCTGCCGGGCCAGAACGGGATCGATCTCGTCGGCGGTCACCGGGCAGCCCGCCTCCAACAATCCAAGAGTCAGGGATCCCAGACCAGGACCCACCTCCAGAACGGGCTGGCCAGATTCCAACTTGGCCAGACGGACAATCTTGCGGACAGTCCCTGGATCGATGACGAAGTTCTGCCCCAGCCGTTTGGTGGGGTGGATGCCGATCTGGTCGGCGAGGCGTCGGATGTCGGCTGCTCCCAGGAGGCGGTCGCTCTCAGTTTTAGTGTTCATGTCGGTTTGCTGCTCGGCGGGTGTGGTGGGAGGATCAGTACCAGTTATATTGCTGCCAATAGTGCCAGGCCGTGCTGGGATTCCCGTACTGTTGGCCGATATACCAGAGGCCCCAATCAATCTGGACAGCGGCATCGTCACGCCAGTTGTCTCCAAACTTTGCCATCTTAGAGCCCGGCAGAGATTGTGGGATGCCGTAGGCGTCGGAGTTGGGATTCTTCTTATACCACCACCATTCTGATTCCTTGTTCCAGAGTTTCACCAAGTCATCGAATTGCGAACCCGTCCATCCGCGCTGGGCGGCAGCGCCCCCGGCATAGGCCTGGGCTACACCAGGTTCCGCATGCCAAAGACCGTCACGAGATGGGCTCGGCGCTGGCGACGGGGCTGGTTTGTTCTCGGGCATAGCTGGAGCTGGTGTGCTTGGTTGTTTCGGCTTGGTTGTCTGCGTCGTCTGCGGAGGCTTGGTCTGTGTTGGCGTAGGGGTCGGTGTCGTTGCCGACTGCGAATCCTGGCTGGGCGAGGGGCTCGGAGAGGGTGTCTTCTGCGTCTGCTGGGAGTCCTTGCCTGTGTCCTCCTTGGACTGCTGCCCGCTGTTCTGTTCCTCTTTCGGCTTGTCGGGACCGACGGCCACCACCTGATCCACCGGCATGGCTACGGTCTCCTCCTTGACCACCTGCTCTGATTCGGCCTGTCCGTCCACGTAGGTGACCTGTATGGTCTGCAGCCGTTGACCGACTACGCCCGCCTGTCGCACCTGGGTCTGACCGGGCGCCAGGCTCGGGTCGACCACGGTCCTCGTAGCGAAGGGTATGGGGATTGTTTTTTGAGTGTTTCCGTGGGTGACCCGTTGGACCCGCAGCACAGTGGTGCCCTGGTCATGCTCCACGCTGACCCGGTCCTCCTTGCCCAGCACGATGCCCTTGGAGTCCAGGATGGATGCTGCTGGAAGCTTGCCGTCAGGGGCTACCGAGGTCTTCCCGTCAGCAATGACCGTGACCGGCCCCGCCTGGTTGATGACCAGACCGCCGGTCAGCTGGTTGTAGATGTTGCCTACATCCACGGTGACCTTCATGGCCTGCCTGCGGTTCTCCTCGAAGAACCCAAGCAGCTGGTCCATGCTGGTGGCCGTGGTCCAGAAGGGCACCCGCTGGCCCTGGATGACGATAGTGGTCTGATAGGCGGAGCGCACAGTGACCGCCGCGTGGTTGTGCAGCTGGCCTCCGGAGGTGGAATCAACCAAGTCGTGGGTCTTGACTTTGATTCCCTGCTGGCGCAGCAGACCGTCCACGCTGTAGGCGTAGGTGGTCACCATCTTGGTCTGCCCATTGACGCTTAGCGCCACGCTCTTGCGCGCAGTAACGCCGAAGGTCAGGATCATTGCCAGAACGACCAGGAGGGCGCAGGAGACCACGCGAATCCTTCTGAGCACGATGAAACGCCGCGGTGTCCAGCGTCTGGCCATGTGCTCGCCTCCCGTTCCTGCCTTGTCCGTACCCGGCAATTCTAACGGCGCGGGCATGGAACGAGGCCGCACAATCCGCAAGGTCGGGCAAATATCCACATTTGTCGCAGAGGGGGTGGCAACAAAAAAGCCGACTTGACCGTCATCGGTCAGTCGGCTTTTCAAGACCCGGGCCCTGGGCCGGCGGATCAACGTCAAGAGGACGGGAATGAAGGGGAATGATCCCGTCCTCGAATACGAACGGAGATGGTTGGGGAAAAGCTCCGTTCGTACTTCGGAGAACGAGCCTCCGAAATGACTTACTCGAGGGAAGTATTTGCAATTATCCAGGTAATGTCCACTATTATAACCTGCCCGGAGACAAAGCCGAGCATTTGGATTTATGGTTCGTTCCTGGCGTAGAGCCTCCTGTCAGAGTCGAACTGACGACCTGCCGCTTACAAGGCGGCTGCTCTGGCCAACTGAGCTAAGGAGGCGGTCCCGGTGGTCCATTACAGCATTCCGGGCCGCGGTACGGAATGATATCGTACCATCACCGTGCCCCCAAGGGGACGCTGGACGCGAAATTTCTCTCGACCTGCCTGGTTCAGTCCAGTGAGCGCGGATGGCCGGAGGCGCCGATGGCCGGCATGGCTCCCTTGACGCCCACCTTGGACTGGTCCAGACCCAGAGCCTTGAGCAGGCCCGAACTGTAGTCCAAGCCCGCCCGGGACAGGTTGCCCAGCTCCCAGTAATTGCCGTTGATGCGAACCGTGGGCGTGGTCATCTGTCCCTTATTGGAACCGGAGGGATTCCAGAGTTCCTTGCGCAGGGGGGTATAGGCGTCCATGGCCTTGATCCAGTCCCGGTAGTGGCCCTTGAGCGCCTGGTCGGCAACCTTGGGATCAACCCCGGCCTTGATGGCCTGCTGACGGATCTTGTCGTTGCTGACGGGGTGGTAGTCGGATTCGTCCGGTTGGAAGTCCTTGGCGTAGAGGTTGGCGATGAAGGGCAGTAGGTGGTCCGGATCGTGCTGTGCCACGTAGATGGTTGCCGTGCCCGTCCTGGTCGAGTAGTTGTCCGTGGAGAGCCGGTCCATGAAGCTCATGGGGTAGATGACCAGGTTGATTTGGCCGGCATCCACCAGACCGGTCAGTGTGGAGTCCAGCCCGCGATGCAGGGCGCCGCAGCCTGGGCACATGAAGTCCATGTAAATCTCCACGGTCGGAGCCTTGGCCACCGGCTTGCCCAGTCCCTGGGAGCTGATCAGGAAGCCGCCCTGGTCATTGGCGGCCGATGGCTTTTCCTTGACCTTTGCGACGGCCTGACGGGCCTGCCCCAGGTCCTGGGCCTTGACCGGGCGATGGCTGCGCCAGTAGAGGAATCCGCCCAGAGCGATCAGGATGATGAGCGCCACGGTGACGATGACGCCGATCGTGGTCTGCTGGCGGCGTTCCTTGGCCTCCTGGAGCCGACGGGCCTCTTCCTGGGCCTTGAGCGCGGCCTTGCGGTTCTGCTTGCCCTTGGACATGACCTGGATCCTTTCCTTGGCGTACTGAGCACAGTGTAGCCGTCAGGGGTGGAGCACGACCTTAGGCACGCAGCAGGTGGATAGGGGCCCAGTCCATGGAGGGCTGGACAATCAGCCCGGCCAGGAGAACGGCCACAATCAGCAGCCAGATCAGGAGCAGAATCCACCTGCGGCGGGGGTTGCCCGGTGCCTCGGGATCCTGACGGCCCATAGGGATTCGGCCCGCCGCCAGGCGCAGGACCATGTTGCCGCTGTTGGCCTTGGGGGCTGAGCGGTCCTGCGTCGGCAGAGTCGTCAACATCCAGCCGGCAAGCGTCGCCAGGGCCATGGCCAGTCCGCCGGCGGACAGGGGCCTGGCCGCTGGCAGGGGGACGGTCAGAAGGCGCTCGCCCAAGGTCAGACCGGCACGAACGGTGGTGAGGGCGCCCGCCCAGGTCAGCGGCAGAGCGACCAGGACTTGGACGAGGATCATGCCCGGCAGACGGAGTAGGGCGGCTGCCAGGCCCTTGAGCAGGTGCCAGGGGAGGGCGGCTGCGTTCAACAGACGATCGGTGCCCCGCCTAGGGCCGTCGCGACGCAGTTCCCGTTCGATTTGGGCTTTTATGCTCCATCCTGCGGTGCTCAGGGCCCAGAGGAGGATTCCGGCGGTGGCCAGTGCGGAGACCGGGGCCAGAGCTGTCAGCAGTGCGGGGAGGATTCCCAGCATTACCAGGCAGGAGGTTCCGGCTTTCAGGTAGCACAGGCGTCGCATCTGGGCGGGGGGTTGGTCTCCCAGCCAGCGGGTGTTCGCCTCGTTGCGGTATCCGCTGGGCAGAGGCTGTGCCGGTGGAAGAGGATCCTGGACGGTGGTGGCTTGAAGATCTTGGCGGTCGGCCAGGGGCTGGCGGTCCTGCCAGGTCTGCGTCTGCTCCTGCTGCTCCTGGGCTGCGGGAAGGGGATTCAAGAGGGTGGTGGGTTGCTCCAAGTCGGGCAGGAGGGTCGTCTGTTCATCGGCTTCGCCGTTTGTCGGAGGCTGTGACCAGGCCGTCCGTGGACTGTCTGGATTAGCCTGCGTAATAGGCGGCATGGGCATGGTGGCCGGCTCAACGACCATGGTGGGCGAGTCGGTCTGCTCCTCAGCCTCCGAAGAGCCGCCGCCAAAAGGGCGCATCGTCTCCTGACTGCCCTTGCCGGTCTGCTGCCCTTCCGCGCCCTGGTCGTCTTGCTCCCCTTGCCAGGCCTGGGGATTCATGGCATCCAGGCTGATGGCCTCCAGGAGCTCCTGGGGCGTGCAACGCGCACCTCGGTCGGGGGAGAGGGCCGAGCGCAGGGCTTTCATGGTGCCGATGGGCAGTCCGGACAGGTCAGCATTGCCCGAGGCCTCCCGCTCCAGAACCGCCATCATGGGTTTGTCGCCGAAGACCGCCCGCCCGGTGGCTGCATAGGCCAGAACTGCGGCTGTGCTCCACCAGTCGGTTCCCTGGTCGGCCTCGGCTCCGTCGATGATCTCCGGGGCGATGAAGCCAGGGGTTCCCATGACCAGCCCGGTCCGGGTCACATGGCTCTGCCCCTGGCCCATGGCGATGCCAAAGTCCACCAGCACCGGACCTGAGACCGAAATCATGACATTGGTGGGTTTGATGTCCCGGTGGACGATGCCCGCCTGGTGGACGGCAGCGACGGCATCGATCAGCTTCCGTGCCAGCCGCTCCAGATCGTCGTCCCGATAGGGGCCATTGACAGCCACGTCGTCGCGAAGGTTGCGCCCCTCGATCAGTTCGGTCACGATGAAGGCCAGGGCATCATCAAGTTCCATATCCACGATCCGGCAGACGCCTGGATGACGGATCCGTTGCAGGGCCAGAGCCTCGCGTCGCAGGCGCTCGCGGGCCGAGGCGCGGTCCCGTTCGTCAGAGTTGTCTGACGAGGCCTGGTCCTCCTCCAGGGATTCCCGCAGAATCTTCATGGCGTAGTCCTGGCCTCCGCCATCACGTGCGCGCCAGACGGACCCCATGGCTCCGCCGCCCAGGGGCTCAATCAGGGTGTAGCCCCCGACCAGCCGTCCCGGCCTTAGGTCCAAACCCTCAAGATCGCTCATATCTCCATTGTGCCCCGACAGGTTGAAAAGCACCTGATTGCGGTTCCTGCTGTTTCGCCGTGTCAGGGATTGCCGGAGTTGGCTCCACCACCGGCGGCATAATGCGTAAACAGGCGCTGATACAATATTCTCGGCTGGGAAGTATGCAAAACAACAGAAAGAAGGGGCTTCATGGAAGCTTCGCGCTTTGAAAAGGGCTCTGAGGCCTTGGCCGCTATCGACGGTAAGGGAGGTCAGGCTGTCATCGACTCTCTTCAGGACATAGCGCCGGATCTGGGTCGCTGGATTGTCGAATTCGCCTTTGGCGACATATACATCCGGAAGGGACTTGATCTTCAGCAGCGCGAGCTGGTCACGATAGGCAGCCTGGTGACGCAGGGGGATACAGCTCCGCAGTTGGCCGTTCACATACAGGGAGCCCTGAATGTGGGGCTGAGCAGGGCGGCCGTGGTCGAAGCCATACTCCAATGTGTTCCATACGTGGGATTCCCGAGGGTCATCAACGCGATCAACGTGGCGAGGACGGTCTTCGAGCGCGAGCCTGAAGGTCCCGATAAGTCCGAGGATTGAGTTGACGACGGTGAACACGTCGAATTCGTGCCTTGGTGTATAGTGGACACTGGCTCAAGGGAGAGTTTCTCTTAACCACAAAATAGAAAACCGTCGCATGGCCATGCCGATGTCGGTGTTGACCCCGGGACGGAACCACAGTGAAAATCAACCCTTCACTACGGATCGTTCGGCACGTACCTGCCGATGAAAGGATGAACAATGGCAGAAGTCGTATTCGACCACGTCACTCGTATCTACCCGGGCAACGATGAGCCCTCGGTCAGTGACCTCAGTCTGGACATCAGAGACGGTGAATTCCTTGTTCTGGTAGGGCCTTCCGGCTGCGGAAAGTCCACCACCCTGCGCATGCTGGCCGGCCTGGAAGAGGTCAACAAGGGCCGTATCATGATCGGCGACAAGGACGTGACGACCATGCAGCCCAAGGACCGCGACATCGCCATGGTCTTCCAGAACTACGCCCTTTACCCTCACATGACCGTGGCCGACAACATGGGCTTCGCCCTGAAGATCGCCGGCACCCCCAAGGACGAGATTCGCCAGCGGGTGGAGAAGGCCGCCGAGGTGTTGGATCTGACCGAGTACCTGGACCGCAAGCCCAAGGCTCTGTCCGGTGGTCAGCGTCAGCGTGTGGCCATGGGACGCGCTATTGTGCGTCAGCCCAAGGTCTTCCTGATGGATGAGCCTCTGTCCAACCTGGACGCCAAGCTGCGTGTCCAGACCCGTACCCAGATTGCGGCCCTGCAGCGTCAGCTCAACGTCACCACCCTGTATGTGACCCACGATCAGACCGAGGCTCTGACCATGGGCGACAGGATTGCCGTCATCAAGCTGGGCGTCCTGCAGCAGGTGGGCGCGCCCACCGAGCTCTACGATCGGCCTGAGAATGTCTTCGTGGCCGGCTTCATCGGCTCGCCCTCCATGAACATCAACATCCACCCCGTGGTCAACGGCCAGGCCAAGATCGGCGAGGACACCATCAGCCTGCCGCGCGAGGCCGTCGACAAGCTGACTCCCGAGGACCAGGGCAAGATCGTCGTGGGCTTCCGTCCCGAGAATGCCGGTCTGGCCAGCCCCTCCGATCCGGATGCCTTCTCCCTGAAGGTGGCCAACGTTGAGGATCTGGGTTCCGACGGCTACATCTACGGCAACATTCTGACCGACAACAGCGTGGCCGAGCAGGCCATCGTCATGTCCGACCAGAACAAGCTGACCACCATCCGCGTCAACCCGCGCGACCTGCCCAAGGTTGGCGATGTGGTCAAGATTCACATCGATCCTGAAAAGATGCACCTGTTCTCCCCGGCCAGTGAGCTGCGGCTGAACTGAGCGTTTCTGTGACCCTGTGGTTCGGCCACGGTTTCCCGCCGATTCACAGGGCCTGTATCAATCATTGATATCATTTCCTTTCCTTTTTGACCGGGTGACCAGAGGCCCCGCGCGGCGCATCCGTGCGGGGCTCTTCCCGTATAGGATGGGCGGCGATGGGATGGATGAAGCATGACTAGCGTGAACATCAATCGGGCGACGGCCTCCTCTCTGGACCCTCGCGCCATGAAAGCCACCTCGATAAAGACCACGGCCGACCCCTCTTCCGAGCAGGAACCGGCTGCCCTGCACATCACGGCCACAAGCTCCAATCCCAGGATGTTCACCCTGCCTTGGGAGCGGCCGCTGGCCACCTGGCCTCGGGATCTGCTGGCCAACCTGCCCAGAGGCATCTCCCGACACGTGGTTCGCTTCGTCCACGTGGGCGACGATGTCTACGCCATGAAGGAGATTACACAGCGGGTGGCTGAGCGTGAGTACGAGCTCCTGCGCAAGCTGCAAAAACTGGAGCTGCCCACGGTCAACCCCATCGCCGTGGTCACAGGACGGCACACCCGTGAGGGCGAGCCTCTTGAGGCCATGCTGGTCACCCAGCACCTGAAGTTCTCACTGCCCTACCGTGCTCTCTTCGCCCGCAATCTGCGCCCGGATACAGCAGAGCGTCTGATCGATGCCCTGGCGGTCCTTCTGGTAAGGCTCCATCTTGCCGGCTTCTACTGGGGCGATGTCTCCCTGTCCAACGTGCTTTTCCTGCGTGATGCCGATGCTTTCTCGGCCTTCCTGGTCGATGCCGAGACCGGTGATTTGCACCCCAGTCTGACGGATGGCCAGCGCGAGTACGACATTGACCTGGCCAGGACCAACATCATCGGCGAGCTCATGGATCTGGATTCCGGCAACCTGCTGGCTGGCGAGGTGGACGAGGTCGGCGTTGGCAACCGGCTGGTGGACCGCTATCACTCCCTCTGGAGCGCTCTGACGGACGTGGACAGCTTCGATCCTGATGAGATGTGGAAGATTGAGCGCCGCGTCAACAGGCTCAACGATCTGGGCTTCGACGTGGACGAGCTGGAGATGAAGACCGAGGAGGACGGCAACCGGGTGCTGGTGCGCCCAAGGGTGGTCGATGCCGGCTATGCCTCTCGCAAGTTGCTCAGGCTGACCGGTCTGGATGTGCAGGAGAATCAGGCCCGGCGGTTGCTCAACGATTTGGATGCCTACCGGGCATCCACCTGGCGTCAGGGCGAGGACCTGGAGATTGTGGCCACCGACTGGATGCGCGAGGTCTTCGAGCCCACTGTGCGCATGATTCCGCCGGAATACCGCTCGCAGATCGAACCGGCCCAGTTCTTCCATGAGGTGCTGACCCACCGCTGGCTGATGGCCGAGAAGGCCGGCCACGATGTGCCCATGGCCGAGGCCGTGCAGAGCTACATCAGCGAGTCCCTGCCCGAGTACCGGCTGGATTCCGAGGACATGAAGACCATCAACGAAGAGGCCGATGCCGGGGTGGTCGACGATGAGATGAATTGGCAGGGCGGCCATGCCCAGGCCGGTCAAGGTGAGCAGGCCGGCCGCGATCGGACTGACAAGGATGCGAATGGCCATGAAGTGGAAGGCCAAGACGCAGCTGGCAGTGGGGTGACTGGCCGAACCGACGCTGGAGGCCGGAACGGAGCAGGCATCCAGACGGACCGTGACCGGGCTGTCGAGGAGGTGTCGTCGCAGCCGGTCTTTGAGGATGCGGGTGGTGGGCGGGGTTCGTTGAGGTCGGTCTATGCTCCTGGCAGTCTGGATGCGGCTGCCGATCAGGATGATCAGGATGATGCGGTCTGGGCTTCCAGCTGACTGGTTGGTCTGTGCGGCATGCGGTCTGCTGCGGGCTGGATGCCGTATGCGGTCTGGGCGTCCGCCTGGCTTGTCTGTCTTCAGATTGCCGGTGCCTGTCTGGGGTTATTGGGTGTGGCTGGCGGGTCGTCGGCGTGCCGTGGCTATGGCGTAGAGGCTGATGCCGGCCGCGACCGAGGCGTTCAGGGATTCCACCGAGCTGGAGATGGGGATGGAGGCCAGGGCGTCGCAGTTCTCGCGGGTCAGGCGGCTCAGCCCCTTGCCTTCGGAGCCCAGGACCACTACCAGCGGGTCGGTCTCGAAGCCCGTCTCGCCCACGGTGGTGTTGCCTGCGCCGTCCAGGCCGACCGTGTAGTAGCCGCGTTCCTTGAGTCCCTGGATGGCCTTGGTCAGGTTGACCACGCGGGCCACGGGCAGGTGGGCGGCGGCTCCGGCGGAGACCTTCCAGGCCGCGGCTGTGACCGTGGCGCTGCGTCGTTCGGGCAGGATCACCCCCGAGGCGCCGAAGGCCGCTGCGGATCGGATCACGGCCCCGAGGTTCTGCGGGTCGGTGACCCCGTCCAGGGCGATGAACAGGGGGCGGGCGGCGACCCTGGTCGCCTGGTCGGCCCCTTCCAGGGCGGCCGCGTGCTTCTCGGCCCGGTCGGCCAGGCTCTGCAGGGAGGCGTACTGGTAGGGCCGCACCTTGAGGGCCACGCCCTGGTGGCTGCCGGACCGGGCGATGCGGTTCATCTCCAGGCGGTCGGCCTCCAGCAGGTTGAGCCCCTCCTGCCCGGCCAGGCGTACGATCTCCCTGGTCCTGTCGTCGTGTTCCATCCGGGCGGCCAGGTAGAGCTGGCTGGCCGGCACGCCCGCGCGCAGGGCCTCCAGGACCGCGTTGCGGCCGATGACCAGGTCGTCGGAGTCGGAGGTGAACCGGTCGGCCCGGCGGCGGGCCGCCAGCCGTGGGTCGGCCGCCTGCCTGCGCTGGGCCGCCTGCCGGGCCTTGTAGGCCTTGTGGTAGACGCGGTCCTCGGCCCTGGGGGTGGGCCCCCTGCCGCGCAGCTTGTTGCGGTGCTTGCCGCCCGAACCCTTGGTCGGGCCCTTCTTGTCAGCCATGCCTCCAGTGTAAAAGCAGGCAAGAACCAACAAAACATCCTCTCCTTATCCATGCTGATTGACGCTGCGTCTGACAATCAGAGATTTCGAGGTGGGTGCAGCATCCATGTGCTGAGTAATGCATGGCAGCTTCCGCTTTATGGTTCCTTGGTCATCACATATGGCGAAGAGCTATGCTGGGTTCCTATTCCTACACAAACGGTATTTTTGCGACTGGTTTGGTTGATACACACACCTTTGAAATGTGGATTGTGGCCGAACACTCACTTGATATGGTTATGCCACCTCGGCGATGAGTCTTTGGGAAGACAAAATAACCACTCTAAACCTCCTCCCCCCCCCCCCCCCCCCGAAGAGATCCACGGTGTGTGATTCAGAAGGCGGCGAGGAATCAGGGTTACGATTGGTTGATGTTTTGCCGTGCCCGGCAGATGATCAATCAAAGCCCCGATCCGTACAGAAAGTTGTGGACAATGCGGGTTATCCAGATGTGAAATCCCAGGCCGGGCCGATCGGTTATTTGTGTTCGTTGAAAAACGAGTGCATGGTCACCGCATGTATATGACTTTAAGTGAATTTGAAATCAAACAGATGAATCCGATGGTTCAAAATCCTCCTGCTCTGCAGGCCTGTGAAACTGTGGTGTTATACCATGTTCTTACTGCTTATTGTTGCCGGTAAGGTCATTGAAAGTGACACCTGGGTCGGCCCAACCCATCGGAGTCTGATCCACGTTCAGGTCTGTCTTGGCTTTTGGTGAGGTGGTGACATCGTACTCATAGACGACAGTTTGACCTGGAGGTATGGAGGCCAGACTGGTATAAAGGTGTTTACCATTGAATACGGCACGTTTAGGCTGCCAGCCCCCACCCTTATACCGGATGTTTGAGATGGATCCTCCTGCGGGTGGGTAGAAGAGCATTTTCTCCAAAGCAGTGCCCCTTGAGGTAAAGTTGCTCGATTGGCCCAGTACGTAACTGGTCAAACCGCTCATTTCACTCTGGGTGAGGACATTGGTCATCGAGAATTTGACATGATAAGTTCTGCTTCCGTCCGTTGCAGTTGAGGTGTGTGTGATGTCGGTTTTGCGGTGAAGGTACCAGTCCAGTTTGGAAGGATTGTTCTGATTAAGGTAAATTCCAATTTCCGGTTTCTCCTCGTTATCAGGGGCTTCCTTGGCTAATCCTGAGCCTTGGAAGTACGTGGCCTCATCCGCATGGAACGTATACATGTATAGATGTCGTTGCTCTGCCATTGGCTTAAGTAGCTTTGACAGTGCCATAATTTTTTTTGTACTCATCTTCGCGAAGACACCGTTCATGGCTTGTTTCGCAACACCGGCAAATACTGCATCCTGCTCATACACGGGAATTGTTTTATATATGTCATTCATAAAGAATTGTGCAGTATTTTCTCCGGTGAGAATTTGACCGTTGGAAGTCCTGATGTTGCCGCTGATTTTGATTACTTCTTGTATGAATACAGGGTCGATCATGATGACGCCATCAATCTGTCCGGCATATGGAGAGCGTTGCCAGCAAGTATTAACAGCCTTTGCGGTTTGTGAAAAATCAGGATACGCTGTTAAATCTCGAATATCGAAGCCAAAATGCAGAGGCGCTGAAAAAATCCCATCTGGGTCGTCAGTACTTATGACTCCTAGGCGGATAAACTCTGTATTGGGGTGAAAGTCGTTAACTTTAACCATCCCATTATCAGCGTGCATTGAGCCCAAAGAGCCTATAAGGCCTCCACCTGAACGAGATTCCGAAGGTGTTTGAGCTACGATAATATAGGAGCGTGGGCCTTGAATTCCAAGTAACTGCGGGAGAACGTGAACAGCCCGGTTGAGGTTGCTCGTCGTGTCAGCCAAGTAGGAGAATTGCTTTTTTGCCTCGGTGTATACGTTCTGTACTTGTCTGATTCGGGGATAAGGAAGTGATTTAAGCTTTTCAGATTGCGTTTGTATGCTTTTATCAGCCTGTGCGAATCCAGCCCCTGCTGCCGTAAGGGGTCTCAGATTGATTTGTCCATTTCCCTGGTCATATGCAGTATTTACGAGCTGACGAATGGTATCTGATAAAACAGGGAGTGAATCATGTGAGGTGCTATTTACAATCTCGACCATACCCTGAAGGTTCTTTACATCATCGCCGATTCCAGGGATCACAGAGGCTGTGTCCCAAACTCTGCTGTGAGCTAGACGATTGGCAGCCGAAGTTTCGGCCTGTACTTTAGGTATGACTCTAATAGCTGTGTCTGGATCCTGGATTATATTGTCGGCACTCAATCCGGAAATATAGGAAAAGGCGACTTCTTCGTGGTTCTTGATCTGCATGGCGTCACGATAAAATTTGAAGCCGAAGCCTGCTGCTAGTAGTAGAAGCGCCGCGAACACCATGAAAGTGATGAGTAACGTATTGCGCAAGCGGTGAGATTTGTGTTTACGAGCATTCAATTCGTTGCGCATATGCTCAGGTGGTTTGTTATTTGTCCTGGAATGGTTTCCCGAGACGTCTGTTGTAGGCATGTGCACTCCTGCTAGTCGCCACTGTTTGCTGTTTCTCTTCAGGCCTCTAACATCATATAGTTCATAGAATTTGATTTGGTTTGTAGGTATGTAGTTTTTGTGATTTGTGCTTTTATCCACACTCTTCTAAGAGTGCGTGCAGAATCCGGTATTTGGGCTTATGCGTAATTTGGACTGATTAGTAAGAACCAGTGTGACGAAATACGGCCATAATTGTCTTAGCAAGAATTGCCAAATCACCCGTAACGCTCCATTGCTGTATGTAAGAAACATCGAGACGTTCGGCTTCTTCTTGAGAAAGGTCGGAACGACCGGAAACCTGCCAAGGTCCGGTGATCCCTGGCCGTACTAAAAGTCGAGTGGAGTAAAGTGTCCCGTATTCGGCCACTTCATACTCTCGCTGAGGTCTAGGACCGACCAATGACATATCACCTTTCAGGACGTTGAAGAACTGGGGGAATTCATCAATAGAGTACTTCCGTATGAAGTGTCCTACTTTGGTTATCCTTGGATCATTCTCGACTTTGAAAAGAGCACCATATTTTTTTCCGGCTACCTCAGCAAGCTGGGCATCAAATCTGTCTGCGTTAACAAACATGGAACGCAGTTTATAACAACGGAATGGCTTACCGTTGCGACCAATGCGTATTTGTTTGTAGAATGCCGGCCCATGATCCTCAAGTTTGATGGCAATGGCAGCGGGGAGGATTATAAAGGGCGTGAAAACGATGAGAGCGAGGAAGGACCCTATGATGTCCATGGTCCGTTTAACGAAGCGTGTGAGTGATGAATATTGAGGAAGACTGGCAATGAGGATGGGTTGCATGCCTGAATAGTCCAGATCAATGCGGTGACTACTCAAATCCGCGACCGATATGGATACCCCCAGTTCTATGCCTAATGATTCCACGGCTAAGGATAGGGCATGCATGATTTGATTATCGCGGGTAATGACGTCCGTAACAATGACTATTTGTGCACCAAGTCGTTCTGCTGTACGTGGAAAGTGAGAGTTGAAAGCGACAACATGCACATGTGTACAATCTTGCATGCCCTTATTAGGAATCGTTTTTACTTGAGAGTTGGTATCTAAGTCTGGCTGGTGGTATGGAGTAGCTATAACGTCACCGTGTGGTGAATTCGGATCAAGAGCGATCGGGCATACCGCTATAGGTGTATATCCGCTAGCATCGCTGGTTTCAAGGGTGTTGAGCATATTATCTATTCCAGCTTGAGAACCCACTATTATTGCGTCATATTTGCACTTACCCTGCTGACGGTATTGATGTAAAGCGCGGCGCGCCATCCAGCGGGCGAGTACCTCTAAAACACCCGCTATGACGGGCACGATAATCGCAGTAGTTCTTGGCAGATTCATATGGAGCATATATACCAGGCAACTGGTTATTACCATGTCCAATAGAGCGGCGTTAAAAATTTTGGTGTAAAGGCCGTAACCTTCTGACATGACATGTCGGTGGTAGGTTCCGCAAATCAACAGGCTGAATAACCATATCAGGCATTGGATTAGTCCAAAGTAGAAGGCAGGTATATAGTTTTCTATGGTCTTCAAAGATAGTGGCTTAACTAGAAAACTGACCATAAGTGAAACTGACATGACAGCTACGTCTACCGCAATGAGGAAAGCCACGAACCAATATCGCCAATGTGGGGTTCGGCGAAGTTGCTGGATAATGGAATTGGTATTGTCTGTTGAGTCGAACTGCTGGTTGATGAAGCGAAGTGCCTGTGTGGGTGCTGTCTCTAATGGCAAAGAATCGGTAACTACTTCGGGATTGGATATGGGACTACGACCATAGCTATAAGCTACACTACTGTCGGATTCCGCTTGGACCGCATCATTGCCGGGATCTTGAGCAACGCTGTTCAATCGCTACACCTTCCCAAACATAGACAAATGATATACCGGTTGCTGATATATGTACGTCATTAGTTTACAGCAACTTGTGTTTAATTAACCACAAGTTGGAAAATAACTATCTTAGTTCACTAAGCTGCAGTAGAAATCCGTCATTCGTGCGGCGTTCAGTCTTGCATCATAGCCTTTTCTTTAATCTTAGAAAGGTTGCATTCACGATTATATTGGAGCATCCGCATATAGGCTGTTAGTATTTCGTTCCATTTTGCAAGCGCTCCTGTCGAGTTAATGGCAGGAACTTCGTAGTTCTCCCGAGGTCGGCTTCTCTGCTGATGACATCCGCGACGATGAGGATCTGTGCGCCCAGACGTTCAACAAGGCATGCAGCAGCCGTCTCATAAGCCAGCGGGCGCCCCCTCGAAGACGCAGGCGAGCACGGGGCGGCTATGACTGATGTTCGAGACAATTGGAGATCCAGCATGCAGACCACGCGCAGGAGGTGAAAATGACCATCATCAGGGCTGCGTTGAAGATGAGGGTGTTGAGGGCCGTATCCCTCCGACATGACGTATCGATGGTAAGACCCGCAGATGAGCAGGGAGCAAACTATGGCAGCGACGTCAACGCTGAGGAGCAGGGCTATGTACAGGTACTGCCATGTGGGTGTCCGGTTCAGCTGCCGTAGTTAGGGATGGGGTCCTAAGCCATCATCGAACGGAGAATTGGTGAAGGTCAGGGGTTTGCCGGTCTTGTTGTTGGAGTGTTGCCTCTTTGGGGAAGCAGGGGTCGGTCCGCCAAGGATGGATGGTGCACCGGTTTTAGCGAGCTGGGTGCTTCCGCTGGGGCTTTTGACCACAGGGATGGACGAAGAGGAATAGGAAACGTGGCGTACCCGAGAAGTCGCACCTTCCGTCTTCGGCTCGCCCCTTTCGCCCATCTATCCTCCTCAGCTGTCCTAAAAGCGAAACGACGATTACCGCCCCAATGCCGTCTCTACTGATTCAGAGGACATTGGTATAACATCCCTACCCCTGCTTTGCATGTGAAAGTGAGGATTTCCAGCGGCTCGATGTCAGTGGCCGACAGGTACTATTATGTCTTGGGCTTCCCGACGCTCTTATATATAGAGGTGCTATGTCTTGGCGTTAAAGCAATGTCGGTAGATCCGTTCTGATGTGATGCGGGCGTTCTCTGCAAGAACACACTGTAAAGAAGGGGCATGATGGCGGTGATGCCCAAGGAAAATAGTGCTTCGGTAAAGCCGAACTCCAGGGTGTTGAGGACAAGTACAGCAAGCTTATAATCCGATGCCTTGATGGCTGAGTATATCAGTTTTGTGTACATCACGCCTATTGTGATGGTGACGATGATGCCGCCGATAAAGAGAGCATGCAATATGGCGTTGTCGAGGGCATATCGTTGGACGAAGAATAAGTCATTGTTGGGTGGCGTTGGTCCCCAAATCCGCACTCCGCCCTTCCAGTACTGATTCCAGTACCAGAAACGTCCGGAAAACAAATCTCTTATTGGCGGCGGTATTCTGCTCATGAATATGGCAGAACAGATGCTCAGCAGGGCAAAGAGAGGGTATGCCAGGACCATGAGTTGGCGGACCAGCCTGCTTTTCTTCAGCCCGACTTTCACTATCGGGTTGAAGAGCATCAAGGCGGTCAGGATGAGAAGGGCCTTGCTGGCTGTTTTCAAAAAGACAATAACAAGAAGGGCCAAGCAGTAAGCAGCAGTGATTTTTCGGAATTTGATTTTATCAAGATAGTAAATTCCCATCAGAATGGGCAAGAAGTAGGCAAAGACGTAAGTAGGATAGCCGAAGCCGAAGGCAAGCCTGGGAGCAGAGGGCCGTGCCGCACTTGTCCATACACCGTTATCGTGGAATAAACCGAGGGCATATCCAAGCAGCTGGAAAGAAAATAGTACAAGGCAGCTATAGAAGGTTGATTCGATAATCAGACGGGGCTTTTCCTTGTGCAAGACAAATCCTATTAATCCTGCCAAAATAAAATCTGTCCCGATACTCTTTGTTTTATAGAAAAGGAAAGCCACGCAAAGCAGCATGACATAAATTGCTATGTTGACGACACCGATATCCATGATGTCATGGAATGAAATGGCGAATTTCAGAAGCGAGCAGAGAGCGACAATCCCCAAAGAGATTTCTACAAGCATATTTAATGAAGGATCATGAGAGGATTGAAACCCGATTCGATGTGCCCATATTTTCGTATAGGCAAATATCATTGCGGAAACAATCACAAGGACGCTTGCAAGGGTGCCTGCTGAGACAGCCGTCACGGAAGAAACGCCTTTTTTGCTTTCGCCCTTGCCTCGGAATCGTTGGAACAATGTAGTATTCCTGTGTGGGAAGATCGGTTTCATGTCTTTTAGGACGATCAGTCACTGGATCTTGGCTGAGTCGTCGTGCTGCCGGATGATGGCTGGCCTTGGATATCGCATAAACTACACTCTCCTCTTAGCAGTTGTGCTGATAATGATTCAGCGCCCTGGGAGTTGCGTGCCGGATATGTTGTCCTCCAAGAGAGTTTGTAAATGAATGTGTCATCTGCTCTCCATTCGCTTGACCTTATCCTCATTTCTGAGTCGCAGTCCCGGAGGTATGGTTCGAGCATCTCCACCTGCATGTTGTTATTCGGGATTTCTTTGTATTCTGCTTGGGCCCCTGCCAGTTTCTCCCGGGCAAGTTTGGCCAGATAATAGGTGAGGTAATAATCTATGGGGGTGCTGAATCGGAGCCAATATTGTGTAAGACAAGCAGAAATGAAAGAATATGTGGCTGAGTGTGGATGAGAGGCAATGAAATAAACCTGCCAATCCTTGGCATCGGCTACGCGGTTGGCTAGAGGATAATCATCACGGATTCCTTTGACATTAAATATCGGAAGATTGAATACGAGTTCAGGAATGGGTTTATCGGCAAAAATAGTCGCATCCACCCAGAGACCACCGTGTTGGGCTAGGAGGGTCGTCCTGACGTAATCACTCATGAGCTGTGGGGAAATCAGATCAAGATCGAACTTGTGACGGATTTCTTCTGGAAACGTGCAATATTGCGTATAATTTTGCCTATTCAGGATGATTAATGGATGGTCGGGGGCTTGGCGTCTTATGCTATCCCAGCAGTCCTGGACCGTGGGCGGTGCATTTTTTTCTCCTTGCCACCAGCAGGTCCAAATTGGAGCATTCGGCTGGGCGGTTTTGGATGCGGGTTTAACGGCCTGATATCGCTTCAGGGTAGTACTGAATTGCTTGTCTAGCCAAGCCATGATATAGGCTGTTTTTTTCCTGAGCAAGCGGGATGAGATGGTTTTTCCCGTCATACCGGATAGACGGATATCGATGTATATGCGGACTTCAAGAATCGCATACCCTGGGGAGAAGGTCTTGGCGTGAGACACAAACAGTTTAATTAGTCGAGGCATCATTCCTCCTCCCTCCTGATTGACTATCTGGTGCCATCTTACTCAGTAGCTGGCCCAAGGCATCTGGGTACTGCATGACCACGAGTGAGGGATAATGCGTCCAATAGGGAATTGTTGGAAGCTGACCAGAAGATCGCTGATTTTAGTGATACGTCACACCGGCAACCGGTGAATCGAGACTGTTCGGAGACGGTTCTTGGCTGTTGTCCCAGCCACTCCGGTGTTCTGTTGTTTGGGCTCTCATTCACCGTGATACAGCTTTTCCAGTTCCCGGACTATTTGACCTCTGTCATATCCAATTCGATAAATCAGTTCCGTTCCGTCCAGGCGGTTCTTCTGTATGCGGGTAAGCGTGTTAATTGTGGTTGCCCATGTCTGAGGATCCAGTGGGAGATATTTGAAATTGGTGAAGGGAATCGTATCTTCATTCCTGAAGCTGTCAGGAATGAGGCACGGCAGGCCTGTTGCCGTGGCCTCGACCACGCTGTTGGTGGGGAATCCTTCAAATTTGCTGGGTATCGTGAATATGTCTAGAGCGTTGAGATAGATTTCCGGATGGCTCGTGCTCTTGCGAATGATGGCAGAATCCTGTAACCCCAGGCTGTTCAGGTTTTCCAACGTCTTCTCGCGGAGTTCGCCGTCCCCGATGAGCAGTAGACAGGCATCCCGGCCTTGGCGCTTGAGCTCTTGCAGTACTGCTACTTGGAAAAGCGGATTCTTCGCTTCGCTTAGACGCCCGTGGGAGCCAAATAGGATCGTACCGTCATTTACGCCGAGCTGCTTGCGTGCTGCACTTCTAATTTCACTGTCATAACGGAATGTGGCCGAGTCGACTCCGTTGTGGATGACTTTGAATGGTTTGTTTCTGAAGAGGAATGCACCAGCGGGTTCGGAACAGGCGAGGTTCGTGGTTGCGTCGTCGGAAAACAAGCGGTAACCCAAATCGTGTGCGGCTCTTTTCGCGATGGTGTGCCCTGAGCTGAGAGAGGTGTTGTGCGAATGTACAATGCGGACCGGTACGCCGGCCTTCCTCGCGATGTGGGCATAGGCAAAGCCCATGCCATTCATGGTGTTGATATGCACAATGTCATAGTGATTCCGGTCCAGTAGTTTGGCCCAATCCTGGCAGCTTCGGCGCAGTCTGGTCACGAGATCCGGCTTTTCCCCTTCAAAGACGACATAACGATGACCGCCATGCTCTCGGATCTGACGATCGAATTGCCTACTCCAGTCATGCGTGCAGAAAATATCAAATCCGTATTGTTCCGGGTCCAAGGCGGTGACTGTGTTCATGATGAATCGTTCGATGCCACCGACACCCCAACCTTCAGAATAATATAGGATTTTCTTTCGCTTGGATCCCCTGTCTTCATGCCCTGTAAGACTCATGATTTATCCCCGGATTTCCTAGAAACTCGATGCATACTTTTTGCCGGTGAATTTTGCCCGTAGAAAGCTGCTTCCCTTTTTGACCCAATTAACAGGCTCAGAGTTTATTATCGGTAGTTCAGTAAACCCATAGCCATTTGTGTAAAGCCAGACGTCAAGCAGCATTTCGCTGATTCTGCCGGGGTACCGGAGATTGAATGCGTCATATCCAGTGTCATCGATGTGATTTTCCAGTTCGGCCAGGATGGGGAACAGCCAGGAGCAGTAATCATCGAGTTTCTTCTTTTCCATAATGAAGATGTTGAACATATGTGCCGTAGTCGAAGCCATCACGTGGTCGAAGGCAGGAAGGTAGCCATGCCATGTCGAATCGATGATCTCCCTTGTTTTATCGAGTTGTATGGCAGGAAAAGTATGAGCATAGTGCGAGTATATGGTTTCAATGAAGTAATTCCGCTTTCGAGGGAGGATGATGTCGACCGACTGGAATAATTCCCTCAACTCGTCTTCCTGCACGACTCGAGATTGCCAGTGATTGGTGGGCATCCTGCCGGCAAGGCTCTTGCTGCCAAGGTATCTACGGTAATGAACCAGTCCTTGATATTGTGAGCCGCAGTTCTTCCAGAGCCAGTATAATCCGGTTAGTTCCGAGTATTCGCCGTTCTTTTCGGAGATGTTGGCGCCAGTATTGTCCTGCGCCCAATCTTCCAAAATATCAGGGTGAAGGGCGGCACCCAGGTGAAGCGGGAGGTAGGGGCTTTTGTTGGGTGCGGGATAGGATTTGTGTGAAACAACCGCCACCGTGATGTCGTTTGCAGGCGATGTATCCCTCCCCGGATGCCTGTTCATGAATCCTCTTTCCTTTACCGGCGGCGAGCGCACTCATGGTCTAAGGATAGAATTATATACTTCCAGATACTATGCCACGGGATTCGGTTCAGAATGAAGGTCTCTGCAATCACAGCAAAAATTCGGTTTACCGGGTGGATTCTGGCTGCGGCATATCTCATGACGCTGTGCAGCTGGGTCGCCGCTTTCAACGGTAGGGATATATACTGACCATCGCGCATTGCTGACGTCCCATGGATTTGTGAGGCAAGAAGAACTATGGATACTCCCGCGGTCTCGATTATCGTGCCGGTCTATAACGTAGTCGGATATTTGGATGCCTGTGTCAGGAGTCTGATGAATCAGACTTACCAGGACATCGAGATTCTGATGGTCGATGATGGATCGACTGACGGCTCGGGTGAGTTATGTGATGACTATGCCGGGACATTCGACAAAATCTCCGTCATCCATGAAGAAAACAGCGGTCCCGGGTATGCAAGGAATGCCGGTATCGTCGCGGCCAAGGGACGTTACCTGCTTTTTGTCGACAGCGACGATGTCCTACTGCCGAAAGCAGTGGAGCGGCTGGTCGCAATAGCGGACACCGGTAAAACGGATTTGGTCTGCTACGATTTCATTGTCCGAAAGGGGAAGGGCGAATCAAGTAGGACAGTTGTGATCCCTGCTGCTTTCCCTACGGTCAAGGAAACAAGCGGCATCCAGTGTCTGCGTTACATATATGAGGGGAGACTAGGCAATTACTCGATGCTGTTCCTCTATAATAGAGAATTCCTTCTCCAAGCAGGGGTTAAGTATCCTGTAAATATTAATGTTCTCGAAGACGCAGTATTCTTGAATGAGCTCCTTCCGAAAGCAAATGTAGTTCGATATTGCCAGGCCAAGTTGTATGTATATAACATAAGGCAGAATGATTCTCTTGGGCAGGGTAAAAACCTGGAAAAGGCAAAGGGCGGATATCGGGCGATCTGCCGGATCTCCGAGAATGCCAAGCGGCTGGGTTTGTACCAGGAATTTAGATTGCATGGAATTGATTTGCTGCTGTTCGTCTACAACCTTGCCGGAGACGGGACAGATGACGAAACGGAGAAACTGTTGGCGCATATCCGTACCAGCTTGTTTTCACTTTCACACGGGCAGATGAAAATAAAACCGACTTTGAAACGAAAGATTCAGCTGCTACTGATCAGATACCGTCTTTACGACCTCTTGGTACATCATCTTTGGCGTTTTGGATAAGCTATGCATGTGGCTGGCGACGGGAGCACGGATATCGGAGCGTGTGCACAATGATGAGGCAAGAGGCGGCACGGTTGAGAATTGAACGAGCTGGCGAGTCTGGCGCTTTTCACACGGTAGGACGGCCGGTGATTACGATTGTCGTACCCGTATACCAGGTAAGCAGTTACCTAGACCGTTGTGTACAGAGTCTTGTAACGCAAACATACAGGGAGTTGAGCATCATTCTGGTAGATGATGGTTCAACTGACGGTTCCGGCGAATTATGCGATCAGTGGGGTGACACAGACACCCGTATACAGGTAATTCATCAGGTGAATAAGGGGTTATCGGCTGCACGTAACCGTGGACTGGCTTCTTGCGAGACCGATTATGTAGCATTTGTTGATAGTGATGACTATGTTGAACCGACGTTTATAGAGTGTCTTTATCGTGCCCTTGCGCATGGTGAAGCCGATATGTCGATGTGCGCTTTCTTGGAGGAAGACGATGAAGGTCACGCGCTGTCGGAGGGGCCGATTTTCCCCCGCAGCGGGGTCGTCACAGGAACCCAATTGATGATTGACGCAGCGAGGCCAGATCACTGGGGCGACATCGTTGCCTGGAACAAACTGTATAGGAGGGAAAAATGGGACGGCATCGCCTACCCGGAAGGAAGGCTCCATGAAGATGAGTTTGTGTTTCATGCGATAGCTTCTGAATGTAAAAAAGTCGCTGTATCTAATGATATTCTCTATCACTATGTCCAAAGAGCGGGCAGCATCATGAAGCAGAAGACTCTTCGAAGCACTGCAGATGCTGCCGTGGCGCTATCTGAACGTCTTGATTTCTATCATTCTGAACACATTGATGCAGCGATTGCCGGCACCTTTGACTCGTTGATAAGTCAATTCATTGCCATCTGCTTGCTGGAGAAAGAAAACAAAGATCTTGAGCAGCCCCAGGCCGAGGTTATTCGGATGGTTTCAAACCAAGCGAAAGCGGTGATGGCGAGGATCGGCACCTGCGGCATGGGGTGGAGGCAGAAGCTGAAAAGAGCTTTCTGCCTTGTTTTCTCCCCTCGCAGATATGCAAGGATGGTTGCCGTTCTTCGCTACCGTAAAAGCTGTGACGGAAGATGATTGATTATTGCGATACTTGGCGTGATAGCCTTTTGAATTCCTGAGACAGATATCTGATACAGGATTTCCGCCATCTCATCCTGTCGGCAAACCCTGGTGCTGGAATGTCGGTGTATAGAGTCCCCTTCCTGGGTTGTTGCGCATCGTTATAATCCAATAATTGTGAGAACCAGTCACTTGGCAAGGCTTCATAATGCTCAGGATCAATGCACAGGCACATGAGCAATACGACTTGGTCGGCATCTATGTAGCCGCAGTTCAGAATATGCAGATATTGCTGGGTCGCATCCTGCTTCAACTGAGAAGCGAAGGAGGTTTTGCACGTAAAACAATCTCCCTGAATATAGGTGTCGGAGGTCTGCAGAAGTTGGGAAATCGGCCTGTCATCAAGCTCACTGAGACTGAAGAGGGAAACCGGCTTCTTAAAACCTGAGTATGACCATGTGGACTCGAAGAATGATTCGTCCTGGTAGAATGTGCCGCCATGGTCGAATCCGAAATCAATCCATGCGAGCCGCTCTGTACTCGCCAAAGTGGCGGCTCGTTCAGGGCAGGAGAACTTGCAGTACGTGATGTAGTCGTATAAAGCATTATTGAATTCGGCCTTCTCCTGGCAGAAAGCATAAGGCAAATAGGCCTTCCCTGTTCGTTCCATCAAATCCAACATGTCGGGGTCGAACTCTCGCGGATCTTCGATTGCTATCACTATTGTGCTGGATGGGGAAAGGGTTTGGCGAAGAGAGCAGATGCGTTCGGCCAACATCGGAGTGGTGAATACAATCAGTCATTTTGGAGCTTTGCCCATCAGGAGAAGTAATACATGTATTGGTCATTGGTTCGTGCGCTTTGGCCCCATAGACCCCTGCCTACCGGAAATAAGCGGTTACCAGAGTGATTCCGTCTTTCATGCCTCTTCCTTCATGCTTGTCGCCCGTAGTATGGATCTACAGCAGTTTTGCCGTGTAGTGTTTGATGATATCCGCCATCCTTGAGCGTTCCTGTTTCCCCAGAAGGACGAAAAAATCAATGCCTGCGGTAATGGACGCATAAAGGAAGCAGGCGGCAAGATATGTTGCCCACCCCATCTCGTGTTTTCCCAATATGATCTGAAGGCCCGAACAACAGCAGCACGCTATGATGCTGGCGACGGTGTACTGCAGATATATGGGATAGAAGGCGGTCCATTTTATCCCAAGCAGCTTCGATGCATATATAGGGACAAACAGGAGGTTCATCAAGAACCCGGTTGCTTGCGGGACAGCGGCGATTGCGTAGACGCCTAAAGAGGTCCAAGCGGCCAATGCGATCGAGCCCAGGGAGGAAACAACACCGCATAGCAGCCAGCAAAGGGAATAAGCGCGTAAATGATTGGTGATGAGGGGTATGTTCTGCAGCGTTGCGGCGACACCAGAAAGAGAAAAGCCGCTCAGGGTCAGCACCATCAGTATGTATATGGTTTTATCGTCTTGATTGGGTTGCCATAACTGGATCAGCCTGTAACCGCTTGTGACCAGCACCACGCCGATTATGTTGGTGAAGAGCCCACTGACTCTCATCCCTACCTTTATCTCTGATATCATCGCATTCTTGTTCTTTTGGGCGAAGAACCGGGTTAGTTCCGGGTAGGTCAAGCTGGCTATCGTACTGATGATGCCTGAAAGAGCATTTGGGATAACTTGGGCGATAGACAGTAGACCCATTGAATGGGCGCTGACCATCAAGTTTGCGATGAGTAAGCTAAGGCCGTCCGACAGTATCTGCTGCAGCTTGATGACGCTGTTCCATATCCCGGAGCTGAGCATGTGTCTGGTCGCTTCGGCAGATACTTCCTTGGTTCGGAATCGTAAATCAGGGGTGAGTAGTTTGGTGTATCGATAATTCAGCCAAGATAGCACCACTGTGCCTAGACAGGTAGCCACTCCGACATAGAAGACCCTGGCCGGGAGCAGTGAGTACAACAGGAACAAGGTCATGACTCTCATGAGAGAATAAGCAATATTGGCTAAACTTGAAAGATAAAGTTGATTCTTCACAAATGTAGCTACGTTCAATACAGTTGTCATCGTTGTTATTATGAAATTCAAGAATATGAATCCGAACAGCAGCTTGACGTCTTTCACTAGTGCAGGGGAAATGTTCACCAGCACTTCCAGTTTCCATATGAGAGGGATTGCAACTGCACTTAGTATTGCCGAGAGTATGAAGTTGGCCGCTAATGTTGAGGAAAAGTACTTGTCGGCTTCCTCCCTCTGCCCCTGGTGGTAGGCGACGGTAATGAACCGTCCCGCAACGGAATTCAGAGCTATGGTCAAGAAAGAAGCATAGTTGATCATATTGTTGGCGAGACCTATAAAACCATAGGCTTCAGTGCCTACATGTGAAACTATATAACTGGAGAGTATAAATCCAATCCCGATGTTAACGGCGAAGTTGATGAGACTGGAAATCAGATTAATTAAAAGCTGTTTATCCTTCATTGGAGGCCGCAATCATAATCAGGACAAGGGGAGCGAAATTCGCCATTTCATGGCTTTGACGAAGGTGTGATAAAAGTTCTCAGGTGTATATCTTCTATATACGAGCCGGCCTGCCTTACTCATAGAAAGTAGCATTTTAGTGTGTCGCTTAAGGTTAGCGATGGCGTGCGCAAGGGACTTTGGCAAGTCGCCGTCTTTCTCCACCGTGATTGCACATTCAGGTTGCGTATATTCCTGCATGCCCCCGGATTTCGTGACGATGAGCGGCAAGCCCGCCGCCATCGCTTCAACACAAGACAGTGGAGCCGCATCTTCCCAAAGCGATGGAACCACCTGTACGTCAGCGGCATACTGATAATCTACGACCTTATCGTGGGGGACATAACCCAGGTACTTTGCGCGCCTTCCCAGGTGTTCGACTGCCGACTGAACCTGATGAGAATATTCAGTGTCGGACGAAGGACCGAAATCGGGACTGCCGATGATCAGCAGTTTGATGCTCCTGTCGTCGGTCAAGGAAACTGCACGGGTCAATTCCAGAAGGCCCTTGACCGGTATGATTCGTCCGCTGCAGAGAACGACGAAATCCGTTGGTGCGAAACCCAGTTTCGCCCTTATGGCAGAGCCGGCATCGCGTGCTTCGCAACTGTCAAGCGTCTTGGCCTCAATTCCGTTCAGGACCACACGGACATCCTGGTCGTGACGGGTCGAGTAGTGCTTCCAAGCCTGAGCCGCGTAATTGCTGACAGCTATAATGCGCTTGTATTGTGAACCTTCGATGATATGGTCGGCACAAAAATGGACATGCAGGTACAAGCGGTCCTTGTAAAGGAATCGTAATGCTGGATATCCCCAGGGGGTCCCGCCTTCGAATACCACTGCATCGAAAGCTATGTCTTTGATCATCCGCAAGGCGCGCATATGGAATAGATCACTGATCTGATACTTCTGTGGGAGTGTATTGGTCAGCTTCCCCAACACTTCGGCACGATGGAACATTTTGGAGAGGGTGCGGCTGGGTGTCGGCACGAAGATGAAGTGCGTGTTGCGGAAGGAGGCGGCAAGACGTTTTGACTCATCGTCGAAACTGGTGACGACGTACAGGTCAAGTTCTCGGAAGACCTCATTCTGTTTGATGAGGGTGGTCACGAGAGTTTCTACGGCCCCTCCCTGGGTGGCCGGTACTGGCAGCAATCCGGGAAGGATCAAGCAGACTCTGTACATAAGAGTAAATCCTATACCTTTGTCGTGATGGAGAGAATTGCTTGCGTCGCCTTTCGCAGCGAACCTTCGGAGTGCCGCCGGATACGCGCATCATACGGCTTTGACCGTGTTACCTGATAAACCTTGAGAAAGCAGGTTTAAGCGCCGTCCGACCTTCTCCAGCTGCGTGTAAGCCACTTCAAAGAGCTTTCCCGGTTGTTTATCGAGTCGGACCCTCCAAATTGCGCGCCTGGGAATGTCAATGCAAATGCAGGCCAGGAATATCAAAAGGGCGATGCCGACAGACAAGAGAACAGCCCAACCGCTGTCATAGAACTTAGCAATATTAAAAACAGATGCCAGCAGTGTTCTTGTCGTGGGATAATCATGTATGAGATATACCGCGAGGGTGCTTCCTGCTATATAGTTGATTGCCGCACTGACAAAATGCTGATGTGAGGCGATAATCAATGCTCCGAATCCGATTATGATTGTCGGCAGTTTGCAGTCGCCGCCCAGATATCCGATCCGTGATTGGTAGAATGACGCGCCTGTCTTGTAGTAGAGGAAATCACAAGCTATTGAAGCTGCTCCGAATATGAGTGTCCCTAATGCGATGAGAAGCCATCCAACGGCGCTGGAGAACTCTGTCATGTGCCATCGATAGTAGGCAATCAATATTATAGAGATAAACCGGATGAGGATCGAGATCTGGGGCGTCAAATCCCTTCCCGCCGATGCCCTGGCTCCTGCGGAGGGCCCCGGCCGGCTGCTCTTCCCCTTCGGCACCGAGAACATCGTCGGACGGCTGGGGCTGGGCGGCGACGTCTGGCTCGGCA
>NZ_JACFQO010000012.1:0-441 GCF_016101375.1 Bifidobacterium sp. W8110
AAAGGACTGCAAGCCACACAGGTGAGCGCCGGATACTCTCATTCGCTGGCCGTGGGCAACGATGGATACGCCTACGCCTGGGGATACAACGAATATGGCAAGCTTGGCAACAACACCAGCGACGATTTGTCTGATGTTCCCGTGCACGTGCGCGACCCCGCTGACGTAAGCAAAGGGCTGAAAGCCACCCAGGTGAGCGCCGGATGGCGGCATTCGCTGGCCATCGGGACTGACGGATACGCCTACGCCTGGGGATACAGCAAAAACGGCCAACTCGGCAACGGGAAGACCAGCAGCACTAACGCGAATCCTGTTCCTGTGCACGTGCGCGACCCCGCCAACCCTGATGACGAGAGCAAAGGACTGCAAGCCACACAGGTGAGCGCCGGATACTCTCATTCGCTGGCCGTGGGCAACGATGGATACGCCTACGCCTGGGGA
>NZ_JACFQO010000007.1:0-6601 GCF_016101375.1 Bifidobacterium sp. W8110
GCTGGCCTGTCACCAGGACCGGCTCAGGGGTCAGCTCATCGACAGGCACCCACTCGCTATCCTTCAGAGCCACCCACTGGTAATAATACGAATTGGTCTCAGAACATATGCCATCAGGATTGTCATTTGTACTGCCACGCGGATTCAGCCAGTACACGAAGAACGACCGTGCCGGAGCTGTTCCCGGAGCAGTGCCGGCGATTGGCCCAGTAACATTGCTCTTATAATCAGGAAAACCGTAGTCGGTTACCATGCCCCAGTTAGCCTGATTGTTTTGGTAGAGATTTGGATTGTAGTCCCAACCGACCCAGGAATACGGGCCACTGCACTTCATATCCTCTTTGCTGTCCAAGCAGTAACCCATATACACTTTCATCTGTTTATCCTGGGACATGCTCGCTGTGATATTTGAATATCTATCCTGAGCCTGTAAATCACTCATGGAAGCCGGATCAAAATTTTTGCAGTTATCGGTAGTCCAGGACCAGGAAGAATTGCCGCAAGACAGGGCGGTATTCTGGTCACCAACGATGGCAAAGACATTCAAGGGCTCGGGGTGACCGCCAACCGCAAATTTTGCGGGATCTGGAGACTTATCCTTAATGTTCATATCACCCTCAATGGATATGGTCAGGTAGTCATACAAACCAGAATTGATTATCTTGTGAACGGTGAAGAACTCATCCTGATTCCTGGCCCAGGCTAGGGCGCCATCATAAGCGTTGGCATTTTTATTGCTGTCTACGTAATCATCCGGGGTAATAGTGTTCATATACCGCACGCGTCTGTAATAGTCAGGATTTTCAGAACCAACAAACTGATATATGAAAGATAGATTGCATTGTGACGGATTTTTGGTGTCAGTCCCACCAACACCGACGCAATCCGGCTTAAACTCATTGTGCTTTACGCGCAGGATGAAGTCCATGCGCAGCTCATCCTGGTAGGCATCGATCCTGTCGTTGAAGGCCATCATCCTATAGAGCAGGGGTTTTCTGCTGGCTGTTTCGTCCTGTCCATCGACGGCATTGGCCCGATTGGCCGAAAGGGCGCTCAGCCCAAGCGGAACAACCATGGCCAGCGTCGCCAGAAGGGTTACCAGAACGGCGATGATCGGACGGCTCGCATGCTGCGAACCCTTGGCGATCCGTTCTTGCAAACGCTTCAATACAATACCCCCAAATCAAGTTACAATTATGCTTAAGAGCGGCTAAACTTTGCTCTTTTAATCTGTCCCCAATTGCTTCGACTCTATCATAGCGATAAAAAAATGGCATCTTCGCTTTTTCCATACATGCTCCACGAGCACTGGAATTGCAAGCATTATCCGGGATTCCGATAGGGTGTGTCACGACCGGTCTTGCGCGACCGTTTATGGTCTTCATCTTACTGGTTTGAGTTGGAGGTGGAGGCCACTTTGTCATGGAAAAGTCGACAATTCGCTTCTGTCAAGCGACTCTTCCACCAGTGGCCTTCAGACGTCTAGGCTCGAGTCCCATCTCGCACAGGCAACACAAGCAGGGCCTGCCCTCACCCCCAAATTCCTTGGAGATGAGCACAGACCCTGCCTTATGCCCGCCGGAGAATCAGTATCGGCTCTCCTGCCTGTTCCTCAGGCAGGCCACAAAGCCGGCCAGACCCAGTATCAGCATCAACAGGATCTTGAGCACGGAAAGCGGCCATCCTCCAGCGAAGGGCAGGGATGAGTTGGAGGGCCGGAATTCCAGCGCATGCGACACCGCAGCCGACTCGTTTCCTCCCTGGAAGTTGCCACTTTGAGGATCAACGCTTTCGGCATCATCGGAAGAAACCTGAGCGGTGAATTGTCCCTGGTTTATCCCCTCAGGCGGAGTCGCCTGCCATGAACCCTGGTCTCCCACGGCGACATCGGTGCTGCTGTTGTCGGGCCAGGTTATATGGACCAGAGTCCCTTTAGTCTCAGGAACCCTCGTGTTGCCATTGACATACTTATATGCCTTGCCCGCCACCTGGAAGACGTCGTACCGTTCCAAGCTCAGCGTGGTCGGCGTCATATCAACCGTCCGGTTGGTGGAAACCGGATCCGAAGGGACATTCAGAGGGTTGATCATCTTAACCTGGAAAGTATATTTCTCTGTCTCATCGTCACCGTTGTAGCCGGTGAATCTGCCAGCAGGTATCGTCAAGGTCCAGGACCAGGTGGAAGCCGCCGTCTTGACGACCTTGAGCACAGAGCCCGATGTGGGGTCAGCGACGGAAGGCGACGTGGTATTGACCGCCGCATCCCTCTGGAAGGTGTTGGCCGGAGTGGTCACCAGACTGGTCCAGTCCGAGGCAGTGTTCTGTTTCATGGAAATGGCCATCCTGGAATCAGTCATCCCCAGCCCTCCCGAGGACCAGGCCGTATATATAGGCGAAACCGAGCCCTGGAAGGTGACGACCGAGTTTGCCGGTAGAATCCCGTTTTTCGTATGGGGCACTGTGACGGAGAGCTTGCCATCCGGAGCATTCTCGTTGGAGACGAAATAGGCTGTTCCTATATTCGAGAAGAAGGAGGTCAGGCCGAACCCGGAGGCGGACTCGGTCACCCAGGCATGATAACGCCTGTACCCGTTGTACTTGTTGCCGGGATCCGGCGATGGATACTGCTTATTGGTGTCCTGTATCTGCCAGGACCCTCCCTGCCTGCTCTTGGGATCGACCTTGCACACCGTTTCTCCCAGCTTGAACCCCCAGGAGTCCGAGCTTTTCACCAGGTCGTCACTGCTCTTGCTCTGCTCCTCCGTGAAAGGATTGCCGGGATCCTCGCCGAACAGAGTAACCGTGTTGGGATGCGTGTCGTCTTTGGAGGGAGTGCACTCGCCGCTGACCACCGGATCAAGCTTGCCGGTATAGACGCTTCCCGAGGCATTCAAGGAGCCATCGGTGTCATTCTGAATGTTGGTGATGGTCGGATCATCGGGACGAGGCACATCATACTTATAGAAGGCAGTATCGATAGTCCAGCCTGCACTCAGGTTCTCATCTTTCTTCGCGTCAGACATGCCATCATCGATACCCACAAGACCTTTGCGCATGGGGTTGTATACTTCGGGATTGACATTGCAGTTGTTGTCGGTGCCGGTGTCATTCAAATTCTTGGTCACAGGCCAGGTGACCATCTTGAAGTAGCCGTCAAGATCCTGGTCTTCCTTGGCCTTCCTGAAGTCAATGGAGCCATCAGCATTCTGAGCGGGCATAGGCTGGCCGTTCCTGTCCGTGGCAAACATCTCATTGGAATTACTCGGTTTTTTAGGCAAATTGAACGCCGCATTATCGTCGACTATTCCTTGGGTCCAATAAGTGGATGTCAGTGTGTTCGGGCTTGGCTTCTGACCCTCCACCAAGATCGGCTCAGGAGTCAGATCATCGACAGGCACCCATTGGGTGTTGTTTTTGAGACCTACCCATTGATAGTAATATGAGGTGGTCTCGGAGCATATACCCTTGCCTATATTGCCTCCACGAGGATTTTCCCAGTACACGAAGAAAGAGCGGGCCGGAGCCACCCCGGGTTGAGTACCGTTGACATTTCCAACAACGTTTCCATTACCAACGTCAGAATAGGCAGGAAAACCATAATCGGTCACCATGCCCCAGTTAGCCTGATTCCCACCATAGAGCTTCGGCCGGTCATCCCATCCGATCCAGGAGTACGGTCCGCTGCATTGAAGATTAGCATCCGAGCCCAGGCAGTCCCCCATATACAGCTTGAAGTTCTTACCGTTCGCCGTTAAAGATTCGGTAATATTGGATGTTCTATCCGGCGCATTAATCATGGTTTTAGAATCGAAACTGCCACACTCATCAACTCCGGAATTCCAATTCCACGGAGAACCGGGACTACCACACGACAGCGCTCCCTGCTGTTGGCCAACGACCGCGAACACATTTAAGGGCTCGCTTGTACCACCAGCTTTATAGTATGAAGGATTAGAGGAATTATCCCTGAGGTTCAAATCGCCTTCAAGGGAAATAGCAAGGTAGTCATATAAACCAGAGTTTATTATCTTATGTACTGTGAAGTATTCTTCTCTATTTTGCGCCCACTTGTAGGCTCCAGACCAAGGCTTACTCGTAGACGATGCTGAAGCTATAGTGTTCAAATACTTTATCCTGCGATACCAGGTTCGATTCTGCGAACCCCAGAACGGATAGACAAAGGATAAATTACAAGTGCCCTGAGTATCGGCACCGTTGGTAGCATTGGCGCAATTAGGATTGAAATCGTTATGTCTCACGCGCAGGATAAAATCCATGCGCAGCTCATCCTGCCAGGAATCAATCTTGTCGTTGTAACCAAGCATCTTATAGAGCAGCGGCTTCCTGCTAGCTGTCTCGCCTTGACCAGCGATGGCATTGGCTTGGTTTGCCGACAGAGCGCTGAGCCCGAGCGGAACAACCATGGCCAGGGTCGCCAGAAGGGTTATCAAAAGAGCAACTATGGGGCGATCCACATGCCGTGGACCCTTATTGCCCTGTTCTTGCAATCGGTTCAACACGTTACCCCCACACCTCAATGCAACCATCTCCAGAATCAGATGGACTGCACGCTTGATTGGTCCCCGGTGCAGGCCACGAAACCCTAGAGCACAAGTGCTACATCCTTATTTATGGCATCTTCTCTTCCCCTTACATGCTTTAAGAGTACCGAGGCTGAAAGCGTGATCTGGGATTCAGATAGGGTGTTTCGCGGCCGTCCACCATCTTGACTAAGGACTGTCTGCATGGGTAATGAGGTCGGTTGGGCAACGGCAGGACCCCACCCATCCTCTCAACTCCGTGGGGTGGGGGGACCTGTCTTATGTCCTGGTTCAGTGCCGGCTTTCCTGCTTGTTCCTCAGACAAGCCACGAAGCCAGCCAGGCCCAGGGCCATCAGCAGCATGATCTTGAGCACCGAAAGCGGCCATCCGCCGGTCAGAGGCAAAGCCGAGTTGGAAGGCCGGAACTCCAGCGTGTGCGACACCGGGGCCGACTGATTCCCGCCCTGGAACCTGCCTTGGGCATCAGGGCCCTCGGCATCATCGGAATGCACCTGAGCAGAGAACTGCCCCTGGTTGATCCCCTCAGGCGGAGTCGCCTGCCACGAACCTTCGTCCCCCACAACGACATCCGTGCCGCTGCCGCCGGGCCAGGCTATATGCACCATAGTCCCCTTGGCCTCGGGAACCTTCGTATCCCCGTCCACATACTTGTAGGCTTTCCCTGCCACCTGGAAGACGTCGTACCGTTCCAGGACCAGCGTGGTGGGTGTCATGTCGACCTTCCGCTCGATGGACGCCGGCTCTGAACGGATGTTCATCGGATTGACCATTTCAACGCGGAAATCATACATCTGTGTCTCGTCATTGCCGTTGTAACCGCTGAATTTGTCGGCAGGGATGTTCAGCGTCCAGGACCAGGTGGAAGCTGCTATCTTGTTCAGGCCCAGCGTAAAGCCCGTCGCGGAATCTTCGGCGGAAGACGTGGTGCCAGCCGCCGCGTCCCGTAGGAAGGTGTTGGCCGGAGTAGTCAGCAGGCTGGTCCAGTCCGAGGCTGTCTTCTGCTTCATCGAAACAGTCATCCTTGAATCCGTCATCCCTAGTGCTCCCGAGGACCAGGCAGTATATACAGGAGACACTTCACCCTTGAACACGACGACCGAGTCCGCCGGCAGGCTCCCGTTGACCGTATGGGGCACCGTCAGCGAGAACTTGCTCGCATCCGGCACGTTCTCCGCGGAGACGAAATAGGCAGTGCCGATATTCGAGAAGTAGGAGGTCAAGCCGAATCCGGAGATAGACTCGATCACCCAGGCATGGTACCGCCTGTAGCCGCTGTACTTGTTGCCTGGATCCGGCGACGGATATTGCTTGTTGGTGTCCTGTATCTGCCAGGACCCTCCCTGCTTGCTCTTAGGATCGACCTTGCACTCAACTTCACCCAACCAGAACCCCCACGTGTCCGCGGCTTTCACCAGGTCATCGCCATTCGCGCCCTGCCCCTCCGCAATCGGATTGGCAGGATCCTCCCCGTAGAGAACAACCTTGTTGGGGCGCGCAGGATCCTTGGAAGGCGTGCACTCACCACTGATCACCGGATCAAGCTTCGACGTATACACACTGCCCGAAGCATCCAAAGCGCTGTCGGCGTCATTTTCGATCTTCGTAATCGTTGGATCATCGGGGCGAGGCACATCATACTTATAGAAGGCACTGTTGATCGTCCAGCCCGCTGAAATATTTCGTTCTATATCTGAGCTGTTCATGCCGTCACGGATTCCGACGAGGCCCTTCTGATCAGGGTTGTACACTTCAGGGCTGACGGTACAAGCGCTGCCATCCCGGTTCGTGGTGACAGGCCAGGTGACCATCTTGAAATAACCGTCAAGGTCCTGCTTCTCCTTGGCCTCCTTGAAATCAATCCCGCCATCAGCCTTCTGGGCAGGCATAGGCTGGCCGTTCTTGTCAGTGGCAAACATCTCATTGGGATTATCCGGCTGTTTGGGCAAGTTGAAGGCGGAATACTTACTGACTTGGGCCGCCTTGCTGGTCGTGGTAGTCGCCGTATTGGGAGACGGCTGCTGGCCTGTCACCAGGACCG
>NZ_JACFQO010000013.1:0-421 GCF_016101375.1 Bifidobacterium sp. W8110
GGCGTATGCCGTTCGGTGGTCGTCCCGTCGCCGAGCCGGCCATTGCTGTTGTTTCCCCAGGCGTAGGCGTTGCCGTCGCTGCCCACGGCCAGCGAATGCTCCCATCCGGCGCTGATTTGCACGTAGGTGAAATCCTTGGGTAGGTCCGGGTACGTGTTGCGGTCAGGCGTCTTCACCCTGACCGGCGTATACCGGGGGGTGGTCGTCCCGTCGCCGAGCTTGCCAGAGTCGTTGTATCCCCAGGCGTAGGCGTTGCCGTCGCTGCCCACGGCCAGGGAAGAATCGTTTCCGGCGCTGATTTGTACGTAGGTGAAATCCTTGGGTAGGTCCGGGTATGTGTTGCGGTCAGGCTTGTTCACCCTGACAGGCGTATGCCGTTCGGTGGTCGTCCCGTCGCCGAGCCGGCCATTGCTGTTGTTTC
>NZ_JACFQO010000008.1:0-4721 GCF_016101375.1 Bifidobacterium sp. W8110
CAGATACCCCAACACCACACTCTGACCAACACACAACCAAACCCACACACAGAACCTAAAACAACGCGTTTAGTTCCTATAGGCCCATTTAAATCAGTTGAGTCAACATTGTTGTATAGGATATGCCCCGAATCCGGCCTATAAAAAGCCTCCAATAGGGAAAGCAGCGTAGTTTTACCTGAACCCGACGAGCCCACGATGACGGTTCTTTGGTGTGGGACTGCGCTAAAACTAATGTTCTGCAGAGTGGTATTTCGTTCATCATCTTTGTCCGCTGTATTGTAAGAAAAGCATACATCTTTGAACTCCAGCGTAATGTTGGCTGTATCAAACGAGGAATGCCCATCTGGGGAAAGCATATTGCTCGAACTTACGGTTTCGCTTTTATCGCGCAAAGATTCAATGTCTTCTATTCTCCTGAGTGGTCCTAAAGCTTTGAAAGCCGTGGTTATAGATGAGGAAAAGGAGCTTAGCGAAGAAACAACCATAGTCAAATACATTGAAAAGGAGATGAAATTAGAAATATCAAGATCCCCTTTCGCTATTTCCGCGCCGCCAAAGGAAAAAACGATTAGTAAGGTCAGCTGTATGGCGCAGTTCACAATGGACCGAATGATTGTTTCCTTGTTGGCCACTTTTACTGTTGCCCGATACACTTCTTCTGCGGTACCGACTACTCTTTTCGTTTCAGGCACTGTTGCCATAAAGGCCTTAATTGTGCGAATTCCAGCTAATGATCGCAGTATGGCATTAGACAGTCTTGCTGTCTTAGCTTGTACCAGTTCGGTATAGGCCTGCAGACGAGAAGAAGCAGCAATCATCAACAGAATGGATGTGCACGAAGTTATAAGTGCCACGGCAAAGAGTCTGGTATCAATGAACAGCATAGCGACAGCTGATCCGCAAGCTGTTAACAGATTCGCGGCCACTTTAAAGAAGTCTGATGACAGGGCTGAGCGTAACTCATTAGTATCTGAGATGACAGTTGAGACATAGTCACCCGACTCCCTCTTATCATACTCTTGTACCGGCAGGCCGAGGATACAGGTAATGAGATTGCTACGTTTATCGAAAACTATTTTCGCCGCAAGGCGGTTTGCCATATTGGATCCCAAACCATCCAGGACGATGCCTGCTACAAACAAAAGCGCCAAGACTGCAATTGGTCTCACCAACTTCTGACTCTGTTCTATGGCGTGTAGAAGATAATTGACACACAGAGGTTGTAGTAACGCCAGACCTGAAGACACTATACCCACAGACATCACAACAACAGTGATAGCTGTGTGCGGTTTCAATAGTCTGAATACATTAAAAATTGTGGTTTTTTGACGTTGCTGAGTTTGCATAGTTGACATGATTTCCGCTATTCGCCTATGGCTGTTTGGACGGTTTCAATTGCCGATCGCTTCAAACTAGAACGTGCAGAGAAAAATGTGGAAAGTGTTCCCGCGGCGATAATGGGCACAGCAAGGATAATGAAGAACTTCCAGGGGAAGACCACTACAAAGAGATTCTTGGAAAGAGGGAGGAATGTCACAGCGGTGAAAACTCCGACGAGCAAGGTGGCCCCCGCAGAGATAAGGATACCGGTGGTCACGAGGATGAAACCATCCAAGGCCGATATGGCAAGTAGCTGTCCGGGCACAGCGCCCGCGATGGAGATAAGGGCCAGATCAAGGTTGCGTTCCTTGGCAGAGATGGCGAAACTGGCGACCGCACCGATTACAGCAATGAGCAAGGCCGACCACAGGCTGGACATAAGCTCTATCGGTGTGGCTGATCCCATGTCTTTCAACTGGGGAAAGCCACTTATGGCAGCAGTACTGGTTTGACCTGTGATTAACAATCCACCGAGCAGGAACAGGCAAGCAGTCAGTGAGATGATGGTGGAGCCGAATGCCTTCCCGCGACTTCTCACAATGGCTTGTGCCCGTGCGATCTTCCAGACATCGGATTGCACAGGAACCAGATTCGTCCATGTTTTGGTGGCCCATTGGATGATGGGTCCTCCAGAATAGGCCAGAGCGACCAGAAACAGCAGTATCGCGATGATCGGGCCTAATGACATGGGTTGCATGATGATGCCCAATTGGGTCTTACTCAGAGTTTTGGGGTCGTTCAACACCAGGATGACGGCAGCGACAGCCGGTGCCAGCAGGGCGATGAAACCACCGATAATAAGGAATCTCCTCAGACCGCGCCCAGCTCTCGTGACGTGGACTTCCTCAGTTCCTGAACCTCTCAGCAGCTCAACCGGAAGCACTTTCCTCAAAGCACGCAGAGTAAAGAGAGCACCCAACAAAGCCACAATGAAACCGACTGCAAGCCCCCTCAAAGCAAAGTCTAAGAAACCCTGCCAAGTAAAAGTGATAAGCGGCGGTAACAGCACGGCCTCCAACTGGAACTTTAGAATCCGTGGGGCAAGAATTGGCGCCAGCGCCATACCAACGATGGAGGAGATCAGAGTCAGCACGAACACCTGCACCATGGTGAGGGTCAGCACCTGCCTAGGTGTGGCACCAAGCAGGGACAACAATGCAAGTCCCTTCCGCCGCTGCCTTATGGAAGCCTGAATCGTCACCATAATGACCAGGCAACCCAGGACCATTGCTATCTGGTAGACCGAGTCCACGTTAGTGCTGAGATGGTGAGATACCACACCCACTTCCCCCGGGGAATCATGTTTGAGATCATTGATTCCCTTGCATACACTCATGGCGCACAGAATCGTCTGCGTGACCACAAGCACAAGAAACACACCGGCCCAGATTCCTCTATTGGCTTTCAGATCATTCAACGCCCACTTCATGACTTACACCTTTCACGCCGCATCGCCATACAGAATCAGGGCAATAACTACGCTTGCTCTTCCACATTCCCTGATGCGACAAATCCGCCATCACTCATGGTGTATACGACGTCGCATTGCCGGGCCAGGCGGAGATCGTGTGTGACCACGACCACGCATTTACCGGGTCGATGGGAGAAGTCCCGCAACTGCGAGAAAACCAACTGTCCGGACTTCTGGTCAAGAGCACCTGTCGGCTCATCGGCGAACACAACATCGGGATCCGCGACCAAGGTGCGAATCAAGGATACCCGCTGCTGCTCACCACCTGAGAGCGAACTAGCTGCGTCATTGTCGTGCCCGCTCAAGTGGAACTTATCCATGAGGGCATCGATGCTTCCTTGATCGACCTTGCGATGGCTGAGAGTCAAGGGGAGCAGGATATTGTCACGAACGGTCATGGACGGGACAAGATTGTAGGACTGAAACACAAACCCGATATGCGATCTGCGAAACAAAGCCAAGTTACGCTGGTTCTTCTTAGTTAGTTCCTCACCCAGCACCCACACATTTCCTTGAGATGGCTGTTCAAGACCAGAAAGGCAATATAGCAAGGTGCTCTTACCACATCCAGAGGGCCCTGTAATTGCGGTCATGGCACCACCAGCAGCAACAAAAGAAAGATCATTGAACACCACAGTGGGAGTCCCGTCACCCGAGACGAAATTCTTACTTAGCTGTTCAGCTACTACCACACCATCACGCATAATATTAACCTTCATGGTACTGAGATCAGAGTATCGCCAGACCTCATGCGATTATAAAGCCCCACGACAACGAGTACTGAAATAAACGCTGTCATGGGGCGATATTCCTATTTACCAACACAACACGTTGCTCGTATCGCTGTAACTGGTGCATATGTCCTCTTTCAACACTCCGTCAGCGTCGGGAATGAGACTTATCTTCTCACCTTCCGCATCGGACATTTCTATTGAAACAAACGCCCCATATCTGAAAAAGATAGGTCCGTTATTGTACCTTAAATCACTGAGGATATAAGGTCCTGGTTCACCGCCTATTGCTTCCTCTAGTTTGAGGGTTAATCTTTCAAGATGCTCATCAGAAAAGGGATATATGGTTATGAATTTTCCACTAGAGCTGCGTCCTGCATATTTGGTATTGGAGGATCGGTACTGTTGTTTATCCCTGAGATATTTGAACATAACATGCTCTGAAATACAGATTTTAGAAACTTTTTCTAAAACTGATTGTGCATTGTCAAGGGAAGCCGTCACATGAATTTTCCATCCGTGGGTCCTCATTATGCAAGCAGTCGGCTGCATATATGTCCATACTACGGATTTATTTGAAGCCCATCCTATCGGACAGTCAGGTTCAGGATCCCATGACTCTTCGGCATGTGCCATGAGACTACGGCTATCGACAAAGAAAGGAGATCCTGGGTGCGTCGCCCGCATGTATACAGCTTCCCCAATCATTGCGTCTCCCATCGTTGCGGACTATGCTTTGTAGTAATATTATCAGAACCCGGTTCAGTGTCAACTTCTGTTTTAACTCGCTTCTTGAATATTAATAACTTGCTCATTGCCTTTGATAGCTAAGTACCCATACGTCGCCTTTTAAGATGGCAACTTTCCTTTGAGTAGAGATGGACCTTCAATTGCTGCATCCAATGATGTCAAGACACCAAGCCGTTTGCATAGCAAACTTTTCCCAGCGTCTATACTTACCTGATCCTCCCCCGTGGCTTCCATTCTGAATGATATTAACGACTGCGTCTGCACCGATTTCCTGGAGCAGTGACACCCACTTCAGAGATTCTGGGCTATAGGAACTAAACGCGTTGTTTATGTTGGGGGTTTGGCCTTGTGGCTGTAAGCGTGTTGGGTGGTTGTTAATAGGTCGG